>CAWIPM010000001.1:0-176678 GCA_963838035.1 uncultured Solirubrobacterales bacterium
GCGTCTGCACCCCGCGACGGACTCCCGCGCCGATCGGTCCCGCCGCCAAGCCGTTCGGCGCCGGGCGAGTTGGCCGCCAGCATCGTCTCCGCGTAGTCGGGCGTCGCCACCGCTTCGATCCGCGATCGCAGGACGTCCGGCCGCAGGATCGCCGGGCGTGGCAAAGGCCCGCTGGTAGGCGGCGACGGCCTGAGCCGCCCCGCGAGGCGAATCGGGGAAGGAGACCGGGACGCCGGCGAGCGACCGCGCCGCGCCGGCTTTGGCAGGTGTCGCGGCGCGGTCGCCGCCGGGCTGGGGGAGAGGGAATGGCCGAGCAGGAGGCCGACGAGCAGCGTGGCGAGGCAGGCGAGGGCGAGACGCCGCCGCCCGGGCGCTGGCCTTCGGTGGGCGGGCGCATCACTTGACCGCCTGCCCGGAGGTGTAGAAGAAGTTGATCAGCGCCGCCCCGGCGCCGACGACGAAGGCGCCGATCAGCGAGTAGAGGACCTTCTGTTTGCCGTCAGAGGCGTGGCTGAAGTTGTTGGATTTGCTGCCGAGCGCCCACTGTGCGGCGCCGATCAGCAGCCCGGCGGCGCAGCCGAGCAGGACCACCGCGGCGAGCCAGTTGACGAGTTTTTCCAGCGCCGGCGTCCCCGGACCTCCGCTCGGGTTCGGTTTGATGCTGACGGCGGCGAGCTGGAACTTGACGAAGACTGCGAGGGCCACGATGGACTCCTTTGGCTAGAAGTGCCTCTGCACTTCCGCTGTCCAACGCGGCCCTCACTTGCATCGGCCTCGGCCGAAATTGGCCGGGGACCGAAGGATCGGGCAGGGGGTCGCCTGCGCCCCGATCAGGCGCCTACGACACCCCGGAGGTCTAGGTCGCTACCGGGTTTCGCAGGTGGCGACGACGACGAAATCGGCGCGTGCGGCTCCGCCCATGTCGGAGCTGGCCGTCACTAGCCCATTCCCGTTTGATCGGGCCGGATTCCACCATCTGAAAGTGGCCGATGATCGCCGTGATGCTGCCGTGGTGCCAGCCGCAGGCCGCCGGAGATCAGCCGCTCGTTGTGCTTGCAGTTGGCGTGGCCGTGGGCGTAGTTGAACTGGCCGTCGTTCGCGGTGGTGTCGGTGTCGACGATCTTCCCGAAGCGGTACTTGATCTTGCCGTGGTGGGCTGAGCGAGTTGCGGTCGGACCCGACTGCGCGAGCGCACTTCCACCCAGCACGAGCATCACGATTGCGGCCACGACCACGACGGCCGAGCGGCGGCTGAGCTTGATCTTCATGGCGTGTCCTCCTTGTTCGACCCGAGCATGTGGTGGATTACCGCCTCACTCGGATGTAGCGAGGTACGGAGTGTCCTCGCACGTAGGGATACCCGTTCTGTTCGGGCACGACGGCGTTGAAAACGAATCTCGTAGTCCTCGGCACCGGGGAGAAGGCGTAGGCGGCGCGGTAGTGACAGAGCGCGTCGGTCTTCGCGCGCCGGACGAGAAACCGGCGCTTCGAGCCAGGCACCGTCCCGCGCATGACGACGACGCGCAGGGCGCAGCTCGGCCCGGCGATCTCCCCGGAGAAGTAGATCCGTTTGTGGACGCGGGTGCGGTGGCGGCTCAGGTGGAGCGTCACCCGGGTCCGCATGTGGAGGGTCAGGTCGGTGGAGGTCTGGAAGGCGCCGAAGCGGTAGGCGACGCGGAAGGACCGCGAAGGGCCCCGGCGCACCTTGAACGTCCAGCCGCCATTTTCGTTCGTCGTCGCGGTGCCGATCAGGTGGAAGGGGCGGCCGGGCAGATCGGTATGGCCCTGGAGGCAGACCTGGGCGTTGGCGACCGGGTTGCCTGCCGGGTCGCGGAGGCGCCCGCGGATCAGGGCGCGGTTGCGGAACGCCAGGGTCCGCTCGCCCTTGTGGTTGCCCGCGAAGCCGGCGGTGATCGTGTTCCCCCCGCCGACCGATGAGCCGGGGCAGAGGTTGTTGACCAGCACTTCCTTCGATTCGCAGGCGGCGTTGGGCGTCCCCGTCTGCGCGTAGTCGTAGGCGCAGACGGAGATCGAGTTGACGCCCTCTCGGAACGGCGCCTGCGCCGTGTCGAGCGTGTAGGTCTTGCCGAAGCTCGGCGGGCAGGGCGAGAGGCGCGAGGTCATGTTCCCCGGCAGGGGATTGCAGGACCCGGAGAGATCGTCGCCCGTCGCTCCCTGCCCGTTGACGACCACCTGGACCGACTGCAACCCGGCGCCCTGGTCGGCGGCCGAGACGGAGATCGTCTGCGGCCCGCGCAGTTCCGCGCCCGAGAACATCGAGCCGCCGATCGAGATGGTCGGAGAAACAACGTCGGTGAGCTGGATGCGGACCTGCTTGACGTAGGTGTGCGCCCCTCCGGCGGCGCCGACGCAGCGGTTCCCGTTCGTTCGGCTGCGTGCATTCCAGGCGAGCGACCAAGAAGCGCCAGTTGCCGGCCGGGATGCCCGACTCGTGTCCCTGGTCGTCGTTCTGGTTCTCGTAGGAGAGGCCCGCTCCGCTGTCGGGGGAGACCGCGAGGTAGCCGTGCTGGCCGTCTTCGGTCGCCAGGCGGCTGAACGTCGATCCGCCGGTGATGTAGGTGCCCGCGGGCGCCGTCCACACCCAGGCGCCGAAGCCGCCCTGCACGGTCCCGGTTTCGCCGTCGGTCAGGGCGTGGGTGATCTGGAGGCCCGGGCGCCGACGGAGAGCAGTCCGCGCGCGGCGGTGTAGTGAGTGGTCGAGGCGGTGAAGCCCGCGTCGTCCGCGCCGGTGTAGACGCCCGGCGAACACTGAGCGACGATGTAGCTGCCGGCCTGGGCGCTCGACGGGAGGAGAAAGAGCGCCACCATCAGGGCGACGGGCAGCCACCGGGCCACGTTGGTCAGTTGTCGGATCGCGTCTCTCATCACTTGCCTCTCAGGGTCCGAACTGCTGGTTTGCGACTTGAGTGGGGGTCGAGCTGGAGCTGCTCGCGCTCGATTCAGGAGGAGGACTCGATTCGGCGACCGGCGCCGATTCGACCGGCGCGCTGCTCGCTTCCGAGCCTCCCGCCGCCGACTCCAGCGACTGCGACGCGACGGCTTCGGTCGCGTGCTTCGTGTGTTCCGCGCTCGCGGTGGCGCTGCCACCCCCGCTCCGCTGCTTGCCGTTGGTCGGGCTCGGCGACTTCGGTTCGGGCGGCGGCGAAGGCGCGGGGTTGGTCCTCGGGGTCAGGGGAGCGACGCGCGGCGCGTCGGCGACGTTGCGGTGCTTCGGCGCGGGCGCGCTCGCACCGCCTCCGCCGCCGATCAGGTTCACCCCGCCGACGCCAGGGCCGACCACTCCGCTCGCCAGGCAGGCGAGCGCGGCGGTGGCGCAGACGCCGGCCGCGCGTCCGGCGCTGCCGCCGAGCGCGGCGGTCGCCGACGGCTCGGCGCCACCGCCGAAGGGAAGGCGGCGAGCGAGATCCTGCGCCCGCGCCCAGCCGTGGCCGATGCCCCGGCTGATCGTCTCGGCGACCGCCTCGACGCCGGCCGGGAGGTGCGGGGCGGTCGCCTTTTCTGCCAGTGAGATGTAGGCGGCGAGGCCGACGATGATCTCCAGCTCGTCGAGGCTGTCGACGCCGAGCAGCTGGTGAAGGTGCTTGCGCGCCGCTTCGTGGCAGCGCTGCGCCTTGGAGGGGTGCCAGTGAAGTTCGCGGGCCGCTTCGCGGACGGCCATGCCCTCGAAGTAGGCAAGCTCGAGCAGCCGCCTCTCCTCGACCGTCAGTTGGTCGACCGCCTCCTGCACCTTCCGCAGCCGGTCCTCATCGAGGGTCGCGTCCTCGGGGCTTCGCCCCAGCTCGTCCTCGATCGCCTCGGCCTTGTCGGTCGAGACGATCTGGGGCGAGCGGCCCTGTGCTTCCAGCAGGCTCTTGGTCCGTCGCCAGGCGCAGGTGATGAGCCAGCCCGCCGGGCTGTCGATCTCCTCGCCTTCGGCGACCTTGCGGCTGTATTCGAGTGCCGCCGTCGCAAACAGTTCGTCGCCGTGGCTGGCGATGAACTGAGGTGAAAAACGCTTGCGTCGGAGGAACTGGATGAAGCCCAGCCGGGCCTCCTCCAGCTCGGACTGCTTCAACTCACTGTTGGCCTTGCGTCCGTACATCGGTCCTTTCGGAACTTCGATGTTTACGACGAGCCAGCCAAAGCGCTCATCTCAAGTGTAGGTATCTGCGCTCTGACTGCTACCCGGACTGTCCAGCGCGGAAGCCATTTGCATCGGCTCAGCTCGAAAACGATGCAAACCGACCTGCCGCTGGACAGCAGGGGCGGATGCACCCCGCCCATCACATCTCGCCGTGCCGTCGCCGCGCCGGGGCATCGCTCGGGCTGGCGCTCCTCGCCGTTGCCCTCGTCGGCTGCTCCTCGGGTGACACCAACACCCAGGCCGGCTCGTCACTTCTGAGCGGCACGCGCGGCGGGTCGATCGCTGCCGAGCAGCTCGCGCCCGCCGCCCGCGTCGCCCGCCGCTTCGCCTACGCCTACGCCCGCAGCATCTACAGGCGGCGCCCGCCTCGGCTGCCGGGCGCCACCGCCGCCCTCCGCCGCGACCTCTCGGCGGCGGCGTCGAGGGTGCCGCCCGCTCGGCGCGGCCTTCACCCTCGCGCCCTCGCCGTGACCCTGCGACCGCGCGGCGCCGCGCTGGCCGGCGTGGTCGAGATCGGCGACGGTCGCTCGCCGCCGTTCTCGGTCGGCTTCCTCGTTCGGAAACAAGGCTCGCGCTGGCGGGTCGTCACGATCTCGCCGCCGGGCTGAGGGTGCCGTGGAGGCCGGCTCACTCCCCGCTCCCCGCGCGCCGAAGCTGCTGCTCGGCCTGCCGCTCGGGTTGCTCGCCGCCCTGATCGGCGTCCTGCTCGCGGTCACGGTGATGTTCGGCGCCTCGCCGAGCTGCGGCGGAGGGGAATCCGTCGGGGCGCTCAGCTCGAAGGTGCCGAAACGCCTGGTCCCGATCTACGAGCAGGCGGCGGCGAAGTACGGGCTGGGGGAGGAAGGCCCGTCGATCCTCGCCGGGATCAACTGGGTCGAGACCGGCTTCGGCACGAACCTCGGCGTCTCCTCGGCGGAAGCCGAAGGCTGGATGCAGTTCCTCCCTTCGAGCTGGGAAGCCTTCGGCGTCGACGGCAACGGCGACGGCATCAAGGACCCCTACAACCCCTGGGACGCGATCTTCGCCGCCGCCCGCCTGCTGCGCGCCTCCGGCGCTCCGCAGGACTGGCACGCGGCGATCTTCAGCTACAACCATGCGGAGTTGGTACGTCGCCGAGGTCCTGGCGCGACGCGCACCGCTTCGCCGGCGATGGCACGGTCGAGGCTGCCAGCGGCGGCGGCTGCGCCGCGGCGGCTGGCGCTCCCAACGAGACCGTCGCGCGGATGGTCGCCGAGGCCGCCCGCCTCAGCGCCCTCCGCCCGACCTCCGAATACGTCTGGGGCGGCTCCCACGGCTCCTCGCCGACTCCGCCCAACGGGCCCTTCGACTGTTCGAGCGCCGTCAGTCACCTGCTCCAGGTCGGCGGCTTCGGCAACCCGACGATGGACACGACGCTGCTGGTGGGCTGGGGCGAACCGGGACCGGGGCGGTGGGTGACGATCTTCGTCAAGCCCTACGGCGCCGAAGCCCACACCTTCATCCGCTTCTCGGCGCGGACGTGACGCCGCCGGGCGAGCGCTATTGGGGCACCTCGGGGATCGTCGCCCCCGGGCAAGGGTCCGGGCTGGATCGGCGAAGACAAGTTCTCCGCCTCCTACCTGGCCGGATTCGAGATGCGGCACCCGCCGGGGCTGTGATGGCGCCTGGACTCAGGAGCTCGCCGCCCGCTGGATTGCCTGCGCGGATTGTCCGCGCCTCTTTCAGGGGGGTCACTTTGTGCAGCTGCGGACTTGGTGCGTCATGCAGAGCAGGTCGCATCCAGCCGAACCCGGCGCGGTGGATCCGCACATGCAATCCAGCGTTCCAGCAGGAGGCTCACGATGGCGACGGCTGACCGCCTTCGCGTTCGGCGAGGTTCGGAGGGCTGCCTGTGGACCGCGCACGAGGTCGCGGAGTTGCTCGGCGTCTCGCATGAGTACGTCTGGCAGCTCTCGCGCGAAGGGCGTATCCCCACGGTGTGCCTCGGCCGGACCCGGCGCTACCGCCGCGAGTCGATCCTTGCCTGGCTCGAACAGATCGAGTCGCCGGGCGGCCGCGTCTAGGCGGGGGTGGTCCTGATGGGTCAGGACAACGGTCAGCGTCGGGCCTACGGCTCGGGATCGCTGTATCCACATCGCGGCTCCTGGTACGCGAAGTGGTACGTCGGCACTCGGCAGATCAAGCGGAAGATCGGCCGCCAGCGCAAGCGCGGCAGCCGCGAGGGCCTGACCAAGGCCCAGGCCGAGAAGGAGATGCGCCGGCTCATGCGAGAGGTGAAGGCGACGCCACAAGAGCGCCTGACCCTGCGCGAGGTCGGCGACGCCTACATCGCCCATATCCGCGACTTCCTCGAACGCAAGCCATCGACAGTTCAGGACTACGGAGGCATCCTCAACAAAGCCGAGCGGGGGCTGCCGAAGAAGACGATCGATCGCTACGGCGGCGCTGACATCGAAGACTACGTCTCGTCGATGAAGAAGGCGGGCCGCTCGCCAAAGACGATCAGCAACCACTTGAACTTCCTCCACGGTCTCTTTGCCTTCGCAGAGAGGCGCCGTTGGGCATCGGGCAACGCGGTCGCCGAAGCCGAACGGCCACGAGCCGACGGCGCCGATCCCGATATCCGTTTCATCGACCTAGAGGATCTCGAGGCGCTCCTGCAGGAGGTCCCCGACGACGTTCTGGGCACGGTCGAGCGGCCGCTCTACCTGACCGCTGCGATGACCGGCTTGCGTCAGGGCGAGCTGATCGCCCTGCGCTGGAAAGACGTCGACTGGAAGGCCGGCCTGATCCGCGTTCGCCGCAACTACACCCGCGGGCGCTTCGGCACCCCGAAGACGAAACGATCGAGCCGAGCCGTCCCGATGCCCGGGCGCGTCGCCACGGAGCTCAAACAGCACCTCAAGTGCTCGAACTACACCGGCGCCCAGGATCTCGTCTTCTGCCATCCCGAGACCGGCGCCCCGTTCGACGCCTCGAAGATGAGGAAGCGCTTCAAGGTCGCGCTCAAGGCGGCCGGCGTCCGCTCGATCCGCTTTCACGATCTCCGGCACACGTTCGGCACGAGGATGGCCGCCGCCGGGGCGCCGTTGCGGACCATTCAGGAGTGGATGGGCCACCGCGACTACAAGACCACCGAAATCTATGCCGACTATGCGCCCGATCCGGTCCAGGGCGCCCGCTGGGCCGAGGCTGCCTTCGCCGACGAAGAGGAAGACGAAGAGGACGGCCACGCAACGGACGATGAAAACGATGCCAGCTAGGCCAGTAGGCCCGCAAGCTGGCGTAAGCTAGATGGGAGCGGTTATGGCAGATGCACAAGAAATCGAGCTGGTCTTCGAGCCCCAGGATGAGGGTGGCTACCACGTCTACGCGCCAGACCTTCCGGGTCTCCACACCCAGGGCGATGACCTTGACGACGCGATGACGAACGCCAACGAGGCGGTCGCCCTCTACGTCGAGGGACTGCGCGAAGACGGCGAGCCGCTCGACAGCGGCGTGATCCGCCGCACGATTCCCCTGCCGGCGTGAGCCCGCGCCAGCCGGTCGTCTCCGGCGAGCGCCTGATCAAGGCGCTAGGCAAGGAGGGCTGGGAAATCGTCCGTCAACGCGGCAGCCACGTCC
The DNA here is from genome assembly GCA_963838035.1 of uncultured Solirubrobacterales bacterium. Classification (GTDB taxonomy): domain Bacteria; phylum Actinomycetota; class Thermoleophilia; order Solirubrobacterales; family 70-9; genus CAVVNN01. The sequence continues at coordinate 7,748 of CAWIPM010000001.1, forward strand.
GCTTGAAGAAGCCGGGGCGTAGGTACGCGCTTGTCGTCCCGCGGCACCGCGAAATCCGCCGCGGCACGCTCGCCGGCATCCTGCGCGATGCCGACCTCAGCGCCGAGAGGCTTCGCCAACTCCTCCGGTAGATGGCTGAGGGCTTCGGTACCGTCTCGTCGGCGCGACCATAGCGGAGGGAAAGTTTGACTTCGCGGCGGCCTTCCGCGGGAGGATATGCATTGGAGCTCGAGCTTTCGATTGACAATCACCATCTTGAGGAGCTGGCCGCGAGTCCGCGGACGGCCATCCTTGAGTTGGTCTGGAATGCTCTTGACGCGGACGCCACGCGCGTCGAGATTTCCCTGATCGAGCAAGAGCTTGGCGGAATCGCCGAGATCCGTGTCTCCGACAACGGACACGGCATGACGGACGAGGCAGCGCGGGCTGCTTTTGAGCGCCTCGGCGGGTCTTGGAAGCAAGAAGGAAGCACCTCTCAGGGCCTTGGCCGCGCACTACATGGCAAGTCCGGCCAGGGTCGATTCCGCGCTGCTGGCATTGGCCAAGCCATCACTTGGACAACGGTTGCTGAGACCAATGAGGGGCGTCAGCTGACCACCATCGAAATCCGTGCAGGTGATCGCCGACGCGCTGGTGTTTCGGACCCGATGCCTACCCAGGACGAGCCTGGGACCCAGGTCCTGATCTCTGGAATTGTGGAGTCGCCAGAAGGGCTTGGGGAGGGCGCGGGGGAGTACCTGCTGAGTCAGCTTGCCCCTTACCTTCAGAAGTACCACCCGGAAATCGTCCTTGGCGGAAAGAGGCTCGACCCCGGGCAGATTCAGGAGAACCACGCCGAATATCCGATCGAGGTTGACGGATCGGACCCTGCACGCCTTGAGGTCATCGAGTGGAACCAGGCCATGCCGCGGGTCCTCTGTCTTTGCAACGAGGACGGAATGGCGCTGAGGGAGGAGAAGGTCAAAATCCAGGCGCCGGGATTCGATTTCACGGCGTACATCTGCTGGTCTGGGTTCCGCGACAGCACTCGCATACTCACGCCGGAACTTGATCCACAGTCCTTTGCCGTGATCGAGGCCAGCCGCGATCAGCTGCGTTCCCACTTCAAGGATCGCGCTGAAGATGAGAGGAGGCGTCAGGTCGAAGAATGGAAATCCGAGCAGGTCTATCCTTTCGACACGGAGCCTCAATCAGCGACCGAGAACGCTTCCAGGGAGCTGTTCGATGTCGTTGCTGTTACCGCCCGGGGTGCAGTTAACGACGGCGAATCAAGGTCGAGGAAGCTGTCGTTGAGGTTGTTGCGCGAGGCCGTTGAGCAGGACCCGAGTTCGTTGCACCGCGTACTCGAGGAGGTTCTGGGCCTCCCTGAGAAAGATCTGGAGGAGCTCGACAAGCTTCTTGAGCAAACCAGTTTGACGAAGGTGATCGCAGCCTCGCGGACCATCACAAATCGCCTGGACTTCCTTATGGGGCTTCAGGAGCTAGTTATGGATAAGGAGTTGAAGATGAAACTCCTAGAGCGAAGCCAGCTTCATCGAATCCTCGCCGACGAGACTTGGGCCTTCGGTGAGGAGTTCGCGCTTACTGCAGATGACGAGAATCTCAACTCGGTCCTCAAGAAGCATGTCCACTTGCTGGGCAGGGACGAGCTGGCGCCGGAGGATCTGGCGACGCCTGTTGAGGGGGCCGGAGATCGTCAGCAGGCGATCGTCGATCTTCTCCTCGCGCGGGAGATCCCTCAGAACCGTAATCGGCTAGAGCATCTGGTGGTGGAGTTGAAGCGGCCCTCGGTCGCAATCGGTCCCAAAGAGGTGCAGCAGGTGAGGGACTATGCCCACGCCGTTGCAAACGATGATCGCTTCGACAAGAGTGACGTCACCTGGGACTTCTTTGCGGTTTCTACCTCGCTACGGGGCACGGTCCCCGAGGAAGCGAATCAGAAGGGCCAGGATCCAGGATTGATCACCACCTTTAGGGACGGTACGGTCCGGGTCTGGGTGAAGACGTGGGGCGAGATCATCGAGGATGCTCGCCATCGCCATAAGTTCGTCAAAGACCGTCTGGACTATGCGCCCTCGGCCAAGCGCGCTTTTCAGTATCTGAAAGAAGCCCACGCGGATTTCCTGCCGACGGAGGCTCTCGCAAAGGCTGGCGACCCTGCGGCCAAGTCGACCAAAGACGCCTCGATCGTGCAGGCCGAGAAGCGCTTGATGGACGACCCAGCCGGCTGACGCCTCGGACGGGGTGGCCGGCGGGTACTAAGTTCGACAATCTTTCCGTCGATTAGTGCTTTAGGCGAGCCCAAAGCGCCGCCCGCATATTCCCTCATCGCTTACGTGCTGGGCGAGCCTCCTCGGAGTCGGTGCTGGCGAACTTGAAATCGAAGCCGGCCAAGCCGTCAGCATACGAGCGACAATTCTCGCGCGGCGGTGGACAGTCCGGGTCATCGGTTGGAACGCCGGCGCTCGGACCGCAGAGCCCCCCGAGGTCGCCGTCAAGCGAGGCGACGCGGCGGTAGGCTCGACCAAGGATCCGACGAGAGGAGCAGAAGTGCCGACGACCGAGCCCGGTGACATCGACGAGACGGCCTCTCCGAGTGGAGAGGGATGCGAAGAGTGCATGGCAGCGGGCGGGTGGTGGCTGCATCTACGCCGGTGCGCAGCGTGTGGGCATATCGGCTGTTGCGACAACTCGCCCAACCAGCACGCGACTCGCCATCAAGAGGCAACCGGCCACCCGGTCATCCAGAGCTTCGAGCCGGAGGAGGACTGGTTCTACGATTACCGCTCCGGCGAGTTCATCGAAGGCCCGAACTTGGCGCCACCCGACAGCCACCCGTCCTCCCAGGGCACCCCCGGCCCTCAGGGCGCGGTGCCTCCTGACTGGCAGAGCAAACTCAACCAGTGAGCGCCGCCGCGAAAGGCGGCGACCCCGGCGGCTTGGCGAGCCGACATTCCAGCGCGAGTGTTTAGGGGGGGTCGCTCTTGAGCCCGGAGTGCAGGCGGACCGCTGGGCCGAGTTGACGGGGGACTGTGGGCGGACCGGGCAAGGAGTGCCGGCGGATAGGGAAGGGTCGGGGCTTCCCGGATCGGTTTCGAGAACGCAACGTACGACTAAGCCCATCAGACCTTGGGTCGCAACCTGATGTAATCCAAAGGGTCGACGTCATCGGGACAACCTCTCCATTCGGAGAGGGAGTATTCGGAATAGGCCTGTTGCATTGCCTCGTCCATCGTGGCGTGCTGCGTCGTTCCCATATGAACACCACGATTGGTGAGCCGCTCGAGAAAGAAACCCTCGACCCTTTCGGCGATAAGTAGAACCTTCACTTGCGGCGAATTTCGATCAGTTCGATCCTCGGACTCGCCCGACTCAGGTCGGTGGCCGGCAGTCGGGGCGAGTGACAACACTTGGGCACAGTGCATCCTGATCACCTGACCCGACTTGCAACGGATTCTCGATGAGGTGCGGCGGCGCCTCTCACGCCGGAGCGCAAAATCACCCGCGGGTCCCTTCTCATCGGATTATGCCTCTCTGATCTGCTGGGAAAGCTGCGGGGTACGGCGTCCATCTTGCCTGCAACGGCAGGGAACGCGTCCATATTGATTCTGACGCTCGTTCGGTGACGCCCGCTATGTCTTCGTGGATCTCACGGACCAGATCTTCGGCTCGGGCATCGTCGCCGATCATGAGGCCGGCGGCGAGGTCGAGGAGTTCCTCTTGGGTCATCTCGGGGGCGCTACGACCCGTTGCCTTGATCGCTGCCAGCGCGACCGGAGAGTTGTTGACACAGAACGAGCCCAGACGATGGACGTAGGCGAAGACCTCATCGACGGTGACGTCGGCATCCTCCACGATGAAATGGGCATCGTCGAGGCGCCCGAGCCAATATGGGATCTCCGTCCAGGTCAGCTGAGTGACTTGCGCGGGAGTTGCCCAGATGATCGCCGCCCGCACCACCGTCCCGGGGCTGGCGAACAGGGTGGCGGACATAAAGCCCGACGGGGCCAGGGATGCAGCGGCCCCCACGTCGAACCCGTGTAGGTCGCCGGCCAGCACCAACGCGCTCCGATCTTCCTCGCCGGTGAAATGCGCGAACTTCGTGGTCAGCCAGCTGGGCGCTGCATTCCCGCCGAACGAAAGGATGGGATGGCGACCCTCCGTGAATTCTCCTACCACAGCGGTTCGCTCCTTCGGGCCGATCCCTGCTAGTAGCTCAATCTCGTCCCCACGCAAAATGTAGGAGCCCTCGGGGCGATCCCAGGGGTAGCCCAGAGCTCGGTCAAGCGCCGACGGCCCGAAGCTCCGGGGGCCCGCCCCGCTCCAGAAGTTACGCGCTATGGATTTGAACTCCGCATCATCAAGGGCCAGCCGTTTGAGCAGCTCGGGGTCGGTGATCGGCGGCCAATCTCGCATGAGGAAAACCTACAGCGGCCCTTTCTGAGCCGTCAGGTTTGCGTCGTGGTTCGTGAGTCGGCGCTTGCGCCGGACGTCATTCCAGTCGTGGGCAGCCAGCCGTTGCTAGCTGCGCACTTATGTGCGCCGTCGAGGAACTGTTCGATTGCTGCGGATTTGGCGCGGGTGGGCCACAGGATCGACCACTCCGCCAGGATTTGTGGATCAACCTTGCGGGCGACTACGCCTTGTTGGGCCCGGGCGCTATGGGAGGCGAACGAGGCGGGTATGAGACCAACCTCGTGAGCCCCAAGAAGGCGCGCGAGCATGGCCGGGACAGGCGGGTTGCGAAAGGCGCTGACCCGCGGTGTAAAACCTCCGGCTTGCTCGCAGGCTTCCATGATGCGGTCGTAGTAGGCAGGTGCGAGCTCTCGGGGGAACAGAAGGAGAGTCTCATGCTCCAGGTCGGCGATTAAGATGGATGCCGAGTTGGCGAAGCGGTGGCGTTTGCCGATCAACGCCGCGAGCGGCTCAATTCGAAGGACTTCGGTGCGAATGCCGGTTCTCGGCTCGGGGTGCAGGGCGAGCCCGACATCAATTTCTCCGGCTAGCACGCGGCCGGGGATTTCGGCGCTGAACAGCTCACTGGCGATGACCGTCATATTGGGGTTGTCATTTTCAACGCCAGCGAGGATTGCCCCGAGGGTCTCGAAGCCGGCCGCCGGCGCGTAGCCGAGCCGCACGGTTCCGGTGACGCCCGCCCCGGCGAGGCGGGTGTGCTCGGCCGCGTCCTCGAGCGCGGCAAGCGCCAGTGGGGCGTCCCCGAGGAGAGTTCGACCGGCGGTGGTGAGCTTGACTTCGCGGCTGGTACGCACGAACAGCTCAGTGCCGAGGGTGCCCTCGAGCTTCTTGATCTGATTGCTCAGCGACGGCTGAGAGATGTAGAGGCGAGCGGCAGCACGGCCGAAGTGCAGCTCTTCTGCGACGGCCAGGAAGTAGCGAAGCAGGCGTGGGTCAAGATCGATAGCCAAAGCCTATCGCTGGGGCCGGGGACAGGTCTTGGACAGCGATGAGGCTCGGATCTAGCGTTCCTCTCAGAGTCCAAAACATCGACTAAGGGGGCAAATATGGCGAGCGAGACGGTGGTCGGGTCGAATGTCGAGATCGTTCGTGAGTACACCGAAAAGGTGTTCAACGAGCACAACCCTGATCTGGCGTCCGAGTACGTCACCCCCGATGTCAAGTGGCACGGCGGGACACTCGGGTCGGTCGAAGGTGCTGAGAACCTCGTGGGGCTGTTGCAGGGCTTCATCGGCGCACTGCCTGACCTGACGGCGCAGGAGCAGGACATCGTCGCCCAGGGCGACACGGTCGCCATCAGGTTCGTCGTCGAGGCGACTCATGAGGGCGAGCTGCTCGGGATTGCGCCGACGGGTCGCAAGGTGCGCTGGGACGCGGTCGATGTGTATCGGCTCCGAGACGGAAAGATCAGTGAGGAGTGGGCGGCGGACGACCTCACGGCGATTCTCCACCAGACCGGCGCGTACACACCGCCGTGGCTCTCCTAGCCGCGGTTGACGAGAGATCTGGAGGTAGGCAGATGAGGATCACGGTGTTTGGCAAAGGCAACGTTGGTGGCGGCCTCGCCGACCTATGGGATCGAGCGGGTCATGAGGTGACGCGGTTGGGCCGAGACGGCGGCGATGTCTCGGGCGCAGATGTGGTGCTGGTCGCCGTCCCGGGGGGCTCAATAGTCGAGGCGCTCGACTTGCTGACCGGCATTGAGGGCAAGACGGTGATCGACGCGACAAATCGAATCGGAGTCGACGCACCGGAGGGGTTCGCCTCTAACACCGAGTTCGTGAAGTCGATCACGGGCGGGCCGACAGCGAAGTCGTTCAACGTCAACTTCGCTTCGCTGTATGGCCAGCTGGGGGACGCGCGGGTCAAGCCGAGCAACCTTTGGTGCGGTGACGAGGAGGCACGCGAGGCTGTCGAACAGCTCAACTTCGATGCCGGCTATGACCCGGTGCGTGTGGGCCCGCTTGAGAGCGCCGCTGCCCAGGAGTCGATGATCGACGTGATTTTCGCGATCGGCGATGGCCTGGGCCCATACGTCTATCGGTTCGCGCCTCTTGAGCAGCTTTGAGAAAAGCCCGATGGAGGTTGATGGTCTGCATCACGTCACGGCGATTACCGGCGACCTGGAAGCGAATCTCGAGTTCTACGGGCAGGTCCTCGGGCTTCGCTTGGTGTGGCAAGGGGTAAATGCCGACGATCCCGGCATGCGGCACATTGCCTATGGCGATGACAGGGGCAGTCCGGGCAGCCTGCTGACGTTCTTCGACACGCCGCGGGTGGCGCTAGGCCGTGCGGGCGCAGGGATGTTCCACCGCTTGGTTTTCCGGGTGGCGGGAGAGGAGGCACTCGATTTCTGGGAGCACCGCCTGGCTCGAGCCGGCGCGCTGCGCGACCGGTTTGCTGATCGGCTTGTCTTCTCGGACCCCGAGGGATTGGAGCTAGAGCTGTTGATCGATGACGGCGAGGACGAGCCTCTCATTGCCAACGCGCCGGACGTCAATAACCAGATTGCGATTCGCGGGATGCATGAGGTTCGCGCATACAGCGCCGACCCTGCGCTTAGCGCACCGGTGGTCGACGATGTACTTGGCATGGAGCCTGAGGGCACTGGTCGTTGGCTGTCACGGGGCCATCGGCGCCATGGTCTGATCGCTTACGACCTGCCACCGGCGGAGGAAGGGATCATGGGGGCGGGCGCGGTGCACCATGTCGCATTCACGATCCGCGACGGTGAAGAGGACGCCTGGCGCTCCCACCTCTCCCAAGCTGGGCTTCGGCCGACTCCGGTTTTGGATCGCAAAATGACGAAGTCCGTTTACTTCCGTGAGCCCAGCGGCACGCTGCTCGAGGTCGCCACCGATCAGCCCGGCTTCGTGTTCGAGGATCCAGGTCACCTCGGTGAATCGCTTGTGCTCATAGGTGACCTTGAGAGCCGCCGGGCAGAACTCGAACGACGTTTTCCCTTACTGCCTAATCCGTGGACATCAAAACGGACGCCGAAAGGAGCCACTAATGACGCCTGAAACAACTGATGATGTTCGCTCCGTCGCGATCACAGGTGCCGGGAACGGACTTGGGAGGGAGATCGCGATCGATTTTGCGGAGAAGGGCTACCTGGTGTTCGGCACCGCCCGCAAGCCTCACGAGGTCGAGGAGGTGAAACGCGCGACCGACGACATCGCCCGAATAAGCATCTGTGACATCACCGACTACGACGCCGTCCGCGGATGGGTCAGCGACACATCCGATGAGCTGGGCGCCGCCGGCCTCGACGTGCTCGTCAGCAACGCCGGGATCCTAACCCCCGGTCCGCTCGAGGTCTTGTCGATTAGTGCGATTCGCAACGAGTTCGAGGTCAACGTGTTCGGCAGCTTGGCTGTGATCAATGCCTTCCTTCCCGCGCTGCGAGAGGCTCGGGGGCGGATCGTGCAAATCGGATCGATGACAGGCCGTCTGCCGCTGCCGTTCAATGGGCCCTCCAGCGCCTCGAAGGCTGCTCTCGAGGCTTTTGCAGACGTCTACCGCGGCGAGCTCAAATCTTTTGGAGTCGCTTTCGTGATGGTGCAGCCGGGCAACATGGCAACCGGCGGTCCGGCGAAGACGGCCGCCGCCCTCGAGAGGGCGTCGGAGTCGATGACGCCCGAGCAGCGTGAAATCTACGGTGATGAGTTCGCCGGATTTACGGCGGCGCTCAACAGCATGCAAAGCGCCGGCCTCGATGCCGCGACAGCCGCAGCAAGCGTGGTCGAGGCCGCCGAGCGCCAGCCCGCTCCGATCCGTGTCCCAGTCGGGCCGGATGCCGAGGAGGTCCTCAAACTGGTGAGCGAGCAGACCGACGAGCAGCTCGACGAGCTTCGCATGCGGCTCGCCGGTCTCGACTCACAACCTGCCAAGAGTGTCGGCGAGCCATCCGCATGAGCCCTGCTGCCAAGACAAGCCTCGATGGATTCCACAACACCGCCTCGGCCCAACGGGCGGATGAGCTTGCGCGCGCCTTCTTCGATGCTGTCAATGAAAAAGACTCGTCTCGCATCGATGAGCTCCTGGCTCGAGCGTTCCTCTCGTATGACGTGCATGGCAGGCGCAGCCGCACTGCCCTCAAGAGCCACCACGAGGAGCTCCAGAAATCCTTTTCGGACCTTCGCTTTGACGTGCATGAGAACGTTGGTGTGCTTGTCGAGGGCGACTTGGTTGCACTGCGAACGATCATCACCGGAACCCACTCGGGGGAGTTCGCAGGCGTGGGCGCCACCGGCAGTGCGTTCCAGACTTCCGCCTCACACGTCCTGCGCATTCGTGACGACCGAATCGTCGAGCACTGGCCCGTGCTCGACAGCTATCGGATCCTGGTCTCGATCGGTGCCATCCCAGGTGTGGCAAGCATGTTCCAGCAGATGCTTGGCGTTCCTGAGTCGGCGAATGGACTGTTCGAGGAGCGACTTGGAACCGAGTTTGGCGCAGGGGCGGGGCGCCGAATTTCAAGCGAGGAGTCCCGGGCCATCAGCCGACGGGCCTACGACGGCGTGATCTCGACCGGGCGCGCCGAGGATGTCGACGCGATCGCCGAGAACTACGTCCAAAACACCGGCTGGACGCCGGATGGTCGCTCGATGTTCGCCAACGCCTGGGCGGTGGGTCGTGGCGCCATGCCCGACGGTCGCCCCGTACAAACACACGTCGTGGCGGAGAACAATCGGGTCGCGTCGATCAGCGTCTGGGACGGCACGATTGCCGAAAGCGGTCGACAGGTCGACTTCACCTCAGCGGACTTCTTCCGAGTTAAGGATGGACTTGCCGCCGAGCACTGGGACACGGTCGACTACGTGCGCCTCTACCAGTCCTTCGGGTTGCTCCCGGACGACCTGAACGATGTCTAGCGACCCCGAAGCTGTGAAAGACCTGCTGGCACAGTCCCGTTCGAGGAAAGCGACGCCGTAGGCTCCCCGGATTCACAATTGCCGGGCACCTCAGACGACGCCGGGGAGCGCGCACCCGGCACCACCAACCCTTGGCTTGCCGTCGCCATCGTTTGCATTGCCCAGGCCATGGTTGTTCTCGACGCGACAATCGTCAACGTTGCGTTGCCGTCGATCCAGCGTGGCCTGCACTTCAGCACGTCGAGCTTGCAATGGGTGATCAACATGTACACGCTGATCTTCGGCGGGTTCATGCTGTTGGGCGGACGTGCGGGCGACCTTCTTGGTCGCAAGAGGGTGTTCAGCGCTGGGATCGTCCTGTTCTCGGGAGCGTCGCTGCTCAATGGCCTCGCTCAGTCATCCGGGATGCTCATAGTCGGCCGGGGCCTTCAAGGGCTAGGGGGCGCGCTGCTCACACCGGCCGTCCTCTCGATCATCACAACGACCTTCAGTGACGCGACCGATCGCGCGAAAGCGCTGGCGATTTGGAGCGCGATCGCCGCCGGCGGTGGGGCCATCGGGCTGCTGCTGGGCGGGGTGCTGACCGATCTCGCATCGTGGCGATGGATCTTTTTCGTCAACGTGCCCGTCGGCATGGCGCTCTTGGTCGCGACGGCAAAGTTCCTGCCCGAGTCTCGAGCGAAGCTGGCCCACCGGAGTCTGGATCTCGCGGGCGCGGCGTTTGTTACGGGCGGGCTGTTGGTGTTCGTATTCGGCATCATCAAATCGAGCGAATACGGATGGGGATCGCCCCGAACGATCGGCCTGCTGGCTGCGGGTCTCCTGCTGTTCAGCGGGTTCGTCGCTCATGAGCGTCGCAGTCAGGCGCCGCTTGTGCGGCTCGGCATCTTCCGCATCGCCAGCCTGGCTGCCGCCAACCTGATGCTGTTCCTGAACGCGGCCGCAGTTTTCGGGACGTTCTTCTTCGTCTCGCTGTATCTCCAGCAGATCCTTGGATATGGACCGCTGGGCGCAGGCGCCGCGTTCCTTCCGTTCTCCGCGGGAATTGCGACCGGTGCCACGCTCGCGCGCAAACTCGTCCCCCGCGTCGGCGTCCATCTACTCCCCGTGATCGGAATCGCGCTCGCGATCGTGGGGATGATCGTCCTTACTCAGCTTCCGGTGCATGGACGCTACGTATACGACGTGCTTCCCGGCCTCCTTCCGCTGGGTCTCGGGCTGGGACTGACGTTCGTCCCGATTACCCTGGCCGGCACGAGCGAGGTGCGTGGTGAAGATGCAGGGCTGGCATCCGGTCTGCTCAACACCGCCCAGCAGGTCGGAGGGTCAATAGGGCTCGCCATCCTCTCGACGCTCGCGGCAAGCCGGACCAGCGGCATCCTGCATGGGGCGACGACCTCCACCTCACTTGCCGCAGGCCGAGTGGCGGGCTTCCATGTCGCGTTCATCGCCGCCGCCGTATTTCTCGGCGGGGCCTGGGTCGTCGCCGCGCTGCAGTTGAGAACTCGTTCGGCCGACGAACCAGAGCCGGTGGCTGTGCCTCGGGATCTCGCCGCCCGAGCGGTCGGATGCGCACAGTGCGCACCCATGGCCGCCACCGGCACAGGCGACCACAGCATCGGCGTGTCTGCCTGATCGCGCCGATTGAGGACGAAGCGGGGTGCTGTCGGGATGCCTGCCCCGTCGCCGACTAGCTACGCCTTTTCAGGCTCAGGAAGTCAGTCGACAGGGTGCAATAGACGTCGAATTAAATACGGAGATTGCGGAATCGATCGGGCGCCTCCCTTTGCACGTATTCGTTCCATCAGTAGGTTGATGGCTGCGACCGGGAGGGACCGGCGCCCGCGGAAGCCAAGCGGTGAATCGGTCCCGAGGGTGGTGCAACCGAGCTTCTACGTGCGAAGGCTACGCGCGGGGCAGGCAACGAGCGCCATCACCGGTCGCTTTTCGTGCGCAGAGTCCGTATCGGCCATTGCTGTTTAAGGGGCACAGAATCCGGCCATGTCGCCGCTTCACATAATCAATACGGAATCGTGCCGTGTTCCTAACGGGCCCCTTTTGCCCTGGATTTAGGTCCGCGATTGGGGCGATTGGGAAGCTTCATTCTCTGCGGGGGCACAGAAAACGAACTCGGCTCCGGGGCGGGCCAGTCGTCGTCGCAGTGAAGCAAGCGCAGAGAGTCCCGTCGCGGCGGGCACGATCAGGTAGATCGCCCTGTAGGCGAGAACCGCAACGGTCGCGTCGGCGGCGGTCGAGCCGTACAGCACGAGTGCCCCGATCAGCCCCAGGTCGAGGCCGCCCGCGCCCCCGGGCAGCGGTATGAGGCCGCCGAGCTGTCCGATTATGTAGGCGAGTGCAAGAGCGACGAGCGGAGGCGTCGGCAGCCCGAACGCCCCGAAGCAGATCGCCAGTACCGCGATGTCGAAGAGCATGTAGCCGGCGGAGCCGATCAGAGCCAGGGGGGAGCGCAGCTGTTCGACCGCTCCCGCCACCCCCTTGTGAATGGCAGCGAGTAAGGCCTTGATCGAGGCACGATCGGTGGCAGAGATGAGGCGGCTCGCGAACGCTCCGATCGCCAGGACAAGGGCGATCGCGCCCAATCCAGCGACGGCTGGAACCCCGCCGAGCAAGAGCCGGTCGCGGGGACCCGAGGCGAGACCGCTGGCCAGGGCGATTCCGCAGATTGCCAGGAAGCCGACGTTGGCCAGGCTGGTGATCAGAAAGAAGGTGACTGTCAGTCGTCCGATCTGTTCCCTGGGAACGCTCTGCTGACGCAGGATCCAGGCGCCGAGTGCGAGGCCGCCCGCCCCGCCGACGGAGAGGAGCGAGTTGGCCGCCTGCTCGGCAAGGCCGAGCTCGCCGGCGATCCGCCATTTCATCCTGCGACAGAAGACGCTGCGAAAGACGATTACGTAGGAGGCGCAGGAGAGGAGCTCCGCCACGACAGCGAGCACGATCCAACCGGGCTCTGCGCCCGAGAAGCTCGTGCGTACGGCGCTTAGGCCCGGGAGCAGGAGGATAAGCACACAAACGATGGCGGCGACCGCGGCAATGACGAGCAGGCCGTGCCGGAATTTGCTTGTCGAAAGTTGGTCAGGGAGCGGATCAGGGAGGTGCCGGCCCACCCCGGGATTCGCGGTGCTCAAGGTCACGCAGACTGGTCGTCTTGCCGGTACTCCCATTGCTCACACGGACCGCTGCGGTCGCAGTACGGCTGGTTGGCCGATTTGGCGCAACGACACAGGGCGGCGCGCGTCTGTCGCTCCCCAGCCAACTCGAGATCTCCTTCGAGGAGAACCGGCCCCGCCTCGGGGAGGCGGACTCGCGTCGGTACGCGGGGCTGCTCGGGCTCACCCTCTCGTAGCGAGTAGTGAAGTGCCCCAGTTGGGCATCGCCGGATCACCGCAGCGATCTCCTCGGCATCGCCGGCGTCGGGAGCGATCCAGGGGCGCTTCGCGGTGTCGAAAACGGCGGGCAGGCCGCGCACGCACTCGGCGGCGTGGAGACACCGGGTCGCGTCGTATGTCACCTCGATCTGCTCGCCTTCGTAGCTCTTCATAGACCGAACTGCTCCCGGTATTTGTTGGGGACAAGATCCTCGAACTCTCGATTGCGCTCGATGAACGCCTTGACGAAGGGGCAGAAGGGCAGCACGACGAGATCTCGCTTGCGAGCGTCTTCCAGTGCAAATCGAATTAACTGATCCGCAAGGCCGCGACCCTGGTGGCCCTCGTCGATCTCGGTGTGGATGAATGCGATCAGGCCCGGGCGGAGGCGGTAGGCAGTCAGGCCGACCCTCTCGCCATCTACCGAGATCTCATAGCGATCGCGCTCGGGGGCGTCCGCTATCTCGATCGGCTCGGTCACTGCCATGCCCCAAACACTAGGATAGGCGTTTCGCGAGCTGGGTACGGGACTTCACCTCGAGCTTTCGAAATGCCTTTCGAAGGTGGTATTCGACGGTGCTCGTGCTGATGAACAGTTGAGCCGCAATCTCTGGATTGGAGTGGCCATCGGCTGCGAGCTGTGCGATCTGGCTCTCCCGAGGTGTCAGTTGATCGATGGTATTTGCCGTCCGTTTGCGCGCACGCGCCCCGGTCGCCAACAACTCTCGCTCGGCACGGCGGGCAAAGGCCTCGGCCCCCATTTCGGGGAGTTCCTCGAGCGCGGTGCGCAACTGCTCTCGGGCGTCGACTCTCCGCCGCTCGCGCCGCAGCCATTCCCCGTAGAGAAGTCGAGATCGGGCGAGCTCGATTCGGGCACGCGTGCCGGAGAGGTGCTCGATCGACTTGCGATAGAGATCATCGGCTTCCTCTTCCGTGCTCGACAGCGCACGCGCCCGCGCCTCGATTCCGTTGGCCCAGCCGGAGTCGATTGCCTGGGTCCGCTCGGAGAGCCACTCCACCGCATATGCAAGCAGCGCCTCGTCACCGGTTCGCGATGCTGCTTCGGCCAGCTCGGGGACGAGGAAGGTTCCATAGCCGATCGGGTCGGGCTGCATCGCCTCCCAGGCCGCATCCCGAGCGTCCTCGTATCGCCCGATGCCGTTGTAGAGCACCGATCTCGCGTAGCTGTTGGAGGTCCATCGACGGCGGAAAGCCTCCGCGGAGTTCGCGTCGATCAGCTCGGAGGCCTCTGGCTCTTGGCCGCGCCAGGCGGCGAGCACCAGGGGAGCGTTCACGAGTCCCGGGTTGCCGGTCGCCTCCGCGATGAGCCTCGCCTCTTCGATCATCGAGAGGGCAGTTGTCAGTTCACCAGCAAGCATGTGGCTCCTGGCCAGGAAGCTGAGGGCGAACTCCAGGTGTCCCAGCGCGCCCACATCTCGGGCGACCTGAACCTGTCTCGCCGCGAGCAGATGCAGGGCCTCGTCATCCCAAAGCTCAAGCGCCAGGACGTTGTTATCCCTGGCGCTCGACAATGACAGCCACGCGCCCACATCCTCGTCGGGGGAAGGGTCTATTGCGATCGCTATCGGGTCCGCGCGCGGGCCAGCACGACCGGCAACATGGGCTTTCGCTGCGCCCGGAGCGCTTGCTAGAGACGGATGATTACGCGGGCGATTGAGGATGCTTCATTCCGAGAGGTCTTCGGCGTCGACGAGAATACTAAGAAGCGCTGGCCCCTCTGATCGATGACAGGTTTCGGCAAGATCGAGAAGGTCGGGCGCGGGTACTAAGTGGGTACTAAGTTGAGCGGAACTGGGTCCAACTCGGACCAACCCGAACCGCTTGAACAAGCCAAAAACCAGCCTGGTCAACCAGCGCCAGAGAACTCATAATCAGAAGTCGCCCGTTCTAGGAACCCGAGACGTATGGGCTATGGCTGGGAGCAGTGGCATCGTGGCTGCCACTCATGCCTCGCCGGGCTCAGCGGCGATGCTGATTTTGACGCTCCCGGCGTAATCCACGGCTGGAATGGGCTGGCCCGCTTCGCGCGAGGGCGCTAACGCTTGACGCCGACGTCGTCGCCCTCGGTATAGCGAATCGGGGAGCCCTCGACAGGCTCGACGAGGAACCGACCTGTGTCCCCGGCATCCCATGCCTCGCGCAGGCCGGGGGCCGCGAGGTCGAAGTCGGGGCGGCTCGCGCTTATCACCTCTCGCAGGTCCCGGTGCAGCTCATCGACCGTCGGCCGGCCCCAGTACCAATAGCCGTTATAGATCTTCTCGATCCGCAGCTTCGGCGCGAGGACGAAGGTGTGGGGGATCATCGGGTCGTGTACGGGGTCGGTGTACTCCTGGATATCCAACTCGCGCTGGAGCTGACGCTCGGCATCAGATAGAAAGGGAAAAGACGCACCGACGCCGTCGCGGAACTCGGCGAGACCCAGCTGATCGTCCGTCGTGATCACGACCAGGGCGGTGTAGGCCAGTTTGAAGTCGACATGGGCCTCAGCCAGGTGGGAGACGAAGCGGCGCTCCTTCGGATCGAAGCCGCCCCGCGAGAGGTGGAGGACCATCGGGTTGGGCCCCTGTAGTTCACCCAGCGATCGGTCCCTGCCCTCCTGGTCCGGAAAGCGGTAGTCGGGGAAGGTGCCACCCACCGCGATGTCCTCGCGCATCTCGCAAACCTCCTCTTAGACCTTGGCCATTCCAGCCACCGGTCCCAGGATAGGGTCCGCGCCCGAGCCGGGGCGATCACCGGGTCGTCCGGCGGCGACGGATGTGAGACGGTGTCGGTTGATGCCCTGGGCACCCGAGTTGTTCTCCACACCCGTCCTGGCGCGCTTCGAAGCGAAGCAGCGGCGGAAGGTCGTCGACGTCCCCTACTTCGACGGCATGCTGGCGGGCGACGTCGACGCGTTGGTCGAATCCTTCGCAGGCGAGCCGCGCCTCCTCCACCCGCTGCGCGGGCACCTCGAAGGCGAGGACGAGTTCCGTCAGTTCGTCGCCGACACCGGGCGCTGGCTGGGAGAGCACGACGCCTCAGTCGAGGACGTGCAGCGCAGCGTCCTCACCGAGCGCGGCTTCGAGGAGGTGATCGTCCACCTGAGGGCCGGTGACCGACCTATCGACCTGCCCCACGCGATGGTCGCCGATCACACTCCTGAGGGCCGGATCGAGGAAATCCGCATCCACTTTGGGACCCGATCGCTCACCGGCCACCCAACCAAGCGGCCGCCCCTGTCGCGTCCTGATCCCGGGCTGCGCGTGCCCGGCGCGGTCCGCCGGTACGCCGAGGCCCTGGCGGCCGGCGACGCCGACGCGGTCGTGGCGGCCTTCGAGGCCGATGGACGCGCCCGGGAGTCCGACGCCGCCGACCTCGTCCACATAGGAGCCGCGGGCCTGCGCGCCTTCTACGGCGCACAACTCTCCGGCGGCGGCATTGAGCTAGAGCCGTGCGCCCTAGTCGAGGACGGCGACATCTGTGCTCTCGAGTACAACGCTCTCCGCCCGGGCGCCTCCACCCCGCGCGCCGGCCTCACCGTCTTCGTAGGTGGCGGGAGCGGCAAGCTTTCAGCGGCCCGAATCTACGACGGGCCCTGAGGCCTGATCACCATGGCGAAACCCAAGGAGGAGTTGATGGACAGCCCCGAGGTCGAGATCGATGTCGAATCCATGATCTCCACGGCGGCCAGCGGGAAGTTGCCACGATGAATGCCGCGGGGGAGGGACCGAGCGGCGCGGCCCCATTCGACTTCGACGCGATCGTCCTCGGCGGCGGCTCGCCCGGCGAGCATTGCGCCGGTGCCCTCGCCGCAGGCGGCCTGCGGGTCGCGGTGGTCGAGCGCGAACTTGTAGGTGGCGAGTGCTCCTACTGGGCCTGCATCCCGTCGAAGTCGCTGCTGCGTCCCGGTGAGGCCGTGGTGGGCGCGCGACAGGCGGCGGCGAGCGCTGAGGTGGACGTCGAAGCGGCACTCGCCTGGCGTGACCTGATGGTCTCCGAATGGACCGACGGGGGCCAGGAAGAGTGGCTGGCCGACCATGGGATTGCGCTGCTGCGCGGCTCGGGCCGGCTCGCCGGTCCAGGGGCGGTCGAGGTCGACGGCACCCGCCATACTGCCCGCCACATCATCCTGGCCAACGGCGCCGCTCCGTTCGTCCCGCCGGTCCCGGGACTGCGCGAGCTCGACGGCGTCTGGGGAACGCGCGAGGCGACCAGCATGAAGGCGGTGCCGCGCCACCTGCTCATCCTCGGCGGCGGCCCGGCCGGGGTCGAGCTCGCCCAAGTCGTCAACCGGCTCGGCGGCTCGGCGACGGTGATTGACGGCGCGCCTCACCTGCTGGCCCGCGAACCGGAGCCGCTCGGGGAGGCGCTCAGCGAGGAACTCGGCGGCGAAGGAATCGAGACGGTGCTCGGCGCCACCGTGACTGGCGCGAGTCGCGACGGCGAAGACTACGTGCTGACACTCGACGACGGTCGCGAGCTGCGCGGCGACCGGATCCTCGTCGCGACCGGCCGGCGCCCGCGGGTCGAGGGCATCGGCCTGGAGACGATCGGGGTCGAGATCGATCCGCACGGCGTCGCCGTCGATGACCATCTCAGCGTCGCCGACGGTGTCTGGGCGATCGGAGACGTCAACGGCACCTGGCCGCTGACCCATGTCGGCAAGTACGAGGGCGAGGTGGTCGCCTCGAACATCCTCGGCGAGGACAGGCCGGTCAACTACGATGCGGTGCCGCGGATCACCTACACCGACCCGCAGGCAGGGGCGGTCGGCGCGGGCGAGGCGGCCTTCAGCGGCAGCGCCCAGCTCACCGAGATCGCCAAGACCGAGACCTACACCCGCGCCTACGCCGAGTCGAAGGGCTTCCTCACCCTGTTATCCGACGGCGAGCGGCTGACCGGCGCCTACGGCCTCGGGCCGGAGGCGGGGGAGTGGTTGCAACAGGCGACGTTGGCGATTCGCGCACGGGTTCCGATCGACATCCTCACCGACACGATCCAACCCTTCCCGACCTTCTCCGAGATCTATGTTGGCGCCCTTAGAGCGCTGCGGGAAACGATTCGCTGAGGACCAACCCCCGGCTGTTCATGGCGAACCTCCACCGTCAGGAATGTAGGAGGAAGGGACCGACTGAGGGGAGCGCTTGTCCCATCCGTGAAACGGCGAGTAGTCGCCTGAGTCCCATGACTCGCGCAGCCCGGGCTTGCTCAGATCCCAGTCGGGGCGGATCTCGCCGTAAACGGTTCGCAGGTCGTGCCAGAGATCTACGAAGGACGGGCGTCCCCAGAACCAGTAGCCGTCGTAGACGCTGTGGATGACCAGCCCCGGCTTGAGGACGAGGGTGTGGGGGATCATCGGATCGTGCTCGGGGTCGGTGTACTCCTGGATCTCGAGGTCCTTCTGGACGGTCCGCGCCGGGTCGGAGAGGAAGGGCCACTGGGCACCGACCGAGGCGCGGAACTCCTGGCTTGTGTGATGGGGGTCGGTCGAGATCGTGGCGATCTTCGTGTAGGACACCGCGACCTTCGGGTAATTGGCGGCGAGTTCGAGGTGCTGCTGATGCTCCTTCGGGCAATAGTGCCCGCGCGCGAGCGTCAGGATCAGCGGGTCGTCGCCTTGGATCTCGCTCAACCGTCGGGTACGGTTTTCCTGATCAGGCAACTCGTAGTCGGGAAAGGTGCCGCCGGGGACGATGTCGCTGCGCATGTTCTGCTCCTGTCCATGGTCGAGGATCGACGAGACCGTCGGCCGTCGTCCCGTCCAATCGCACCCCGTCCGGGTTGTCCGGCTCCGCTTCGAGCGTAGTCCACGGGTGCCGGATGCGCCAGGGCGGACGCCATGCCGATGAGTGGACGCACTCCGGTCTGCGAGTTGCTGGGGATCGCACACCCGATCGTCTCGGCGCCGATGGCCCTCGACCCCCGCCTGCCCGCCGCCGTCTCGAACGCGGGCGGCCTCGGCACCATCGGCCTGTGGTGGGCCGAGGACGCGGGTGCGGTGGTCCGCGAGACGGCCGCGCTGACCGACCGTGCCTTCGGCGGCAACTTCGCCCTCACCTCCGACCAGCACCACCGAGTCGACCAGGCCCTCGCCGCCGGGCTGCGGATCGTCTCCTTCATCTTCGGCGATCCCCGGCCCTACGTCGACCAGGTCCACGAGGCGGGCGGCCTGGTCCTGCACACGGTCGGCAGCGCCGAGGAGGCCCGGCGCGCGGTCGACTCCGGGGTCGACGTCATCGTCGCCCAGGGCTGGGAGGCCGGTGGGCACGTCCGGGGCGGCGTGGCGACGCTCCCT
This sequence comes from uncultured Solirubrobacterales bacterium, assembly GCA_963838035.1. Taxonomy (GTDB): domain Bacteria; phylum Actinomycetota; class Thermoleophilia; order Solirubrobacterales; family 70-9; genus CAVVNN01. The sequence continues at coordinate 26,782 of CAWIPM010000001.1, forward strand.
CTGGTGCCGGCGGTGGTTGACGCGGTGGCGCCGGTGCCGGTGATCGCGGCCGGTGGGATCGGCGACGCACGGGGGGTCGTGGCCGTGCTCGCCCTCGGCGCCCAGGCCGCCTGGCTGGGCACCCGGTTCCTCCTCGCCGAGGAGATGCCGCTGCACGAGGACTACCGGCGCCTCCTGATCGAGGCGCCCGAGACCAGGCCTGAGTGGTACGCGAACCTCTATGAGGTCGGATGGCCGGACACTCCTCACCGCGCCCTCCACAACTCGACAGCCGAGAGATGGGAGGCCGCGGGCCGGCCGCCCCCGGGCAATCGGCCGGGCGAAGGCGACGTGATCGCCCACCTCGGCACCGGCGAACCCATCGTCCGCTACGCCCCCGCGCCCCCGCTCGTCGGGACGATCGGCGAGGTCGAGGCGATGTCGTTGTGGGCCGGACAGAGCGTCGCGCTCGCCAGGCGCTCACAACCTGCGGCGGAGATCGTCGCCGAACTCGTCTCCCGCCTGTGAAGAGGCCGGGGCCGTGAGCACCGCGATCATCGGCACCGGCGGGATCGGATCGGCGATCGCCCGCCTCCTCGCCTCCGGCGGCGAGAATCTGCGGCTCTCGAGCGCCGACCAGGAGTCGGCGCGAACCTTGGCCGTGCAGCTCGGCGGGGCCGCGGTCGCCGCCGCCGGAAACGGCGACGCGCTGCGGGGCACCGATGCCGTGATCCTCGCGTTGCGATTCACCGTGGTGGAGAGCGTCATCGAGGAGATCTCCGACGCCCTAACCGACAAGCTCGTGGTCGTTCCAAGTAACCCGGTCGGGCTCGACGCCCGAGGCAACATCGCGCGCCTCCTGCCGGAAGGGCAGTCTTCGGGCGAGGTCGTGGCGGGGTGGTTGCCGACAGGGGCACGCCTGGCCATGGCGTTCGGAACCATGTCGGCCGATCTGCTCGAGCCGGCCGCCGACCGCTCGCCGGAGCCGGCGGTCCTTTTCTATGCAGCCGACGAAAATCGGGCCGGGGAGGAAGTCGGACGGTTGATCCGTACCGGGGGGTTCACTCCTCTCAGGGTCGGCGGGATCGGGCAATCGGATCGGCTCGAGGTTGGCGGCGACCTTCACGATCGCGTGGTCGGCCCCGCGGAGGCACGGTCATTGGTCGGTGATGGATGAGCATCGTGGATATGAGGGTGATCATTCGTCCTTCCCGCCGGCCGCACCCGACAACCACTGCGGTGGGGTCCAGTCGCCGTCCGGGTCCGTGGTCTGCCCAACCTCGATCAGATGGCCGTCGGGGTCGCGGATATAGCAGCGGATCTCGTACGCGTGCTGCTTCGGTGGCGTCAGGAACTCGGCACCGCGGGCGCTCCACTCGGCGTAGACGGCTTCGATGTCCTTGACCCGGATGTTGAGGAAGCTGCTGACACGGTCGGGATCGCTGGGTGCCGCCAGGGTGACCGCGGGCTTGTCGTCGGTCGGGCCTCCGCCGACGTTGATGATGATCCAGCTGTTCGACAATGCGACATAGGTCGGCTCCCCGTCGAAGGCCACCCTGCCACCCAGCACCTCGGTGTAGAAGCGGCGGGAACGCTCGACATCGTCGGAGACGATGAAGTGCGCCAAGACCACCTGCTCGTCGATGTTGCTCATGCTGACCTCCGTCGTCGTGGTTGATTGTCAGCGTCCCGCGCTCTGGCCGCCGTCGATGTGCAGGATCTCTCCGGTCACGAAGGGTGCCGACTCGAGATACAGAATTCCCCCGACCACATCCTCGATCTCGCCGACCCGGCCGACGGGGTGCAGTGCACCCAATCCGTCGTAGGAGCTCTTGTCGTGCTGCGGCGTCTCGATCACCCCGAGCGAGACGGCGTTCACCCGCAGGCCGCGCGATGCGTACTCGACCGCGAGCGACCTGGTGGCGGCGACCAGGCCGCCCTTGGTGAGAGTTTGAAGCGCCGCGGGCCTGGCGCTTTCCGCGTGTTCCACCAACGTCGTCGAGACGTTGACGATGTGGCCGACGCCCCGCTCGAGCATGTGCGGGATCGCCGTCGTCGTGACGTTGAAGAAGCCCAGGAGGTTGACGGCGATGACAGCGTTGAAGTCCTCGATGGTGTAGTCCGTGAAGGGCTTGCCGACGAAGACGCCGGCGTTGTTGATCAGGGTGTCGATCCGGCCGAAGCGCCTGACCGCCTCGTCGACGATGCGCTCGGCGTTGTCAGGGTCGGCGATGTCGCCTGGCACGGCCACGATTCCGGGGTCCGAGGATTCGATCGATAGAGCGGTCGCGATCACGTCATATCCGAGTTCGCGGTATGCCGCCGCGATACCGGCGCCGATTCCCCGCGAGGCGCCGGTGACGATCGCGACCTTCCCGTTGTCGTGCTCAGGCGGCGGGATCATTCGATGAGGCAGGACTCGTAGATCGCGCCCGTGGCCTGACGTACGCCGACGCCGACGAAGACCCCGTTGTTCAGCCAGTCGAGTTCGGGCGCGGCGGTCGCGATCTGCGTTGAGGTGCGGAAGGTGTGCTCGCTGGCATCGACATCCTCGCCACGCCCGAGACCTGCTAGCACCCCGGCGCTTCCATGGTGGACGTTCCGAGACTGCACGTAGAGCAGATCAGCGCGATCGGTTTGCAGTGTGTAGCGGAGTGCGGTCCCATTCGCCGGAGGATCCGCCTGTCCGCGCTGGTGCCAGGGAGGAGCTTGCCATTGATCTCGAGTCCGGTTAGCGCTCCGTCGGTCAGAGGACCGATTCGACGACGGCCTTGCACGGTGTCGCCGAGATCCACCGCTCGGGCGAGGGCCGTCCAGGCGATAGAGCTTGCGCAGGCCAGGTTCTGGAAGTTCGTTGCTCACGATTGTCTCCTGTCGGGCCTACCACAAACGTGGCTACTTGTCGAGAAAACGGAACAACCCAGCCCTCTGTCCACCGCGAGGAGCCCACCGCCCCTTCTTCAACGAGCAAGGCATGTATTCCAGGATTGACCAAAGCCCGCCGGCTGCATACCCGCGCGGTTACATGACTTCACTCGCTCGCACGTTTGATCTCCGCTCGGATCAGCTACTAGGAGAAAAAAGGGCCGGTCAATGTTGCGACGATGATCCGGGCTGTCATGGATGACGTCGAGCAGATCGCTCGCTTCGAGGCGCCGAAGTACCTCGCTTGCTATCTCGACATCTTGAAGTTCCATCTCGACCAGATCGGCAAGGCCGAGCTGGCGGCCGAGATGCCCGACCTGACGAAGATGTTGGAGTTGGGCGTCTCGCGGGACACCGAACTCGCCCTGATGGGGCTCGGTCTCTCGCGGACGAGCGCCATCGCCCTCTCGGCCGTTATCGTCGCCGACGACCTCAACCGGGAGCAGGTTGCGGCATGGCTTCTGGAGCACAATGTCGAAGGGCTTGACTTGCCCGTTCTGATCAAGACGGAGATAGCCGACTTGGTGGACTCGCTTGGTTCGGCAGAGGCCGCATAGGTCGCCGAACTGCCCGGGCTCGGCCAGGAGCGGGTACTAAGTGGGTACTAAGTTGAGCAAAACTCGGTCCAACTCGGACCCACCCAGGCCGCTTGAACAAGCCAAAAACCAGCCTGGTCAACCAGCTCCAGAGAACTCATAACCCGAAGGTCGCTCCCTATGGAGAAAGGCCCGGAAATTCGGGCCTTTTTGAAGCGTTCAGCCCACCGGTCCCTGCTCACTCGCTCAGATCAGCGAGGGGGCGGGACTCGCGCGGGAAGAGGCGGTGATCGCCTCGACCAGGAAGCCGAAGAGTGATCGGCCCTGCAATCGGCAGGTCTGGGAAACCGAGAGCATCCGCTCGGCGAAGCGCTCTCCCGCCTCCGACCGGCTGCCGAGGGAGACCTTGCGGTAGATCACCGCTCCCCGCAGGCCGCGCTCGGCGCGGTTGTTGGTCGGCTCCACTCCCTCAATCTCGGCGAGGTCCAAAGCGCCGGCCAGAGCTTCAGGAGGTTGCGGGCAAAGGTTCGGAAGTGACGGTTGCGCCGCTCTTGCGGTGGGGCTCGAGCGCGCCCGCGATGGCGCTTGGCGGATGCAACCTCGCGGCAGAGGCGATCGCGATCGCCGTGGATGGAGTTTTCCCAGGCACCGAACAGTTCACGGCAACTCTCAAGCCCCGCCTCCCCGAAGCGGCCCTGGTCTGCGAGGCCTTCGGAGTGACGGCGGAAGTCGCGCAGAAGGTGGGCCCAGCAGACCTGGCGGCGGGCCGGGTCAGAGAGCCATAGGCCCACCAGCGATCCGAGGAGACGATGCCGGCGAGCTCTCGCCGATCAGCTCGGCAAGCTCGCGCTCGTGGCGGTCGGCGGCGATGTGAAGGCGGCGAGGCTGTCGGTGAGCGCGCCCCACAGGGTGCGCTTCTGCCCGGCGTTGCGCCAACCGGTCTCATCTACGCAGAGGACCGGCGCGTCCTTGACCGCCTCGCGCAGCTCGGCGTAGGGCGCGGGCGAGGGCGCCGGAGGCTCGCTGGCAGATCGCGTCCACCGAGCCAACCGAGACCTCGCAGCCAAACAGCTCTCCGCAGAGCTCAGAGGCGTCGCGGCGGGAGACCCGGTTGCGCACCGACAACAAAGCGATGGCCGCCTGCAGGCGGGGGCCGAAGGCACTCGCCCCGATCCCCTCGGGCAACTGCGCCCGGGTTGCTCTTCCCGCAGCCCGGGCAGCACAGGGAGTGGCCCCGGTGCTCGGTGACCATCGACCGCAATCGGCGGCAGCTCTGTGACCTGGTGCGGTGGGGCGACCCGACGAGGTCGTGCTCGCCCCGATTGAGGCCCTTCCCGCAACCTGAGCAACGCTCGGGCCAATGATCGACAACTTCATCCAGCTCCGAGGTGGCCACGAGCTTGCGAGTCGTGCCCTCGTGACCGGGCTGTCCACCCTGCTTGCGTGTGCTCGGTCCGCGCTGGGGTTGAGGTCTTCCCGGCGGGTCGGCCGACGGTGGACGCGAGGAGTTCTGGGAGTTCTCGCGCAGCTTCTCCTCGAGCCGTTCGATCCGCGCCTCCAGACGAGTTGCCTGGCGCTCATAGCGCGCCGTCAGCTCGACCAAGAACTCCACGCAAGCCTCGCGGCCGGCGTCATAGACCGCTTCGGCCTCGGCGCGCTCCACGCCTGAGGATTCGCCGGACGGCGGTTATGTCCCCCTACCGGGCTGAACGCTTACCCTTTTTCTTTGGGCTCAATCCGATCAGCGCTCTCCCCGTCGTCTCAATAGCGTCTTATTCGCTGTGCGGGAAGCGCCAATGCTCGGCCGTGGCGAGGGGACCCGGACCCGCGAGCGCGAGTTCCTGCTCGGGCCCGACCAGTTCAAGCGCCTGCGCACCGGCGAGGCGATCGTCATCAACCCCAAGGCCAAGCGCCCGGCCGAGATCGTCAGCGTCTGGCCGCCGCGGGCGGCCTGGGGGAGGGCTGAGTCGTGCCAGGCCTTCGGCCTTCACCGACGCTGGCTTCTTCGAGCCCGATTGTGGCACCGGCGTCGCTCGCTGCAAGCCCCGGCTGCGCCGGGGCTCCGGCTGGCGCCGGCCCTCGCCTGCGGCTCGGGTTCCGCTAGCGCCGTCCGGCGCTGATTGGCGGCCATCGAAGCCAGCGAGGAAAGGAGCAACGGTGAGGACCACGACGATCATCCCGAGGCGCGCGAGGGTGGGGGAGGGGCACCGCGCCCGCGGCCCGGCGGACCGCTGCTCGACCGCCGAGCAGGTGGGCGAGATGCTCGGCGTCCCCAAGAGCTGGGTCTATGAGCAGTCGCGCAGGGCCGCATCCCGACCGTGACCTCGGCCGCTACCGCCGCTACCGCGCGGAGGCGATCGAGCAGCTGGGTCGCCCAGCTCGAGGAGAGGAGGGGTCGGGTTCTGATGGCGCGGCGTTCCTATGGCTCCGGCTCGCCTCTACGTCCGCACCGACGCCGCCGGCGTGGAGAGCTGGTACGGCAGCTGGTAGTCGGCGGCCGACGCGTGCACCGTAAGATCGGCCCGAAGCGCAAGCCGCGGGAAGCCGCGAGGGACTGACCGCGCGCCCAGGCCGAGCGCGAGATGCAGCGGCGGATCGACTCCGAGCGCACGGCGGTCCGCTCCGGCCTCAGCGTCGGCGAGGTCGGCGAGCGCTACGTCGACCCACCTGGAGACGGTGATGGAACGAAAGCCGACGACGATCTCGCGACTACCGCTCGATGCTCCGCGCCCACATCGTCCGCTTCTTCGGCGAGCGCCCGATCGAGAAGGTCGACCCCGACCGGATCGCCGCCTACCTCGCCGCCGGAAAGGCGAAGGGCCTGTCGACGAAGACGATCATCAAACCAGCTCGTCTTCCTCCACGGCCTCTTCGCCTTCGCCCTGAAGCGCGGTTGGATCGCTGGTCAATCCGGTGCCGGCGGTCGACCGACCCGGCGCCCGGCGGTCGACCCCGACATCCGCTACCTCGAGCTGGACGAGCTGGAGGCGCTACTGCGCGCGGTGCCCGACGGACCACTTCGGCCTCGACCGACCGCACGCGCTCTACCTGGTCGCGGCGATGACCGGCCTGCGCAGGGCGAGCTGGTCGCCCTGCGCTGGTCGACGTCGACTGGAAGGCCGCCCGGATCAGGGTGCGCCGCAACTACACCCGCGAGGCAATTCGGCACCCCGAAGTCGCGACGCTCGACTCGCGCTCGGTGCCGATGGCCGACCGCGTCGCCGCCGCCCTCGAGCGCCATTTCAAGCGCTCGCGCCTACCAGGCCGACGACGACCTCGTCTTCGCCCACCCCGCAGACCGGCCACCCGCTCGACGCCTCGGCGCTGCGCAACGCGCTACAAGGCCGCGCTGCAAGGCCGCCGGCCTGCGCGACGGTCCGCTTCCACGACCTGCGCCACACCTTCGGCACCCACATGCGCCGCCGCCGGGGTGCCGATGCGGACGCTGCAGGAGTGGATGGGCCACCGCAACTACAAGACCACGAAATCTACGCCGACTACGCGCCCAGCTCCCACGAGAAGGAGCTCCTTGAGCGCGCCTTCGCGCCGCCCGAAGACGGCGACGAGATGAAGAGAGCGACCCGCCGGCCCAGTCGGGCTAGGCGGCGTCTTTCAGCAGCTCGGGGAGGCGTGGGGCCGGGGTGAAGAGGTATTTGCGCCCCTGGCGATGGGCTTCGAGCAGGCCCTTGTCGACCAGCGCCCGCAGGTCGGTTCGCGCCGTCTCGTGGGTGACGCCGTGGCTGGCTGCATGGGAGTTGAAAGTGTAGGAGGTCTCGGGATCGCGCACCGCGTTGCCGAGCGGGCAAGTTGGCGGTGGTTGAAATCGGGCGAGCCTTTGATCAGTTTCTCGACCGCCCGGACCTCTTTGACTTTTTGCGCGGTATGCGTGAGCTCGTCGATCGCCCGCTGGATCCTTCCAGCTGGTAGATGATGAAGTAGGTCGTGTCTCGCGAGTCGGTCTCTTTTTGCGTAGGGTAGGAGCGGGTGTATTTCGAGGGCGCCTTGCGTAGGATGCTCGAGATCGACAGGTACTCGACCAGCCAGTAGCCGTGCGTCCGCATAGTACCAGTAGAAGAGGGCGCGGGCGGTACGGCCGTTTCCGTCTTCGAAGGGTGGTCGTAGCCGAGCCAGAAGTGCAAGGACGATCGCTCGGACGACGGGTTGGATGAAGACGCTCGGAGTCATCTTCGTTGGCGAAATCGCAGAGCGTCTGCAGGCGTCCCGGCAGTTGCTCGGCCGGCGGCGGGTGTGTGCAGCAGCTCGCCGTCGTTGCGATCGAAGACCGCAACGCGGTCCTCGTCGGGACGCTGCAGGCGCCCGGCCGCGTCGGGGTTGTCGAGCGTTCCCTCGGTGAGGATCCGCTGTAGCTCCAGGACTGCCTCGGGGGCCAGTGTGTCGCCGATCCCCTCACGCATGACTGCAGAGCGCGGTAGTTGTTGATGATCATCCGCTCGCTGCGTCCTTCGGCTCGCGTCCGGAGCGCAAGAGCGCCTTCGCCGCCTGACGCGAGGTCGTCGCGCCCTCCAGCTGGCTGGAGCGGATCGCCTCCTCCATCAGTGAGTTGACCAGGTAGTGCTGGCGGGCTTGCTCATCGGCGGTGACGATGTCCTCCATCGCGATCTCGCCGCTGCAGCGCTGGTTCGACGTGGTGGAGTCCCTCGAAGACGATGTCAGGGACGGCGTAAACGAAGTTCTCGCCCTCCGCGTCGAGCAGCGGCAGGTCTCGATAAAGCTGCTGGCGATTCATCTTCAACCCCAGCCACCACTCGCGGTGATTTAGGCCGTCGGGCTCCGCAAGGCGCCGCAGCTTGTCCCAGTGGATGTATTCGCCGCTACGCTCTTCGAGGTCGGCCTGCAGAATTGGCAGGATGCGATCACCGCCAACCTCGGTCATCAGATCCAGGTACTCGGAGCTGGCTCGACGTACATCCCTATCTCCAAGTCAATTCCAATTTCATCCAACCATTTGGAATTGTAGCGGAACTCCAAGGACTTGGATGGATTTGGAGTAACTTGGCGCTAGCCTAATTGCGCTGCAAATGAGTTTGACCACTACGGGTAGTCAATTCCAATGGCCATTGCCAATGCCAAGCTCTGTTTCAATTTAGCTAGCTGCGGTTTCGGCAATCAGACTGTCGACCAGACCTTGATCAGGTGCCCGGGGGCCGGAGAGGAGAGAGGTGGCCGAGTGAGCAGCGAAGACGAAGGCGCCCCCGCGACGGTTGTCCTGGTGCCGGGAAAGCCGGCCGACTTCACGATCGCCGAGCTGACCGAATTGGCCACGGCGGTCTCGACTGAGACCGAGATCGCAGACGGCGTGGTCGATCAGCGCTCCAGCGCCCCGCTGACCGACGTGGTGCTCCACGCAACCTCAAGCTCGGCGAGGGCTACGCCTCCGCAAAGATCCTCGACGCGACTCTGGGCTGGGCGCGCCGCAAGTGGCGCCGGCGCCGACGCGAAAGCGAGGAGACTGGAGAGAGCCAGCAGCCGATCATCGATCATTTCGAAGGTCAGGTCGCGCTAGTCTTCAAGCTCGAGCTTCCCGACGGCGAGCCACGGACATACGAGGCCCCGCGAGGCCGCGGGCCAGCGGCGCTCGCAGCCAAGATGGCTGGCAGGCCCTGCCGCTCCGACCGCTCCCGAGCGTCCAGACGCGGCGTGGATCTACCCGGTGGCGATCTCAGCTGAAGCGACCGCGAGCCTTCGGAGGCGCTCGGGCGCAGTTCGCTCGCGCTGATTTGGTCGCCGACGTGACCGATCCCGGTCCGACGATCACTCGCGAGGACCACGGGCCGCCGATAGAGACGATTTCGCGGGTCAGGTCGGCTCGTCGGGTGAGAACTGGAGGCGAATGGGGCCCTCGGCAGTTGGATACAGGCATCCAGCGCGAGCGGCAGCAAGCCCTACTGGACCGGCGCCTCGGTCATCGACACCGCCGGGGTCGTCCTGCGGCGCCTGATGATCCCGACGGCTGCCTCGATCGCTGAGCGACGGCAGCCTGTTCGCGGTATCGCGCCCGCCGTCGCCGCCACATATCCGATCTCGGCAGGACGAAGGGAGCGCCTCGAGGAAGACCTCTCGGCACGCCACCTCTTGCGCCGCCGCCATTCGAGCCAGCGAGCGGGCGGCTGCGCTGCGATGGCCAGGGCGTCGCCTACCTGTTCCACCTTACTTCCAACGCCGAGGCGCTGCGCGTGACGGGTATCCAGCCGCGAGGTGCTGCTGAAGTTGCGAGTACCGATCGCTCTGCTCGACGTCTCGCGCGATTGGCGCCCGGGCGAGAACCGAGTCGACTTCCATTTCCTCTGCGGAGAATTCGCCGAACATCCTGTGGTCGTTCTAGAGACTCGAGCGATATGACCGTGCTGCACTCCGAGCTCTGGACCTAGCTCCGACAGCGCTGAGCCGACGACCGAGCGGCTGATCCGTCGTCTTATCTGTCGTCTTGTTTTGAGCAAAACTCAGCGAACTGGCACCATCTGAAATGGCTCTAGAAAGCCAAATAGCACCCCCTGAATCACGCCTGAATCGGCTCATAACCCGAAGGTCGCGGGTTCGAATCCCGCCCCCTGCTACTCACGAAAGCCCCAGCTGCCCCCGGAGGTCTTCGCAGCCGAACTTGAATCGGTGGCCGCGACCTCGGCTCCTGTCGTCGCCGGTCCAATAATCACCCACCTGGGCCGGTCGAAATCTCACCCACCTGAGAGGCATAGGGGTCTCGTCCGGCGACGCTTCGACCCTCGCCCGGTCAGCCAGACCGAGGCGAGGAGCAAGGAGATGCTGGGCGTGGAGCAGTGGGCCGAGATCAGGCGGATGCACGAGGTCGAGGGGCTGTCGATCCGCGAGATCGCCCGCCGCAGCGGTCGTGACCGCAACACGGTCCGCGCCGCCCTTCGCTCGGCCGAGCCGCCGCGCTACCGCCGGGCTCCAGGCCCCTCCAAGCTCGACCCCTTCAAGGAGGAGATCGAGCGGCTGCTGAAGGACGATCCGAAGCTGCCCGGCAAGCGGGTCCGCGAGCTGATCGACGAGGACGGCTATGACGGTCGAAGACGATCCTCGACGACTACCTGCGCGAGGTCCGGCCGCTCTACCTGCGCCCCGCACCTACCAGCGCACCTCCTATCGGCCCGGCGAGATCTGCCAGTTCGACCTCTGGGAGCCGCGGGCGAGATCCCGGTCGGCCACGGCCAGACCCGCCCGGGCTCGTCGTCACCTGCGCCCTCGGCTGGTCGCGGGCCGCCGCCTCGGCGCTGGTCTTCTCCAAGCAGGCCCCGACCTGATCTGGGGCATCGCCCGCTGCCTGGCCTTCCTCGGCGCCCTGCCGCAAGAAGATCGTCTGGGACCGCGAGGGCGCCCTGCACGCCGGCGGCGGGCGGCCGACCGAGGAGTTCGCCGCCTTCTGCGGCGCCCTGCCGGTCGGCTGGATCTTCTGCGAGCCCCGCGACCCGCAGGCCAAGGGGATCGTCGAGCGCCACCAGGGCTTCCTGGAGACCAACTTCGAGCCCGGCCGGAGCTTCGCCTCGCCCGAGCACTTCCAGGCCGAGCTCGACGCCTGGGAGGGGCGGGTCGCCGGGCGCCTCCTGCGCACGATCCGCGCCCGGCCGGCCGAGCGGCTCGCCGAGGAGCGGGAGCGGATGCGGGCGCTGCCGGAGCCGATGCCCGACCTCGACCGCCGCTTCGTCATGCGGGTGCCGCCCCAGCCCTACCTGCACTGGGACCGCAACGACTACTCGCTCGACCCGCGCTTGGCCGGGCGCCGGGTCGAGGTCAGGATCGGGCAGACGGAGATCAGCGCCCGTGGCGCTCGACACCGGCGAGCTGGTCGCCCGCCACCGGCGCTCCTTCGCCAAGGGCCTGACCTTCACCGACCCCGCCCACCAGGTGCTCCTCGACCGGCTGCGCGGCGAGCGCGCGCCGGGCCCCGGGTCGAGGTCGAGCGCCGCTCCCCCGCTACGACGAGCTGATCCCGGCATGACGAAGACGCGCCGAGCTCGCCCACCTCTTCCGGGCCCTGAAGGCGCCCGCCGCCGCGCGCGCGGTGCCCAAGCTGGCCGAGCGGGCCCGGGAGGAGAGTGGTCGCACGAGCGCTTCCTCGAGGCGGTGCTCTCCACCGAGGTCTCCTCGCGCGAGTGCCACGGCGGCGAGAACCGGATCAAGGCGGCGCGCTTCCCGGCCCGCAAGACCCTGGAGGAGTTCGACTTCACCTTCCAGCGCTCGGTGAAGAAGCAGGTGGTCGAGCACCTGGGCCAGCTCGACTTCCTGCACGGGAAGGAGAACGTCGTGCTGCTCGGGCCGCCGGGCACCGGCAAGACGCACCTGGCGATCGCCCTCGGCATCCGCGCCTGCCTGGCCGGCCAGCGGGTGCGTTCGCCACCGCGACCGAGTGGGTGGCGCGGCTGGGCGAGGCAAAGCGCCAGGGCAGCTCGAGGCCGAGCTGCGCCGGCTCTCCTTCGTGCCGCTGCTCGTGGTCGACGAGGTCGGCTACATCCCGTTCGACCCCGAGGCCGCCAACCTGATGTTCAGCCTCGTCTCGGCCAGATACGAGCGCGCCTCGCTGATCGTCACCTCGAACAAGCCCTTCTCGGCCTGGGGGGAGATCTTCGGCGACGAAGTCGTCGCCGCGGCGATGATCGACCGGCTCGTCCACCACGCCGAGATCCTCGGGCTCAAGGGCGACAGCTACCGGCTGCGCGACAAGGACCTGGGCTCTCCGCCGCCCCGCGACTGAGCGCTCCCGCCTGCTCCGCCTCGCCCTACGGGCTCGGCTCCGCAGGCGGGGCATTCACCCCGGCGGTGGCCCACTTCTCGACCGGGCGAAGCGGGGGGTGGGTGAATATTCAACCGGCGCAGGGGGTGAATTTTCAACCGGCCTTGACAGCTCCGCTATCCCTGAGCAGAAGCCCTACCGGCGACGCCACGACGATCAACACACGCCTGCGCCGATCAGGACGGTGCTCAGGGCACCGGGAACCGCCACGCCGATGCCGATCAGCGCCACGCCGAAGCTTGCTACCGCGAGAATTCGCATCCAAAGCAACTCTCGCGGCCGGACCGGATGTTGGCGTTCCTTCCTGAAGCGCCTTTGGTGTGCGCAGGACATCATGCTTCTTGTATCGCGTATTGATACTCGATACACTCTCGTCATGGTCAAGGCATCGGATATCTATGTCCTGGGTGGTCTGCTCGTGCAAGGCGGGGATTGGACCTTCAGGTCGCTCGCTGACCGGCTTCAAGTTCCCCACCCGGTGGTTCAGCGGGCGTTGTCTCGAGCCCAGGCCGCGGGCCTGTATTCGGCCGAGCGGCGAGAGGCGCACCCTCCCCACTGGGAGGAGTTCGCCTTGCACGCCCTGCGCTTCGTCGCCCCTGGCCAGCTCGGCGCCCTGGTTCCGGGAGTCCCGGCGGCGTGGGCGGCAGAGCCCATGGCTAGCGCGATCCATTCCTCCGGAGAGGATCCACCGCCGGGATGGCCCTACGCGCACGGCCGAGTCAGAGGGAGGCGATCGAACCTCTGATCCCGCTGCTCCAGGGGCAGTCGGGGGCTGGCCAGAGCTCGGCGAGATCCTCGCGCTCCTCGACAGTCTCAGGGCCCGGCGATCCCCGGGTTCGCCAGGTGGCTGGTGACCTTCTCTCGCGGGAGCTCCGCGGGTACGCGGAGAACTGGAGCCAATGAGCGCGCTTCAGCTGGAGGCGGCAGCTTCGGTTCTCGGCCCGGTCCTCGATGAGGTCGTCTTCGTGGGCGGGGCGACAATTCACCTTTGGCTGACCGAGCTGGCGCGCCACCGACCCGCGCCACCGACGACGTCGATGTGATCTGTGAGGTGGCGACTCGAGTCGAGTATCACCGGCTCGGCTCTCGCCTTCGCGAGCGAGGACTCAAAGAGGCAGTCGGCGACCCGGTCATATGCCGCTGGAAGAGCTCCGACCCCCAAATCGTCTTGGACGTCATGCCGACCGACCCCGCGATCCTCGGCTTCTCCAACCCCTGGTATGAGGAGGCGATCGCAACCGCGGCGACCGTCACACTCGACTCGGGCGCCGAAATACGCGCGGCGACGCCCGTGACTCTGATGGCGACCAAGCTCTGCGCGTGGAAGGGCCGCGGCAAAGGCGACCTCCTCCGCAGCCTCGACGTCCATGACGTCTTGGTCCTCGTCGATGGTCGTCCTGAGCTGGCTGCCGAGGTCAAGGCTGCACGACCAGACCTGCGCGCATATGTGCAGGAGGAACTCGCCGAGTTGATGGCGGAGCCGTACTTCGACTACTCGCTCGACAGTGCGACTGCGGGCTACGGCCAGCTCGGCGCCGAACGCGCCGGACTGCTGCGCGATCGCCTCGATGCGCTTGTCGCTCGGTGATCGATCAGCCGGGTTCGCTCTTGGCCGAAAACGACGTAGCTGGGGCAATAGATCGGGCAACAGGCCCCACGGATTCCAGCCGACCCCAGACGAACTCGACCTCGCGAATACCGCTCTAGAATCGGCTCCACGGTGTCCAGCCGCACTGCCAGCGCTCGCTCATAACCCGAAGGTCGCGGGTTCGAATCCCGCTCCCGCTATAAGAAAAGGGCTCCCGCGAGTCCTACAGGACGGAGCTCCCCGTCCCTGCCAAGTGCAACGCTCAACGGGCCACCACGCCCCAAGAGACAGCCGGCGCCACGTAGGAGCCATCGGGCTTGCGGAAGGGCGCAAGGTTTTGTGAGATCGCCTCGCGAGTTGCCAGCCGCTCTCCTTCTGGCAAGGCCTTGATGGCGCGCGCCAGCGGCCCCGCGAGCCGCACCACGGTGTCCCAGAGATCGTCGAAGTCCGCATAGCGAAAGGCAAAATCGATCTCCTCGATGGTGGGGTCTGCGAACCCGGCCGCGGTGACCAACCTGCGGATAACGTCGGGGTCGGCCATCGCGAATATGCCGGGGGCCCCGGGCTCCGGAGGCGGAAGGTGCCCCCGCTCGACAAGGGTCATCGCCGGAACCGCCGCCCACGGATTGCGTTCGGGTGCCGCCCAGACAGCGAAGGCGAGCGGACCCCCGTCTACAAGCACCCGCCGAGTCTCGCCGAGGGCCGCAGCCGGATCAGCCATCAGCATGTAGCCCCAGCGGCAGAGCGCGGCGTCGACGCTGTCAGCGGGGAGATCCATCTGTTCGGCGTTGAGAATGCGGTACTCGACATTCGCCAGGCCACGGGCCTCCCCGAGGCGGCGGGCAACTTCGACCATCTCCGGCGCGAAGTCGGTCGAGATGACCCGGCCCTCGGCTCCGACTCGATCGGCGGCCCGAAAGCCGAGATCCCCCGGGCCGGCGGCGATGTCGAGGACGACTTGGCCCGGACTCGGATCGCCTCGATCCAGGATCCAATCGTTGACCGAGCCGGCGGCGTCGATCATCCACTGGTTCCGCTCCTCCCAGCCAGCGGCCATCTCCGTCCAGGTCGCGAGGCTCTGCTCGCGGTACGCATCTGGGTCGATCGTCATCTCTCACCTCCGCTTCGTGTCGCTCTAATCGAACCTACCACCGCGTCGCCACTGCCAGCCGATCGGCAGTCGGCCCCTTCGCTCAATGCAGCTCGCCAGGACCTACAGGGTCAAGCTCGGCAAGTCCTCCGGTTGTCGGGCCTATCAGGCCTGCGCGGTCGGCCGCACGAGGATCTCGTTCAGCGTCATTCGCCGCGGGCGGGATACGGCGAAGGCGATGATCTCGGCGATGTCCTCAGCCCTGATTGCGATCTCGCCAACCCATCCCCGCACGGCTGTCCTGGTCTGTTCGTGGGTGATGTGGTCGGGCAGCTCCGTGGCGACGGCACCGGGCTCGACGACGATCACGCGGACGTCGGGCTGCAGCTCGAGGCGCAAGCCCTCCGACCAGCCGCCGATGCCCCACTTGGTCGCCGCGTAGACAGCGTTGCCCGCACGCGCCGTACGGCCAGCGACTGAGGAGATGTTGACCAAATCGCCGCCTCCGTCCCGCAGCTGGTCGAGGAAGACCTCGGTGGTGGTGATCGCGCCAAGAAGGTTCGTCTTAATCATCCGCTCGTAGTCGTCTCGCTGCTCCGCGGAGAACGGACCGAGCAGCATCACGCCGGCGTTGTTGACGAGGATGTCGGCACCGCCCAACTCCTCTTTGACGCGTTCGGCAGCGGCGACGATCGAGTCGCGGTCGGTGACGTCAGCCTCGATTGCCAGAGCATCGTCGCCGAGCTCATCGGCCAGGCCTTCAATCCGGTCTACCCGGCGGGCGAGGAGCGCGACGCGGTGGCGTTCTGCAGCGAGCGTGCGGGCGGTCGCCTCGCCGATGCCCGACGAGGCCCCGGTTATGACCGCCACGCGCCGCCCCGTGTCGGTGGGCATCAGCGCCGCGCCACCCTGCGTCTGGTCGAGCGAGGCTCAGGACTGGTGATGTGGTCGACCGCGCTCGGGGAGTAGCCGTACCGCTCGCGGCAAGCGGCGTCGATTGTCCCGTCAGTGACGTCAATGAAGGTGATGTCTTTCTCGACGCCGCCCGCTTCGATTCGGCCTTCGGGTCGATCCTGCGCATGGCGAAACCAGCCGCCGGTTGGTCCCCGGACCGAGCGGATGTAGTTGTCTTCGCCGCTCCCGACGACCCGGATCGCCAGCGGCCCGCGCAGCGAGCCATCGCGCCGCGGGGGCGCCACGTGAAACTCGTTCGCCGCGCCGATTTGTCGCAACTCGGCGCCTGTCCATCCCGTCATCAGGCTCCTCCTCGGTCGGGCCTCTCTGATTCTGCAGGGCGCCGGTACCCCGGAACCGTCGGCAGCAAGAGGATAGAGCTCCCGGTAGGCGTGCCCGTTTGGCGCAGCCTCGGGGCCGGAGCCGGCGCCTGCCCGTCCTGCGGCTGAACCTCGCAAGCGTTGGCGCCGTACCCCCTGCAAATCGCTCTTCGAGTCGGAGCGGGCCGGTTGACCGATCGGCTCGAATGAACCGGCGGCTCGCTCGGGCGCCAATTCCATCGAGGAGGTATCGAGGTGACCAAGACGACCTACGCAATCGCGCTGCTTGGTGTGCTGGGCGCTCTCGCATTCGCCGGCTGCGGCGGTGGCGGCTCCAGCAGCACCTCCGGCGGCAGCGAAAAGTCCGCCTCGAGCTCGTCGGAAGGCGGCGGGATGACGCTGACCGGCGCCGAAGTCTCCGGCCTGGGAATGGTGCTCGTCGATTCCGAAGGCTTCACCGTCTACGAGTTCGCCAAGGACAAGGGCACAACCTCGTCGTGTTACGGGACCTGCGAAGAAGGCTGGCCGCCGGTCAGCACGAAGGGCGCGCCGACCGCCGGTGAAGGTGCGATGTCATCGCAGCTCGGCACGACCAAGCGTAAGGACGGCAGTCTGCAGGTGACATACGCCGGCCACCCGCTATACACCTTCGTCGAGGACAAGAGCCCGGGCGAAGCCAACGGCAACGGGTCCGAAGCATTCGGTGGCCTGTGGTCGGCCCTGAACGAAGCTGGTTCGGGCGTGGAAGCAAGCTCCGGCGAAGAAACGGAAACCGAAGCCGAAACCTCCGAAGGCTCAGGCGGCGGCGGCTACGGGTATTGACCCGCCCCGCCGTCGCGGTCGGCATGCTGGCGGCGGCTCTCGCCGTCGCCGGCTGTGGCGCCAGCGAGCCTCACTCCGATCGGGTCTCGTTGCGCGCCTACCTCTCGCGGATCGAGCCGATCCGGCTGGGGGTCAACCATCTCCTCGATGAACCGGACCCGATTCTCTCGGCTTACGAAGAGCATCGCCTCGGATCAGTGGCGGCGCAGCGCCGATTCGACCGGATCGACCGTCGCTTCGCGGCCTACGCGGTGAGGATTGCGGCGTTGGGAGGTACGCCTTCAGGGCTGCGCTCTGCCCAACGCTCCTACGCACACACCTACGTACTCGAGGACGCTTACCTGAGCGCGCTCGCCGCCGCCCTGCCCGAGCGCGCATTCGATCGGCTGCCGGAAACCCAGAGCCGCCAGCGGGCGGCGATCACAGCTTGGCGGATCAAGCTAGAAGTGGTCGCTGGGAGGATCGGAGTTGGCCTCCCGCGAGATATCCAGGACGCCGGCCGTGGCGAGATCGCGCCGGCGCCATCGGGAAGCTGAGTCGGCACGGCGGGGGCCTCGGCCACTGCGACTGGGCCGACGGCTCGAGGTTTCGGTCAGGCCGAAAGGGCGCGAGCGCCGAGTGCCGCCCACATCCGTTCGAAATTACCCTTGGTCCACGTCAGCCGGCGACCGCTCAGAGGGTCGTTGAGGCTCACGGTGTCCGGTCCCACACCTGTGAGCACGATGGCATGCTCGCCGTAATTGGCGCGAATCGTTCGCCCCGCCGGGGTTTGCCAGGTCGCGTAGGGGCCTTCCGCGAGAGCGACCCAGGCAAGCACGGGATGGCCTGCAAGAAGGGATCGATAGACAGCCCCCGCGCTGCTGCCCGTCAGATCCCTGAGGCGAAGGCCGTGGCGTTGGGCAAGCGCCTTTATCGGGCCCTGGTAAACGCCGTACCCACCGGCCGGCCCGCCCCCATCGGCGCGACCCACGAAGCCCAGATTCGGGTCGCCCCACACCTGGGCCCCTGCGGTCGAGACCGTCGGGTCCAGTGGCCTGCTGTGCGCGACTTCGCGCTGAAGGGCGAGTTGGCCGACCGCTCTGCCCCGGAAGGCGAGGATCATCGAAAGCGCCGCAGCCTCGCAGTTGTCGCGAAGCGCCTGTTGCACCAACGGGACACGCGTCCTCGCCGCCGTCGCATGCTCCGGTATGGCCACCGTGCCTCCGCTTCGACGCACGGCCTCCACGATTTCGCGGTGCAGCGTCAGCCGCTCTGTTCGGACCAGGATTTCGGTCGCTCCCCGATGAATGGTCCGGACCACCGGAACGGTGGCCAGCAGGGCCCCGATCCCGGCCGGCCTGCGCAGCTCGGCGAGTCTTCGTCGTGCCAGGGCCCGACCATCGAGGCGCAGGGTGACGAAAGCGGGCGAATCGGATTGTCGGGGAGATCCTTCGCGGTTCAAGAGGGCCAGGAGCGTGATCGCGACCAGTGCGGTCAGCACGGCGAGAGCGACGGTCCGACGGCGCATGATCGTTCTGCGCTGGGCAGGCATCCTGCACCGTGCGGCCGCCCTCATCCCGGTTTGCGGGCGGTCGCAATGCCGCCCTCGCGGATGAAGCACTCGACCCCGACGTCGATGAAGCCCGCCTCCTCGAGGGCGAGATGCCACCACTCCGGAGGTGCCGGCTGCTCCCCGGTCGACAACAGAACCCTGGTGCCGTTGCGTGCGATCCGCAGGAGTCCGGCGGGGCCGCGCCGGGCCATCGACCGCAGTATCGCGAGGATCACGCGTCGGTCGCGCCGGCTCGTCGGTCTCCAACCAAACATCATGTCCCCGAAGACGATGCGCCCACCGGGTGTGAGCACCCGAAAAGCCTCGTCCAGACTGCGCCGCTTCTCATCGTTTCCCAAATGGTGGAAGCAGTAGTTGGAAACGACGAGGTCCACCGACTGATCCTCCAAGGGAATGCCGGTCGCCGACGCGACCAGCGGATAGAGGTTTGGCAGTTCCCGTCCAGCTGCAAGCCAGCGCAGATGCTCGACCATCGCCTCCGAGATGTCGATCGACCACACGTGGGCCCCCCGGTCCGCGAGCGGAAGGGCAAGCAGGCCTGTTCCCGCGCCGATGTCGAGGGCGCGATCGGCGGCCGTCGGAGCCGCACGCTCGAGGATCGCCGCGCGCAGTTCCTGGAAGCCGCTCGTACGCGCAAGCTCCTCGGCGTGGATGACGTGCTGGTTCCAGTCCTTGCGGAGCAGGCCGCCGAGCCCGGGTGACCGCACCCTTCTCGGCGTCGTCGGGCCGAGGAATTGCTCCCCCCCGATCGGAGTCGGCTGGCTCGCCATTCCGCCAGCCTTAGTGCATTCCGTTAAAGCCGGGTAATCAGCGCATAAGCGGACCCGTAAGCGGGGATTAGAAGTCTCTATTGCTTGCAACTCGCGGGTGGCTGCGCTCACAGCGGCTCAATGCGACCGACTCGGCGACCGAACACGGTGCCGATCCGAGGAAGCCCGACGGATCCTGAGCGTTCTCGGCCGGCGGACGGGGACCCGAACAGCTCCGTCAGGCGGCCACGGAATCAGGGTCGTCGCCGCTCGCGCTTGCGAAGGGAAGCGCGTAGAAGATCGCGACCGCGGCACAGATTGCGAGCGTCAGGTACGGCGATATCAGGGCGAGTGCCGTGGCGACCAGGTAGGGGAGCGCTCCGGACATTCCGCGCCTGAGGGTCAGACGGCGGGTTTCCTCGCCAACGTCGGCGGCCAACAGATGGGCCTTGCGGAACAGGACGTGGTGGTTGGTGGCGGCGAAGACCAGGGTCATCAGCAGGAAGGAACCGCTGTAAACGGCTGCCGCGAGATTCTCTCCCGCGCCTTCCTTGAGATAGGCGGCCATCAGCGCGGTCGTGAACGGCAGTGCTCCGACGCACATGAGTAGCAGCAGGTTCCAGATCAGGATGCCGTGGTCGACGATCTTCAGACGACGAAACATGACGTGGTGGTTGATCCAGATGATCCCGATCGTTATGAAGGAGATCGCGTAGGCAGCGTAGCTTGGCCACTGCCCACCAAGAGCGCGGGCAAGACCCTCTTCGGACCCCGGGTGGGGCACGTGAATGTTGAGCACCAGAAGAGTGATCGCGATCGCGAAGACGCCGTCGGAGAAAGCCTCGGCACGATTCGTGCTCATCGTACTTAGGGGTTTCGGCGCTCGCCTGGCCGCTCCTGTCGTTGAACTGAGCCTCGGATCGGCCCCTGACAGATCTAGGCGGCATCTGATCGGCGTTCGACCCATGCTGTACGCTCGATGCGACCGTGAGATCCAGTATGCAGCCAGGCTCATGGGCTCGCCGAGCGAGGCGGATATCGGGCCTTGCCGTGCTGTGCGGAGTCGCCTCGGCTGTTGTCGTTGCTCCTCCCGCAGAGGCGACGACCCAAACCTTTAACTACACCGGGGGAGAGCAGGAATTCATCGTGCCCACGGGCGTCCACGTGATCGGCGTGACGGCGTTCGGCGGCGGCGGCGGGGCCTCCGGCACGAAGACCGGCGGAGAGGGTGCGCAGGTGACCGGGATCTTGACTGTGACGCCGGGGGAGACCCTCTTCGTCGAGGTGGGTGGCAACGGCAAATCGGAAGGCGAAGGCGGCGCTGGTGGCTTCAACGGCGGCGGCAACGGTGGTGGTGGCGGTGGCGGCGCCTCCGACCTCCGCACCGCGCCGAGGTCGACCAGCCTCACGGTCGAAGACACCCGGCTTCTCGTTGCCGCCGGCGGCGGAGGGGCCGGAGCCACCGGCGGAGAAGAAGGTGGCAACGGCGGGAATGCGGGCGAACAGGGAGGCGCCTCCTCCTACGAAGGCGGTCACGCCGGCACCCAGATCGAAGGGGGTGAAGGAGCTTTTGGCTGCGTCAACTCTGGTGGCAATGGCCAGCTGGGTTTGGGCGGCGCCGGCGGCTACGCTGCAGAAGCCACTGGCCCCGGTGGCGGCGGCGGTGGCGGGCTCTACGGCGGCGGCGGTGGCGCCGGGGCCTGTTACGTCGGCAGCAGCGGCGGCGGCGGCGGCTCCTCGCTGGTTCCCGAAGGGGGGATTGCCGGCACTTCTGCGGCTGCTCCCAAGATCGAAATCTCATACACGCCGCCGCCCGGGATCGATATCGGATCGCCGACCGATGGCGCGACCTACGCGCAGGGCCAAACCGTGAACGCGGCCTACGTCTGCCTCGCGAATGAAGGCGTCGGGCTGAAATCCTGCGCCGGCCCGGTTGCGAGCGGCGCGGCGATCGACACCGTCACGCCCGGGGAACACACCTTCACCGTCAACGCCGAAGACAACAAAGCGGGCCAGGCCGCCGAAAGCGTGACCTACACGGTGATCGCCTCCCCCTCGGTCGAAATCACGGCCCCGGCCAACGGCGCGACCTACACCCAGGGCCAGGCGGTGACGGCGAGCTACGCTTGCCACGCCGCGGAAGGCGCCACGCTGAAATCCTGCCATGGTTCGGCTTCGAGCGGCGCAGCCCTCGACACGTCGAGCCTCGGGCAGCACACCTTCGACGTCGATGCGGAAGACAACCTGGGCGGCAAGGCCTCCCGCGAGGTCGCCTACACAGTCGTGTCGCCGCCAGTTGTGTCGCCGCCTGTCCCTAACACCGCTCTCCAGTCCCACCCGAAGAAGACGATCAAGACCAAGAAGAAGAAGACCAAGGTCAGGTTCAGCTTCTCTTCGGAGTCCACCGGGGCAACGTTCAAGTGCAAGCTCGACGGGGGCGCCTTCGCTCCGTGCAGTTCTCCCAAGACCTACAAGGTCAAGCTCGGCAAGCACGTCTTCTCGGTCGAGGCGGTCGGCGCGGGTGGCACCGATCCCACCCCGGCGACCTTCAAGTTCAAGGTCAAGAAGAAGTAGCGGGCGCCCTACTTTTCGTCGGCTCCTAGGGCCGGATCCTCCCCAGCCCCACCCCATGATCGCAAAGCGATCCGACCTGGGCTTCGATCACGCCCCGCCGGGAGGGCGCCAAGCACGAACAGGTTCCTCCGTTAGGCATCTTTCGCCCGGCCTGGGAGGCTGGAGCGGTGGCGTGGTCGCTTGCAATCGTCGCCGCGGTTTCGCGGCGCGTCTCAGGATCCCCCGTGACACCGACGATGATATTCGTCGCCATCGGCCTCCTTGTCGGCCCTCACCTTCTTGACGGGATCGATATCGAGAGCACCAGCTCCCCCAGGAGCACCTGATCACCCTGGCGATCTACCTCACCGTCGGCCTCTCTGTCTTCGCCCATGGCATCAGCGCCGCTCCGCTCGCCGAGCGGTATGCAGATTGGTTCGAGAGCCATGCGCCCGGCAAGACCGCAGAGATCGAGAGCGCCCCCGCCGAGGTCACGAGGCCGCGAGGGCCCCGGGTGGCGGCTTCTAGGAGGGCGCGAGCTTGAGCGAGGGGAACCGTTCGAGATGCGTATCCGGCTAGACCGAGCGGGATGAGGAGGGTGAGGCCGAGCAGGGCCGTGCGCAACGGCCGTTCCCGGCGCCACTGGGACGAGCTTCTCTTCCAGTCGGCCCGGTCCACCTCGACATCGCCGTAGAAGCGAAGCGCGCGGTCAAAGACCCTGCGGGTGCGACCCTCGCAGGCGTAGGCCATCATCAGCATGAAGGTGATTGGGACGATCCAGGTGAGCGCCCAGAGGCCGAACGCGAGGGCCGTCTTTAGGACCCGTGTCATGCGCTTCGGCTTCACCTTGTCGGTCGAGGGCTCAATGAAGCCGGCAAGGATCAGGACCTGGGTCACGACCTCGATCCAGGCGCGCAGGCCGCCGACCTGTCGCAGCCCGGTCTTCTCCTCGGCGGCGGCGGGAGCGCGAATCTGCTCGAGTCGGTCTTCGGCGGCCTGAACGGTTGGGTAGATGTCGAGCAAGACGAGTGCCTCGGCCGGGCGCTCCGGCGCTCCGGGGTCGCGTCCATGGAGGGCGCCGATCCGCAGCGCCATTCTCGCCTGCTCGCGAAGGACCGATACGTAGGCCGGGACGAGTGCGATGAAGAAAGGGGTTCCCGAGAGTGCGCCGTTGATTCGCGAGAACGCCAGCAGGTCATGTCGCATCTCGCGCAGCAGCCTGTCGTGCTCCGGAGAGCCTGGGTCCTCGGGGTGCCCCGCTGCCCATTCGCGTACCGAGGGGGCCTGCTGGTGGGTGGCGAAGAGCACCATATACTCGGGCAGCCGCTCGGGGTGTGCGCGGATGAGCCGCAGTAGGGACGCCAACCGCGAGCGCCCTCCGGTGCCGAAGTCCAGCGCGCCAGGCGTTTTCGGTTCCGCCCCGGGCGGGATGGGTGTGTAAACGTCCGGCGCCTGGTCCCCCTCAGCCATCGGCGCGATTCTGACGTCTCGGCGCGGTCACCTCACGGGCATTTCTGCTGAGGGTCGAAGCATGTTGCCACGGCAATGGCCGACTGTCAGATGGCCCGGGTTGCAACCCGGGCCCGCTGCCGTCGGGGGGGAGGTCGGCGCGGCAGCCTGTTCAGACGGCGCCCTGCGAACTGGCCGGGGGCCGGGAGAACGCGCCGAATATCCAGAACAGGGGGAAGAAGATGCCAAAGAAGAAGAGCCAGCCGTGGCCATTGCGAAGCGTGGCAATGCCGAGCCAGAAGAAGAGCACGATGTAGATGACGGCACCAAACCCGATCCATAGCATTGAAATCAGGCCTCCTTTTCATTCGGGCCATCGTCTGACCGAGTGGTATGTCACTGGCAGACTAACTTCGCACGACCCGTTCGCACACCGTAGAAACGGTCTCAAATCCGTGGAAAAGTACGGATGATCAGCGTTGCCGGCAGCCCTCCGGCAAGGAGCATTGTTGACCTCGGGACCTGGCGCCCTGCGCCAACCCGCCCCGTAGTTGAGCATCGCGAGTGCAGGGCTTCCGGCTTCCCCGGGCGCTTTGGGGTCGATCGGGTTAACGCCCCGCACCTGGGCGCATTCGGCTTGCCAGAGCCGTGTCCGGCGCTTCTGCAGGTTCCGCCCACTTCAGAAACCAACGCTTTCTTGACAGCCATAGCCGCTCTCGTGTACAGTCGGCCACGAATCGAGTACGTCGCTGTTCTTTTGGCGGAACCGCTCCTGGGGCGGACAGGGAAGCATCAGCAGGGAATCAACAGGGAGGCCCCCGGGAGGGGCCACGGGAAGAGAGGTTTCGGGGTGAAACGGGACACCACTGCAGGCCGCGCTCTCAGCCGCGCGCGAAACCCGGTCGCCCTTCGGCCCCCTTCCTCCCGACCAACTTTCTCGGTCAGCCGCAGCCCGCAGCTGCTCTTCACCTTACGCCGAGTCACCCGACCCCCGACCCCGGCCTCGGCGCCGCCGACGCCCTCCTCCTTCGGGTTGAGCGGGGAGCGACGGCGACCCAATCCACATTCCCGCACGCGCACCGCAACGGAGACGAGGGACGAGCATGACGCACAGTGAGTCCGCGGCCCGTCCGGGCTGCGCTGCCACAGACATCCCCACAGGCCGGCTTGTCCGGGCCGGTCGCCTGTCGCGCCTCGTAGCCACACGGGTACCACTGCGTTTCGCCCTCGGGCTTGCTGCTGCGGTTGGATCACTGCTTCTCCTCGCTTCCGCTGCCTCGGCCACCGAAAGGATCGGTTTGCACCTGTCCTATCCGTTCGATGCGGATCCGGGATCCCTCGGCTCCGCACAGGGAGTCGCGGTCAGCGAAAAGGAAGGAGGGGACATATACGTAATGGACTCCAACTCGGGGATGCGGGTTAATCAGTTCACTCCGGCCGGAGCGTTCGTGCGAGCCTTCGGCTGGGGCATTGTCCCCGGCGCGGCAAGCGGTACCGGAAACATCACCTCAGGTTCGAACACCATCACCCAGTTCTCCACGACAAGCGGCTCGTTCTCAAGTGGCGGCGCCGGTGGGAAAATCGTCACGGGCCCCGGGATACCCGCCGACACCAGGGTCAAAGAAATCAAATCCTCAGAACTGGTCCTTTCAAACGCGGCCATCTTGTCGACGAGCGCGGCCACTGTCACCAGCGCCGCCGGGCCCGGCAATACCCCTACGAACGAGCAGCAGGCGGTCACCGTCCGGGCGACCGCCGGCCAGTTCACCCTATCCTTCATCAGCCCGAATCCGGGTTCGACGACGGAAACGACCGCCTCGATCCCCTACAACGCATCGGCGGGGGCGGTCGAAAGTGCGCTCGCCGGATTGGCCAACGTCGGCGCGGGCAATGTAACCGTCTCGGGCGGCCCCGGCAGCGAAACAGGGGGCAATCCGTATCTCATCGAATTCAAGAGCCGTTTCGCCGATACGAATGTTCGCAAGCTCGCGGCTGCGGGAGTTGGTCTCAGCGGCGGCAGCCCGTCCTCGGCAGTAACGGTCAGCACTGCGGTCGAAGGTGGCGGCGTCGTCGAGACATGCACCACCGTCTGCGGACGCCCAAGCGCTGAAGAAAACGCGGTGCAGTCAGGAAGCGGCTTCGGAGGGTCTCGGCCCGGGCAATTCAACGGGAGCCAGGAGATCGCGGTTGACAACGATCCGGCATCCGAATCCTATGGGGATGTCTACGTGGTCGATCAGCGGGATTTCCGGGTCGAGAAGTATGGGCCAGAAGGCGAATTCCTCCTCATGTTCGGCGGAGAAATCGACAAGGGGCCGCACCATCCGGGCGACGTCTGCACCCCCGAATACATCGCTGAAGGCGATACCTGTGGGATCGGGGTCGGTGGCACCGGTCCGGCCCACTTCTACGAATCGACCGTGCACCCACCGGAAGGCAGTGCCTGGCAGAGTTGGAACACTGGACCCAACGCCATCGCCGTTGGCCCCGACGGCACCGTCTACGTCGGCGATTACCGCCGCGTGCAGGAGTTCGAACCAAACGGGACCTACAAAAGCTCTGTCGCGATGCCCAACGCCCAATTCATCGGGTCGCTGGCCGTCGATTCCGAAAGCAATGTCTACGCGAACAACACGAGTATCGACGAGACACAGCTCGTTCTCCCCACCGCGGGCAGCTATACGCTCACCTTCGAAGGTCACACCACCGAAGCCATCCCGTCGAGCGCACAAGATTATTACGGGCACCATCCGATCGCGGAAGCCCTCGAACAGCTCTCGACGATCGGGACCGGAAATGTCAAGGTGGAAACGACCGGCGGCCAGGTGAGGGTGAGTTTCCGCGGCTCGCTGGGCGAGCGAAACGTTCCGCAGATGGAAGCCTCTGGCGCGACGGTCTCAACTCTGGTGGAAGGTGCCGGTTACGAACTGGTCAAACTGGGTCCCTCCAGCGAAGTCCTCCATAACTACGATGCCGGCGGGGAACCCAGAGATGTCGCATTGGACTCCGAAGGGAACGTCTTCGTCAGCGAATTCAAGGAAATCGGAGCCCCAAGTCCTCCGTCCGGCGATCATCAGCCCTTCTTCGTCAACGCCGGCTTCATCGTCTACTCCCCTGCCGGCGGGGTGATCGCCGAAATCTCCTCGGAACAGGTGCAGAGCAAGGAAAACGAATCCGAAGGCAGCTACAAGCTCGTGAACGGAAATCCCAGCGGGATCACGGTTGGAGACGGCGCGGGCAGCCTTTACGCGACTTCGCTCCTACCCGAAGAAGCCCACATCGCCGTCATCCCGCTTCCGGCACCCGGACCGCCCGTGGTGAGCAAGGAGCGAGCTACCGACGTCCAAACCAAGACGGCCACGATTCGGGCATTGGTGAATCCTCGGGAGTTCAACACCTCATACCATTTCGAATACGTGGATGAGGCGCACTTCGAGAGCGAAGGCTTTGCGAGCACAGCGACGCAAACGACCGGCGACGTACCGCTGGGGCTGATCGAGCGCAACTACCCCGCGCAAGCCTCGATCTCAGGGCTGGATCTGGAAACCAAATACCGCTTTCGAGTGGTGGCGGAAAGCAGCTACGAAGGCGGATCGACAGTCTTTGGGCCGGCCGAAAGCTTTGAAACGCTGCCGGCCGTATCGGTTCGGGGTCTCACTACGATGACCGTGGGACCGGAACGACTTCAGATTCAGGCCGAACTCAACCCGAACGGCTCTGCGGGCGAGTACAGAATCATAATCGGCAAGACCACCGGATACGGAGAAGGAACAGCGGAAGGCGTCCTACCGATCAGCAACGAATTTGAAACTGTGACCGCGGAGTTCACTCACCTTACGCCGAATACGCTCTACCACTATCAGCTTGAATCCGAAAACGGGTACACCGAAGGGGGTGTGCTGAAAACTCCTGACCAGGTTGTCACTACCGAACTGTCGGCGGCGGAAGAATTCAGCGCCGAAGACTGCGCGAATGGAAGCCACCACGGCGAACCGAATAGCACTCTGCGGGAACAGAACAATTCTCTGGCCCTGGCCGACTGTCGTGCGTACGAGCAGGTGACCGAACCGACCAAGGAAGGTGGCGAGGCATTCGCGGCGTGGTCCCTTGCTCCGAGCGGGGAACGGGTGCTCTATCTATCGGGCGGGGCATTCGCGGGCCTGGAAGCGAATGAATTCACAGGGCTCTATCTCGCGCAGAGAACTGAAGGTGGCTGGACGACGATGCCGGTCATAAAGCGTGTCGGACCGCCCGGCACCGAACCATCGATGACGCCGGTGGAAGATGCGTTCTCCCCCGAACTAGATCGCTGGCTCTACATGGAGTCGCCGGCTGTGGATCACCTCCAGCAGTTCTTCGAATCGACGAATGGTTATCTGTCCGAGGGCTTCGCAAACGGCAACTTCATCGCGCAGGCGTCGCCCCGGTACGAATTGCTGGAAGGAGAAGCGCGCCCCTATTACGAGACCTTGGCGATGGACCCGCACTATCGTTCTGACGATATGTCCCATGTGTTCTTTGTCACGAACGCGAGGCTGCTGCCAGGGGCGGAAGACCCCCGGCCGGACGGCTACTGGCACGGAGGGCTCGTCCCGCAGAGCGACCGTATCTATGAATTCTCAGACATAGGGGGAGCGAATCCGAGTATGCAGCTCGTCGCCGAGGTGCCCCTGGATATGTCGACGTTCGTCCCGGGCTTTTCCTCGAACCTCTGCAGTCTAAATCTCGATACCAGTGGTGCTCGGGACAACGAATATGCACGGTCGACGTCCACCGATGGCGCGACGATCGTGTACTCCGGCCCGGTTGTCAACGAACCGGCCGCGGATCACTGCGGCCCAGGCACGCCCAATCCGATTGCTCTGTTCACTCATTACGAAGGAGAAGGTGTAAGTCTCGGGCAGAGTGTCAGCCATCAACTCAACGCGGTGCGGCCCGCGCAGTGCAGCGGCAGCTCGCCGTGCGCTACGGGAGTGGTATCCACCCCGGTATTCGCTGGTATGTCCGAAGACGGACACCGGGCGGTGTTCGCCACGAGCCAGCCACTGATTGACTCAGACACGGATACATCTGCGGATGTGTACGTAGCCGACCTCGAACACGGAGAAGTCACGAATCTCACTCAGGCCACTGTGGGAGAAGCAAACCCCGATCATCCGACTCCTGGCTCTGGCGCCGGGGTCGAGGGCGGCGTGCGCATGTCTGCCGATGGGTCACACATCGCCTTCGTGGCGACGGGGGTTCTTACGACCAGCCCGAATTCCGCCGGAGAGTCGGCCGCTGCCGGCGCCGATAACTTCTATGTGTACGACGTCAGCACCGGTGTCACGAAATTCGTAACGCGGCTGTGCTCCCCTTCAACTGTCGGAGAAGGTGAAAAATGCGGTAGTGGGGTCCCGTCGCACCTGGCACTTACCCGGGATGGGGCATTCATGGTGTTTTCCAGCAGCGGTCAACTTACCGCCGACGACACCGATCACCAAAGTGATGTCTTCCGGTACGACTATCAGACCGGCACCCTGCTGAGAGTCTCGTTCGGGCGGCGAGGGAATGACGCGAATGGAAATGATAGTCGGTACCCGAATGAAGTTCTTGTTGGATCGGGTGGCATCGGGGATGCAAACCGCCTGGCGGAAGACGTTAACCGCACGATGAGTGCAGATGGATCGATCGTGATATTTTCGACCGCCGCACCGCTCGTCTCCCACGACACGAACGAAGCGTTCGATCTCTATGAGTGGGAGGAACAGGGCCACGGGACCTGCACTGAAGCGGGCGGCTGCATCAGCCTTGTATCGGATGGCGTCGACCCGCGTGGGGTCGGGGGCGAAACCGGAGTGATCAGTGCTTCCGGTCGCGACATCACCTTCGAGACGCAGCGAGGACAGACGCCTGGAGACAGAGACGGCGTCGGTGATATCTACGACGCGCGGGTCGACGGCGGCTTTCGCTACGCGCCGCCTCCGGCCTCCTGCGGAAGTCCGGAAGCATGCCGTCCCGCGCCGACAGCGGCACCCGGCGTGCCGAACTTCACTTCGGAAGTCAACGTCAGCGGCGGGAACGGCGCAACAAAGGTGGAATGCGCCCAGGGGCGTCACAGGGTGAAGAAACACGGGCAGGTGCGATGCGTGCCGAATTCGCGGCGAGGCCATCACCACCATCACCACCACAAGAAGCATAAGAGAGCCAACCGCAAGCGGGGAGGCGGCCGGTGATGCGTCAGGGCAAGGGAAGAGTCCCGGTTCAGTCAGTGGGTCGACTTGGGCCTGGCGGTCGCCGCCTGAGGGCGCTTGTCGTGATCGCCACCGTCGCGATGGCAGCACTGCTGCTGTTCGCGGGTCAGGCTGCGGCGCTATCTCCCGCCTGGAAGCTGTCGTTCACCAACGCGGACTATTTCTTCAACGGGACCAAATATCCCGGGATCTACGCGGTGGAATTGGAAAATGTCGGCGACGGGGACACGGCCGGCGAAGTCACGATTGAAGATGTTCTGCCAGAAGGACTCACCGCCACCGGGGTGCAGTTCTTCGATACGGAACTGGGGACCGACAACGGCTCGGACCTGCACGAATTTCTTTGTCCTACGCCGTTGGAATGCAAGTTTCCAGGTCCCCTCGAAGGTTTCGGAATCCATGGAGTGAAACCCGGCGAAAAGCTGGTCATGCTGCTACGCGTGTCCGTCCCAGAAGGAGTGGAAGGTCCACTCACGAACGTCGCCAAGGTGTCTGGTGGGGGCCCGCCGCCAACGGAAGCCAGCGTCACCAATGTCGCCAGCCCCCATCCTCCATTTGGCATCCTCCATTTCAACTCGTCGGTTGACGATTTTTCGAAAGCAAATCCCTATACCCAGGCCGGCGGGCACCCATTTCAGTACATCACCGAATTCAACTTCGCTACCGTGGCGGACCCGGGGGAAACGTACAATTCGGACCTCACGGTCCGCGACCCGAAGAACGTCACGTCTGAGCTCCCACCGGGCCTGCTGGCAAATCCCCAGGGGGTGCCGCGGTGTTCATTGGCGGATTACTTCACCGAGGAATGCTCGCGTAACGAAGATACCGTTGGCAGCATGGTGGTGCGCCTGGAAGGCAACCCGGAAGGGGGTCTTGTAGAACCTGTCTACAATCTGCAGCCTGCAGGCAGCTATCCGGGGCAGCTCGGCAGCACCGCGCTCAACCTGCCCCTGGTCATGATTACCACCGGTGTCCGGACGGCCTCAGATTACGGTGTCACGGCAACCAGCGTTGCTCCTCAGGCCGATGTCCCGATGGTGCGCTTGAACCTGTGGGGCGTGCCCGCGGACGAAGCGCACGATGCGATCCGCGGTAAGGGACCCTGTATAGAGCGCGTCCACTTTGTGTCGCCTGAAGAACTCGAACGACTGTGTGAAGAAGAAGGCGCTCCGGGTGGCCCAGCGGAAGTCCCCCCGACCCCGTTCCTCACCATGCCGACGGAATGCTCCGGCAATCCACTCGAGATCGGAGGGCTCTACGACTCCTGGCAGGTTCCAGGCGAATACGCGAGAGCGGGAGTCGAAATTCCCCCGGTCGACGGATGCAACAACCTCAGCTTCCCGGCGATGATCGAATCACGGCCTACGACCGATCTCGCCGATGCCCCTTCGGGGCTCGAATTCAATCTTCACATTCCGCAGAATCTGAATCCCGAAGGGGTCTCGACTCCGGAGTTGAAGACAGCCGTGGTCAAGCTGCCGAAGGGCCTGTCACTCAACCCATCGTCGGGCGATGGTCTGGTGGGATGTGGGGAAGCCCAGGTGGCGCTCCACAGCGAAGCGCCGGAGGCCTGCCCCGACGCGTCGAAGCTCGGCTCGGTCGAAGTGAAGACGCCGCTGTTGATCGAACCGCTCGACGGGTTCCTCTATCTCGCGACCCCGTACCAGAACCCCTCCGGCTCGCTGCTCGCCGGCTACATCGTGGTGGAAGGCCAGGGCGTGAAGATCAAGCTGGCTGGGGAATTCGAAACCGACCCGCAGACCGGCCAGATCACGGCCCGGTTCCTCGAAAACCCCCAGCTGCCCTTCGAAGACCTGAAGCTGAATATCTTCGGCGGAGCCCGAGGTGCCCTGCGCACGCCGGCGGTCTGCGGCGCCTATGAAACGACCAGCGAACTGACCCCCTTCTCGGCACCCGAATCGGGCCCCCCGGCGACGCCGAGCGCGGAATTCGAAACGACCAGCGGCCCGACCGGCGGCGAATGCGCCTACAGCGAAGGCGACCTGCCCGACGCGCCGCGCTTTCACGCCGGCACCGAAACCACGCAGGCGGGCATCTACTCACCCTTCGCGCTGAAACTGGTGCGCGACGACGGCAGCCAGGAAGTGACCGGCGTCGAAACCACTCTGCCGCCGGGCCTGGTGGGCAGGCTGGCGGGCGTTGCCTACTGTCCCGAGGCGGCGATCGCCGCGGCCGAAGCCAAGACGGGAACCGAAGAGAAGAGCTCACCCTCCTGCCCGGCGGCCTCTGAAGTCGGCACGGTCGACGTCGCCGCCGGCGCCGGGCCAACCCCGGTGAACGTCTCCGGCCACGCCTACCTCGCCGGACCCTACAAAGGCGCCCCCCTGTCCCTGGCGATCATCACCCCGGCGGTCGCCGGCCCCTTCGACCTCGGCACCGTGGTCGTCCGAACCGCTCTCCAGGTCAACCGGGAAACGGCACAGATCACCGCCATCTCCGACCCGATCCCCCACATCCTTCAGGGCATCCCGCTCGACGTGCGTAGCGTCACTCTGAAGATGGATCGGCCGAACTTCACCCTCAACCCGACCGACTGCGAAGAACTCGGCTTCACGGGCACCGCCACCTCGCTCATCGGCGAAGTCGCCCCCCTCGCCCAGCGCTTCCAGGTCGGTGGCTGCCAGAGCCTCGGCTTCACGCCTCACCTCTCCCTGAAGCTGGCTGGCGGCGCAAAGCGCAGTCAATTCCCCTCTCTGACCGCGACGCTAACCATGCCCGCGCCAGGCGTAAAGAAGTTCCGCTGCCGCCGCCACGGCAAGCTCCGCCACTGCCGAGTTTCGGTTCCCCAGCAGGCCAACATCGCCGCCGCCCAGGTCACCCTGCCCCGCAGCGCCCAGCTCGAACAGGGCCACATCCAGAAGACCTGCGGCCGTCCCGAGCTGGCCTCCCACACCTGCCCGGCCGCCTCGATCTACGGCAACGCCGAGGCGGTCAGCCCACTCCTCGACCACCCGCTGGAAGGCCCCGTCTACCTCGCCACCGGCTTCGGCTACCAACTGCCGGCCCTGGTTGCCGATTTGAACGGCCAGATCGAGGTGCTGCTGAAAGGAAAAGTCGACACCGGCCGAGAAGACGGCATCCGCAACACCTTTGAAGTCGTCCCCGATGCCCCCGTGTCCAGGTTCACCCTGCACATGTTCGGAGGCAAGAAGGGGCTGATCGTCAACTCCGAAAACCTCTGCGGCGGCCACGCCAAGCGTCATGCCCTGGCCCGCTTCACCGCCCAGAACGGCAAGGTCGCCGAATTGGAACCGGTGGTCGCCAACGGCTGCAAGCGCCACCGCCACCACTAGCCCGGAGCGCCTGGGCGCTCTCCCGCCGCGCCGCGGTTCTCGCGCTGGATGCCCAGATCCTTGGCCTCAGGCCATCCGGGTGCGACGCGCTGGGCGAAACGACTCCTCGATTGCCTCGGCGAGTTTGGCTGCCTCGCGCTCCTTGAGGGTGCTGATCGTGACCCGGATAGCGCGCTCGCTCTGCAGCCGGTAGGGAGCTCCCGGGGAGACGGCCCAGCCTCGTTCAAGCAGCGACTGCACGACGGGCGCTTCCTCCGGCACTGGAATCCACACGGTGATGCCGGCCCCGCCGGTGGCCTCGATGCCACGGTCGGCCAGCGCTTCCACAAAGCGATCCCGGCGTTCGCCGTATACCTCGGCGGCTCGCTCGAGGGCAGCGTCGACATCGGTGTCCGACCACAGCATCGCGACCAATCGTTGGAGCAGATGGCTGACCCAGTGAGGGCCGATCGCCTGTCTACCGCGCACCCGGCTGATCGTCTCGGCGTCGCCGGCAAGGAGGGCGAGGCGGATGTCGGGGCCAAGGGACTTGGCGAGTGAAAGCGCCGCCGCCCACCTGCTCCTGCCCCCTGTCAGTGTCAGCCTTGGCGGGCCGGCGATCGGCCCGAGGTGATCGTCCTCCAGGACCAGCGCATTGGGCGCACTGTCCAGGACGCGGCGCAGCTCCTCTGCCCGCGCGTCGTCGAGCGATGCTCCGGTCGGATTCTGGCCGCGCGGGTTGACGACGACCGCGACGGCGCCCTCGTCGAGAGCCACGCCCAGCGCGGCGGGAATCATTCCCCTCGCATCGATTGGGATCGGCCGAAGCGCGAGCCCCAGGGCTCGCAGGAGGTCGAAGAGCCCGGCGTAGCCGGGGTCTTCGACCGCGACGACGTCGCCGGGTCGAAGGTGCGCTTGCAGCGCCCGCTCGATCCCATCGAGCGCTCCGCTGACGACGGTGATCTCCTCAGAGCCGATCCCTGCTCCGGCAAACTCCTCCTCGGCCAGCGCCAGCAGCTCTGGATCGACCGGCGCGCCGCCGTAGAGCTGGTGGGGGGGCTCCATCCGGCGCAGGAACGGCTTCAGGTTTGGAAGCAGGCCGGGGTCGGGGTTGCCGCTCGCCAGGTCGCATGCGCCGGCCGGGACCGCCGAGTCAAGCCACGCCCCCGCGACTGGCGGGCGCCAGCTGACATAGGAGCGGCTCCGCTCTCGGGTCACCACGAGCCCCCGGGAGCGGAGCTCGGCGAATGAGGCGGCGACCGTCGTGGGGCTGACCTGGAGCTGGGCCGCAAGCCGGCGAACCGGCGGCAGCGGATCGCCGGGTCTGAGCGAGCCATCCTCGATCCCCCGCTCGACGCTGGCGGCGATCTCCTTGGCGCCCTTGCCGGAGATTCGATACTGTTTCACCGCAGACATCAATTCTGTACTGTAACAAATGCAAAAGACACCGCGAACGAAACTGCGCCGGAAGCCCCAGCGAGGCTCCCATGATCGGGAGGCCGTCGAGGGGATCCTCGACGAGGCCCTTGTCTGTCATCTCGGCGTGACCGACGAGAACGGGTCCCCGGTGGTGACCCCGACGCTTCACGCGCGGGTTGGTGGGCAGGTCTACGTCCACGGCTCGGCCGCGAGCCGCACGATGCGTGCGGCTCGCCGCTCGGAGGTTTGCCTCACCGCGACCCTGCTCGACGGCCTGGTCCTCGCCCGCGCGGCGATGCACCACTCGGCGAACTACCGCTCGGTGATGCTCTTCGGCCCCGGCCAGGAGATCGAGAGCCTCGAGGAGAAGCGCCGCGCGCTGGAGGCGCTGGTCGAGAAGCTGGTGCCGGGGCGCTGGGACGATGTCCGGCCCCCGACCGACAGGGAGCTTCGCGCCACCACGGTCCTTCGGATTCCATTGGAGGAGGCCTCGGCGAAGGTCAGAAGCGGCCCCCCGGTCGATGACGACGCCGACTACGAGCTTCCCGTCTGGGCAGGAGTGGTTGGCCTGAGGCTCGTTGCCGACGATCCCCAGCCAGATCGCCGGTTCGCGCCAAACATCGAGTGCCCCGAGTACGTCACCGACCTGGTGCAGGAGCTGGGGTAGTCAGAGCAGCGTATGCAGGCAGACCGGTAGCGAGTCCGCGAGAGACATACTCCGCGGCGGTGGGTCATAGGGCAGCGCGAATCATTGCCACGGCAGCCTCTCCGGCGGCCGCCACCGGTTCCGTGCTCCGCAATGCCCGGCTCAGCACGAATGCTCCCTCCAGGCCGGCCAGCATCTGGATCACGAGCCGGCGAGCGCGTTTGCGCGGGATGCCCGCGGCGACGAAGCGCTCGGTGCCGCCCTCGATCCAGACGTCGAAGACATCTGCGCACGCCTGGCGCAGCTCCTCGTTGGTGCTCGACACCTCCAGAGCAACCGTCGCGATCGGACAGGCATCGGCGTAATCGGTTTCGCGTAGGGTCTGCGCGGCGCCGGCGAAGAAGTCGCGAACGCCTGTGAGCAGGTCGACGTCGGGGCCGACGAACTTGACGAAGAGCAGCCCGTAGAGCGCCCCCGAGCGGCGGATCGTCTCGGCGCCCAGCTCCTCCTTGCCGCCGGGGAAGAAGTGGTAGAGCGAGCCGAACGGCGCTCCCGCTTCCTCGACGATCTGCTTGACCCCGGTTCCCATGTAGCCCTGGCGGCGAAACAGCTCCCCGCTCGTCTCCAGGATTCGATCCTTGGTGTCGCTACCCATCCTTTTCCTTTCCAAGCCGCACGTCCGAGGACTCAATGCTAGATTGCCGCACACTAGAGCGATCTATCAAGAAGGATACGGGGTGTCAGATGGAGAAGATTGAGCTTTCGGCAGGCGCGATCGAGTACCGCGACAGTGGCGGCGAGGGACCCGTGGTCGTATTGATCCACGGCTTGGTGATGGACGGCGAGATCTGGCGGGACGTCGTCGCCGATCTCGCCGACGATCATCGCTGCATCCGGCCGACCCTCCCCCTCGGAGCGCATCCCGAGCCGATGCGGCCCGACGCCGACCTCTCGCTGCGGGGGATGGGCAGGATCGTCGCTGAGTTCCTTGAGCGCCTCGACCTGCGCGACGTGACGCTCTGCTTCAACGACTGGTCCTGCGCGCAGACGATGGTCGCCGAGGGGCTCCTCGATCGCGTTGGAGGGCTCGGGCTGGTCTCCTGCGAGGCCTACGAGAACTATCCGCCTGGCCTGCCCGGCCGGATGGTCTGGCTGTCCGCCAAGCTCCCGGGCGGGATGGCGATCATGCGTCAGACGCTGCTGCGGCCTTGGCTTCGCCGCCTCCCGATCGTCTACGGACGCCTCTCGAAGCGCGGCGTTCCCGACGAGATGCTGCGCGATTGGCTCATCCCGTTTGGACGGCGCGAGATCCAGCGCGACCTGCGCAAGTACGCCGGCGCCGCGATGAAGGGACGCAAGGACATGCTGGCCGCGACACCGGCGCTGCGCTCCTTCGAGAAGCCGGTGTTGATCGCCTGGGCGGCGGAAGACCGGCTGATGCCGATCCGCTACGGCCGCCGTCTCGCCGAGGACTTTCCCCACAGTCGCTTCGTCGAGGTCGCGGACAGCCACACGCTGGTCCCGTGGGACCAACCGGCCGCCTTGACGAAGGCGATCAGGGAGTTCGTCGGAGCGAGGAATCCATCAGGCCCGGTGTAGTCCTGGGGGGGTCGCCGATCTCATCGGCACGCCGGTCCCTCGGTCTCGATCCCGAAGGGACATAGACTGCCTCGATGGACTCTTCGCCGGTCGGCCCCGCGAGTGACGACTGGCGGCTGCAGGTCGACATCCACGACTCCAGGCACGCAGCGTCCCTGCTGGAGCGGTTTGACGCGCGCGAGCTGGAGCACGACCTCAGCGACGCCTTTCACGATCGCCTGGTCGTCTCTCGCGACGACGATCGCGTCTTCGTCTACGCCGGAACCCGCGCTCAGGCCGAGAAGGCACGCGACCTGATCGCCTCCCTGGCCGACCGGCATGGGTGGGCAGTCGACGCCGAGTTGACGCGTTGGCACCCCGAGGCGCTGGATTGGCAGGATCCCGACGCGCCCCTTCCCGAGCCTGACGCCGTCGAGCAGGCCGAGCACCGGGCTCGGGTTGCCGCCGAGCGCCAGGCGCTGGCGGAGACAGGCGAGCCCGAATTCGAGGTGCGCGTCGATCTTCCCACCCACCGGGAGGCGGCGCGATTCGCAGAGAAGCTCCGTGCCGAGGGTCTGCCTGCCGTGCGTCGCTGGCGCTACCTGGTCGTCGGCGCCGGCGACGAGGACGAAGCGAAGGCGCTGGCGGCGAGGATCGAAGGCGAGGCCCCGGGTGGCAGCGAGGTCACCGCGGAGGGCAGCGGCAAGGTCGCCTGGGCCGAGCGCCCACCAAATCCGTTTGCGGTTCTGGGCGGGCTCGGCGGCTGAGCTCGCCTACCCCTCATTTTCGAGTGTGATCCGCTCCATGTAGCCGAGGTCGTCCTCGGGCTCCACCTCGTAGGTGATGCCCGGGGAATGCTCGCGCTCCGCAGCGAGCATTCTCACCGCCGCGTCGCTCGTCTCGGCTTCAACTGTCGCCTTCTTGCGCTCCCGATGCTCCTGCCAGCTGATGTCGAACCTCATCTCGCCAAGCTTCGCCCAAAGACGAGGCTATGTCCAGCCTGTCCTCCACCCACGGTCGATGGGCGGGAGCGGCGTTGTACCCTCCCGCCGGTGTCGGCGAGCGAACCTGCGGCAGGTCAAACCGCCTCGCCCGGCCGGGGGCTTGTCCGCCTGCACCCACACATGGAGCTGCTCGCGACGGTCCTGCTTGCGATCGCGGCGGTCGCCACCGCCTGGAGCTCCTACCAGTCGTCGCGCTGGAGCGGCGTGCAGGCGATCGACTTCAGCAGGGCAAACGCAGCACGGGTCGAGTCGACCCGTGCCTCGGACGAGGCGGGGCAGGAGACCCAGGTCGACGTCCTCACCTTCACCCAGTGGGTCAACGCCTACGCGGCGAAGGACAGGCGACTCACGAGGTTCTACGCCGACCGGTTCCGCAACGAGTTCAAGCCCGCCGTGCGGGCCTGGATCGCAACGCATCCGCTGAAAAACCCGAGCGCCCCGCCGACGCCGTTCGCGATGCCCCAGTACAAGCTCGCCAGGAACGCCGAATCGCGTCGTTTGCTCGCCGATGCCGAACAGGCCACCGTCGAAGCGCACCAGTCGAACCAGCGCTCCGACAACTACGTGCTCGCGGTCGTGCTCTTCGCCGCCGCGCTGTTCTTCGCCGGGATCAGCACCAAGCTGACCATGCCCAAACAGCGCGTCGCGCTGCTGGTGTTCGGCTACCTCCTCTTCGCCTGCACCGCCATCTGGCTGGCGACGTTCCCGGTCACGGTCTCGGTCTGAATTCGGGTCATTTTGCGCAATGCCGTTCGCGGCCGGCTAACGCCGATAGGATCAGCCACCGGTGCAAAGCAAGACCTGGCTCGCAGCAGCGCTTGGCTTCACCGCTCTCGTCCTCGTCGCGGCGGGTTGCGGAAGCTCCGGTTCCAACGGCACCGCCTCGAACGCGTTTCGGGCCGGGCTCGAGGCCCCACTCTCCGGCGAACAGGCGAGCCTCGGCAGGGGAATGTTGAAGGGGGCGCAGCTGGCGGCGACGCAGCTGAACGCGCGCGGTGGGATCCTCGGCAAGCAGGTCGAAGTCATCCCGATCGACGACGCCGCCGATCCTGCGACCGGCGTGAAGGCCGCGAAGGCGGCGATCGCCGAAGGGCTCGACGGCATCGTCGGCCCCTACAACTCCGGCGTCGGCGTCGAAACCCTGCCGCTCTACCGCGACGCCGGTCTGGTGCCGATCAGGCTGACCTCGGACAACTCGACCAACGGCCTTGGTTTCACCCTGCAGCCGATGACCTATCAGATCGCGCCGGTCGCCTCGCAGGCGCTGACCGGTTGGCTCGGCGCCAAGACCGTCGCGATCGCCTACGACCCGACCCAGAACTACACCGTCTCGGTCTCGAGGGCGCTGAGGGAATCGCTCGAAGAGGCCGGCGTCACCCTCACCGCCTACGCAAAGGTGCAGCCCGGCAAGAAGAGCTACACCGGTGTGGTGGACAAGCTCGCGGCCGCAAAGCCGGATGTCATCTACGCCGCGGTCTACTTCCCCGAGGGTGGCCTGATCGCCAAGGAGATGCACGAAGGCAACGTCAAGTCGCAGTGCATCGCCGACTACGCCTCATACGACACGGGCTTCGTCGAAACCGCCGGCGTCGCGGCGGCGCGGGCCTGCCCGGTGGTTGGCGTGCCGGCGCCTGAAGACTTCTCCGGCGCGGCGGCAAACGTCGGCGCGTACCGCGCCAAGTTCGGCCAGAACCCCGGCACCTGGAGCCCGTACACCTACGACTCTCTGAACTTCCTCGCCTACGGCATCGAGCGGGCGGGCGGGACGGGCGCGAAGAAGCTCAGCGACGTCCTCGACGGCGTCAAGGGCTGGAAGGGCTGGACCGGGTCGGTCACGATCGACCCCCACAACGGCAACCGCCGGCCCGCGACCGTGGTGATCGTCGATACCGACGCGAAGGGGAACCTGCACGTCGACGAGGCCTGGGCAAAGGCCGTCGGCGCCCCCTACCGGGGCCGATGACGAAGCTCAGGTTCCAGGTTTCGATCTCGGTGGACGGCTTCGTCGCCGGGCCGAACCCGAGCGAGGAGCACCCGTTGGGCGAAGGGGGCATGCAGCTCCACGAGTGGGCCTTCAAGCTTGCGGTCTGGCGCGAGCCGCATGGGCGGGAAGGTGGCGAGGTCAACGCCAGTACCGAGGTCGTCGAAGAGACGCTCGACAACATCGGCGCGACCGTGATGGGCCGCAACATGTTCGGCGGCGGGCCCGGGCCCTGGGGGGAGGACCCATGGGATGGCTGGTGGGGAGACGACCCTCCGTTCCACACACCGGTCTTCGTGCTCACCCACCACGAACGCGAGCCGCTGGAGAAGCAGGGCGGCACGCGCTTCACCTTCGTCACCGATGGCATCGAGTCGGCGCTCGAGCAGGCCAGGGAGGCGGCCGGCGGGAAGGACGTGGCGCTGGGCGGCGGCGCGGAAACGGCTCGGCAGTACCTGGCCGCCGGGTTGCTCGACGAGCTGCAGCTCAACGTCGTTCCGGTCCTGCTCGGCGATGGGACACGCCTCTTCGAGGGAGTCCCGGGTCCCGACATGGAGCTGGAGCCGATCCGGGTCGTGCAGGCGCCCGATGTCACCCATCTCGCGTACCGCGTGTCGAGATCGTGAAGCCCGTGACCGTCTCGGCCACCGTGCCGAAGCCCAGCAAGGAGGTCTATGAGTTCCTCCTGGTGCTCGCCAATCATGAGCCGTTCCTTGACCACATGCTCGTCGACTGGGAGTTCTTCGGCCCGCCGCGCGGCGTCGGCGCCCGCGCGAGGGCAAGGATGAACACCCCGGGGTCGCAGGACTGGACCGAGTTCGAGATCGTCGAGGCCGAGCCGGGGCGGATCGTCGAGGAGGGGGTCGGCGCGCATGGTAGGCGCCGCACCCGCGGCACCTACCGGCTGGCGCAGCTTCCCGACGGCCAGACCGGTGTTTCCTTCGAGCTGGCTTGGATCGAGGCATCTCGACTGGAACGGCTCGTGCCGCAGCTGACCCGCGCATTCGTCCGCCGTCCCAACGCCAAAGCGATGCGCCGCCTCGCCAAGCAGCTGAACCGGGAAATGACCTCCGGCCACCCGATAGAGGGGAGATGACGTGACTGAGCTGACCGAGAAGCAGGCCGAGCTGTGTGAGCGCAGCGAGACCGACTACTCCGACCTGCGGGCGTTCTTCATCAACTGCACGCTGAAGCGCAGCCCCGAGGTCTCCAACACCCAGGGGCTGATGGACATCTCGATGGAGATCATGCGCCGCAACGGGGTCGAGGTCGAGTGCATCCGCGCCTCCGACCACGAGATCGCCACCGGAGTCTGGCCGGATATGTCCGAGCACGGCTGGGAGCGCGACGAGTGGCCGCAGATCTTCGAAAAGGTGATGGCGGCGGACATCCTCGTCCTCGGCATGCCGATCTGGCTGGGGGAGAAGTCCTCGGTGGCGACGCAGATCGTCGAGCGCCTCTACGGCAATTCCCACCTGCTCAACGACTCCGGGCAGTACGCCTACTACGGCCGGGTCGGAGGTTGCCTTGTGACTGGCAACGAGGACGGCGTCAAGCACTGCGCGATGAACGTGCTCTACTCGCTTCAGCACCTCGGCTACACGGTCCCGCCGCAGGCCGACGCCGGCTGGATCGGCGAGGCCGGGCCCGGCCCCTCATACCTCGACGAGGGCTCCGGCGGCCCAGAGAACGACTTCACCAACCGCAACACGACATTCGCCGCCTGGAACATGCTCCACCTGGCGCGGATCCTGAAGGACGCGGGCGGCATCCCAGCGCACGGCAACCAGCGCACCGCCTGGGACGCCGGTTGTCGTTTCGACTTCCCGAACCCCGATTACCGCTGAGCGCTCACCGCACGCGCGGTCGCATCAGGCGGTGCTGAGCTCCCGCCGCCGGCGCGAACACGCCGCTCGCCGCGTGCGTCGAGGCGGTTTCCGCCGTGTTGCAGAGGTCGATCAGGAACCAGGCCCCGACTTCTCCGCCTTCGAAGGTGACGTCCAGCGCGCTGGTTTCGACTTCTTCCGGTTCGTGTTTTTCTTCGTTTTCAAACCTGAAGACGTAACCGAATTCTCCAAGGGGATCGCCGTACTCCGTGATCGGCACCTCGGCCAAGCACGAGTACAGGCTGTTCACTTTCGTCGTCGTCTGAGCCTGCGCGGCGATCGCTTCGCCCTGCGCGGCGATCGTCTGCCCCTGCGCGGCGATAGTCTGCCCCTGCGCGGCGATAGTCTTCTCTGCTCGCGCCAAGCTGGCGCTGAGCTTCCTGACCTTGCCATTGAGGCAGCCGATGCCGCATTTGGCCTGGGCGCTTCCTGATAAGGCGAGAACGAGAATCAGCACCCCGACCGATCCTACGAGGAACCTCTTCATCGTTGCTCCCTTCCGGCGCTCTCAGACGCCTCGTCTATCCGGTGCCCTCACACATGGCGACGGCGTCGCAGGCTCAGCCTACCGTTCCAGCGTCGATCCGGTCGATCGCGTGCCCCGAGCCCGGGGGGGATCGCCGCTCGCATGGTTGACGGTCGGGTTCGCATGCGCCGCTCTGCTGCTCGTCTTCTGTGCTCGCGCCGGTGCGGTCGTTGTGGCAACCAAGCATGGGCCCGCGTCCTACCTACCGCGATCCGCGACCGGCAAGCCGTCCGGGCTCAGTGCGCTCGGGGGGTCCGAACTCCTGTATCACGGCGGGCCGGTCATGCACTCGAGCGCCGTGTACTCGATCTTCTGGGACCCGACCGAATCCGGGTTCCCGGCCGGTTACCAGACTCTGATCGACAGGTACCTGAGCGACGTCGCCGCGGACAGCGGGCTGTCGACCAACGTGAACTCGGTGCTGACCCAGTACGGCGATGCCTCGGGCAGGGCGGCATATGACTCGGAGTTCGGAGGCGCGTTCGATGACACAGGCGCCTATCCAGCCCCGGGCTGCCCGGTGGAAGCGGGATTCACCCAGTGCCTCACCGATGCCCAGCTGGCCGGTCATCTCAACGGGTTCGTCCAGAGCCACGGCTTGCCGCGGGGGCTCGGGGTCGAGTACTTCGTATTCACGCCACCCGAAATCGACACCTGCTTCGAATCCTCCGGCAAAGTGTGTTTCGGCAACTTCTTCTGCGCGTACCACGCGGACACCGCCGCGAGCGGCACCGAGACGATCTACGCGGACATTCCCTACGCGCCCCAATTCCCGTCCGGCTGCGGCAGCGGCCAGCATCCCAATGCCGGCGCCTCGAGTGTGGCCGATGACACTATTGACACGCTCAGCCATGAGTACGACGAGTCGATCACCGACCCGCTGGGAACCGCCTGGTTCGACTCGTCGCTCGAAGAGGTCGCCGACAAGTGCCACATCGGACAGCCCCAGGATTACGGCTCACCTCTCGGTGGCGCGCCGGGCTCGCTCTACAACCAGCTGATCCACGGCGGCACCTACTACACCCAGACCGAGTGGGGCAACGGCGCCGGCGGTTGTGAGCAGCGAAACAGCCTGCCGATATCGGCGTTCACCAACCCCGCCACCACGATGGCGAACCGGTCGGTCGAGTTCGACGGAAGCAGCTCCAGGGATCCCGACGGGACCGTGGCGGCATTCGACTGGAGCTTCGGCGACGGCACCTCGGCAACCGGCTCCACGGCCAGCCACGCGTATGGAGAGGCCGGCAACTACACCGTCACCCTGACCGTTACCGACAACAACGGGTTCTCCGCTCGCACCGAACACGCCATCAGCGTCACCAGCCCGAACAATTCGCTCCATATCCGCGCAGTCAGACGCAACGGGAAGAGCGGTACCGCGACCCTGGTGGTGGCGGTGCCGGAAGCCGGCCGGCTCGCTCTGCGGGGAGCAGAGGTGAGGAATCGGTCGCGGCGGGCGAGGGAGCCAGGCTCCTACAGCCTTCCGCTCGCTTCGGCGGGCAGTGCGAAGAGGCGCCTGAGGGCGCTTGGCAGGGTGAAGGTAGAAGCCGCGGTGAGCTTCACGCCGGTCGGGGGGACCGCGGGCACGCGGTCGAAGTCAGTCCTGCTGGTCAAGGGCGGATAGCCGCTCGGCGAGGCGGTTCATACCGCGCTCGCGAGCAGCAGCAGCAGCGGCCGCCCAGTCGCTCGCGCGGTCGGCGGGGGGGTCGAGGCCCGCGTCGCGCAGCGTGGCGATGTCCTTGAAGGCGAGCAGGTCCTCGCGTCCGTCGAGCAGGGCGCTGCGGAGTTTGGGGCGAGGCTCGCGGATCGCGCTTTCCAGCACGGCCTCCAGAGAGCCGTGGCGGCGCAGCAGCGCGGCCGCGGTCTTCGGGCCGACCCCCCTCGCCCCGGGCAGGCCGTCGGAGGGGTCGCCGCGCAGGGCGATGAAGTCGGGGACCAGCTCGGGGCCGATGCCGTAGCGCTCGCGCACCTCGCCCGGCCCGACCTCTTCGGCACCTTTGCCACCCGTGCGCACGTAGAGCACCGTCACCCGGTCACCTGCGCACTGGTACATGTCGCGGTCCCCGGTCAGCAGCAGGGCACGACCCCCGGCCTCGGCCTCGCGCCGCGCGTAGGTGCCGAGCAGGTCGTCGGCCTCCAGCGAGTCGCTGCTCGCCACCGTCCAGCCGAAGGCCTCGAAGAAGTCACGGGCGGCGGCGAACTGCGGTCCCAGCTCCT
This sequence comes from uncultured Solirubrobacterales bacterium, assembly GCA_963838035.1. Taxonomy (GTDB): domain Bacteria; phylum Actinomycetota; class Thermoleophilia; order Solirubrobacterales; family 70-9; genus CAVVNN01. The sequence continues at coordinate 70,849 of CAWIPM010000001.1, forward strand.
CCGGCATCGCCGCCTCACGCTCAGCGTGGTAGGCGGGGTACAGCTCGGTGCGGTAGGAGGCCGCGTCGGGGCCGAAGCAGAGGACGACGGCGCGCGGGTCGTGTGCCTCGACCTCCCGCACGACCAGGTTCGCGGTGCCGAGCAGCGCGTTGACCGGTTCCCCCTCGGCGCCGACGATCGTCTTGGGCAGCGCGTAGAAAGCGCGGAACAGCATCGAGGGTGTGTCGACGGCAAGCAGGGGCCGCTCCATGGTTCCCACCCTAAGCACAGGCCGAGGTCGCCGGTCGTCTAGGTTGCCGTTCCGTGCGCGAGAAGGCCCTTCACATTGAGAACCTGGTCAAGCGCTACCCGACAGGGGTGGAGGCGTTGCGAGGGGTTTCCCTCGACATCGAGCAGGGGGAGTTCTTCGGCCTGCTCGGCCCCAACGGCGCCGGCAAGTCGACGCTGATCCATTGCACCACCGGGCTCGCTCAGCCGAGTTCGGGGACGATCCAGGTCTTCGGCCACGACGCGACCGGCGATTACGGCGAGGCCCGCCAGGCCGTCGGCCTGGCGCCGCAGGAGCTGAACATCGACTGGTTTCTCACCGTCGAGGAGACCCTCGACTACCACGCCGGCTACTTCGGGATGCCGAAGCGTGAGCGAAGGGAGAGGACCAGGGAGCTGCTCGAGACCTTCTCACTGACCGAGAAGCGCGACGAGCGCACCCGTACCCTCTCGGGCGGGATGAAGCGCCGGCTGATCCTGGCCCGGGCCCTGATGCACCGGCCGCGCCTGCTGATCCTCGACGAGCCGACCGCCGGCGTCGACATCGAGCTGCGGCTGGAGCTCTGGCATTACGTCAAACGGATCAACCAGGAGGGGACGACGATCCTGCTGACCACGCATTACCTCGAGGAGGCCGAGCAGCTCTGCAGCAAGATCGCCTTCATCAACGACGGTCAGATCGTCGCCCACGGGACGAGCCCGGAGCTGGCGGGGCGCTACGGGGTCCCCAACCTCGAGGACGCCTACCTTGCGCTGGTCGGGCGCAAGGAGCTCTCGCGCTCGCTGATCGAGGAGCTGGCACCGTGAGCGCCGCCCAGATCCGCTTCATGACGCTGTGGCGCCGCGAGGTCAACCGCTTCATGAAGATCAAGAAACAGACGATCGGCGCGCCACTGCTGGAAACGTTCCTCTATATCTCCGTCTTCGGCGCCGCGCTCGGCTCGCGGGTCGGCGAACTGCACGGAATCGAATACGTCGTCTTCGTCATCCCCGGCCTGATCATGATGTCCTGGTCGATCAACGCCTTCGCCAACAACTCCTCCTCGATCCTCCAGCAGAAGTTCCAGGGCGCGATCCACGACCAGCTCTCTTCTCCGGCATCGCCGCTGGAGCTGCTGCTCGCCTTCACGCTCGGCGGCTTCACGCGCGGCCTCCTGGTCGCGGCGCTGACCTTCACCGCCGCCTCGCTCCTCGTCGAACTCCCCGTCGAACACGTGGTCGTGCTGATCCCGGCGCTCTTCCTGGTCGGCATCTTCTTCTCGCAGCTCGGCGTCCTGGTCGGGGTTCGCGCCGAGCAGTTCGACGACGTCTCCTTCGCCCAGACCTTCGTCCTGCAGCCGCTGATCTTCCTCGGCGGCGTCTTCTACTCAGCCTCACTGCTGCCGCAGCCGTTCCAGACCCTGACCCACTTCAACCCGATCTACTACATGATCAACCTCGTCCGCTACGGCTTCGTCGGCTACACCGAAGCCAGCATCCCGCTGTCGCTGCTCGCGCTTGCCGGGGCGACCGCCGCCCTGTTCGCCTTCAACCTGAGCCTCTTCTCGAGGGGATACCGGCTGCGGGCGTAGGCTCGGGCTAAAGCTCGATCAGCTCGACTCGGTATTCGTCAGGGTCGCGAAGGAAGCAGATGCGGTGGCCGCTGGTGCGCCCGCCCGGCCGGTAGGGGGGCTTCTCGGGCTCGATGCCCTCGGCGGCGAGGCGATCGAGGGTGCCGTCGAGGTCCTCGACGCCGATCGCGATGTGGTTGTAGCCGGTGCCGATCTCATAGGAGTCGACACCGTGGTTGTAGGTCAGCTCCAGGCGTGGATCCTCGCCGGGGAGGCCCATGAAGACGTTGATCGCCTCCTCGCCGATCGGCATCCGGGCGACCTCCTCGAAGCCGAGCTTCTCGTAGAAGGCGACCGAGCGGTCGATATCGCCGATCCGGTAGCAGGTGTGGAGGAAGGTCGGCATGGAGTCAGGCTAGCCGAGACCGATCGCCCGGGCCGCGCAATACTTTCAGGAGCTGCGCCTCTCCCGCTTCACATCCGTCCGCGCCGCGGTGTCGATCGCCGCCGTGGCGGCTGCCGCGCTCGCCTCGCTTGGGCCGGGGCTCGCCAGCGGCGCCGAACCGGTGTATCCAAAGGTCGCGATCGCCACCGTCTACATAAGAGGCGGCGAAGGCGGCCCGCGCTTCGTCGCGCCGAGGACGGTGACCGCCGGCGAGGAGCTGCGGGTGGTCGAGCAGGCCAATCCGCGCAGGTTCGGCCCTGACACCTTCTCGCTGGTCGCAGCATCACTGATCCCGAGGACACGGAGGGCGCGCCAGGACTGCTTCGCCAGGGGCCGCGTCTGCCGGGCGATCGGCGTTTGGCACGGAGCCGTGGGTTCCGGGCCGCCGACGGTCAACCCGGTCGAGGCCGGCGCCGAAGGCTGGGACACCGAGGGGACCCTGACCGAGACTGGGGACTCCTGGTTCACGGGCGAGCGGCGAGGGGCGACTTTCATGCAGCCGGTCACCGCTCCCGCCGGTGCCACGATCCACTTCATCAGCGCGCTGCATCCGTGGATGCACGGTTCGATCGCCGTTCTTTCCGCAGAAGGCTGACGGCGCCCCCGGTCTCGCTCGCTCTCCAACACGGGCCGGTCATGATGCGGTGGTGAGCGACGACCTGGCGCAGCGGTTTCGGGGGGCCCGGCGGGACTCGGGGCTGGCCGTGCTGGAGGGGTTTCACGCGTTGAAGCATGCGCTGCGCTTCGGCGCCGACGTGGTCGAGGTCGCCGCGGTGGACCCTGGCGAGCTGGACCGGCTCGCCGCGGAGCTGGCGCCGGACCTCGCCGGCTCGCTTGCGGCGAGGGCGACCCCGGTCGGCGAGGACGTGCTGGCCGAGCTGGCGCCGCAGGCGCCGCGCACCGGCGTCGTCGCAATCGCACGGCGGCCGCCGGTCGACCTCGCCGCGGTGCTGGCGGACGAGCGCCCTGCGCCGGTGGTGCTGCTGGAGGACCCGCGCAACATGGGCAACATGGGTGCCTGTGTGCGGGTCGCCGCTGCGGCCGACGCTGCGGCCGTCCTCACCACGGGCAGCAACGACCCCTGGAGCCCCGACGCGCTGCGCGGCGCCGCCGGGCTGCACTTCGCGCTGCCGGTCCTCGCCGTCGAGTCGCCGCCTACCGGCGGCCGGCCGCTGGTCGCGATCGACCCCGAGGGCGATGGCCTGCACCCGCGCGACCTACCGCCCCGCGCCGTCCTCGCCTTCGGCAGCGAGCGCCACGGGCTCAGCCCCGCGCTGCTCGAGCGCGCCGACGCCCGCCTCGGCATCCCGATGCGGCCCGGGGTCTCCAGCCTCAACCTCGCCACCTCGGTGGCCGCGGTGCTCTTCTCCCAGGCTCTCGACTGACGAAAACTACTGATGCGCGGGGGAGGAGCAGCGCATAGCGTGCGGGGCGTGTGAGCGCGGCTCTGACCGCGACGATCTCGCCTCACGACCGAAAGGACATTGCCTTGCTGCTAGCCACATTCAGCCTGGGAGACGCGCTTCTCCTCGCGCTCGAGATCTTCTTCTTCGTGATCTGGATCTGGATCCTGATCACGATCCTCTCCGACCTCTTCCGCGACCACGAGCTTTCCGGGTGGTGGAAGGCGGTCTGGGTCCTGTTCCTCGTCTTCATCCCGTTCGTGACCGCGTTGATCTACCTGATCGCCCGCGGCAGCGGCATGCGCGAGAGGGCGATCAAGGCGCAGGCGGACGCGAAAAAACACATGGACGCCTACATCCAGCAGCAGGCGCACAGCTCGCCTGCCGACGAGCTGCACAAGCTCAACGACCTGAAGGAAAAGGGCGCGATCTCCAGCGAGGAGTTCGACCGGGCGAAGGAGAAGCTGCTCGCCTCCTAGACGACCGCGATGACGCCACGTCCGATCAGGTAGAGCCCGAACACGGTGGCGACGGCCACCACTATCTGGCGGGCGTGGCGCTCCATCCAGCCGTTCAGCTGCTCGACCTTCGCGGTGGTCTGCTCCGGCGCGATCGAGTAGCCGATCAGCGGCACCTCGGCGAGCACGAACATGATCAGGTTGAAGAGGATGATCGCGAACAGCTGCGTGCCGAACCCGTGCAGGCCCTGGGCAATGTCCTTGAGCGCGACCAGGTAGAAGGCGCCCGGGAGGTTGAGGACGATGCCGACCGCGAATGCGATCGGCGCCGTCCCCCGGCGCAGCACCCGCTCCGACCAGGGGTCGCGAGCGGGGCGTGAGGAACGGCGCTCCCGCCGCCGTTCCTCGATGCCGGCGTCGCGGTCGGTCGCCAGCACCCAGGCGACGATCAGAGCCAGGGCGCCGATGGTGAAGTTGACGATCGGGTCCGCCGCCGGACTGGAGCCGCTGAGCAGGTTCGACCCGTTCAACGATTCGACGACGGCGATGCCGATGGCGATGCTGGCCAGCATCCCGCCGAGCAGGTAGGCGAGCAGCAGCCGGCGGGGGTTGGGGCGCCTGAGAACGACGATCACGACCGCGAGGATGCTCGGTGCTACGGCAGAGCCGAGGGCGAGGATGACGACGTTGACCAAGACGGCGGACCCTAGCCGCCGCGCCAGTCGGCGAATGGGCAGCAATTCCTCTTCGCAGGCGCGAAATGCAACCGGAGTTGCAGGTTATGAGCAACTCCTAACATTTTTCGGGCGATTTAGCTAGCCTGCCGCGCTCATGCATTCCCCCTCTCGCGACCTGAGGGTGCTGCTGCTTGCAGTGCTCGTCCTCGCTGTCATCTGCGTGGGCGGGGCAAGCGCCCCCGCGCAGACCCTCCAGCAGAAGCTGCAGAGCACCGAAGGCAAGCTCTCCCATGTGAGGGCGAGCCAGAGCTCGCTTGCAGCGACGATCGCCGAACAGAACCAGGCGATCGACTCGATGATCGGCGAAGTCTCGGCGCTGCGCCAGCGCCAGGCTGCGGTCGAGGCCGAACTCGCCAAGAAGCAGGCCGAGCTGAGCAGGGCGACCGCCGAACTGGAAGAGGAACGTCGTCACCTGCAGCGGGTGCGCGCCCAGCTACACCGTGCCCTCGGCGTCCTGCGCGGGCGGCTGGTGGCGATCTATGAGTCGGGCAGCCCCGACGTGCTCAACGCGGTGCTCGAATCGTCGAGCTGGTCAGACCTGGCTAGCCAGACCGAATACCTGAGCCGGGTCCAGAGCTACGACGACGCCGTCGTCGGCCGGGTCAAGACGCTGCGCAACGAGGTCAGGGGCGCGGTGCGGCGGCTGGCGTCGGCCCGCGCCCGGATCCGCACGGCCCGCGATGAAATCGCAGTCACCGAGCGGCAGGTCGCCTCGGCACGCGCCGCCGCCGAGACGCGCTTTGCCGCACTGAAGTCGGCCCAGGCGCAGCGCCGCCGGGCGCTGGAATCGCTGGAGTCGCGCGAACAGGCGCTCAGCGACAACCTCTCGGCGATCACCTCGCAGATGGCGACGGAAGGCACGCCCGCGCCGAGCTCGGCGCCGGCCCCGCTCACCCCGGGCGAAACCGCTCACTTCATCTCCGAAAGCGAGGCGAGCGCGCCGGCCTCGGCTCCCGCGGCCGTGCAGGCGGCGATCTCCGCGGCCAACTCGATCGCCACCACCCCCTACATCTGGGGCGGCGGCCACGGCTCCTTCGAATCGTCGGGCTATGACTGCTCGGGCGCGGTCAGCTTCGCCCTACACGGCGGCGGCTTCCTCTCCAGCCCACTCGACTCGACAGGGTTGGAGACCTGGGGCGATCCGGGCCCCGGCCACTGGATCACCGTCTACGCCAACGCCGGCCACGCCTGGATGATGATCGCCGGGCTCGCCTTCGACACCGTCGGCGGCCCCGGCCCGCGCTGGCACTCCTCGCCGGTCGACTCGCCCGAAGGCTTCATCGCCCGCCATCCGGCGGGGTATTGAGCGGACCTTTAGGTTCGATTGCCTACACTGCCGCTGTGCGCGACGACGTGAGGCCGGTCGACAACCCTGCGCTCGACCGCTTCGCCAGCGCCGTCGTCACCGCCGTACCTCCGGCCCTCCTGGTGTTGGGAATCGTCTTCGGCTGGGGAAGCCTGCTGCACTGGGAGGACCTCGTCGTCTTCACCGTCACCTACCTGCTGTTCGGGTTCGGGGTCACGGTCGGCTTTCACCGCCTGCTCACCCACGGCAGCTTCAAGACCCACCGCTGGGTGCGGCTGACGGCGGCGGCTCTGGGCTCCGCGGCGGTCGAGGGGCCGGTGATCGAGTGGGTGGCGACCCACCGCAAGCACCACCGCTTCTCCGACAGCGAGGGCGACCCCCACAGCCCTCACGTCGGCCACGGCTCCGGCTTCCGGGGAGCGCTGCGCGGCCTCTTCTATGCCCACATCGGCTGGGTCTTCCGCGATGCCGAGGTCGCCGACGAGAACCGCTACGCGAAGGACCTGATGGCCGACCCCGCGATGCGCTTCGTCGATACGACCTTCATTCTCTGGGTGCTGCTCGGGCTGGTCTTTCCCTTCGGCCTCGGCTGGGCGCTGACCGGAACGTTGGTCGGCGGGCTCACGGGGATGCTCTGGGGAGGCGCGGTGCGGATCTTCGTCCTGCACCACGTCACCTTCAGCGTCAACAGCCTCTGTCACTTCTTCGGGCGCCAGCCCTACCCGACCGGGGACGAGTCCCGCAATCTCGCCTGGCTGGCGCTGGCCACCATGGGGGAGTCCTGGCACAACAACCATCACGCCTTCCCGACATCGGCGCGCCACGGATTGAAGCGCTGGGAGCTGGATGGCTCCGGGGCGGTGATCTGGGCGCTCGAGAAGCTCGGCCTCGCCTGGGACGTGGTGCGGATCAGCCCGGCGCGGATGGCTGACAAGGCGGCGAGCGCTTGAGCGGCGTCGGGGCCGACGCTGCAGATACGGTTAGGCGACCCTTCCGATGAGCAAGCGCCGAAACCTGATTCTCCCCGCCGTCCTGGTCGGCATCGTCTTCCTCGTCATCGCGGTGATCTATGTGGTTGAGCCGGCCGGCTCGCTGCCCTCGTTCTTCCCGGGCTACGAGGCGGGATCCAGCCACCACCACGCGAAGCACGGGATCGCGGCCTTCGTGGTGGCGCTCGGCTGCTTCGTGTTCGCCTGGTTCCAGAGCGGCCCGTCCGAGAAGGCGCCGGACTAGGCGCCCCCCTGATGGAACCCATCTCCTACTTCCAGGCGATCGTGCTGGGCCTGCTGCAGGGAATCGCCGAGCCGTTCCCGATCTCCAGCCTGGGCCACGGCGTGATCCTGCCGAGCCTCTTCGGCTGGAACATCCATCAAAACGACGAATACTTCCTCGCCTTCCTGGTCGCCACCCATTGCGCCACGGCGATCGTGCTCTTCTTCTTCTTCTTCAAGGACTGGATGCGGATCTTCCGGGGCATGGGCCGCTCCCTGCGCGACCGGGAGATCGGGGCCGGCGATGCCGACGCGCGGCTCGGCTGGCTCCTCGTCATCGGGACGATCCCCGCGGGTCTGCTCGGCCTACTGCTCGAGCATTCCCTGCGCAACCTCTTCGCCTCGGCGCAGTCGGCAGCGATCTTCCTCACGATCAACGGTGTGCTGCTGCTGGTCTTCGAGCGATTCCGGCGGCGGCCCCCACGGCCCGGCGACTACAAAGGGGACTACGACAGCCGAATCTCGAGGATGAGCTTCAAGCAGGCCTTCGCGATCGGCACCGCGCAGGCGGCGGCGCTGGTGCCCGGGATATCGCGCTCGGGGATCACGATGGGGGGCGGGCTGCTCACCGGTCTCTCCAACGACGATGCGGCGCGCTACGCGTTCCTGCTGGCGACGCCGATCATCGGCGCCGCCGGGGCGCTGAAGCTGCCGGACCTGCTCGGCGCCGCCGGCGACGGCGTGCGCGGCCAGGCGTTGGTCGGCGCGATCGCCGCCGCGTTCACCACCTGGGTAGCGGTCAAGTTCCTGCTCCGCTTCTTCGAGACCAACCGTCTCACCCCGTTCGGCATCTACTGCATAGTCGCCGGCATCACCTGCTCCCTGATCTTCGCCCTCTAGCTTCCGCTGTTCCCATGTCACACATGACGGGACAGAGGAGCAACGGAGTGGCTGTGGGGCGGGTACGGTAGGGCGATGGCGAGCAATGCCGGTCACCCGGATTTGGAGCGAGAGTTGGAGGAGCTGCTGGGGGTGGAGTACTTCGAGCCCTCGGCGGAGTTTCGGGAGCGGGCGCTTTGGAGCGATCCCGGTGTCTATGAGGAGGCGGCGGCCGACCCCGAGGCCTGGTGGATGCGGCAGGCGAGAGAGCTGCTCGACTGGGAGCAGGAGCCGAGCGAGGGCCTCGACGAGTCCGACCCGCCCTTCTACCGGTGGTTCGCCGACGGCCGGCTGAACGCCTCGGCGAATTGCCTCGACAGACACGTCGAGGCGGGGCGTGGCGACAGGGTCGCCTTCCACTGGCGCGGCGAGGAGGGCGAGGAGCGCGACCTCACCTACGCCGAGCTGCTCGCCGACACCAAGCGCTTTGCCAACGCGCTGCGCGACCACGGCATCGAGAAGGGCGACGTGGTCGGCATCTACCTGCCGATGATCCCCGAGGTTGTGGTGGCGATGCTCGCTTGCGCCCGTATCGGCGCCCCCCACAACGTCGTCTTCGGCGGCTTCTCGGCGGAGGCGGTGCGCGAGCGGATGGAGTTCTCCCGGGCGAAGGCTCTGGTCACCGTCGACGGGGCACGGCGCAAGGGCCGTACGGCGGCGGTCAAGTCCGAGGTGGATGCGGCGCTCGGTGGCGTCGAGTCGATCGAGACGGTCTTCGTCGTCCGTCACACGGGCGTGGAGTGCGAGATGCACGCGGGGCGCGACGTCTGGTTCGGCGACGCGATGGCGGCGGCCGACACCGAGTGCGCGCCGGAGCCGATGGCCGCCGAGGACCCGCTCTACATCCTCTACACCTCCGGCTCGACCGCGAAGCCGAAGGGGATCCTCCACACAACGGGGGGCTACCTGACGGGGGTTGCCTACACGCACCGCTACGTCTTCGACCTGAAGCCTGACGAGGACGTCTACTGGTGCGCGGCCGATGTCGGCTGGGTCACCGGCCACTCCTACATCGTCTACGGCCCGCTGATGAACGGGGCGAGGAGCGTCATGTTCGAGGGCGCGCCCGACTACCCCGACAAGGACGTCTGGTGGGGGATCGTCGAGCGCTATGGGGTGACGATCCTCTACACCGCGCCGACCGCGATCCGCGCCTGCATGAAGTGGGGGCCGGAGCATCCTCGGCGCCACGACCTCTCCTCGCTGCGCCTGCTCGGCTCGGTCGGGGAGCCGATCAACCCCAAGGCGTGGCTCTGGTACCACAAGGTGGTCGGTGGCGAACGCTGCCCGATCGTCGATACCTGGTGGCAGACCGAGACCGGCCAGATCATGATCTCGCCGTTGCCGGGGATCACCGCGACCAAGCCGGGATCGGCGACGGTGGCGCTGCCGGGGGTTGACGCGGCGGTCTTCGACGAGAGTGGCGCAGAGATCGAGGAGGGGGAGGGCCTGCTGGTCCTGCGCCGGCCCTGGCCGGGGATGCTGCGCACCCTCTATCGCGAGGACGAGCGCTTCGTCGAGACCTACTTCTCCCGCTTCGGGCCGGGGACCTACCTGGTAGGCGACGCGGCCCGCCGCGACTCCGACGGCTACCTCTGGGTGCTGGGGCGAATCGACGACGTGATCAACGTCTCCGGCCACCGCCTCTCAACCGCCGAGGTCGAGTCGGCGGTCGTCTCCCATCCCAAGGTCGCCGAGGCGGCGGTTATCGGCCAGTCCGACCCCGACACCGGGCAGGCGATCTGCGCATTCGTCACGCTCGAGGGCGACCACGAAGGAACCGACGAGATGGTCACCGAGCTGCGCGACCACGTCGCCGAGCGGATCGGCAAACTGGCGCGCCCGAAGCGGATCATCTGGACCGGCGACCTGCCGAAGACCCGCTCCGGCAAGATCATGCGCCGGCTCCTGCGCGACATTGCCGAGGGGCGCGAGCTTGGCGACGTCACCACACTGCGCGACCCCGGCGTGATGCGCGAGCTGGCGGGCAAGGTCTCCGGTTAGCCGGGCGAGCGTCCATGCCCGGGTCGTGCCGGGTCAGCGCCGAAGTCCTCTCCTCCGTGCCGCTCATCCGCGTCTGTTTCGACGCCGGGGCGGTCGCCCACCGAGTGGACGGGGAAACGTAGTTTGCTAAACTAATTATCAACGCTAATCAATGCAGGCGATGCAGAACACCTCACCACTCACCGACTCGGCTGCCAGGCTGCGCCTGGCGATCGTGCGCACGGGGCGGCGGCTGCGCCAGGAGGCGGCGGCCGAGGCCACGGACCTGACGCCGACCTCGACCGCGGCGCTGGCGACGGTGGAGCGGCACGGGCCGCTGACTCCGAGCGAGCTGGCCGAGATCGAGCGGGTGAAGCGGCCCACCGTGACCCGCACGCTCGGGCGTCTCGACAGGGCGGGCCTGATCGAGCGCACAGCCGACCCGGCCGACGGTCGCAGCTCCCTGGTCAGCGTCAACGCCGCGGGCCGCGAGCGGCTGCGCCGCCTGCGCGGTCGCAAGAACGCCTACCTTGCGAAGCGCATGCGCGATCTTCCCGCCTCCGACCTGGCGACGCTCGAGCGCGCAGCCGTGATCCTCGAGGGCATGCTGGAGGATGAGAGGGGTTGAGCTCCGCCCTTCGCCGCTCCTTCGACTCCCTCGCCGTACCCAACTACCGCCGGTATTTCGTCGGCCAGGTCGTCTCCCTCTCAGGCAACTGGATGCAGTCGGTCGCCACGCTCTGGCTGATCCTCGGCCTGACCGGCAGCGGCGTCGCGGTCGGCATGACCACCGCCCTGGAATTCCTGCCGATTCTCCTGCTCGGCGCCTGGGGAGGGGTGCTGGCGGACCGCTTCCCCAAGCGGCGGCTCCTGATCGTCACCCAGGCGCTGATGGCGATCCCGGCGCTCGTCCTGCTCGCGGTCACAGCGACCGGCGTGGTCGCTCCGTGGATGGTCTTCCTCGCGGTCGGGGCCCGCGGCGCCGTCAACGCCGTCGACAACCCGACCCGGCAGAGCTTCGTGATCGAGATGGTCGGCCCTGACCGGGTCGTAAACGCGGTCAGCCTCAACAGCGTCATCGTCCAGTCGGCGCGAATCGCCGGCCCGGCCGTGGCGGGAGTCACGATCGCGGTGTTCGGGGTGGCGCCGTGTTTCGCCCTCAACGCGCTCACCTTCGTCGCGATGATCGTCGCGCTCTGGGGAATGGACCCGAGCGGGCTGCGCGCCGCTCCCGTCGCCGAGCGTGAGCCGGGCGCGATCCGCGCCGGGCTGCGTTACGTGCGGCGCACCCCGGAGCTGGCGGTGCCGCTGGCGCTGATGGCCCTGGTCGGGACCTTCGGCTTCAACTTCCAGGTCGTGCTGCCGCTGCTCGCCAAGTTCAGCTTCGGCGGCGGCGCGATGGCCTACGCGGCGCTGGTCTCGGCGATGGGCGTTGGCGCGATCGCCGGCGCGCTGGTCAACGGTGCCCACGGACGGACCGGCCCCCGCCTGATCGCCGGTGGCGCACTCGCCTTCGGCCTCCTCGCCCTGCTTGCCGCGGGGGCGCCGACGCTCGCCCTCGAGATCCCGGTGCTGGCGTTGCTCGGCGCGTCCGCGGTGACCTTCGCCGCGACGATCAACTCGACCCTGCAGCTCGCGGTCATCCCCCAGATGCGGGGCAGGGTGATGGCGCTGTACTCGGTCGTCTTCCTCGGCTCGACCCCGATCGGAGGCCCGCTGGCCGGCTGGCTCTCGGAGACCTACGACCCCCGCGTCGCCCTGCTGCTCGCCGCCGTCGCGGGCCTCTCGGCGGCGTGGGCCGGGCATGTCGCCCTCTCTCGGTTGAGATCCCGAGTGGACAGCCAGAAGAGCGTCGCGAAGATCGCCAGCCCGAGCACGTTCAACGCCAGCTTGTAGTCGAGCTGGACCGAGCTGAAGATGTCCGAGCGCGAGGGACGGGTGGAGGGGATCAGCCCGGCGAGGCCGAAGAGGCCGTCGACGACGAGCGCCGCGAGGACGATCGTGATGAACATCAGGGAGACGATGCGGACGGTGAACTGCCAGCCGTAGAACTTGCGGTAAGCGAGCACGATAGGGACGACGATCAGGTCGGCGAAGATGAACGCGATCACGCCGGCAAACGAGATCCCGCCGGACCAGAGCACGGCCGCAAGCGGCGCGTTGCCGACCGAGCAGACGAAGGTGAACACCGCGATCAGCGGCCCGACGAGCACGTTCTCGATCGTCTTCACAAGTGGGGGGGCGTGCTCGATGAAGAGGACGTTGAAGAAGTCATTGCCGAGCAGGCCGATGAAGCCGGCGAGCAGGAAGCCGATCGCGATCTCCTTCCAAAGCATCTGCCAGTCGCCGCGGAAGTTGTGGGCGACGTCGGACCATGCCTCGCCCGAGGCGAGGCGCCGGCGCCACGTCATCCCCCCGGCCTCGGTGTGATGCTGATGCCCGGCCTGAGCCTCCTGCGCATGGGCGCGGGCCTGCTCCTCCAGCCTGGGGGAGACGAAGAAGCGCAGCAGCGCCGCCATCAGCGCGATCAGGACGATGCCGCCGACGAACTCGGCCAGGGTGAACTGCCAGCCGATCAGGATCCAGATCACCAGCCCCAGCTCCCAGACGAGGTTGGTGGAGGCGAACTGGAAGGCGAGCGCGGTCGTTGCCGAGGCGCCCTTCTGGAACAGGGACTTGGCGATCGCGATCGCGGCATATGAGCACGAGGACGAGGCGGCGCCCAGCCCGGTCGCCTTCGCCACCGGGGCGAAGCCGCTGCCCGAGAGGGCGGCTTCGACCCGGTCGCGCGGTACCCAGGCCTGGACGATGGCGGAGATGGCGAAGCCGAGGACGAGCGCCCACCAGACCTCATAGGCCATCAAGAGGGACTGCTTGAGGCCCTCGCCGATCGTGCTCGCGACATCGCCCATGGGGATCACCGTATCAAATACCCCCCAGGGGTATGAGACGTCTCAGCGCAGCCCAAGCCGCTGCGCCCGCTCGACCGCGCGGGCGACGATCTCCTCGCTGCCGGGGATCTCGCCGCCGCGCATCAGCACACGTCCCGCGACGACGGTGGTGTCGACCACCGAGCCGCTCGCCGCGTAGACCAGGTCGGCGGTGAGGTCGCCGAGGCTGAGCTCGGGAGAGCTGCGGCGCAGCAGGAGGAAGTCTGCCGCCGCCCCCGGCGTGAGCGGATCGCCGGCGCCGAGCAGGGGAGCCCGGCGTCCGGTGGCGATCGCCCACGCCTCGTGGGCGTCGATCGCGGTCGGGTCGGCGGCAACGTGCTTTTGCAGCAGGGCGAAGAACTTGACGTCGGCAAACAGGTCGAGCGAGTCGTTGGAGCCGGCGCCGTCGGTGCCGAGGCCGATCGCGACGCCGGCGGCCCGGGCAGCCGGGTAGGGAAGGACCCCGCCCACCGCGAGCTTCAGGTTCGCGACCGGGTTGGCGACGACGGTGCAGCCGCGCGCGGCGATCAGATCGAGCTCCTCGCGGTCGAGCCAGACGCCGTGGGCGAGCACCGTGCGCTCGGTCAGCATCCCGAGCCGGTCGAGGTAGGCGGCCGGGCGCACCCCGTGAGCCGCCACGCAGTCGGCGACCTCATCCTCCGTCTCGGAAAGATGGATCTGGACGGGAACGCCGCGCTCGGACGATCGCTCCGCGGTCCAGCGCAGCAGCTCCTCGCTGACCGTGTAGATCGCGTGCGGGGACAGCGCTCGCCCGATCATCGGCCCAAAGCCCTCGAGTGCGTCGAGGGTCCCCAGCGCCGTCGCCTGCATCTCGGCGGTGTCGCCGGCGACGTCGAACAGCGGGCCGCCGATCGTCGCCCGCAGGCCCGAGTCGACGACGGCACGAGCAGTTGCCTCCGGCTGCCAGTACATGTCCCAGAAGCGGGTGGTGCCGGTGCGGATCATCTCGGCACAGGCCAGACGGGTCCCCCAGTAGACGTCCTCGTCCTCGAGCTTCGCCTCGACCGGCCAGATCTTCTCCTGCAGCCAGCGCATCAGCGGCAGATCGCCGCCCTTGCCGCGAAACAGGGTCATCGCCGCGTGGGTGTGTCCGTTGACGAGAGGCGGAACCAGGGGCGCGCCGGCGGCGTCGATCGTCTCGTCCCCGGCGCCGGGCTCGACACCGGGTCCGATCGCCGCGATCAGCCCGTCCTCGCAGCGCAACCCGACCCGCTCGCCGTCGAGCAGGGCGCCGGTCACCGTCAGTGGCGCGCTCGCGGTCGCGTTCACCGGCCCACTGCGCCGAGCCGCGGCAGCACCGCACCGAGCGCGTAGCGCAGGCAATCTGCGTTGGCTTCGCGGTCGGCTTCGATCTTGGCCACGGAGATCGACTGCTTCCCGATCCCGTTGGCGAGGTTGTCGACGACGCAGACCGCGGAGTAGGCAAGCCCCATCTCGCCCGCCACGATGCACTCTGAGGCGAGCGTCATCCCCACCACGTCCGCGTGGTTCGCGATCAGGCGGATCTCCGCCGCCGTCTCGAACCGCGGGCCGACCGTCTGCCAGTACACGCCGCCGTCGCGCAGCGCCGGTTTCTCCTCATCCCATGCGGCGCGGACCTCGTCGCGCCAGGCGAGATCGAAGCCCGGCGCCATGTGGGCGCGCTTGTCGCCGAGGCTGGAGAGGCCCAGGTGCAGCGCGATGAAGTCGTCGGGACAGACGAAGCTGCCGACCCTCAGCCCCTCTGACAGCGAGCCGACCGAGCCGATCGCGAGCACCCGGTCGCAGCCCTGCTCGACCAACGCAGAGAGGTTTGCGGCGTGGTCGATCTCGTGGGGGAGGCGGTACTCCTCGCCATGGCGCTGCATCACCGCGGCGCCGTGCTCGGCCGCCGTTGCGACGAGCGCCTCGCCGCGTGGCCCCGAGGCGCTGCTGCCGAGAACCACCGCGAGCCTTCCCATGCGCGACGATCCTACGCGCGGGCGCTGTCGTCAATTCGGTCTATGGTGAATTCCATGTCGGAGCGGCCGTCAGGCAGGAACGAGACGGAGGATCAGCGTCTCGATCGCAACCTCAACGAGCTGCTGCAGGAGCTGCGGGTTGCGTTGCCGGGCGTGCAGGTGCTTTTCGCCTTTCTGCTCGCGGTCCCGTTCCAGCGCAACTTCACCGAGATCTCGCCCTTCGAGGAAAAGGTCTATTTCGCCACCCTTCTCTGCACCGCGATCTCGGCGGCGCTGCTGATCTCCCCGTCCGCCTATCACCGGATGACCTTCCACCTGCAGCAGAAGCGCCACCTCGTCTTCCTCGCCAACCGCTTTGCGATCGCCGGCCTCGCATTCCTGGCGCTGGCGATGACCGGGGCGATCATGCTGATCACGGACGTCCTCTTCGGCGGCGTTGCGACGATCGTCTTCAGCAGCGCCGCGGCTGCGATGTTCGTCGTGCTCTGGTACCTGCTGCCGCTGCAGCGGCGGATCAGCGTGCAGGCGTCCCGGCGGCAGCCGCCCGCTCCGCCTTCAGGCCGGCGAGCTGACCCTCCAGCTCGCTGAGGTAGGCGAGCTCCGGGGAGGTGCGGCGCAGCAGCTCGACATCCGCCTCCCAGACCGCGACCTTGACGTCGAGCGGCGCCTTGAGCTGGGCGCCGACCGCCTCGCCCTCGGTGGCGTAGACACGGCGCAGCGCCCTGACATTGGCCAGCTTGTCGGCGGCGTAGATCGCCAGGGCGTCCGGCCCCGCCGCCTCGACCCGCGCCCGGTGCACCTCCTTGCGCCGCCCGTAGTCCTCGATCTCCTCCTCGTCGGTGAGAGCCTCGACGAGGCTGCCGATCGGTTCGCCGAAGCGGGAGCCGATCTCGGCGACGCCGGTGTCGCTCTCCTCGACCACGTCGTGCAGCAGCGCCGCCGCCAGCACCTCATCGGCGAAGCCGTGCTCGGCGAGCAGATCTGCGACCGCGAGCGGGTGCTCGATGTAGGGCATCCCGCCGCTGCCGTTGCGGATCTGCCCGGCGTGGGCGTCGCGGGCGGCATCGAGTGCGTCTCGAACCAGCTGCGAGCGTTCCGCTGCCGCGTCGATCCGAGGGGGCGCCGACATCTCCCGCCAGCGTAGCGTCCAAACCTCCTGCTCCGCTGTT
Source organism: uncultured Solirubrobacterales bacterium (assembly GCA_963838035.1). GTDB lineage: Bacteria > Actinomycetota > Thermoleophilia > Solirubrobacterales > 70-9 > CAVVNN01. Next base: position 87,208 of record CAWIPM010000001.1, read on the forward strand.
CCTTTGCCTCGCTATTCGGGTCAGCGCACAGCGGAAGCCGGGGTATGGGGGACGTGCGCCGGCAGCTCGTACTCGGCCCGCTCGGCGCCCAGCTCGACCGCGCCCTCGGCGCCGCCCAGGTCGCGCCAACGCCTCCCGGCCTCTTCGCCGAAGCGGTCGAGGAACTCGTCGGAGTGCAGCGGGTCGTGGTGAAAGAGCACCGTGCGCTGGGCACCCGCCCGCCGGGAGAAGGAGAGCGCGTGGGAGAGGGAGGAGTGCCCCCAGCCGACGTGGTCGGGGTACTCGGAGTCGGAGTACTGGCCGTCGTGGATCAACAGCGAGGTGCCCTGTGCCAGCGCGAAGCCGGAGATCCAGTCCTCATCGAGCGCGTCGAGGTCGGCGCCGAGGGCAGGCTCGTGGTCGGGGATGTAGGTGAGGGAGGAGTCGCCGTCGTCGATCCGGAAGCCGAGCGTGGGGCCGCGGTGGGCGACCGAGGCGGCGCGGATCCGCGCCGGGCCGATCTCCCACTCGGTCTCGGGGCAGTGGCGGAACGAGACGTCGCAGGGCAGCTCCCGCACCTCGACCGGAGAGAGCGGGGCGGATATGTAGCGGGCGATGCGGTCGCGAAGCGAGGCCTCGGGCGAGGCGGGGCCCCAGATCACGATCTCGGTCTGCGGGCTGAACGCCGGGGCGAAGAAGACGAGGCCCTGGATGTGGTCGAGGTGGAGGTGGGTGAGGAGGATGTGGAGGCGGGCCGGCTCGTCGGCGAGCGCCAGGCCAAGGCTGCGGATGCCGGTGCCGGCGTCGAGCGCCAGAAGCGAGCCGTCGGAGAGGGTGACCCCGACGCAGGAGGTGTTGCCGCCGTAGCGGATCGTCTCCGGCCCCGGGGAGGGGATCGAGCCGCGCGTTCCCCAGAGCTTTGCCTTCACCGCTCGTCCGCCTCGTTCGCCTCGGTCGGCCAGAAGATCGCGATCGCGCCCTGGGAGCCGTGCGCGGTGAGGATCGGGAAGGCGGAGGCCTCGACCGTGTGGCAGGCGCCGTCGGCGGAGCGGATCTCGAAGTCTGCGTGGGCCGGATGCCCGTTGCGGACCGCGACGACAAGCGGCAGCTCGTCGTAGGGGATCGGCTCGCCGTCGCTGTCGAAGGGGCCGAACATCGAGCCCCACTCGTCGGGCCCGACGGTTCCCAGCTCCTCGAAGCGCCTGCCGAGCAGGCTCCCGGCCGCCTCGTTGTAGAAGACGAGCACCCCGCCCTGGTCGACCAGGAAGGCCGGCGTCGAGAGCGCCGACATCAGGTTGCGAGCAAGAATCAGCTCGAGAGGCCTCTGCGACACGGATGACACTTTAGATAGTGGGGATGGGGGCGTTTGCTCGAGTAGCCGGGAAGTCCCTGCAGAAACCAGACGCCAACCCTCCCCGGCCCACTCCGCGGAGAGAGTGACATCGATCACTCTTGGTCATCACGGCGCTACTGCGCCGGGATGACGATCGTCGCGCAGGGTTCGGCCGGCTTGGCACGGTCGGCGTTGTTCTGGACCGGGTTGCCTTCGATGTCCTTGAGCTGGACGGTCAGAGCGGTCTTGGTGACCTTGACCTGGGCGTAGCTGAACTGGTCGAGGCCGGAGCACTGCATGCCGACGCCGCTCGGTGGCGGGGCGTTGAGGAAGAGGGTGCGGATCAGGGTCGCAGCGGATGGCGAGCCGACGGTGCCGTCGATCTCCCCGGCGTAGGTCTTGGTGGCGATCGGGCCGGTGGTCACCTCGGTGACGCCTGAGTTGACCGGTCCGCCCGATTCCAACGTCTGCAGCCGCGCGTCGTTGACCATGTTGGCGTGGACGTCGGTGGTGAGGAAGACCGCGTTCTTGACGTTTTCCTTGAGATAGGTGAGGAGCTGGGTGCGCTCGGCCGCGTAGCCCTCCCAACGGTCGTAGGGAAGCGCGTAGAACTGCTGGATCGGGACCTCGTTCATGATCACCTTGAAGGTTGCGGTCGAGCGCTTGATCGCTCCCTCGAAGTTGCTGAGCTGCCGCTTGCCCAGCATCGTGCGGTTGGGGTCGTTGATCGCCGCCAGGCAGGCGGCCGGAGCCGGGTTGGCCAGCGCCGGGGCGATCGCCGCGAACAGGGCGCGGTTGGCGGCGGGCGCGGTCGGCGCCAGGTCGGGCTGGCCGCTGCCCGGCGGGTTGTCGCAGGCGCCGCCGTAGTCGGCTTTGGCGCTGCGGAAGGAGCGCTCGTCGAGGAAGAAGACCTGGAGGTTCTTGCCCCACCGGAAGGTGCGGTAGATGCCGTTCTTGGCCGAGTAGGTGATCGGGTTGTAGTCGCGGAAGGCCTTGAGCCCGTTCTGGTAGAGCGTTTCCCCGTTGATTTCGACATTCCCGCCTTCCTCCGGAAAGACGCTCTCGGAGCGGGCAAAGTCGTTGATGAACTCGTGGTCGTCCCAGTGGGCGTAGTAGGAGGTGGCGCCGCGCACGTTTACCCACGGCTTCTGCCCCAGGTTGAGCCGGTACTTGGCCCACTTCTGGGCAACGCTCGTCGCGGTGCCGGCGACCCCGCCCACCCCGGGAACCTCGGAGTCGGAGTAGATCGTGTCGCCCATCAGCACGTTGAAGTTGTTGTTCGCCTTCTTGATCTGCCGCCATACCCCGAAGTCGTTCCAGTAGGGGGTCGTCGTGCCCGGTAGGGGCGAGGCGTCCTGGTCGCCGGTGATGGCGAAGCGGATCGTCTTCGCCTGGCCTGGCGCCGGCGCTGTGTCGAAGGTGCCCACGGCGCTGCGCCGCCCACCGCTCATGCACCAGCGGTACTTGTACTTGCGGCCCGGCTTGAGCCCGGTCACGCGGGTCTGCAGGGTGCGGTCGTTGCCCTTTGTCGCGTGCGCCTTCAGCTTCTTGTGAGCGTCCTTGATGTCGCAGGCGCCCCAGCCGCCACCCGCCTTTACCTGGACCAGGGCGGTCCCGGTCCCGTTCGCGCGCGCCCAGAGGATCGCCGAATTCGAGGAGACGTCGCCGGAGGAGACGCCGAACTTGAAGCCCTTGGTGGCGGCGGGTGCGTAAGAGGCGAGGGCGAGGAGGCCAAGAACGACAGCCAAAAAACAGAGGAGAATCGAGCGATGTCTCCTGATCACCACACCCTCATGTTAGAGGCGTGTGTCAAGCCGGCCCGGCGATCAGCCGGCCGCTTCGGCCCGCCGCAAACCGCCGCGCGCCCACAGCGCGAAGACGACCGGAAGCGCGAAGGCGAGCGCGAAGGCGAGCGCGACCACGGTCGGCTCGCCGGATATGAAGCCGCGGCCGGCCTCGAGCAGGGCGGTGGCCGGGTTGACAGAGGCGACGGCATGGATCCAGCCGCTGAGCAGGCTGAGCGGGACGTAGACCGGGGCGAGAAAGAGGATCAGGAAGACGGGGAACTGCATCAGCGGTCCGCCCTGGATCGAGCGGACGCGCATCGCCACCCCCGCCGCCCACAGCGTCGCCGCCAGGTTGGTCAGCACGGCGAGGCCGTAGAGGCCGAATAGTTCGACCCCTGCTCCGCCGACCTGCATCCCCGCGACCAGGGCGATCGTCGTCAGCACGGTCCAGGTGACCGCGGCTCGGGTGAGGGCGGCGAGCGCGTAGCCGGCGACGATCCCGTTGCGGTTGGCGGCGGCGAGCAGGTAGCGGTTGGCGAAACCGATCTCGAAGTCGCGGGCCATCGCGAACCCGGTGAAGACGCCGCCAAAGGCCGCCGACTGGAGCAGTACGAAGACGAACTGGAAGGCGGTGTAGCCGCTGGGGAAGTCAAAGCCCGGCGTGTTGGCGACCGCCGAGAGGCCGCCGGCGAAGGCGACGAAGAAGAAGAGCGGGAAGACCACCGCGGGCAGCAGGAAGGCCGGGTTGCTGAGGAAGTTGTGGACACTGCGCCAGGCGACCGCCAGGGCGACCGCGCGGAAGCCGGCCGGCCGGTGCTCCGGGCCGCCGCTCACGTCCTCACCAACCGCGTCCGCAGTGCGCTGGTGGCCGCCACCATGCCGGCCACCAGCACCGCTGCGGCGATGCCGAAGCCGAGCGCCAGCGCCCCCAGATCCCATCCTTCGAAGAGCAGCGAGCGGAACGCCTCGAGCAGGTAGGTGACCGGGTTGACGGTGGCGACGGCGCGGAACCAGCTGGTCTGGATCAGGTCGAGCGGGAGGGCCATCGCGGAGATGAAGAGGAAGACGAAGAAGACCGGGAAGAGGCTCTGCACCGCCTCGCCGGATCCGGTGCGAAGGGCGGCGAAGAGGCCGATCGAGCCGAAGCCGACGGTGATCGAGACGGCGAGGGCGACGATCGCCAGCGCCCCGGCGAGGCCCGTTGTCAGTTCGGCCCCCGCGATCAGGCCGACCGTCAGGTAGGTCGTTGCCTGCACGAGACCGAGCACCACGGCGCCGGCGAGCAGGCCGCTGAGCAGGGCCGTGCCGCGCAGCGGCGTCAGTGCCATGCGGTTGAGGAAGCCGGTCTCGATGTCGCGGGCGAGATCGGTGCCGGCGTTCATCACCGAGAACAGCGCGCCCTGCATGAACGGCACCGCGAGTGCGAAGGTGAGGTAGGAGTCGGTCGGGAAGCCCGGCAGGCTGGTCGCGTCTTTGAGCCCGCCGGAGTTGACCGCGAGCAGGAAAAGCGGGAAGACGAGCGCCGGAACGATCTGCGCCGGCTGGCGCAGGGTGCGCAGCACCGATCGCCGGGCCAGCTGCCCGACCTGGGTGCGCAGGCGGGAGCTCCTCATGCCCCGCCCACCTCGGCTTCCTTCTCCTCATCCGCCTCCTCCTCGGCGCCCTCCAGCGAGCGGCCGGTCTTGGCGAGGAAGACGTCGTCGAGCGAGGGTGCGTGCAGCTGCAGGCGCTCGATCGCGATCCCCTCGGCGTCGAAGGCACGGACGACCTCGGCGAGCTGGGCCTCGCCACCCTCGAGCCGTGCCGCTGCCGCCTGCGGCGAAGCCTCGGTGCGCGCGCCGAAGCGCTCCAGGACCGCGGCGAGCCGGTCGCGCTCGGCCGTCTCGCGCGGCACTGCTTCTACCGTGGGCCGGCCGATTTCCGCCTTCAGCTCGGCCGGGGTCCCCTCGGCGACGATGTGTCCGTGGTCGATGATCCCGACCCTCCCGGCCAGCGCATCTGCCTCCTCCAGGTACTGCGTGGTGAGAAAGACGGTGACTCCCTCCTCGGCTGCGAGCCGGGCCACCTCCCCCCAGAGCGCCGTGCGGCTCTGGATGTCGAGCCCGGTGGTCGGCTCGTCGAGAAAGAGGATGCGGGGCCGGTGGGCCAGTGCCAGCGCCAGGTCGAGTCGCCGTTTCATCCCACCCGAGTAGCCGCCCACCCGGCGATCGGCCGCCTGCGAGAGGCCGACTCGCTCGAGCAGCTCCTGCCCCCGCTCAGCCCGCTCGGCCTTGGCCAGCCCGTGCAGCGCGGTCTGCAGGCGCATGTGCTCTCGCCCGGTGAGCAGCGGGTCGAGCGCCGCCTCCTGGAGGGCGGCGCCGATCGAGGCCCGCACCAGCGGCCCTTCAGAGACAATGTCGAATCCGGCCACCCGCGCGGTCCCTTCCGTTGGTGGCAGCAGCGTGGTCAGCATCAGCACGGTGGTCGACTTGCCGGCGCCGTTGGGCCCGAGGAAGCCGTAGATCTCGCCCGGCGCGACCTCGAGGTCGATGCCGTCGACCGCGCGCGGCCCGTTCTTGAACTCGCGGACGAGCCGCTCGGCTTCGATGCCCTTGCCGCTGTTGCCTGTCGCCATCGACTACCTTCCCCGCCGCTGATGGAGGTCTCTGATCGAAGCCATGATGAAGGTCCGCCGGCGCGGGCGCCGTTGAAGGAGCCGAGTCTCATGTACCGGGTGGCGATGGCCGTCAACCGGCCGGTGGCCGCGTGGGGCCGTCTCGCTGTGGAGGGGCTCGACGCAATGCCCGCGAGCGGGCCGCTGCTGGTGGTCGGCAACCACGACAGCCACTGGGACCCCTTGATGGTCGGCATTGCGGCGATCCGGCGCCGTCAGATCAAGGCGCTTGCGAAAGCCCAGCTGTGGGACGTGCGCGGGTTGGGGCCGGTGCTGAACGGCATGGGCCAGATCCCGATCCAGCGGGGCGCCGGTGACAAGCAGGCCCTGGCGGTGGCGATCGAGGAATTGCGAAGGGGCGCCTGCATCGGCGTCTTCCCCGAGGGCACCCGCTCGCGTGGCGAGGTGCTGCGGGCGCGCAGTGGCGTCGGCCGGCTGGCGCTCGAGGTTCCGGAGGCGCACCTGACCCTCGTCGCGATCGAGGGTACCTCGGACCTCACCGGATTCCCGCGCCGCCCGCGGGTGCGAGTTCGATTCTTCAGCCCCGCCGGCGGTCAGGCCCGGCCGGATGAGGACCCGGGCGAGCTCTCGGCGCGGTTGCTGGGTGAGATTCGCGAGCTGGTCCCGCCCTCGATCTCCTACCGCAAGCGCTCCTAGGCAAGGGACGACCCCCGGCGCCGGCTGGGGGGCCGGCGCCGGGAAGCGGCAGCTTCAGGGACCGGCTTTAGAGTTTGCCGATCTTGAAGATCTTCGTGCCGCAGTCGGGGCACACACCCTGGATCGCCGGGCGACCGTTCTTCATGGTCACCTGTTTCGCGTCCTTGATCTCGACCTTCTTGCGCTCTTTGACGCAGTAGCCCTCGGGCATGAGGGGGCCTCCTTTCACTGCCGCTTCGCGGCAAAGCTCGCGGTTGCTCGCGAGGTGGATTGCGGCGAATGTAACGCAGGCGGGGGACGACCTCCAGGCATGCACGTGGCAAATGCCACAAACGTGCTACTTCTTTTCTTCCAGGCGTTCTTTGGCCTGCTGGAGGAGTTTCGGGATATTGGGGCTGCCCGCGCCGCCGTTCGAGGTGCCCTTATTGCCGGTTTCGGGCCTGGGCTTCTGTTCTTCGGGCGCAGGTGTGGGCGTCGATTCCGCTTCCGGGGCCGCTTCGACCGGTGCCGCCGCCGCGCGGACCTCGTTGATCCGCGTTTCGAGCTGCCGCTGCAGTGCCTGCACGTCGCTTTCGCTGACCGAATTTTCACGCGCGTCGACGGCCAGGTAGATCGCCGCTCCGCCAAGGCCGATCGCGATCACCGCCAGCACCAGGAAGACGCGGGTGCGCACGCCGAGCTTGCGCTCCACCTCACCGATCCATGCCCGCAACCCGTCAAGCGACATCGGCCGTAACTTAATCCACTACCCTGCGGCCCGCACTTACGCACCCACGCTTCCAAGGAGAATGCCGAATGCCCGATGCAGTGATCGTCGACACCATCCGCACGCCGATCGGCCGTGCCTTCAAGGGCTCGCTCGCCCAGCTGCGCCCCGACGAGATGGGCGCCTTCGTGGTCGACCAACTGCTCGAGCGCAATCCCGAGGTCGACCCGGCCACGATCGAGGACCTCTTCTGCGGCTGCGGCATGCCGCAGGGGCTCCAGGCTTTCAACATCGGCCGCATAATTTCGCTGCTCTCGGAGAAGCTGCCGCAGACGGTCAACGGCGTCACCGTATCCCGCTACTGCTCCTCCAGCCTCGATGCGATCCGCCACGCGGGCAATGCGATCAAGGCCGGGGAGGGCGACGTCTATGTCGCCGCCGGGGTCGAGTGGGTGAGCCGTTACAACGAGCGCACCGAGCCGGCCGGCGCCGCCGACCAGAACGAGAGCCTGCAGGGCAACGACGGCCAGCCGAACGCCTACATAGAGATGGGCATGACTGCCGTCAACGTCGCCAATCGCTATGAGGTCAGCCGCGCAGACATGGACAAGTTTGCGCAGCGCTCCCAGGAACTGGCGGTGAAGTCGCAGGAGGATGGCTTCTTCGACCGCGAGATCGTCCCGGTCACCCTGCCCGACGGCAGCGAGGTTTCCAGAGACGACGGCCCGCGCGCCTCCTCGACCCTGGAGAAGCTCTCCGAGCTGCCCGAGGCCTTCGGCGGCGGCGGGGTCACCGCCGGCAACTCCTGCCCGCTCAACGACGGCGCCGCGGCGGTGCTGCTGATGAGCGACACCAAGGCCAAGGAGCTGGGCCTGACCCCCCGCGCCCGCATCGTCACCGCCGCCACCTGGGGCAACGAGCCCGAGTACATGGGGGTGGCCCCGATCGGCGCGATCAAGAAGGTGCTGGAGCGGGCCGGGATGACGATCGCCGACGTCGACGCGGTCGAGCTCAACGAGGCCTTCGCCGCCCAGGTGATCCCGATCATGGACGAGTGCGGGATCACGATCGACAAGCTCAACACCCACGGCGGCGCGATCGCCCTCGGCCACCCGTTCGGGATGACCGGCGCCCGCATCATGGGCACCCTGCTCAACGTGATGGAGACCGACGACCACCAGGTCGGCCTCGAGACCATGTGCGTCGCCGGCGGTCAGGGCAAGGCGATGATCGTGGAGAGGATGAACTGAGGTAGGCCCCGATGGGACTCGAGACGCTGACCTATGAGAGCAGCGATCGGGTCGCTCGGATCACCCTGAACCGGCCGGAGCGGGGGAATGGGATCACCCCGCAGATGCCGGCCGAGATCGCGGCCTGCGTCGAGCGGGCCAACCTCGACCCGGCGATCCATGCGATCGCCCTTGCCGGCAACGGCACCGGCTTCTGCGGCGGCTACGACCTGGTTGCCTCGGCCGAGGGCGACATGGGGGCTCTGGGCGGCGCGCCCTCTTCGCCGCCGGGGTCGCCCCTCGACCCGGCCGTTATCGGCGCCAACCACGCTCCCGAATCGAACTGGGATCCGGTCACAGACTTCCAGTTCATGTGGCGCAACGTTCGCGGCTTCATGAGCCTCTTCCACTCCGAGAAGCCGGTGCTCTGCAAGGTCCACGGCTACTGCGTCGCCGGCGGCACGGACATGGCGCTGTGCGCCGACCTGCTGGTGATCGCCGCCGACGCCAAGATCGGCTACCCGCCGGCGCGGGTCTGGGGCTCGCCGACCACGGCGCTCTGGGCGGCGCGGGTCGGCCCGATGCGGGCCAAGCGCCTGCTGCTGACCGGCGACTCGCTCACCGGCGAGCAGGCAGCCGAGTGGGGGCTGGCGACGGAGGCGGCCAAGGCGGAGGAGCTTGACGCCCGCTTCGAGGCGCTGCTGGAGCGGGTCGCGAGGATGCCGATCAACCAGCTGGTGATGATGAAGATGCTCGTCAACCAGTCGCTCTACGCCCAGGGGTTGCACCAGACCCAGCTGCTCGGCACCTTCTTCGACGGCGTCGCCCGCCATACCGAGGAGGGCCACGGCTTCGTCCGCCGCGCCGCCGAGTCGGGCTTCAAGGAGGCGGTGAGGGAGCGGGACGAGCCCTTCGGTGATTATGGGCTCGGGGGCTTCGGGGTCGGGTAGGGTCCGGCCGCGATGAGCGACGCGCCACCGCATCCCAGCTCTCTGATCACCCCGGAGTCGGTGCGGAACTTCCTTCCCGGCAGCTTCCCCGGCGACCTCGGGATCGAGCCGCTGGAGATAGAGGACTCGCACTCGCGCGGCCGGATCGTCGTCGACAAGCGCCACCTGCACCCCGGCGGCTTCGTCCACGGCGGCGTTTGGACGGCGCTGGGGGACACCGTCGCCGCCTGGGCGACCTTCCGCAGCATCCCGGCCGGGCACAACTTCACCACGATCGAGCTGAAGCTGAACGTCTTCGCAGCCGGCCTGGAGGGCGATGAGATCGTCGCCGCCGCCGAGCCTCTCCACACCGGCAAGAGCACAGTCGTGATCGAGGTCAGGATGGAGCGCCGGCGCGAGGGCTCCGAGCCCCGCCTGGCGGCGAATCTGATCGTCAGTCAGTTCGTGCTCCCGCCCCGCGATGACTAGCCCCGTTGCCGGCGGGCGGCGTCTTCCCACGGCGACGGGAATCTCAGTCGACGGCTTCCAGGCGTTCGATCTGGGGCAGGCGCCATAGAGCGCTTGCGATCGTCAACCCGGCGGCGGCCGCGAACAGGGCAAGGAACCACTGGGTGGCGTTGAGCAGGCTCATCTCGAAGAATTCCCGGACGGGGGCGGCGGCGAGGATCAGGGCGAAGAGAGCGCCGAGCCCGGCGACCATCGCCAGCATGTAGCTCTGGATCGCGATGTGCTCGCGTCCCGGCCCGCGCTCGAGCAGCAGGACGAAGCTGAGCCCGAGCACGATCAGCGTCGTCGTCGCCGCGGTGCGCCCGGCGTCGAGGCTGCCGCCGAAGACGGTGTCGACGAGGAAGAAGGAGAGAATCGAGCCGAGCGCCGTCGCGATGCCGGCGGGCACCGCGAATGCGGCGAGCGCGCGCAGCAGGCGCCCCCTGTAAAGCGGCCCGTCCGATGGGGCGAGGGCCAGCACGAAGGAGGGGACGCCGATCGTCAGGAAGGCGGCAAGGGTGAGGTGGCGGGGGAGGAAGGGAAAGGCGAATCCGGGCACCGCGACGAGCAGGATCAGCGCCGCGGCATAGACCGTCTTGGTCAGGTACAGCCGCCCGAGGCGGTGGATGTTGCGGGCGATCCGGCGCCCCTCGCCGACCGCCTGGGGCAGGCGCGCGAACTCGTCCGCGAGCAGCACCACGTCAGCCACTCCTTTTGTCACCTGCGCTCCCGACCCCATCGCCACCGCGATTCGCGCCCGCTTCAGCGCCGGCACGTCGTTGACCCCGTCGCCGATCATCGCCGTGTAGCGCCCCGCCTCCGAGAGCGCCGCGACCAATGCCTTCTTCTGCTCGGGCTTGATCCGGCAGAAGATCGTGTTGCGCCGGGCGGCCTCGGCCAGCCCCTCCGGATCCTCGGGAAGCTGGGTCCCCTCGATCACCCCGGCGTCGCGCGGCACGCCGACGCCGTAGGCAACCGCCGTCACCGTCGCGCGTGCGTCTCCCGAGATCAGCTTCAGGTCGACGTCTTCCTTGCGCATGAAGGCGATCGTCTCGGCAGCGTCGGGGCGCAGCGTCTCCTCCAGCACGACCAGCGCGACGGGCGCCACCCGCGGCGGTGTCTCCGCCGAGGGGTTGGCGGGCAGCGCCTCCCGCGTCTCGCCGAAGGCGACGACGCGACGCCCTGCCGAGGTCTCCTCGTCCAGCTTGCGGGCCAGCCCCGGCGGCAGCGTCAGCGCTCCGGCCTCGGCGAGCACGTCCGGCGCGCCGAGCACGTAGGTGGTCGATCCGATGGTCAGCCCGCTCCACTTCCACTCCGAGGAGAAGGGAACCTCGGCACCGACCCGCCCGGCCTTCTCCCCGAAGCGCTCGGCGATCGCCTCTAGGGTGCGGTTGCGGCCGCCGGCGCTGGCCGCGAAGCGCCCCAGCGCGGCGTGGGCCGCGGCCGTTTCGACCCCCTCGGCAACCTCCACCCCGAGCAGCCGCAGCTCGCCGTCGGTCAGCGTCCCGGTCTTGTCGACGCAGATCGTGTCGACGGAGGCGAGGCTCTCGGTCGCGCTCATCTGCTGGACCAGGGTGTCGCGCCGCGCCAGCCGCACCGCCGCGACCGCAAAGGTGACGCTCATCAAGAGGACCAGCCCCTCGGGGATCAGCGTCACCAGCCCGGCGGTCGCCGTCTGCGCGGCTTCTTCGATTCCGGTGCTACGTATCTTCAGCGCCAGGATCAGGATCGCGGCCAGGGGCGCCATCACGTAGGCGCAAGCGACGATCACCCTGTTGACCTCGTCCTGCAGCGGCGAGGGTGGGTGGCGGAAGGCCCTGGCCTCGCCGGCGAGGCGCCCGGCGTAGCTGTCCTCGCGGACCGCGTCGATGACGTAATAGCCGGAGCCGGAGATGCAGAACGAGCCTGAGAGGACCCGCTCTCCCAGGCCCTTGCGCACCCCGTCGGCCTCGCCGGTCAGCATCGACTCGTCCAGCGTCATGCCGCGGGTGCGGATCACCTCGCCATCGGCGACGAGCTGGTCGCCGGGCTCGACCTGAACCACGTCCCCTGGGACGACCTCGGTGGCCAGCAGCTGCATCGACTCGCCGTCGCGGAGCGCCCGCGCGTGCGGCGCGACCAGGACCGCCAGCTCGTCGAGGGTCCGCTTCGCCTTCAGCTCCTGGCGGATCCCGATGTAGGAGTTGATCACCGCGATCAGCCCGAAGAGCGAGTCGGCGTAGAGCCCCAGCGTCATGTCGAGGACGAAGAAGGCGCCGATGATCGCGTTGAACAGCGTGAAGACGTTGCCGGCGACGATGCTGGAGACCGAGCGGGAGGAGGTCTCCGGCGGCGGCCCGAGCTTGCGCAGCCGCGCCGCCGCCTCGGCGGCGGAGAGTCCGCGGGCGCCAGCTGCGTCGAGTGTGCCGGCGGTGCTCATCGTGCCCTATTCAATAGGGTGCGCGGCGGATGTCGCTGAAGCTTGGACTGAATCTCGGCTACTGGGGGATCGGCCCCGCCGGGGAGGACGCCGCCGAAGCGGTCAAGGCCGCCGAGGCCGCCGGCTTCGAGTCAGTATGGGCGGCCGAGTCATACGGCTCCGACGTGGTCAGCGTCCTCGCCTGGCTCGCCCCGCAGACGTCGACGATCAAGCTCGGCGCCGCGATCATGCAGGTGCCCGCCCGCCCTCCCGCCGCCGCCGCGATGGCCGGCGCGACGATCGACAAGCTCTCCGGCGGCCGCTTCGTCTTCGGCTTCGGGCCGTCGGGCCCGCAGGTCTCAGAAGGCTGGTACGGCGTGCCCTACGCGAAGCCCTGGGGGCGGACCCGCGAGTACGTCGAAGTGGTCCGCGAGATCGTCGCCCGCGAAGGGCCGGTCAAACACAGCGGGACGCACTACAAGCTTCCTTTGCCCGATGGCGAGGGCAAGGCGCTGAAGTTGAACTTCCATCCCGAGCGCAACGAGATCCCCGTCTTCCTCGGCGCGATCGGGCGCAAATCGGTCGAGCTGGCAGCGGAGATAGCCGACGGCTGGATCCCGATCTTCTTCAGCGTCGACGCCTTTGAGCAGACCTGGGGGGAGCACCTGGAGGCCGGCTTCGCCAAGGGCGGCCGGAAGCGCTCCGACCTCGAGGTCTCGCCGTCGCTGCAGGTGGCGATCGACGGCGACCTCGAGGCCGCGAAGAGCGTCGTCAAGGCAGGGCTGGTCCTCTACTTCGGCGGCATGGGCAGCCGCAAGACCAACTTCTACGTCGACCTTGCCCATCGCTTCGGCTTCGGCGACGTCGCCGATGAGGTGCAGCGCCGCTTCCAGGACGGCGACCGCGGCGGCGCCTTCGAGGCGATGCCCGACGAGATCGTCGAGGCGACCTCGCTGGTCGGGACCGAGGACGAGGTCGCCGAGCGGGTCGAGCGCTTCCGCGGCGCCGGGATCGACCGGCTGATCGTCTCGCCCGTCCACGTAGAGAGGGCCGAGCAGCTGCACACGCTCGAGCGCCTCGCCTCGATGGCGGGCGTCGGGACACCGGCCTAGCCGGTTGTCATAGGCTCTCGCGGCTTTTTATGAAGATCGGAGTTCCGAAAGAGACCGCCGAGGGGGAGCGCCGGGTCGCGCTCGTCCCTGACGTGGTCCGGTCGCTGAAGCGCAACGAGCACATCGACGTAGTGGTCGAGTCCGGAGCCGGAGAGGCGGCCGGGCACCCCGATTCCCAGTACGTGGAGGCGGGGGCTGAGGTCGTCGACCCCGACGTTACGTGGGGCGCCGACGTGGTCCTTCGCGTCGCCGTCCCATCCGTCGACGAGATCGCCAAGCTCGGCTCCCACCAGCTCCTGGTCGGCCATCTCTCGCCCTGGACCTCGGCAGATACCAACGACGCTCTTGCCGCAGCGGGGGTCACCAGCTTCGCGATGGAGGCGATCCCTCGCACCACCCGCGCTCAGGCGATGGACGCCCTCTCCTCCCAAGCCGCCGCCGCCGGCTACGCCGCGACGCTGATCGCCGCTCGCGAGTCGGGCCGCTTCTTCGGGATGATGACCACCGCCGCGGGCACCGTCCCGCCGGCCAGGGTCCTCGTCCTCGGCGCCGGCGTCGCAGGGCTTCAGGCGGTTGCCACCGCGAAGCGGCTGGGCGCGATCGTCACCGGCTTCGACATCCGCCGCGCCGCCTGGGAGCAGATCGCCTCGCTCGGGGGGCGCCCGCTGGAGCTCGACTTCATCCCCGATGCGGAGGGCGAGGGCGGCTACGCCCGCCCGCTCACCGACGAGGAGAACGCGCAGGTGCGCGACGCCCTCGGTGAGAACGCCGCCAAGCAGGACGTGATCGTCACCACCGCCGCGATCCCCGGCCGCCCGGCGCCCCTGTTGATCACCGCCGACGCGGTGCGGGGCATGGCGCCCGGCTCGGTCATCGTCGATCTCGCTGCCGAGACCGGCGGCAACTGCGAGCTGACAAAGGCGGGGGAGACGGTCATCGAGGGCGGCGTCAAGGTGATCGGCCCGCGCAATCTCGCCAGCGAGATGCCGGCCCCCGCCTCCCAGCTCTATGCGAAGAACCTGGAGAGCCTGCTCGGGTTGCTGGTCAGCGAGGAGGGTGAGCTCAGCGTCGACTTCGAGGACGACATCCTCGCCGCGGCCTGCATCACCGAGGGCGGCGCGATCCGCAACGAGAGAGCGGCTCGGTAGGTCAGTCGGATGAGCCTGATGACCGAGATCACGATCTTCGTGCTTGCCGCCTTCGTCGGCTTCGAGGTGATCTCGAAGGTCCCGACGACGCTGCACACGCCGTTGATGTCGCAGACCAACGCGATTCACGGGATCGTGATGCTGGGCGGGCTGATCGTCGTCGGCTATGCCAACGACCCGCTCGAGTACGTGATCGGCACGATCGCGATCGCCTTCGGCACGATCAACATCGTCGGCGGCTTCATGGTCACCGACCGCATGCTCGGCATGTTCTCCAGGAAACGCCCGGGCGACTCCTCAAAGAGGAAAGAGCGACTCCTGATGGTCGATGCCGTGCTGAAGCCCGGGGGCGACGCTGCCACCGCTCTCTACATCGTCGCCTTCTCCCTCTTCATCATCGGGATCAAACGCGGCACCCACCCGACCACCGCCAAGCAGGGCAATATGGTCGCCGCGGTCGGCATGGTCGTCGCGGTGGTGACGACGCTGCTGCTCGACGGGATCGGCAACTGGGGGTTGATCGCCGCCGGCCTGGGGATCGGCGCCGCAATCGGCGTCGTCGCCTCGGTCCGCGTGCAGATGACCGAGATGCCGCAGATGGTCGCCCTCTACAACGGGGTCGGCGGCGGCGCTGTTGCGCTGATCGCCTGGTCGGAGATCCGCCACGGGATCTCGCTGGGCGAGGCGATTCCGCTCGACACCCTGATCCCGGTCCTCTTCGCCGCCGTGGTCGGCTCGATCTCCTTCTGGGGGTCGAACATCGCATTCGCAAAGCTCCAGGACCTGATCCCGACCCGGCCGCTCGCGGTCCCCGGCCAGCAGGTGGTCAACGCCCTGCTGCTGATCGGCATCGTCGCTGCCTGCGTCGACATCGCCGCCAACAACAGCGATCCCTCGCAGGGGATCTTCATCGCGATCCTGCTCGCCGCGGGGCTGCTCGGCAACCTCGTCGTGCTGCCGATCGGCGGCGCCGACATGCCGGTCGTGATCTCGTTGCTGAACGCCTTCACCGGCCTCTCCGCCGCCGCGGCGGGCTTCGCGCTCGACAACGTGGCGCTGATCGTCGCCGGCACCCTGGTCGGTTCCTCGGGAACGATCCTCACCATGGAGATGGCGACCGCGATGAACCGCTCCGTCGCCAACGTCCTCTTCGCCGGCTTCGGTGGCGCGCCCGCCGGCGGCGCAGCCGCCAGCACCGAGGAACGCCCCCACACTTCGATCGGCGCCCAGGACGCGGCGATCAAGCTCGCCTACGCCGACTCGGTGGTGATCGTGCCCGGCTACGGCCTCGCCGTCGCCCAGGCCCAGCACGCGATCAAGGAGGTCGCCGACGAGTTGGAGAAGCGCGGCGTCACCGTCAGCTACGCGATCCACCCGGTCGCCGGCCGCATGCCCGGCCACATGAACGTGCTGCTGGCCGAGGCCGACGTGCCCTACGAGCAGCTGAAGGAGATGGACGAGATCAACCCCGAGATGCCGCGCACCGACGTTGCGGTGGTGATCGGGGCCAACGACGTCACCAATCCGGCGGCCAAAAACGACCCTGACAGCCCGATCGCCGGGATGCCGATCATCGAAGTCGACCAGGCCCGGCAGGCGATCGTGATCAAGCGCTCGCTCAGCCCCGGTTTCGCCGGCATCGACAACGACCTCTTCTACGAGCCCAACACCTCGATGTTGTTCGACGACGCTAAGAAGGCGGCGGGGGACATCGCCGCTGAGATCCAGAATCTTTAAGGCGTTTCGAGGTCGTGACTCGACGGCGCGCCTTTCGGCACCCCGTCCACACATTACATGGAGTCGGAGCGAGGCCAGTCGACGGACGAGTGGGTGGGGATGCTGTCGCTCGTCTGCCTGCTGCTCGTCGGGCTGGGAGCGGCGCACCGTTTTCCCCCCATTACGGGGTCGATGGAGGGTCCCTCGTTGAGTCGAGGGCTACTTCGGCGGCATCCGTAGGGCGCCGTCGAGGCGGATCGTCTCGCCGTTGAGCATCGGGTTGGCGACGATCTGGCCGACCAGCTGCGCGTACTCGGCGGGGAGCCCGAGGCGTGGAGGAAAGGGGATCCCGGCGCCGAGCGCCTCGCGGGCCTCCTCCGGCAGGGCGGCCAGCAGCGGGGTGTCGAAGAGGCCAGGGGCGATCGTCACCACTCGCACGCCGCGTGAGGCCATGTCGCGCGCCGCCGGCAGGGTCATGCCGACGATGCCGCCCTTCGAGGCCGAGTAGGCGATCTGGCCGATCTGGCCGTCGAAGGCGGCGATCGATGCGGTATTGACGCAGATGCCACGCTCGCCGCCCTCATCGGGCTCGTTCCCGCTCATCGAGGCCGCTGCCAGGCGCAGCACGTTGAAGGTCCCGATCAGGTTGACCTTCACCACGTTGGAGAACAGCTCGAGGTTGTGGGCGCCGCCCCGGTGGGCGACCCGCTCGGCCCAGCCGATCCCAGCGCAGCAGACTGAGATGCGGAGTCCACCGTCCGCCGAGGCCGCCTGCTCGACGGCTGCCATGATTGCCGCCTCGTCGGTCACGTCGGCCTCGACGAAGGCTGCGCTCGATCCCAGCTCGGTGGCGAGGGCCGCGCCCTTCTCGGAGTTGAGGTCGGCGATCGTCACGCTCGCGCCCCCATTCGCCAGCGCTCGTGCCGTCGCCTCGCCCAGTCCGGAGGCCCCTCCCGCAACCAATGCGCCCGCCCCTTCGACGTTCATGCCTCCGCCACCCTATCGGCCAGTCCCGCGGTCGATGGATTGACCCCACCATGGTGTGGAAGAGGCATCGAACGGCGAGTCGACCTCCCGGTAATCGGGCCTGTGTAGGGTTTTCGCATTGCCACCGAGGTGACGGCAAGCTCCAAGGAAGCGATCGCGGAACGTCTCGCCGAGGCGCGGCAGCGGACCCTGGAGCTGATCGAGCCGCTCGACGACGGGCAGCTCAACCGCGTCTACTCGCCGATCCTCAGCCCACTGGCCTGGGACCTCGGCCACATCGCCAACTTCGAGGAGCTCTGGCTGGTGCAGACGATCGGCGGCCACGAGCCGCTGCATGGCGACCTCGGCCGCCTCTACGACGCGATCGAGAATCCGCGTCGGAGTCGCGGTCACCTGCCGATCCTGCGCGACGCCGAGTTGCGCGCCTACCTCGCTGACGTGCGTGAGCGCACCCTCGGCGTGCTCGACGTGCTCGAGATCGGTCCCGACGCGGACGACCCCCTGCTCCGCGACGGCTTCGTCTACGAGATGCTGCTCGCCCACGAGCACCAGCACAACGAGACGATGTTGCAGCTGCTGCAGATGGTCGACGGCTACGAGCCACTCCGCGCCGAGTTTCGTCCCCCCGCCGAGCCACTCCCGCCAGGCCAGGAGATGGTCGCGGTGCAGGGAGGCGAGCACGGGATCGGCGCTTCCGCCCGGGGGTTCGCCTACGACAACGAGCGCCCCCGTCACACGGTCGAGCTGGCGCCCTTCGAGATCGACCGAACCCCGGTGACCAACGGCGCGTATCTCGAGTTCATGGGGGAGACCGCAGCCGAGCCGCCGCTCTATTGGGAGCGCGACGGACTGGGAGGCTGGCTCAACACCGCGATGGGCCATCGCGAGCCCGTCAACCCGGCCCTCCCCGTGGTCCACATCTCCTGGCACGAGGCCGACGCCTTCTGCCGCTGGGCCGGCAAGCGCCTTCCCACCGAGCAGGAGTGGGAGGCGGCCGTCCCCCGGATTGAGGGGGTGGGGCGGGGATGGGAGTGGACCGCGTCGGAATTCTCCGCCTACCCCGGGTTCGAGGCGTTCCCCTACCGCGAGTACTCGGAGGCCTTCTTCGGCGACTCCTACAAAGTGCTCCGCGGCGGCGCCTGGGCGACCCACCCGAGTGTGATGCGGCCCAGCTTCCGCAACTGGGATCGTCCGCAACGCCGCCAGATATTCGCGGGCCTGCGTTGCGCGAGGTACGCCGCATGAGGGCGGAGCGACCAAGCATCCATATCCGGTCCTCTGCGCCGGGAGCGAAGCGCGAGGCTGTGCGATGAGCCCCGGGGCCGAGGCCCAGATCGCGATCGAGGTCCACCTCGACGCCGACGCCGCGGCGGCGATGGCGCGTGACGTGCGCGCCGGCCTCGCCGCCGATCCGAAGGAGCTGGCGCCGAAGTACTTCTACGACGAGCGCGGCTCACAGCTCTTTGAGCGGATCACCGAGCTGCCCGAGTACTACCCAACCCGGGCCGAGCGCTCGATCCTCGCCGAGCGCTCCGCCGAGATCCTCGTCGCCGCCGGCTCCCCGAGCACCCTTGTCGAGCTCGGATCCGGCTCGGCGGCGAAGACGCGCCACCTGCTCAGCGCGATGCGCGACGCCGGTTGCCTCGAGACCTACATCCCGGTGGACATCTCCGAGGAGATCACTCACGAGACTGCTGAGCGCCTGGTCCGCGAGTACCCGGGCCTCGCCGTGCGCGGCCTCGTCTGCGACTTCGAGCATGATCTGGAGCGAGTCCCAAACGGAGGTGGGAGCCGCCTCTTCGCCTTCCTTGGCGGGACGATCGGCAACCTCTACCCGGATGCCCGCCGCGAGTTCCTCACCAGGCTGGCCGCCCTGCTCGGCCGCGGCGACCGGCTTCTGCTCGGCACCGACCTGGTCAAGGAGCCGGTCCGGCTGGAGGCGGCCTACGACGACTCGCTGGGCGTCACCGCGGAATTCAACAAGAACGTTCTCCGCGTCCTCAACCGGGAGCTCGACGCCGATTTCGACCTCACCGCCTTCGAGCACGTCGCACGCTACGACGGCGAGGAGGCGCGCATGGACATCCGCCTGCGCTCGCTCGCCGACCAGACCGTTCTCCTCGAGGGCCTTGACCTGGAGGTGAGCTTCGCCGCCGGCGAGGAGATGCGCACCGAGATCTCCTCCAAGTTCACCCGCGAGCGCCTCGAGCGTGTCTACACCGAGGCCGGATTGGAGATGAGCGGTTGGTTCACCGATCCCAACGGCGACTACGCGCTGAGCCTCGCTCAGGTCAGCTGATATGGACGCCCATTTGTCAAGTCCCCAACCACCAAAGGCCCGCTGAGAGCGGGCCTTCTTCTTGGCCCAGGAGGCGGCGGTCGGCCTGGTGCGCGACTCGCGGTCAGGCTGATATGCGCGGGTTGGCTACCGCAGGACCGGGTTTCGTCAGAGCGCCCGCCGTCTAGAATCGAGCGTCGCCGCAGGGCGGCTGCTCATAGCTGAATCGCGGATGCGCTGCGCGAGGGACCGAGCTCCGCCGCCTCCTGGGCCAAGCAGTGCTTGGTGGTCTCAGTTGGCGGTCGACACCGCCCAGCAGAAGCCGGCCAGCTCCCTGGCAACGGCGACCGCGCAGAGGGTGCGGCGCTTGCCGCGCTCGGCATCGAGGCGCACCCAGCTGCGGTGCAGGCGCTGCTGGGCCTTCCAGGAGATCGCGCAGACCGCCTGGGGCTGTCCCTCCTGGCGGCGTCGGAGCTCGCGGCCTTTGCGCGGCGCGCGGCGGTAGTGCCAGGCGGCCTCGACCAAGAGGCGGCGGGCGTGGCGGGAGCCCGACTTGGTGATCGAGCCCTGCCGGCGCTTCTCGCCCGTCGTGTTCTCCGAGGGCACCAGGCCGAGGTAGCTCATCAGCTGCGCGGGGCGCTGGAAGCGCTTGAAGTCGCCGACCTCCGCGCAGAGTCCGAGGGCGGAGAGGGTGTCGATGCCGCGCAGGCAACGCAGGCGAGCGACCGTCTGCTTCCAGGGGGATCCCTCGACGAGGGAGGCCATCTGGGACTCGAGGCTCTCGCGGCGCACCAGCAGGGAGTCGATCGCGCCGATCCCGTCGAGCAGGACCGACTGCGCCACCGGCTCGGGCAGCTCGACCCGGCCCAGCCAATCGAGGTGGCGCTGGGTCCAGTTGTTGCCATCGAAGCGAAGGTCGTGGCGCAGCAGCAGCTTGCCGACGCGGTGGCGAGCCCGCATCAGATCGCCGCGGACGTCCTCGCGCGCCCTCACCAGGTCGCGCATCGCCTCTTCGCCTGGCGTCGGCACCCGCACCGCGTGCAGGCCGCCGATCATCAGCAGGCGCACCAGCCGCTCGGCGTCGCGGCGGTCGGTCTTGACCCGATCCTGAGTAGGCCGCTCGATCTTGCCCGGGGCGGCCACCGTGCAGTCGATGCCCCTCGCCGCAAGTTCCCGCGCCAGCCCGAAGCCGGTCGGCCCGGCCTCATAGGCGACCCGCACCGGCGCCGGCAGTCCGGCGCAGAACCCCGCGACCTGCTCGGTGGCGCCGCCCATCCTCCGCACCGCCAGCTCGCCCGACTCCGAGTCGGCGAGGGCCGCGACGACCTTCGCGGCGTGAACATCGAGACCCACCCACGTCCTAACCTGAGCCATGTCGGCACCCCCATGATTGCGGTCCTCGCCGAGGCCATTCCTCGGCGACAAACCCGCGCATCTCATGCGCGGGTGCCGACCTTCACACCGGCGTCGGATTAACCCAGGCGCTCAGGTGGGCGGTCCATAGGGTCTAGGCGCCAGCGCCGCGATCAGCTCGCCGAGTTTGTCCGGCGTTGTGATCGGTGTGAGGATGGGGAGGGTGATGCCGCCCTCGACGAAGGCCGCGATCCGCTCCTTCATCTGCTCGGGGGGCCCGAATACGAACATCTCCTCGATCAGCCCCCATGGAGCCAGCGCCGCGGCGCCCTGGCGGTCGCCTGACTCCCAGGCGGCGACCATCGCGTCGATCTCGTCGCCGTAGCCCAGCCAGCGGTAGAACGCTGCATATACGGGGACGGTGATGTAGGAGGAGAACATGAAGCGGGCGAGCGGCTCGACCGCCTCGCGTTCCCCGGGTAGGCAGAAGAAGCGGCAGAGCAGCTCGAAGCCTTCCGGCGCTCCCTCGAGCTGCGCCGTCACCTTGGGCAGCCCGCTCAGCGGCAGGAAGTTGGTGAAGGCGCCGTCGGCCTGCTCGACTGCGAGGTCGAGCATCTTCCCGCGCAGAGCCGCCAGCACGATCGGCACCCGCTGGGCAGGCGCCGTCTCAAGCTTGAAGCCGGTCGCGGTCCGCTCGCCGTCGAGGGCGGTGCGGAGGAAGTCGAGCGTCTCCCGGACCCTGCTCAGAGGACGCTCGAAGGGAATCCCGTTCCAGCCTTCGACGATCCGGTCCGATGAGGAGCCGATCCCGAGCACGAACCTCCCTCGGGAGCCGTCGGCGAGCGCCGCCGCCTCTTGCGCCAGAAGCGCCGGCCCCCGCTGGAAGACCCCGACGATCCCGGTTCCAAGGCGAGCCCGCTCGGTCCAGGCAGCGCTCAGCGCAAGCGGCGTGAACCCGTCCGGCCCGTTGGTCTCGCCGCTCCAGAGGTCGGTGTAGCCGGCCTCCTCGGCCTGCCTGACCAAATCCTCGTGGTCGGCGAGCGGCGTGCCTGGCAGTGGCAGCGTCAATCCCCAGCGCCTCATCCCGCGCGACCCTATAGCCTCCGACGCCGATGGAGGGGACCAAGCCCGACCGCAACCTGGCGCTGGAGCTGGTGCGTGTTACCGAGGCGGCGGCACTGGCCTCCGCTCGCTGGGTCGGGCGAGGCGACAAGATCGCCGCCGACCAGGCCGCCGTCGACGCGATGCGCTACGTCCTCGACTCGGTCTCGATGGACGGGGATCGTCGTGATCGGCGAGGGCGAGAAGGACGAGGCGCCGATGCTCTACAACGGCGAGCAGATCGGCGACGGCAGCCCGCCGGTAGTCGACATCGCCGTCGATCCGCTCGAGGGGACGCGCCTCTGTGCCCTCGGCATGCCCAGCGCGCTCGCCGTGATCGCGCTCGCCGAGCGCGGCACGATGTTCGACCCCGGCCCCTGCGTCTACATGGAGAAGATGGCCGGGGGCGAGGAGATCGCCGACCTGCTCGACCTCGACCGCCCGCTGCCGGAGACGCTGAAGCTGATCGCCGAGCGCAAGGGCGGCGCCATCGGCGACGTCACCGTGGTCATGCTCGACCGCCATCGCCACGAGGAGGCGATGCGCGAGGTGCGCGAGGCGGGTGCCCGCATCCGCCTGATCACCGACGGCGACGTCTCCGCTGCCCTGCTCGCGGTCAGCGATCGCTCCCCGGTCGATCTGCTCTGGGGCATCGGCGGCACCCCCGAGGGCGTGATCTCGGCGGCGGCGCTGAAGTCGATGGGCGGCGAGCTGCTCGGCCGCCTCTGGCCCCGCGATGACGGCGAGCGCCGGGCGGCGGTCGACGCCGGCTACGACCTCGATCGCATTCTCACCGTCGAGGACCTCTGCTCGGGCGAGGACGTCTTCTTCTCCGCCACCGGCGTCACCGACGGCGACGTGCTCCAGGGCGTCCGCTACCGCGGGCCCGGGGCGACCACCGAATCCCTCGTGATGCGCTCGCGCTCGGGCACGGTCCGCCGCGTCCAGGCCCGCCACGATCGCGCCAAGCTGCGCGCGATCATCGGCGAGCAATACGGCTGAGGCCGCTCCAGACCTTCGCGTCTCGAGGTCTTCGGTCGGCTCCTTAGGGTCACGCACTGGCGTGCGCACCCTCAGTCGCACTCCCTGCATCCCCCGACCTGCTCGGTTTCCGCAGCCTCCTTGCTCGTATAGGGCATCTCGCCGGTGTCGTGCAGCTCGTAGCGCAGCGAGTTGATCACCGCGCCGGACAGCAGCGCCAGGCTGAGAACGTAGAACCAGAGCAGGGCGATGAGGATGAAGCCGAGGGTCGAGCCGAGGCGCGAGAGGCTGGAGACATTGTCGAGGTAGATCGGGAAGAGCCAGTTGGCGAGGCCCGCGGTGACCGTGACGAAGGCCGCGCCCGGCCAGACCGCCCGCCACGGCATGTGCCCTTTCGGCACCGCCCAGAAGATCACGCAGCAGATCAGGAAGGTGATCAGAAGGGCGGCGCCGAGCAGCAGGGCGGTGTCGATCGCCTTGAAGTGCGAGAGCCCGAAGGGCAGCCGGTCGGTGCTGGAGACGACGGCGCTCTCGAAGGCCGGCAGGAAGATGCTGGCGGCGATGAAGAGGACGACGACGACGAGCATCATGAACGAGAAGCGCTTCTGCTCGACCCAGCCGCGGCACTCGACGTGGTAGATGCGACAGAAGGCGGTGTCCATCGCTCCCCAGAAGGAGGCGCCGATCCACAGCGAGCCGAGCGAAGGCGGCGATCCCGAACGTCGTCGAGTTGCTCTCGATCCGATTGAGGGCGTCGGTCAGGGTGCCCTGCTCGACGTTGGGGAAGAGCCGCTGGAGGTCGCCCAGGACGCTGGCTCTCGACACCGCCGATCTTCAGAACCTGGCCGAAGATGAAGAGGACGAGCAGAGCGAAGGGGAACACCGCCAGCATCAGGTTGTAGGCGACCATCGCCGAGAGCCCGGTGACGTTCTCGAGGTACGCGCGCTGCCAGAAGGCGCGCAGCCAGGGGCGGGGATGTCGGGTCGAGTTGGGCATTGACTTCACAAACTGAAGCGACTACCATGCGAACAGACGTTTGAGGACCAGCCCGTCTGGGCAATCGCAGCAGCTCTTCGCGGGCCAGTCTGGTCCGCTTTTCGGCCGCGACGGCGGTCTCTTTCATGCCAGGACTAAACCATCTAGCGCAAGGGAACGAGTAGACACAGGATGCTGGTAGCTGAGCTTCAAGAGCTGGAGGAGGTCAAAGGCCTGATCACGCGAGGGCAGCAGCTCGGCGTGCTGACTTTCGGCGACATCGCCTCGGCGGTCTCGGAGGTCGACCTGGACGAGTCCGACGTCGAGGACCTCTACGGGCACCTCGAGAAGTCGGGGATCGAGCTGGTCGAGGACATGGACCCGGCCCAGAAAGCGGCCGCGGACGCGATGCCGGCCGACACCGGCAAAAAAGGGCGGCGCCGCCAGAAACAGGCGCTCGACCTGAAACCGGACATGACCACCGACTCCCTGCAGCTGTTCCTCAAGGACATCGGCAAAGTCCGCCTCTTGACCGCCCAGGAGGAGGTCGAACTCGCCAAACGGATCGAGCGCGGCGACCTCGACGCGAAGCAAAAAATGGTCGAGTCCAATCTGCGCCTGGTCGTCTCGATCGCCAAGAACTACCGCAACCAGGGCCTGCCGTTCCTCGACCTGATTCAGGAGGGGACGCTGGGACTGGTCCGCGCGGCAGAGAAGTTCGACTACCGCAAGGGGTTCAAGTTCTCCACCTACGCGACCTGGTGGATCCGCCAGGCGATCGCCCGCGCGCTTGCCGACAAGGCGCGCACGATCCGCATCCCGGTCCACGTGGTCGAGAAGCTGAACAAGATCGGTCGCGCCGAGCGCAAGCTCGTCACCGAGCTGGGCCGCGAGCCGACCCCGGAGGAGATCGCCGAGGTGACCGGGATCGACCCCGAGGAGGTCGACTCGATCAAGCGCTCCGCACAGGCCCCGGTCTCGCTCGAGAAGCCGGTCGGCGACGAGGAGGAGTCCGAGTTCGGCCAGTTCATCGCCGACGAGAAGGCCGAGTCCCCGTTCGACCGGGCGGCCGACCTGCTCACCAAAGAGGCGCTGAAGGAGGCCCTGGAGAACCTCTCCTACCGCGAGCGCCGCGTGCTGGAACTTCGCTACGGCCTCGGCGGCGAGCACCCGCGGACGCTGGACGAGGTCGGCCGCACCTTCAACGTGACCCGCGAGCGGATCCGCCAGATCGAGAACCAGAGCCTGAAAAAGCTGCAGAGCCTGGGCGAGGCCCAGAAGCTGCGCGAGATCGCCTAGGCACCACGGCTAAGGAGTTCGAGCATCCCGGCCGATACAGGTCGGGATGTTCGACATCGACACAGCGCTGCGCACGCTCGTCGAGCGGGAAGGGTCGGATCTCCACGTCAAGGTCGCCGCGCCGCCGATCGTCCGCCTGCACGGCGAGCTGGCGCACCTCGAGGGCTATCAGCCCCTCTGCGCCGAAGACACCGAGAAGGCCTTCCACGACATCGCCGAGGTCCGCTCGCTGACCGAATTCGAGGAGGACGGCGAGGCCGACTTCTCCTACGCGATCCCCGGCCTCGCCCGCTTCCGCGTCAACACCTTCAAACAGCGCGGCTCGATCTCGATCGTCTGCCGCGCGATTCCCTTCGAGATCCGCTCGGTCGAGGAGCTGGGGCTGCCGCAGGTGGTCACCAGACTCGCCGAAGAGCAGCGGGGGATCATCCTCGTCACCGGCACCACCGGCTCGGGCAAGAGCACGACGCTGGCGGCGATGATCGACCACATCAACCAGACCCGGGCGCAGCACATCGTCACGCTCGAGGACCCGATCGAGTACCTGCACGCCGACAAACGCTCGATCGTCAACCAGCGCGAAGTCGGCTCCGACACGCTAGAGCTTCGCCCGCGCGATGCGGCGGGTCCTGCGCCAGGACCCCGACGTGATCCTGATCGGCGAGATGCGCGACGAGGAGACGGTGCGCACCGCCCTCTCGGCGGCGGAGACCGGCCACCTCGTCCTCTCCACCGTCCACACCCTGGACGCGACCGAGACGATCAACCGCATCGTCGACTTCTTCCCCCCCACCTGCAACAGCAGGCGCGGGTGATGCTCGCCTCCACCCTGAAGGGCGCGATCGCCCAGCGCCTGGTGCCCGACGTCACCGGCGACGGTCGGGTCGCCGCGGCCGAGGTGATGGTCGTCACCGGCCGCGTCCAGGATCTGATCCTCAACCCCGACGAAACCGGCAAGATCACCGAGGTCATCGGCGAGGGCGAGTACTACGGGATGTGCACCTTCGACCAGTCGCTGCTGCACTACGTGATGGAGGGCAAGGTCACCGAGGAGGTTGCGCTCGACTACGCCTCCAGCCCGCACGACTTCAAACTGATGCTTTCCGCAGGTGGCCAGCGCGCCAGCGGCATCGAGCAGCTCGACGGGGAGCCGAGCGAGTAACCGCGTTGCCCCGAGCGCCCGACCGAATCATTAGTACGAGCGTCCGTTGCCTGGCCAGCGGCTTTTCACGGCTCAAGCTCGGGCGTCCTGGGCCGATCAACCAGACGATGGCCCCCATCGATCCAGTGCGCCGCCTTCGCGAGCTAGCTCGCGACGAGACCGGTATGGCTCTGCCGTTCGCGCTCTTCGCGATGATCGCCAGCATGGCGCTGGCCGGCGCCGCCGTGATGGCGACGGTCGACGTTCAGCACGGGGCGCAGCGCGACAACTCCGCCAAGGGCGCGATCGCAGCCGCCGACGCCGGTGCCAACGTCGCAAGGCTGCGGCTTGCCCGCTATGCGACCGTGCTCGCCACGCAACCCTGCCTCAAGTTGAGTGCCACGAACACGCTGGAAGGCACGGTTGCCGAAAGCGACGGCTGGTGCCCTGATGTCAGCGGCACGGTCGGCGGCGGGAGCTACGTGTACCGGGTCAGCCCCGCCGGGTCGACCTGCGGCGCCTACAAGCTCTGCGTCATCTCGACTGGGATCGTCGGCGGTGTCAGCCGGCGAATCGAGGTGACCTTCAACGAATCGGCTGTGCAGCAGGCCGCAGAAACAGAACCCAGCATCGAAGAAGGGGGCGGCGAAGAAGGCGGCGGCGGGAGCCAGGAAAACGGCTTGTCGGGATTTGAGGGGCTGATCGGCCAGGCCGGGATAGAACTCAGCGGCAACGCCGACGTGCGGGTCGGCGTCGGCACCAACGGTGACGTCACCGCCGAAGGCAACGCCAGCGTCTGCGGCGACATCCGTCACGGCGTCGGCAAAGGCTGGCACACGACAGGCAACGCCTCTCAGTGCAACGGCTACGAAGTGACCGAAGGCAACACGGTCATGCCGCCGGTCAGCAGCTTCATGCCGGCGGACATCGCGACAAACAACTCCGACTACCGACTGGTCGAGTGCACGACGACAAAGCCGGTGAAAGAACCGAGCGGCTGCGAATCCGATGCCTACAGCGGCCACCGGAACTCGACCAAACCCTGGAACGCGAGCGCGCGCGCGGTCGCCGTCGCGAGCAACGACACCCTCACCCTGTCTGGCGGCGACTACTGGATCTGCTCGCTCAGTCTGAGCGGCAACTCCCAGTTGATCATGGCCGCGGGTGCCCAGGTGCGCCTCTTCTTCGACACGCCCGAGAACTGCGGCCTCTCGCCGGGGACCGCCCAGATCGCCCTCAGCGGCAACACCAGGATCGCCTCCTCCAACAAACTCGCCATGCCGGCCTTCTACCTGCTCGGCTCCGAAACGGTTCCGACCAGCGTCAACCTGACCGGCAACGCGAGCACGACCGACGAATTCGTCATCTACGGGCCCAACACGACCATGAACATCTCCGGCAACGCGACCTACAAGGGCGTGATCGCCGGCAAGAAGGTCGTGATGAGCGGCAACGGGAAAATCGAAGACGACAGCAGCTACGAACCGCCGGCTGAAATCAAGCCGACCATCGAACCATCGCAGCCCAAAGAAGGCGAACCGCCCGGCGGCGGATCCAGCACGACCGTCACGACGGCGCGCTACTTCACGCCGCAGACCTACGTCGAGTGCAGCGGCACCGCCTCGGCTGGCTCCCAGCCGGACGCGGACTGCTGAGCCCGGTCCCGGCGTCTCGGCGGCGAATCTCGCCCACCGCTCAAGCTAGATGCCAAAGCTGTCGAGCTAGATAAGCGAACGTATGCGGGAGAAGCTCAACAGCAACCCCCTGGCGCAGATCGCCGTGGTCGGCGTGCTGCTCGCTGTGGTAGGCGTCTTCGCACTCTCCTCGATGGGCGGCAAGGGAGGTGAAGAAGCCGAATCGAGCAGCACGACCAGCTCGGCGAGCGTCACGGCTCCGGCCGGCTCGGCCTCGGTTACGGCGACCGCCACGACCCCGTCGGCGAGCGCATCCTCGACCTCCGCCTCGGCGGCGAGCGTTCCCGCCGTGACGGCACCGCGCCTTCCGCATCGCGTTACGGTCGCCTTCGATGCTAACCGGACCGTGGTCCTGCTGATCGTGAAGCGGGGTGGGATCGACGACGTCATGACCGCCGTCGACTCCCTGCCGCTCAAATTCACGCGTGGCGTGTCGTTGTTCGTCGTGCCGGCAAACAAGATCGCCAACTACGCGGCGATCACCCAGGGCGTCGATGTCGAACGCGTACCGGCACTCGTAGTGGTGCGGCCCAAGAGCCTCGACCGCGGTTTTGCCACCGCCTCGGTCAACTACGGCTTTCAGACTCCGCAGAGCATCGTCCAGGCCGTGATCGACGCCCGCTACAAGGGCCGCACGCTCGACTACCACCCATATTAGCGTGGGCTCGCCGGACTTCCCCAGCCACCTGCGGCCGGTTCCCGACTCCGGCGACTCGACCGCGCCCAGCCTCGACCGGGGCAGAGACGGCACGCCGGGTCTGACGCCGCCTGTCGCCCGCGGGCGCTCAAGCGGCTTCGTCACCGACGTTTTGGTCGATCTCGGCTTCGTCGCGGAAGACCGCGTGCGCCAGGGGATCGAAGAAGCCCGCACGGCGGTCATGCCGCCGGAGGCGCTGTTGCTCCAGCAGGGTGCGGTGACCGGGGACCAACTGTCCCGCGCGGTCGCCGAGCGCTACGGCCTCGACCACATCGACCTCTCCGCCTACCAGGTCGACATGGCGGCGGCGAACCTGATCACGGTCAACACGGCGCGCCGCTACAGGGCGCTGCCGGTCGGCTTCGACGACAAGCAGACGCTGCTGGTCGCGATGGCCGACCCGACCAACGTGCTCGCCGTCGATGACATCCAGATCGCCACCGGTCTCGACTGCCGCGTCGCGGTCGCCGCCGAGGAGGACATCGAATCGCTGATCGGCCGTCTCAACACGCTTCAGAGCTCCGTCAGCGAGGCGGCGCTCGAGCGTGAGGCGGAGGTCGAGGAAGAGCTTGCCGAGGTCAGCGACATGCAGGTCAGCGCCGAGGACGCGCCGGTGATCAAGCTCGTCTACAGCATCCTCGGCCAGGCGGTGGGGGAGGGCGCCTCCGACGTCCACTTCGAGCCCGAGGAAGACGAGATGCGGGTGCGCTTTCGGATCGACGGCGTGCTCAGGGAGGCAGCGCATGTCCCCAAGCGGATGGTCAACGCGGTCGTCTCCCGGATCAAGATCATGAGCGACCTCGACATCGCCGAGAAACGGGTCCCCCAGGACGGCCGCGTCAGCGTCACGGTCGAGGATCGCCGCGTTGACCTCCGCATCACCACGCTGCCGACCCAGCGCGGCGAGGGGGCGACGATCCGCATCCTCGACAAGGACAACACGCAGCGCACTCTCGACGAGCTCGGCATGGACGGCTCGGCCCGCGAGCGCTTCGAAGCGTCCTTCCACCAGGCCTACGGCGCCGTCCTCGTCACCGGGCCCACCGGCTCCGGCAAGTCGACGACCCTCTACGCGGCGCTCCAGGAGCTGAACGAAATCGAGAAGAACATCGTCACGATCGAGGACCCGGTCGAGTACCGGCTTGGCGGGATCAACCAGATCAACGTCAACCGCAAGGCCGGGCTCGACTTCGCCACCGGCCTGCGCTCGATCCTGCGCGCCGACCCCGATGTCGTCATGGTCGGCGAGATCCGCGACGGCGAGACGGCGCGGATCGCGATCGAGGCGGCGCTGACAGGGCACATGATGCTTACCACCCTGCACACCAACGATGCCCCCGGGGCGGTCACCCGCCTGACCAAGATGGGGATCGAGGCCTTCCTGATCGCCTCCGCGGTGGACTGCGTGGTCGCCCAGCGGCTGGCGCGCAAGCTCTGCACCCACTGCAAGCGGCGCACGATCGTGCCCCAGGAGGCGCTCCTCGACGCGAACCTCAGGGTGGCAGTCGAGATCGAGGCCTACGAGCCGATTGGCTGCTCGCGCTGCAACCAGAGCGGCTACCGCGGCCGGATCGGGATCTACTCGGTAATGACGATGAGCGAGCGGATCAAGGAGATGACGGTCGAGCAGGGCTCCGAGGCGGAGATCGCCGCTGTGGCCCGCGAAGAGGGGATGCTCACCCTGCGCGAGGACGGGCTGATCAAGGTGCGCAGCGGCATTACCAGCCTCGAGGAGGTCCTCCGTGTCACCGCATAGTTGCTTTCGGGTATCGAGGAATCGGGCCTGGAGGCCGATCTAGATGGCAATGGACTTCGACTTCTCAGAGGTTCTGCGCCGCATGGTCGAGGCCAAGGCCTCCGACGTGCACCTGTCCCCCGGCTTCCCGCCGGCGATCCGCGAAAAGGGCCAGATCGCTCCGATGGACGGCTTTCCCGTCCTCTCCGGGCAGGACACGCGCGAGGTCGTCTACAGCATCCTCAACGACGACCAGCGCAAACGCTTCGAGAACCACAAACAGCTCGACTTCGCCTACGCGATCCCGAATGTCGCCCGCTTCCGCGTCAACTGCTTCTTCCAGCGCGGCTCGGTCAGCGCCGCCTTCCGCCTCGTGCCGCAGGAGATCCCCACGCTGGAGTCGCTTGCCGTGCCGTCTGTGCTGCGCGAGTTGACCGCCAAACCTCGCGG
This sequence comes from uncultured Solirubrobacterales bacterium, assembly GCA_963838035.1. Classification (GTDB taxonomy): domain Bacteria; phylum Actinomycetota; class Thermoleophilia; order Solirubrobacterales; family 70-9; genus CAVVNN01. The sequence continues at coordinate 118,054 of CAWIPM010000001.1, forward strand.
CTTCGTCCTCATCACCGGCCCGACTGGCTCGGGAAAGAGCACGACCCTGGCGGCGATGGTCGACGTGATCAACACCGAGCGCCCGGACCACATCCTCACGATCGAGGACCCGATCGAGTTCCTGCACCAGCACAAGCGCTCGATCGTCAACCAGCGTGAGGTCGGCTCCGACGCCGAGGACTTCGCGCTCGGCCTGCGCGCCGCGCTGCGAGAGGACCCCGACGTGATCCTGGTCGGCGAGATGCGCGACCTGGAGACGATCTCCACCGCGCTGACCGCGGCCGAGACCGGCCATCTCGTCTTCGCCACCCTGCACACGCAGTCCACGGCGCAGACCGTCGACCGGATCATCGACGTCTTCCCGCCCCAGCAGCAGGGGCAGGTGCGAACCCAGCTCTCGATCGCCCTGCAGGGGATCGTCACCCAGCAGCTGCTGCCGACCGCCGACGGCAGGGGCCGCGTGGTGGCCTGCGAGGTGCTGGTGCCGACGCCGGCGATCCGCAACCTGATCCGCGAGGGCAAGACGCACCAGATCTACGCCGCAGTGCAGACCTCGGGGGCGGTCGGGATGCAGACGATGGACTCCGACCTGGCGCGGCTGGTGCGGGAGGGTGCGATCACCCGCTCGCTGGCCGAACAGCGGGCCTCGGTGCCCGAGGAGTTGAAACGGCTGCTCAGTGGCGTCGCGCCGATGGCACCGCAAGCGGCGCCGGCCGGAGCTCCCGCGGGCGCCCCGGGGAACGGCTCGGCTGCATCACCCACGCCACCGGCCGCTTCGGCCGCGCCGCCGGCACCGCCCGCATACACCCAGGGAGCCTAGCGGATGGCCGCCGCCACGACGTTCAGCTTCCGCGCCTTGGACCTGGCTGGCGCCGCCTCAGCCGGCGAGGTCGAGGCCGAGTCCAAGGCCCAGGTCACTGATCAGCTGCGCCAGCGCGGCCTGATCGTCCTCGACGTGACCGAGAAGGCCTCGCCGTTCAACATCGAGGACTTCTTCAAGCGCTGGCAGGGCGTCGCCATGCGGGAGCTGGCCGTCTTCTCGCGTCAGTTCGCGACCCTGGTTGCCTCGGGGATGCCGATGCTGCGCACCCTGCACACGCTCGAGGAGCAGACCCAGGACGAGATGATCAAAGAGGCCGTCGCCGGGGTGCGGGCCGACGTCGAGGCCGGCTCGACGCTGGAGCAGGCGATGGCGCGCCATCCGAGGGTCTTCGACCGCCTGTTCCGCGCGATGGTCCGCTCCGGGGAGCAGTCGGGACGCCTTGAGGACGCGCTCGACCGGATCGCCTTCCAGGTGGAGAAAACCGACGCCCTGCGGCGCCAGGTCAAATCGGCGCTTATGTACCCGGCGCTGGTCTTCGGCTTCGCGATCGTGGTGCTGGTCGCGATCGTCGTCTTCGTGATTCCGGTCTTCGTCAACATCTTCAATGAAATCGCCGCCGAACATCCGGGCGAAAGCGCGGCGCTGCCGGCGCCGACCCAGCTCTGCGTGAACGTGTCGAACGCGCTGACGGGGTACTGGTTCCTGATTATCCCCGGCCTTATCATCGGCTTCTTCGCCTTCTTCAGGTGGAAGAAGACCGAACGCGGCAAGGAGATATGGCAGCGCTTCACGCTGCGGATCCCGGCCAAGATCGGCGACGTGATCCAGAAGGTGGCGCTGGCCCGCTGGTCGCGCACCTTCTCCGGCTCGGTCTCCTCCGGCGTGCCGATGCTGCAGGCAGTCAAGCTGACCGGGGAGACGGCGGGAAACATCGTGATCGAGCGCGCAATGGACGAGGTGTACGCCTCGGTCAAGCGGGGCGGCTCGCTCGCCGGGCCGATCGAACAGAACCCGATCTTCCCCCCCATGGTCGGCCACATGGTCGCGGTCGGCGAGGAGACCGGCCAGCTCGAGCACATGATGACCAAGATCGCCGACTTCTACGAGGCCGAGGTCGACGCCAAGGTGAAGGCGCTGACGGCGCTGATCGAGCCGCTGATGATCGTCTTCGTCGGCGCCATGGTCGGCTTCATCGTGATCTCGATGTACCTGCCGCTGATCAGCGTCTACGAAAAGATCCGCTGAGCCAACGCTGTTCCAGCGCAACCTTGGGGGGTTCTCGAACCTTTGAAAGGTTACGTGCTAACCTTACAAAGCTTGAGTAGCTCTGAAAGGAAACGGCCACGTTGAACGGCGAGCAAGGTATAACACCTGAGCTTTTGGGGCTCTACGAGGAGCACCTATGGCCCAGCAATCCAGGCGCCTACGGACGCAGGGCCCGTAAAGGAGGTCGCTACCAAGCGTTCATCCCCGATCCGATCTCCGAACGGTCCTTTCTCCTCGATGGCGAAGCAGGCGCATTGCTACATGAGGCTGCGAAGGCGCTCGAGCACCTGGAGCAGTCGCCGACCCGCGTGGCGACACTCGGGGCGGTTGCGCAGAATCTGCTGCGCTCCGAGAGTGTGGCCTCGTCCCGTATTGAGGGTGTGGTCATTTCGCACAAGCGCCTCGTGCGCGCCGCCCAAAGGGGAGCAGGCAAACACCGCGGCGACAACCGCGTGGCGGGGGTGCTCGGCAATGTCGAGGCGATGAAGCGAGCGATCGCGATCGGCGAGAAGGGTGAGCCATTCGCTGTCAGCGATCTGCTCGAAATCCATCGGCTCCTCCTTCGCTTCACCGAGGATCGCCGGATCGCCGGCGTCGTCCGCGAGGCGCAGAATTGGATTGGCGGAAACGACTACAACCCCGTCGGCGCCGCCTACGTGCCTCCCCCTCCCGCGCGCGTGCCAGACCTGCTGTCGGATCTCTGCGCCTTCATCAACCGGGACGACCTGCCCCCAATCGCCCAGTCGGCGATAGCCCACGCCCAGTTCGAGACCATCCACCCGTTTGCCGATGGCAACGGCCGGACCGGACGAGCGCTCATCTATGCGATCCTGCGCAGGCGGGGGGAGATCCCCAGTTACATCCCCCCGATCAGCCTCGTGCTGGGAGCCGCCCCAAAGGCCTACATCGCTGGATTGACGGAGTACAGGGAAGGCGATGTCCGCCGCTGGTGCGGCTCCTTCGCTCACGCGACGACCAGCGCGGCACGCGAGGCCGAGCGGCTCGCTCAGGCGATAGAGGTACTGCAGGAGGGATGGCTCGAGCGCTTGGGGCAGCCACGCAAAGACGCCGCGGCGCGCCAGCTGGTCGGCGCGCTGCCCGAGCAGCCGGTCATCGACGTGCCGGCCGCCCAACGGCTGAGCGGCAAATCGCATGTCGCGGTAGGCAACGCGATGCGGCAGCTGGAGGAAGCCGGCATCCTCCGCAGGCTCGACGAGCGAAAGTGGGGCCGGGTCTGGGAGTGCGACGAGCTCCTAGAACTCGTCGAAGACTTCGAGAAGGCCGTCTCCTACTGATCCTTGCGCTTCATCAGCGTGATCGCCATGGACTGCGCGCGCGGATCGCCGCTCGCCGGCACGAGCAAGACGCTGATCTCAACCTTGGCTCTGCCGGTCTTCCTTAGCTTCCGCTTTTTCCTGCCCGTTGGGACCACCTCGACAGTTGCGCTGTCCACACCGTCGGCCGCTGCGGAGGCGTTCCGAACGCCCTCACCTGTCAGCAGGAGGCGCCCGACCACGCCCTCGACGTAGATGCGGACCGTCGCCGTGCCCTTCTTCATGTCGAGCGTGACCTGGTCGAAAGCGAAGGTGTCGAGGGGGTCTGCCTCAGCGCGCGTGGCTTCGTTGCCGGCCTGCTCGAGGTCGGAGAGCTGGCGACGGAGCCGGTCGAGCTCTCCGCCCAGGCGCTCGCGCCCGTCGTTTGCATCGGAGAGTTGGCTGCGGAGCTGCTCCAGCTCCTCGCGGTTGATCTCCTCGCGCTCGCTCTCGTCGGTGGCCTCGGAGAGCTGATGACGGAGCTGCTCAAGCTCCTGGTTTAGGCGCTCGCGCTCGCCGGTGGTCTCGGAGAGCTGGCTGCGGAGCTGCTCCAGCTCCTCGCGGTTGATCTCCTCGCGCTCGCTCTCGTCGGTGGCCTCGGAGAGCTGATGACGGAGCTGGTCTAGCTCCTGGCGCAGGCGCTCGCGCTCGCCGGTGGTCTCGGAGAGCTGGCGACGTAGCTGCTCCAGCTCCTCGCGGTTGATCTCCTCGCGCTCGCGCTCGTCGGTGGCCTCGGAGAGCTGATGACGGAGCTGGTCTAGCTCCTGGCGCAGGCGCTCGCGCTCGCCGGTGGTCTCGGAGAGCTGGCGACGTAGCTGCTCGAGCTCCTCGCGGTTGATCTCCTCGCGCTCGCTCTCGTCGGTGGCCTCGGAGAGCTGATGACGGAGCTGGTCTAGCTCCTGGCGCAGGCGCTCGCGCTCGCCGGTGGTCTCGGAGAGCTGGCGACGTAGCTGCTCCAGCTCCTCGCGGTTGATCTCCTCGCGCTCGCGCTCGCCGGTGGTCTCGGAGAGCTGGCGACGTAGCTGCTCCAGCTCCTCGCGGTTGATCTCCTCGCGCTCGCTCTCGTCGGTGGCCTCGGAGAGCTGGCGACGGACCTGCTCAAGCTCCTGGTTTAGGCGCTCGCGCTCGCCGTTGCCCTCGTCCACTTGGCCGCGGGCCTGCTCGAGCTCCTGGCCCAGGCGCTCGCTCTCGTCGGTGGCGTCGGAGAGCTGGCTGCGGAGCTGCTTGAGCTCCTGGCGCAGGCGCTCGCACTTGCCGTCCTCTTCTCGCACGGCGATCTCGGCTTCGTTTCCAGCTGAGTCGCCGTTTGTGTCTGCAGTTCGAACCTCGTCCAGTTCCGCGATTGGATCCGCCTGGACGTAGGGCGAGGGCTCGGGCGGCTCTGGCAGATCCTCGATCAGCTCCTGGATCCGCTCGGGGTTTGCGATCGCCAGGCGGACCTCGGTCTTTGCCATCACTTCGATGTCGCTGATGCCGAGGAAGTCGCTTGGGTCTGCGACGGCGACAACCAGCGCTCCGTCGGGAGCAAAGGCAATTGGCAGCGCGTTGTAGCGCATCGCCGCGGACCGGCTGATCAGGGTCGCAGCCGCCGAATCCACATCGAAGCTGTCGAGGTCGACGTGCTCCAGGCCGCTGCGCTCGGCGATCGCGATCGACATCTGCTCGTCGCTGAGGACACCGCTGTCGAGCAGGAAGCGGCCAATGGGCTTTCCGGTGGACGCGGCCGCCGGAACCGCATCTTCGACGACCTTGCGGTCGGCGAGGCCGAGCTCGATGATGATGTCCGAGAGGAAGGCGCCCTGGCGACCTGGCGACGACGGCGGCGTGATTCCGCTCACGTTTGCGTCGAACGCCACGCCGCTGGCCTGGCTGTCCCGTACGGTGCTTCTCATCCCGCGGCCTCCTGAGCCGGATGCTGCGCTGCGAGCACCCCGGCGGCTGCTTCGCCGACCTTGAGCAGATCCTCGGGAGGGGGCGCAGCCACCAACGATTGGATGCTGTGGGAGATCTCGACCTTGGGGTGTCCTTGCTGGGTCACGCGTCCAAGCGCGGATTCAAATCGCTCGACGAAGGCAGACGCCTCGTCGACCCGACACCCGACGAGCACGGCGGCGACCGTCATCGGCCCCACTCGGCCAACGTGATCGGTAACCCGGGCGCTCGCGGTCAGGACGTCGGCCGCAACTTTCAGGGCAACGTTCTTCATCGCCTCGTGGTTTGGATCGCCCCCCACGTCGACCTCCACCGAGCAGGCGACGAGGACCGACTCGACGGTGCCTCGCGCCACCAGGCGCCACTCGCGGTCAAGCACTTCAAGAAAGCCGTCGCGGTTGGCAAGGCCGGTGTCGGCGTCGGTGCTCGGACCGTGACTGAGGCGCGCACGAAGCCGGCGCAGTTCGGCGCGGCGCTGCACGCTCTCCCACTCGTGGCTGAGGAGCACCGCTGCAATCCCCAGCAGGGCTGCGTGCTCTGACCGATAGGCGCGGGCACTGGAGTCCAGGGCGCAAAGAGCGCCGACGATGATCCCGTCGCTCGTTTCGAGGGGCAGGGTCAACGAGGTCCGTGCGCCCAACGATCCAAGGAACTCCACGTCGAGCCCCGCGTCCACGGGTAGAACCGCTCCCCGGTGCAGGCCCTCCACGGCGGCACCCCGGATGTCCATCACCCGGCAAACCTGCTCGTCGGGCTCCAAGCGGCCCAATAGAACTGTGCCGGGAATGACGTCGGCGAGTGCGCTCAGCACCACCTCGGCCGCTTCTGAGAAGTTCTGGAACCGGCGACGGGCCAGGCGTGTCAGCGTGTTCGCGTCACTGGATGCCACCTTCTGGATATCGGACCGACAGCCGAAATCCTGAACCCGTGATCCTCGCCTTGCCGCAACTTCCTCGCCGGCCGTCAAGGAAGACCACGCCTTGGTCGATTCCTCGCTTGAGAACGGATGAGCGATGCGCAGTCAAAGCCGGTCGTCCCGCGGCTCGACGAGCCCGGCTCGATCCCTGCCCTCGCCGGCGAGCACGCGGATCTCCTCAAAGCCCTCCACCCATCGCGCAGAGAGCAGCGCTATATCGCCCTGCGCGCCAAACTCTTCCTCGTCGTCTCGATCGCCCTCGCCTGGGCGAGCTTCTCTCTCTGGCTGTCCATCCCCTGGATCGACGCTCTGGGCAGCTCGATCACGATGCCCGGCGCGATGGCGGTGATTTTCGGAATCGCGATCATCCCCGGCTACCTCAATGCCAATCTGATCGCCTCTCTTCTGATCGATCGCCCACCGCCGCTGCGCTTCGATCTCGACTTCCCGGTCGCTCACCGTCGTCATCGCCTGCTTCAACGAGGAGGAGACGATCGAGGAGACGCTCGACTACGTCGCCAAGCAGGAGTATCCGGGCGAGCTGCAGATCCTGGTTGCTGACGACGGCTCGACAGATCGCACCGCCCAGCTGGCTCGCCAGCGCGCGACCACGGACCCCCGCATCTCCGTCGTCACCTTGGCCCACGGCGGCAAGGCGCGGGTCCTGACGGCGCACTGAAGAGGGTGCGGACTCCGCTGGTCGCGACGGTCGACGCAGACACGCTGCTGATGCCGTCCTCGCTGGAGCGGATCGTCGCAAGACTGCTGATCTCCCTTCCCGACACGGTCGCGGTCGCCGGCGCGGTCTTCGTCCGCAACTCCCGCCGCAACTTCATCACCCGCGCACAGGAGTGGGACTACTTTCTCGGGATCGCCTCGGTCAAGCGCCAGCAGGGCCTGTTCCAGGGACGATGGTCGCGCGGCTCGATCGCCGAGAAGGTCATCGATGCCCTCCCGGCGCAGCCGGTAATCGACGTGAAGAAGGCGGCCGAGCTTGCCGCAGACTCGATAGTCGCGAAAAGATCCGCTGCGCAGCGATCATCGTCATGGGACAACGAAGGCGTCCAAATGGACTCCTTTTTGCCGTCCTTTTGATAGCGCAGCAGCCTTGGAATCCAAAGGTGTTGAGCTGCGCTCTAGCAAAATCTGCGACTCTATAACAAATTTTGTTATATTACTGTATACATGATTAGAGCAGTTGAGACTCGGAATCCCTATACACCCGACATGGGAGCTCGCCCGCCCTTCCTTTCGGGACGCGATTCGGAGCTCGCGTACTTCGAGGAGATGCTTGCCCAGTTCGGCGCCGGAGGAACCCAAAAGCATTTGATCCTCACCGGTCTTCGCGGTGTGGGGAAGACGGTTCTCCTGAACGAGTTCGAGGCGAAATGCGATGCCGCCGGTTGGCCGGGGGAGGCCCGTGAGCTTGCGGAGGGCTCCCGCATCGCTCACGTGATAGCCAAGGTGGCGCGGAAGGCCCTGATGGAGATGAGCGCCACGAAGCGGGCTGGAGACGCGGTGCGCCGCGGGCTCGGCGCTCTCAAAGCATTCACGTTGACACTCGGCGACATCGCTTTCAAGTTCGATGTCGACGCACTGGAGGGCGTTGCCGATTCGGGTGACCTCGCCGAGGACATGCGCGATCTCCTGGTAGAGGTCGGTGCGGCCGCCCAGGCCCATGGCGCCGGGTTCGCGCTGATCCTCGACGAGATGCAGAACCTGTCGAAGGCAGACCTCGAAGCGCTGATCGTCGGACTGCACCGTACAAAGCAAAAGGCGCTGCCGGTGGCCCTCGTCGGCGGAGGCCTGCCGCTGTTGCCGGATCTGACAGGGGAGGCCAAGAGCTACGCGGAGCGGGGATTCGAGTCCCGCTCAATTGGCGCCTTGGACCGCTCGGCCGCGGCCGCGGCTCTGGAGGAGCCGGCTCGCAACCAGGACGTGCGATGGGATCCCGGCGCTGTCGAGAGAATCTTTGACCTCACGGAGGGCTACCCATATTTCCTGCAGGAGTACGGACGCGAGATCTGGAAGATCCACCATGGCCAGATCATCGGCCCGCAAGAGGTGAAGGCTGCCAAGCCGATCGTTATCGAGTACCTGGACGACAAGTTCTTCAGCCAGCGCATAGGCGAGCTGCCGGCCGCGGAGCGGCGCTACATGGCCGCGATCGCGTCGCTCGGCGATGGCCCCCAGCGCAGCGGCGATGTCGCCGCAGCGATGGGCGAGGATCCCCAGGATGTCTCGGTTGTCCGCGATCGCTTGATCAAGGCGAGCCTTCTCTATGCGCCGCGACGCGGGGAGGTGGACTTCACGGCCCCGCTGTGCGCGGACTACCTTCGCCGGCATCCCGTCGATTGACGGGTTGCCTGGAAACTCGACAACCTTGGAGAGGTGCGACTCGTCGCCTACGTCATTCGGCCAGTCTGCGGCCTGATCCGCGCCCCGGGGGCACGGTTGGTTCGATGGACGGTACGGCCGGCCGCCCAGCGTCGCGACCCGCATGGCCCGTCCGGGACTACCCGGTTCTGACCCGTCCGGGGTGCGACATCCGGCCAGGTCGGACAGATGGCCGAGCGACTGCACCGTCGCTGGTGCCGATTCTCGCCCGGTGACGGCCTTCTCCCTCCCCGCTCGGCAGGCCGACGCTCTGGCGCCAGAATCCCGGCTGCGGTCCTTCTGCTCGCAGCAGCCGCCGCCGCGGCGCTGCTCTTCGCCGCACCCGCCAGGGCCGATTTCGGCTTCCTCGCCGCTTGGGGGGAACCTGGGTCGGGCAACGGCCAGTTCGAATCCCCGGCCGGCGTCACCGCCGGCTTACAGGGGAACGTCTACGTCGCCGACACCTTCAACAACCGCATCCAAGTGTTCGCTCCGTGCCACCAGTTCGCCGGCTACTGGGGCGGGCTGGGGTCGGGCGACGGGCAGCTCAACGCCCCGCTCGGAGTCGCGGTCGGCCCGGGTGGCGACGTCTACGTCGCCGACACCAACAACAACCGGATCGAGGTCTTCAATTCGACCGGGAGCTTCCTTCGCGCCTGGGGCGGCTTCGGGTCCGGCGCGGGGCAGCTCAGACTTCCCTTCGGCGTTGCCGTCGACGCGCAGGGCTACGTCTACGTCGCCGACACCGACAACAACCGGGTGCAGAAGTTCGATCCTTCCGGTGGCTTCGTCGGGCAGTGGGGGCGGTTCGGTTCAGGCAACGGCCAGTTCAACACGCCCTTCGGCCTCGCCGTCGGCCCGGGCGGCAACGTATACGTCGCCGACACCTTCAACAACCGGATCCAGGAGTTCGACCCCTCGGGAGCGTTCATCCGCAAGTGGGGCAGCTTCGGGTCGGCTGACGGCCGCTTCAACTCCCCGCGCGGAATCGCCGCCGGCCCCAGCGGCGAACTGTACGTCGCCGACACCAACAACAACCGGGTCGAGCAGTTCGACTCCGCCGGCGGCTTCCTCGGCAAGTGGGGCAGCTTCGGGTCGGGGGCCGGGCAGTTCCACTATGCGGCCGGCATCGGAACGGACCCGCTCGGCAACGTCTACGTCGCGGAGAACTACCCCAATGACCGCATCCAGATGTTCGGCGACCCGCCGCCCACGATCGCCGACCTGCTCGCAGCGGTTGAGGGACTGCCCCTGCCACACGGCATCGCCAACAGCCTCGAAGCGAAGCTCCGGAACGCAAACGAAGGCGAAGGCCCCGCCGGGAGCCTGTCCGGCAGGCTCTCCGCCTTCGCCGCCGAGCTGAGAGCGCAGAGCGGCAAGAACGTCCCCGCCGAGGCCGCTGCGCAGCTGATCGCCGAGGCCGAACGGGTCGCCGCATCCCCGCACTGCTCGCCGGCCGGCTAGCCGGAGGCCCCAGCCGAGGCAATGCCGGCGGCAAGGCGCCGGGCGCCCGCCACGATAGGAGGCTCGCCGCGCCGCCCTCCAGTTGACGAGTTATCGGGGGATTCTGGGCGGGAAGCCCGACTTTTGGCTCGATGAAGCTCAAATTTCGGGGATTAAGGGATTTGAGTGGCTGTCGATTAAGGCCTTGTGATGAATCTGCCAGTGCCTCGGTGCTCAAAAGGCAAACTCGCCGCGAGGCGGGGGCGCAAAGCCGTCGGGGCTCCCTCGGGAGTCAGCCGGGCTACCACCGGGGTCTACAGACACCACGTGGCTTCACACGGGGCTCTGGCGCAAACGATTAGTACCACAGGAGGTACCTAATGTTTCTCCAGAATCTCCGGGCCAAGGTTGGCGCCCGGCTCAGTGGCGAGGGGGAGGCCGGCTTCACGCTGATCGAGCTCCTCGTCGTGATGCTCATCCTCGGAATCCTGGCCGCGATCGCGCTGCCCGCCTTCTTCAACCAGCGGGAAAAGGCCGGCGACGCGAAGGCCAAGGAGACCGTGCACACGGCTCAGGTTGCGATAGAGACATACGCAACTGAAAAAGGCGGTTCATATGAAGGAGCCGATAACGCAAAATTGCATGCGATCGAGCCAACGCTGCCCGCAGCGCAAGCGGGACCGCCCGAAATCACGATCGCTGACGAAGGTAACGAAGGAAAACCCGGCTACGAGATCACCGTCAAATCGGAATCGGCGAGCGGAAACACCTTCTCCGTCATCAACACTGAAGGTGCTCTGGAATATCCCTGCACGACCGCCGGCAACGGTGGCTGTCCGGAAGGTGGGGAATGGAACAACGGCTGATCGCAGCCAGCGAATCGCCTTGGCCTAGCCAAGCATGAGTGCCGAGGGGCGGGCCGGTCGGCCCGCCCCTCGGCCTTTCGGCCAGCGGCTTCGTCCCAGGGCTAAGCGAATTGCCAAATTCATCCGATACAGCAACAATGCCGGCCGGGCCGACAGCTTTCCGCAGCGCTCCGGAGGCGGTTCTGCGGAACCGCCTCGGCTTCGCGGCGCTCGCCCTGGTGGCGCTGGCCACCGCGCTCATCGCTGTCCCAACCGCGAGCGCCGCTCCCGCCACCTACAGGGGCTCCTCGGCGAACGGCGAGGTCGTCTTCTTCGAAACCACCGAGCAGCTCCTTCCTGGCGACACCGACACCAAGCGCGACGTCTACGAGCGCTACTACGACTCCGAGCCGGGGGTCGAAAGCTACGTCACCCGTGAGGTCTCGATCGGGCCGGCGGGCGGCAATGGCGCCTACAACGCGACCTTCGAGAAAGTCAACGAAGAAGGGACGAAGGTCTTCTTCACGACCGAAGAGGCGCTGGTAGAAGGCGACACCGACCACAGGGCCGACATCTACATGCGCAACCTGGAAACGGGGAGGACGACGCTTGTCTCCCAGGGCGAAGCGGCGTGCGCGCCGGGCTGCGGCAACGGCCCCTTCGACACGGTGCTCTGGGGCATCAGCGCCGACGGGTCGAAGGCCTACTTCACCACCGCCGAGCGCCTCGCCGGCACCGACACCGACTCTTCGGTCGACATCTACGCTCGCGACCTGGAAACCGGCGAAACGACCCTCGTCTCCCAGGGGGGGGAAGGCTGCGTGGAATGCGGCAACGGCGCCTTCGCCGCCGGCTTCGCCGGCGCGAGCGCCGACGGCACGGAGGTTTTCTTCGCCACCGCCGAGAAGCTGACGGCGGGTGACGCCGACAACGCGGTCGACATCTACGCCCGCGACCTGGAAACGGAAACGACAACGCTCGTCTCGCGGGCCGACTCCTCCTGCTCCAACTGCGGCGGCGAAGAAGAGGTCCCCGTCTTCCACGGCAGCTCCGAAGACGGCGGCAGGGTCTTCTTCAGCACCGACGAAAAGCTGGTCGAAGCCGACGGCGACGGGACGACCGACATCTACGCGCGAGACCTGCCGGGCGGGCCGACGACGCTGGTCTCGGGCGGCTCGGAAGCGGGTAAGACGGCGAGCTTCGAGGCGAATTCGGCCGACGGGCGCCACGTCTTCTTCACCACCGCCGAGCCGCTGGCGCCCGAAGACGAAGACAACGCCAACGACATCTACGAGTGGTCGGAAGGCGCGGGGATCGACCTGGTCACCTCGGCGCCCTGCACGGGCAACTGCGGCGGCGGCGCGACCTTCGACGCCGCCAGCGCCGACTCGGAGACCGTTCTCTTCAACACCGCCGAACAGCTCTCGGGCGAAGACACTCAAGACGGCGTCGACATCTACGAGCAGGAAGTCGGCGGTGGCGCGCCGGTGCTCGTCTCCCGCCCCGCCGCCGGCTGCACCGGCTGCGGCAGCGGCACAGCCGGCGCGCGCTTCGACCGCGCTTCCGGCGACGCGCAGCACGTGGTCTTCACCAGCTCGGAAGTGCTCTCGGACGAAGACAAAGACGAAGAAGACGACATCTACGCCCGCGACCTCGCCAGCGGCGAAACGAGCCTGATCACAACTTCGCCGAGCTGGTGCTCGCTGAAGAGAGGAAACTGCGGCGCGACCTTCGCCGGCGTTTCGGCCGACGGGCGCCACGTCTTCTTCACCAGCATCGAGCGCTTCACGCTCGAAGACGGCGACGACGAAGCCGACGTCTACGAACGCTTCCTCGGTCCTCTGCCGGGCGAAGAGGTGACGCGCCTGGTTTCGACCGGCAACGACCCGAACCTCGAACTTGGCCCGCCGGCGCCGACGTTGGAAGGCACCGACCCCGGATCGCCGGACGCCTCGACCACGCCGAAGGTCCTCGGCCAGGCGGAGGCGGGCGCAACGGTCAAGATCTACGAGACCTCCGACTGCTCGGGCGAACCGGTCGCCCACGGCAGCGCCGAACAGCTCGAAGAACCGGGGATCGCGGTGAGCGTCGCCGCGGGCTCGACGACGAGCTTCCGGGCGACGGCCGAAGCCGAAGGCTTCGTCTCGGCCTGCTCCGGCTCGCTGAGCTACATCCAGCAGGCCGGGTCCGGCGGAGGCGGCGGCTCCGGGGGCTCCGGGGGCTCCGGCGGCACCACGTCCGGCGGGGGGGCGGGGGGCGTCGGCGGCTCGGGCTCGGGCGGCACCGCCTACGTGACTCCGCACACGCGGATCACCTTCGCCCCGGCGGCGAAGACGCGCGCCCGCCATCCGGTCTTCCGCTTCGCCGACGCCACAGGACAGCCTGGTACGAAGTTCCGCTGCAGGCTCGACCGGCACCGCTGGAAGCCGTGTGGCTCGCCGCTGCGGCTGAAGCACGTGACGCGGGGCCGGCACGTGCTCGAGATCAGGGCCGTCAACGCGGCGGGTACCTGGGAGCCGAGGCCGGCGCAACGAAAGTTCAAGCGGGTGTTGCGATGAGGCGGGCGCTGCGCAGGCGGGAGGGGGCACTCGACGGCGAGGCTGGGCTGACGCTGATCGAGATGCTGGTCGCCGCTGCGATGAGCGTGGTCCTGGTCGGCGCCGCGACCTCGATGCTGATCAGCGCCGTTCGCGACCAGCCTCAGCTGAGCAAAAAGGCCCAGAACGTCACCGCCGCCCGCTGGCAGCTGGAACGGGTCGTCCGCGAGATCCGCGACGGGGTCGACGTGACGACGGCGACGCCTGAACGCGTCTCCTTCGTCGCCAGGGTGCGCCGCACCGAATGCGGTGGCGAAGTGCTGGCGGACCCCGAAGCGCCAGCGATCGAATGCCAGATCACATACACCTGCACGACCGCCTCGTGCGCCCGGGTCGAGGCGGACAAGGAAGTGTTCGCCGGCGCGGCGACGACGGCGATCACCGGCATCGACGACGCCGAAGTCTTCTGTTTCGTCCCCAGTGCGAACGAAGACCAGACCGAATGCGGTCCGGCGCAGGAAGGAACCAAACCGACCTACATCGGCGTCAACCTCAAGGTCCCCAACCCGAGCGGCACCGGCATGCTGACAATCTCCGACGGCGCCAGCCTGCGCGGCGCGACGTTCGCCAACTGACGATGCCCAGGCGAACGACAAGAGCCGGCGGTGCCCGCGACGAGGCGGGCATGACGATGATCGAGGTGCTGGTCGCGGCGCTGATCCTCACCCTGGCCGCGATGGCCACCTTCGGCGTGCTGAGCGCCGCGACCCGCAACGCGCAGCGGGGCAAGGAAACGCAGGTGGCGCTCGACCGCGCCCAGGAAGAGATCGAGAAGCTGCACAGCCTCAGCTACGAACAGCTGGCGATGACTACGACGCCCGCCCACGCGACCAGCTTCCTCAACCCCAACTACCGCGTCGTCAACGGCACCTTCGCCCTCAAACGCGAACCGCCGAGCGAATACGCGACGATGGCGGTCAACGGCGGCTCGCTGTACGGCCAGACCGAAAAAGTCATCGAAGGCGGCATCGTCACTCCGGGCCCGTTCCCCTTCAAAGACGGCGACGTGACGGGGAAGCTCTACCGCTACGTGGTCTGGCGCAACGACCCCAGCTGCGGCAATCTTTTCAACCCGGAAACCGAAGAAGAAGAAGAACTCTGCCCGGGGAGCCAGGACTACAAGCAGATCGTCGTCGCGGTGAGGCTGGACACGCCAGGCAACCAGTCGGGGGAACGCGGCTACGTCGAAGTCCAGTCCAAGGCGATTGACCCGGCCTCGCTGAGCGAGGGGGGCGGCGGCGGCGGTGGCGGCGGTGGCGGAGGCGGCGGAGGTGAAGGCGGCGGCGGCGGGGGGTCAGCGATCACCGCGCAGCAGTTCTTCCTCACCGACACGCCGTGCGTGGCGAGCGGGGCGACCGCGCGGGAAGAAATCACCGGCGACCACCTCCTCCACAACACTCTCGGGACCTGCGCCAGCGGCCTTCAGAACGGCTCTACGCTCGGGGCGCCCGACGCGCTGCTGCTCGGCGCCCCGCCGGATCCCGACCCGCTTGACGAAACCAACCCGCCGCTCTACGACTACTCCAACGACGGCTACCTGGCGACGACTCCCGACACCGGCAAGGGCGTGCAGATCGTCCGCGACGACACCAGCGGCTGCCACTACGACCCGACCGGGGCAGCCCACCCTCAGGCCCAGGCCCACCGCTGGGTCACCGACCCGATGGCCGAACCGTTCGAGATGAACGGCAAGGTGACGCTCGAGTTCTACACGCGCACCCTCAACGACGCCCTCTACACCGGCAGGCTCTGCGTATACCTCTTCGACCGCCACGAAACGGGCTCGGCGGAAGAACCGACCGCGAACGACGAAATGTTCTACCACCAGGAAGGCGGAAGCCCCGTCCACTACTGGGTCTACGAACCGGAAGGAAACGAGTACTGGCCGCGGAACGAATGGGCGAAGGTGCGCCTGACGATGGAAGTCGAAGGAGCTGAAGGAGCTCCGCTCGAAATCCCGCCGAAAGACAGGCTCGGCGTCGCGCTCAGCGTCGATCCCGCCAACACCCCCGCCGAAGCGATCCCGATCATGTACGACCACCCCAACTACCCCACCCGGATCGAGGTCGACACCACCACGCCGATCGACGCAGGCGAAGGGGGGTAGGCGGTGGCCGCCGCCGCGGCGATCGCCTTCCTCGGGGGGCTGATCGCCGGCAGCTTCGTGACCGTGGTCGCGCACCGCGTGCCGCGGGGGGAATCGATCGTCGGCCCGCGCTCCCGCTGCCCCGCCTGCGGCGCCCAGATCGCCACCTACGACAACGTGCCGGCGGTCTCCTGGGTGCTGCTGCGCGGCAGGGCGCGCTGCTGCGGGGCGCCAATCTCACCCCGTTACCCGCTGACCGAGCTGGCGCTGGGCGCGCTCTACGCGGCGACCGTGCTCGTGCTCTGGGACGATCCGGGAGAGGTTGCGCTCGGCCTCGTCTTCGTCACCACGCTGGCGGCGGTAACGCTGACCGACCTCGAGCGGCGGATCATTCCCAACAAGATCCTGATTGCCGCCGCGATCGCCGCTGCGGCAATCGCCGTGGTCAGCGACCCTGGCAGCCTACCGGAACGGGCGATCGCCGCCGCCGCGGCAGGCGGCCTGCTCTTCCTCGCGGCGCTCGCCTATCCGCGCGGGATGGGGCTGGGCGACGTCAAGCTGGCGGCGACGATGGGTCTCTTCCTGGGCCGCGACGTCGGCCCGGCGATCCTGGTCGCGCTGCTCGCCGGCTCGCTGGTCGGGCTGGCGATGATCGCCCGCGAGGGTGCGGCGGCGCGCAAGCGGGCGATCCCCTTCGGGCCCTTCCTCGCCCTCGGCGGGGTGGCCGGCCTGCTGGCCGGCGACCAGCTCGTCAACTGGTACCTGGGCGCATTTTAGAACAGCTGTCCAGGTTCTCCTAAAAACGGGTACTTGCAGCCCGAAAGGTTTTCGCCCTTCCTGTCGATGCATGGGGGCGTGCTGCAACTGACCAGGAAGAAGAAGACGGGTGGGATCGCCGGCCTCGACATCGAGGCGGGCAGCATCGCCGTGACCGAAGTGCAGGGAGCAAACGGCTCCGCGCACGTCGGCGCATCGGCGATCCAAATGCTGGAGCCGGGCGTCTTCCAGGAGGGCGAGGTGCTCGACCCCGACCGCCTCACGGCGGCAATGAAGTCTCTCTTTGCCGAGCACAAGCTCTGCAAGCAGGTACGGCTCGGCGTCGGCAACCAGCGGGTGGTCGTGCGCACCCTGCGCCTGCCGGCGATCGAGGACCCGAAGCAGATGGAGGCCGCAGTCCTATTCCAGGCGCAGGAGCAGATACCGATGCCGCTCGATCAGGCGGTGCTCGAGCACCAGGTGGTCGGCGGCGTCCCCGCCGAGGAAGGCGCGGCACCGCAGGTCGACGTGGTCGTCGTGGCGGCCCGGCGCGACATGGTCTCCGCCTTTGTCGAGCCGATCCGCCGCGCCGGGCTGGAGCCGGTCGGGGTCGACCTCTCCGCCTTCGCGATGATTCGCGCGCTCGCCGACGCAGGCGCCGCTACCGAGTCGGGGCAGCGGCCAAGCGAGGCCGTCCTCTATTGCAACGTCGGTGACGTCACCAATCTCGCGGTGGCGCGGGGAAGGGCCTGTCTCTTCACCCGCGTCTCATACGCAGGGTTGGAGGCGATCGCCGGCCGGCTTGCCGCCACCGCGGGTCTCAGCTCAGAGCACGCGACCCAGTGGCTCCTCCACGTCGGCCTGGAACGTCCTCTCGAGGAGATTGAGGGTGACCCCGAGACGGTCGCCGAGGCGCGGCGCTCGCTGGAAGAGGGTGTAGCGGTGCTGCTCGACGAGCTGCGGCTCTCGCTCGACTACTACGGCGCCCAGGAGAGCGCGCTGCCGGTCGGGCGGATCGTGCTCAGCGGCCCCGGCAGCACGATTCCCGGCCTTTCGCAGCGAATGGAGGGCAACCTGGGAACGGCGATCGTGGTCGCCCGCCCGGCGGCGCTCTCCGGCTTCGAGGAGGACGCGGCGGCGCGCCTCACCCTTTCCTACGGCCTCGCCCTGGAGAGCTGAGCGGTGCGCCCGGTCAACCTGATCCCGCCCGAGCAGCGCCGCGGCGAGCATGCGCCGCTGCGGACCGGTCCGCTTGCCTACATCGTGATCGGCGCCCTCGTGCTCGTCATGGCGGGGGTCACCGCACTGGTGCTCACCGACAACCAGATCGCCGACCGCAAGGCCGAAGTCGTCCAGGTGAAGCGCGAAGACGCGGTCGCCCAGGCGCGGGCGCAACGGCTCGTCGCCTACTCGCAGTTCCAGTCGCTGAGCGAACAGCGGCTCGCCACCGTGAGAAGCCTCGCCGACAGCCGCTTCGACTGGGAGCGGGTGATGCGCGAACTCTCGCTGGTCCTGCCCGGCGACGTCTGGTTGACCAGCCTCAGCGCCACCGCGACGCCCAGCACCTCCCTCGGCAGCGAAGGCGGCTCATCCGCGAGCAGCCTGCGTGGCGCGATCGAGGGGCCAGCGCTCGAATTGAGCGGCTGCGCCACGGGGCAGGAAGCGGTCGCCGGCTTCATCACCGCGCTGAAGGACATCGACGGGGTGACGCGGGTCGGCGTCCAGTCCTCCGAACTGGCCAGCAAGAAGGGCCAGGCCGGCAGCGGCGGCGGCGGGGGCGAAGACTGCCGCACGCGCAGCTTCATCGCCCAGTTCAGCCTCGTCGTCGCCTTCGACGCGGCGCCGGTGCCGGCGACCGAAGAAGGCGCGGGAGGCGGCGTGGAAGCAACCGCTCCCGAAGCGGCCCAGACCGCTTCGAGCGAAACCTCCGCAAGCTCCGAACAGAGCTCCGGCGAAGGGCCGGGAGGCTGATGAAGCTCCAGGGCAAATCGGGGAACCTGGTGCTCGGGGCAATGCTCGCCATCGCCGTGATCGCCGCCGCCTTCTGGATCCTGGCGCTGAGCCCGAAGCGCGACGAAGCGAGCAAGCTGAGCGCCCAGGTGAAGCAGCTCGAAAGCTCGCTCGCCCAGCACCGCGCCGAAGCGGCGGCGGCCGAGGAAGCGCGGAAGAACTTCCCGGTCGACTACCAGCGGCTGGTCGTGATGGGCAAGGCCGTCCCCGGCGGCGACGAAACCGCTTCGCTGCTGGTTCAGTTGAACCGGATCGCCGACGCGGCCGGCGTACGGTTCCAGAACCTCCAGCTCAGCCCCGGCTCGGGCTCCGGGGGCGAAGCCGCGGGCGCCGCGCCAAGCTCTGGGGGCGAACCCATCTCGGCGACAGAGGCGGCGGCCTCGGTGCTGCCGCTCGGCGCCTCGATCGGCTCGGCCGGCCTCGCGGTGATGCCCTACTCCCTCACCTTCTACGGCAGCTTCTCCACCATCGCCGACTTCATCAAGGGCCTCGACTCGCTGGTCAAGACGACGAATGAAAAGGTCGCCGTCGACGGGCGGCTGATCACCGTCGACGGGTTCTCGCTGGCGGCTGGGGAAGATGGCTTCCCGGCGCTCACGGCCAGCTTCGCCGTCACCACCTATCTCACCCCCCCCAGCCAAGGGGTTACCGCGGGAGCTTCACCGAGCGGGCCGGAAGCCGCCTCCACCGCGACGCCTGTCTCGACGACGACGGGGGGGGCGCCGTGAAGCGGCTGGGACCGGAGCTGAAGATGCCCGAGCTGAAGGCGCCCGACTTCCTCGTTGATCTCTACTGGGACCTGCGCGATCGGCGCCTGCTTCCCCTGGTCGCGTTGGTCGTCGTCGCGATGGTGGCCGTGCCCTTCCTGCTCGGTGGCGGCTCGAAGCAGGCGCCCCCGAGTGCGGGCGCTCCCCTTGCGAACGCACTGAATGCAAGGAGCGCTCACGCCTCGGCCCTGACCGTGGTACAGGAAAGGCCGGGCCTGCGCGACTACCACAAGCGGTTGCAGGGGCGTCGGCCCACCGACCCGTTCGTGCAGCGCTACACGGCGCCGGTGCTGAAGGGCACGAAGCTGGGAGGCGGAAAGGAAGGATCGGCCACTTCGACTAGCAGCACCACGGTGACCAAGACGACCAAGACCTCGAGCGGCACGACGACGACCTCTACCGAAACCAAGGGCAAGGGCGAATCCACCGCGGGCGAAGAAGGTACGGCGAACCCATCGCTGAAATTGTTCAGCTATGCGATCGACGTCAAGATCACCCGCACCGAAACCAAGGCCGACGGCAGCAAGCAGACGAGCGAGCCCACCGTCCGCCACCGGGTGATCCCGCCGGCGCCGTTGCCGAGCGAAAAGGCGCAGGTCGTGACCTTTATGGGGGTCAACCCGAAGACGCGCATGCCGTTGCTGCTGATCTCCGACGCAGTCAGCGAGGTCTTCGGCGAAGGCAAGTGCCTCTCCGGGGTGAGCACCTGCCAGCTGA
Organism: uncultured Solirubrobacterales bacterium; assembly: GCA_963838035.1. Taxonomy (GTDB): domain Bacteria; phylum Actinomycetota; class Thermoleophilia; order Solirubrobacterales; family 70-9; genus CAVVNN01. The sequence goes on from CAWIPM010000001.1 coordinate 137,901, forward strand.
TCGAACTCGAACCGGGCTTCCCAGAGACATTCGTCTACGGCGCCAACAACGTTCGGTACAAGATCAACGTGCTGAAATTCGAACCGGTGGTCACCGGGCATTCCTGAGCGCGGCGCGCATTCCCCAATGCTTCAGTAAATGAAGCTATGGCGCTACACTCGTTGTCCTGCCGCTTATGAGCGCTCTTCGCAATTCCTCATGTCCTGTCTGCCGCACGGCCGAGGTGGTCTGCGGAAAGTGGACGTTGCTGTTGATCCGCGACCTGGCCGAGGGCTCCAGCCGCTTCTGCGAGCTGGAGCGATCGCTGGAGGGGATCAGCCCGCGCACGCTCTCGCTGCGGCTGCGGGCGCTGGAAGAGGAGGAGATCGTCGAGCGCCACACCTTCCCCGAGGTGCCGCCACGGGTCGAGTACGCGCTGACCGAGAAGGGGGAGGCGCTGGTGCCGCTGATCGAGGACATGCGCCGCTACGGCACCCGCTGGCTCGCCCTCGAGGGCGCCGAGGCGGCGCCCGCCGCGGTTTAGAACGAACGTCCAGAGACCGGTTCCTGCAAGGCGTCGTGCAGGTGCAGGAGCGCTTCCGGCCGGCCGGAAGCGTGGAGCGTGCGTGACTTCCTCCTCAACGAGGCGCTGAAGCGGCTGGCCGCCGAGGCGGCGACCCACCTCAGCGCCCTGGTCGCCGAGGGCGAGCAGATCCCCTTCGACATCGCCGAGGAGCAGGGCGCGGGCTCCCCCTTCTACAGCTACGCGCCGCTGACCTCTCGCTTCGTGCTGGAGCGCGAGCGCGAGCTGCGAGGGCCTGCGCTCCTTCGAGCCCGCCCGCGACGCGGTCGCCGAGGCCGGCGTCGCCGCTCCATATTTGGAGGCCCGCGGCGAGGCCGTCCCCTCCGACCCCGGCGAGCGCGCCGCCCGCATGCTGACGATCTTCATCGCCTCCCTCTGGGACGGCTGCACCGAGTTCTCGCTCGACCGCGCTCGCCTCAACGGCGCCCTCGCGGTGCTCGACGCCGAGGCCCGCGACGTGCACGAGGCCGACGTCCTGATCGCGCCAATCGTCGGACTGCGGATGCCCGCGGCACGGCTGCAGCTGCCCCATGGCGTGCGCATCGTGCGCGCCGACACGATCGACGCCCCGGTCGAGGCGATGCGCAGCGAGGGCATGGGCCGCACCGCCTGGGAGCCCCAGTTCCTGGCGCTCGCCGAGCAGAACGGCGAAGCAGGGGGCGCCGAGGTGGCGCTGCACCAGCTGCATGAGCTGATCAGCGTGATGCGACTCTTCAAGGCGGGAGGGGTCGGGCTCGGCCCCTACGCCTTCGCCCCGACCGGCGAGGGCCGCTGGCGGCGGATCGCCACCGGCGCCCCCGCAGCGCGCCCCGGCGGCTACGCGCTGAGCGAGGCCGAGGCGAGCGAGCTGGCAGCCCTCGCGGGCGACCTCGAGGCTCGCCCCGACCCGGATGCCGCCCTCACCTGGGCGGTCGACCGCTTCGAGCTGGGCTGCGGGCGCGAGAGCGCGCTCGAAGGCCTCAGCGACCACCTGCTGGCGCTGCGCGCCGTGCTCGAGGGGCACGGCCCGGTCGGCGCCTCGCTGCCGATGCGCGCCGCGGCGCTGATCGCGGACGACTCGTTCGACCGGGTGGAGGCCCGTGCGCGGGTCGAGCACGCCCTCGAGCTGGAGCGCTCGCTGATGAACGGCGCCCGGTCCAACCAGGAGGCGCTCGAGCTGGCGCGGTGGTTGGAGGGGGGCGTGCGGATCGTGCTGCGCGAGGCCGCCCTCGGGGAGCTGGGCGCCGACATCGGCGCCGCCGCCGACGAGACCCTGATCGCCACCGGCCTCGAAGGCGGGGACATCGAGATCGCGGTCGCCGTACCCATTGCAAACCCCCATGTGTCCGCAGTCGAAGGCGAGGACATGGGCGAAATCGATTCAGAGGTCCCACCCGAGGAGGACTACATGGAGCAGGACACCCGCATCATGGAGCCGGTACCGGAGGAAGACGAGATCCGGATCACCGCCACCAACTGGCTCGACGAGGTCTCAGTTGACGAGAGCACGCTGGACTTCCCGGCGGTCGAGGACGACCTGTCCCACCGCGAGCGGGTCGACACCCCCCGCGTCCGCCACCTCTTCCCGGTCCCCGAGGACGCCGACTGGGAGGTCCGCGAGCTCGAGTACGACCACTACCGCCGCGCCGGCTGACGGCCCCTGGCGCTGCGCATCTCGGCGTCCTCGGTCGCTCGCGTGCAGAGCACGCCACGCGCCCTGCGTCCTCGAGCTGCTTGGCCAGGCGCCGTCAGCCGATCGATTCTTAGGGAAGGTGGCGGACCCGGTTTCGCAGGGCGTCGTCGGCTGGGTTTGCCTCGAGCAGCTCCTTCAGGGTCTTGACCCACAGCGGGATCGAGGCCTTGTTGCGGGGCATAGTGGCGTCACTGGTGAAGACCAGGCCGTAGTGCTCCTCACCCGAAGCCTGTACCTGGTTATGGATCAGCTGGAAGTCGAGCACGTCGTTTGTGACCACGGCCCGCTTCTCGGCGGCCATGCGGCGGACGATCTCGCGGTTGGCGACCGTCTCCAGGTCGGGTCGATCGCTCTTGATTGCCTGGACATCGAAGTCCTTGGCGAGCAGTTCGCGAGCGATCCGCGGGGAGATCATCTCGTCGAGCAGAAGCTTCAAGCAAGCGCCTCTTGGCCGCGGCGCCAGAGCTCGCGCTCGCGCTCGGCCGCGAGGCGGGAACGGTCGATCAGCTCGTCGACCTCACCCTTGTATTCGCCGTAGTAGCGAGCCGCTGCCTCCAACTGCTCGACGGGGATCTCGAGGTAGGAAGCGGCCTCCTCGACGGAGCCTCCGTTCTGGCGAATGGTCGTGATCGCATCGGCGACGTCGAGGCGAGAGCCGAGCAGGGCCGGCCGGCGGCCGGCGGCGCCCTCGCGGAAGTAGATCAGCGGATGCTCGTCCTGGCGAATGCCCTCGTCGATGTAGCGCTCGGCTAGGGCCGTCTGGCCGGCGGACGACTCGGCGGCGTGATCTTTGAGACGCTTCACGGTGATCGGGTCGAAGCGAAAGCTGACACTCTGCTTGCTCTGTCCACGGGCCATGGTCCATCCTCCGTATTGCTATGTATAGCGAAGTATAGCTTGTGATTTGAGACCGGTGCAACGCGTTGTCTATCTATGGCATCGAAAACGCGTTGCAGGGGACCTCAGCGGACCTTGATCAGGCGCGGCCGGCGGCGAGCGCGATGCGCTCCTCGCCGGTGGCGAATAGGTAGCGATTGATCTCAGCCAGGCCGGCGAGATCGTGGACGTCCTCGTCGAGGTAGGGGACGCGGATCACAGCCTTGGTTCGCAGCTCGGCCACCAACCGCTCGATGTTGCGCGCGTCGCGCTCTGCCAGCGCCTGGTAGTCGGAGAAGTTGGCCGCCACCCGCTGCGCCAGCTCCTCGTCGCCGAGCCGCTCGGCGAGCGCCCCCGGCAGGTCGGTCGTGTCGCCCCGCAGCCGCTCGGCCGGGTAGTGGACCTTGTTGACGACGACGCCACCGAAGTGGAGCTTTGCCTCGACCAACTTGCGGTGGAAGTAGACGGCCTCGTCGACCGGTTCGCCCTGGGGGCCGCAGATGACGAGGAAGCAGGTGCGGCGGTCGGCGAGCAGGCTGTCGACCCGCTTGGCGCGGGCCTGGAAGCCGTCGATCATGCCGCTGAAGGCGTTGAAGAACTCGGCCAGGTCGGCGATCAGGTCGAAGCCGACGAGCCGCTTGAACACCGAGAGTGCCACCGACGCGCCGCGCCCGGCGACCCGCGCAGCCAGCCCGGTCGGGCGCATGAACATTCGCAGCGAGCGGCCTTCGATGAACTGCATCAGGCGGCGGGGAGCGTCGAGGAAGTCGAGCGCGTTGCGGGTCGGTGGCGTGTCGAGGACGAGTAGGTCGAAGCGGCCCTCGGTGTGCAGCTCGAACAGCTTCTCCATCGCCATGTACTCCTGCGATCCGGCGAGCGCGCTGGAGATCTGCTGGTAGATGCGGTTGCCTAGGACGCGGTCGCGCGCCTCCTCGTCGGGCGCCTGGCGGGCGACCAGCTCATCGAAGGTCGCCTTCGCGTCGAGCATCATCGCCCACAGCTCCCCCTCTATCTCGATGCCCTGGGCCTCGAACAGGCTCGGGTCGACCCGCCTCGCCTCGTTGCCCAGCTCCTTCAGGCCGAGCGAGTCGGCGAGCCGTTTCGCGGGGTCGATCGTGAGCACGCAGACCTTGAGGCCGCGCGCCGCCATCCCGGTGGCGATCGCCGCCGAGGTCGTCGTCTTGCCGACTCCTCCCGAGCCGGCGCAGACGCAGATGCCCTTGCCGTCGAGGATGTCGCCGAGCGCCGGCATCAGCCGAGCCTGCGCGAGAGCCGGCGCGCTGCCTCGACCCCCAGCTCGGGCTCGAAGAGGAAGGGCAGCGTCTTCACCGGTGCCTGCACCCGGCGGCGAAGGCGGGCGAGCTGGGCGCGTTGTGAGCGGGCTCGGTTGTGCTCGGAGAGCGCCGCTCTGGCGGCCGCGCGAACGGCGCCGTTCTGCTTCTGCGCCAGCACGCCGAGGCGCTCCGCCTCGGCCTTGGAGAAGCGCTCCGGGTAAAGGCCGTTCATGTAGACGCGATCGACGGCGATTCCGACGTCCGTGCGCAGATCGTGCTCCAGGGCAGCGGTCTCGTTGACCGGCATCTCTTCGGGAAGTGCGACGATCGCCGTCCCCGTGTAGTCGTGGTCGGTGATGAAGCGGTCGAGGGTCTTGGCCTGCGAGTGGATCGGGCCGACGCGCGCGATCGAGGCGAAGGTGCGCGGAGTCTGCAGGAAGCCGATCCCGTGCCCGGTTGCCGGAGCGTCGACGATCACCAGGTCGTACTTGCGCCCGCTCTTCACCTTGCGATCGAGCTGGGCAAGCTCCCAGATCTTGCCGATCGTGACCAGCTCCTTGAGGCCCGGGGTGGCGGCGGCCAGGTAGTTGAAAATGCGGCTTCTGAACAGCATGTCGCGCATTGCCCTCACCTTGAGCTGGAGCAGGACGTACTCGCGCATCGACTCGTCGGTGTCGATCGAGATCGTCCACAGGTCCTTCTCCATCTCGATCTCGTGGAAGCCGACTCTCGTGTGGTCGAAGATGCGCGAGGCGCTCTCCTGCGAGGCGACCTCACAGACGATCGTGCGCTTGCCTTCGGCGGCGGCGCGCAGCCCGAGGGCGACGGCGACGGTGGTCTTGCCGACGCCGCCCTTGCCGGTTACGAAGACAACCCTCTTGTCGAGCAGCTCTGGCACAGGGGGATTGGGGCAATTCCTAGCAATTTCGGGAAGCGGCAGGAAAAGCAGGCGGTCATACGAATATCCGCGCAATGGGATTTCTAAGCCGCAAGACCAAGAACGCGACCCAGGTCGTCGAGGAGCCGCATCCGATTGTGGAGGAGCTGGCGCGGATGGAAGAAGCCGTTCCCGAGCGCCCGCCCGCGGGTCCTGTCGCGGAGGACGGCCCCTCGTCCTCGCAAGCTGCGGGCGAGGCACCACCCTCCACGCCACCCGCGGGTGAGGCGTCTACCGCCCCCAGCGCTACCGGGGTGGAGGAGCCGGAGCGCTTCATGCCGCGCGACTTGATCGCTCCCTCTCGCCATGAGGTTGCTGTGGAGGAGCCTGCCGCTGAGGTTGCCACCAAGCACGCGGAGGTGATCGCCTTCGCCAACCAGAAGGGTGGGGTGGCAAAGACGACCACGACGCTCAACCTTGCCGTGGCCTTTGCCGAGTCGGGGTACCGGGTGCTCTGCATCGACCTGGATCCGCAGGGGAACCTGACGATGAGCCAGGGGATCGATCCCGACAAGGTGGAGAAAAGCCTCTACGACGTGCTCGTCAACGACATGCCGATCAGCGAGATCATCCAGCACCGCGAGATCGACATCGCGGTTGCCTCGATCGACCTGGCGGGCGCCGAGATCGCGATGAGCACCAAGATCGGCCGCGAGCGCTCGCTCGAGAAAGCACTTAAAGAGGTCTCCGGCGACTACGACTTCGTCTGCATCGACACTCCCCCAAGCCTCGGGCTGCTGACGATCAACGCCCTGACGGCGGCGAGCAAGGTGATCGTCCCCGTCCAGTGCGAGTATCTGTCGATGCGCGGGCTGGTCCAGCTCCAGAACACGCTGAAGATGATCCAGGAGAACCTCAACCCGGACGTCAAGATCGAGGGCATCCTGCCGACGATGCTCGACTCGCGCACCGTCCATGCCAAGGAGGCGGTGGAGATCCTCGAGGAGAACTTCGGCGACCTCGTCTTCAAGTCGCGGATCAAAAAGGCGATCAAATTCGCCGAGGCCCCGGTAAAAGGCGCCAGCGTGCTCAAGTACGATTCCGGCAGCAGCGCCGCGAACTACTACCGGGAGCTGGCGAAGGAGGTCTTGGCCCATGAGTCGGCGTAAGCGGGCGAGTATGCGCGAGGGCCCCCTCGCCGATCTCTTCCGCTCGACCTCCGACGATTCAGCGCGCCCGCCCGCGGGTCCTGTCGCGGAGGACGGCCCCTCGTCCTCGCAAGCTGCGGGCGAGAGCCCCTCATCCACGCCACCCGCGGAAGAGGCGTTTACAGCTCCGGGACCGGGGGAGTCGGCTCTCGAAGAGCAGCAGCATGAGACGCCTCCCGAGCGCTTGAAGCGGGTCTTCTCCGAGGAGCCGCGACGCGAGGAGTCCGGGAGCACGCCTCGTTATGGCCGCGAGGAGCCGGCCTACGAGCCGCCCGGCAGCGGCGAGCCCCACCAGCCCGTGATCCGCGTGGTCGGGGTCGGCGGCGCCGGCGTCAACGCTGTCAATCGGATGGTCGACGCCAGCATTCCCGGGGTCGAGTTCATGGCCGTCAACACCGATCTTCAATCGCTGCAGCTCTGCGTCGCCGACGTCACGGTCCATATCGGGGGCGAGCAGACCCGGGGCCTGGGCGCCGGGGCCGACCCGGAGGTCGGCCATCGCTCCGCTTTCGAGGAGCAGGACAAGATCAAGCGCCTGCTGAAGGGCTCCGACATGGTCTTCGTCGCCGCCGGCGCCGGCGGCGGCACGGGCAGCGGTGCCGCGCCCGTTGTCGCACGCCTCGCACGCGAGGTCGGCGCGCTCACGGTCGGCATCGTCACCAAGCCGTTCAGCTTCGAGGGCAGCCGTCGCGGCAACCAGGCCAACAAGGGGATCGAGGAGCTGGCGGCCGAGGTCGACACGCTGATCGTCGTTCCCAACGACCGCCTGCTCGACGTGCTCGACCAGCAGACCTCGATGGTCGAGGCCTTTCAGGTCGCCGACGACGTCCTGCGCCAGGGTGTGCAGGGAATCTCGGACCTGGTGACGCTGCCCGCGGTGATCAACCTCGACTTCGCCGATGTGCGGACGATCATGTCCGAGGCGGGACGGGCGCTGCTCGGGATCGGCATGGGCCACGGCGAGGGCCGGGCGCTGCTCGCCGCCGAGAAAGCGATCTCTTCGCCGCTCCTGGAGACCTCGATGGAGGGGGCGCGCGCGATTCTGCTCTCGATCACCGGCGGGCCGAGCCTCTCGCTCGTCGAGGTCAGCGAGGCGGCCAAGCTGGTCGGCGAAGCGGCGCATCCCGACGCGAACATCATCTTCGGCGCCAATGTCGACGAGGCGCTGGGCGACCAGATCTGGGTCACCGTGGTAGCAACCCGTTTCGACGGTCACACCGCGCCGCCGCGCCGCCCGGACGAGCCGACCATCCGCCGCACGAAGGACGCGGGCCGCGGCCGTCGCGGCGAGCTCGGCATCGACGTTCCCGAGTTCCTTCCCGGGTAGCAGTCGTCTCGCTGCGTTTGTCCCGCTAGCCGGATTCTCCGGGAACGGCGTCGGCCCAATCACGCAGGCGGTCGGCGAGCTGCGGGGTTCCGGGGCCGACCTCGACGATCATGTCGACCGGGACGTCGGCACGACGGGCGGCGGCGCGGATCGCGTCGGGGGTCGGTGCCTCATAGAGGCAGTAGGTGCGGCGGCGGTCGGCGCTGAGGAAGGAGAAGAGCCAGCGCACACCCTCGTCGCCGTTGATCTCGTCGATCAGCTCGACGTCCTCGTCGCTGAGGTCGAGCTGCTCGGCGAAGTTGCGCTCGATCACGTATAGCGCCATCGTCCGATCGTAGCGTGGGCTTCAACCCTCAGCTCGGGGCGAGGCCGTTGCGATGGGCATAGGACGCCGCCTCGGTGCGGTTCGCGCACTCCGTCTTGCGCAGGATGCTGCGAATGTGGTTGGCCGCGGTGTGCTCGCTGATCGAGAGCTCGGCGCCGATCTCGCGGTTGCTCATCCCTTCCGCCACCAGCTCGAGGATCTGCGCCTCGCGCGGCGAGAGCCCGTCCGGGAGACCGCCGCGGGGGGAGAGAACCCCCAGCGTGCCGATCTTGGCCAGCAGCCCCTCCATGCCGATCCCCTCGGCCAGCGCTCCCGCCTGCGCGAGCAGCGCCTCCGCGCGCTCACGCTCGCCGCGGCCGTCGGCGAGCAGGAAGCGGGCGTACTCATAGGCGGTGTGGGCCACCCAGGTCGGCGCGCCCATTCGCCGGTTGAGCTCCAGGGCCCGCTCGAAATGCTCCTCGGCCCGCTTCGCCTCGCCCAGCGTGGCCGCGAGCATGCCCAGATAGCGATCGGCGGCGCCGTAGCAAGCGACCAGATGGCCGATCATCACGTTGCCGCCGGCGAGCGGCGCCAGCTCCGGATAGACCAACGCGGCCATCGCCTCGTCGCCCAGCACGGTGCAGGCGTCGGCCAGGTATGCGAGCGACGCCAGCCAGAGCGACTCGCGGAAGCCGTCGATGCCCTCGGCGGCGAAGCGCGCGAGCTCTCGCCGTGCCTCACTCTCCATCCCCAGCTCGGCGAGCAGGGCGACGAGCCCGGGACGCCAGGGGCCGTCGCGCCCGGCCTCGCCGGCGAGCAGCCTGACCGCGGGGGCGAGCTCGGCGAGCCGGCCCTGCTCGCGGCGCACGCTGAACATCTGGATCCCGTAGGTCCCCGAGGCGTCTCGCCCGGTCAGCAGCCGTCCCCATTCGTCTGAGCGGGTCGCCAGCGACTCGGCCTCGGCGAGGCGGCCGTCGCAGAGGGCGATCGCGGAGCCGTAGTGGGCGGCCACGTGGTGCATGAAGGGCTGCGCCGTCTGCTCGGCCATCTCGCGCAGAGTGGCGACCTCCTTCCTGGCCGACTCGAAATCGCAGAGGGCGACGAAGGTCGGCACCCGCCAGGCCATCGCTTCGGTGCGCAGCTCGGCGTCGCGCAGCTCTTCCGCGAGGTCCCGCGCCTCGCTGAGCATCGCGAGGATCTCCTCGAGCGGGCTCGTCCCCCGCGACCAGTACGAGCGAACCAGCACCTTGGCGAGCCCGGAGCGATCCCCGAGGCGCCTCGCCAGCGCGACCGCGTTGCGGCGGACGACCGCTCCGCGCTCTCGCTCTCCCTGGAAGTCGAGCGCGCGCGCCAGGCCCGCCAGCAGCCCCACGCGCAGCTCGTCGTCGCCCTCGCCGAGCGTGGTGATCGCCTCCTCGAGCAGCTCGACCGAGTCCCGCATCGGGATCCCCGGGCGCCAGCAGGCGTCCTCGTAGCCGATCGCGGCGCGGGCGAGCAGCTCGGCGTCGCCCAGCTCGCGGGCGATCTCCGCCGCCGAGGCGAATGCCTCGAGCGCATCGGGCGCCTTGCCCGCCCGGTGGCTGACCGTGCCGAGCTCGAGGAAGGCCTCGGCCCGCTGCGCGGTGTCGCTCACGCCGATCTCGATCGCGGTGCGCAGGCCCACGGCCGCCTCCTCGAAGGCGAGCGCGGCGGAGGCGGTGCGCGCAGCGCGCAGGTTGTGCTCGACCGCGCGCTCGGCGCCGCCGAAGGCGACCCCGGCGGCGAAGTGGTAGGCGAGGTCCGCGAGCGCCCGCCCAGAGTCGGTGCCGGCTGCTTCCAGGGCCTCGCCGACGCGGAGGTGCAGCTCGGCTCGCCGCGCCCGCGACAGACCGTCGTAGAGCGCCCGCCGCACCAGCTCGTGGGTGAAGCGGCAGGAGAGGCGCTGGGAGGGGAGCTCTTCGATCATGCCGCTGGCAACCGCCGCCTCGAGGGCGGCGAGGAGCTCGGCCTCGGCGAGGCCGGCAGCGCGGCGGATCACGCCCAGCTCGAACTCCGCTCCGGCCGTTGCCGCCAGCTCGAGCAATGAGATCGTGCTCGGGGCGAGCCGGGAGAGACGCTGGCCGACCACCTCGCGGACGCTCTCGGGGCTGGCCAGCTCCTCAAGCGGGCGGGTGACCCGAAGCTTGCCTCCCGCCGCCTCCACCGCGCCGGTCTCGACAAGGGCGCGCCACAGCTCGCAGACGAGGAAGGCGTTGCCGCCGGTGAGGTCCCGCATCGCCACCGCCAGCTCCTCCAGCCCCGGGTCCGGCTCACAGGCGGAGGCGCGGCGGACGAGCTCGCCGACCTCCGCCGCGGAGAGCCCGTCGAGCCGCAGCCGCATCACGTGCTCGGAGCGGCGCAGGTCCGCCAGCGTCTCGGCGAGGCTCTGCGGCACGTCGGCCTCCGTGTCGCGGAAGGTGGCGAGGAGCATCATCCGGGCGTCTCCGGCGGCATGCGCCAGGTGGCGCAGCAGGAGCAGGGTCGGGGTGTCGGCCCAGTGCACGTCCTCGAGCACGAGCAGCAGCGGCCGGCCGCGGCCGGCGCCCGCGAGGAGGTCGTTCGCCGCGGTGTGCAGCCGGTGACGCTCGGTGTCCGGGTCGGCCTCGACCGGCGCCGGCAGCCCGCCTGCCCGGGCGGGCAGCTCGGGCAGCAGCCGGGCCAGGTCGCCGCCGCCGGGGCCGAGCGCGGCGCGCAGCTCCTCGATCGCGATCGAGCGGGTGAGCCGATCGAGCGCCTCGACGAAAGGTCCGTACGGCGTCCGCACGGCCGCATCGCAGGCTCCGTAGAGGACCAGCGCCCCCTCCTCCCCCGCGGTGGCTGCGAATTCCCGTACCAGGCGACTCTTTCCCGAGCCCGGCTCACCCGCCAGAAGCGAGACGCGGCGCCCCTCGCCCTCCGCGCGGGGCATCAGGGCGCTGAGCCTCGCCAGCTCGCCGGAGCGGCCGACGAAGGGCAGGGCCGAGCCGAGGCTGAGCGGCCGCGGAAGATCGGACGTTTCGTCGCCCACGGTCACACCACCATAGTCAGATCTGACCATGCCGGCCTCTCGTTTCCCGGCGCAGCGGGGCTGGAATTTGGATCAGTTCAGGTCATGACAGGGGCGGCGAAGCGACCTAAGCTCGTTCCGAGATGAGTCTTCGCGACCGCAAGGAGAGGAAAACGTGAACACCCCCAGCGCAGCAGAGATCCCCGGCTTCGAGGGGCAGCAGATCCGCCCCGAGGACGGCGCCTACGAGGAGGCGCGCAAGGTCTACAACGCGATGATCGACAGGCGCCCGGCGTTGATCGCCAGCTGCGCCGGCCCCGACGACGTGGCGAGGGCCGTCGATTTCGCCCGCGAGAACGACCTCCTGCTGGCGGTGCGCGGCGGCGGCCACAACGGGGCAGGTCTCGGAACCTGCGACGACGGCGTCGTCATCGATCTGTCCGGCCTGAAGGAGATCGAGGTCGATCCCGGCGCCCGCACTGTCCGGGTCGGCGGCGGCTGCACCTGGGGCGAAGTCGACGCCGCCACCCACGAGCACGGGATGGCGACTCCGAGCGGGATCATCTCGACCACCGGCGTCGGCGGCCTCACCCTCGGCGGCGGCATCGGCCACCTGAGCCGCAAGTGCGGGCTGACGATCGACAACCTGCTCGAGGCCGACGTCGTGCTTGCGAACGGCGAGCGCGTGCGCGCCGCCGCGGACGAGAATCCCGACCTCTTCTGGGCGATCCGCGGCGGCGGCGGCAACTTCGGCGTCGTCACCTCCTTCCTCTTCCGCCTGCACGAGGTGGGGACGGTCTTCGGCGGCCCTACCTTCTGGGCGGTCGAGCAGAGCGCCGCTGTGCTGGGCGCCTACCGCGAGTTCATCCACGGCGCTCCGCGCGAGCTGAACGGGTTCTTCGCCTACACCAGCGTGCCACCGGCGCCGCCCTTCCCCGAGGAGCTCCACCTGCGCAAGGTCTGCGGCGTCGTCTGGTGCTATCTCGGCGGTGAGGAGGAGGGCGCCGCGGCGATCGCGCCGCTGCTCGAGCAGGTGCCCGAGCCCCTCATGCACGGTGTCCACTCGATGCCGTTCCCGGCGCTGCAGAGCGCCTTCGACGGCCTCTACCCGAAGGGGGAGCAGTGGTACTGGCGGGCCGACTTCGTCAACGAGATCCCCGACGAGGCGGTCGCCGCGCACGCTCGCTTCGGGCCCGAGATGCCGACCATGAAATCGACCATGCACATGTATCCGATCGATGGCGCCGCCCACGACGCCGACGACTCAGACACCGCCTGGGCCTACCGCGATGCCAACTGGGGCTCGGTCTTCGCCGGCGTCGATCCCGATCCCGCCAACGCCGCGGCGATCCGCAACTGGTGCATCGACTACTTCGAAGCGCTGCACCCATACTCGGCCGGCGGCGCCTACGTCAACATGATGATGGACGAGGGCCAGGAGCGGGTGCGGGCCAGCTACGGCGACAACTACGACCGTCTGGCCGCGGTCAAGGCGACCTACGACCCGGACAACCTCTTCCGCGTCAATCAGAACATCGAGCCGAAGGCGTAGGCGGGTCGGAGCACGGCGCCGCATCGCGGCGCCGTGCTCGGTCCCCGGGCGTGGCTCTACTCTGCGCCCCATGAGAGGGGTCGTCGCCGCGGGACACCCGCTGACCGCCGAGGCAGGAGCAGGGATCCTGCGAGAGGGCGGCAACGCCGTCGACGCCGCGGTCTGCGCCGTTCTCGCCTCGTTTGCGGTCGAGAGCCCGTTGACCGGGTTCGGGGCGGGTGGCTTCATGATGGTCCATGCACCAAGACCTCATCCCGGCTCCACTCAGGAAGAGGCAGATTTCGACGTTCGCTCCGCCGGGGGTTCGGCGACCACCTTGATCGACTTCTTTGTCTCGGCGCCGGGCAGGGACGGGGTCGAGCGGGGGGCCGAGCTGGCGCCGGTTCCCGTCCACTTCGACGCTGAGACGGTGCAGACGTTCTACGTCGGCCCGGCCTCGTGCGGGGTGCCGGGCACCGCGGCCGGGCTGGAGGCGGCGTTGCGGCGCTTCGGCACGGTGCCGATGGCGGAGCTGGTCGGGCCCGGCGTCCGGCTCGCGCGTGAGGGCGCACCGGTCAACGCCGAGCAGGCCTACATCCTCGACATCCTCGCCCCGATCCACGACCGCCTCCCCGGCACCCGCGAGCTGTACGCGCCCCACGGCCGCACCCTGCGCCGGGGGGAGGTGTTCCGCTTCCCCGCCCTGGCTGAGGCGCTGGAGCGCTTCGGCGCCGAGGGGGCAGAGCCGTTCTACAGGGGCGAGGTCGCCACGGCACTGAGCGAGACCGTTGTCGCAGGCGGCGGAATCCTGGGGCCCACCGACCTCGCCTCCTACGAAGCGATCGAGCGAAGGCCGATCCGCATCCCCTTCCGCGGCGCCGAGGTCCTCACCAACCCGCCGCCATCCTCGGGCGGAATCCTGATTGCCTACTGCCTGGGATTGCTGGAGCGGCTTGGCGAGCGCAGCGGCGTCGAGCAGCTGGTCGCGGCGATGGGGGCCGCCAACGAGGCCCGCGGCGAGGAGTTCGCCGAGGCCCTCTACGGCGCGGGGCTGGAGGCGAGCTTCCTCGACCCCCGCGGCCTCGACCTCGGCGCTGCCGACCTGCTCGGCTCGACCACCCACATCTCGGTGCTCGACGGCGACGGCATGTGTGCCAGCGTCACCTGCTCGAACGGCTCGGGGTCGGGGGTGCTCGTCCCCGGCACGGGCGTGATCCTCAACAACATGCTCGGCGAGGAGGACCTCAACCCGTTCGGCTTCCACGGGATCGCTCCCGGTCGGCGGGTGCCCTCGATGATGGCGCCGACGGTGGTCCTGCGCGACGGCGAGATCGAGGTGGGCCTCGGCAGCGCCGGCTCCAACCGCATCCGCTCGGCGATCCTGCAGACGATCGTGCGGGCTCTCGAGGAGGGCATGGGCGCAGGGGAGGCCGTGCGGGCGCCGCGCCTGCACTTCGAGCAGGGCATCGTCCAGGCCGAGCCCGGCATCGACGAGGATGCTCTGGCGCGGTTGGAAGAGCGCGGCACCCCGGTCGCCCGTCGCCCACAGATCAACCTATTCTTCGGCGGCGTGCAGGCCGTTGCCCGCGATCCGGAGACAGGCGCGCTCAGCGGCGGCGGCGACCCGCGCCGGGGCGGAGCGGTGGCCTCGGCGTGATCGACTTCGAGGCCGAGGGGTTGCTCGACGGAGTCGAGGGCGCGGCGCGTGAGGCGCGGCGCGACCTGCTCGAACGCCTCGCCGGTGAAGAGGTGCCGATCGAGGAGCTGCGCGAGGCGGTCGCCGCCGGACGGCTGACTCTTCTGCCGGTCGAGCGGGCCTTTGCCGGCGACGGCCCCCGCTACACGCCGCGAGAGGTCGCTGAGATCTCCGGCGTGGGCCTGGATCTGCTGCAGCGTGCCACGGCGGCCCTCGGCATCCCATATCCGGACCCCGACGAGAGGTCGCTGTCCGAGGCCGACCTGGAGGCCGCGCGCCGGGTGAGGGCCTTTCGCGATGCCGGACTGCCGGAGGACGGGATCCTCCAGGTCGCGCGGACGATCGGGATGGGGACGGCGCGGATCGCAGAGGCCAACCGGGAGCTGGTCGTCCGCACCCTGATGCAGCCTGGGGACACCGAGCGCGACCTCGCCATGCGCTTCGCCGCGGCCGCGGAGCAGATGATGCCCCTTGTCGGCCCGACGCTCGAATACGCGCTGCAGGCGCACATGCTGGAGCAGATCCGCCGCGACGTGATCGGGGCCGCCGATCTCGCCTCCGGCCAGCCGGGCCCCACCTCCGAGGTCGCGGTCTGCTTTGCCGACCTCGTCGGGTTCACCAATTTGGGTGAGCAGATCGCCACCGAAGAGCTCGGGCTGATCGCGGGCCGGCTCGACGAGCTGGCGACGGCGGTCGCCGAGCCGCCGGTGCGCCTGGTGAAGCTGATCGGCGATGCGGCGATGCTGGTCTCCACGGCGGCGGAGCCGATGGTGGAGGCGGCGCTGCGAATGGTCGAGGCCGCCGACGCCGAAGGCGACGACTTCCCGCGGCTGCGGGCCGGCATCGCCTACGGCTCTGCCCTGATCCAGGCCGGCGACTACTACGGGCGCCCGGTCAACCTGGCGAGCCGCCTCACCGGAATCGCCAAACCGGGGAGCGTCCTGGTCGACCTCGCCGCGATGGAGGCGGCGGGGGAGGGCTTCGAGTACTCCTTCGCCGGCGAGCGCCGCCTCAAGGGCTTCGACTCGCGAGTCAAGCAGTATCGCGTTCGCCGTCTGGGCGGCCGCTAGCTCGGCTTGCGGCCGGAGACGAGAAGGTTGTAGAAGAGCTCGGCCGGGAGGCGGGGCTCGAGCAGGCGGGTGTCGACCTTCTGCAGGGCGATGTAGCTGCGGAAGGCGAAGCTTCGCCAGCCCCAGGGGACCGACTCGGGCTCGGCAGTCGACTCGACCGTGCGCAGGCCCCAGCCCCAGGCGTTGGCGAGCATCTCCTCGCCGCCGACCCGGCGATCCTCGAAGCCGGCTGCGGCCAGCATGCGGCGCAGGTCGGCGGGGGCGAATGCGTGCACGTCGACCTCGCCCTCAAGGGCGTGACCGTTCGATTGCTCGGCCTCCGGCACGGCACGTCGGCTCGCCCGCACCGCTCGGCGCCAGGCGGGGGCGACGAGCATCCCTGCCCGCTTCGGCACCACCGCGAGGCGGTCGCCGTAGCGGGAGGGCTCCCCGGCGAAGGCGATGACGCCCCCGGGGCGCAGCACCCGGCGAAACTCGGCGAAGGCGCGATCGAGGTCGGGGATGTGGTGCAGGACCGCGTGGCCGAAGACGAGGTCGAAGCTCTCGTCGTCGAAGGGGAGCTGCTCGGCCTCGGTTGCCACCGTCTCGACCTCCAGCTTCAGCTCCTCGGCGGTGGTGGAGAGGCGGCGCAGCATTCCGGGGGAGATGTCGGTCGCGGTCAACCGCACGATCACGCCAAGCTGCAGCAGGTTGAGCGAGAAGTAGCCGGTGCCTGAGCCGATCTCGAGGCCGTCGCCGAAGGTGCGCCCAGCGAGCCCGCCGAGGGCCTTTGCCAGCTTCAACCGCACCTGCTCCTGGCCGGTCTCGCCGAAGTCGATGCCCCACTTGGCGTCGTATTCGCCCGCTGCCGCATCGTGGTAGCGGGTGTTGGCGTCCTTGATGTGCTCGGGTGTGGCGGTCGGTGAGGCCGGCATCTGGCCGGGAACAATACGGTCCAGGTTTCGTGGAGCGCGAATACGTCCAGCTCAACCAGCCCCCCGGAGTTCCCCCGCTTCCGCTGACCGGCGAGCGGACGCTGCCCGACGTGCCTGAGGAGAACTACTGGTTCCGTCGGCATCTGGCGGTCTATGACTGGATCGCGGCTCGGGTCGACGGCCTGCGCGTGGTCGACATGGCATGCGGAGAGGGCTACGGCTCGAATGTGCTGGCGGATGCCGCCGCGAGCGTCGTCGGCGTCGACGCCAACCCCGAGGCCCACGAGCATGCGCGGCTGCGCTACGCGCGACCGAACCTGCGCTTCGAGCGCGACCTGGTCGAGAGCTTCGCCGAGCCCTGCGACGCGGTCGTCTTCCTGCAGACGATCGAGCACGTCGAGGACGCGGGGGCGATACTCGAGCACTTCAAGTCGATGCTCGACCCGAGGGGAGTCGCCTACGTCTCCACTCCCAACCTGCTGACCCTGGCGGCGCCCGGGGCGGAGAAGTCAGACAACCCGTGGCACTTGCGCGAGTATCGCTCGGAGGAATTCCGAGAGCTCTGCCGAGGGCACTTTCCGCGGGTCGAGGTGCTCGGGCTCTTCCACGCCCGCAAGCTGCGGATGCACGAGGTCGCGATCGAGCTGGGATGGGACCGCGTGCACCGGGCGCTGAAGATCACCAAGCCGTTCTATGACCGTTTCACACCGGCGATCGCCGCCTCCGACTTCGCGCTGAAGACCGGCAACCTCGATAGGGCTCTCGATTTCGTTGCCGTCTGCCACGCCTGACGGCACGGCCGGCGATCTGGCGATCGTCCTCCACTCCCACATGCCATATGTGGAGGGGTTTGGGACCTATCCCTTCGGGGAGGAGTGGTTGTTCGATGCGGTTGTCCGGTCCTATCTGCCTGTGCTCGAGGTTGCGGATCGGCTGACGATGACCGTCACGCCAGTCCTCGCGGATCAGCTCGAGGACCGCGGCACTCAGGAGCGGTTGCGGGAGTTCCTGACCGAGTGGCGGATCGCGGCGGCCGAGGCTGACGTGCGGGAGGTGCCGGCGGAGTGCCGGGAAGCGTGCGAAATGGAGTCGGCTCAGTATCGGCGAGCGCTGGAGTTGCTGGACGAGGCGGGCGGTGACCCGCTGCGGCTGTTTCGGGAGGCGGGGGAGTCGGGGCGGGTCGCGCTGGCGACCTCGGCGGCGACCCACGCGGTGCTGCCGCTGCTGGCGACGCGCGAGGGAGTGCGGCTGCAGATCGACGCGGGAATCCGGTCGCACCGCCGGCGATTCGGCTGGGACGGAGGCTTCTGGCTGCCTGAGTGCGCCTATGTCCCCGGGCTCGAGTGGAGGCTCGCTGAACACGGGGTCGAGTGGTTTTTCGTCGACCAGAGCGCCCACGAGGCGCCGTTGGAGGCGCTGGCGCCGATCGCCACCGAAGCGGGGCCGACGGCGCTGCCGATCGACTGGGAGGCGATCGGGTGGCTCTGGTCACTCGGCGGCTATCCCTCCGATCCGGCCCACGCCCAGTTCGCCGGCAAATCGCTGCGCGGGGTGAGAATCTGGCGGGTCGGCGGCGGCGCCTACGAGCCCGCGGCGGCCGCCGCGGTCGCGCGGCGCCAGGCGGGGGAGTTCCTCGCAGCAGCAGCAGCCCGCCTGCGCGCCTTCGCGGCGACCCACGGTCGCCGCGGGCTGATCGTCTTCGCGATCGATACCGAGCTGATCGGGCACTGGTGGTCGGAGGGGCCGATCTGGCTGCGCGAGGTGCTGGCCGGCGCCGAGGGAGCCGGGGTGCGCCTGCTCACCGCGCCGGAGGCCCAGGCCGAGCACGAGCCCGTCGGGCGTCCTCTCGCCGCCTCGACCTGGGGCGAGGGAAAGGACCTCCGCACCTGGGACTCGCCCGCCGTTGCCGACCTGGCCTGGGGGGCGCGGCGGCTGGAGTTGCGCCTGTTGCGCGCCCTTTCGGCGGGCCTGCGTGGCCCCGCCGCGCTGCGTGCCGCCCGCGAGCTTCTGGCCACCCAGGCAAGCGACTGGGCCTTTCTGGACAAGCGAGGCCAGGCGGGCGACTACGCCTTCCAACGCGCCACGGGCCACTCGGAAGCCGCGCTGGAGGCCATAGACTCCCCCGCGTCCACTGACCCGAGCCTGCGCGCTCTCGCTCCTGACCTGAGCATCTCACCGCTCCTTCAGCCTTGACCCGCATCCTGATCCTCTCCTGGGAGTACCCGCCACTGATCGAGGGCGGCCTCGCCCGCCACGTGCGAAAGCTCTCAGAGGGCCTGGTCGATTGCGGTGTCGAGGTCCATGTGCTGACCCGAGGTGGGGAGGAGTCTCCGGCGGAGGAGCGCTGCGGCGGGGTCGCCATCCACCGCATCCGCGAGCCGAAGCGCCCCACCGACCTGGGCGAGTTCGTCGCCTGGGTCGAGCGCATGAACTCCGACATGCTCGCGGCCGGGGTGGAGCTCGGCGACCGCTACCAGTTCGACCTCGTCCACGGCCACGATTGGCTGGTCGCCAATGCCTGCGACCACCTCGCCAAGCGCTTCGAGGCGCCGCTGGTGACGACGATCCACGCCACCGAGCACGGTCGCCACCAGGGCTGGGTCGACAAGCACCCCCAGGCCTACATCCACGGGGTCGAGCGCTGGATCACCAATCGCTCCGAGCGCGTCATCGCCTGCTCCCACTACATGCGCGAACAGATTGCCGACATCTTCGGAGTCGAGGAGAAGCGGGTGACGGTGATCCCCAACGGGATCGACCCCGACGACCTCCAGCCCCAGGACCCCGCCGAGCTGAAGCGACTTCGTGCCGAGTTCGCCGAGCCCGGCCAGAAACTGGTCCTGTTGATCGGCCGGCTTGTCTATGAGAAGGGGTTTCAGCTTGCGCTGGAGGCGATGCCGCGGATGATCGAGCAGGTGCCCGACACCCGCTTCCTCGTCGCCGGCTCCGGCACCCACGAGGCTGAACTGCATCGCCAGGCCGAGGAGCTGGGGCTGATGGAGCACGGCACCTTCCTCGGCTGGATCGGCGATGACGTCCTGCACTCGCTCTACCGGATCGCCGACCTCACGGTGGTCCCCTCGATATACGAGCCGTTCGGGCTGGTGGCGCTGGAGGCAATGGCCTCCGGCTGCCCGTGCATCGTCGCCGACACTGGCGGGCTGCGCGAGGTGGTTCCGCACGAGGAGGCGGGCCTGCGCTTCCGCGCCCATGACCCCGAAGCGCTCGCCGAGGTCGCGATCCGGGTTCTCTCCGACGACGACCTCGGCCGCCGACTGGTCGCCGAGGCCTACGAGCACCTACGACGCTTCGACTGGGCCGATGTGGCCGAGCAGACGGCCGCGGTCTACGCCGATCTGGTCGGCGAGGCCAGCCGCGCCTGAGCCCCCGCCGCGCTGTTCCACTGCTGCGTCACCTGGGGGAAGGGACCGGTGAAGGGTCAGGTTGGAGTGGCAAGGGTGGTCCGGGCCTCGGGGTCGGGTTCGACCGGGTTTGGCCAGCGCAGCTGCTGCGGGGCCTCCCGTATGCGGATGACGCGGGCCGGGGCGCCGGCGACGACCGCGTTGGCGGGGACATCCCTGGTCACAACCGCATTGGTGCCGACGATCGAGTTGTCGCCGACGCTGACGCCACGGAGGATGCAGGCGCCGTAGCCGATCCAGACGTTGGAGCCGACCTCGACATCGCGCTTGTAGATGCCCTGGACGCGGATCGGCCGCTCGACCTCGACGACACCGTGGTCGAAGTCGATGAACATCGCCCGGTCGGCGACCACGCACTGGGCGCCGATCCGAACCCGCTGGTAGGCGGAGATCGTGCACTCCTGGCCCATCACGGTCTTCTCGCCGATCTCCACCGTGCCCTCGTGGCAGCGGATCTTCGTCCCGTCGCCGATCCAGACGAAACGGCCAAAGCGGAGCTCCCCCTTCCGACCGACCGTGAGTTCGAGCCGGCGGCCGAGGAAGAGCATCCCGGCGGTGTGCCAGCGCCGGCCGGCGCTGGTGAGCAGGCGCCGCCACAGATAGCGCCAGAGCAGCAGTGCGTAGCGGTGGTTCAGCATTCCGTTGCGGGCGCAGAAGCGAGCGAGGCGCATGGCGGGCGCCACTCTAGACTGAGGCCGAGTGCGGAGCGAGCAAGCGTCCATATCTGACCTCCTGCGCAGCGAGCAAAGCGCGAGGAGATGTGTTTGATGCCTGGCGCCGCGAAATCCGCGCCGCTCGCCGAGCGACTCGTCGCCGGCGACAAGCGGGCGCTGGCGCGAGCGATCACGCTGATCGAGTCCGACGACCCGGCCGGCTGGGATCTGGTGCGCGAGGTCTACCCGCGCACGGGCCGGGCGCGGATCGTCGGCTTCACCGGTCCACCCGGGGTGGGGAAGAGCACGCTGATCGGGGCGCTGACCGGGGAGCTGCGCAAGGCAGAGCGTCAGGTCGCCGTGCTCTCGATCGACCCGTCGAGCCCCTTCACCCACGGGGCCCTGCTGGGCGACCGCATCCGTCTCTCCGACCACTTCCTCGACCCCGGCGTTTTCATCCGCTCGATGGCGTCGCGCGGGGCGCTCGGCGGGCTCTCGGAGGCGGCGCTGCAGGTGGCGCTGGCGATGGATGCAGCCGGCAAGGACGACGTGCTGATCGAGACGGTCGGCGTCGGCCAGGCCGAGATCGACATAGTCGACCACGCCGACACGATCGTGCTGGCTCTGATGCCGGGGTCCGGCGACTCGATCCAGGCGCTAAAGGCCGGGGTGATGGAGATCCCCGACATCATCGTCATCAACAAGGCCGACCACCCGATGACCGACACGATGGTGCGCGAGGTGCGCGGCGTGCTGGCGCTCTCGCACGATCCCGAGGGTTGGAATGTGCCGATCCTGCGTACAGAGGCGGCGCGAGGCGAGGGCGTGGCCGAGCTGGCGGCGAAGATCGCCGAGCATCGCGCCCACATCGAGGCGGCCGGGACCCTGGATGAAAGGCGGGCGCGCAACCTGCGCAGCGAGGTGCTGGGGATCGCGGCCTCGCGGATGCGACGGCGGCTGGAGGCGACGGTCGCCGACGACCCCGAGGTTTCCGGCCTGCTGGATCGGGTGGTGCGCCGCGAGCTGGACCCCGCCAGCGCCGCCGGCGAGCTGCTGGAGCGCCAGACCGATGCCTGAGACCCCCCCCGAGCCGGGCGCCCCGCCGCCGTACCTTGACGAGGCCAGGGGGTGGATCGGGTTCGAGGTCGACGAGATCGGTGGCAGCCGGGTCGGCCAGGTGGCCGGCTTCTTCCTCGACGCCGTCAGCGGCGATCCGGCCTGGCTGGTGGCCAGGCTGGGCCGTCGTCGTGGCCCCCTCGTCGCGGTCCCGTTGCGCGATTGCGCGAGCGGGGTTGGACGCGTCTGGGTCGCACATGAGGGCGAGACGATTCGCAGCGCCCCCGTGGTCGACCCAACGAGGCCGCTGCTGCGCGAGCACGAGCTGACGATCTGTGCCCGCTTCGGCATCGGCGAGGGCGCCGGTCGCGCGGCCGAGGTGCTGAATCGGGACGAGGGCTCGGTCACGGCGCGGCCGGCCGCCTCCTGAGTTTCTCTTCTCGTCACATTTTCCTCCTAGCGTGGCCGCCAACGGACCTCTACGAAGGGAGCGAGATGCGTGCAAGAAGGCTGTTGGCGGCGCCGGCGATCGCCGCGATCGCGGCGGCTGTCGCGGTGGGCGGGTGCGGGAGCAGCTCATCGAGCGGTTCCGACGAATCGACCCAGACTTCCCAGAACGCGGCCGCGACCAGCTCCGGCAGCGAAGCGATGAAGCACGAAGAAGCGATGAAGCACGATGAGGCGATGAAGCACGATGAAGCGATGAAGCACGAAGAAGCGATGAAGCACGAAGAAGCGATGAAGCACGAAGAAGCGATGAAGGCACGAAGAAGCGATGAAGGGCGAACACTGAGTCGATGCCCCTGCTGATGCTCTTCGGGTTCGTCGCCGGCGCGGGCACCGCGCTCTCGCCGTGCGTGCTGCCGGTGCTGCCGATCGCGCTCTCCGCCGGCGCGACCGGCGGTCGCCGCCGACCGCTGGGGATCGTGATCGGCCTGGCGGTTTCCTTCACCTTCGCCACGGTCGCGCTCGTCTACGTGATCTCGGCCCTCGGGCTGCCGAACGACCTCCTCCGCAAGTTCGCGATCGTCGTCCTGCTGGCGTTCGGGCTGACGTTGATGATCCCTCCGCTCGCTGCCCGGGTCGAGGCCTGGATGAGCCGATTCGCCGGGAGGGCCGGGGTCGCGGGCGGCGGCGGAGACGGCTTCTGGTCGGGCACCGCCGTCGGAGCAAGCCTCGGGCTCGTCTACGCGCCCTGTGCAGGCCCGATCCTCGCCGGCGTCATCACCGTTTCGGCCTCGCAGTCCTTCACCGTGGGCCGGCTCGCCGTGGCGCTCAGCTACGGACTCGGCTCGGCGGTGGTCCTCTACTTCCTGATGCTGGGCGGGCGCCGGCTGGTCGCGCCGCTCGCCCGCCGCGGCGTCGGGTTGCAGGTGACGATGGGGGCGGTGATGGTGGTGGTGGCGCTGGCGATGCTCGGCAATTACGACATCAAGTTCCAGAACACGATCGCCAGCGACCTTCCCAGCTTCCTTGTCAACCCCACCGAAGGGCTGGAGGACACGGCCGCGGCGCGAAGCGCCCTCGACCACGTTCGCGGCGAATCGGCGCACGGGGTCGGGGCCAGGGCGGCTGAAGCGCCGGCCCCGGGCGCGGAGGCCGGGACGCGATCGCGCCTGCCTGTCCTCGGCCGGGCCCCCGAATTCGTCGACAACCAACGCTGGTTCAACACCCCCGGCGACCGACCGTTGACGATGAGGGGCCTGCGCGGCCGCGTTGTGCTGGTCGACTTCTGGACCTACAGCTGCATCAACTGCCTGCGCACGCTGCCCTACCTGAAGGCCTGGGACGCGCGCTACCGCCGCGACGGGCTGACGATCGTCGGCATCCACTCGCCCGAGTTCCCCTTCGAGAAGGACGCCGGCAACGTCGCCGAAGCGATCGAGCGCAACGGCCTTCGCTATCCGGTCGCCCAGGACAATGACCTGGCCACCTGGAACGCCTACGGCAACCAGTACTGGCCGGCCGAGTACTTCATCGACTCGCGGGGCCGGGTTCGCTACGCCCATTTCGGCGAGGGCGAATACGGCGAGAAAGAGAAGGTGATCCGCGAGCTGCTGGTGGAAGCGGGAAGGCGGGTCCCCGGCAGCGACTCCCGCGTCCACGCGATCGCCCCCTCGGCGACCGTGACCACGCCCGAGACCTACCTCGGCGCCGCCCGCGCCGAACGTTTCACCAACCCGACGCTCTCGCCCGGGCTGCACGACTTCAAGGCCCCGGCGTCGCTCCCGGCCAACGAATTCGCCTACCACGGGCGCTGGCGGATTGCGCTTGACTCGGCGACGGCGGCGGGCGGCACGCTCAGCCTCAACTTCGGGGCGCGGCGGGTCTACCTGGTGCTCGGCTCGCCGGGGCGCAGCCGCAGGGTGCAGGTGTTGCTCGATGGCCAGCCGATCCCGAAGCGCTACGCCGGCGCCGACGTGAAGAACGGCCGGGTCGAGGTCACCTCGCAGCGCCTCTACGATCTGGTTGATCTCCCCGCGGTCGGTCACCACACCTTGCGCCTCGTCCCGCAACCGGGAGTGATGGGCTATGCCTTCACCTTCGGGTAACGGAAGCCGCCCTCGGACGCGGAAGCGCGGGCGCGAGATCTCCGGTGGTGATGAGCCCGCCCGCGCGAGAGCGGAGGAGGCGGCGCGTGTTTTGGTCGTCGACGACGAGGCGACGATCGTCGAGGTCGTCGGCCGCTATCTGGAGCGCGCCGGGTACAGGACCTTCGAGGCGTTTGACGGGCCGCAGGCGCTGCGCCTTGCCGAGCTGCACCGTCCCGACCTGATCGTGCTCGACGTGATGCTGCCGGGGATCGACGGGATCGAGGTGATGCGCCGCCTGCACGAGCGGCCCGGGGCGAGGACCGCGGTGATCCTGCTCACCGCCCGCGGCGAGGAGTCCGACCGGCTGGTCGGGCTGCGCCACGGTGCCGACGACTACGTGGTCAAGCCGTTCTCCCCCGCCGAGCTGGTCGCCCGGGCCGACGCGGTGCTCCGCCGCGCCTCGCCTAAGGCCGGGGACGGTGGCCCGCCGCCGATCGACCACGGGCCGCTGCGGATCGAGCCGGCGACGCGGAGGGTCCTGCTCGACGGCGAAGAGCTTCCGCTGACCCAGCGTGAGTTCGACCTGCTCGCCTTTCTCGCCTCCCATCCGGGGCAGGTGTTCTCGCGCGATCAGCTGATGGAAGCCGTCTGGGATTACCCGTTCTTCAGCGACACCAGCACCGTCACCGTCCACGTCCGCCGCCTGCGAGTCAAGCTCGGCGAGGACCCGGCCCGGCCGCGCTTCATCGAGACGGTCTGGGGAGTCGGCTACAGGCTGAGGCCATGAGCGCGGAGCGGGCGAGCAGGATCGCCGCCGATCGTCGGTGCGAGCGTGCGAAGCGCGAAGAGGTGCGATGAAGCGCGCCTTCGTCATTGCCGTCGCCGCATTTCTCGCGGGCGCCGCTGCGGTGACCGTTCCGCACCGGATGGGAACGGCGCAGATCCTGCTCGTCGCGCTTGCCGCGCTGGGCGCTGCGCTGGCGGCGGCGCTTGCTGTGAGGCTGGCGATGGAGGAGCGCTCGCGGGGCGAGATCGAGAGCGCCCGCCGCCGGCTCGTCGCCGCCGTCTCCCATGACCTGCGGACGCCGCTCGCCTCGCTGCGGCTGCTGGTCGAGTCGATCGACGACGGGGTTGCGACCGGGGAGACCCGTGACCGGTACCTGCGCGAGATCCGCACCCACGTCGAGGTCCTCACCGGGCTGATCGACGACCTCTTCGAGCTCTCCCGGATCGAGGCCGGCGAGATTTCCTGGACGATGCGACAGGTCGAGCTGCGCGAGCTGATCGGCGACACGGTGGCCGCGATGCGGGCATCGGCGGCGGCGCGGGGCGTCGCGATCGCCGCCGAGCTGCCGCCGGAGGACGTGGTCGCCCGGGCCAACGCGGAGAAGTTGCAGCGGGTCCTCTTCAACCTGATCCAGAACGCGATCCGCCACACACCCGCCGACGGCAGCGTCACGGTGCGGGCGCGGGCCGCGGGCGACGGGGTTGAGGTCGAGGTTGCCGACGATGGCGAGGGGATCTCCCCGGCCGACGGCGAGAGGGCCTTCGAGGCCTTCTACCGCGGCGGCGACGCCACCGCCCGGGGCGAGGACGGCGCCGGCCTCGGCCTCGCCATCTCCCGCGCGATCGTCGAGGCGCACGGCGGTCGAATCTGGCTGGAGTCGGCCGGCGCAGGCACCCGCATCCTCTTCACCCTCCAAGCCGCCTAGCAGCCGAGCTGGCGGGCTATCACCATCTGCTGGACCTCGTCCGTGCCCTCGCCGATGGTGAGGATCTTGGCATCGCGGTAGAAGCGGCAGACCGGGTACTCCTCGATATAGCCGTAGCCGCCGTGGATCTGGACCGCCTCCTCGGTGGCCCGCACCGCCAGCCGGCCGGTGATCAGCTTCGCCTGTGCCGCGGTGAGGGTGAACGACCGGCCGGCGTCCTTCTCGAGGGCTGCGCGCCAGGTGAGCAGGCGGGCGGCCTCGATCTGCGCCGAGAGGTCGGCGATCTTCGCCTGGATCGACTGGAACTTGGAGATCGCCTGGCCGAAGGCCTGGCGCTCCTTGGCGTAGGCGATCGCCTCGTCGAGGGCGCCCTGGGCGAGCCCGACCCCCATCGCCGCCACGCCGATCCGCCCACCGTCGAGGATGTGGAGGAAGTTCTTGAAGCCATCGCCCCGCCGCCCCAGCAGGTTGGACTCCGGTACCCGGCAGTCCTCGAACGACAGCGGCCGGGTATCGGAGGCGTTCCAGCCCATCTTCCGATACGGCTCGCCGGCCTCGTACCCGGGCGTTCCGTTAGCGACAATCAGGTTGGAGATCTCCCTGCGCCCGTTCGCCTCACCGGTCACGGCGGTGATCGAGACGCAGCCCGATATGTCGGTGCCGGAATTGGTGATGAACTGCTTGGCGCCGTTGACGACCCACTCGCCCTCGTCCAGCTTCGCCGTGGTCCGCACGTTGCCCGCATCCGACCCCGCCTCAGGCTCGGTCAACCCGAAGGAGGCGAGTTTCTTCCCGCTGCAGAGCTGCGGCAGCCACTCCGACTTCTGCTCCTCGCTGCCCCACAGATAGATCGGCATCGTTCCCAACGACGTGTGCGCCGCCATCGTGATGCAGACCGAGGAGTCGACTCGCGCCAGCTCTTCGACCGCCAGCGCGTAGGACAGGGTGTCCGCTCCGCCGCCGCCGTACTCCTGGGGGAAGGGAATTCCCATCAGCCCGAGCGGGCCCAACTTGGCGACGATCTCGTAGGGGAAGCGCTTCTCCCGATCCAGCTCCGCGGCGACCGGCGCGACCTCCGCCCGCGCAAACTCCCGCACCGTGTCCCTGAGAAGCCTCTGCTCGTCGGAGAGATCGAAGTTCACAGCGAGGGGAGCGTATGCGTTGTCGGGCGGGTGGCGCGGCGGCGGCGGTCCCCCATAGCGGAGGGCGCGCGCAGCGCGTCCGAACACATGGCGGAGGGCCGCCGCGACAGGACCCGCCCGCCTACAGCTGCAGGCTCTTCACCTGCAGCAGCTCCTCGATCGCGTAGCGTCCGTTCTCGCGCCCGTGCCCGGACTGCTTGTAGCCGCCGAACGGGGCAAGCGGGTTGAAGGCGCCCCCGTTGATCTCGATCTGCCCGGTGCGAATCCGGCTCGCAACCGCGATCGCCCGCTCCTGGTCGCCCGACCAGACCCCGCCGGCCAGCCCGTAAACGGTGTCGTTGGCGATCCGCACCGCGTCGTCCTCGTCCTCGTAGGGCTGGATCGCCAGCACGGGCCCGAAGATCTCCTCCTGGGCGATCGTCATCTCCGCAGTCACCTCGGAGAAGACGGTGGGTCGGACGAAGAAGCCGCGCTCGAGCCCATCGGGAGGAGCGACGCCGCCGGTGAGCAGCTTCGCCCCCTCGGTCTCGCCCCTCTCGATGTGCGCGCGCACCCGCTCGCGCTGGAGGTCGGAGACGAGCGGACCGAGCCGGGTGCCCTCCTCGAACGGGTCGCCCGGGGTGAACGCCTCGGCGGCCCTGACCGCGATCTCCTCAGCCTCGGCCAGCTTCTCCCGCGGCACAAGCATCCGGGTCAGCGCGCTGCAGGTCTGCCCGGAGTTGAGGTAGCACTTGGCGACGCCGTCGGGAACCGCCTTCTCGAGGTCGGCGTCGTCGAGGATCACGTTCGGCGACTTTCCGCCGAGCTCCATCGCCACCGGCTTCACGGTCGCCGAGGCCAGCTCGGAGACCCGCCGCCCGGCCCGGGTCGAGCCGGTGAAGGAGACCATGTCGACGCCCGGGTGCCCGGCGATCGCCTCCCCGACCACCGGTCCGGTGCCGGTGACCAGGTTGAAGACGCCGGCCGGCAGGCCGGCGGCCTCGATCACCTCGGCGAGGATGAAGGCGTTGAGCGGCACCACCTCACTCGGCTTGAGCACGACGGTGCAGCCGGCGGCCAGCGCCGGCGCAACCTTGGCGGCGATCTGGTTGAGCGGGTAGTTCCACGGGGTGATCGCGCCCAGCACCCCGACCGGCTCGCGCAGCACGCGCGAGTTTCCGATCTCCTCCTCCCAAGCGATCTCTTCGATCAGCTGCGGCATCGCCGCGAACTGGGCGGTGGGGAGGCCGGCCTGGATAATGCGGCTCAGCGTCAGCGGCATTCCCAGCTCCTGGGCGATCGTCGCGGCGATCTCATCGCGGCGCTCGGCCAATCCGGCCGAGATCGCCGAGAGATAGCCGGCGCGCTCCTCCCGGCTGGTCTGCGACCAGGACTCGAAGGCGCCGCGAGCAGCCTCGACCGCGCGGTCGACGTCTCCGGGCGTGCCCGCCGGGATCGTCCCCATCGTCTCCTCGGTCGTCGAGTTGACGACCTCGATCGTCTCCGCGCCCTCGGACTCCACCCACTCCCCGCCGATGAAGACCCTGTCCCTTACCTGAACCTCCGCTGCGGTTGCCATCTCTCCTCCTAGTCGGTCGCCCTCCCCGCCAACGCTACCGCTCCGACGCCCGGGCCGGCGAGGGCGCGCGCGTCGCGCGCGTGCAGCAACTCGCCGCAGCTTTCGCAGGTTCCGCGGTCGCTGACCCGGCCGCCGCACCCCTTGTGGACGACGAGCATCGGTGGGCCGCCGGGGTTGGGGGAGTAGCGGTCACCCCAGCGCAGCAGCGCGATCAGCGCCGGCCAGAGGTCCAACCCCTTCTCGGTGAGGAAGTACTCGTAGCGCTGCGGGCTCGCCTGGTAGGGGCGCCGCTCGAGGATGTCCTCCTCGACGAGCCGCTGCAGGCGCGCGGAGAGCACGTTGCGGGCGATGCCGAGCCCCCTCTGCAGCTCGTCGAAGCGCCGCCGCCCGTTCATCACGTCGCGGACGATCAGCAGCGACCAGCGCTCGCCGACCACCTCCAGCGCCTTCGCGATCGAGCAGACCTGTCCGGGGTAGTCGTGGCGGAGCACAGAGTGATGTTCGCACACAAGGTTGCATCAAGCAACTCACTGGGTTAGGGTTGCGTCATGAAACTGATGCGGAATCGCAGAAAGCACCGCCGCAAGGTCGCGAAGATCGCGATAACCCAAGCGGAGATAACCGCCGACCTGCTCTACCCGGCAAGCCCCGGGCGATGAGCGTCGACGGGGCTTCCGCAGTCGGCACCGGGTCCTGCCAGACGAGCGTGCGGCTGAGCGCCCGCTACGCGGCAAGCTCGCGGGCAAGCTCGACCAGCAGGCGCACGCCGTAGCCGCTGGCGCCGTTGCCGGTGTACGCGCGGCCCACGTCCCAGGCCGTGCCGGCGATGTCGACGTGCGCCCACGCGGTCTCGCCGACGAACTCCTCGAGGAAGGAGCCGGCGTAGATCGTGCCCGCCTTGCGCTTGGCGGAGGCGTTGGTGAGGTCGGCGACCGTGCCCTTGGTCAGCTCCTTGTACTCGGGGTGCAGGGGCAGCCGCCAGGCCAGCTCTCCGGTGACCGCGCCCGCCGCCACGACCTCCCCCGCGAGCTCGTCGTCGTTTGAGACGACTGCGGCATAGGTCGACCCGAGCGCGATCACGACGGCGCCGGTCAGGGTCGCGAGGTCGACGATCCGCTCGGCGCCGAGCTCGACCGCGTAGGCGAGGGCATCGGCGAGGATGAGGCGCCCCTCGGCGTCGGTGTTGTTGACCTCGACCGTCTTGCCGTTGTACTGGGTGATGACGTCGCCCGGCTTGATCGCCGTCCCCGAAGGCATGTTCTCGGTCGCGGGAACCACGGCGACGAGCTCGACGGCCAGCCCCAGCTCGGCGATCGCCGCCACCGCCTCCAGCACCGCCGCGGCGCCGGACATGTCCATCTTCATCTCCTCCATCCCCGCGGAAGGCTTGATCGAGATGCCGCCGGTGTCGAATGTCACTCCCTTGCCGACCAGGCCCAGCGTCGGCCCCGAGCCTCCGCCGGCGTAGCGCAGGACGATCAGCTTCGGCTCCTCGGCGGTTCCCTGGCTGACGGCGACCAGGCCGCCCATCCCTTTCGCCACGATCTGCCCGCGACCGAGCACTTCGGCGTTGACGGCGTCGTGGGCCGCGGCGATCTCCTCGGCCCGCTCGGCTAGGTGGGAAGGGGTGGCGACGTTGGAGGGCAGGCTCTGCAGATCGCGGGCGCGGTTCTGGGCCTCGGCGACGACGCGGGCGGCCTCGACTGGGGCGGCGACGCTCTCGGGTCCGGTCAGCGTCAGCGACTCGATCCCGGGCGGGGGAGGGTTGTCGGGGTCTGTGCGGAGGAAGCGATCGAAGCGGTAGGAGCCGAGGATCGTCCCGGTTACCAGGCCCTCGGCGGTCGCCGCGTCGTCCTCGGACCGGGGCAGGGCCCAGGCAAGGGACGTCGCCTCGACTCTGCCCGCCTCCTTTGCCGCCAGCGCCGCGGCGACCCGGGCGCGCTCGGCATCCATCTCATCTCGCTTTCCCAGTCCCACCACCAGCACCCGCGCGGGCCGCTCGGGATGGAGGAGGGCAAGCTTCTGGAAGCGTCCCCCGGCGTCAGCCGCCCCGGGCGCGTCGGCAAGGGCGGCGGGCAGCTCCTCCCCCTCGAACAGCCCGACGACCGCCAGCTCGGCGTCGACCTCGTGCAGCTCACTCTGTCGCACCGCGACCCTCACGGTCCGCGAGTCTACGTGCCTCCCGCTGTTCTTCTGAAATGTGGGGAAAGGAACAGCGCGGCGGAGGGCCCCGGTATCGTCCGGCCAGGGCAGGCGCCCCGAACCACAACTCGTCGACTCGCAGAAGAAAGGCAGTAGATGCCCAGCACAGTCATCCTTGGAACCGCTCGGACTCCCTTCGGCAAGATGGGCGGGGCCCTCTCCTCGCTTGAGGCCACCGACCTCGGCGGCCACGTCATAGAGGCAGCCCTGGAGCGCTCCGGCGTCTCCCCGGAACAGGTCGAGCAGGTCGTATTCGGCCAGGTCCTTCAGGCAGGACAGGGGCAGATCCCCTCGCGTCAGGCCCAGATCAAGGGCGGGATCCCCAAGGAGGTCCCCTCGGAGACGATCAACAAGGTCTGTGCCTCGGGCATGCGCTCGATCGGCATCGCCGACCTCTCGATCCGCGCCGGCGACAGCGAGGTCGCTGTCACCGGCGGCATGGAGTCGATGAGCCAGGCCCCGTACCTGCTGCCGGGCGCCCGCTTCGGCTTCCGGATGGGCGATGTGACCGCGATCGACGCGATGACCCACGATGGCCTCACCAACCCCTTCACCGAAAAGCAGATGATCAACGAGGCGAGCCAGGTCTCCAACGAGATGGAGATCACCCGCGCCGACATGGACCGCTTTGCCGAGCGCTCCCACCGGCTTGCCGCCGAGGCGACCGATGCCGGCCGCCTCGCCGAGGAGATCGCCGGCGTCACCGTGAAGTCGCGCAAGGGCGAGGCCACGGTCGAGGCCGACGAGGCGATCCGTCCCGACACCACCCTCGAGGTCCTCGCCGGGCTGAGGGCGGTCGGCGGCGAGGACGCCACCCACACCGCCGGCAACTCTCCCGGCGTCAACGACGGCGCCGGCGCCGTCGTCGTCGCCTCGGAGGAGTGGGCCGAGAAGGAGGGCCGCACCCCGCTGGCCCGCGTCCTCTCCTACGGCGCCGTCGCCGACGACTTCGCCTATCTGGCGAGGACTCCCGCCAAAGCCGCCAAGCAGGCGCTGGAGAAGATCGGCAAGAGCCCTGAGGACGTCGACCTCTGGGAGATCAACGAGGCCTTCGCCTCGGTCGCGATCAACTCGGTGCGCATGCTCGGGGTCGACGAGGAGAAGGTCAACGTCAACGGCGGGGCGATCGCACTCGGCCATCCGATCGGCGCCTCCGGCGCCCGCATCGTCGGCGCGCTCGTCCACGAGCTCGGCCGTCGCGGCGGGGGCCTCGGCGTCGCCGCGATCTGCTCCGGCGGCGGCCAGGGCGACGCGATCGTGATCGAGGTCAACGGCTCCTAGAGGCTTGAGTCGCGCCGCTGCATTTTTTGACCTGGACAAGACCCTGATGGCGGGGTCGTCCGGGATGCAGTTCGCCCGCGTCGCGGCACGCCAGGGGATCGTGAGCAGGCGCCTGCTGGCGAGCTGGGCGCTCGAGCACCTGCGCTATCGCCTGCGCGGCACCACCGACGAGCGCACCGCCGAGGTGCTGCGCGTCGCCCGCGAGCTGATCTCCGGCGTCCCCGCGAAGACGATCGACCGGATGGGCCCGGAGGTGATGGCGGAGATCCTGCCGCGCGTCTTCCCCCAGATGCTCGACGAGGTCCACGCCCACCAGGACGCCGGCCGCGCCACCTTCATCGTCAGCGCCGCCGGCAACGGCGTGGTCGAGTCGCTGGCGCAGGTACTGGGAATGGAGGGCGGGATCGGCACCCGCTACGAGGTCGACGCCGAGGGCAATTTCACAGGCCGCTTCGACGGCCCGTTCGTCTACGGGCCGGGAAAGGTCGAGGCGATGCGGGCCTTCGCCGCCCAGCACGACATCGACCTCGACGAGTCATACGCCTACTCGGACTCGCTCTCCGACCTGCCCATGTTGGGCGCCGTGGGCAACCCGGTCGCGGTCAACCCCGACCCGTCCCTGGCCGAGATCGCCAAGCGGGAGGGCTGGCAGACGATGCGCTTCGAGCGGCTCGGCCGGCGCCTGGTCGCGGTCTTGGTGACCCTGCTCGCGACAGTCGCCGGCTTCGGTGCCTCACGGGTCGCCACGCGTCGCAGTCCGCCGCCCCGGCGCTTCCCCGTGCGGCGCTAACCCGCCACGCGCCTACACTTTCGCAATGGCGACGGAACCACGGGAGCGGCCCGAGCTGGAGGAGCGCGCGGCGGAGTTCTCGACGATGTCGGGGCACCCGATCGCGCCTCTCTACACCGAGGAGGACATAGCCGGCAATCCCGACGCGTCGATCGGCCGTCCCGGCGAGTACCCGTTCACCCGCGGGCCGTATAGGTCGATGTACCGGGGGCGCCTCTGGACGATGCGCCAGTTCGCCGGCTTCGGCACGGTCGAGGAGACCAACGAGCGCTTTCACTACCTGCTTGGCCACGGTCAGACAGGCCTCTCGACCGCCTTCGACATGCCGACCCTGATGGGCTATGACTCCGACCACGCTCGCAGCCTCGGCGAGGTCGGGCGCGAGGGGGTCGCCGTCGACAGCCTCGACGACATGGAGCAGCTCTTCGAGGGGATACCGCTTGGCGGCGTCACCACCTCGATGACGATCAACGCGCCGGCGGCGATCCTGCTCGCCTTCTACGTCCTCGTCGGGGAGAAGCAGGGGGTCCCCGCCGAGAAGCTCGGCGGCACGATCCAGACCGACATCCTCAAGGAGTACATCGCCCAGAAGGAGTGGTGCTTCCCGATCGAGCCGGCGATGAGACTGGTCACCGACATGATCGAGTGGTGCAGCGAGCAGATGCCGCGCTGGCACCCGGTTTCGATCTCCGGCTACCACATCCGCGAGGCCGGCTCGACCGCCCAGCAGGAGCTGGCCTTCACGCTGAAGGACGGCTTCACCTACGTCGAGCGGGCGCTGGAGCGTGGCCTCGACGTCGACGACTTCGCTCCCCGCCTCTCCTTCTTCTTCAACGCCCACGTCGACTTCTTCGAGGAGATCGCCAAGTACCGCGCGGCACGCAGAATCTGGGCGCGGGAGATGCGCGACACCTATGGGGCCAAGCGCGAGGAGTCGATGCGCCTGCGCTTCCACGCGCAGACCGCCGGTGTCTCGCTGACCGCGCAGCAGCCGCTCAACAACATCGTCCGCACCTCCCTGGAGGCGCTCGCGGCGGTGCTCGGCGGCACCCAGTCGCTGCACACCAACTCCTTCGACGAGGCGCTGGCACTGCCGACTGAGGAGGCCGTCCGGGTGGCGCTGCGCACGCAGCAGATCATCGCCTTCGAGTCCGGCGCGCCCGACACGCCCGACCCGCTCGGCGGCTCCTGGTTCGTCGAGAAGCTGACCGACGAGATGGAGCGCGCCGCCTATGAGTACTTCGCCCGGATCGACGAGCTGGGGGGGATGGTCGAGGCGATCCGTCGCAACTTCCCCCAGCGCGAGATCGCCGACGCCGCCTTCACCTATCAGCGTGAGCTGGACGAGCGCAAGCGAATCGTCGTCGGGGTCAACGACTTCACCCAGGACGACGAAGAGCCGACGCCGATCCTGCGCATCGACCCGGCGCTCGAGCGCAAGCAGGTCGATCGCCTTCAGGCGACCCGCGCCCGCCGCGACGCGGCCGAGGTCGAGCGCTCCCTCGCCGAGCTGAAGCGCGCCGCCGCCACGGAGGAGAACCTGATGCCGCCGATAATCGCCGCCGCCCGCGTCCGCGTCACCGAGGGC
Organism: uncultured Solirubrobacterales bacterium; assembly: GCA_963838035.1. Taxonomy (GTDB): domain Bacteria; phylum Actinomycetota; class Thermoleophilia; order Solirubrobacterales; family 70-9; genus CAVVNN01. The sequence goes on from CAWIPM010000001.1 coordinate 172,154, forward strand.
GAGATGATCGCGGCGATGCAGGAGGTCTTCGGGACCTACACGGAGTCTCCGGTCTTCTGAGGGCGGCCCATGCGGCCGTTCGCGGGTCCACTAGTCTTCCCCGCCGCTATGAGCACTGCAACCGCCCGCAAGATCCGCGTCGTCGTCGCCAAGCCCGGCCTTGACGGGCACGACCGCGGCGCCAAGATCATCGCCCGGGCGCTGCGCGACGCCGGCATGGAGGTGATCTACACCGGCCTGCACCAGACGCCGGAGCAGATCGCCGAGACGGTGATCCAGGAGGACGCCGACGCCGTCGGCCTCTCGATCCTCTCCGGCGCCCACATGACTCTCGTGCCGCGGGTGGTCGAGCTGCTGAGGGAGCAGGGCGTCGACGACGTCCTGGTCACGGTCGGGGGGACGATCCCGGCCGAGGACATCCCCGAGCTGAAGGGGCTGGGCGTCGCCGCCGTGTTCACGCCCGGAGCGGGCACCGACGAGATCGTGGATTTCATCGAGAAGGGCGCCACCGAGCGCCATGCCAACGAGTGACGAATTTCACGTACCCGAATAGCACACGTCCTGATGTCCAGATAGACTGATTGACTGGTCAGTCAACAGCCTGAGCAACAGCCAAGGAGGCTTGAAAGTTGAAGATCTGCGTCCTGGTCAAGGAGGTACCGGACGCCGCAGTCCAGAAGCGCATCGACCCGAGCACGATGCGACTGGACCGCAGCGGCGAGAAGAACCTCAACCCCTTCGACACCCACGCCATCGAGGCCGCCATGCAGATCAAGGAGGGCGGCGCGATTCCGGTCGAGGAGGTCGTCGCGGTGACGATGGGCCCCGACTCCGCCGTCCGCGCCCTGCACAAGGCCGTCGCGCTCGGCGCCGACCGCTCGGTGCACCTCTCCGACGAGGCGCTGGCCGGCTCCGACGTCTGCGCGACCGGCTACTCGCTCGCCAAGGTGCTGGAGTCCGAGAGCCCTGACCTGGTGCTGCTCGGCCAGCAGTCCGACGATGGCGAGTGCTACACGATCGGCGCTGTGGTCGCCGATCACCTGCAGATGCCCTCGCTGACCCAGGTGATCAAGATCGACGTCGCCGACGGCAAGCTGCGCTGCGAGCGCCAGGCCGAGTACGGCTACGACACGGTCGAGGTCGAGCTGCCCGCGGTGATCAGCGTCGGCGACGCGATCAACGAGCCTCGCTACCCGAGCCTGAAGGCGATCATGGGCGCGAAGAAGAAACCGCTGGACGCGAAGGCGACCGGCGACGTCGGCATCGACGGCGGCATGGTCGGCGAGGCCGGCTCCAAGACAGCCGTCCTGGCCCTCAACCCCCCGCCCGCCAAGGAGGCCGGGGAGATCATCGAGGACGAGGACACCAACGAGACGGTCGAGAAGATCGTCGCCTGGCTCGACGAGAGGAAGCTGATCTAGATGGCAGGCATCCTGGTTTACACCCTCCACGACGATGAGGGCAACTTCAACAAGAACTCCCTCGGGGCGATCTCCGAGGCGGCCAAGCTGGCAGCCGAGATCGGCGGCGAGGCCGCCGCGGTCGTGGTCGGGGACGTCGGCGACGACGCCTGCGCCTCGCTCGGCAATTACGGCGCCGCCAAGGTCTACCGGGCCAAGGACGTGCCGGAGGGCCTCGCCCAGCCGATCATCGACGTGATGGCCAAGGTCATCTCCGAGAACGGCTTCGGCTACGCGCTGTTCGGCGGCGGCCTGCTCGGCTTCGAGATCGGCGCCGGCCTCACCGCGCGTCTGGGCGCCGGTGTGACGATGGAGGTGACGAAGGTCAAGGTCGACGGCGGCAAGCTGGTCGTCGAGCGCCCGATCCTCCAGGACTCCCAGATCGCAGACGTCGGCTACGTCGCCGAGCCCGGAATCATCATCGGCCGCCTCAACGCGTTCGACGCCAGGAGAGCGGCGGGAGCCGCCGAGGTCGTCGACGTCGAGGTCGAGTTGTCCCCCTGGTCCTCCAAGGCCAAGCTGGTCCAGCGCGGCGAGCAGCGCGGCGCCGACGTCAACATCGAGGATGCCGACATCCTCGTAGGCGGTGGGCGAGGCCTGGGCGCAGCCGACGGCTTCAAGCTCTGCGAGGAGCTGGCCGAGTCGATGGGCGGCGCCGTCGCCGCGACCCGTGCTGTCGTCGACGCCGGCTGGTACCCCTACGCGGCTCAGATCGGCCAGACCGGCAAGACGGTCGCGCCGAAGCTCTACCTTGCCGCCGGCATCTCCGGCGCGATCCAGCACAAGGTCGGGATGCAGAGCTCGGAGAACATCCTCGCGATCAACAAGGACCAGAACGCGCCGATCTTCGAGTTCTCCGACCTCGGCGTGGTCGGCGACCTGCACAAGATCGTCCCCAAGCTGACCGAGGCGATCAGGGCGAAGAAGGGCTAAGGGCCGAGCGAGCTCGCCGTCGCAGTAGACGCCCAGCGAGTTCCCGCCGCCGTTCGACAGCGCCGACGTGATCGGTCCGCCGACCGACCCGGAGGAGGACCGCATCGAGGTGGGGGTGGCGATCGTCGGCGGCGGCCCGGCCGGCCTCGCCTGCGCGAACAAGCTGATGCAGCTGCTCGAGCACGAGCCGGAGCTGACCGAGAAGCTGGGCGAAGTCCCGGTCGCGGTGATCGAGAAGGGCAAAGTCGCCGGGGCGCACCTGCTATCGGGGGCCAACATGAAGCCCTCGGCGATGGAAGAGCTGTTTCCCGACCTCGACAAGTCGGAGTGCGCCGGTCTACCAGGAGGTGACCAAGGACGCGGTCTACTTGCTGACCTCAAGAGCAAAGCGATTCCGATGAAGCCGCCGCCGCCGAATTTCCGCAATCACGGCAACTACGTCACCTCGGTCTCCAAGCTGGGCCGCTTCCTCGCCGAGAAAGCCGAGGAGGCGGGCGTCTACATCCTCTCCGAGACCGCCGCGACCAAGCTGCTGGTCGAGGACAGGGTCGTCAAGGGCGTCCGCTCCGGCGACCGTGGCCGCGGCAAGGACGGCGAGGAGCTGGGCAACTTCGAGCCCGGCTCCGACGTCGTCGCCAGGGCGACGGTGCTGGCCGAGGGCACGGTCGGCCACCTCACCTACGCCGCCTACGACTACTTCGACCTGCACGGCGCCGACCCGATGCGCTGGGAGCTCGGGGTCAAAGAGGTCTGGGAGGTGCCGAAGCCGCTCGACCGCGTCATCCACACGATGGGCTGGCCGCTGCGCAAGGGCGCCGAAGTACAACGAGTTCGGCGGCAGCTTCATCTACCCGATGGGCGAGGACAAGGTCTGCATCGGCCTCGTCGCCGGCCTCGATTACACCGACGCGACCTTCAGCGTCCACGACGCGCTGCAGCTGTTCAAGACCCACCCCTTCATCAAGAAGATCATCGAGGGTGGCAAGCGGGTCGCCTGGGGGGCGAAGACGATTCCCTCGGGCGGCTACTTCGCGATGCCGAAGCGCTTCGCGGTGCCCGGCATGGTGATCGCCGGCGACGCCGCCAGCATGGTCAACATTCCGAACCTGAGGGCGTCCACTACGCGATGCACGCCGGCATGTACGCGGCGGAGGCGATCGTCGCGGCGCTGAACGGAGGACTCGGTCAACTTCGAGGCCTACGACGAGAAGATCCACAACTCGGTGATCGAGAAGGATCTCTACCGGTCGCGCAACATGCGCCAGGCGTTCTCGAAGGGCTTCTTCGTCGGCGGCGCCGTCGCCAACGGCGATGGCCGCTCACCAAAGGCGACTTCCCCCGGGGCCACTGGAAGGGCGAGGACGACGCCGAGAACGCGATGGAGATCGGCAGGGCGGGCGACATGTACGTCAAGCCCGACAACGAGCTCACCTTCAACAAGCTCGACTCGGTCTTCCTCTCCGGCAACGCGACCCGCGACGACGCCCCCAACCACGTCCGCATCCAGACCAGGGTGCCGCGCGAGATCGCCCAGACCTGGGTCTCGATGTGCCCGGCCCAGGTCTATGAGATCCCCGACGAGCAGCTCGAGAACGGCGCCGCCACGGTCGACGTCCACGTCACCGCCTCCAACTGCGTGCAGTGCGGGGCGATCACCGCCAAGGGCGGCCGCCTCACCCTGCCCGAGGGCGGCGACGGGCCGCTCTATCAGGAGACCTGAGGCTGCGGGCGCGCGGGTGCCCCGGTCAGGGAGCCTGCGGGCGAGGTATTCGTTCTCGGCCCCCGTAACCGGGTCGCCCGCGCGTCGGACCGCCCGGGTTAGACGCCGCGGTCTGAGCATTAGGGTCGCGACGTGCTTGCCCTCGGGATAGTCGCGGCGGTTGGGGCTTCGTGCCTCTACAACACCTCGATCGCGCTGCAGGCGCTGGAGGCGCGGGAGGTGCCGGGGAGCATTCGCTGCGTCCGTCGCTGATCGGGAGGCTGGTGAGGAACAGGCGTTGGCTTGGAGCCACAGCGCTGGGATTGGTCGGCTGGCCGCTGGAGATCGCCGCTCTCCTGCTTGCTCCTCTGACGGTCGTGCAACCCTGCCTCGCCAGCGGCTTGATTCTCCTGCTCTGGCTGGGCGCGACGCG
>CAWIPM010000002.1:0-741248 GCA_963838035.1 uncultured Solirubrobacterales bacterium
CGCGGAAGCAATAGGGGTGAACAAGCGACTTGAGGGCTAGGAACGACCCTGCCAGCATCACTGCCTTTTAGGATCGCCGCGACTATTCTTCTCTTGTGAATCTGTTTTCGGCCAAGCCGCGATGGAGTTTCGATCGACTCGAGGTAGCAGGCGGTTTTCTGGACGGCCTCGAGGTCAACTTCGAGGAAGGATTGAACGTCTTGATTGGCGCCCGGGGTGCCGGCGGAGCATTGGCCTTGGAGCTGATCCGCTTCGCCCTCGGGCTACCGGCGATCACCGAGGAGGCAGGAGAGCAGGCACACGACCAGGCGCTTGCGGTTCTCGGGGACGGCACTGTGACCCTCTATTGCTCGGTCGGCGGCGACCCCCTTGTCTTTACCCGGACTGGCTTCGACGAGGCACCCACGGCCTCGCGCTGAACCGCGCCGGCATGCCGCTGATCGTCTCCCAGAACGAGATCGAGGAGATAGGTCTCGACCCTCAGGGGCGCCGCGAGATACTCGACCGGCTGATCGATCCCTCGCAGCGTGCCGAGATGGAGGGGATCTCTCTGGCCGATGTCGCCTCGCTCGAGCGGCGCCTTGAGCGCCAAGGCGAGGAGCGCGAGGAGGTGGCCGAGGAGGCCGAGCGGGTCGGGGAGCTCTCCGACTCCCTGCGCGAGGCCGAGAAGAAGCAGAAATCAAGCACCGTCGCGCTGAAAAAACTGGAGAAACTTCAGGTCGAAGTCGCGAAGCTCTCCGACGAGCTCGGACAGGTTCGGGCCGCCGCCGAGTCCTATCGCAAGGCCGCCGAAGAAATCGAGGAGTGGGCCGCCGAGTTGCGCGAGACCCAGGTCGAACGCTCGCTCTCCGAGCTCGCCTCGGCGGCGATTGAGGCGCAGGTGGTGAAAAGGCTGGCCAAAGCTGAAGGCCTGGTCGGGAAAGCCATCGGAGAGTTGAAGGCCGCCGAAGAGCTGGCGGTGGGGGCGGCAGTTGAGGCAAACGCCAACGCGACCCGGCTGCAAAAGGATCTGGCCAAAAAGACTGAGCGCCTTGAGAAGCTGCAGGAGGGGGCGGGGAAGATTGGACGCCGGGTAAGTGCCCTTCGCCAGGAACTGAAGGTGGTCGCCGCTCAGGAGAAGCGGGTCAAGCAACTCGACAAGGACATCGCCAAGCTCGTCGAGCAGCGTGACGGTCTTCTCGATCAGGCCGAGAGCGCGGCGGAGGCCCGCTACCGCGTCAGGAAGGCATGTGCAGACCAGCTCACGGAGCGTTTCAACAGCCGCATCGAGGTCCGCGTCGATAAGTCCGGCGAACTGCGTGCCTATGAGGCGGCGCTGATTGAGCTGCTGCAGGGCAGCAATCTGCGCTACAAGAACCTGGCGGCCAAAATGGCCAAGAAGGTAGTCCGAGGGAGCTGGCCCAAGCGGTCGAAGCGGAGGACCCTAAGCGACTCGCGAAGCTCTGTGGGATTCCCGAGGACCGCGCGCCGAAGGCTCCTCGCTCACCTCGAAGGCCGCTCGCTCGCGCCGCTGCTACTGGCGCCGCTCGAGGACTCGGTCGACTTCGCCCTGCTTGACGGACAGGGTTACAAACTGACCAGCAACCTCTCGATGGGGCAGCGCTGCACAGTCGTCTTGCCGATGCTCTTGGCCGAGGAACGAGAGGCGATCGTCCTCGACCAGCCCGAGGACCATCTCGACAACGCGTTCATCGTTGAGACTCTGGTCAGCGCGATTCGCGAGAGATCGGCGGCACCAAGTGATCGTCGCCACACATAACGCCAACATCCCGGTCCTCGGCGAGGCGAGACAGGTGATCGTGCTCGCCTCCGACGGCCGCCGCGGACCGTTACATCCGTCGGAGACCTTAACGCCGAGGCTTCCGTGGAAGCGACCACGACGCTGATGGAGGGCGGCCGGAAGGCTTTCGCTCGGCGCCGAAATTCTACGATGATCATCCGGATGGATGACCCGCTTCGAGCCGCGCTCGACGGGCTGAAGGCGGAGACCGAGTCCGCCCGATTGGAGGCTGCTCGACTTCTTCAAGGGCAAGGCACTGAACTCTCCGGCGAGGAGGAGCGTGAGGTTAGGGAGGCCTACGCCAAGGAGACGGTTCCATGGGTGCGGGGCGCCCTCGCCGAGGTGTTGGCGGCCGGAGCGCCCCCGATCGGGGTCGGCCACACCATTCCCGCGCCGCGATGGGACGAGCAGATCGAGGGGGTCGGCCCCGAGGTCGCGCGGCGTGCGGTCAACGTCAGCACCAAACGCGTCCTGCACGAGGTCTCGGCCGTCGTCGGCCGAGCGCGTGTAGCAGCCAGGACCGACCTCGGAGACGCATATCTCGGCTCGGACACCGATCGCCAGCTCACCTACCTCTACGAGCTCTGCCAGGGCCTGCGAACGCTCGCCGGCGCCACGGCTAACCCCGCCTTCGAAGAGTTCGACCTGAGCGAGGAAATACGGCTCGAGGCCGAGGCGGTGGAAGAGCGACTGGTGGTCAAGATCAGGCCGGAGGGGCTGGATAACTTCATCGTCAACGCCGACCGCTCGCTGCTCGGGATCGCCTTGCGGAACCTGATCGTCAACGCCGCCGAAGCCACGGACGCACTGGAAGGTGATGACCGTGTCGTCGTGGTGACCTGGGGGGTTTCGGGCGAGAGCGTTCAGATCGCTGTGATCGACCGAGGTCCGGGTCCCGCGCCATTTCTCGCGCAATCGACACGAGCGGGATTGACCACGAAGGTTGGGCACTCCGGCTACGGATTGGCTACCGCTAGCGAGGCGATGCGCAGCATGGACGGAGAGGTGCAGCTGAGCCGAAATGAGCGTGGCGGCGCGACCGCGCTAATCCTCTGGCCGGGGCTGCCATGACCGATCCGGTTTGCCGGCTCCTGCTGATCGAGGACGACCCCCAGGAGGCGGTGATGATCGAGCGCGAGTGCTGTCCGGATCCGACCAAGGTCGCCTTTGAGATCGCCTCTAACGCGACCGAGGCCGAGGACACGATCAAGGAGTCAGAGTTCGACCTGGTGATCTGCGACCTGGCCCTGCCCGTCGATGCCCGGCGCGGCGATCCTCAGGTCTCAGAGGGCCAGCGTCTCTTCGAGACGATCCGCGAGCAGGCTCCCGGAACTCCCGTCTACATCCTCTCGGGCAATCTCGATGTGCACATGATCAGGAAGTTCTTCGCTGTCGGCGGCACCGCCGACCTTTACGGCGCGAGAACCGAGGAGCCGCTGGTAAACGCCTATCCCAAGGAGGACCTTCCCAGCTGCGTCGACGACGTGCAGACGCATCTCGCGAAAACCGAAAACCTGGACAACTTCGCCCTCGACTCCGCGGGCCTCGATCTCCGGTTGAGCGACGAACGGGCACTGAAGATCTATGCCCGCACGCAGGGGGCGAGCCACGGGAGCGCCAACCCGCTCGATGGGGGGCTGTCGGACGCCAGGACGCTGAAGCTCGAGCTGCACGACGACGACGCCGTACCGGCGAGGACGGTTGCCAAGCTCAGCGACCTTTACAAGGTGCGGCGCGAGACCGAACGCTTCGAGTTGATCGCCCCTCACATCCCTCTCGGGCTCGGTGCCCACCTGCTCCACGTCGTAAAGTCCGGCGCCGGCAGGCGGGGTGCCCTCATCTATGAGTTCGCCAGCGACTACACGGCGCCGCTCGCCGCCAAAATCATCGCCGGCGAGGACGTCGCCGCCGCCAAGGCCGCCTCGCTCCTTCGCACTGGGCTCGCCGTCTGGGCCACCGACGCCACGGTGACGGTCAACCTCGCCACCATGCGACGCGCCCTGGTCAGCGACATGGATCTTCGTGAGGCCGGTGTCGAGCATCCCGACGAGCGCGGGGTCGACGTCGAGATCCACCAGACGAGATCCCATCGTGATATGCACGGATTCAACGTTCTTGTCAACCGAGACGACGAACCGACGCTGATCGACTACGCCGATGTCGGCAAAGCAAGCGCCGCGCTTGACCCCGTAACCCTTGAGCTCAGCATCCTCTTCCACCCGGAGATCACAGGAGCGTTCTCGGGCTGGCCCAGTGAGGAGCAGGCACGGAACTGGATCGACCTCGACGCCTACCTGATCGGTTGTCCCGTGCCCGAGTTCGTCAACGCTGCTCGGAGATGGGCCCTTGAGGTCGCGGCCGGAACCGACGAGCTACTCGCGACCGTTTACTCATACACGCTTCGACAGGCTAAGTACCGCAATCCGACTGCCGATCTGGCGCTCGCCTTCGCCACCGGCGCCCACGGGAAACTTGGGGGAGATTGAGTATTGGTCGCTCCCGCTTCGCGCGATTTGGGAGCGCACCGTCTCCGAGTCGTAAATGCCCGAGCCTCGCGCAAACTCCGATCGTACATGAAGAAACCGCGTCCTGGATGACCTGGTCTCTTCATGAACGATCCGGGCTAGGTCGGGCTCGGCTCCTTCGTCCGCCAGCCGATCTCAGACCAGTACGCAGGTTCGTTGGTGGCCGGATTCAAGTACCAACCAGGCGGGTTATCCGGGCTGAACCAACGGGGAAGGTTGTCCGGCTGCGCTGGGATCGGTCGTGACGCGTACTTTGCCTCCGCCTGCTGTCGCCGACGCTCTTGCGCGCGCAGAGTGTTGTTCCTAAAGAGGGCGCTTAGCATCCACGCAACGCTCATTACGAGCCAGAGCGTGCCGGTGCCGTATTTGGCCTCAGCGAGTGCCCAGATGCCGAGGGCGGCGAAGGCCGCGGAGAGGATGAGCCCCCCGACGCGGAACTGGCGCGAAGTCATGCGTTGGATGGTACTTCTGATCCGCGGCGCTTGCCAGCCCTTGGACCTTTGGCGAGACGACTGGTGGATCAAGGGGAGGCGACATCGGGTGTAGTTGGCGAATGTTCGAGCACGAAGCGGGAACTGGTCCACCGTTGCCGCATTGCGCGAGAACCAGTAACCCCTTGACGCTACAAACCGTTGCGAGGGTCTTTCGGCTTATCACTGTGCCACCAGATCGCCGTATCCCAGACATAGAACTCCAGCGCCGGAAGGCCGATGAGGAGAAGAAGTCCGACCAGCCATTCCCAAATGGCGAAGCCACCAATAACGAAGTCGGCGGTCATCGGAAAAGCGTCCACTTGATCATGCTGCAAACCTACTCGGCTGGACGGCCAGCATTGACTCCCAGTCACGGTCTTCAGCCGCCCAGCCGGCTCAGGAGACTGCGCCTTCACGTAGTTGAGCCGATCCATCGAAGGCCAGACGAACGCTCCTGTTGTTGATGCCGTCCGACTTCTCTGACCAACCGCGCTAATCTGCCGATTGTTGTGAGCACGGAGACCGGGCAGGCTCAAGGCGGCGACCCTTCCACCGAGGGAAAGATGGCGCGGGGCTGGCGCCTGACGAAGGCAGCGTGGGCGGTGATCCGGCGGGACCCGACGATGATCTCGATCGCGCTGATGGGCGCGGGCTGCGGATTGGCTGGAGCCGCCGCCCTCATGTACTTCTCCGGCTACTTCAGCTCTCCGACCCATTCGCGCGGCGACCTGGCGCTGGCCGCGATCATCGGTCTCTACCCGCTGACCTTCCTCAGCGTCTTCTTCAACGTCGCCCTGGCCGGCGCCGCGGCGGCGAGCTTCGACGGCCAGCCGATCGGTGTCCGCGAAGCGCTCGGCATCTCCTGGAAGCGGTTGGGTCGGATCGCGCAGTGGTCGCTGCTGGCGGCGGGAGTTGGCCTCATCCTGGAGCAGCTCGCCTCGCGGATCCCCGGCGCCGGGCGCCTCGCGTCCTGGCTGCTGGGAGCAGCCTGGAGCCTGGCAACGATCTTCGCCGTGCCGCTGCTGGCGCTTGAGGGCGCCGGGCCGCTCGAGACCGCCAAGGAGTCAGTTCACCTGATCAAGAGCAAATGGGGCGAGGGGATCACCGGCCTGGTCAGTATCGGAGCCTGGACCGTCTTCGCCATGATCCCGGTGGGGATCCTATTTGGCGTCGGCATCGGCATAAGGAACCGGGACGCGACTGCCGGTGCAGCGTTGATCGCGATCGCGATCGGGGCGATCCTGCTGGTCTCCGCTCTATCGCTTGCCACCCGACAGGTCTTCTCCGTCGCCCTGTATCGCTACGCCACTGGCGCGCCCAACAAAGGGGGCTTTGTAGCCGCCGACCTCGAAGAACCGTTCCGCCGCCGCCATCGCGGCCGCGACTGACCGGCTCACCTGCAGGCCCGGTAGCACCGACGTAGGGAGCGATTCCGCTTTGCGCGATTTACGAGCGCGTCGACCGCCGCCGGTAGACGATCGCAAAGGACGAAGAGGAGGACTTCGCTCAAGGCAGGGCAGGCGGGTGCCGATCTGGGCTGAATGGCGTCTCGCGTTCTGAAGCTGCGGCGGCCTGATGTGTGCTGCGTTTGCGGTGCTCCCTTGCCAGCGGGGTTGCCGGCTGGCTGGGACCCCGAGGCGCGGACGGTCACATGTGCGGCTTGCCTTGAGGCGGTCGTACCTGCCGCTGTCGACGCGACGCAGTCCGGACTCGATCGCGGACAGCCGGGTGCCAGCTTGGCCCGCGAGTACGAGCGGCGCAAGAACAACCGAGAAAGCCGTACCCGCGAAGCCCATCCGCGGATCGGTGGACTGTTGCTCGCGTTGCGCGAGCCACCGCAACACGAGACGGCCTTTCACCGCGGCGACCTCGGAGAGAAGGCGGTCGCGCAATCACTTGAACAGCGCACCGCGGACGGGCCGGCGATCATCCTGCACAATCGCCGCATGCCCGGCAAGCGCGGCGATATCGACCACCTCGCTGTCGTCCCAACCGGCGTGTTCGTCATCGACGCCAAGGACATAAAGGGAGCGGTGCGCGTAGCCAGGCCCCTGTTCGGGGCCGAGAAGCTTCTGGTCTCCGGCCGCGACCGCACCAAGCTCATCGACGGCCTTGATCGCCAGGTGGCCGTCGTGCGGAGCACGCTAGCCGACAATGGCTACTCGGACGTGCCGGTGCGGGGCGCGCTCTGCTTCACGAGGGCCGATCTACCGGTGTTCGGCACGCTGAAGATGCGGGGGTACCTGCTGCTCTACCGCAAGGCGCTTGCCAGGAGGCTGAATGCGAACGGGCCGCTGGACCCCCCGGCGATCGAAGCGCTTGGACACGCTCTTGCGGCGGCCCTCCCATCTGCCTAACTCAACCGGCTTTCGCATCGCCTTCAAGGTTGTCGGGGGCGGAGTAGTGGCGAGTTCGGATCAGGCCGCCGGAGCGGGCGCCAGTCGCCGTCGTTCGCATGTCCGGGCTGCACTCACGCACGAAAGTTCGGGACATATTTGGGACACATTTTGCTGATCGTGTGCTTTGGCACTTGCAAAACATGCTGATTTCCAGGGAAGAAGCCGATGCCGGAGGAGGGACTCGAACCCCCGACACGCGGATTATGATTCCGCTGCTCTAACCAGCTGAGCTACTCCGGCGGGGACGGGGATGGTAGCGGCGCGGGGTGGCTGGACGCGGCTGCGATCCTGGGGGGATGGAGCGTGAATCGCCGCGGGCTCGGGGGTCGGTTTGGGCCGCAATGCGACCGGTGCTGGTGGGCTTCCTGCTGGCCGCGGACGCCTTCGTGGTCGCTGCCCTTTGCATCGCACGGCCGAGCGGGTGGCTGCCGCCCTTCATCGCCTTCGGCTCGCTGCTCGCCGGCTTTGTCTGGTTCGAGGTCTGGTCGCTGCGGCATCGCCACGATGCCTGAACGCGGCCGCCGGAAGTCCGCTCCGGAGCGTAGCCTTGCCTGGGTGAGCGGGGATTTGGACAGGGCGATCCGGACGGTTGTTCGCGGCTGCATGGCGGTCGAACCCGGCGAGGAGGTCCTCGTCGTCTGCAACCCGGTTACCGAGGAGCTCGGTGCGCTGATGCGGATCGAGGCGCAGGGGGACGGCGCCGACGCGACCATGGCGGTGATCTCCGAGCGCGACTCCCACGCCGCCGAGCCGCCGGCAACCGTCGCCGCCGCGATGGCCGCCGCCGACGTCGTCCTTGCGCCCACGATCCAGTCGCTCTCCCACACCGCCGCCCGCAAGGCGGCCAGCGAGGCGGGGGTGCGAATCGCGACGCTGCCCGGTGTCACCGAGGAGATGCTGGCGAGGGTGATGAGCACCGATCTCGGCGTGCTGGGCAAGCGCGGCAGGGCGGTCGCCTCGGCACTGACCAAGGGCTCCACCGCCCGCATCACCTGTCCCCACGGCAGCGACCTGCTGCTCGGGCTGGAGGGTCGCACGGCGATCCCCGACGCAGGCGACCTGATGCGCAGAGGCGCCTTCGGCAACCTGCCTTGCGGCGAGGGGTTCATCGCCCCGGTCGAGGGCACGGCCGAGGGGACCCTGGTGGTCGACGGCTCGATCGCCGGCGTCGGCCTGCTCGAGACGCCGGTCGCGCTGACGGTGCGCGACGGCAACCTGGTCGACGCCACCGGCCCCGAGGGGGCAAAGCTGATGGCGCTGCTGACCGCTCACGGGCCCGACGGCACAAATGTCGCCGAGCTGGGGATCGGCACCAACGAGGAGGCAATCCTTACCGGCAACATCCTCGAGGACGAGAAGATCTTCGGCAGCGCCCACGTCGCCTTCGGCGCCTCGGCGGCGATCGGCGGGACCGTGCAGGTGCCGGTCCACCTCGACTGCGTCGTGCTCGAACCGACGGTAGAGGTCGACGGTCGGCCGATCGTCGGCGGCGGCGAATTGTTGGTCTGAGCATGCCGGCGCTTCTCGCGGTCCCCAACGTCTCGGAGGGGCGCGACGCGGGACGGATCGCCTCGCTCGAGGCGGCGTTCTCCCGCGGAATCTCCCTCCTCGATCGCCACTCCGACGCGGACCACAACCGCACCGTCTTCACCCTCGGCGGCTGGCCGGGGAGCCTGCTCGATGCGCTCGCCGGCGGCGCCGAGGAGGCGATCGAGAGGGTGGATATGTCCAGCCATCAGGGCGAGCACCCGGCGATCGGGGCGCTCGACGTCTGCCCGCTCGTCTGGCTGGACCCCTCCGATCGCACCACCGCCCGCACCGCCGCGATCGAGGTGGCCGACCAGATCGGCGGGCTCGGCGTGCCGGTCTTCCTCTACGGCGAGCTCGCGACCCGTCCCGAGCACGCCGAGCGCGCCTACTTCCGCAACGGCGGCCTGGCAGAGCTGTGGTCGCGGATGGAGGGGGGAGAGCTGCGGCCCGACCGCGGCCCCGGCCTGCCCCACCGCACCGCCGGCGCCACCCTCGTCACTGCCCGCCCGCCGCTGGTCGCCTTCAATATCGAGCTCGACAGCGGCGACGTCGAGGTCGCCCGTTCGGTCGCCGCGGGGCTGCGCGAGGCGGGAGGAGGCCTGCGCGGGGTGCGTGCGATCGGGCTGCCGCTCTCCAGCGGGCGGGGGCAGGTCTCGACCAACGTCCACGACCCGCTCGCGGTGCCGCTGCGCGCAGTGATCGAGCGGGTGCGGGCGCTCGCCGCGCCGCTCGGCGCCCACCCGGTCGAGGCCGAGTTGGTCGGACTGGCTCCCGAGGCCGCGCTGGCGCGCTACCCCCAGGACGTGCCGATCCGCGGCTTCGACCCCTCCCGCCACACGATCGAGCGGCGGCTCGAAGGGCCGCCGATCGTCTAGATTCAAGCTGTGGCCCAGACGAAGAAGAGGCGCCGGCGCAAGCGCCGCGGCACCCAGGGCGGCCGTGTCGACACCGGCCGTCGCGCCGCCCGCCCGCGCAGCCGCGAGGAGGCGAAAGCGCGCGCCCGTTCCTCACGCAAGGCCGGCCCCAAGGTCGACCTGCCGCCGACCTGGCGCGGCGCCGCCACTCGCGGCGTCGTCGCCGCCGCCATCTTCACGGTCATCCTGCTGCTGCTCTTCAAACGCGCCCCGGGCGCCGCGCTCGGCCTTGGCGCCTTCATGCTCGTCTTCTACATCCCGGCCGGCTACTACATCGACCTGGTGATGTGGAGGCGGCGTGAGCGGGCACGGATTCGCGAGCGGGAACGGCAGTGAGCGCGGAGCGGGGATGAGCCTCGACGTCCGCATGCTCACGGTCGGCCAGATCGCCGAGAACTGCTTCCTGCTGCGCCGCGAGGGCTCCGACCGGGCCCTGATCGTCGACCCCGGCGAGGAGCCTGAGCGGATCCTCGCCGAGCTGGAGGAGACGGGCGCCCGCGCCGAGGCGATCCTGCTCACCCATTGCCACTTCGACCACATCGGCGCGGTGGCCCCGGTGGCGGCGGCGACCGGCGCGCCCGTCTACTGCCCGGCGATCGAGACGCCGGTGCTCGCCGACATCATGGCCTTCGTCCCCTGGGAGGGCTTCGGCCCCTACGAGAGCTATGAGGCCGATGAGAAGCTCAGCGGCGGCGAGACGCTCGAGCTGGCCGGGCTCGAGCTGGATGTCATCTTCACCCCCGGCCACAGCCCCGGCCACGTCACCTACTCGGTTCGTGGCGAGGACGCGATCTTCTCCGGCGACGTGCTCTTCCAGGGCTCGGTCGGGCGGGTCGACCTGCCCGGCGGCGACGGGCCGACTCTGATGCGCTCGATCCGCGGCCTGATCGAGTCCCACCCGGCCGAGACGACTGTCTATCCGGGCCACATGGGGATCACCACGCTGGGCGCAGAGCGCGCCTCCAACCCCTTCCTGCTGGAACTGGCGCGATAGCGGCCTCGCCGCGTCGATAAGGTCGCCGCCATGGCGAGCAGGTACCAGGCACCGCGCGGCACGTTCGACGTACTCCCCGACCAGGCACGCGCCCGAGCGCGGGTTGAGCGCGCTGCCGCGGCGATCTTCGCCCGCGCCGGCTATGAGCCGATCGCGACGCCGGCCTTCGAGGACACCGAGCTGTTCGAGCGCGGCGTCGGCCGCTCCACCGACATCGTCCGAAAGGAGATGTTCACCTTCGAGGACAAGGGCGGGCGCAGCATCACCCTGCGCCCGGAGGGGACGGCGCCGATCTGCCGGGCCTACCTCGAGCACGGCATGCACAAGCTGGCGCAGCCGGTGAAGCTCTCCTACCTGGGGCCGTTCTTCCGCCACGAGCGCCCGCAGGCAGGCCGCTACCGCCAGTTCCACCAGGTCGGAGCCGAGGCGATCGGAACCGACTCGCCCTTCGCCGACGCCGAGGCGATCATGCTGCTCGCCGACCTGCTTGCCGAGCTGGGGGTGCCGGGGGTCGAGTTGCGGCTGGGAAGCCTCGGCTCGCTGGAGTCGCGTCGCGCCTATCTCGACGAGCTGAAGGCCCATCTGCACGCCCATGCGGGTGAGCTGTCCGAGGACGTGCGTGAGCGGATCGACGTCAACCCGCTGCGCGCCTTCGACTCCGACGACGAGGGGACGCGGGCGGTGATGGCAGCGGCGCCGACGATCGTCGAGCGGCTCGACGGCGAGGACGCGGAGCACTTCGCCGAGGTGCGGGCACTGCTCGACGCCGCTGGGGTCGAGCACACGATCGACCCGACTCTGGTTCGCGGCCTCGACTACTACACCCGCACGATCTTCTCCTTCGTCTGCGAGGGCCTCGGCGCCCAGTCGGAGGTCGGCGGCGGCGGCCGCTATGACGGCCTGATCGAGCAGCTCGGCGGGCCGCCGACGCCGGCGGTCGGCTGGGCGGCGGGGATCGAGCGGATCCTGCTGGCGCTGGGCGAGGAAGGGGAGAAGGCCGGGCGCGACGCCTACGTCGCCGTCGCTGACGACGGGCAGCTGCGGCGGGCGATGGCACTCGTCGGCGAGCTGCGCCACGCTGGGCTTTCGGCCGAGCTGGACCTCGCCGGCCGCGGCCTCAAGGGCCAGCTCAAGCAGGCCGACCGCGTCGGCGCCCGCCGCGTGGTCATCCTCGAGGCCGACGGCACGGCGCAGCTCCGCGACATGGCTTCGGGTGAGCAACGCCCCGTGGACACCGTGAACCTGCTCGACGAGCTCGCGGAGAGGGGCGGATGAGCGAGACTCCGGCGCTGCGCGCCAACGGCTATCGCGACACCTGGTGCGGCGAGGTGCTCTCCGACCGGGTCGACTCGGAGGTCTTGGTTGCCGGCTGGGTCCACCGTCGCCGCGACCACGGCGGCCTCGTCTTCATCGACCTGCGCGACCGAACCGGCCTGGTTCAGCTCGTCTTCAATCCAGACGAGGCGGGGGAGGCGTTCGCGCTCGGGCACGAGCTGCGCCCCGAGGACGTGCTCACCGCCGCCGGCACGGTGGTGCGACGTTCCCCCGAGACCGTCAACCCCGAGCTGCCGACCGGCGAGGTGGAGCTGAGGGTGAGCGGCGCGGAGCTGCTCGCCGACGCCGACACGCCGCCCTTCCAGATCGAGGGCTTCTCGGGCGAGGTGGGGGAGGACGCGCGCCTGCGCCACCGTTACCTCGACCTGCGCCGGGAGCAGATGCGCGACGCGCTGATGCTGCGCCACCGGGTCACCGCGGCGATGCGCGAGTTCCTCGACGGCGAGGGGTTCGTCGATGTCGAGACGCCGGTGCTGACGCGTTCGACCCCCGAGGGCGCCCGCGACTTCCTCGTCCCCAGCCGCCTGCAGACGGGCTCCTTCTACGCCCTGCCGCAATCCCCGCAGCTGTTCAAGCAGCTGCTCATGGTCGCCGGCTTCGAGCGCTACTACCAAATTGCCCGCTGCTTCCGCGACGAGGACCTGCGCGCCGATCGCCAGCCCGACTTCACCCAGCTCGACATCGAGATGTCCTTCGTCGAGGTCGATGACGTCATCGAGGCGAACGAGCGCCTGCTCGCGCATGTGTTCGAGCGGGTCGGCGGCCCTTCGCTCGAGTTACCGATGCAGCGTCTCCCCTACGACGAGGCGATCTCCCGCTTCGGCACGGACCGCCCCGACACCCGCTTCGGCCTCGAGTTGGTCGATCTCGCCGACGCGCTGGCCGAGACCGAGTTCAAGGTCTTCCGGGGAGTGATCGACTCCGGCGGCGCCGTTCGCGGCCTCAATGCAGGCCGGCGCGAGCTGCCCCGCTCCGCTCTCGACGGTCTCATCTCCCGGGCCCAGGAGCTGGGAGCAAAGGGCCTGGTGTGGGCCTTCCGCGAGGGTGACGGCTGGCGCTCTCCGACCGCCAAGTTCCTCTCCGCCGCAGAGCTGGAGGCGCTTAATGAGCGCCTCGGCGCCGCGGAGGGCGATCTGCTGCTGGTGGTCGCCGACAGGCCCCGGGTCGCCAACGCTGTCCTGGCCCAGCTCCGCCTCGACCTTGCGTCGGAGTTCGACCTCATCCCGGAGGGTTCGAACGAGCTGCTCTGGATCGTCGACTGGCCGCTGATGGAGGCAAACGACGACGGCAGCTGGGACCCGCTGCACCATCCCTTCACCGCCCCCGCGGAGGGCTTCGACCCCGGGAACCCCGGCGCCGCCCGCGCCCTCGCCTACGACGTCGTCTGGAACGGACAGGAGATGGGCGGCGGCTCGATCCGCATCAGCGACGCCGAGTTGCAGGGCCAGGTCTTCGCGGCGCTGGGGATCGACGCCGCCGAGGCGGAGGCGCGCTTCGGCTTCCTGCTCGAGGCGCTGCGCTACGGCGCTCCTCCTCACGGCGGCATCGCCTACGGGCTCGACCGCATCGTGCAGCGGCTGGCGGGGGCCGAGTCGATCCGCGACGTGATCGCCTTCCCGAAGACCGCGTCCGGCGCCGACGCGCTGACCGGCGCCCCGGCCCCGGTCGAAGAGGCCCAGCTGCGCGAGGTCGGTCTTCAGCTTCGCGCCAAACGCCCTCCCGAGCAGCGGTAGCCGTGGGCCTGCGGGACTGGCTCCCACGCTCGTGGCGCCCCGCTCCGGGACCCGGGCAGACCCCCGTCCACGTCGATGACCCCGCCTTCGACGGCTGGGAGGTGGTGCGGGACTTCGGCGAGGTGCGGACGGCGCGGGCCTGGCACCAGGCGCTGGTCGAGGCCGGGATCGAGGCGGTCCTCACCGCCGACTGGCCGCTCGATCGCTTCGGCCGCGGAGACATCGCCCTGCGGGTGCCGGGGGATCGCTGGAGCGAGGCAGAGCTCCTCCTCTCAAACCTCGACGACCTGGACTGATTTGCGGTGGCCGCGCCCGCGGCGCGGTGGTACGGTTGCACCGAGGCTCGAGTCCGTACGCGAGCCGTCTCACCGTTTGACCCAACACAAACGGCGCGGGAGCTGAAGTCTCCCGTCCCCTTGGGGTCGGGAGCAGGCACCCACCTTCACTTGAAGGGATCAAAGCCAGAGGCGGCAACGGCGGGTTGGAGCCTCATTTTCTGCAGAGGCTTCACACATCGCAGACACTCTGCGTGCCACCCGCGCGCCTGGGCGCTCCACGCTCGGTCTCATGACCGATCCTCCCTCCATTGACCCCGCGATAGGGGGAAAACGGTGCTCGCGTCGACTTGATGGGGCGGTTGCCGAGCTGGCGCGGCAACAGCATGGGGTCGTGGGGAGAAGGCAGCTCATTCGTTTGGGGCTCGGGAAGCGGGCGATCGAGGTGAGGCTGGAGCGAGCTTGGCTTCATCCGATCGGCCGCGGCGTCTACGCGGTCGGCCACTCGGCGATCGGCATGAAGGGGCGTTGGATGGCCGCCGTGCTCGCCGGCGGGGACGGCGCGGTCCTGAGTCATCGCTCCGCCGGACAGCTGTGGCGTCTGTTGCCGCGATCGGCGGCGTACTTGCCCGAAGTGGTCCGGTCGGGGGGTTGGAGATCGCGGCCAGGGCTCGTTGCGCACCGGTTGGAGCTGCAGCCGGACGAGATCTCGGTCGTCGACGGGATACCCGTGACCTCGGTGCCTCGCACGCTGTTGGACCTTGCCTCTCTCCTCGACCGGCGTGGGCTCGAGAAGGCGCTGAACGAGGCCGAAGTCCGCGAACTGACGGACCGGCTCTCGATTCCGGACCTGCTCGAGCGTTACCCCCGGCGGCGGGGGTCTACGGCCCTCCGGGCCCTGCTTGGGGACGACTCGACGATTCGCGGGGTCACGCGCGAGGCGCTGGAGGAGCGCTTCGTAGCCTTCGTGGACGACCACGGTCTCCCCCGCCCACGCCTCAATGCCGCCATTGCGGCCGGCGGCCGATTCTTTCAGGCTGACTGCCTCTGGGGGGAGGCGAAGCTGATCGTCGAGCTGGACGGTCGCGCGGCACACGGTACCCCGCGTGCGTTCGAGAGCGACCGGGAGCGGGACCGTCTCCTCCTCGTCGATGGGTGGAGCGTGATGCGGGTGACGTGGCGCCAGCTGCGCGATGACGCCGCCGAAATCGCCGCGGATCTGCGGAAGTTGCTCGAGGCTCCTAGCCTGTAGCAATGAGTCGAGAGCTCTTCGAGCAGTACCTGCGTGACGGGAGCCGTCTGGGGCCGGCACCGGATGGCGCTTTCACCGGGGCGGCGGGAGGAGCCGCCTGTGGAGACCTCTCCCGGATCTCATTGGCGATCGACTCCGGCCGCGTCGCGGCAGGGACCTTCGACGCGGAGGGTTGCGGCGCCACCCGTGCCGCCACCGCCGCCGCGCTCGACCTGGTCTGCGGTGGGAGCGTGCTGGCCGCGGCGAGGGTCGGGGCCGATGAGGTCGATGCCGCCGTCGGTGGGCTGACTCCCGCCAAGCGGCACGCCGCCCAACTTGCCGCAGACGCGCTGCACCGAGCTCTGGCAAGTGCCGCCGCGTCCTCGCAGCGAATGGCGCCGGCCGCCGGCAATCGCGTTGCGGTTGCGATGTCGGGCGGCGTGGACAGTGCGGTTGCGGCCCTGTTGGAGCGTGAGCGCGGGGCGGATGTGGTCGGAGTCACCGTCAAGCTCTGGGCCGACCCCGAGACCGATGGAGCCAAGGCCTGCTGCTCGCCGGAGGCCGTGCTCGGCGCCCGCGCCCTCGCCCACTCCCTGGACATCCCGCACTTCACCCTCGACCTCGAGGAGGAATTCCGGCGCCGCGTCGTCGGCGAGTTCGTCTCGGGCTACGCGGCGGGACGAACGCCGAACCCCTGCGTCATCTGCAACGGCGAGGTGAGGATCGCGGCGATGGTCGACCTCGCCAACCGCCTTGGCGCCACCCACCTGGCCTCCGGCCATTACGCGCGGATCGTCGATGACGGCGAGGGGCCGCTGCTCGCCGCGGCGGCCGACGGGGCCAAGGACCAGAGCTACATGCTGGCGGCATTGCCGCCGCGGCTGCTCGAGCGGCTGCGCTTCCCGCTCACCGACCTCACCAAGCCCGAGGTGCGCGAGATCGCCGCCCGCCATGGCCTCGCGGTTGCGCGCAAAGCCGAGAGCCAGGACCTCTGCTTCCTCGCCGGGCAGGGGAAAAGGAAGTTCCTCCGTCGCCACGGTGACCTGCCGGACCGGGACGGTCCCCTGGTGGATCGTTCGGGCCGGGCGGTCGGCCGCCACAGCGGCCACCACCACTTCACGGTTGGCCAGCGGCGCGGGATCCGCGTCTCCGCGACCCAACCGCTCTATGTGCTCGGCACCGACGCTGCGACCAACACGGTCACCGTCGGGACCCGCGATGAGCTCGAAACCACGATGGTTCGAATCCGCGACGCGACCCTTTACCGCGATAGCTCTACGGTCGACGCCGTGCGGCTCCGCTATCACTCGCGCCTGCTCCCCGCCTCGGTGTCGGCCGCGCAGGCCGGTCGTCACCCAAAGCTCGAGATCGAGCTGGGGGAGGGCTTTGCCGGCGCGTCCCCCGGCCAGACGGCTGTCCTTCTGGCCGGGGAGGCGATCGTCGGCCACGGCGCCATCGCCGGGTAGAGCCCCGGGCGATGGCAGCCTGGCCCTCCGTCAGCTGCTCTGGCTCTTGTGTTCGTCACGACGCAGGTGCGCAGCGGCGACCACACACTGGCTGAACGGCGTCCCCTTCTGTCCTTTGACGTGCTTCTTGCTCAGCCCTTTGCACGCTTCACGAGGATTGAGGCCCTGGTTGTGGGCGGCGTGGGCGAGTGCCGTGACGCACTGGCTGAACGGCGTCCCCTTCTCCCCTGAAACGTGCTTCTTGCTCGCGCCCTGTGCCTTGCAGTAGTGGCCGTAGGCCTTCGCGTTCGACGGGGGGCTCGGCGCAGGCGCGTATTCGGGCCCGCTGCTGCCACTCGTGTGGTTGTGCGCCGTGCCCTGGTTGGCGGGCGGCGATGCGAGCGCCATGGCCGGAGCCACGCTCAGGGCAAGCGCCCCGGATACAAGTGCGATCTTCAGATGCGGCCTCATATTGCCTCCTTGGCTCTCGAGCTGCGGTGCAGGCTCGTCGTCGAGTTCTCGGTGCCCTAAACGGGATTTCGCCGTCGTTGTCAGGCCAAACCCGCGATCCGGCCGAATTACGGTTCGGCCGGCGGTTCCGTTGCTGCGGCGCCTTCGCCTGACGCACCACCTTTCGGCGGCGCCTTCGCAGGCGGCGGGCTGGGACCTTCCGCCGGCGGATGGGGGTGGGAAGGATGCGGTTGATGGGCGTGGGACGAGGCATGCCCGCCTTGGAGGGTGTGCCCTCCCTTGGTCGACCTCGGCGCACCCGCGTGTC
This sequence comes from uncultured Solirubrobacterales bacterium, assembly GCA_963838035.1. Taxonomy (GTDB): domain Bacteria; phylum Actinomycetota; class Thermoleophilia; order Solirubrobacterales; family 70-9; genus CAVVNN01. The sequence goes on from CAWIPM010000002.1 coordinate 17,413, forward strand.
TCGGATGCGAGCCGCTGCCGGGATGGGCGTGCGATTGGTGGGCATGGCGGGCGGCTGTTTCCTTGCCGTGGGCAGCTGCCGCTGAGGCGTTGAGCCCGTTCCGGTACCCGTTCGCGGAGGACGCCGGTGAGGGTGGGGCCGATGCCGCGTTGTCGCGCGCGGGGCCGTTGCGAGTCTTTGCCCCTCCCGGCCTGGCTCGGCCCGCTCCGTTGCCCTTCGGGGCCGCGCTGCCGGCGAAGGTGGCGCTCTTACCAGGTGCAGACGCCCGTGGATTCGAGCCGCCGGGCGAGCTCTGGGCCTCGTTCTGTTGGCGGTTGCCGCCCTCGGACATGACGTGGATCAACCCGGTGCGATCGGCGCCAGACACCCCCACGGCAGACACCCCCACAGCGACGACGACGACGATCGCCGCGCAGTAGCGGAACAGGTCCTGGTGGTAGCGGCGATAGATCGCGGCGAACGCGCGCCGGTTCCCCTTTGTCGCCCGCCGCGCCAGCTGGTCGTCGGTGAGGAGCCGGGCCGAACCGGGTTCCAGGCTCGCGGTCGAGGGGGTCGCCTGCGTCATGCGTCAGCCTTGTCGGCATCCGGACACATCCATCCGAGAGTAGGCGGTCAAACGTCCATTCCTCTAACGGCTGGAGGTGGCAAATGTCAGTGCACGCCTGCCCCCGCGCGATACTGCGCCGGAGCCGCCCGCCGCTTAGGCTCTCTCCTTCATGAGGGCCGAGCAGATCCGCGACACCTACCTCTCGTTCTTCGCCGAGCGGGGGCACAGGGTCGTGCCCTCGGCCTCGCTGGTGCCCGCCGCGCATGACCCCTCGGTGCTGTTGACGACGGCCGGGATGCAGCCGTTCAAGCCCTACTTCCTCGGTCGCGAGGAGCCCCCCGCGCGCCGGCTTGCCGATGTGCAGAAATGCTTCCGCACCACCGACATCGAGGAGGTCGGCAACACCGCCCGCCATCTCACCTTCTTCGAGATGCTCGGCAACTGGAGCTTCGGCGACTACTTCAAGCAGGAGTCGATCCCCTGGGGCTGGGAGCTCTCGACGCAGGGGTTCGGGATGGACCCGGAGCGGATCTGGGTCACCGTCTTCGGCGGCGACGAGGAGCTCGGCCTTGGCCCGGACGAGGAGGCGATCGCGATCTGGAGCACGGCCGGCGTCCCCGACGAGCGAATCGTCCGACTCGGCCGCGAGGACAACTTCTGGCAGGCCGGGCCGGCCGGGCCCTGCGGCCCCTGTTCGGAGCTCTATCTCGATCGCGGCGAGGCGTTCGGCGCCGCCGGCGAGCGCCCCGGCGATGACACGGATCGCTTCCTCGAGTTCTGGAACCACGTCTTCATGACCTACGACCTTGCCGAAGACGGCACCCTCACCGAGCTGCCGATGCGCAACATCGACACCGGCATGGGGCTGGACCGGATGGCGGCGATCCTCCAGGACGTTCCATCTGTTTTCGAGACCGACCTGCTGGCGCCGTTGGTCGGCCTGGCCGAGGAGCTGTCTGGGCGCTCCTACGGTGAGGGGGGCGCGATCACCCGCGCGATGCGGATCGTCGCCGACCATTCCCGCGGCGCCGCCTTCCTGATCGCGGACGGCGTCGTCCCCTCCAACGAGGACCGCGGATACATCCTGCGCCGGATCATGCGGCGGGCGATCCAGCAGGGACGGACGCTCGGCCTCGAGGCGCCGTGGCTGGGCCGGTTCGCCGAGCGCACGATCGAGATCATGGGGGGCACGTATCCGGAGCTGGCCGCCGAGGGCGAGACGATCGCCCGCTGGGTCGCAGACGAGGAGGAGAGCTTCGGCCGCACCCTGGAGCGCGGAACCGATCTGCTCGAGCGGCTGGTCGAGGAGGCGAAGGAGTCGGAGACCTCGTGGATCGACGCCGCCGACGCCTTCAAGCTCCACGACACCTACGGCTTCCCCTATGACCTGACCAAGGAGCTGGTCGCCGAGCGGGGCCTCTCGGTCGACGACGGCGGCTTCGAGGAGCTGATGGAGGAGCAGCGCCAGCGCGCCCGGGTTGGCGCCGCCACCGCGCATGGCTCCGAGGATCGCCACGAGAAGGTGATCGCCTTCGCCGCCGCGGCGCCGCCGACCCGTTTCGTCGGCTACGAGACCATGCGGGCGACGACCGGCCTCGCCGCGGTCGAGGCCGATGACGGTCGCGCGCTGGTGAAGCTGGAGGAGAGCCCTTTCTACGCCGAGGGCGGCGGCCAGGTCGCCGACTCCGGCGTGCTGCGCTGGGCGGGGGGAGAGGCGAGGGTCCTCGACGTCTACCGGGTCGGCGAGGACCAGGCGCTGGAGGTGGAAGGCGGCGTCGAGGCCGGCGCGGCGGTCGAAGCTCTCGTCGACCGCGAGAGCCGCCACGCGACGATGCGCAACCACACCGCGACCCACCTCCTGCACGCGGCGCTGCGCGAGCGGCTCGGCTCCCACGTGCGCCAGGCCGGCTCGGCTGTCCGCCCCGACAAGCTCCGCTTCGACTTCACCCACGGCCAGGCGCTCGGCGCCGAGGAGCTGGGGGCGGTCGAGGACCGCGTCAACGAGTGGGTGAAGGCGAGCCGCCCGGTGCGCTGGCTCAACATGGAGCGGGCGGAGGCCGAGCGGCTCGGAGCGATGGCGCTGTTCGGTGAGAAATACGGCGAGTGGGTGCGGATGGTCGAGGTCGACGGGGTATCGCGCGAGCTTTGCGGAGGCACCCACGTCGCCAACACCGCCGAGATCGGCATCTTCAAGATCGTCTCCGAGGGATCCAGCGCCGCCAACGTGCGCCGGATCGAGGCGCTCAGCGGGCCCGCGGCGATCGACTGGTTCCGCGAGCGCGATGCCCAGCTGCGTGAGGCAGGCGAGCTGCTTGGCTCGCCGCAGGACCCGGTCGCCGCCGCGCGCCGTGCCGCCGAGCGGCTCGCCGAGGCCGGCAAGGGAGAGCAGCAGGCCGCGAACGAGCTGCTCGGGGACGAGGCGAGCCGCCTGGTCGGGGAGGCGGCGGAGGTCGACGGGCTGAAGCTCGTCGTCTCGGAGGCGCCGCTGGCCGACCAGAGACAGCTGCTCGACCTCGCCAACCGGGTCCAGTCGAAGCTCGGGGGCGACTCGGCGGTGGCGCTCGGCGGCGCCGCCGGCGACAGGGTCGGGCTCGTCGTCCTCGCTTCCACGGGGGCGGTGGAGCGCGGCCTCTCGGCGGCGGCGATCGTGCGTGAGGCGGCGGCCATCGTCGGCGGCGGAGGCGGCGGACGCGACGAGATGGCGCAGGCGGGCGGCAAGGACCCCTCCAGGCTCGAGGAGGCGCTGGCGGCGGCGCGGGGGGCGATCGAGAAGGGGCTCGGGTAGCCGGTGCGCGTCCTTGCCCTGGACCATGGCACCGCCCGGATCGGTTGCGCGATCTCCGATCCGAGCGGGACGCTGGCGACCCCCCTGCCGGTGATCGAACCGCCGGAGGCGCGCTCGGTGGCGGACCTGGTCGGCGAACACGAGGTTGAGCTGGTCGTCGTCGGCCTGCCCCTCCACCTCAGCGGCGAAGAGGGGAGCCAGGCCGCCCTCGCCCGCACCTTCAGCGCCGAGTTGGAAGCGATCCTCGACGTGCCGGTGGAGGTCTACGACGAGCGGCTGACCACCCGGATGGCGGAGGCGAGCCGCCGGGCCGGGGCGACCGCCCCTCCCGATTCGCTGGCCGCCGCCCACCTGCTCCAGGCCTACCTCGCGGGCAAAGCCGCAATCGAGGACGGCGCCGGTGGTTGAGGAGCACATGCTCGAGGAGCGCAGGCTGCAGCGAAGGGGGGCGGAGCGGCGCAGGAGTGTGAGGCGCCGCCGCCTCGCGGCGGCGGCGATCGCCGCCGCCGCGCTGGCGATCGCCGCCGGGGTTCTGGCGTACCGCCATTTCCACCGCAGCGCCCCGCCGCCGGTCGTCCTGAAGGCGACGACGGTGACGATCCCGGAGGGCTACAGTCGTCCCCAGGCCGCGGCGGTGGTGAAGGAAGACGGCCTGCGCGGCGATTACGTGAAGGCGAGCGTTCGCTCTCCCCACCTCAACCCCGCCCGCTACGGCGGCAGGGGGGCGAAGAACCTCGAGGGCTTCCTCTTCCCTGACACCTTCGATCTCGACCGCCACGCTCCCGTCTCCGACCTCGTTCAGCTCCAGCTCGAAGACTTCAAGCGGCGGATCAAGGGCGTCGACATGGGGTATGCCCGCTCGAAGAACCTGACCGTCTACGACGTGGTCACGATCGCTTCGATGATCGAGCGCGAGGCGATGGTCGCGAGCGACCGAAAGCTCGTCGCCGCGGTCATCTACAACCGCCTCCACGAAGGGATGCCGCTGGGCATCGACGCGACCATCCGCTTCGCCACCGGCAACTACACCGAGCCGCTGACCGAATCGGAGCTGGCCACGACCTCGCCGTACAACACGCGCACCAACCTGGGCCTGCCCCCGGGGCCGATCGACAGCCCCGGCCTCGCCTCGATCGAGGCCGCCGCGCACCCGGCGAAGGTCGGCTACCTCTTCTACGTCGCCCAGCCCGGGACCTGCGGCAAGCTCGCCTTCTCCAAGACCGAAGCGGAATTCGAAGCAGACGTCGCCCGCTACAACTCGGCGCGCGAAGCCGCGGGCGGCAACTCTCCGACCACCTGCGGGGAATAGAGGGTGAGGCGGCTTGCCGTTCTCGGCTACCCGGTGGGGCATTCGCGCTCCCCGGCGATGCACAACGCGGCGCTGGCGGCCCTGGGGCTGGGGGATGAGTGGAGCTATGAGGCGATCGAGGTTGCTCCCGACGCCTTCGAGGGGCGGGTGCGGGCGATGGCGGCGGAGGGGTTTGCCGGGGCCAACGTCACCGTCCCCCACAAGGGCGCCGCGCTGGCGGTCTCAGACGAGATCTCCGAGGTGGCTCGGGAGATCGGCGCCGCCAACACGCTGAGCTTTGCCGACGGCGAGGTCGGCGCCGACAACACCGACGCAGATGGCCTGCTGGCGGCGCTGCCGGGCCCCCCCGCGGGGCGCCGAGCACTGGTGCTCGGGGCGGGAGGAGCAGGCCGGGCAGCGGTCTGGGCGCTGATCCGCGAGGGCGCCGAGGTCGAGGTCTGGAATCGCACCGAGCTGCGCTCGCGAAACCTATGTGAGGAGCTGGGGGGGACACCGGTCGCCGAGCCTGAGCCGGGAGGGTACGAGCTGATCGTCAACACGACGGCGGTCGGCCTGGACAGCGAGGACCCCTTCGCCGAGCTGCCGCTCGAGCCCTCCGGGTTCAGCACCGGTCAGACCGTCGTCGACCTCGTCTACGGCGAGTCGCCGAGCCGCCTGCTGGCGGCGGCCGAGGCGGCCGGAGCAACCGTCGTCGACGGCATCGAGGTCCTCGTCCGCCAGGGGGCCCTTTCGCTTCACATCTGGACCGGCCGCGAGCCACCACTCGACGTCATGCGCGCCGCCGCCCGCGGCTGATCGCCGCTGTCGACTTTGACCCTCCTCCGGTGGGGTAAAACTCGACAGCGGTCCCGCCTATAGCCTTGCGGGGGTGAGCGCGCGCTTCAGATTCACCACCGCAGGCGAGTCCCACGGGCCGGGGCTGGTCGCGATCGTCGAGGGGATGCCCGCCGGGCTCGAGCTCGACCGCGAGGAGCTTGACCGCGACATGGCGCGCCGCCAGCTCGGCCACGGCCGCGGCGGCCGGATGAAGATCGAGAGCGACACGGTCGAGATCCGCTCGGGCGTTCGCCACGGCCGCACCCTGGGCAGCCCGATCGCGGTCCTCGTCGCCAATCGCGACTACGCCAACTGGGAGGAGCGGATGAGCCCGTGGCCGGTCGAGGGCTTCGAGCCGGAAGAGGTCCACCTGCCGCGGCCAGGGCACGCCGACCTGGTCGGCGCCCAGAAATACGGCCACACCGACATCCGCAACGTGCTGGAGCGAGCCAGCGCCCGTGAGACCGCCGCCCGCGTCGCCGCCGGCTCGCTCGCCCGCGCCTTCCTCGCCGCCCTTGGCGTCAGCGTCCACAGCCACGTCACCCAGATCGCCTCGGTGGTCGCCCCCGAGAGGCCCGACCTCGACCCCGACGACTTCGTCGCTGTCGACGAGGACCCGGTGCGCTGCCTCGACCCGGCGGCGAGCGCGGCGATGGTGGAGGAGATCAACCGGTTGCGCAAGGAGAACGAGAGCCTCGGTGGCGCCTTCGAGGTGTGCGTCTTCGGCCTCGTCCCGGGGCTCGGCTCCCACGTCTCCTGGGAGGATCGCCTCGACGGGCGCCTTGCCGGCGCCGTCGCCTCGATCCAGTCGGTGAAGGGCGTCGCGATCGGCGAGGCCTGGGACGTCGCCGGGCGACCCGGCTCCGACGCCCACGATGAGATCTTCCACTCGCCCGAGCGCGGCTACTTCCGCGAGACCAACCACGCCGGAGGGCTCGAGGGTGGGATGACCAACGGCCAGCCGCTATCGGTTCGGGCCGCGATCAAGCCGATCTCGACCCTGACCAAGCCGCTGCGCTCGGTCGACACCGAGACCAAGGAGCCGGCTCAGGCGCTGCGCGAGCGCACCGACTCGACGGTGGTCCCCGCCGCCGCTGTCGTCGCCGAGGCGATGGTCTGCCTGACGATCGCCCGCTGCTACCGCGAGAAGTTCGGCGGCGACCACATCGGTGACGTGCTGGCCGCGGTAGACGCGTACGGGAAGCGCATCGACTGGCGGGGATGACCCCCCCATTTCCCATGCGATGGATGGAAATAGGGGGGCGCCTGCAGTGAAGAGGCCCGCTCTCGTCTTCATGGGGTTCATGGGGGCCGGCAAGTCGACTGCGCTCGCCGCCGCGCGCGATGCCGGCCTGAAGACGACCGAGATCGACGACCTGATGGAGCGGGAGCTGGGGATGTCGGTCGCTGAGGCATTCGAGCGCGACGGCGAGGAGGCCTTCCGGGCTCGCGAGGCCGAGGTCGTCGGCGCGCTGCTGGAGGAGGCCGACGGCGGGGCGATCGCACTCGGCGGCGGCAGTGTCCTCTCCAGCCGGGTGCGCGACTCCCTCGACCGTCACACGGTGGTTTGGCTCCAGGTTGACGCCGGGGAAGCATGGCGGCGGATCGCCCACTCCGATCGCCCGCTTGCCACCAGCGCCGCGGAGGTCGAGCGGCTGCTGGCGATTCGAATCCCCCTCTACGAAGAGCTTGCCGACGCGATCGTCCCGCCCGGGGACCGCGGCAACATCGCCCGCGCGCTGCCCTCGATCCGGGAGCTGGCCGGGTTGCCGCTGGGGACGCGGTTGCTGTGGGCGGCCAGCTCCTCCGCCGAGTACCCGGCCTACGTCGGCCCCGGCCTGCTCGCCGCCATCGCCGAGCGCTGGCCGCTGGACGGGCGTCGCTTCTGCGTCACCGACTCGGCTGTCGGGGCGCTCTACGCCGACCGCCTTGCGCCGCTGCAGGCGCGGGTCGAGGTCGCTCCGGGCGAGGGGTCGAAGACGATGGCCGAGGCCGAGCGCGTCCTGCGCGAGCTGGCTCGCGCCGGGATGACCCGCGAGGACCACGTGGTGGCCCTCGGCGGGGGCGTCGTCGGCGACCTCGCCGGATTCTGCGCCCACCTCTACCAGCGCGGCGTGGAGGTGGTCCAGGCGCCGACGACCCTGGTCGCGCAGGTCGACTCCGCCTTCGGCGGCAAGACCGGCGTCGACCTGCCGGAGGGCAAGAACTACGCCGGCGCATATCAGCTGCCCGCGGCCGTGATCGCCGACACCTCGACCCTGGCGACGCTGCCCGGCGAGGAGCTGGCGGCCGGCTTCGTCGAGGCGTTGAAGACCGGGCTGCTGGCCGGCGGCTCGCTCTGGGAGCGGGTCCGCGAGATCGTGGTGCTGGAACCCGAGCAGCTCGACGACGTCGTCCTCTCCTGCGCCCGCTACAAGTGCGAGGTCGTCGCTGCCGACGAGCGCGACAGCGGCCTGCGCGCGGCTCTCAACTTCGGCCACACGGTCGGCCACGCGATCGAGGCGGCGAGCGGCTACGGGCGCTACCGGCACGGCGAGGCGATCGGCCTCGGCCTGCTCGCGGCGCTGCGGCTCTCCGACGCCGTTGCGCTGCGCGACGAGGTCGAAGAGGTCCTGCGCCGCCATGGGCTCCCGGTCGAGCTCGACCCGGCGATCGACGTCGAGGCGGTCCTCACCGCGCTCCAGCGCGACAAGAAGCGCACCGCTGAGGGGGTCGGCTTCGTCCTCCTCTCGGAGCCGGGAGCGCCCCGCACCGGCCAGCTGGTCGATCCGGATACCGTCCGTGCCGCCGTGGAGGAGCTCCGACCATGACCAGTTCCCACAACAGGGTCGCGGTCCTGCACGGGGTCAACTTCGACATCCTCGACCGTCGCGACCCCGAGATCTACGGCGGCCTCTCCCTCAACGAGCTGGAGATGAAGATCAGGGGCTGGGCGCGGGAACTGGGCCTGGAAGCGATCTTCTTCCAGACCAACTCCGAGGGCGAGTTCGTCGAATACCTGCACCGGGCGCCGGAGCTGGCCGACGCGGTGCTGCTCAACGCCGGCGCCTGGACCCATTACAGCCGAGCGATCGCCGACGCGCTTGACGTCGCCGCCCTGCCCGCGGTCGAGGTCCATCTCTCCGCCGTCGAGTCGCGTGAGGACTGGCGCAGGGTCTCCGTCTTCGACGGGCTGGTGCTGGCGAAGGTCTCCGGCAGGGGGCCTGACGGCTACCGCGACGCGCTCAATGCGCTCGCCGGCGAGCTCGGCACCAGCGGCTGATGCGCGGCCGCGGCGACCGTCTCGCAGCAGGGCTCGGCGAGCGCGAGCTGGACCTGATGCTGGTCACCGACCTGGTCAATGTCGGCTACCTGACCGGCTTCGGGGGAACAAATGGCGCCTGCGTCTGCGGCGCCGAGACCCGGGTCTTCCTCACCGACTTCCGCTACACCGAGCGTGCCGCCGAGGAAGTCGAGGACTGGGAGGTCGTCACCGTGGAGAGCGACTGGCTTGCCGGCATCGCCGAACGCCTGCAAGGCAGGGTCGGCTTCGAGGACGATCAGATGTCCGTCCGGGTGCTGAAGAGGCTGGAGGAGAAGCTCGGAGAGGGGGTCGAGGCGGTGCCCGCGGGCGGCGCGGTCGAGAAGCTGCGCCGGGTCAAGGACACGGGCGAGCTGTCCTCGATCGCAGCCGCGGCGGAGCTCGCGGACGAGGTCTGGCTCTGGAGCCTGGAGCGCGGGCTCGTCGGGCGCAGCGAGCGTGAGGTGGCCCGCGCGGCGGAAGCGCGGATCCGCGAGCTCGGCGGCGACCCGTCGTTCCCGGCGATCGTCGCCGCCGGCCCGAACGGTGCCCTGCCGCACGCCGAGCCGGGCGATCGGCGGATCGAGCGCGGCGAGCTGGTCGTCTTCGACATGGGGGCGAGGCTCGACGGATACTGCTCGGACGGGACGCGGACCTTCGCCACCGGCGAGCCGGGAGCGGATGCGCGCCAGGTCTATGAGGTGGTGAGGGGCGCCCAGCTGGCGGCACTCGACGCGGTGGTCGCCGGGGTCGAGGGCGAGGCCGTCGACGCGGTGGCGCGCAGGGTAATCGAGGAGGCCGGCCACGGCGAGCGCTTCGGCCACGGCCTCGGCCACGGGGTCGGGCTCGAGGTGCACGAGGCGCCGCGGCTCTCGCAGCGCTCCGAGGACGTGCTCGAGCCGGCCGAGGTGGTGACGATCGAGCCCGGCATCTACCTGCCGGGCGAGCTCGGGGTGAGGATCGAGGACCTCGTCGTCGTCACCGAGGAAGGCCACCGCAACCTCAGCGGCCTGCCCAAAGAGCTGCAGCTGGTCGAGTAGATGCTGGTCTCGCGGCTGCAGACTTAAGTCCCGCACGGGGTTGGGCCGATGTGCGAATCGTGAACCTGACCCCGCTCACATTTCGCTCGATCGCGGCGCGGGGCCGCAACGGCCTCGATCACACCCCCGAGTCGCTGGCGGCGATCCGCGAAGACGCGCGGCGCGAGCGCCTGCTCGACATGGAGCAGCGCCTCCGCCGCTACCGCACCGGCTGCTTCGCGATCCTCGCGCTCGCCCTCGCCTCCGTCGGCCCCGAAGTCGGCTGGTGGTGGATGGCGCCGCTCGCGGCCGGTCTTCTCGGCTTCGCGGTCGCCGATCGCTTCATGAGCGCAAGCTCCCGCCCATGGCTCTGGGTCGCAGGTGCCTGGGGAGCCCTGCCGCTACTGCTCGCCGGCGCCGTGCTCGCCACCGGCGGCCCGGCGAGCCCGGCCCTGGTCTGGTTCGCGCTCCCCGCGGTCACGCTTGGCGCCCGCTTCGAGCCCTGGGGCATGGCCGTCGGCACGGCCTACATTCTCGCCCTGCTCCTGCTCAGCACCGTCGCCGTCGATCCGGCCTCGGCCGCCGATCACAGCCAGTCGCTCGTGGCCGCCGTGGCGCTGGTGCTCAGCACCGTGATCCTCTCCGGAGCCCTTGTCGAGTCCGACCGCGCCCACCGCCGCCACTCGACACTCGACCCGCTCACCGGCCTCTTCAACCGCAACGCGCTGGAGCAGCGGCTTTCCGAGCTCGACGGCCAGCCCTGCAACGAGGCGGAGGGACTTTCCCATGCCCTGCTGCTATGCGACCTCGACCACTTCAAGCGGGTCAACGACCAGCTCGGCCATGCCGCCGGGGACGCGGTCCTGCAGGACGTCGCCTACGTGATGCGCGCGGCTCTGCAGGCCGGCGACTCGATTTACCGGATCGGCGGTGAGGAGATCCTCGTTGTGCTGCCTGGTGCCAACCGCGAGGAGGCCCTGGAGATCGCCGAACGGCTGCGGCGTGAGGTACGCGATCGCCGCCCGGTTGGCGTCATGGTCACGGTCAGCATCGGCGTCGCGGTCTCCCGGCCCGGCGCCGTCGACACCGACGACCTCGTCGCCCGCGCCGACAAGGCTCTCTACGCCGCCAAGACGGGCGGTCGCGACATCGTCCACGTGGACGGCATGGGGAGCGCCGCTGCAGCGGTCAGCGGCTGAGGTCGACGCCAGCCTGCAGGCGCAGAGCGAAGGCGGTGAGCAGCTCGACGGCTGCCTCGACATCGCCGAGGTCGACCAGCTCGACCGGGGAGTGCATGTAGCGCAGTGGGATCGAGACGAGGCCGGTCGGGATTCCCGCCCGGGAGATCTGGATCACGTCGGCGTCGGTGCTGGTGCCGCGGCCGCTGGCGATGACCGTGTGCTCGATCCCCGCCTCCTCGGCGGTCTCGACCAGCAGCTCGAAGACCTTGGGCGAGAGGGTCGAGCCCCGCCCGATCGCCGGCCCGGAGCCGAGCGGGTGGCTGCCGAGCTCCTTCTCGTCGACGCCGGGGGCGTCGGTCGCATGGGTGACGTCGACCGCCACCGCCAGATCCGGCCGCAGCGAGAAGGCCGCGGTGCGGGCGCCGAACAGCCCGATCTCCTCTTGGACCGCGGCGACGGCCGCGAAGCTCCCCGCCGGCCCGCCGCGCTCGTGGCAGCGGCGCAGCGACTCGAGCGCGACGTAGGCGCCGAGGCGGTTGTCCATTGAGCGAGAGACCAGACGGTTGCCGGCCAGCCGCGTCGGCGCCGCCGCGATCACGACCGGGTCGCCGACGCGAACCAGCTCAGCGGCCTCGTCGCGATCGGTGGCCCCGACATCGATGTGGAGGCCCTTCAGGTCGACCACCTTCTTGCGCTGCTCGGCGTCGAGCAGGTGGATCGGCTTGCGGCCGACGACGCCGGTGACGAGCCCGCTCGCGCCCCGCACCTCGACCCGCTGGCCGACCAGGATCTGCGGGTCCCAGCCGCCGATCGGAGTGAAGTAGAGGAACCCCTTCTCGTCGATGTGGGTGACGACCAAGCCGATCTCGTCGATATGCCCGACCACCGCCAGCAGCGGCTCGCCCTCGCCGATCCGGGCAATCGAGGAGCCGAGCCCGTCGGCCGTGAGCTCGGCGAAGGAGGCCGCGTCGCGCCAGATCTCGGTCGCCGGCCCCTCGTATCCTGAGGGCGCTGCGCTGCGCAGCAGCCGGTCGAGTAGCTCGGGGGTCTCGCTCACGGCCCGCAGTATGTCGAGTCGAACAAATGTCCGCTATCGAGAGGGCGCCAGCGGGGGGGCGCTGCCCTGATGGCGGACGCGGTCGCGCGCCTCGCCGTAGCCATGGGTCTCGTAGGCGATCATCGCCCAGAGCAGCACGTTTGCGATGGCAAGGGCCGCGAGCGCCGGCACCGCTGTCGCGAGGGGGACGAGGATCAGCAGCACGATCGCGATCAAGAGGCGCTGCCGGTTGATCGTGCGGACATGGCGGTAGCGGAAGGCGACATGGCCGAGTAGGTAGACGGCGAGGCCGCCGAGCAGGGCGAACGCGGGGACGGTGTGCAGGTGGCCGGAGAAGTGGCCGATCGTCGTCTTCAGGCCGAGGGCGGTGAGCACGATCCCGGCGACGATGATCAGGTGGATGTAGGAGTAGGAGTCGCGGGCCAGCTCGTTTCGCACGCGTCCCTCCTCGCTCCCCGCCAAACGGCGGCCCGCGACAAGCGCGACGATGTCGAAGTAGGCCCACCACATCCCCGCGGCCAGCGCGACCCCGAGGACGGCGGCGGTGCCGATGCCGAGCGTGAGGGCGCCCGCCGCCCCGACGCCGATCGCGACGATCGACTCGCCGAGGGCGAGGATCACGATCAGGCCGTGGCGCTCGGCGAAATGGCCCGGGACCAACTTCCAGCCCTCGGAGCCGAAGAAGTAGGGGCCGGCCATGTCGAGGAAGAGCGCGAGGGCCCAGAGCGACCCCTGCGCGAGGCCGTCGAGGAAGGACGCCGCGACGAGCAGGACGACCGCGACCGCGGTGCTGGCGGCGAGCCCCAGCACCGAGTGGCGCAGCGCGTCGTCCTCGGGGCTGGCCAGCATGAAGAGGGCGATATGGGCGGTGCGCACGACCCCGTAGCTGAGGGCGAAGGCGAGCGCGAGGCTGTCGAATGCCTCCGGGACGCAGAGGGAGACGAGCAGCAGGGCCGCCATCGCGCCGAACATCACCAGCCGCACGGCGCCCTCCTCGGGGTCGATCACGCTGGTCAACCAGGCGTAGCCGACCCACGCCCACCAGAGCATGCCGAGCACCAGCAGCCCCTGTGCAAGCCCCGAAACGGTCTGGTGGTGCGACATCAGTGCCGTGCACTGGGTTATCGCCAGGACGAAGACGAGATCGAAGAACAGCTCCAGCGGCGTCACCCGATCCCCATCGCGCATCACCGCGCTGATGCGGGGAGCGCGACTGCCGGTCGAAGCTGCCATGGCGCAATCCTTGCAAGGCGGGACGCCGTCCCACCCGACACATCGCCGCAGGCAGGTCGAATACGGTTAGGCCAGATGGCCGCCGCGGCGAAGACGATGCTGGTCACCGGCGCCTCCAGCGGCATCGGCGAGGCGACCGCGAGGCGCCTTGCCCGCGAGCCCGGCGCCGAGCTGGTCCTCGTTGCCCGCCGCGAGGACCGCCTCCGCGCTCTGGCCGAGTCGCTGCCCTGCCCCGCCACCTATGTCGCCGCCGATCTCACCGATGCCGACGCCCCGGCCCGGGTCCACGCCCATCTGGAGGACCACCACGACGGCCTCGACCTGCTGGTCAACAACGCCGGCGCCGCCTGGCGCGGCGCCTTCGCCGAGACCGGTTACGCCAACGTCCACCGCCACATGGAGCTGAACTTCGACGCCGTCGTCCGCCTCACCGAGGCGCTGCTGCCGGCGCTGCGCTCCTCGGCGCCGAGCGCGGTGGTCAACGTGGCGAGCACCGCGGGCCGCGTCTCCCGCGCCCGCACCGGCGCCTACTCGGCGAGCAAGTTCGCCCTGATCGGCTGGTCGGACTCGCTGTACGCAGAGGAGCGCCCCCACGGCGTCCACGTCGGCCTGGTCCTGCCCGGCTTTGTCGCCACCGAGGGCTTCCCGGCGACCGAGCTGCGTGAGAAAGCCCTCACCCGCTGGCTCGTCTCCAAGCCCGAGAAGGTTGCCGAGGCGATCGTCGAAGCCGGCCCGCGCGGCCGGGCCGAGCGCTACGTGCCGCGCCCCTATGCGATCGCCGCCGTCCTGCGCATCGTCGCCCCGCGGTTGGTCCGCCGCGTTCTCTCCGGTGGCGCGGCCGCCGGCCTCACCACCAGCACCGCCGCCGAATCCGGCGACGCGCAGCGGCCGTCCGCCTGACTTCGCTCAGCGGAACCGCGAGGGCGTGATCCGGCAGTAGACGAAGTTGAAGACGAAGCCGACGTTGTTGGCGGCGTTGCTGCTCCGTTCGACCCGGATCGATTCGTGGGAGGCCTTGATCTTGTCGCCCTCTTTCAGCGCCTTGCCCAGATTGCGCAGGTTCGTCTTCACGATCCCGAGGAATTTGAACCACTTGACCAGCCTCGCGTCGTCGGCCGCGGGGCGCGGCACGGCGGTGATCTTCTTCACCGTGGCCCCGAACGCTCCCGAGGCGCGGATGAACTGGCGACCGGCGACCTTGAGCTTGCCATTCCTGGCCTTGAGCCGGACGTTCCTGAGGATCCGTTTGTTGGCGACGGTGTTTTCCTGGCAGATCGGTTCGACCTGGGCCACGTATTCGGCGCGGCTCGGGCCTTCTTCTTCCGCGCGGGCGCCGGCCGCCGCGACGAGGAGCGTCGTGGCGGCGATCGCAACGGCGATTCGAAGCGTTCCCGTCATCCCTGCCGTCCGAGAGCTTACGGCGTCTCGCCCCCCGTCTCGGCTTCTCTAGGATTCGCCGCCGTGATCAGCACCAACCAGTTCAAGAACGGGTCCCACATCGAGATCGACGGGACGATCTTCAAGATCATCGAGTTCCAGCACGTCAAGCCGGGCAAGGGCGGGGCATTCGTGCGGACGAAGCTGCGACGGATCGACGATGGCTCGGTCATCGACAGGACCTTCCGAGCGGGGGAGAAGTTCCGGCCGGTGCGCACCGAGTCGCGGAAGATGCAGTACCTGTATGACTCCGGCGACGCGGCGGTATTCATGGACAGCCGCGACTACGAGCAGATCGAGATCCCCCGCGATGTGGCGGGTGAGGCGATGCAGTGGCTGCTGCCCAACGGCGAGGTCGAGATCCTCTTCGTCGACGAGCGGCCCAGCGACGTGCAGGTCGCGAGCACGGTCGAGATGACGGTGACGCAGACCGAGCCGGGCGTGAAGGGCGACACCGCCTCGGGCGGCGGCAGCAAGCCGGCGACGCTGGAGTCCGGGGTGGCGGTCCAGGTGCCGCTCTTCATCGAAGAGGGCGAGAGCATCCGGGTCGACACCCGCAGCGGCGAGTACATCTCGCGCGCGTCGTAGGCGTCCGCTCCCCCGAAGCGCGAGAATGGTGCGTCCATGCGTAGGTCCGACCAGCGCCGTGACGCCGTCTTCGCCTGTTACCAGCGCGACGTGACCGCGCGCCCGTTGGCGGAGCTGATCGCCGACTCGAGGCCCTTCACGCGCGAGCTGGCCACCGGGGTCGAGGCGCACCGCGACGAGCTCGACGCCGAGATCTCCCGCCACGCCAGGGGCTGGGACCTGGATCGCATCGCGCCGCTGGACCGCAACGTGATGCGCGTCGCGCTATATGAGATCGAGCACGCCGAGGTGCCGGTGGAGGTCGCGATCGACGAGGCGATCGAGATCGCCAAGGAGTTCTGCGGCGCCGACGCTCCGAGCTTCATCAACGGGATCCTCGGCGCCGTCGTGCGCGAGCGGGCGGGGGCTCGGTGACCCGCCTGCGCGAGATCGCCGAGCGCCTCGGCGCGATCGCCCGCGAGCTGGAGGGCGAGGAGGCGGGGGACGAGCGCGCCGCCGAGCTGGCTCGCGAGGCCGCCGAGCTCTCCGCCGAGGCGGTCGAGGAGGCCAACCGCGGCATGCGCGAGGGCGAGGCGAGCGCCGAGTGAGCAGCACCTTCCGCTGTTCCTTCCCCACATATGGCGAGGCAAGGGAACTGCGGAAGCCGTGAGCTATCCCGAGGACCTGCGCTCCCTGGTCGAGGCCGAGCTCGACAGCCTGCGCTTCTCCGCGGCGCCGACGACCGCCGGCCTCGAGGAGGCGATGCGCTACTCGCTGCTCGCCGGGGGCAAGCGCGTCCGGCCGGTCCTGACGCTGGCGACCGCGCGCGCCCTCGGGGCGGCCCCCGAGCGGTTCCTCCCGGTTGCCTGCGCGATCGAGCTGATCCATACCTACTCGCTGATCCACGACGACCTGCCGGCGATGGACGACGACGACCTCCGCCGCGGCCGGCCGACCTCCCACGTCAAGTTCGGGGAGGACGTCGCGATCCTCGCCGGCGACGGGCTCTTCGCCGAGGCGGTACGCCTCTTCTGCGAGCAGCCGGGCGAGCCGGCTCGCGTGCTCGGCGCGCTGCGCGAGCTGACCGCTGCGACCGGGGTCGACGGCATGGTCGGCGGCCAGTACGTCGATGTCGCCGGTGAGGAGCCCGACGCCGCGGGCCTGCGGGCGCTGCACGCGTTGAAGACCGGCCGCCTGATCGCCGCCAGCGTCGCCGTCGTGCTTCTCCTCGAGGCCCTCGAGGAGCCCGAGGCGGTCCCCTACCGGCGGTTCGCCGGGGAGCTGGGCGTGCTCTTTCAGATCGTCGACGACATCCTCGACGTGACCGAGACCGACGAGCGGCTGGGCAAGCCGAGCGGAAGCGACGAGCGACGTGGCAAACTGACCTATGTCAGCCTTTTCGGGCTGGACCGCGCGCGCGAGCTGGCTGCCGAGTCCCATGCAAAGGCAACCGAAGCGCTCGCCGAGGCCCACGGACAGACGACCGACCTGAAGCAGGTCGCCGACTACATCTTCACCAGGCACGAATGACAGACACCCCGAACAATCCCGAGTCCGAGGCTCGCGAGCCGTTGCTGGGCAAGATCGAAGGCCCGGCCGACCTTCACGGCCTCGATGAGGACCAGCTGCAGCAGGTCGCGCAGGAGATGCGCGACTACGTCATCGACACGATCGGGGAGATCGGCGGCCATTTCGGCGCCAACCTCGGCACCTGCGAGCTGGCGGTCGCCCTGCACAGCCTGCTCGACTCCCCGCGCGACAAGATCCTCTGGGACGTCGGGCACCAGGCCTACCCGCACAAGATCCTCACCGGCCGCCGCGACGCGCTGCCGACGATCCGCCAGTACGAGGGCCTGGCCCCGTTCTGCTCGATCTTCGAGTCCGAGCACGACATCATGGGCGCCGGTCACGCCTCGACCTCGATCGGCTACGCGGTCGGGCTGAAGGAGGCGATGCGCAAGGGGATCGGCGAGGACGGCAAGGTGGCGGCGGTGATCGGCGACGGCGCGCTGACCGGCGGCGTCGCCTATGAGGCACTGCACGCGGCCGGCGGCCTGCAGACGCCGATCGTGATCGTCCTCAACGACAACGGGATGTCGATCTCCCCAAACGTCGGCGCGCTCTCCCGCTACTTCCAGCGGGTGCGGCTCAACCCGCGCCTCTACCACGCTCGCGAGGGGGTCGAGGACCGCCTCACAAGGCTGCCGCTGGGGCTGGGCCGGCGGATCGAGCGGCTCGGGCCGGAGATCAAGGCGGCGATCAAGGCCTACTGGGCGCCGGGCCTGCTCTTCGAGGAGCTCGACCTCGCCTACATGGGGGTGATCGACGGCCACGACGTGCACGCCCTGCGCGTGGCTCTGCGCGAGGCGTTCGAAGCCGACCGCCCGGTGGTCGTCCACATTCACACGGTCAAGGGGAAGGGGTTCGCCCCGGCCGAGGAGGGCGGCCTCGAGGGGATGGAGAAATGGCACGCGGCGAAGCCGAAGAGCATCGTCAACGGCGCCCCGGCCCTGAAGCCGGTCCCGGTGAAGGAGTCCGACGCGCCCGACGCGATCGCGCCCGAGCGGCTCGAGAAGCCGCCGGCGGCGGGCGCGCCGCCCCAGTACACACAGGTCTTCGCCGAGGCGATCGTCGCCGAGGCAAAGCGCGACAAGCGCGTGATCGGGATCACCGCGGCGATGGCGGGGGGGACCGGACTGCAGAAGCTCGCCGACGAGGTTCCCGAGCAGTACTACGACGTCGGCATCGCCGAGCAGAACGCGGTGCTGCTGGCCTCTGGCCTGGCGATCCAGGGGGCGAAGCCGGTCTGCGCGATCTACTCGACCTTCCTCCAGCGGGCCTACGACCAGATCATCCACGACGTCTGCCTGCAGGAGCTGGACGTCACCTTCGCGATGGACCGGGCCGGGCTGGTCGGCGACGACGGCCCTACCCACCACGGCGCCTTCGACGTCTCCTACCTCCGCCCGATCCCGAACGTCGTGGTGATGGCCCCCCGCGACGAGGCGATGCTCGTCCACATGCTGCGAACCGCGATCGCCCACGACGGCCCGGCCGCGCTGCGCTATCCGCGCGGGGCGGGGGAGGGCGTCGCGCTGCCGGCGTCCGGCGAGAAGATCCCGATCGGCACGGGCGAGGTGCTGGCCAGCGGCGAGCGGGTGGCGCTGCTCGGCTACGGCTACGGAGTGTCGGTGGGGCTGGCGGCAGCCGAGCTGCTGCGGCGGCACGACATCGAGCCCACCGTCGCCGACGCCCGCTTCGCCAAGCCGCTCGACGAGGGCCTGCTCGAGCGCCTCGCGCTCGAGCACGACCTGGTGGTGACGATCGAGGAGAACGTCCTGCCGGGCGGCTTTGGGTCGGCAGCGCTCGAGCACCTGGAGGACGCCTTCGCCGACCGTCCCGGCGAGCGGGCCAGGGTGCTGCGGATCGGCCTACCCGACCGCTACGTCACCCACGGCAAGCCCGCCCTGCTGCGCGCAGAGGTCGGGCTGACGGGAGAGTCGGTGGCCGAGCGGGTCCTGGCCGCGCTCGGCGCGCGCGAGCCCGTCGCCGGCTGAGTTTGCATCAAAGCGCGCAATCCATTAGTGTCCCCGGTGGCTCTTCGGTGACGCTTCTGGAGTCGCCACAGGGAGAAGAGGCCTGTATCTCTATGTACGTGGGTCCCGGGCAGCAGAGGACCCAGTGGCTGGGCAAGCTCCGCGGACTGGCTTCCGCGGAGACCAGCCTGCCCCCTCAGAAATCCTGCTTCCCCGGACGTCGATCTATGGCCCAGCCGCCACCCGGACAAGGCGCTCGTCGGCGCCGAGCGCAAAGCCCGGGAGCGAGAAGCGCGCGGCAAGCAGCTCCGGTATTGCCTCTCGGCCGAGCGGCGTCACGTTGGTCCCCGCCGGCGTCTCCTCGCTGAGGGATAGCTCGCTCCAGTCGCACAGCAACGTGCCCGTGCCGTCGTCGCCACGAACGCCCACGATCAGGCCGGTGACGAAGAGTGAGCGCGGATGCGTCGAGGTCCACCAGTTGGCGGTCTCGACGTCGATGAATGGAACCGGCTGGGGGAGAAAGCCGTAGACATCGACCCACTCGTCCCCGGCCAGCCTCTGGAGCACGAGCTCGGAGCCGTCCTCGACGACGCGAAAGCTCCAGCCCGACTGCTCCTGCGTGGGACCCGGCCCGAATGGGATCGGCTCGAGGACGCCGCGGGCGCCGAACCCCACGTCGGCGTGCCAGCTTGAGCCGTTCTCTCTCACGCGCAGGACAAGGTGACTGCGGGGCCGGGCCACGCCCGGCTTCGCGCCCAGGCGCGTGCGTGCGAGGAACATGTCCACCTCCGCGCCGAGCGCCTCCAGGGCAGCCTTCAAGAGTAGGTTCTGCTCGAAGCAGTAGCCGCCACGGCGTTCGGTCACGAGCTTTCGCTCGAGGTCAGCCGCATCTAAGGAGACCGGCAGACCCTGGTGCGGGTCGAGGTTCTCGAAGGGGATCGAGGTCAGGTGCGCCCTGTGCAGCTGCTCGATGCTCGGGCGTCCGTCCAGGCCGATCCGCTCCAGGTAGGCGTCCAGGTCGAGCATCGCGGCGAGTGTAGTGTCGTCCGTGGTAAGAGTGCCCAAGAGCAGGATCGGACCGCGACCATCAACCAGATCGCGCCCGGCGTGTCGTGGCAGCGAGCAGGCAGCGCCACCCACACGCGCTCCGGGCTCGCCGCGACGATCGTGCTGTGCTCGTCGAGGTTCTTGAGAGCAGCGAATTTGGCTCCACAACAGAAAACGCCCCGCCGGGGAGGCGGGGCGCTTCTGGGGTTACTACAGGGAGGAGAGATATGTATCTCTATATATGTGGATCCGTGGGAGGTAGGTGGGCTCTTATGTGTCGCCGGGGCGCTCGTCGTGGGAAGCGATGAGGGCCATGTTGGCGGCGCCGAACCCAACCGGAAAGCTTGTCGTTGGGAACCTCATCGGCACCTCCACTGGAATCCTTTAACAGCATACGAACGTATGTGCGATTTGTGTGTGAGTGGGATCACAGAGGCCTGCTCGATCAGCTTCGGTGTCTCATGACACCATGCCGAGGCCCCCAGGTTGGTTAAGAAACTGTTGCAGAGTGTTCTAATTCTTCGATAAACGGCCGGGCCCGGGGCGCACCGCTACCGTTGCAGCGGTGAAGAAGGCCCGGATAGACGCGGTTTTGGCCGAGCGGGGGCTGTTCCCGTCGCGCTCGGCGGCGGCGGGCGCGGTCCGCGCCGGCGAGGTCCGTCTTGGCGATGACGGCCCGGTGGCGCTGCGGCCGAGCCAACTGGTCGAGCCGGGGGCGGCGCTGATCGTCGAGGAGGGGCCGCGTTTCGTCTCCCGTGGCGGGATCAAGCTCGACAATGCCCTCGACCGACTCGGCATTGACGTCGCCGGGCGGGACTGCCTCGACGTCGGGGCGTCGACCGGAGGCTTCTCCGACTGCCTTCTCCAGCGCGGCGCCCCCCGGGTCGTCGCTCTCGACGTCGCCTATGGACAGCTCGACCTGCGGCTGCGTGAGGATTCGCGGGTGACCGTCATCGAGCGCCTCAACGCCCGCGAGCTGCGGCCGGCGGACCTGCCCTTTGCCCCAGGCCTGGCGACTGTCGACGTCTCCTTCATCTCGCTGACCAAGGTCCTGCCCGCGGTGGTGCGCTGCCTTGCCGCGGGTGGTGAGGTGCTGGCGATGGTCAAGCCGCAGTTCGAGCTGGGGCGCGAGCGGGTCGGCAGGGGAGTCGTCCGCGCCGCGGCCGACCGCCGCGAGGCGATCCTCGCGGTGGCGCTCGCGGCGCGCGACCTCGGCCTCGCCGTCAGGGGATTCGCCTCCTCCGGCCTCCCCGGTCCGAAGGGCAACCGCGAGACGTTCGTCTGGTGCGGGGGAGAGGGCGAGGCGCCGGCCGACCTCGAGGCGGCGATCATGGAGGCCGAGCCAGGATGAAGACCGCCGCGCTGATTACCCACTCTCACCCGCCGGCCGCGACCGAGGCAGTCCTCCTCGCCACCTCCATCGCCGGCGAGGTCGGCTGGAGGCTGGTCGGCACTCCTGAGGAGCTGGCGAAGCACGGCCCCGCCGCGGAGGGCATCGAGGAGGTCGCCGAGCTCGCGACGCCCCCTGACCTCTGCCTGGTGCTCGGCGGCGACGGCTCGATCCTCCACGCCCTGCGCCGTTTCGCCGGCGCCGGCGTCCCCGTCTTCGGTGTCAACTTCGGCACGGTCGGCTTCCTCGCCGCGGTCGAGCGCGACCATGCCGAGGAGGGGATCCGCAGCGCGCTCGAGGGCGAGACCGAGACGGTCGAGCTGCCCGGGCTCGAGGTCGCCGTGGGCGGGGAGCGCCGGGTCGCCCTCAACGACGTCACCGTCGTCCGCCGTCCCCGCGACCGTGTCGCTGAGTTGAGCTACAAGATCGCCGGCGAGGAGGTGGGGCACGTCCGCTGCGACGGCCTCGTCGCCGCCACCCCGGTCGGGTCGACCGGCTACAACCTCGCCAACCAGGGCCCGATCCTGGCCTGGGGGGTGGAGGGCTACGTGGTCAGCTACATCGCCCCGCACTCGCTCACCGCCCGTGCCCTGGTCGTCGCCCCGGGCGACGTCCTCCACGTCGGCAACGCCGCTGGGCGCGAGCCGGTCGAAGTCGCGGTCGACGGCGAGGCGGTCGGCGAGCTCGACCGCGGCGCGGCCCTGGAGGTCCGCTTCGTCGACGCGGTCGGGCGGCTGGCCCAGCTCCCCGGGACGAGCTTCTACCAGCGCATTCGCGAGAAGTTCGGCCACCTGGCCGTCTAGGCGAAGGCCATCGGGCCCGCGGGGACGGTTCGCTAGGTTGCGCGGCATGGAGCGCAAGTGGTGGACCCTTGTCCTGATCTCGATCGCGACGTTCATGCTGCTGCTGGACATCACGGTCGTCAACGTCGCCTTGCCCGACATCCAGCGCGACCTCGGCGCCAGCCTCTCCAGCCTGCAGTGGGTGGTCGACGCCTACTCGCTGACCCTCGCCGCCTTCCTGCTGACCGCCGGATCCCTGGGAGATCGATTGGGACGGCGCCGGGTCTTCACGATCGGGTTCGCGATCTTCACGTTCGCCTCATTCCTCTGCGGGATCGCCGGCGACCCGACCCTGCTCAACCTCGCCCGTGGGCTCCAGGGGGTGGGCGGGGCCGGCATGTTCGCGACGTCGCTGGCGCTGATCGGGCAGGAGTTCCATGGCAAGGATCGGGCCACGGCGTTCGGGGTGTGGGGCGCGACGATCGGCGGCGCCGTCGCGATCGGGCCGCTGGTCGGAGGCGTGATCACCGAGCACCTCGGTTGGGAATGGATCTTCTTCGTCAACGTGCCGATCGGGTTGATGGCGATCGCGCTGACCGAGCGCAAGCTCGCCAACGTCGCCGCCCAGGACCCCGAGCGGATCGACCTACCCGGCCTGATCGCCTTCTCGCTGGCGCTCTTCCTGTTGATCTTCGGCCTGATCCGAGGCAACCCCGATGGCTGGGGCAGCGTCACGATCCTCGCCTCGCTGATCGGCTCGGCGCTGCTGTTGGCGGCGTTCCTGGCGATCGAGGCCCGCAGCTCGCACCCGATGCTGGACCTGAATCTCTTCCGCAAGCCCGCCTTCAACGGAGTCTCCGCCGTCGCATTCGGGCTCTCGGCGGGGATGTTCGCGATGTTCCTCTACCTGACCATCTACCTGCAGGGCGTCCAGGACTTCTCGCCTCTGGAAGCCGGCCTGCGCTTCCTACCGCTCACCGTCCTCTCCTTCATCGCCTCGCCGATCGCCGGCTCGCTCTCCCACCGGATCCCGATTCGCGTTCTGCTCGGCCTCGGTCTCGGCCTGGTCGGCGTCGGGTTGCTGCTCATGCACGGGATCGACGCCGAATCCAGCGTCTCGGCGCTGCTGCCGGGCTTCCTCCTCGCCGGCATCGGCATCGGCACCGCCAACCCGGGCATCGGCCAGGCGGCGATCGCCGTCGTGCCGGTCGAGAAAGCCGGCATGGGCTCCGGAATCAACACGACCTTCCGCCAGGTCGGGATCGCCACCGGCGTCGCCTCGCTCGGCGCGATCTTCCAGTCGCGTGTCGACTCGAAGCTCTCGGCGCTGCTCCCCGGGGCGCCCCGGGGGCTCGCAGAGGTGGTCTCCTCCGGCGGCTCGCGCGCCGTCGCCGGGATCGCGCCGCCGGGGCGGCGTGCGGAGTACGTCCACGCCGCCAAGGTCGCCTTCGTCAGCGGTTTCAACGAGATCCTGCTGCTCGCCGCGATCCTCTCCTTCGTCGTTGCCGTGCTCGGCTTCTTCCTCGTGCGCTCCCGCGACTTCGTCCAATCTGCTCCTGACGCCGAGGCCTCGCAGCCGGTCCCGGCGTAGACGCGGCTTCTGCGGGCAGGGCCCGTCCCGCCGGAGCGGCTGGTACACAGGATCTGTGCTGCGCGAGCTTCGGATCGAGAATCTGCTCCTGATCGAGCAGGCGGAGCTGCGCCTCGGGGAGGGGCTGAACGCGATCACGGGAGAGACCGGCGCCGGGAAGACGGTGCTCGCGCACTCGATCGATCTTCTGATGGGCGGGAAGGCGCGGCCGCAGATCGTTCGGCCCGGCGCGGAGGAGGCCTGGGTCGAGGGGGTCTTCGACCTGCCCGAGGGGTTGCTGGAGGAGCCCGAGCTCGCGGAGATCGCGGAGCGGCTGCCCGAGGGGGCCGATCAGGTCGTTCTCGGGCGGCGGGTCTCGGGTTCGGGGCGAACCAGCGCCTTCGTCGCCGGCCGGGCCGCCTCGGCGGGGGACCTGAAGCTGCTCGGCGGGCGACTGCTCGCCTTCTACGGGCAGCACGAGCATCGCCGGCTGACGATCTCCTCAGCGCAGATGGAGGTGCTGGACGGGTTTGCCGGCGCCGCGCATCTGGAGCTGCGGGAGCGCTATCGCGGGGCGCATCGGGAGTGCGGGCGCCTCGCCGCCGAGCTGGCCGAGCTGCGGGAGCGCGACGGGTCCCGCGAGCGGGACCTTGACCTCTATCGGTATGAGCTGTCGGAGATCGAGGAGGTGGCACCCGACCCCGCCGAGGAGGCGGAGCTGGCCGGCGAGAGGGAGCGGCTGCGCCACGCCGAGGGGCTGCGGGCGGCGGCGGGCGGCGCCCATGCCGTCCTCGCCGGGGCCGACGAGGACGGGGGCGGGGCGGCGGGTGCGCTGGCCCAGGCCGAGGCGCTGCTGCAGGGCGCCGCCGGCGTGGACGCAGGGCTCGACTCGCTCTCCGAGCGGCTCGGCGCGCTGGCGATCGAGCTGGGCGACGTGGGAGTGGGGCTGCGCGACTACGTCGAGGGGCTGGAGGCCGACCCCGAGCGGCTGGGGGCTGTCGAGGAGCGGCTCGAAGCTCTCGACCGGCTCGAGCGCAAGCACGGCGGCAGCGTCGAGTCGGTGCTGGCCCACGCGGAGCGCTGCCGGGCGGAGATCGAGCGCCTGCAGGGTGGCGAGGAGCGGGCCGCCGAGGCGGAGGCCGCTCTGGCCGAGGCGGAGCGCCGCCGTGAGGAGCTCGGCGAGCGGCTGAGCAGGGGGCGGGCGAAGGCCGCCGGGCCGCTCGTGAAGAAGGTTGCGAAGGAGCTCGATGGGCTGGCGATGCCGGGCGCGACGCTGGAGGTCGTGCTGGAGCCCCACCCCGAGGGCTTTGGCGCGGGCGGGCGCGAGACGGTCGAGCTGCGGGTGGCTCCCAACCCCGGGATCGAGCCGGCTCCGCTGCGCGATGCCGCCTCCGGCGGGGAGCTCTCGCGGGTGATGCTGGCCCTCACCGGCCTCTCCGCGCGGGGCGGCGCCGAGACCCTGGTCTTCGACGAGATCGACGCCGGGATCGGCGGGAACACGGCGCGGGTGGTGGGGGAGAGGCTGAGGGCGATCGGCGAGGGCCGTCAGGTCCTCTGCATCACCCACCTGCCCCAGGTCGCCTCGCTCGCCTCGACCCATTTCCGGCTGGCCAAGGACATTGCCGGCGAGACGGCCGTTGCCGCCGTGGAGCGCCTCGACGGGGACGGGGTCGTCGAGGAGATCCGCCGCATGCTGGGCGGGGGCCGTTCCGACGAGGCGGCGACCCGCCATGCGAAGGAGCTGCTCACGGCGGCCTGAAACGGCTCCCGCGCAGGCCGCGCGGGGTAGTCTCATCCGGTGGCAACCACGAGTCGTCGTCGCTTCCCTGCGTTGCTCTCGCGTCGTAACGGGGCATCGGCTGCCGTGGCGATCCGCGGCACCGCCCGACTCGGCCCTCGCACCAAGCACCTGGTCAAGCGCCTGCGCCCCGGCGACGTCGCGGTCATCGACCACGTCAACATCGACCGGATCGCGGCCGAGGAGCTGATCGAAGCCGGTGTCTGCGCGGTGGTCAACGCGGCGGAGTCGTCGAACGGCCGCTACCCGAACGCCGGCCCGCTGATGCTCGTTCGCGCCGGCGTCCGGCTGATCGACGCGCCCGGCGCGGATGCCTTCGACCTCCTCGGCGACGGCGACGAGGTGACGATCGAGGGGGGCGCGGTGAGCGTCCGCGGGGCCGTGGTCCTGAGCGGGCGGGTGCTCGACGTCGCCACGCTTGAGCGCCAGCTCGAGCAGCAGCGCGATCGGATCGACGAGGCGCTGGCCGAGTTCGCCGAGAACACAGTCGCCCACGTGCGCCAGGAGACCGACCTGCTCACCGGCAGCGTCGAGTACCCGGCCACCCGCGCCTCCTTCCGCGACCGCCACGTCCTGATCGTGGTCCGCGGCGACCGCCACCGCCGCGACCTCAAGGCCCTGCGGGCCTATATCCGCGACGTCCGCCCGCTCGTCGTCGCCGTCGACGGCGGCGCCGACGGCGTGCTGGAAGCGGGCATCAAGCCAGACCTGATCTTCGGCGACATGGACTCCGCCGGAGACGAGGCCCTGCGCTGCGGGGCCGAGCTGGTCGTTCACGCCTACCCCGACGGCCGGGCACCCGGGCGCGACCGCCTGCTGGAACTGGGGCTGGCCCACAGCGTCGTCCCCGCCGCCGGCACCAGCGAGGACGTGGCGATGCTGATGGCATACGAGAAGGGCGCGGCGTTGATCGTCACCGTCGGCGCCCACTTCAACCTGATCGAGTTCCTCGACCGCAACCGCGGGGGCATGGCGTCGACCTTCCTCACCAGGCTGCGGATCGGCGAGAGGCTGGTCGATGCGAAGGGGGTGAGCCGGCTCTACACGCCGAGCTCGCCCTTCGGACCGGTCGCCCTCTTCCTCGTCGTCTTCGCGGTCCTGCTGACCATCCTGGTGATCACCTCGCCGGCGCTCAACGACCTCTTCCAGCTGGTCTGGCTGAAGATCAAGATCTGGCTCGGCCTCTAGCCTTCGGCCGCTGATGGGCTACAGCGCGCGCTACCACGCCACCTCCCTGATCGCGGTTCTGATCGCGCTTGCCGTCGGCATCCTGATCGGCGCCCAGTTCGGCGGCGACGCCCTCACCAACACTCGCAAGGACCTGGAGCACAGCCTCACCGGCAACCTCCAGGACGCCCGCGCCCGCTCCGGCCGGCTCGGCGCCGAACTGGGCCGTTCCAACGAGTTCGCCGACCGCGTCTACCCGGCGCTCGTCCGCGGGCGGCTGAAGGGCAAGCGGATCGGGGTCGTCGCGCTCGGCGGGCTGCCGAGTCAGCTCACCTCGGATATCGAGGACGCCCTCGGGTCGACCGGGGGCCGCCTGGTCGGCGTCGGGGTGGTCCGCGAGCCGGTCGATCTACACGCGCTCGCGGGCGATCTCTCGAAGACCCGCTTCGCCGACATTCGGCGCAACCCGGACACGCTGACCGAGTTCGGCACCGGGCTGGGCCGCCAGCTCGTCCGCGGCGGAACCCTGCTGGAACGGGTGCGCAGCCAGGTCTTCTCCCGTGCGAGCGGCAACTTCGGCGCGCTCGACGGCGTGATCGTGGTGCGCCAGGAGCCCGAAAGCATGGGCCCGGCCCAGCGCGCTACCGCGGGCCGGCTGGAGTCGGCGCTGATGGGCGGGATCACGGGAACTCGGACACCGGCGGTCGGGGTCGAGACATCGACGACCGAACCGTCCTCGATCTCCTTCTTCCAGGGAAACGACATCTCCAGCGTCGACGACATCGACGCGACCGCGGGCCGGCTGGCGACGGTCTTCGCGATGCTCGGGGCGGAGGGCAGCTTCGGAATCAAGAGCAGCGCCGACCGTTTGCTGCCCGACCTCCTCACCCGGGGCCGCTGATCCGCGCCGTGTACTGGATCGGCTTCCCGCTCTCCTTCGCCCTGGCCCTGGCGGTCGTCCCCGCGGGCGCGCGCGGGCTTGCCGACGCCGGCCTGGTGCGGGAGAACTTCCGGGGCGCGAAGCTCGCCTTCCCGCTGGGAGCGGTGCTGGCGACGGCGGCTCTGGTCGCCCTGGCGCCGCTGGCGTTCCTCAACGATCGCGCCGACCTCAACCTGCTCGACCCCGAACTGCGCCGCTGGATCCCCTACCTGCTCGGCGTCGCCTTCCTCGGCTTCCTCGACGACTCGCTGGGGCGAGGCGAGGCCGCCGGCGCCCCGCGCGGTTGGCGGGGCCACGGGCGCGCCCTGCGCGAGGGCCGCCTCTCGACCGGTGCGATCAAGGCGCTCGGGGCGCTTGCGCTCGCCGCCTACGTGGTCTCGGGCCGGGGGCTGCAGTCGGGCCGCTACCTGGCGGACGTCGCCCTGCTGGTGCTCGCCACCAACCTCTTCAACCTGCTCGACCTGCGGCCGGGGCGGGCGGAGAAGGGGCTGGCGCTGCTCGGGGCCGGCCTCTGCCTCGGCGCCTGGACGTTCGCGCCGGTCGAACTGCTCGGGATCTTCGTCGGGCCGATCCTGGTCGGCGCCTGGCTCACCCTGCGCGAGCGGGCGATGCTGGGAGACACCGGCTCGAACCTGCTCGGCGCCATCGCCGGGGTCTGGCTGCTGACCACCCTGGGCGGGACGGGCCGCCTGATCGCCCTGGCGATCGTCGTGGCGCTGACGATTTACGGCGAGATGCGGTCTATTTCTTCGGCGATCGACTCGATTCCGCCACTGCGGTGGCTAGACTCGCTCGGCAGAGAATGAGTAGGGCAAATCAAGGAGACACGAGATTCATCTTCGTCACCGGCGGAGTGGTCTCGGCTCTCGGCAAGGGCATCGCCGCCGCTTCGATCGGCCGCCTCCTCGTCTCCCGTGGCTTCCGGGTCCAGCTGCAGAAGTTCGACCCCTACATAAACGTCGATCCCGGGACGATGAGCCCGTTTCAGCACGGCGAGGTCTTCGTCACCGAGGACGGCGCCGAGACCGACCTCGACCTCGGCCACTACGAGCGCTTCACCGACGAGAGCACCTCGCGGGCCTCGAACGTGACCGCGGGCGCGGTCTACAACTCGGTGATCAAGCGCGAGCGGCGCGGCGATTACCTCGGCGCCACCGTCCAGGTGATCCCGCACATCACCAACGAGATCAAGCAGCGCATCCTGATCGTCGCCGAGTCGCAGTCGGTCGACTTCGTCATCACCGAGATCGGCGGCACGGTGGGCGACATCGAGTCGCTGCCGTTCCTCGAGTCGATCCGCCAGCTCTACACCGACCTGGGGCCGAAACGGAGCATGTTCGTCCACCTCACCCTGGTGCCCTACGTCGGCCACGCCGGCGAGCTGAAGACGAAGCCGACCCAGCACTCGGTCAACGAGCTGCGCCGGATCGGGATCCAGCCCCACGCGCTCGTCTGCCGCTCCGAGGGGCGCCTCGACCGCGAGATCCGCGAGAAGATCGCGCTCTTCGCCAGCCTTCCGGTGGAGGGGGTGATCTCCGCCAACGACGTCGACAACATCTACAAGGTGCCGCTCGTCTTCAGGGCGGAGGGGGTCGACGACCTCGTCCTCGACCACTTCGGGATGGAGGCGCCGGCCCCGGACCTGGCCGAGTGGGAGGCGATGGTGCGCCGCGCCGACGAGGCCGAGGGCAGGGTGCGGATCGCCGTCGTCGGCAAGTACGTGCAGCTGGCCGACGCCTACAAGTCGGTGATCGAGGCCTGTGAGCACGGCGGCTTCCACCATGGTGTCGAGGTGGAGGTCGAGCTGGTCGACTCCGAGAACTTCCAGCCGGAGCGCCTCGAGGGGGCCGACGGGATCCTCATCCCCGGCGGCTTCGGCGAGCGCGGGATCGAGGGCAAGGTGGCGGCGGCGCGGATCGCCCGCGAACGCTCGATCCCCTATCTCGGGATCTGCCTCGGGATGCAGATCGCGGTCGTCGACTTCGCCCGCTCGGTCGCCGGTATGGAGGGGGCCAACTCGGCCGAGTTCGACCCCGAGACGCCGTTCCCGGTCGTCGACCTGCTGCCCGAGCAGAAGGAGGTCTCCGAGATGGGCGGCACGATGCGGCTCGGCGCCGACCCGGTGAAGCTGCACGAGGGGACGCGGGCGCGTGAGATCTACGGGGAGGCGGTCATCTACAAGCGCCACCGCCACCGCTACGAGGTCAACAACCAGCTGCGCCGCCGCCTCGAAGACGAGGGCCTGGTCTGCGGCGGGACCTCCCCCGACGAGCGCCTGGTCGAGATGGTCGAGCTCCCCGACCACCCGTTCTTCGTCGCCTCCCAGTTCCACCCCGAGTTCAACTCGCGGCCCAACCGGCCCGAGCCGCTCTTCCGCGAGTTCGTCGGCGCCGCCGCCCGCCACGCGGGTGAGCGCCCCGCCGACGGCGCCGAGCTGGAGACGAAGGATGCCTCCGCGTCCGAGATGGCGCGGTCGAGGCAGCCTTAGGCAAGGACGCAGGGAGCGCCGCGTGCTCTGCACGCAAGCGACAGAGGACGCCGCATAACGATGCCTCGACCCGCCATGGAGCGCTTACACGAGACCTTCGTCCGCCTCTGCGAGGTTCGCAGCCCCACCGGCGAGGAGCGAGAGGTCGCCGACACCGTCGCCGCCGAGCTGCGGGCGATCGGGTTGGAGGTGAGCGAGGACGGCGCGGCCGGGCCGGCCGAAGCCGGCGCCGGGAACCTGCTCGCCCGGCTGCCCGGGCAGCGCGAGGAGTGGGTGATGTTCTGCGCCCACCTCGACACGGTCCCCCACCGGGGGCAGATCGAGGTGGTGAACGACGAGGGGGTCTTCCGCAGCCGCGGCGAGACGATCCTCGGCGCCGACAACAAGGCGGCGGTGGCGGTCTTCATGGAGCTGGTGGCCAGGCACGCCGCCGATCCGCCCCCGGTCGGGATCGAGCTGCTCCTCACCGTGGCCGAGGAGCAGGGGCTGCGCGGGGCGAAGGCATTCGACGTCTCGGCGCTGCGCTCGAAGTGCGGCTTCGTCCTCGACCATGCCAGCGCCGTCGGCGAGGTGATCGTCGCCTCGCCGACCCAGCAGAAGATCCTCGCCGACTTCAGCGGGGTCGAGGCGCACGCCGGCATCCGGCCCGAGGACGGCAGCAGCGCGATCGCCGCCGCGGCCGGCGCCGTCTCGCGGATGGAGCTGGGGCGCCTCGACCCGCAGACCACCGCCAACGTCGGGCTGATCTCCGGCGGCACCTCCGGCAACGTGGTCCCCGGCCACTGCTTCATCCACGCCGAGGCGCGCAGCCTCGACGCCGGGCGCGTGGCCGAGGTCGCGGGAACGATCGCCGACGCCTGCGCCTGGGGTGCGAGCGAGCACGGCTGCGACGTCGACGTCCGCGTCGAGGAGCTGTTCCGCGGCTACGAGGTGCCGCCCTCCTCGCGCGGGCTGGCGCTGGCGGAGGCCGGCCTGCGTGGGGCCGGGGTCGATCCGCTGCGAACGTCGACCGGCGGCGGCAGCGACGCCAACGCGCTGCGCCTCGCCGGCTTCGACTGCATCCTGCTCGCCAACGGCACCGAGGCCAACCACACCGCGGAGGAGTGCGTCTCGGCGCGCAACCTCGACGCGATGCTCGAGGTCTGCGAAGGGATCGTCGCCGAGGCGGCGGCCGAGCCAGCGTGAGCGGCCGGCTGAAGCTGCGCCGGGGGGTGGTCGTGGCCGAGGACCCGCTCACCGTCGCGATCGACGGCGAGCGCCGCCGCGCCTGGGCGGACACGACCCTGCTCGGCGAGATGCGAGAGGGCGACGAGGTCGTCGTCAACACCGTCGCCCTGGACCTCGGCCTCGGCTCAGGCGGCTTCGACGTGGTCCACGTCAACCTCACCCGCGGCCTCGACGGCGAAGCGGCGGCCGGCGAGCACGTGATCAAGCTCAACTACACCTCGCTCCAGCACCCGGTCGCTCCGACAGAGATCCGGGTTGAGGAGACCCCGACTGCGAACCTGGCTCCGGTCCTGGTCCTGCCGCTGCACGGCCACCTCGCGCCGGCCGCCTGGGCGGCGGCGCAGGGTGGCGCCGGGCTGAAGGTCGGCTATGTCCAGACGGGAGGTGGGGCTCTCCCGGGATCCCTCTCCCGCGACGTCGCCGAGCTGCGCGAGCGCAACCTCCTCTGCGGCCACATCGCCGCCGCCCCCGCCTACGGCGGCGAGCACGAGGCGCTCAGCGTCCCAGGCGCCCTCGACGCGGCGGCCCACCGGCTCGGCTGGGACGCGATCCTCGTCGGCCCCGGCCCCGGGATCATCGGCACCGAGACGCGCCTGGGGCACGGCGGCATGGCAGCCCTCGACAGCGCCCACGCGGCCCTCGCCCTGGGCATGCCGACCTTCCTCTCCCCGCGCCTGTCGGCCGCCGACCCGCGCGAGCGCCACCGCGGCGTCAGCCACCACACCCTCACCGTCCTCGACCTCCTCCTCGCCCCGGTGGCGGTCGCCGCCCCCGAGCGTCACCCCGACGCAATCACGGCTCTGCAGGACGCCTGCGGCGGCCGCCATCGGTTGCGGCCGGCGGCGGCCGATCTCGACGGCTATGCCGCCAGCGGCCTTCCGGCGTCCTCGATGGGCCGCAGCCTTGCCGAGGACCCGCTGTTTTACGCCGCCGCCCTCGCCGCGGGCGCGGCCTTGCGCCGAGAGGGATAGCCCCGGCTGGGAGAACCAGCTCGCATGGCGATCGCAGTCAAGCCGCCCGCCGCGGCGCCCGCCCCG
The DNA here is from genome assembly GCA_963838035.1 of uncultured Solirubrobacterales bacterium. GTDB lineage: Bacteria > Actinomycetota > Thermoleophilia > Solirubrobacterales > 70-9 > CAVVNN01. The sequence continues at coordinate 49,626 of CAWIPM010000002.1, forward strand.
GCGGGCCCGGGCGCCGGCACCCGCTTCGAGGGCCTCGTCCTCGACTTCCTCTCCTACCTGGAGCTGGAGCGGGGCCTCTCGCGCAACACGCTGAACGCCTACCGCACCGACCTCTTCCAGTACGGCGAGTTCCTCGCCGGGCACGACCGCGACGCGCTCGAGGCCCGGCCTGCCGACATCGCCGATTTCCTCGCCGACCTCGCCACCGGCAACGGCCGCCCGGCCTGCTCGGCCGCGACCATCCATCGCAAGGCCGCCTGCCTGCGCTCCTTCTACAAGCACCTCCGCCGCGACGAGTTGATCGCCGACGACCCGACCGCGGCGTTGAGCGCCCCGCGCCGGGCGAAGAAGCTTCCCCACGTCCTCAACTACTCCGAGGTGCAGCTGCTGCTCGCCGCGCCGCGCGGGGACGAGCCGACGACCCTGCGCGACCGGGCGCTGCTCGAGGTGATGTACGCGTGCGGGCTGCGCGCGTCGGAGACGATCGGCCTGGAGGTCGCCGACCTCGACCTGCGCCAGGGCTTCCTGCGCGCCCGCGGCAAGGGCTCGAAGGAACGGCTGGTCCCGGTCGGGCGCCAGGCGATCGCCGCGATCAGCGTCTACATGCGCAGCGCCCGGCCGAAGCTGATCGGCGAGCGCCACGAGCCGAAGCTGTTCGTCAACTTCCGGGGCGGCCCGCTGACCAGGCAGGGCCTCTACAAGATCGTCCAGCGCCACGCCCGCGCCGCGGGCCTGTCGGCGGCAGGATGAGCCCCCACACGCTGCGTCACAGCTTCGCCACCCACCTGCTCGCCGGCGGCTGCGACCTGCGCGCCGTCCAGGAGATGCTCGGCCACGCCGACATCTCCACCACCCAGATGTACACGCACCTCTCCGGCGAGCAGCTCAAGGACGTCTACTTCCGCGCCCACCCGCGGGCTGTCGAGGGCTGACGCCGGCCGGTTGATAGAACCGGGCGATGCCGGAGTTGCCCGAGGTCGAGACCGTCTGCCGCCAGCTCGAGCCCGAGCTGGAAGGGCGGCGGATCGAGCGGCTCGAGGTGCTGGACGAGCGCTGGTGCCGGCCGGTCCCCCCTGCCGCGATGGAGGCGGCGGTCGACGGCCGGGAGATCCGCGGCCTGGGCCGGCGCGGCAAGTACCTGCTGCTGGCGCTCGACGGAGGCCGGACGCTGGTCATGCACCTGCGGATGACCGGCAACCTCGTCCTGGTGGAAGGGGAGGAGAGACTCGACCCCTCTGAGGGCAGGCGGCTCTACGAGGGCGAGCGCTCGACCTCCGAGCGTCACCTGCGGGCCCGCCTTGCGCTCGACGACGGCCGCGAGCTGTGGTTCACCGACCCGCGCCGCTTCGGCGAGGCCTTCCTGATCGACGACGCGGACCTCGCGAAGCGCTTCGAGCGGCTCGGGGTCGAGCCGCTCTCGGGCGAGTTCACCGCCGAGGTGGTGGGAGAGGCCGCCGCAGGCCGCAGCGTGCCGCTGAAGTCGTTCCTGCTCGACCAGTCTCGGCTTGCAGGGGTCGGCAACATCTACGCCGACGAGGCTCTGTTCAGGGCGCGCCTGCACCCGCTCTCGCCCGCCGGCTCGATGCGGCCCGAGCACCACCGGGCGCTGCGCGACGCCGTCGTTGCCGCTCTCGAAGCCGGCCTGGAGAACGGCGGCGCCTCGATCGACGACTACCGCGACGGGCGCGGCGAGAAGGGCACGATGCAGGACGAGTTCCTCGTCCACACGCGTGAGGGCGAGCCCTGCCCCTCCTGCGGCGGCGCGATCGCCCGGATCGTCGTCTCCGGCCGCTCGACCTATTACTGCTCGAGCTGCCAGGTGCGGCTGCGCCGCCGGCCTCGCCGCCGTCCGGGCCGTCGTTCAACTTAGGCGCTGATGCCCGGCACGACACTGAAGACCGAGGCGGTCGTCCTGCGCAGCATCCGCTACGGGGAGGCCGACCGCATCCTTCACCTCTACTCGAAGGCGCGCGGTCGGGTGGGGGCGATCGCGAAGGGCGCGCGGCGGCCGAAATCGCGCTTCGGGGGCCGGCTGGAGCCGTTCTTCCGGCTCGACATGCTCCTCCACGAGGGCCGCAGCGAGCTGCTCACCGTCACCAGTGTCTCCACCGTCGACGGATACCCGCGCCTGCGCTCCTCGGGGCCGGCGCTGAGCGCCGGCGCCCGCGCCTGCGACGCGGTCCTGCGGCTGCTCGACTCGGCCGAGCCCAACCCCCCCGCCTACAACCTGCTCTGCCGCTACCTGGGGATGCTCGACGACCCCGGCCTGCCGCGCGCCGCCGGCCTCGAGACGGCGCTGTCGTTCCGGCTCAAGCTGGCGCTGGCCGCCGGTTTCTCCCCCGAGCTGGCCTCCTGCGCGCGCTGCGGCGAGGCCGAGCACCTCAGCGGCTTCTCCGGCGCCGCCGGCGGTGTCGTCTGCGCGAGCTGCGAGGCCGGTTCCTTCGACCTCTCCGAGGGCGCCCACCGTTTCATGGTCGAGGCGCTGGCGAACCCGCTGGCCGAGGCGCCGGGGGCGGGGGAGAGGGAGCTGCGCCAGGTCGAGCGGGCGGTGGGCGAGACCCTCGAGCACCACGCGCACGTGCAATTGCGGTCAGCGGCATAGGAGGAGAGGGGAGGGACTCGTCGGAGCAACAGCGGGGAGGCTCCGCCGAGTCCCTCCCCTCTCCTTATGATCGACTGGTGCCCGCTGCCGAGTTCCAGGATCGCGTCTCCGCCTGGGAGGAGCAGTTTCTCTCGCCGCACGCGACCCGCTCATACCCGGCGCGCCGCGGCGCCGAGGAGCCCGACAGCCCCGTCCGCACCCCGTTCCAGCGCGACCGCGACCGGATCGTCCACTCGAAGGCGTTCCGGCGCCTCAAGCACAAGACGCAGGTCTTCGTCGCCCCCGAGGGCGACCATTACCGGACCCGCCTCACCCACACGCTGGAGGCCTGCGGCATCGCCCGCACCGTGGCCCGCGCGCTCGGCCTCAACGAGGACCTGACCGAGGCGATCGGGCTCGGCCACGACCTCGGCCACCCGCCCTTCGGCCACAGCGGCGAGGAGGCGCTCGACGAGGCGCTGCGCGAGCGCTGCGACGGCGAGTTCAAGCACAACGTCCACTCGCTGCGGGTGGTCGACGTGCTGGAGCGCGAGGGCCGCGGCCTCAACCTCACCGAGCCGGTTCGCGACGGCATCCTCAACCACACCGGGTCGAGCAAGCCGGCGACGCTGGAGGGGCGGATCGTGAAGCTGGTCGATCGCGTCGCCTACATCAACCACGACATCGACGACGCGCTGCGGGCCGGGATCCTGCGCCACTCCGACCTGCCCGCGGCCGAGATCGAGCTGCTCGGCCCGACCGGCTCGAAGCGGATCGACACCCTGGTGAGAGACATCGTCGCGTGCTCCTCGGCCGCCGGCGACATCGTGCAGAGCAAGGAGATCGGCGGAGCGATGCTGCGGCTGCGCAAGTTCATGTTCGACAACGTCTACCTGGGCCCGGCGGCGCGGCGCGAGCACGAGCGGGTCCGTCGCACCCTGCGCGGCCTCTTCGATCACTACCTCGACCACCCCGGCGACGTCCCCGAGTGGGAGCCGGGGGCGAGCGAGTGCCAGCGGGTGACCGACTACATCGCCGGGATGACCGACCGCTACTGCATCGCCCGCTTCACCGAGCTGGCGGTTCCCGAGGAGGCGCGCTTCTGATGGCGCTGATCTCGGCCGAGAGCGTCGAACGGGTCAAGCAGGCGGCCGACATCGTCGAGGTCGTCTCCGCCCACACCGACCTGCGCCGCCAGGGCGCCCGCTGGGTCGGGCTCTGCCCCTTCCACGAGGAGCGCACCCCGTCGTTCTCGGTCGACGCCCAGGAAAAGCTCTACCACTGCTTCGGCTGCGGGGTCGGGGGCGACACGATCAAGTTCGTCGAGGAGAAGGAGGGGCTGGGCTTCGCCGAGGCGGTCGAGCTGCTCGCCGACCGCTACGGGGTCGAGCTGGAGCGCGAGCGAGAGGACCCCCAGGCCGAGGCGCGCCGCCGGCAGCGGCGCCGCCTCGAGGAGCTGCTCCAGCGCACCGCCGCCTTCTACGCCGGCTATCTCTGGGAGTCGGAGGAGGCCGGCAGGGCGCGCGAGTACCTGGCCGGGCGCGGGCTGGGGGAGGAGGGGCTGCGCCGCTTCGGCGTCGGCTACGCGCCGAGCGCCTGGGACACGGTGCTGCTGCGCGGCCAGCGCGCCGGCTTCAGCGTCGCCGAGCTGCGCAGCGTCGGGCTGGTCCAGCGGGGGCGGGGGGGAGGCGAGTACGACCGCTTCCGCTCCCGGATCATGTTCCCGATCCGCGACCGCCGCGGCCGGGTGCTGGGCTTCGGCGGGCGCGCGATGCGCGCCGACCAGGGCGCCAAGTACGTCAACACCGCCGAGACCGACTTCTTCCACAAGAGCCGCATGCTCTACGGCGTCGACCTGGCCAAGGCGGCGATCGCCAAGGCGGGGCGAGCGGTGGTCGTCGAGGGCTACACCGACGTGCTGGCCCTGCACCAGGCGGGGATCGAGGAGGCGGTCGGGGTGATGGGGACGGCGATCACCGACGAGCAGGTTGCGGCCCTCTCGGGGATGGTCGAGGAGGTGGTCCTGGCGCTCGACGCCGACGCCGCCGGGCAGGAGGCGATGCTGCGGGCGCAGCGGGTGGCGTCGGGCCGCAAGATGAGGCTGCGGGTGGCGCCGATCCCGGCGGGCGAGGACCCGGCCGAGATGGTCACCGCCGAGGGAGGGGCCGGGCGTTTCGGGGAGCTGGTGGAGGGGGCGGTCGACCTGCCCGCCTTCCAGGTCGGGCTGGTGCTGGCGGGAACGGACGTCTCCTCGCCGGCCGATCGCGACCGGGCGCTGGCCGAGGCGGCGCCGGTGATGGCCGGGATGGGGGAGACGGCGAGCCGCGAAGAGCTGGTGCGGCAGGTGGCCGACCGCCTCGACCTGGAGCCGGCGATGGTGATGGGCCGGGTGGTGGCGGCGCAGCCGCCCAGCGGCGGCTCCGCGCCGGCGCCGCGCCGCGGGGGCGACGGTGGCTCGCCGCCGCAACGCGCCCCCCGCACCGCCGAGCTGACCTCGCGCGAGCGACGCGAGCGGGCCCTGCTGGCGATGTGCATCGCGCTGCCGAGCGAGGGCCGGGAGTACCTCGCCCGCCTCGGCGACGACCATCTCTCGCCGCTCGGCGCCCGCGCCGCCGCCTGGCTGCGCGAGCACCCCGAGGACCCGGCATCCAACCTCCCCCAGGACGACGACGAGCTGGCCGGGCTGGTCGCCGAGCTGGTCATGCTCGCCCACGACGAGCCGGCCTCGGGCGAGGCGATGCAGCTCAACTACCTGCTGCTTGAGCAGCGCCGTCTCGAGGCCGAGATCGCCGCCGCCGGAGAGGCAGGCGAGTCCGAGCGCCGCGCCGCCCTCAGCCGGGAACGCGCCGCCCTGGTGGAGCGGATAGCCCGCACCGAGCGGGTCGGCAGCTGACTCTCTGACACGAACAGGTGTTCGCTTTTCCGTCCGGTCGAGTGGGCATGATTTCCGCATGGACAAGCGGTTTCTGGAAGATTGCCTGGGACGTGGGATGTCTCTCTTGCAGATCGGCGAGCTTGCTGGAAAAGACCCGAGCACGGTTGGATATTGGGTTCGGAAGCATGGGCTCAAGGCCAATGGCGCAGAGAAATACGCACCTCAAGGTGGCTTGCAGCTCGATGCGCTGCAAGCCTTGGTCGACCGCAGGCTCACGCTTGCAGAGATGGCCCGTGAGCTCAACAGAAGCGTTTCCACGGTTCGCTACTGGTTGCGTAAGTTCAGCCTGCAATCGACAGATGGGAAACGGCGGTGCAAGACGGCGACGGGGCCAAAGCTCGCTGTCTTTGAGTGTCGACGCCATGGGCGGGCAGAGTTCGTCCTCGAGGGAAGCGGCTATTACCGCTGCAAGCAATGTCGCGGGGAGGCCGTCGCACGGCGGAGACGAGTTGTCAAGCAGACGCTGGTCGAAGAGGCGGGAGGCGCATGCGTGGTCTGCGGCTACTGTCGCTGGCTGGGGGCATTGCAGTTTCACCACGTCGACCCCGCGTCGAAGGAGTTCCACCTCGCCCTACGAGGCCATTCGCGTTCGATCGCCAGGAGCCGGGCGGAGATTCGGAAATGTGTACTGCTCTGCGCCAACTGCCACGCTGAGGTCGAGGGTGGGTTCGCTACTCTGCCGGTGGATTTCGAGTCGCCGCCCCGGTGATCGCTTGGGTAGGAGATTACTTAGTCCAAATTGATTGATCGGGGGTAGCTCAATAGGTAGAGCGCCGTCCTGTTAAGTCGGTGGTTGGCGGTTCGAGTCCGCCCCCCCGAGTCTCACGAAGGGTCGCGAGAGATCGCGGCCCTTCGTTTTAGATGCGCCTTGCGGTGGGCCAGCTGTTCGACCAGTTCGGCGCCGCGTTCGGCTCCGTCGTTGTGGTGGGACCAGGCCGCGAGCTCCGCGGCACGCTCGGTGAAGGAGCGCCCGCCCAGCAGCCGCCGCGCCGCCCAGCGCAGCGGGCGCGGGCGGCAGAGGCGCCAGGGGACCGAGAGGCCGGCGCCGGCCCAGGCGACGCGCATCGCCGTCTCGCTCATGTCGCCGGTGATCGGGCAGACGAGGACCGGGGTGCCCGCGCCGAGGGCACGCGCCACCGTCCCGTGGCCGCCGTGGGAGATCACCAGCGAGGCCGCCGGCATCAGCTGGGTGTAGCTGAGCCATTCGACCAGCGTCGCGTTGGGTGGGACCTCGATCGGGCTCTGGGGGACGACGCGGTTGGTGGTCGCCACGACCCTGACAGGCTCCTCGGCGAGCGCCTGCAGGGCGGTCCGCACGAGGCGATTCTCGGAGTCGTGCGCGGTGCTCGGCGCGACCAGCACCAGCGGCGCGTCTCCGGGCGGCAGCTCGATCTCGGGGTGCGGCTGCTCGAAGGTCATCGGCCCCGTCACCTCGACCCCCGCCGGCCACTGGCGCGGGTACTCGAGCTGGGGGAGGGTGGCGACCAGCGCCAGGTCGGGGCTGATCCCGCCGTGGAACCGCTCGACCGGCGCTAGGCCCAGGCGCGCCCGCTGCACGTTGAGGTCGCGGCGACCGTGCTCGAGCCCCACGTTCAGCGCCCTCTGCCCGGCGCGCCACACCGCCCGCCCAAGCGGGGTTCGCGCCCGGCGCAGCCCGATCGCGAAGAAGGGGTTTCCCGGCTCGACCACCGGGTAGATGTGGGGAATCAGGGTCGCCAGCGGCACCCCCGCCTTCTCTGCGGCGAGCGAGGGCGCAAGGGTGAGGATGTCGCTGACGGCGACGTGCGGGCGCATGTCCTCCAGCAGGGGCAGCAGCGCCCGCGCCGCCTCTGCCGCGTGGTCGCCGTCGGCGGAGTCGGGGTCGGGCGGCGGGAACATCCGGTATTCCTCGGCCGCGGTGAAGGCGAGCCCGGCTCCCTCGACCGCGCCGCGGCGCTCCTCCCAGGTCTCGACCACCACCTCGTGGCCGCGCCCCGCCAGCGCTCGGCCGAGCGAGATCGCCGGGAAGACGTGGCCTGGGTCGCCGAAGGCGGCGACCAGCACGCGCAGGCTCATCTAGGGAGTATCGAGCCCCTCGCCCGGGCGCGTGAAGACGATCTCCGGCACGTGGCAGTTGGGTGAGGTGCGCAGCAGGAAGCGCACCGCCTCGGCGAGGTCCTCGGGCTGGATCATCCGCTCGGCGGGGACCTGGCCCTTGGCGAACTCGGTCATCGGGGTGTCGACGAAGCCCGGCGCCAGCGCCGTGCACTGGATCCCGGCGCCGCCGGCCTCACGGTGGGTGGACTGGGTGAAGTTGATCACCGCCGCCTTCGTCGCCGCGTAGATCGAGAGCCACGCCTGGCCGCCCTTGCCGGCGATCGAGGCGGTGTTGACAATCAGCGCCTTGCCGTGCTCGGCGCCGGCCTCGCGCAGCATCGGCAGCCCCTCGCGGGTGCCGAGGATCAGCGCCCGCAGGTTGACGCCGAGCTGCATGTCGAGGTGCTTGGTCTGGATCTCCTCCATCGGCGCGCCGATCCCGACCCCGGCGTTGTTCATCAGGACGTCGAGGCGGCCGTAGGTCTCGCGGTGCTTGGCGAAGACGCCGACCACGTCCTCCTCCTCGGTCATGTTGGCGGCGATGCTCTGGGCCTCGATGCCCTCGGCGCGCAGCCCCTCGGCCGCGGCCTCGAGCTTGTCGGGGCGGCGAGCCGAGACCGTCAGCGCGTAGCCCTCCTGCCCGAGGGCGCGCGCGATCGCCAGCCCGATGCCGCTCGATGCCCCCGTGATCAGCGCTGCACGATCCGCCATCTCCCGCTCCTTCCGCTCCGCTGAGGTCGCGGGCACCCTACAGGCACCCTCAATAACATGCCGCGGATGCGCCTAGCCCGAGCGTCCGGAGCCCTTGCCTGCCTGCTTGCGGCGACGGCCCTGGCCACGGGCTGCGGATCGGGCTCCGGCAGCTCCTCGACGGCGTCCTCCGGCCCGGCCGAAAGCCACGCCGCGCCCGCGAAGAGCGAATTCCCCAGCGCCGCGGGCAAGACTCTGGAAGAAGTGATCGAATCGGCCAACGCGGGCCCCTCCGAACTGGTCGTCTCGCCGGCGGCGATGGTCTTCTACAGGGGGGAGAACCGCTACCCGTTCGGCGTCTTCCAGCGCGACCGCACCCAGGTGCCCGACGCCCAGATCGCGCTCTACTTCGCCAAGGTCCCGCCCGCGAGCAAAGGCAACAAGCCGCAGGTCGAAAAGGGGAAAGGCAAGAGCGCACAGTCGGCCGCGGAGGAAAGGGCCCTCGGCGAGCCGGCGGTCGGGCCCTACCCGGCGGCGATCGAAACCCTCGCCACGCAGCCCGCCTTCCGCGCGAAGACCACGGCGGAGGACCCCAACGCCGCAACGGTCGTCTACACGACCAAGATCGATTTCCCCAGCGACGGGGAGTGGCGGATCGCCGCCCTGATCAAGGAAGGCGAAAAGACCACGGCGACGCTGCTGCCCAGCGCGGTCGTCGGCGAGTTCAAGGACATTCCGCGGCCCGGCCAGAGGGCGCCGAGGATCCACACGCCGACCCCGGCGAGCGTCGGCGGCGACCTCTCCAAGATCACCACCCGCATCCCGCCCGACACCCAGAACCGGGTCGACTACGCGGACGTGCTCGGAAAAGAACCGATCATCCTCTTGTTTGCGACCCCCCAGTTCTGCCAGAGTCGGGTCTGCGGCCCGGTCGTCGACGTCGCGGAGCAGGTCAAACAGCTCTACGGCGACAAGGCGGCGTTCATCCACATGGAGATCTACAAGGAAAACGAACCGCCGAAGACCAGGTCACAGGTCAGGGCCTTCCACCTGCCGACCGAGCCCTGGTTGTTCGTCATCGACCGCCATGGCACGGTCCACTCGGTGATCGAGGGCGCCTTCGGCGTCGAAGCCCTGACCAAGGCGGTGAAGGGAGTGACGGGCGAATGAGCGAGAAGGCCAGCCCCGACGCGGAGCTGCTGGAGTCCTTCGCCACCGAGGCGCGGCGGCGCTGCGACGTGATCGCCGCCGGCCTGGCGACCGAGACGAGCGACTACGAGACGATGCGAGCCGAAGCACACGCGCTGAAGGGGACCGCGGCCGTCGTCGGCCTGCGCCGGCTCGCCGAGCTGGCCGGCCTGATGGAGTCCGACCTCGCCGAAGCGAAGAAGACCGGCGTCATCCGCGGCGGCCGCTCCCACCAGATCGCCGACGCCGCCAAGGCTCTCGCCGAAGGCGCCGCGGCAGCGGCCGAGGGCAAGGAAGAGCCGCCCGACGTGGGCCGCTCCCTGGCCCAGCTCTTCAGCGCCTAACCACAGCCGTGTCCTCCTCTCAGCGCACCGACCTGCCGGCGCGGGTCCGGGAGTGGGGCGGGAGGGGCCACGCCGAGCGGTTCCGCGATCGGCGGATCCACTGCTTCCACCAGCCTGGCGAGGGGCCGCTGCTGCTCCTCCTCCACGGCTTCCCGACCTGCTCCTATGACTGGCGGCAGCTGATCGCGCTCGAGCCCGAGCGGGCGATCCTCGCCTTCGACTTCCTCGGCTTCGGCCTCTCCGAGAAGCCGCGCGACCACGACTACAGCCTCGCCTGGCAGGCCGACCTGGCCGAAGAGCTGGTCCGCCGCCACGGCGGCGGCGCCGTCCAGATCGTGGCCCACGACATGGGGACCTCGGTCGCGACCGAGCTGCTCGCCCGCGACATCGACGGCGAGCTGGGCATGGACCTCGTCGGCGCCGTGCTGTTCGACGGCAGCGTGATCATCGAGCGCGCCAGCCTGACCCCCGGCCAGAAGCTGCTGCGGAGCCGCTTCGGCCCGCTCCTCACCCGTCTCTCCTCCGGCGCCTTCTTCCGCCAGCAGCTCGGCTCGGTCTTCTCCCAGGGCCACCCGATGAGCGCCGAGGAGGGCGCCGACCAGTGGGCCCTGATGAAGTTCAACCGCGGCAACCGCATCGCCGACAAGCTGATCCGCTACACCTTCGAACGCGTCAGCCATGCCGAGCGCTGGCACGGAGCGGTCCGCGACTGGCCGGGCCCTCTCTCCCTCGTCTGGGGCCTGCAGGACCCCGTCGCCACCACCCACGTCCTCGACGGCCTGCGCGAGCTCCGCCCCGGCGCACCTGTCATCGAGCTCCCCGACCTCGGCCACTACCCCCAGGTCGAAGACCCCGCCGCCTTTCACGCCGCCCTCTCGCAGGCTCTCCGATGAGCCAGGCGGTACTTTCCGCCCCGATGCTCCCGTTCAGGCAGATCTCCAGCGCCCTTGCGATCCTCGCCGTCGCGGCTCTCGCCGCCGGCTGCGGCGGCGGCTCGAAGAGCACCACCCCGAGCGTGCCGTTTGCGCCCCAGGCCTCTCTGAGGGCGATCGGCGGCACGACCCGTGGCGACAAGCCGCAGTTCCTGCTTCGGGTGAGGGCAAGGCCCGGAGACGCCGACATCCGCTCGGCGGCGGTCACCTTTCCACCGGCCGTCTTCGTCGACCAGCTGGCGCTCGGCAACCTCTGCAGCAAGAGCGAGCTGAAGAGCAACGAGTGCGCCGGGCGCAAGCAGGTGGGTCGCGCCCGCGTCCTCAGCCCCGCCTACGGCGGAGCGCTCTCCGGGCCGGTATACGCGGTCTCGGGCTTCGGCGGCCTGCCCCGCCTCTTCTACCTCCTGGGCGGCCCGGCAAAGATCCTCCTGCGCGGCCGGATCGCCACCCAGGGGGGGCGGATCCAGGCCGGCGTCGACAACGTTCCCAGCACGCCGCTGAAGACCTTCGAGCTGAGGATCGACGGCGGCAAGCCCGGCTATCTGGTCCTCAGCCGCAACATCTGCCGGGCCGAAACGACGGCCAACGCCTCCTTCACGAGCCAGGATGGCGAGACCTACACGCAGCGGATCCCGGTCAAGGCCGACTGCGCCGGCACCCGCACCGTTAAGCCATAATCGAGCCCCAGGGGCGGTAGCTCAGTTGGTCAGAGCAGCGGACTCATAATCCCTTGGTCGCTGGTTCGAGTCCATCCCGCCCCATTCGTTGTCGTTGTTACAACGATCCTGCTGCAAAGGGGCATGTTCTGGTAAGCGTTCAGCCGGTAGGGGGACATAACCGCCGCCCGGCGAATCCTCTGGCGTGGAGCGCGCCGAGGCCGAAGCGATCTACGACGCCGGCCGTGAGGCTGTGTCGACCGTCCTGCTGCGGATGGACGAGCAGATCCAGCAGCTGACCAGGCAGGTCGCCAAACAGGGCGAGGAAATCGCAGAGCTCAAGCGGCGCCTGAACCGCAACTCCCAGAACTCCTCCGACCCCGCCGGCCGAACCCGCCGGGAAGCGCCCGAGCGCAAGCGCCCCGATCCCCCGGACGCCCCAGGGCGCCCAGCCCGGCCACCGGGGAAGGGTAGAAAGCTCGTTGCCGATCGAGGCGGATCGACCGGGTGGTGGACCATTGGCCCGGGCGCTGCTCGGCTGCGGGCAGCTGCTTCGACCGAGACGATGAGGAGGCTCGGCGGGCCCGCCCGCCGCCAGGTCACCGAGCTGCCCGAGATCGCGGTCGATGGTCACCGAGCACCGCATGCACCGCCGCCTTTGCCCCGACTGCGGGGGGCGACCCGCGCCGAGCTGCCGGCAGATCGTCCCGGCCGGCGCCTTCGGCCCCCGCCTGGAAGCCGCCGTGGCGACGCTCGCGATCCGCAACCGCGTCTCGCGCCGCGACACGGTCTGAGCTGATGGGCGAGCTGTTCGGCGCCAGGCTCTCGAGCGGGACTCGGTCGACGCGATCCTCGCCCGCGCAGCGCGGAGGCACTGAGCGAGCCCTACGAGGATCTGCTCGCCCGCATCCGCTCTGCGCCGGTGCTCAACGTCGATGAGACCGGTTGGAAGCTGCGCGGCGCCAAGCGCACCTTGTGGGGCGCCGTCGCCCCGAAGGCCGCCGTCTTTCGCATCGCGCCGGACCGCCACGAGCGCGAGGCCCGAGCCCTCCTGGGCGAGAACTTCGCCGGCATCGTCGGCTCCGATCGCTGGTGGGCCTACCGGGGCTTCGATCCGAAGCGCCGCCAGGCCTGCTGGTCGCACCTGATCGCGCGACCTGACCGCCCACTCCGAGGGGCTCGCCGCCCAGAAGGAGTTCGGCGAGGCAGGGGCTCGACATCGCCGGGCGCCTGTTCGCGGCCTGGGATGACTTCCGAGAGCACGGCGACGCTCGCCGTCTGAAGCGCGAGGTCGCGCCGCTCAAGCGGGAGCTCAAGGCATTGCTCGAGCGCGGCTCCAAGAAGGGCCGGCGCAACAAGCTCACCCGGGGCTTCTCCAAGAACCTGCTGAAGATCTGGCCGGCGCTTTGGACCTTCGTCGAGGTCGAGGGCGTGGAGCCGACCAACAACCGGGCCGAGCGCGCCCTGCGCGGGCCGGTGATCTACCGCAAGCTCTCCCTCGGCAGCCAGTCAGAGGCGGGAGAGCACTACCCAGCGGACTGCTCTCGGCGTCGGTGACCTGCCGGTTGCAGGGCCGCTCGCTCTTCGCCTACCTGGCCGAGGCGATCACCGCCTCTTCCCGCGCGAGTCCCGCCCCCTCGCTGATCTGAGCGAGTCAGCGGGGCCGGTGGGCTGAACGCTTACATGTTCTGCGTCCTTTGCGATCGTTTCCCGCTGGCTGCCGAGACGCTCGCAAATCGCGCAACGGAGGCGCGGCTCACAGGGCCCGCTGTGCTGCTCCTCGTCGTCCACGGCGAGCCATCCAGCTTGAAGGACGAGCGCGATCGGCCCCAAGATGGCCATATGCACAGCATCTGACGGAACCGGATAGTCATGTCACAGCCAGTTCGGCCTCCCGTGCGGGGGCCGTCGGTCGGGTTGATCTTGGCGATCGGGCGACGTGCTCATCAGCACTTGCGGACCATGCATTGATCCTTGCTCCGCGAGCCGTCAACCGGCAATGTCAAGCTCAGCAGTTTGCGGACGGCCTCGCAACAGCTGCCCAACGCCGCCCAGCCCATGCCAACCGCGGGCGACAAAGCCGCTGAGCAGGATGATGTTGAGCCCGCCCCAATAGACGGCGCCGGCAAGTAGCACGGGGTTCGGGAACGTACCCTCGAGAAGGGCGTAGCCGAGAACGATCAGCACGAAGAGGACGGCACTCGTCTGAGGCAGCGTGTGCCGCCAGTGCCAGCGCAGGTCATCCTCCTTGCGGGTGACTTTGTAGATGGGCTTGCGATTGGGGCCGCCGAGGACTGCCTGGATCATCGCTCGCATGTAGACCGGAGCCATCCCCGTCCACATGATGCGCACGCGCCACAGAGCGCGCACAGGTTCGCGTTGGCGACGGCGTCGGTCGTTGAAGGGGTGGTTTACGGCGAGCAGCCATAGTTTAGTCGCCAGCACGAGAGGGAGTAGGTGCTGGATGTAGCCGAGGTCGCTTGACTCGAGGGGGACCACGCCCAAGAGCGTGAGAGTAATGGCCGGGACATAGACCAACACCGTGAATCCGTTGAGATAGAAGAGAAACATCTCCAAGAACTGAGCCCGCTGGCGGACGCTGAGACCCTTCCAACGTTTCCAGATGAGCAGTCGCGTTGTGTCGATTGCCCACGTGCCTCGCTGCTTATAGACGTTGGGAACGTCCTCGGGGGAGTGTTGACCCACCGCCCCTACGATGGGCAGGTACATCCCCCTCCATCCTCGTTTCAGGGCCTCGAAGCCCGAGTGCAGGTCCTCGACGAGGTTCCAGACAGGGAACTCGCCGATGTCGGCCAAAGCGGTGCGCCTCCAGACGACCCCGGAGCCGCAAGGAAAAACGGCATTGGCTGCGTTGCGCGCGAGCATTTGCCCGCGGTAGAAGAACGACTCCCGATTGTTGAACGGGTCGCCGGCGCTGACCTGTGCCTCCTTGATCGTTTGCACATAGGCGAGTCGGTTGTCGGCCTCAAGCTGTCCCACGACCTCGCGCAGGAAGCCGACGGAACCAAGCTCATCATCTGCATCACGAGTCTCGATGTATTTGATATCCGGGTACGCCGCATCGAGCATGGCGAGGGCGTCGTTGAGATTTCCGGCCTTTGCCGCACCGTCACGGCCGGGGGAATAGCGCTCCGCTGGCAGGTTGTAGAGCACGGGATAGGGCGTCAGGGCCTCCGCCAGTACTGGATCGTGCTTGTCATCACTGACGACTACGGTGAGTCTCTCGGACGGCCAGTCCTGTTCCAGTACCGACGTCACCGTGCGCAGAATCATCGGCACCGGCTCTCCGCAGGTCGGGATGATCACACCGACATGGGGCTCCCCACCAGGAGCCAGCGGCCTGCGAGGGGGAACCCTACGCGCCCATGCGTTGAAGACAGCCAGCAGCGTTGTGAAGATCGTCAGCAGGTTCGCGAGGGCAAAGGGCCACGACAGCCACTTGGCGTCGCCATTGAGCGAGCTGAGCATCCAAGGCAGGTACAGAAAGGTGACGGCGACCATGATCACCCCTGCGCCGCGAACGGCCCACTGGGAGCGAAGCGGCCCGTCCTTTCATCCCCGAACTCACGAGCAGCCAGCGCTATTTGACTGCTGGGGGCGAGCGAAGCTGTGCGGATGCCCACGGATGCCATGAGGCTAGTATCGGAGCGCTCCGACCCCCACTTGAGCGACGCACCCGAGACGCGGTGGACGGGCACCAACGTTACTGACCGTGGAAACCAGCTAGCTTGAGCCAACCGCCAGGTGACAGCTGTCGAGGCTTTGGCCGTCACCGGAGAGGAGGGCGGCTCTGCTCACCATAAGACCCGGAACTTGGGCAGGGCGCTTGCGGCGCCCAATCCCGGCCGGGGGTGTTCGCCTACCACTAGGTCTTCCACACCCTTGGTCGTCGCAGCGATCGGCGTGCTCTACCTGGCAATCGCCAGGAAATCTGAACGATCATGAGCTGGCGCGGCTGCTTTCACCGCGAATGGATACGGGCTCCGCCTCAGCCCGCCCCGGTTTCAGAGAGTTCAGTCGGGCAACTCTGAGAGCTCGGGCGTCTCTAGCGCCCGCGCAACTGCGACGGCAGAGGTGCGCTGACGGGCCTCCCTGCGGCGTCTCTCCGGCCATTGGCGAAAGAACAAGTCGGCATCGTGAGCGCTGAGCGGGCGGGCGAAGAGGAATCCCTGGCCAATGTTGCACTCCTTCGCCTTGATCAGCAACAGATCCTGCTGCCGTTCTATGCCCTCCGCGGTGGTCTCGATCGCGAGGGCCTTGCCGAGCTCGATGAGGGTGTGCCGAAAAGGGCCTCTCCCTCGCGACCCCTCGCAAGCTGCGCGATGAACGAACGATCGATCTTGAGCGCGTCGACGGGGAACCGCTGCAGGTGGGCAAGGGAGGAATAGCCGGTCCCGAAGTCATCAACGGCGATGCGAACTCCGAGGCGCTTGAGCGAGGCAAGTCTCTCAGCGGTCTCCTCCGCGTCGCGCATCAAGGCGGTCTCGGTGATCTCTATGGTCAGCGAGTGAGCATCGACTCCGCTCAGGCGCAATGCCGAATCGACATGATCGAGCAGATCGTCGGTATTGAGCTGAAGGGCGGAAACGTTGACCGCCAGATCGAGCGAATGGCCGGCCTCCCGCCATTTTGCGGCCTGGGCGCAGGCCTCCTGGAGCACCCATGCCCCCACCCTGACGATCGATCCGTTTTCCTCCAGAAGGGGGACGAAATCATCGGGCTGTGCGATCCCGCGCCCAGGACGACGCCAGCGAATCAGTGCCTCGACACCGGTCGGCACCATGCTCTCGAGGTCGAAAGTCGGCTGGTAGACGAGGAAGAACTCCTCGTGCTCCAGCGCCGCCTGGAGGTCCATTTCGATCTCCAGGCGATTCTCCGGATCTCCTCCTGCATGTCTTTCTCGAAGGCGAGGTAGCGGTTCTTGCCGCTCCACTTCGCCCGGTACATGGCGATGTCTGCGTCGCGCAACAGCTCCTCGGCGGAAGCTCGACGATCGGTGGCAATGCCGATGCTCGCCGTCACATACAACCGCCTGTGATCGGCTCCGCCGAGGACGAACGGCTCCTTGAAGGCTTCCAGCAGGCGCTCGGCAATCAGCTCCGGGCCGGCCGCCAGTGGAGATCCCATCGGCAATTACCACGAACTCGTCCCCACCGAGCCGGCCGAGGGCGTCGGTCTCCCGGGTCACCGCATTGAGCCGAGTGGCGACTGCGCAAAGGAGCTCGTCCCCGAAGCTGTGGCCGAAGGAATCGTTGATGGCCTTGAAGTTGTCCAGGTCAAGGAACAGCGCAGCCACCGGCTCCTGCTTGGCCCGAGTCCGAGTCAGGGTCTGCTCGATGCGGTCGAGAATCAGGGTCCAATTAGGCAACCCGGTGAGTGCGTCGTGGGTCGCCAGGAAGACCAGTTCCCGCTGGCGCTGGGCCAGCTCCTCCTGGGATTGCTGGCTTTCGTCCTCAAAGAGCTCGCACATCCGCACGAGGGTCACGTCGAGGCTCCGCCGCAGGATCTGCAGTCCCCGCTCCTGCTCGCTGGGATCGAGCTCGAGTTCGGCTGCGGTGGAGCTGAGTACCTCCGCCGCAGAATCACGCCATCTCAGGCAGCGCTTGGTGACCTGGCTGAGCGTTACCTCGCCCTGCGAGGCAAGGTGGGCGAAGATCCCCCAGGCCTCCTCACCGACCTCCCGCGCGACCGCCTCCCCCTCGCCCGCCATCCACCGCGCGACGCCAACCGTGGAGGCGGTGCCCAACCGCTCGAAGCTTTCTTCGACGGCTCTGTCCAGCGATGGTCCGGATGCGGCGAGCGCTTCATCATCGCCGCAACCACGTCGCTGGTCCGCGCGTTCAGCGCGTTGCCCAGGCGCTGGAGCCCAAGCTGCACCGCCTGGTCCCTCCGAGCGCCCTGCTCCGGAGTTGATTCGATTGAAAGGCATCATTGGTGCTATCGGCGCCGCTCCACGATTCTTGATCGGCATCAGGGGAACCTCGGCGCGTGCAGGGAACCGTGCGCCAGAACGCCCCGGCCCCTCCTATCTGCCGTCGAAAGTCCTGCAAACGGCAACGCTCTGCCTCCGACATTCATGACACAGACGCCTCTCTGCGAGAAAGCTCAATCAAAGCCGCGTCTTGGCCCTCCAGACAGGTACTGGTGCCCCGGAACCCCTCCCGAAAACCTTCGATTAGCTCTGCTGCCCGAGCCCACCCTTCAGGGCTCGGGCTCCATTTCTCCCAAGCGGACGTCCTGCTTGTTCGGGCATCGGCGGCCTCCGTCCGGGGCTCTCAGACACCCCGCCGGCGACGCTAGGTCATAGGTCTTCCCGAACTCGCCAAAGACTTGTGACAACGGTCCACTCGCGAACGCTCCTATTAGCGTCGAAGTTGGAGCTTTGATTCCAGCGTAGGCCTGCTCTCGTCCGAAGCAAGCGTCTTGCGGGTTGGTGCGCCCGCGCTCGCAACTCGTCTCTATGAAGAAGGGCCGACTGTCAACTGGCGGCGATCGCGCAGGGTTAGGGCCCGCGAGCGGTGTTGGGGTTTGGAGCAATGCTCATCTCTCTTGTCAGAGTCGAGAGTCGTCCGGCTGGCTCCAGTCAGCCGGACTTGCCGCCATCCGCGCTCAAAGGCGCAAAAGGTGCGCCAAGACCTTGGGGGTTCGAGTAGCGTTCCATCAGCCCGGCTAAAGGCCGGGCGATCCGGCGGGCGGACCGCCCTCATCACGCAGCGTCGCTAGCCTTGGCTCCATGAGCGATTCGGTCGTCGCGTCCGACGAGCGTCCGGCTCTCGCGCCGGCGATCGAGCAGGCATTGGCGCTTTTCGAGCCGACTCGCCGGCCGGCGGAGCTACATGCCGAGCACGGCTACCTCGATCTGCTCGGCGAGCGAGACCCCACCGGAGTGCATCCCGGCCAGCGCCTGATGCTGAGCCGGGCGCTGCCGCTGATCTACCAGCGCCTCTGGCGCCCGTTGGGCGCTCGCCTGCTGATGGGGGTGACGGGCCCGGGAACGGACGAGGAGCACCAGATCGCGTTGGGGATGCTTTCGATCCGTCCGGGCGATCGGGTCCTCGACGTCGGCTGCGGACCGGGAAACTTCGCTCGCGACTTCGCCCGAGCTGTCGGCGATGGTCTCGTTGTGGGCGTCGATGCCTCCGAGCCGATGCTTGCGGCCGCCGTCCGGGGCAGCGAGAGCGCCAACCTGGCCTTCGTGCGCGGGGATGCATGCGAACTGCCGTTTCGCGATCGCAGCTTCGACGCGATCTCCTGCTTTGCCGCGCTGTATCTGATCGAGGACCCGATGCGGGCGCTCGATGAGATCTGCGTGTCCTCGCGCCGGGCGGTCGACTGGCGCTACTCGCCAGCTGCAACAGGGGCCCCTGCCCGCCCGCGCAACCAGCGCGGTCGTGCGCACGCTGAGCGGGGTGCGGATCTTCGGGTGCGACGAGTTGACCGGGGCTCTGGTCGATCGGGGCCTGACCGGCGTGGAGCAGCGGGTGACCGGTCTCGCGCAGTTCGTGTCGGGGCGCAGGCTGCCATGAGCTCCCTGCCCTGGGCCAGATGAGGGAGCAAATCGCCGTCATCGGCGGTGGAGCCGCGGGACTCGCCGCCGGTTACCTGCTTCGGGACGCCTACGAGTTGACCCTGTTCGAGAAGGAGTCCCGCCTGGGCGCAACGCGTACACCTACACGACGCCCGACGGAACACAACTCGACATCGCGGTTGCGGCGTTCGGCCGGGCCGGCTATGAGCACTTCTTCCGCCTGCTCGACGAGCTCGGCATTTCCACCCGCTCCACGGCGCACGCGTATATGAGCTTCCACGAGCTCGACACTCGGCAGGGCATCTACGTGACGCCGAGCCTGCGCGGACTCCGCGCCCAGCGCTTCCGGCTGCTGCGGCCCTCGCAGCTGCGGCCCTTCTGGGAGTTGTCGCGGGGGCTGGCCGCGGCTCGCAAGATCCAGAGCGTGGACGGATTCGCCGACCTCACCGTGCGCGAGGGCCTGTGCCTCCTTCCGCGCATCAGCGGTGACGCGGAGACGATCTTCGTCTCGCGCTCTGCCTTCTGTCCTCGATGAGCGCCGAGGAGGTGCTGGAGGCACCGGCGCGGTTCTTCTTCGGGAAGATCGCGGTCCACCACGACGTGCTCTCGCCGAAGGCGGTGTACTCGGTGCGCACGCTTCCGGGGGAACGCGGAGCTACGTCTCCGCCCTGGCACGGGCCTTCGGGAACCGGATCGTGCGTGACGCGCGCATTCGTTCCGTGCTCCGCGACGAGGACGGGATCCGTATCGCATTCTCCGACGGTGGCGAGGCCGCCTTTGACAGGGTGATCTTCGCCTGCAACGCGGACCAGGTCCTGGATCTGCTCGGGGTGCCGAACCCCCTCGAGCGCGAGCTGCTCTCCGCCTGGCGCTACAAGGAGGGCCGTCTGGTGGTGCACCGGGATCACACCGCATTCCCGAAGCGGGAGCTGATGCAGGCCTACACCTTCCTCTACCGACGACGGGACGGCGATCTCTCGACCTCGGTTAACGGCAGCCTGCGGTTTGAGTCCACGGCTCCGCGCGGCTGCGATCTGATCGCCTCACAGCACCCAAACTCCCCAATCCGAGAGGATCGAATCGAGCTCGACACGGTGCTGCGAACGCCGATCTTCGACTTTCGCTCCTGCGCCACCATCGCCCGCCTTCCGGCCCTGAACGGCGTCACGAACACCTACTACTGCGGCAGCTACTTCGGCTACGGACTGCATGAGGACGCGATCCGCTCGGCGGTGGATGTGGCAAGGCGGCTGGGAGTCGACCCACCCTGGCAGCACCGGGCGCGGGAGTCGAGGACCGATGGAGTCGCTCAGGTCGTTGTGTGACGAATCTTCACCTGTGACGAATTACCGCCGAAAGCAGGGAAGAAGGCGCATCTTGAAGGGCGATGAGCAACATCACGACGGTGCTTCTGCTTTGCCCCATATTCCTCCTGATTTTCGCCTACGCCTTCTTTGCCTCTGAGTAGATCGGCCGTTTGGGCCCTCCTCCCAGTCTTGCCGCGGCGCGCAGACGTCCCGCTCCGAGCCCTAGAATCGGTCGCCAGCTCGCCGACCGAGACGCTCGCACCTCCTCAGCAGCGGTCGCGTTGTGAAGCGGGCCTCGGGCGCTCGCATCTGGTCGCTTGCGAGCGCCGAGGAATCTGATCCGAGGCTATCGCTCCGGACGACAAGCGCAAGCACCCGCTCCAGTGGGCGACGCTCGCTTCGCGCCAGAAGCGGCATCGCCAGCCGGCTCACTCCGTGACGCTTCGCAAGCCGTGATTTCAGCGGTGGGGCGCGAGTCGGTAGCAACCCGATGCAATCCGCTCGAAGCGGACGCAGTCGCGTGCACCCAGCGAGAGGCAAGAGTTGATCGAGCTTCTGGACACAGGAATCCCGAGGCTTTCCTCTACGCCGCGATGCACCTCAGCAACGCGCATCGGCCGTCCTGCGGCTTCAAAGACGCTGATGATTGCCCGTTGGACGACCCCGTTGCCCAATCGACGCTGGATCACGCGGGGCGCTTCGCTCGATCGCCTTCGGATGCCGATCGCGCTGCTCTTCCCGGCCCCAAGGGCAGCTGATAGAACGCTCGATGGGTTTGAGTAGTGTCCTATTAGGTCCATTCGTTGTTGTTTTTACAACGAGCCTGCTGCAAAGGTGCATGTTCTGATGTCCGGTCGCTCTGCTCCTGTACAGGCCGGCGTCAATCCAGGGGCTGCAATCCCGTGGGCGCGACGGTCGGGACCTGCGGCGGCTCCCGTCTCGCCGGCGAAGCAGGAGTCTGGCCGCAGGTCAGGGAGGCGCTCGGCCCTCGTCCAATGCAGGAGCGCGATCGGTGTCTGGCCTAGTGCTCGCAACCGCGCGAGAGGGGGCGCGCGCACCGCGCAAACGATCGTGACTTCGTTGCGCGAGGACCCGACACCGCGATATGCCCGCTGTCCAGCGATGGCAGAGGCGGTGACTTCTAACACCGCTGCCTCGGCTGCTTGTCCGCAGGTTGTCGCATCCGGTGCCCAGGGAGTCCGGAAAGACCGCTATGTATAGGAGATTCAATGAAGCGGAGACCGAAGTCGAGTTACGTTACGATGGCGCTCGGCGTGATCGCCGCGCTCGCGATCGCCGTACCGGCGCTCGGCGTCAGCAGAAGCCTCAAGAAGGCGATCAAGAAAGAGGTCGCAAAGCAGATCGGTAAAGCCAAGGGGCCGGCCGGGCCGCAGGGACTTCAGGGGCTTCCCGGCGATGCCGCGCAATACCCTCGTAGACGTTGCCCGCCGGGCGCACTGAGTCGGGGACTTCGGCATCCGTTTCGTAGCCGCCAACGCGGACGCCCCGGGCGACGCCTCGATCAGCTTTCCGACGTGTCTCGCTGCTGCGCCGGCGGCGGTGGCGTTCGCTGGCTCGACCGGCTGCACGGGAACCGCAGCTAACCCCACCGCCGCGCCAGGCAAGCTCTGCGTCTACTTCGGGCAGACTGCCAACCTCAATTCTAACGTGGAGGACCTCGTCAACTCGGCTGGAACTCCCGCATCCGCCGACAGGCAGGGCGCGGTTCTCGACGTCGCTTCCATTGGCTCTGGAGATACGATCGCGCGCGGCAGCTCCTGCCCGTGACAGCCCCGTGAGTCGCCGCTGATGCATCCGGGCCGGGATCGGCCCATGCCTCCTTCGCGCGATGAGGGGCTGCTCGCCTGGCGCGCCAGTAAGGAGCGAAGGCGACACGGCAAACGCCGGCCGAAGTTGATCGGCCGGCTCATGGGAGTTCGGGGTGGTTGTCGCGCCGCACGAGCGGCAGCGGTTTGGCAACACAGGCGATGTATTGACACGGGTGTCTGTGCGGCTAGTCTGCGCCCAGGGGGCCGTCGGCAACAGCAGAGGAGAGCAGATGGAGATCTGGAAGATACCCGTTCTTGGCCTTGCGACCCTCGCAGCCCTGCTAACGGTCGGTTCCGCCAACGCGCCGGCCAGATCCGGCCGCGGCTCGACCTTGCATCTGACCGCCATCGTCACAAAGGCCAAGTTGAGCGGGCCAGCATCGAGTCCCGGCACGTCCACCGACATAAACCTTTCACTGCTCTCTGGGAAATCGCCAGCGGGCAAAAGTCGGGGCGCACTGCAGTGCGCCCGGCAACCTCTTCCAGTGCCGGGGAAGAAACGCAGGTCAAGGCGCTGGGACCAAAGTTCAACTTCCTCTCCGTTGTTTGGACCTGTTCGACCACGAGTCCATCCTGCGCAAGCGTGGGAATCGGCACAATCGACCTGGGGCTGGGAAGTCGCTTGGGAACCTCAGGTTCAAGACGCCGCCCCTCACCAAGACCCAAGGGGGCAAGCCTCACAAGGTCCCGCATCAGTTTCCGGTTGTGATCCGCCTGCGAAGCAAGTAGCAGGCTTTCAGCACACGAACTTGGTGCCGGCCGACTGGGTCGTTTGCGCCGCCGTCGCGAGGCGCTGGAATTAGCCGAGCGGATCAGCGACGCCTACGGACTCGTCTTGGCCCTGATCCTGGTCACCTTCGTCGTGATGATGACGCTTCCGCCAGAGGGCTGGGGCGGGCGCGTTGCGGGTGGAGTCCGCGGCTTCGGCACTGACCGCGGTCATCGCGTTCACCAGCTCCGACGTGCGACCGGCACGGGTGCGTCTGGCGATCGTGGTCGCATCCGCTTCGGTTCTGGTGGCGCTGATCGCGGTTCGCATCCCCTCGGAACGATTGCTCAGCGTCGCACTTGGCGGAGTCGCGATCCTGCTCGCCGTCGCGGCTGTGACCATCCTCCGTCGCGTAATCATCGGTGCCAGCCGGGTCGAGTTCCGCACGATCCTCGGCGCGATCAGCGTCTTCACGATCCTCGGTCTTCTGTTTGGGTTCCTGTACTTCGCAGTCGGTCGCTGGAGCCACAGCGATTTCTTCACCGGCGTAGCCCATGCGCGCGCCAGCGACTACCTCTTCTTCAGCTACACGACCCTGACGACGACGGGCTACGGCAGCTTGGTTCCGGCCGGGGACGCTTGGCCAGTCTTTCGCGGTCCTCGAGATGCTGCTTGGCCAGATCTTTCTCGTCACGCTGGTAGCCGGGCTGGTGAGCCTTTGGTGCCCTGGGAGCCGCGAAGGCACCGGTGGATCGAAACGATGCCTGATCGGGTGTGGTCAGTGCGCCCGCAGATGGCAGGCGGCGTTGACGTTACGTCGAGAGAGCGTCCTGTCACCTGCTTTCGCGGTGGTTGCGAGCGCGTCGATGCGCGTCGTGACATGCCCGCAAAGGACGAACAGAGGGAGCCCGACTGACTGGCTCGCAGAGTGCTCCCTTCGCGCGAAGGAGAAGCGCTGCCCGTCCACCACGCCTGCCGACTGCCGCATCGCGCGGCTCTACTTCACAGCGCGTCCCTTGGCATTGATCGCGTACCACTTCCCACCGAACTGCTTGGTACCGACCTTGGAGGTCTCCCCGGGCTTGGTGGTGGCGATGTCGATGTACAGCGGATGGCCGGCATAGGTGAGCTGCCGCTCGCCCAGGACCTTGATTGTCGAGAGTAGGGAGGTGTGGACGCCTGGGCCTGCGGTCGGCTTGCCGGTCGCTTCCTGCGGAATCCAGGACGTAATGCAACCGGCCTGCTTGACGCAGGTGTCCTTCTTCGGAGTGTCTTTCGAGAACTCAAACAGCGTGGTGCCGGCCGTGTTGACCAAGATCTTGCCCAGTGTTGTCTTCCGCAGGTAGACGGAGCGAAAGTTGGCGGCATGTGCTGACGGGGCAGGACTTTCGAACGTCGAAACCGCGAGAGCGACGAGTAGAACGAAGACCAGCAGAACGTAGGCGCGTTTCACAAGATGGCCTCCTGAATCGTTGGCAGCCACAAGGGCCAGCGGCAGCGGCGAGGCCAATCTTCCCAGATCGCCAGCGGCGTGGAGCGGGCCGCATGGATGCGGGAAGCCTCGAAAGGGCCCTGCCCACACCTGATCTTTCCGGCCCTGCTGGGGACCTTGATCTGGACGGCGATCGTCAGCGTCCTGATCTACCGCGCAGCGGTCCGGCGAAAGCCGAGACCGCTGCTGCGCCCGCCACCCGGGGGCATCGGCCTTGACTCGCGTCGTCACTGTTCCCTGCGAGGCTCGCAGTGATCCCTTAGCCAGCCCGCGGCGGCACTCTTTGATGATGAGCGCTCACCCGCCGCTACTATCCTTTGGGGCAGTTCGGATGGGATAGCCTCTGACGGTCTCGTCCAGCGGCTCAAAGAGCCGCCACCCGTTGAGCCAGAGACAGGAGGAGCGCCATGAAGGTCCGCCACAGCCCTCGAGTCGCGGTCTCCTGCGGACTCCTCGTCCTGATCGCAGCGCTCGTCGCTGGCGCCGTCAGCGCCAATGCGGCCCACCCCGCCAAGGGTAAGACCTACTCCGGGTCGGTCAAACGCCTCGCTGGGGCCAACATCACCTTCCCGATCAGCTTCCAGGTCTCCAAGAACGGCAAGAAGGTTCACGATTTCAGCCTGCCGAGCGGCTACCCGGTCTACTGCGAAGGCGGCGGCTTTGGCGAAGTCCAGAAGGCGACGGCGAAGGTCTCGAGCAAGGGCACCTTCACGGCGAAGCTGCCGATCTACTTCGCCCCCACCCACCAGCACCAGGGCTTCGTGAAGATCACCGGCAAGTTCGGCAAGAAGGGGCATGAGAGCGGCAAGGTGATCACCGAATTCAGCACCTCCGACACCTGCAACGGGACCTCCAAGTACACCGCTAAGGCGATCTGAGGGCTGGCCAGACAGTCAAGCGAGGTGTCATCGCCCACTCCGGCCACCCGCCGCTGGCCAAACTTCCCAGCCAAAGAGCCTCAGGCTTACGATCGTGGGTTCACAGGCCGAATTCCTCGCTTCGCCTCCGTGTGATTGCGGCACTCCCGACCGACTGCCAGTTCGGTCTCGGTCTAGACGAGATGAGATCCTGACGGACGGTAGCCTGGACACACCCGTAATCTGCCACGGAAGCGAGCGTGTGCCAGCCATCCGCCGGCGCGTTCGGACGACATTCGAGCGCGCGTTGGTAGCTGTCCAGACGCCCGCTCCCACCGCGCGAGCGGGCGTCCGCGCGGCTACAGCGCTCAGGCCTGCCCCTCGTCCATTCCGATCATCTCGTCGAGCGGCGTTCGGACCACCGCTCACGCAGGCAATCCGAGCATCTCGGCCGCGCGGTCGCCAGCGCTGATGCCGTTTCCGAAGGGGGGTCTTTCGTGGAAGGGCCCCGGTGGTCGCTTACGTTCGGGCGAGCTGATGTCGAACTTTCTGCCCGATAGGACCGCAAACCCAGCCCGCCGGTCAAGTGCCCAGCGAGGGTTCACCCTTGCCCGGCAGCGTCAAGTGACCTATCGTCGAGCAATCGCGAACAGAGGCGGATGGGGGCCTGCGCCAGGCCTGCGCCTGGCTCCTTTGTCCGCAAAGCCGAAAGGCAGAACCGAGAGAGAACTGGATGCGAACGCCCGCACAGTCGACACAGCCGATGCCGGAAAGAGGCTTCAAGAGGAAAACAGCGCTCGCCGCGGCGCTCGTCTGCCTGGGCGCCGCAACGACCATGCTCGCCGCCGCCCCCGCGCTTGCGGCTGGGACGAAGCCCGATCTGGTGCTCACCAAAGTCAAGGTCGAGGGCCTCGGCCGGGACCCCTACCTGGCCATCGGCCACAGCGGGGAAGCGCAGAGGTTCGTAGTTCGCGTGACGACGGCCAACCATGGCAAAGCGACGTCGGGGCCGTCCAGGACCGGTGTTTACATCTCACCCGGCACGAACGAACTTGGAAATCCGCGTCAGGTCAAAGTGGGCAGGCTCAAACCGGGGAGGTCGGCCACCTCCTCGTTGATCGTCAACGGCTACGAACCAGACCTCGGCTTCTCCCAGATCAAAGCCCTAGCCGATGCCACCCACAGGGTGAGCGAGTCCCACGAGGGAAATAACAGCCGCCCCGGACCGCGACTCCCGGTCGTGGCCCGCAACTGGGACGTCGTTCAGTTCGAAACCCTGGCGGGGGTGGACCCCCCCTCCCGCAAAAGCACTCCACGGAAGCCGTAGACCTCTACTTCCGCCTCAAGGGCTTCGACGAGCACAAGGGGCAATTCGAATACAAGGCAATCGGATCGGTCAAGGACACCGTGAGCGAAGAAGGCGCCTGCAGCTGGCATGGGGAAAGGACTGGCGATCTGAACCCATGGCCTGATGGCGAACTCTTGATCGCCCGGAAACTGAACAGCTACGCGGCGGTGGTGGAAGAACCCGAAGGCGAAGCGCTGAGTTACCCCGTCCATATCAGCTGTCTGGGGGGAATCACCTACGAAACGCAAATCAAATTCCAGAATCTGCAGACCTTCGTGGGGCTGAGGCAGTCCCCGTCGATGCAACCGTCCGACGCGACGCTGCAGGGCACGAGCCATGACCCGGCAGGCAGCACGAAGTTCGGCTGGTTCTTCAAGGCCGAAGTCAAATAGGCGTGGCTGAAGGTTCTGGCCTGGACCCCGTCCCCGCGTTGTCACCCACTGACGTATGAGCCGGACCAGCTTCGCCGGAGACCGACGAGGCAGCAGGACGCCTCCTTACAAACAAGAACAAGTGCGCCAGTCGTCGAGCCCGAGAGTTGCGTAATGGACGACAAGCGCAGGCACCCGCGCTCCAGTGGGCGACGCTCGCTTCGCGCCGGAAGCGACATCGCCAGCCGGCTCACTCCGCGACGCTTCGCAAGCCGTGATTTCAGCGATGGGGCGCGAGTCGGTAGCAACCCGATGCAATCCGCTCGAAGCGGACGCAGTCGCGTGCACCCAGCGAGAGGCAAGAGTTGATCGAGCTTCTGGACACAGGAATCCCGAGGTTTTCCTCTACGCCGCGATGCACCTCAGCAACGCGCATCGGCCGTCCTGCGGCTTCAAAGACGCTGATGATTGCCCGTTGGACGACCCCGTTGCCCAATCGACGCTGGATCACGCGGGGCGCTTCGTTCGATCGCCTTCGGATGCCGATCGCGCTGCTCTTTGCGGCCCCAAGGGCAGCTGATAGAACGCTCGATGGGTTTGAGTAGTGTCCTATTAGGTCCATCCCGGGAATGCCGGGTGGGCTCACGGCCGTGGCCTACTCCTTCTTGCCCGATGCCCCCAGCGCCTCACCGGCGCTGTGCACGACGTTGGTCAGGAAGTCGTACTGCGTCTTAACGAGCCTCTCCGACATCTCGAGCGCAGAGTCGATTACCTTCTGCCGCCTGGACGGGTTCTCGCCGTGCGGTGGCAGCGCCTCATCGACGGACTCCATGAACTTGCGCACTGCCTCGATCGCTTTTTTCTGGCTCCCCTCGATCTGCGTGAGCACCTGCTCGGACAGCTCAGTGGTTTTCTCAACCCCGTCGCGACCGGATGCATCTTTGGAATCTTTGACTGCGGTGGGTTTGGAATCTTTGACTGCGGTGGGCATTGTCGCCTCCTCGTCACATGCTTTGCCTTGCACCCGGGCCACCTGATGCAAGCGTCTTCGTCACGAATATATGGCGCGTTCCTGAACATTCCATCCGAGAAAAACCCGCGCTTCGACTGCGGAGCTCCCGCAATGTCCAGGTGGCGGACCGTGGCGCGCAGGGTCGGCTCGCCCGCGATCGCATCAAGCGGGCTGTCGGAGACAGCGGTTCCCGGCTTGTCGATATCTCAGAGGCAGATCAGAGGCAGGCTGAGGGATGAATCCGCTTGAGGAAGCGGGTTGCGGCGCCTCCGTAACCAATCCGCCCCACTATGCAGCGCGCCGTGCATGAGAAACGGCTGGCCTGAGCATCGCGTGTACACGCCCGGTAGCTATTGACTTCGTGTCGGCTAGGGCTTGAATTTCGGCACGATGCTCTTGGCGAGGTCGGCCAGGTGCTGGCCGGCTTTGCCGTGCGAGGAGACCTCGACGGAGATGAATCCCTGTTCTTCGTGTTCCCAAAAGCCCGCGGCATTGTCGGCTAGGAGCCCCCACTCGATGCCATGCATGTCCGACTGACCGAAGATCGGAAAGCCGACCTGCCGACCTCCCCAGCTTTCGATCAGGTAGTTGTAAATGCCAAGGTTGCGAATACGCAGGCTTTCCGGGTCCCAGTTCGCACCCGCTTCTTCTGTGTCTTGGATCGTCGTCGACACCGACAACTTGGCGAATCCTTTGCGGGTGACGAATTTGGGCGGCTTCCCGAAGGGACGGCCACCCGGTTTCGGTTTCGTCGTCCAGGCGATCACGACGCAGTTCGAGCTGAACGCGCCGGCCATGTCGTTCGTCCCTCCTTCGAAGTCTTTCTGCTTCGCCGCATGAGGAAGCCCGAACTCCGCCTTGACGAACCCGGCGGACGGCGTCAGGGAGCACGCATAGTTGTCGTCGTTCGCCCAGGCGCCCTGCGGCAGGAGGGCAAGCCCGGAAACCACTGCGACTATGGCAAACAAGGCCCTCATCGGCGACAGTCCAAGTATCGCACCCGGGCAGAGCGTCGGAGGCATCGCGCCGCGTCTCGTGGATATTCGGAGGCAGAGCGGAGGCAGGCCGAACGGTGATTCCGCTCGAAAGGCGGGGTTGCCGGCCGTCCGTTACCAATCCGCCCCATAGAGAAGCCCTGCCAATCGCAAGGTTTTCGGATTCTGTGGAAGGTCGAGATCGCCGCCGTGCCCCGACGGTGCCCCGAAAGAGTGCATTTCGCCATGCGCGGGGAACTAGACCCGATTCTCGACCTGCACCGCGTGGCCCAGCTCGCTCATGAATCGCTCGATGCGGGTCGAGTCGGCTAGCTCGCGCATGCGGCCGCTCGCTTAAAGCTGACGAGCCGGCGGATCAGGGCGTTGTAGGTGGAGTGGGCTGCATCGCTCTCTTCCCGGGCGAGGAGCCCGGAGTGAGAGTCCGGGGTTGATCGATGGACGCGAGTTGATTCGCCCTGCCTTCAGCGATCGGCGGATCGCGAGGCCATCGCGAGCCCTCTGCTGACTGCCCCGTCCCAGATTCCGCCGGCGAAGTCCGAGAGGGCATCGGCCCGGCGCCGCAGCGGTGGCCACCACAGCGCCAGGGCCGCCGTCGTGCCCAGCACAGCCCCGGCGAAGACGTCGCTGGGGTAGTGGACGCCGACCGCAACCCGGCCGACCGAGAGGACCGCCGCCGCGAGGAGCGCGAAGAGCCCCCAGCGGCGGTGGCGCAGGAAGATCGCGACCGCGATCGCGAACGAGGCTGTCGCGTGGTCACTGGGGAAGCTCGCGTCGGTGCTGTGGGAGATGAAGGGATGGACCTGGCCCGGGTCGGCGACGAAGGGCCGGGCGCGGTCGACGATCGCCGCGATCACCGCGCCGGCCGCAAGCGCCAGCCCCGCGCTCAGCATCGCCGCCACGGCGGCCCGTCGCCAATCGCACCACCGCTCGCCCCGAGCGAAGAGAAGAATGACAACCAATGTCGCTGCGAACAGCGCCTCGGAGGCGTTGACGTAGAAGACGAGCGGGTCCTCGACGCCGTCGTTGTGGAAGAGGAAGCCGTTGAGCGTGTGGAGGATCGACCAGTCCATCCCCTCAGGCTTTCACAATTTCTTTACAACGCCTTAAGCGTGCGGACAGCGAGCCTCAGCGTAGGGTGGGAAGCCTCCCTATACGCGTGAGACTTGACTGATAGTAGTCCTCGTCCCTGGCCAGCTTGCCTCGCATCCCCTTCCCGCACATCGGTCGCACCCCGGCGCTGATCGGCGCCCTGACGCTGCTCGCGGCGACGTTGATGCTCTGCCTCGATGGAAGCCGCGACGGCGACCTCTACCTTCAACTCGCGAGCGGGCGCTTCATCGCCGGGCACGGGCTCGCGAGCGTAGACCCCTTCCAGACGATCGCCCACGGTGAGCCCTGGCTGAACCAGCAGTGGCTGGAGGAGCTGTTCGTCTATCAGCTCGCCCGCTGGGTAGGCGTGACCGGGTTAACCGTCGCCTACGCCGGGCTGCTGGCCCTGCCGCTGGGCCTGCTGCTCTGGCTCTGCCGCCGCAAGGGCATCGGGATGATGATCGCCCTCGCGATCCTTTACTGCCCGGGGCTTTGGGTGATCGTCCACCCGCGTGCGGCCGGGTTCAGCGTGCTCGCCTTCTCGGCACTCGTCGTCATCCTCGTCCTCGCCTGGCTACGGGAGTCGCAGTCCTCGCCAGCGGTGCAACTTCGCTGGGCGGTTCCCGCGACATTGGCCCTGTTCGCGCTCTGGGCGAACCTGCACGGTGGTTTCGTGGCCGGCCTGCTGCTGCTCGGAATCGTGGCGGGCGGCCTCGTCCTCGAGCGCAAGCTGGGGGCCCTGAACGCCGTCGCCCTGCACCGCATCGGCCTGCTGGCGATGACCGGAGTCCTCGCAGCGTGCATGGCGCTGGTCGCCACGCCGCTTGGCGACGAGCTCTTCTCCTACCTGGCGAGCTTCCGCAACTCTGCGATCTCACTGGCCAGCTCGGAGTGGCGCCCGGCCCTCCAGTCGCCGCTCGCGATCGCCTATCTCGGCATCGCGGCGGCTTTCTTCGCCTGGCTCTGGATGAGGAGGCGCGCCTCGCCCGCGCTGACGCCTGCCCTCGTTGCCCTCGCCTTCCTCGCGCTCGCCATCGCCTCGCTGCGCAACATCGTCTTCGTGGGGCCGGTGATCGCCCTGGCGATCGCCACGCTCGCCCCCGACGTCAGGCGGATGAGCGTTCCCCTGCCGTTGATCGCCCTCGCCCTCTCCGGCTCGGTCGGGGCGGCGGCGACCTGGGCGATTGCGGTAGGTCCACCGCGCAACGAGCCGATCCTGGAACGGCGACTGATCGACTACGCCCTCCAGCACCCGCCGCGCAGTGGTCACATCGCCGCCTACGCGGGTATCGGCTCTTACATGCTCTGGCGCTCACCAAGAGCGCCGATCGAGCTGGACGGATGGCTCGAACACTTCACTCCGGCTGAGCTGCGAGGCACCTATGCAGTCCTGGACGGGCGCGCGAGCGACCCGACGCCTTACGTACGTCGCCTGCGCATCGGCGCGGTGATCGCTGATCGCCATGTGGCGATACGGGCGCTGCGGACCCACGGCTTCAAGGTCGAGTTCAGGACCTCGGCGGGCGCGTACCTCATAAAGGGAGTTGGCACGAGGGCCAGGCATCGTCTCGATCGAGCACGTGATGACGGCGCTCGGCGTGGGGCGCACCGCCGCCTATCGGCGGATCGCCGCTCTGATCGAAGCCGGAATGCTCGAACGGCAGGAGGTCTTCCGCAATGAGCCGAGCCTCCTCAACGCCACCCTGGTCCTTTCTCGGAGGCGCATGAATTCGCTTGCCCAGTGGGGTTGCCGCCCCTCGTAACCAATCCGCCCCTTTATGTCCGCCGACCCCGGCGCCCACCGCCGAAAGTTATGCCTCCCGGTGCATCGTCGGGGCGTAGGAGATTCCGACGATCGCACTCTCGGGCGAAAGCAGTCGCACGACTGTCTGTCCCCATGGCTCCTCTCGAACCGGGTGCAAGAGCTCATAACCTGCGGCCACCAGCTCTTTCGACGCGGCATCGACAGCGGCGCGGTCGGCGACCTCGAACTCGATGCTGACCTGGGGGACAGCGACGTCTTCGGGCCACTGCTCGTCGCCGAAGCACGCCTTGGAAGCCTGGGACAGCGGCCAGACGCCGAAATGTTTGACTCCCGCTACCTGTTCGCTGTGGAAGTAACCGCCGCCCCCGTCAGAGAGCGGAAGCCCGAGCGTGTCGACGTAGAGCCGCAGAGACTGCGCGGGATCGGGCGTGATTACGGCGACGCTTGTGACGAACTCGATCTTCATCAAAGTACCTCCTCCGCCTATTTGGTCGTGACGGATAGAAGCACGTCGCGGAGATCAAATTGCCGGCGCGGAGCGGCGCATCACCGCAACTCAACCACTCGGTCCGCAGCTTCAAGGGGCGAGGACCGGTTGGCCAAGGGCGTCCCGGGAGATCGCCGGATGGACCATCGTTCAGGCTCAGACCGGCTGAGGAGGCCGGTGATCGCACTCGGATGCGAGAGAATTGCCCGGTGACCGATTTGGAGGCAATCGGGTGAGCGCCGGCACCGGGTATGCGCCGGTGGGGGGCGAGCGGGGTCACGGCCACAGCCACGGGCTGATCGATCCGAGCATCAAACGCTCGCGCGACGGGCTGAAGGCGGTCGGGCTCTCGCTGGCGGTCCTGGGTGTCACCGCCCTCGCTCAGTTGGCGCTGTATCTGCTCACCGGCAGCGTCGCGCTGCTCGCCGACCTGATCCACAACTTCGGCGACGCCGCCACGGCGATCCCGCTCGGCATCGCCTTCCTGCTGCGATCCGAGCGGGCGGAGCGGATTGCGGGGCTCTTCGTCGTCTTCGCGATCTTCGTCTCGGCCTGCGTCGCCGGGGTGGAGGCGGTCTCACGTCTGATCCACCCCCGCGTTCCGACCAACCTGCTCGCCCTCGCCGGCGCCGGCATGCTCGGGTTCGCCGGCAACTGGGTCGCGGCGATCATCCGCACCGGGGCCGGCCGTCGCCTCTCCAGCCCGGCGCTGATCGCCGACGGCAACCACGCGCGCGCCGACTCCTATGTCAGCCTCGCGGTCGTCGCCAGCGCCGCGGCCGTCGCGCTCGGCGTGCCGATCGCCGACCCACTGATCGGCCTCGCGATCACCGCCGTCATCCTGAGGATCACCTGGCACTCCTGGCTCACGGTTCGCCGCCACGACCATGGCCATCACTGAGAGCGGTGACAACGGCGGCGCGGGCGCTCAGCGGTTGAGCAGGCGGTCGGTCAGCTCCGCTGCGCTGACCCCGATGAACGCTCCGGCGAGCACGTCTGCGGGATAGTGGACCCCGGTATGGACGCGGGAGTATCCGACCAGCGTCGCCAGGGCCCGCAGCGGCGCCGAAAGCATCGGCTGCGCATTGCCGGCGCCGGTGGCGAAGGCGAAGGCGGAGGCAGTGTGGCCGGAGGGGAAGGAGCTGGAGCGCGGCATCTGGACGTGGCGGCCGGCGAGCTCATCGGCCTCCTGCCTCGCCGGGCGCCGACGGGCGCTCAGCGGCTTGGCGAAGAGGTTGGCGAAGGCGGAGGCGATGCCCAGGGAGGCGAGGCCGGTGCGAGCCGCCCGGCGTCCGCCCGAGCCACCGAGGAGCGCCAGCGCGGCCGCCGTCGCGAACCAGAGCTTGCTTTGGTCGGCGGCGCGGGAGAGGCCGCGCATGGCGATGTCAAGTGTGGGCGTCTCGCCGGCGGCGATCGCCTCGTAGACGGCGGCGTCGAGCGCCTTTGCCTCGCTGAGCCACTCGGCCATCGGGCGATGATATGAGCCGTCGCCTGGGGGCCGGCGCGGCGATCCTTGGCGGTGGCGCCTCGCTGGGCGCAGCGACCTACGCCTTCGTTGTCGACTTTCCCGCCGGCGTGGTCGTCCTCGGCTGCGTCATCGCCGCCCTGGCTGTGGCCTGGTATGGCGTGTTGCGCCGAGGCGCGAGGCGGGTCGCGGCAGCGGCAGCGGTCCTGATCCTCATCGCCACCGCCGCGGCGGTGATGGCGGGCAACGGCAACGGCCTCGTCATGGCGCTGGTCATCGGGGCCTTCGCGGTGGCGCTCGCCGGCGCCCGCGCCGCGTTCCGCCCGGCTCGCTCCCTGCCGCCGGCGCCGAATCCGATCCACCCGGTCCTCTTCGTCAACCCGCGTTCGGGGGACGGCAGGGCGGGGCGGACGGGCTTGGTGGAGAAGGCTCGCGGGCGCGGCATCGAGACGATCGAGATGGCGCCCGGAGACGATCTCGAGCAGCTGGCACGAGGCGCGGTGCGGCGCGGAGCCGACGCCCTGGCGATGGCCGGCGGCGACGGTTCCCAGGCAGTGGTCGCGGCGATCGCGGCCGAGCACGGGCTTGCCTACGCCTGCATCCCGTCCGGGACCCGCAACCACTTTGCTCTCGACCTCGGGGTGGACCGCGAAGACGTGATCGGGGCGCTCGAGGCGTTCACCGACGGGGGCGAGCGTCAGGTGGACCTGGCCGAGGTCAACGGGCGCGTCTTCGTCAACAATGTCTCACTCGGCGTCTACGCCGAGGCGGTGAGCCGTCAGGAGTACCGGGGATCGAAGCTTCGGACCCTGCTGGAGACGCTGACCGACACACTTGGGCCCGGCGGCGGTGGGGCCGAGCTGCGCTGGCGGGATGCCGATGGCGCCGAGCAGCGCAGCACGGCGCTGGTTCTGGTCTCGAACAATCCCTACAGGTTGGGAACCACCCTCGGCTCGGGCACCAGGCCGCGCCTGGATCGCGGTGTCCTCGGGGTGGTCGACTTTCGCCCGCCGACGGCAGGGGAGGAGTCCGCGGCCACCCGCATTCGCGAGCTGGTGGTCGAGCAGCTGGAGGTCGAGGCCGACGGGCCGGTCGCGGCCGGCGTCGACGGCGAGTCGGTGCTCCTCGAGCCGCCGCTGCGGTTCACGGTCCGCCCACGCGCCCTCCGGGTGAGGATCGCGCGCGCACATCCCGGCGCGTCGCCCTCGGCCGAAATCCCGAGCCGGCCGCTCGATGTCGTCCAGCAGCTCCTTCGTACAGCGCTGCGCGGTTGAGGACCGATCAGCTCGTTCGCCGCGCGTCGGTCAGCGCAGGATGTTCACGGCCCGTGCAGCAACGAGCAGCACGGTCGTCGCTGAGACCGCCGACTCGGCCAGCATCAGCATCTTCAGGCGCCGGGTCAGCGGCATTGCATCCGTCGGGCTGAACGCGATGGCGTTGGTGAACGAGACGTACACGTAGTCGAAGAGTCCCGGGCGCCAGCCCGGCCTGGCGAGTGTCGGATTCTCGTCCTGGGGGAACTGGAAATCCCGAGGCGGCGGATTCGGTGCGCTCCTGCGCATCGGCCCGCCGCGATCGAGCTCCCAGAACAGCAGGCCGAAGGTGACCACATTCGTGGCCCAGATCGTCGCGCCCTTCAGCAGCAACTCCCCACCGCTCTTCTCCTGCGCGCTCAGCAGCGACGCGATGAGAGCGGCGAGCGCGAGCACGTTGGCTGCGGTGATCACGCCGACGAGTGCGAGCGCGACGGTGCGGCGGTGGCCCGCCTGCTCGAGGCGATGCCGGGGCACCGACCACGCGAGCGCCAGCAACAGCGCCGCCTCGGGCACGACCGGGATCAGCCAGACCCATCCCGGGAGCCCGATGAGCTTCCAACCGCCTGCAAGGCTGACCAGCGCGAGCGTAACCTGCAGCCCGATCACGAGCCCGACGGCAAGCGTCGCCTCATACCGGGACTCGATCTCCTCCTCGTGCAGGTCCGCCATGCTCACCGCACGATTGTCAACGATCCCGGATTCCGGGGCCGTGGCCCAGCGGACCGCGCGAGTGGCGAACGGCCGAGCATCTAGGCTGCCGCAGTGCCCCGCGACCTCAAGTTCCGTGGTTACACGGTCGGCCAGTTTCCCAATCCGCCCCTCTGGGTCGCGCTGGCAGCGTTCGTTGTGGCTCGGCTCACCGGCGAGGCCGGCGCCGTCAACGACGTCGCACGCGCGGTCTTCTACGTCGCGCTTACGGTTTGGGCCTACGAGGAGGCCTCGAGCGGAGTCAACGGACTGCGCAAGACACTTGGCGCGGTCGCGCTCGTGCTGATCGTGGTCGCCGTGGCCCGGGGGCTGAGCGGCTGAACACAACTATCCTTGCTCGTCAATGGGCCTCCTGAGCAATGTCTTGCTGCTCGTCCTCTGGCTCGCCTACCTGGCGTTCTTGATCGGGGTCGGCCGTCGGGTTCGCGCCCACTGGAACGAGCAGGAAGGCCGCGGGGGGTAGCTAGTTGGCCGTCCGCACCCGGTAGATGTGGAACACGGCCTGGGGAAGGCCGTGTTTGAACCGCTTGGAGTGGATCGTCTGTCGCACGTAGAGCAGCTTCTTGTTCGAGCGCTTGGCCATCTTCGCCACCGCTGCCTTGAACTTCGGCTTCACCTTGAGCATTACAACCTTCCACTTACCTGGCCTCTGCTTCGCCGAGGCCGAGGCGGTGATCGGCTCGGCCGGCACGCAGTGGCGGCGGCCGTGGCTGCGGGTGCAGCGCTTCTTGACCGTCGTGCCGACCGCGTTGCCGATGCACTTGGGCCTGAAGCGCAGGGCATTCGACCCGCAGAAAGAGCTTCTTGCCGTCGAAGAGCGCCGTGCCGAAGTCGGGTGGGCCGATCGCATGGGGACCACTGGTCAGCGTGGCCGAGCCCGCCTGGTTGCTCCCCGTCACCCGGCATCTGTATTGGCCTTCCCTTGTCGCCGTGATCGAGTCGCTTGTGGCGCCGGAGATGTCGGCGCCGTCGCGGCTCCACTGGAAGGCGAACGTCTGCGGCGCCCGGTAGAGCAGGGCGCCGAAGAGGTCGGGGGCCCAGCTTCCCTGCGAGCACGAGAGCGTCGATTTGATCAGAGAGCCGCCGCTGATCGCCGGCCCCCCGGTGCTGGCCGGCGTCTGCTGGAGGATCGGGAACGAGGGACCGTCAAGGGTGGCGCCGGAGGTGGAGACCGGCCCGCCTCCGCTGCCGTTGAGCGCGGCGACCTCAAGGTCGCCGCCGGTGTTGTTGGCCCAGTAGACCTTGCCCGCAGCGGGATCGATCGTCAGCCCCCAGGCTCCGATCACGGACGCCCCCGGTGTAGACAGCGCCCCGCCGCCGCTCCCGTCGAGCTTCGCGAAGCCGATGTTGCTACCCCCGTATTCGGCCCAGTAAATCGTCCCCGAGTTCGGGTCGATTGCCACGCCCGCGGGGCCACTGGGAGTGATTCCCGGCGTCGCGAGGTCGCCGCCTCCGCCGCTGTTGTCGAGATTGGCGAAGGAGATCGAGGGGTCATTGTAGTTTGCCCAGTACAGCCGCCCCGTGGTGGAGTCGATCGTGACCCCGGATGGCCCTTCAAGCGTCGCCCCGCTGGTGTTGAGGTCGCTCCCGCCGCCGCCGCCGAGATTGGCGAATGAAATCGCTCCAGGGATGCCGTCGTTGGCCCAGTAAGATCTTCCTCGTCGTCGGGTCGATCGCCAGGCCGTCCGGCGCTTCGACCGTGGCCGAGCCGGTGTCGAGCGTCCGCCGCCGCCCCCGTTCAGGTTCAGGAACTTGATCGTGCTTTCGCCCTCGTTGGTGTAGTAGAGCCGTCCGGTCGCCGAGTCGATCGCGAGGCCGGCCGGGCCCACCGCGCCGTTGAAGAGGTCGCCGGCGCCGCTGCCGTCGAGGTTGGCGAATGAGATCGCGCTGGTGTTGTTGTTGCCCCAGAGGAGACGATCGGCCGCCTGGGCGGTGGCGCGCGAGGGTTGCCGCAACGAGGCAGAGAACCGCCGGCACAAGCAGGCGCCGAAGCGTCGGGCTCATAGATCCATCCCTTCCCCTCTTCCCCGGTGGACGATTCCGCATGTGGCAGGGGGCCTGATCAGGCTAACCGCGATCCGGGGTTGATTCAACCCCAGGCCCGCAGCCGATGCCGCCGACCAGCAACCCCGACCCGAGATGGGCCCCGAGTACCGGGCCGACCTGGGTGCAGAAGAGCGGCTCTTTCCCGAAGATCGTGGTGCCCTCCGCCACCCGCGCATCGGCGTCGCCGGGGGACTGGGCGTGCTGCACGAACCAGTCGCCGGCCCCACGGTCCTTCAGCTCGTGCAGATAGTCAGTCATCCGCTCCTGTGCCCGGCGCCGGGTCCGGACCCGGCCGACCGGCGTGATCTCCGTGCCGAAGGTCAGGATCGGCTTGATCTTCAGCGCGGAGCCCAGCAGGGCCTGTGCGGCCCCGATCCGTCCGCCGCGCCGCAGGTACTCGAGGGTGTCGAGGCAGAACCACATCTCGAGCCCCTGGCGGGTTTGGCGGACCGCGTCGACCACCTCGTCCAGCCCAAGGCCCTGCTCGGCGGCACGGGCTGCGCCGATCACCAGGCAGCCGAGCCCTCCGGCCCCGGTCTGGCCGTCGACGACCTCGACTCGGCCCGGAAGCCCTTTGTCGGCGACTACCAGCGCCGCCTCACGGGCGCTCTCGCAGGTGCCCGAGAGGCCGCCGGCGATGTGCACGGAGACGACATCGCGGCCGGCGCCGGCGAGCGGCTCGAAGCAGGCGAGGAAGTCGCCCACCGAGGGCTGAGAGGTCGAAGGGAGCTCCGAGGAGTCGCGCAGCCGTGCGTAGAAGGCGTCGAGGTCGTACTCGGGCTCGGGCCGGAGATCGCCGCCCCACCCCACATAGAGGCTCACCTGGTGGATCCCCCAGCGCTCGATCAGACCGGGGGGGAGGTAGGTCGTGCTGTCGGTGACGACGGCGACGCCGCTTCGAAGATCTCGACCCTCTTCGCCTTGAGATGTGTTCATGCACGGAGACTCTACGACGAGACAGGCATAGGATCGGAAGATCTATGCCGGAGAGGAAGCGATGAAGCGGCGGCTGGCCACGGTTGCGATTGTGCTCATCGGAGCTGCCCCTGCCCTCGCCGGGCCGTCCGCGGCAGCCGCAGCTGACGCTGGTCCTGTTCCGGCAACCGCTCACTCCTCGGTCATCGGGGGCCACTCGGCTTCGATCGATGAATTTCCCTGGCTCGCGGATATCGAGGGCGAAGATGCCGAAGGCCACGTCTTCGGCTGCACGGGAACCGTCGTCGCGCCGAGAGTCGTTCTCACCGCCGGCCATTGCGTTGAGGACCTCGAATCGTCGACCGTCTATTCGGCCTCCGGCTACGCCGTCGCCACCGGAGTCGCGGATATCAGCCAGGTGCAGCAGAAAGACGTCTCCCTGGTCTCGCAGGCCGTGGTCTACCCCGGATTCAGCCCGGCCACCCTGCGCGGCGACGCGGGCATCCTGATCCTGTCCAGCCCCGTCACGGCCCCGGCTCTGCGCCTGGCGTCGGCGTCCGACCGGGCGCTGCTCAAGCCACGGACCCGCGTATCCATCTCCGGCTGGGGGCTGGTCAGCCCGAAGGCGAAGGAAGCTCCAGCCGCCCTTCAGTCGGCGAGGACGGTCATCCAGCGCCCGCGATACTGCAGGCAGCTGACCGCGAATTACTACCCGTTCTATTCCTCGACGAGTCAGCTCTGCGCGATCGATTCCCCCGGGTACGCGGTCAGCGCGTGCCACGGCGACAGCGGCGGGCCGGCGATCGCCCGCGGCGCGGACGGATTACCGGTGGAGGTCGGGATCACGAGCATCGGCGGGCCCCGCTGCAGCCCTTCGTTCCCCAACATATTCACGCGCGTGGAGCGGGTGTCCGCCTGGGTTGCGAGCTGGGTTGCGGCCGTCGAATCCGGAGGCCCCGAACCGGCGATCTCTACCCCGAAGGCGCACCTGCCGAAGATGTCGTTCGCCCGGGCCAGGTACTTCAGCGGCCTGGGTCTCGAGCAGGACTTCCGAAGCCGCTTTCTCCGCGGCCTCGGAAAGCGGATCAGGTGCGTGCGAGCCGAACGGGTAAAGGTCAAATGCGGGGTGTCGTGGCACCAGGGGGGTAACGACTACTTCGGCACGATCACCGTCTACTTCGCCATCTCCCGCAACACGGTCGTCTGGCGCGACCGGTACACGATCCACTGGGTGAACGACCACTGCTGGTTTGACAGCGGACACCGGCAGGCCTGCCGGATCCATACCCGGATTCGTTAGCGGCCCGGGAGGATTCGAACTACGGCGAGAGCCTGACGGGCAGGGTCTTCAGCTGGTTGAGGAAGGCCGATTCGACGAACCTCGGGTCGCCGTCAAGAGCCATTTCGGGGTAGCGGGCGAGGGTCTCCTCGAAGAGGATCCGCAGCTCGAGCCTGGCCAGGGCGGTGCCGAGGCAGAAGTGGCGTCCGCCGGCGCCGAAGGCCTGGTGCTCGGGATTGCGGAGGACGTCGAAGCTGTCGGGGTCCTCGTAGCGGGTCTCGTCGCGGTTCGAGGACGCGTACCACATCACCACCTTGTCGCCCTCGTGGATCTGCTTGCCGCCCAGCACGGCGTCGCGCGTCGCGGTGCGCCGGAAGTGGGCGAAGGCCGGGTACATCCGCAGCGACTCCTCGACCGCGCCGGGGATCAGCGAGGGGTCCTCGAGCAGCAGCCGGCGTTGGTCCGGGTGCTCGATCAGCGCCCTCATGCCGCTGGCGTAGGTCGCCTTGGTGCTGTCGTTGCCGGCCGCGACGAGGAGGAAGAAGCCCATCACGATCTCGTGTTCCTCGAGCCTTTCGCCGTCCACTTCGGCGTGGACGAGGACACTGGTGAGGTCGTCGGTGGGGCGCTCCCGCCGTTCGGCGATCATCCTGCCGCAGCGCTTGAAGATCTCGGGGACGTTCTTTTCGATCGCCCCCTCGATGCCGTCGTGGGTTGAGGTCGGGATCGCTGGCCCCGAGGGTCGAGTTCATCAGCTCGGCCCAGATCGCGTCGTCGCGCTCGGGGATGCCCATGAAGCTGCCGATCACGCGGGCGACGGCGGGCTGGGCGACGTCGGTGACCAGGTCGCAGGTCTCGCGGCCGTCGAGGCGGTCGAGCACCCCGGCGACGATCTGCCTGATCGCATCCTCGTGGGCGGCGATCCGCTTCGGCGTGAAGCCTGCCTGGAACAGCGCCTTGATCCGGTCGTGCTTGGGCGGGTCCATGCCGATGAACATCGCCTGCGCCAGCTCGAGCGGGAAGACCTCGGTGATCAGGGTTACCCCGCCGCGTTCGGAGGAGTAGGTCTCCCAGTCCCGGCTCACGGTGTGGACATCGTCGGCGGTGGTCACCGACCAGTAGCCGGCCGACTGCGGGAATTCGGTGATTCGGGAGGTCCAGTGGACGGGGCACTCCTGGCGCAGCTGCTTGAACAGCGCGTGGGGCGGGCCGTCGGGCCAGTGCTCGGGCTCGGTCACGAGCACGTCCTCGAGGTTGCTGAGCTTCGTCGCCACGGTCTCCTCGGCCATCGGCGGGGGATCCTACTGGCTGGCTGGCCAGTATGGGCCGGGGCTCGGAATCCGTGGCTGTGGGACCGCATTTCGCCGCATTGAATCTGTGTGACGTGTGTTACAAGGGCATGGATCGCTATCGCCTTGACGATCTGATCGAGTACACGCTGACCAAGCGAGGCAGGGAGAACGTGGCATTGGCCCTGCTCGCGGTGAGTTGTGTGGCCGGCATCGTCACCATCGGGCGCCTCTGAGCGCCACCCGCTAGCTTCAAACGGATGAGCGCCCGCCGCCTCCGGCTCGTCCTCTCGCTGGCGGGGTGCGGCGCGCTTTCCCTCTTCGTCGCGGTGGCCGGCGGGGGCGCCGCCGCGGGAGCTGCGGCGCCGAGTCCGAAGCTCCATCGCTGCCTCCTCGGCCCGCCGCGAGCGCTGCGCTGCGGCCACATCGACGTGCCGGCGCTCCGCGCCGACCCCGCGCTCGGCGCCACCAAGGTCGCCTTCGCGATCCGGCCCCGCACCGACCGCGGGCGGCCCTCGCTGGGGACGATCATGGCGATGGACGGCGGGCCCGGCTACGGCTCGACGGCGGCGCCCTACGTGCGCTCGTTGATCGCCGTCCTGGCGCCGCTGCTGCGCCGCCGTGACCTGGTCTTCTTCGACGAGCGGGGGACCGGGCGCTCCGACCCCCTCGACTGCCCCGGGCTGCAGGACGGGCTCGTCCAGGAATACATCGCCACCGGCGAGTGCGCGAACCGGCTCGGCCCCCGCCTTGCGGGGTACACCACGGCGGAAGCCGCCGCCGATCTCGACGCAGTCCGCAGGGCGCTCGGCCTGGGCAGGGTCTTCTTCTACGGAGACTCCTACGGAACCCTGTTCGGACAGGCCTACGCCGCTCGCTACCCGGGCGCGCTGCGGGGCCTGATCCTCGACTCCGCCTACCCCGCGAACGACCCCTACTACCGCACTCTCTTCCCGGCCGGGCTGCACGGGCTGAGGGTGACCTGCCGTCGCTCGCCCGCCTGCGACGGCGACCCGGTCCTCCGCCTTCGCCGCGTGGTTCGGAGCTTCCACTCCGCCGATCGCTCGACCGAGGGGCTGCTCGCCTTCCTGCTCGAGGCGGGGACCCTCGCCCCGCGCTCCTACCTCAGCCTCGACGAAGCCGATCGCCGCTTCCTCGCCGGCGACCGGCGCCGCCTCAACCGCCTGATCGCGCCCGGCCCTGCGGGCAAGGGCGACATCCACGAATTCTCCTACGGGTTGGAGATCGCGGTCGAGTGCAACGACTACCCGCTGCTGTGGGACCCGGGCGCGCCGCTCGAGGGGCGGATCGGGCAGCTCTCCGCCTCGGTCACCCGCCTGCCGCGCGGCCGCTTCGCCCCCTTCGGCCGTCGCGAGTATCTGCTCTCCGCGGCCGCCCACTTGACCAACTGCCTGCCCTGGCCTGCGCCGCCCCCCGGCCTCGAGCCGCCCGTGCCGGCGGGCTGGCATGCGTCGGGCGGGTTTCCGACCCTGATCCTCGCCGGACAGGTCGACGACATCACCTCGGTCAGGGAGGCGGAGCAGGTGAAGGCACGCTTTCCCCGCTCGCGCCTCTACGTCGTCCCGGATCGCGGCCACGTCTCCAGCCTCTACTTTCCCTTCCGCTCGCCGGCGGTCGGCGTGATTCGCGAGTTCCTCCGCGCGCACTGAGTCGCTCGGCAGAGCGCCCGGCTCGCCGGAGTACGGTTTGTCGGGTGCCAGGCGATCCTGACCCAGCGTCGTTCGAAGCGCTGGTCGCCGACGCGATCGACGCGCTGCCCGAGGAATTCCAGCGGGTGTTGGAGAAGCTCGCGGTCGTCGTCTCCGACCGGGGCGCCGAGGTGGGCGCCTACGGCCAGTACTTCGGCGATGGCGTCGCGCGGGAACGCTACGAGGACCGGATCGTCATCTACCGCGACACGCTGGAACGCGACTTCGGACAGGATCGCGAGCAGCTGGCCCTACAGGTCGAGCGGACGCTGCGCCACGAGCTGGCGCACCACCTCGGTTGGAACGAGCGGGGCGTGGGCGGGCTCGGCCTTTGAGCGGCGTCGCGCTCCACGTCTCCCCGCATCCCGACGACGAGTTGATCGGGGCGCCGGCGACGCTGATGGCGCTCCGCGACGCCGGCTGGCGGGTCGTCAACCTCGCCTGCGGCCTCGGCCGCCCCGCCCAGCGCCAGCGACGCGAGGCCGAGCTGCGCGAGGCCTGCCGGCTGGCCGGATTCGAGCTGCGGCTGCCACGCCGGCCTGTGGCGATCTCGGCCGGCGACGACCTCGCTTCGGCGCAGGCCGCGCTGGGTGAGATCGCCGCCGAGGCGATCTCGGAGCTGAGGCCGCAAGTCGTCGTCTCTCCCAGCCCCCACGACCGCCACCCCGGCCACGAGATCGTCGCCCGCGCGGTCCGCGATGCCCTGCGCGAGAGGCCCGGCGAGGCACCGCCCTGGTGGATGTGGGGCCTCTGGGGTGGCCTGGCGCTGCCGACCCTCGGGGTCGCCTTCGGGGCCGACCGGCTCGAGGAGATCTTCGCCGCCCTCGCTGCCCACGAGGGCGAGCTGAAGCGCCGGGACTACCGCCGCCTGGTCCGCGCCCGGGCCGAAGCCAGCGCCCTGCTCGGGCCGGAGCTGCTGCTCGGCTTTGGAGACTCGGCCGACGCCGGGGCTCCCTACGCCGAGCTGCTCACCGAGGTCTTCCTCGACGACGGCCTCTGGTGCCTTGGCCCCGCCCGCTGGCTCGACCCTGCCGAGCCGCTGGCCGGGCCGACCGCGGTCGAGGTCGCCGACTGGCTCGAGGCTCCGAGCCTCGCCGCTCGCCTTCCTGTCACGGGCGGCTAGCGAACCAGGCAGTCGCGCGTCAGCGAGGTGGTCAGCTTCTTGCCACCGGCGAAGTAGAAGCTGCCCTTGGCAAACTCGAATGCCACGCCCGGAAAGCCTGCCGGCGCGGCGCAGGCGGCGCTGATCAGGCTGTGCCGGCTGCCGTCGTATTTGAATCTACGGCCGATCGTCAGGCCGATGTCGGTCACGTAGCCCTGGTTGCCGGCGAGCAGGGGGATCCTCGCCGAGAGCACGGTCCCGAACTCGCCGCTGCGGCGGTGGCTGATCTTGAACGGGATGACCAGCGTCGCCTGCGTGGGGGTCGAGATGTAGAAGTGCATGAGGAGAGCCCGGCGCCCGCCGGAGCGGCCGTTGAAGGCGAGCATTTCGCC
Organism: uncultured Solirubrobacterales bacterium; assembly: GCA_963838035.1. Lineage (GTDB taxonomy): Bacteria > Actinomycetota > Thermoleophilia > Solirubrobacterales > 70-9 > CAVVNN01. Next base: position 94,059 of record CAWIPM010000002.1, read on the forward strand.
CTGGGCCGGGAATGCCGACGTGTTCGGAAAGTCGACGCTGGCGGCGAAGTGGCCGCGGCCGACCACCGCAGGGCCGCAGCGTTCGAGGGCGGCCGTCGTTGTCGTCGACTGGAGCAGCCCCGCCGGGCAAACCGGTAGGCCGCGGGTGAAGAGCCTGCCGTGGCGGTTGATCGCGACCACCATCTTCTGCAGCTGCGGGGGGCGGCTGCCGTCGGTGGTGCGGATCGAGCCGGAGAGGCTGACCGTGATCGGGGCGAGCCGGGAGCGCGGCAGGGAGTGTGGGGTGAACCCGCCCTCGAAGGCGATGTGGAGGTCGCCGCTCTGACTCAACTCCCCGGAGGCAACGCCTGCGCACAGCACCGCCACCGCGGTGGCGATCAGCATCGGAGGCGCGAGGCGTCGCAACATCGTCACCCAGGAAGTCTAGGCGCCGAACGTTGAGGCTCTATTTGGCGAGCACGCCGGACATCGCCTTCAGCCCGGCGTCCATGCCACGCCAGAAGTTGCCGCCGTGGAAGGGCTCACCGCGGCTGAAGCGCCATGGGACCGAGAGGCCGAGCATCTTCTTCCCGGCCCGCCACGCTTTCGAGGAACCGACGCGATAGTCGCCGTCGGCATCCGGGCGGACCTCGATCGGCCGCGCCGTGTCGCCGGTCAGCCGCAGCGGCACCTGGGCGAAGGTCGCCTTGTCGAACTGCTCCATCACGCACATGCTGACCGGGTCGAAGTTCAGCTCGGGCAGGCGGCCGAGCAGCTCGGCCGCCAGGTGGTCGGCGGCGGCGTCGGCCTGGAGGAAGGCGAGGAAGGCCTGCTTGACCGGAAAGTCGCCGGCGTCACCCACGGCGAACACCTCGGGGTGATCGAGCAGCCGCCTGCTGGCGAGGTCGGTGAGGAGGAAGCCTCGGTCGTCGGCCGGCAGGCCGGGGAAGGGAGTGGAGGCGATGTAGGGCGGGAAGGCGACCAGCAGGTCGTACTCCAGCTGCTCGCCGTTGGCGTAGTGGACAGCGCCGTCCTCCACTCGCTCGGCGACCCAGTCGGTGTGCCCGTCGATCCCGCGCCGCTCGAACTCGGCCGCGGCCACCTCGTGCAGGCGCGGGCCGAATGCCTGGATGTAGGACGTCTCGCACGTCGACCAGGTGATCTCGGTGTTCTCCCTCGCCCCCTTGCGCCGCAGCCAGGTGTCGAGCATCAGGCCGATCTCATACAGCGGCCCGGCGCACTTGTTGTTGGGTGGGATCAGGAAGAGGACCCGCTGGCGGCGCCGCTCGCCGGCGGCGTCGAGCAGCCCCTGGAAGCCGGCGCGCAGGCGCAGCATCTCAACCGGGGTCCAGGGCGTGACAGCGTGCTCGGCCATCCCCGGGACCTCCTCGGCCCGCATCTCGGCTCCGGTTCCGACGACGAGGAAGTCGTAGGGGATCTCGCGGCCACCGGCCTGGACCCGGCGCGCGGTCGGGTCGATCCCCTCCGCTCGCGCCTCGACCAGCTCGATCCCCTTGCGGGCGGCGGGCTTCGCCAGCGGCACCTTCAGCTTCTCCGGATCGAGCCCGAACGGGACGTAGATCGAGTTCGGTTTGAAGAGGAAGTAGTCGCGGTCGGAGACCAGGGTGATGCGGGCCCGGTCCCCGGCGAGCATCCGCAGGTCGAAGGCCGTCTCCAGCCCCCCGAAGCCGCCGCCGAGGACGACGACCTCCGCCGCAGCCGGTCCTGTCTGCGCGGGCGCGTCGCTCATCTGCCCAAAGTTCTCAGGCCTGCGTGCAAGCCACATCGGCACGACCCCGTGCCTGCGGTCAGTGGTTTCCCGCAGACCGGGCGGGAGGAGGTCAAGGCAGTGTTGGCAGGGGTCGATTCGGTGGGGGAGATGCCCGGCTCGCAAGCACAGCCGACTCTTCCGAGCGAGGAGGCGCGGCCCACGCCTCACCTCACGCTCGCGCCCGATCTCGGCGTCAAGGAGCTGGAGCGCACGCCGCAGGAACGTCGCGGGCTCTACGTCGGGCTTCACCTCAAGCTGGCGCTGGTGATCGGGATCGCCCTCAGCTGGGCCGGCTTCTCACTGTGGCTCTCGATCCCCTGGATCGAGGCCCTGGGCCAGTCGATCACGGTGCCGCTCGCGGCGGCCGTGATCTTCGGCATCGCGATCATCCCCGGCTATCTCAATGCGAACCTGGTCGCCTCGCTGCTGATCGACCGCCCGCCGCCGCTGCGCTTCAACCTGGACTTCCCGCCGCTCACCGTCGTGATCGCCTGTTTCAACGAGGAGGAGACGATCGAGGAGACGCTCGACTACGTCGCCAGACAGGAGTACGCGAGCGAGTACCGGATTCTCGTCGCCGACGACGGCTCGACCGACCGCACCGCCGAGCTCGCCCGCCGGCGCGCCGCCGCGGACCCCCGGATCGCCGTCGTCACGCTTCCCCACGGCGGCAAGGCGCGCACCCTGACCGGCGCGTTGAAGCTGGTGCGGACGCCGCTGGTCGCGACGGTCGACGCCGACACGCTGCCGATGCCCACGGCGATGGAGCGAATCGTCGCCCGGCTGCTGATCTCCCCGCCGGACACCGTCTCCGTTGCCGGCGCGGTCTTCGTCCGCAACTCGCGGCGCAACTTCATCACCCGCGCGCAGGAGTGGGATTACTTCCTCGGGATCGCCTCGGTGAAGCGCCAGCAGGGGCTGTTCCAGGGGACGATGGTCGCCCAGGGCGCCTTCAGCGTCTACCGCGCCGCGGCCCTCGACGAGGTCGGCGGCTGGCCCGACCGGATCGGTGAGGACATCGTCCTCACCTGGGCGATGATGCGCGAGGGCGGCCGGGTCGGCTACGAGCGCACCGCGATCGCCTTCACCAGCGCGCCCGAAACAGCCAGGGCCTTCGCACGCCAGCGGCGGCGCTGGGCGCGGGGGATGATCGAGGGGCTGCGGGAGCACGGCGGGGCGCTGCTGGCCGGGGGTCGCTCGAACGTCCACGCGGTCCTGGTCAACTTCATCTTTCCCTACATCGACCTCGTCTACTCGATCGCCTTCCCGATCGGGATCGTGCTCGCGCTGTTCGGCAACTTCGCGATCGTCGGGCCGATGACGCTCGCCGTCCTCCCCCTCAACATCGCGCTCTCGGGGATCATGTTCCACCTCAGCCGGCAATCCTTCGAGGAGGTCGGCCTGAGGGTCCGCAAAAACCGTCTCGGCTACCTCGGCTACCTGCTGGCCTATCAGCTCTTCATGTCGCCGGTCTCGGTTGCCGGATACGCGCAGGAGCTGTTCGGCGCGAGACGTCGCTGGTAGTTGCCGGTCAGCCCGCCGCCGCCACCCGGTTGCGCCCGCTTCGCTTCGCCGCGTACATCGCCGCATCGGCCCGATCGAGGAGGGTGGACGGGTCCGCGACGTCGTCTTCGTAGCTGCTGACGCCGATCGAGCAGGTGAGGCGGGCGTCGTTCTCGTAGGAGAAACGATGGCGTTCGACCTCGACCCTGATGCGCTCGGCCGTTTGCATGGCTTCCGCCCGCCCGGTCTCCGGGAGCACGGCGAGGAACTCCTCGCCGCCCCAGCGGCCGAGCGCATCGGCCGGCCGCAGCCCGGCGCCTGCGATCGCGGCGAACTCCTTCAGCGCCTGATCGCCAACCGGATGGCCCCAGCGGTCGTTGACCCGCTTGAAGTGGTCGATGTCGAAGAAGAGGACCGAGAGACGACGTCCGTAGCGTTGCGCTCTGCGCACCTCGTGGCCAAGGATCCCGTCGATCGCGCGGCGGTTGGCGATCTCGGTGAGGGAGTCGAGGCTGGCGAGCTGGGCGAGCTGGTCGTGCGCACCCTGCAGTTCCCTCTGCAGATGAAGGGTCTCGCCCTGTGCCAGGTACTGGCGAACAGTGACCGCCATCCCCAGCACGAGCGCCGCCAGGACGAGGCTGACGTCGGGGAAGAACGGGTTTCCAGATTGGGCGACGAGCAGGCTCAGGCCGCCGACCAGGAGCGCCAGGAAGGGCACCGGGCTCGGTCGGTGCTCGCTCATAACTTTGGCCCGTGCCGTTTCGGCCGAGCCGGCAGCTTCCCGCTGGCTCGCCGCGGCGAGTGCGAACAGCGCGATGGCGAGCATCCAGAAGAGGTCGACCGGATCGCCGCCGGTGTATTCGTCGTGGATCACCTGGTGGGCATAGGCGATGTCGGCGACGATGAACAGCAGCAGCCCGGCGCCGACCAGGATCAGCGAGTGCCGGAAGGCGGGTGGGCTCCAGTTCAGCACCACCGCGGCGAGGCCGGAGAGCAGGACGACGTCGCCGATCGGGTAGGCGATCGAGACCAGTGTCTGCCCCAGGCTCTGACCGCCTTCGGTGATCGCCGGCTCCAGCGCGAACAGCCAGATGACCATCGTCCCGCCGAGGATCACGATGGCCATGTCGAGGGCGACCCTCGCTCGCTGCGCTCCGGTGCCCCGCGCCAGCGGCACGCACAGCAGAGCCGCGAACATGAACGGGTAGAGGGCCAGGAAGGGGGGGTCCGCAAGGGATGGGAACGGGATCGGGTTGCTCCCAAGGTCGTAGATGGAGGTGACCAGGTCGCCGCCCATCTGCCCCGCGAGGGCGAGCGCCATCAGCAGCCAGAACCAGCGCAGGCGAGGCGCTTCGCGGCAGCGCTGGGAGGCGCGCCACGCGAGATAGACCGCAGCGCCGTCGATCGCCAGAAAGAAGAGGTCGCCGTCCGTTTCCTGTTCGCCGGGTAGCCAGCGGAACGCCAGCCAGCTGAGGTAGACGATGAGGAAGACCGCTATCCCGCCCGCGACCCCACGCGGAGCGCCAAGCGACGAACGGAGCGTCGCCCGATCGGGGGTGGGTCTTCGCAGCGCGACCGTCGGCATAAGCGGTTGTAGGGCAAGGTTCGGTCCGCCTTCTCCTCGCTGCCACCGTAGTAATCCGCGCTTTCCCCACATGTGGCCTCCGCGGGCGCGGATCGGCGAGACTTGGACGGCTATGGGCGCGGTCGATAGAGCAGCGGTCGAGGCCTGGGTCGCCGCCTACGAGCGCGCCTGGCGGACTTCTGGGACCGAGGCGCTGCGGAAGCTGTTCGTCGAGGAGGCGAGCTACAGGATGTCCCCCTACGAGGAGCCGGCGGTCGGCCTGGCGGCGATCGCTGTGCTGTGGGAGCGGGAGAGGGAGGGGCCCGACGAGCCCTTTGAGATGCGACACGAGATCATCGCGGTGGACGGCGGGACGGGGGTGGTCAGGGTCGAGGTGCGCTACGGCGCCAGCGGCAACGAGTACCGGGACCTCTGGATCGTCCAGCTCGCCGCCGACGGGCGCTGCCGCTCCTTCGAGGAGTGGCCCTTCTGGCCCGGGCAGCCGCTTGCCCCGCCGGGTAGCCGATGAGGCCGAGCCCGGAGGCGGCGGCTGTGCTGGCGAAGCGGCTGCGCTTTCAGGCGCGGGCGTCGGGCCGGCTCGGCTCGCCCCTCTATGAGGACCTGCTAGGTCGTGCGGCCGAGGACGTTGAGCAGGGCGGGCCGGCCTGGGAGGCGCTGCGCGGGCACGAGGGCGATCCGCCGACCTCGGCCCTCGCCCTGCGGCTGGCGGGGTCGGTCAATCGACTGGTGCTGGAGGGTCGCCTGCCCGAGCTCGCCGACCACTACCGCGAAGGCGGCGCGGACCGACCCGGGACATGGCGCTGCTTCCGCGCGGCGCTGGAGGCCCACGCCGATCTCGTCCGGGCGGGGCTGGAGCGCCCGGTGCAGACCAACGAGGTCGGCCGCTGCGCCGCTCTGCTGCCGGGCTTCCTCTCCGTCGCCGCGGGCTTCGGGCTGCCCTTGCGCCTGCTGGAGGTCGGTGCCAGCGCCGGGCTCAACCTGCGCTGGGACTCCTACCGCTACGAGGCGGAAGGCTTCTCCTGGGGGCCCGCCGACTCATCCCTGCGGATCGAGTTCGAGCTGGAAGGGTCCCTGGAACAGCCTTCTGGGGCCGTCTCAGTGGTCGATCGCCTTGGCTGCGACGCCTCCCCTCTGGACCCGACCAGCGAAGACGGGCGCCTCACCCTGCTCTCCTACGTCTGGCCCGACCAGACTGCTCGAGTCAAGCGAATCCTGAGCGCGATCGAGCTGGCGAAGGAGATGCCCGCCCGTGTCGAGCGTGCGTCCGCCGCGGCCTGGGTCGCCGAGCGCCTCGCCGAGCCCGTGCCCGGTGGCGCGACCGTCGTCTACCACTCGATCGTCACGCAGTACCTCGCTCCCCGGGAGCGCGAGGAGCTCTTCGATGCGCTGGGGGAGGCGGGCGCCCGCGCGAGCGTCGAGGCCCCGCTCGCCTGGCTGCGGATGGAGCCCGGGGGCGACCGCGCGGACGTCCACCTGACGACCTGGCCGGGGGGCGAGGCCCGCCATCTCGCCAGAGCGGGCTACCACGGGGCCGAGGTGGAGCTCTTGGACTGAGCGCGCGGCCGGGTTCAGCGGCCAGGCTCCTGCCGGCTGCTCGTCATCCGACGGCTCGAGTTTTCTAGAATCGCCGAGTCGTCGTCCGACCAGAGGGGAGTATCCGGATGGAGCGCTGGACGCGCGCGGTAATCGCGAATCGGAAGAAGGTCCTCGTCGGCTGGCTCGTCCTCTTCGCCCTGGGCGGCTACGGCGCATCTCATCTCGGCGACCTGCTCACCAACCGCTTCAGCGTTCCCGGCTCGGAGGCCGAACGCGGCCTCGACCTGCTCAAAGCCCGCTTCAACGAGCGCGGCGACGGGGCCTTCACGCTGGTCTTCCAAACCGACCGGCCGATTGCCTCGACACCCGCCTTCCGCGTCCGGGCCGCCAGGGCAGCGGCGGAGGCAGCCTCGGTCGTCGAAGGAGCCAAACCCGGCCCGGTCCTGCGCGCCTCCCCAACCCTCGCCTACGTCCAGCTCAACACGCCGCTGCAGAACCAGGACGCCGCCAAGAAGACGCCGGACATCCGCGCCGCGACGCCGAAGCTGCCGGGAGTCACCACCTATCTCTCCGGCTTCCCGGCGATCAACCACGACACGCAGAAGATCTACAACGAAGACCTGACGAAGGGCGAGTCGATCGCGATCCCGATCGCGCTGCTGGTGATGGCCTTCATGTTCGGGACGCTGGCGGGGATCGCGGTGCCGCTCGCCTTCGCCGCGGTGACGATCCCTTCGACACTGGGCGCGGTCTGGGTCGTGGCCCACTTCATGGACATGGCGATCTACGTGACCAACATCGTCACCCTGATCGGCCTGGCGATCGCGATCGACTACTCGATGCTGGTCGTCTTCCGCTATCGCGAAGAGCTGGAAAAACACGACTCCGCGCATGAGGCGCTGGTCGAAACGATGAAGACGGCGGGGCGCGCGACCCTGTTCTCCGGCGCCGTCGTCGCGGTCGGCCTCGCGCTGCTCGTCTTCATGCCGCTGCCCTTCATGCGCTCGATGGGCGTGGGGGGGCTGCTCGTGCCGCTCTTCTCGATCCTCGCCTCGGCGACCTTCCTGCCGGCGCTGCTGGCGGTGATGGGGACGAAGGTGAACAGGTTCCGGGTGATCCCGAAGAGCGTCCTCGAGCACCGCGCCTCCGGCAAGCAGGGCGTCTGGAGCAAGCTCGCGCACTCGATCATGCGGCGCCCGATCCCCTACCTGGTGATCGCCGGCGGTCTGATGATCGCCCTGGCGCTGCCGGCCCTCGGCCTGCACCTGACCAGCGGCGACAACCGCGGCGTGCCGCTGACCAAGGAGTCGACCCGTGGCTTCGCGCTGCTGCGCTCCTCGCTGGGCCCGGGCGCCCTGGCCCCGAACCAGATCGTGATCGACACCGGCCGCCGCGGGGGCGCCTACTCGCCCGCCGTGATCGCCGCCGAGGGCCGTCTCGTCGCGGAGCTGCGGCGCGACCCGGAGGTGAAGCCGGCGACGATCCTCTCTCCGTCGCTGCTGCCGCCGGGCCCGCGTGGGCGCGCGATCGCCGAACGCAACAGCCTCGTCGATCGCACCGGGCAGGTCGCCCAGATCCGCGTCGCGGGCGAAGGGGACTCAGGGACCAAGTCGGCCCAGGACCTCGTCCACCGCATCCGCGACACCTACATCCCCAACGCGCGCTTCGGCAGCGCCGAGGTGATCCTCACCGGGGCGCCCGCGTTCGGCGTCGACTTCGTCCACACCGCCTACGGCGCCTTCCCGTTCCTCGTCATCGCGGTGCTGATCCTCTCCTACCTGCTGCTGCTGCGCGCTTTCCGCTCCGTCGTCCTGCCGTTGAAGGCGGTGCTGCTCAACGTCCTCTCCGTCAGCGCCACCTACGGGGTTCTGGTGCTCGTCTTCCAGGAAGGCCTGCACTCGACGCTCGGGCTGCACGGCACTCCCCAGATCGAGGCCTGGATCCCGATCTTCCTCTTCGCGATGCTGTTCGGCCTCTCGATGGACTACGAGGTATTCCTGCTCTCCCGCATCCGCGAGGAGTGGGACCGCCGCCACAACAACGAGGAGGCCGTGGCCTACGGGCTCGAGCACACCGGCCGCATCATCACCGCCGCGGCGCTGATCATGATCGCCGCCTTCTCCGGCTTCACCTTCGGCTCGTTCGTCGGGCTGCAGGAGTTCGGGGTCGGCCTCTCGGCGGCGATCCTGCTCGATGCGACCGTCGTCCGGGCGATCCTCGTCCCGGCGCTGATGAAGCTGCTCGGCGACTGGAACTGGTACCTGCCGAAGCGGGTCGAGCGGATCCTCGACCGCACCCGCACCCACCCCGCCGAGGCCGGCAGCTAAGAACCTGTCTGAGCGCGGGGAGGGGGACTGCGCCCGCCCGCAATGCGATTCGCGGTCTCGATCAGAATCGCTCGCACATGATCGCGGTTCGTATCGCACCTGTGCGTGGGTGAACCGGACTGGCCTCAGGCCCGCCGCGGTATGGGCCTGGTCGCGCAGGTGATCGCGCGCTTGCTGCGCCGGCGTGCGGTGATAGCGGAGCCCGTCGGTCTCGACCACCAGCCCGAGGTCGGGCCAGAAGAAGTCAACCGTGAACCCATTCAGCCGCTGGTGCGTCAACGGGAGCGGGAGGCCCACTTCGCGGGCAAGCCGCAGGAATCGACGCTCCAGCTCGGAGTCGGTGAGCCTGAACGTTCGGTGGTCCAGCAGCAGCTGAAGCCTGCGAACGCCAGGTCGCCCGCGGTGGGCTGCCAAAGCAGCGCTCAGTTCCTCCGGGTCGATCAGGCCAAGTCGGTCGGCCTCGTTGATCGCTCGCTCCAGGCGCGCTGCCCCGAATTCCGACGTCAGGTCGAGAATGGTCTGGACGATGTTTGTCACCGGGATCTTGTTGCGAAAGTCGAGGTCCTCCGATCGAAGCGACGGGCGCCGACGAACTCGGGCGCCGGGGAGCCGGCGGGGTGAGTGGGTCCTCACGGAGATGTCGATCGATCCGGCGCGCTCCGTTCCGATCCCCCAGAGTGTCGCGGCGCTGGCGTGGCTGAGTACCGCGCCAGGTCCGCAACTGAGCACCGCTGCCATCCACCGCGTCTGGCGAGTGACGCCAGGTCGGCCAACGGCATAGACGCCGCGCAGTATCGGGTGCAGGCGCCCATTCGCGACGCGATGTTCAATCGCCCTGGAACCTAGGCCGGCCGCCAGAAGTTGGCGTCGCGCCACGACGCCGTGCTGTCGTGCGGCCATCTCCCATATCCCACCCGTTGCCGTTCGATGCATTTTCCCCGCTCCTGTGGGGACAATGCATCGAACGGCGTCGAGTCTCCCCCTCGCGGGCCTACGCGTCGTCGTCTGTGCGAGCAGCGTGAGTGACCCGTTCGGCGCGCCGGCGCAGGTCGGCGGTGGCCTCGCGGGTGGCGGCGAGCGCCTCGTCTTTGGCCGCCGCCACGCCCTCGCTCGGCTTGCCCCCGACGAGATCGCGGAAAGCGTTCTTGAACCGCTCGGTGCGCCGGTCGGGGGGGAAGCGGCCCGCCGCCTTGGCCTGCTTCCTGGGCCGGCGCTCGCCGTAGAGGCGGCGAGCCCAGGGTGAGGACGGCTTGGCGATCCGGGCCGCGCCGTAGATCGCGATTGGGAGTACGAAGAAGCCGACCGCGCCATGGAGGATCCGCTGCTTGGCGAAGCAGATCGCGACCATGGCGAAGACGAAGAGGGCGCCGAGGATGCTGGCGAGCGCCTGCTCGGGCGAGCTGGTGTCGAAGCTGAACGGGGTGAAGCCGAGCAGGACGAGCATCATCGCGGCGGCGGCGATCACGGTCGCGTCGATCGAGCTGCGGCCCTCGTCGGCCCAGTAGACGTCTTCGAGATGGACCCAGAGGGCGAACTCGTCGATCGTCAGTCCGGCGCCGACTCCGAAGCCGAAGGCGCAGATCTCGGTGTAGGGGCTGTTTCCGAGCGCGGCGAAGCCGAGCGTGCCGGCGGCGATCATCGTGACGATTCCGAAGACCAGGTGATGCAGGTGCACGCCGCTGTCGCTGACGACGCTGCCAGGCCACCATGGCACCCTGTCGCTGCGCATAAGCCGGGTGCTCATCCTGATGAAGGCGAAGGAGAGGATGAAGCCGGCGAAGACCAGGAAGAGGCCCTGCTCGTCGTGTTCGACGAGGTTGCTCCAAAAGCCGGAGAAGATCGAGGCGGTGCTCATGCTTTGCCGTCCTTCTCTGCGATCAGGTCGAGTGTGAGCAGAACCGCCGCCACCGCGTAGATCGGGGTCAGCGCCACGTTGGTGAGCGACTCTGCGGCCCAGGCGGCCGGCAGCGAATCGCCGAGCAGGTGGTGGACCTGGCCGGTCGTGAAGTCGGTCAGCCCGTCGCCGATCAGCTCGATCGGCCCCAGCACCATCAGCACTGTCCAGAAGCGGCCTCGCACCAGATCCCAGCTGCGCCGGAAGGCGCCCCACACGGTGCGTCCCTCGAGCTCCACGATCGGCCCGGCCAGCCCCAACCAGACGAAGGCCGCCACCCCGGGTATGACCAGCAGGAGCAGGCCGGCCACGACAACGACGCCATAGAGAAGGTCGACCGCGATCAGCCGGTGGTAGTTGAGCCGGCGGGAGATCTCGCGCAGGCCGGGCGGCCGGCCGCCCTCGGCGTGGGTGAGGGAGATGGCGACGGCGCCGCTGTAGAAGACCTCGCCGATGAGCCCGGTGACGGTCAGCGCCGCAACGGCGGCGGCTGCGGCGGCGGTCGCGAGCCCGTTGGAGACGCTCAGCGACCCGATGTTCGCTTCGATCGCGATCGCGTCGATCAGCCCGAGCGGGACGAAGACGATCACCGCCAGCAGCACCAGGGAGGGCGCCCACCGCACGTAGGTGCGGAAGATTCGGGCGTAGATCGATATCAGCCCGTGCACGCTACCGGCGACGCCGTCCGGACTTGATCCGGCCGCGCCTTTCCAGCCGCGGTCGCGTCGACTCCGACGCCGGCACCCGTTTGATCGTTCCCAGCTCGGGGACCAGGAGCTCTTCGGCACACCGCCGGTGCCAGTGGTGATGGTCGGTCCCGCCGAGTCGCCTCACGTACTGGACGACGGTGTGCTCGGTCCCGATCTCGATCTCGCCGTGGCAGCCGGGACAGCGATAGAGCTTCTGGGCGATGCCGCGGATCAGCCAGGCCTCGTCGCCCTCTTCGGTGAGCCCGCGCAGGCTCCAGCGGATGCTGGGCAGCCCGGCGTGCTCGCTCATTTCTCAGCGCCTCGAGAGCCAGGCGAAGCCGGCAGCCATCGCCACGTTCGCGACCCCGGCGAGGCGGAGCCCGGCCTTGGCGCCGGGTCGGCTGATGGCGGGGGACTCAGCCCAGAGCGCGTCGGTGGCGATCTCGGTCCCCCGCAACCAGGCCAGCGCCCACCAGTCCCGTGGCTCGCCGCGAGCCGCGGCGAGGGCATGGGCGGCGGCGAAGGTGAGCCAGATCGGGCCGCAGCGGCGGAAGAGGTGCTCGGCATCGGGCGAGGGCTGGTCGTGGCCGAGCAGCTTCAGCGTGGCCGCCGGGGCCGCGATCGCCGCTGTGCCGAGCGCCAGGTCGAAGGCGATCATGTTGCGGTTGGTGAGGCGAAGCGCCTGGTCGAGAGTCACGGGCTGCGCTCATCCAACCAGATCGGAAGGGAAAGCACGCGCCTCGGCGAAATGGACCGCCGTGACCAAGACAGCGACGAAGTCCCCCCAACTGACAAGCCTTTCCGACTACATCCAGGAGCGTTTCGACGAGTTCTCGCGCTCCCAGAAAGACGTCGCCCGCTACATCGTCGATCACCTCGACGAGGCTGCCTTCCTCACCGCCGAGGAGCTGGCCCGGAGAGCGAGCACCTCGTCCTCGACTGTGGTGCGCTTCTCCCAGGCCCTCGGCTTCGAGGGATACCCAGAGTTGCAGCAGGCCGCGATCGAGGAGTACCGCAGCTCGATCGCCGGCGGCAACGGCAACGCCGCTGCCGGCGCGCTCTTCTCATTCGACCATTCCGAGCTTGAGGGGTCGCTCGGCGCCGACTACTCGAACCTCGAGGAGACGGCGCGCAATCTCACCCGCGAGCAGATCGACTCCACCGTTGCCGCGCTTGCCACGGCCAACCGCGTCGTGATCGTCGGCGTCGACCAGATGGCCTTCTTCGCCAGCTACCTGCGTCACACGCTCAGCCTGCTCGACATCCGCGCCGAGATCGTCGCCAGCACCGGCGGCGAATCGCTGCAGAGGCTCGGCCGGATCGACGGGGAGACCCTGGTGATCGTGCTCTCCGCCGGCCGCGCCCACCCGCTGCTGCTGCGGGCGATGAAGCTGGCCGTGCACCGCCAGGCCCGCACGCTGGCGATCTCCGACGCCTCGATGTCGGAGGCGGGGGAGCAGGCCGAGCTGACCCTCTACTACTCCTCGAACAGCCCTTCGTTCACCCGGTCGAACACCGCCCTGATGGCGTTGATCCAGGCCCTGGCCCACGGCCTCTACGCCCGCGACGAGGCGGCGCACAAAGACCGCATCCGGGCCTACAAACTGAAGTAGGGGAGATAGCTGCCGCCTCCGCGGCGGCAACGTCGCCCACGTAATATGGGCCTCGTGACCGAGCGCGCGACATTCAGGGTCAAGACCGGCCTGGCCGAGATGCTGAAGGGCGGGGTGATCATGGACGTGGTCACTCCCGAGCAGGCGAAGGTCGCGGAGCAGGCAGGAGCCTGCGCGGTGATGGCCCTGGAGCGGGTTCCGGCGGACATCCGGCGCGATGGGGGAGTTGCGCGGATGTCGGACCCGGCGATGATCAAGGGGATCCAGGAGGCGGTGACGATCCCGGTGATGGCGAAGGCGCGGATCGGGCACTTCGCCGAGGCCCAGGTCCTCCAGTCGCTGGAAGTCGACTATGTCGACGAGTCGGAGGTGCTGACGCCGGCCGACGAGCGCAACCACATCGACAAGTACGCCTTCGAGGTGCCCTTCGTCTGCGGCGCCACCAACCTCGGCGAGGCGCTGCGGCGAATCGGCGAGGGGGCGGCGATGATCCGCTCCAAGGGCGAGGCCGGAACCGGCAACATCGTCGAGGCGGTGCGCCACATGCGCGAGATCGGCGGCGCGATCAGGCGCCTGTCCCTGCTCGGGCCCGAGGAGCTTGCCGGCGCCGCCAAGGAGCACCAGGCGCCGCTGGAGGTCGTCCGCGAGGTCGCCGCGGCGGCCAAGCTGCCCGTGCCGCTGTTCTGCGCCGGCGGCATCGCCACGCCGGCCGACGCCGCGTTGATGATGCAGCTCGGCGCCGAAGGGAACTTCGTCGGCTCCGGGATCTTCAAGAGCGCCGACCCGGAGCGCCGTGCCCGGGCCATCGTCGAGGCGACCACGCACTTCAACGACCCGGAGCGGGTCGCCGCCGCCTCGATCGGGTTGGGCGAGGCGATGCCCGGAATCGAGATCGCCGAGCTGGCCGCGGCCGACGCGCTGCTCCAAGATCGCGGTGCCTGAGCTGCGCATCGGAGTGCTGGCGCTCCAGGGGGGTTTCGAAGCCCACGAGGAGATGCTGCGCGGGCTCGGGGCCGAGGTGAGCGAGGTGAGGGCTCCGGCGGACCTGGAAGAGCTCGACGGGTTGGTGATCCCCGGCGGCGAGAGCACGACGATCGAGATGGGGATCGAGTCGGAGGGGCTGGGGCCGGCGATCCATGCCCATCACGAGTCCGGTCGCCCGGTGTTCGGGACCTGCGCCGGGATGATCGTCTGCGACGACGCCCACCTCGGGCTGATCGATGCCACCGCACAGCGGAACGCCTTCGGCCGGCAGCTGCAGAGCTTCGAGGCGGATCTCGAGGTGGACGGGATCGGCGAGGAGCCGCTGCGCGCCGTCTTCATCCGAGCGCCATGGGTCGAGCGGGTTGGAGCGGGCGTGGGCGTCCTCGCGACCTACCGGGGTCACCCGGTGGCGATCCGGGAAGGCAGCGTGCTCGCCTGCGCCTTTCATCCGGAGCTGACCGACGACCCGCGGCTCCACGCGCTCTTCATGGCAATGACGACGAGTGCGCGGGAGCAGCGCACCGGGGAGGAGGCAAGGAGTTGAGGGACCCGCGAGTGGAGAGCCTGGCGAAGATCCTGGTCGGCTACTCGACCCAGGTGAAGGAGGGCGAGGTCGTCTCGATCGACGGAGAGAGCGCGGCGGAGCCGCTGCTGATGGCGGTCTATGAGGAGGTGTTGAGGGCGGGCGGCAACCCGATCCTCAACGTCGCCCTCGAGGGCCAGTCGGTCGCCTACTTCAAGCACGCCGGAGACGACCAGCTGCGCTGGGTCTCCCCGGTGGCCGAGTGGATGGTCGAGCACGCCGACGTCCGGATCGCGATCGGCGCCAGCACCAATACGCGCGAGCTCTCGGCGGTGCCGCCCGAGCGCCAGACCATGCGCCAGACCGCAACCGGGGGCCTGATGGCGCGGGCGATGGAGCGCAGCGCCGCCGGGGACTTCCGGTGGTGCTACACGATCTACCCGACCTCCGCCTACGCCTCGGAGGCGGAGATGAGCCTGGCCGACTACGAGGACTTCTACTTCGGCGCCTGCCTGGCGACCGGCGGCGACCCGCTGACCGCCTGGGAGAAGGCATCGGCCGAGACGGAGCGGCTGGCGGAGTGGATCGAGGGCCACGAGGAGGTCAGGGTCACCGCGCCCGGAACCGACATCACCCTCGGCATCTCCGGGCGCAAGTTCATCCCCTGTGACGGCCGCCACAACATGCCCGACGGGGAGTTCTTCACCGGCCCGGTCGAGGACTCGGTGCAGGGCGAGGTCACCTTCCACCTGCCGGCCGTGATCGGCGGCCGCGAGGTCTCCGGGGTGCGGCTGCGCTTCGAGGCGGGCAGGGTCGTCGACGCCAGCGCCGAGCGCGGCGAGGAGTTCCTCGTCAAGCTGCTCGACACCGACCCCGGCGCGCGCCGCCTCGGCGAGCTTGGGATCGGCACCAACTACGGGATCGACCGCGGCACCCGAGAGGTCCTGCTCGACGAGAAGATCGGCGGCACCGTCCACATGGCGGTCGGCCGCAGCTACCCCGAGTCAGGTGGGGAGAACGAGTCCTCGGTCCACACCGACCTCGTCTGCGACCTCCGCCTCGGCGGCAAGCTCGAAGTCGACGGCACCGTCATGCAGGAAGACGGCAAGTTCGTCGTCTGACGATCCCCTCTTCGTCACCGATTGGCGAACGTCACGATCTGATTCTTCGGGAGCGGCGCCGATACGGCGATTGCCGCTGCCCGCGGGCGCGAAGCGGAGCAGGCGGAGGATTATTGGTTGGGGATCGGGGAGCCGGCGAGGAGGAAGAACCAGATCGTGAGCGTGAGGGCCGCCAGCAGGACCGAGCCCATCAGCACCGCCTCGACCACCGTGGTGGTGCCTGCGCCCGGTGAGGTGTCGCGCATGCTCTTCAGCCAGGCGGGGCGCATCGGCGCCAGGCGGTTGGTGCCGGTGATCCTCACGTAGAGGCCGTTCAGCTGTCCGATCAGCCAGGCGATGACGAGGACGGAGAGGACGATTCCGACGGCGACGACCATGTAGGGGCCCTCGCTCGGGAACTGCGTGTGGGAGAGCTTCGAGCCGATGTAGACCCAGCTGAGCGGGATCGCGGTCCACAGCGAGAGGGCGGCGAGGAGCATGGCGACGAAGACCAGGCTCGCGGCCATGCCCCGGATGGCGGAGTTGTGGCTGTGCGATTCGGCTTCCATCCTCGTCTCCATAGAATGCCAGGCGATGTCCGGGCATTCCAAGTGGTCTTCGATCAAGCACAAGAAGGCCGCCGCCGACGCAAAACGCGGCCAGCAGTTCACCAAGCTTGCCCGGGCGATCACCGTCGCCGCGCGAGAGGGGGGCGGCGACCCCGATGGCAACCCGGCGCTGGCGACCGCGATCCAGAAGGCGCGCGAAGCCTCGATGCCGAAGGAAAACATCCAGCGCGCGGTGGACCGCGGCACCGGCGCGGGCGCCGACGGCACGGCGATCGAGCGGATCGTCTTCGAGGGCTACGGGCCCGGGGGGGCCGCGGTCCTGGTCGAGGCCCTGACCGACAACCGCAACCGCACCAGTGCCGACGTGCGACATGCCTTCAGCCGGTACAAGAGCAGCCTCGGTGAGCCGGGCTCGGTCGCCTGGATCTTCGAGAAACGGGGGGCTGTCGTCGTCGACGGGACCCGCTACGGCCCGGACGACGTGATCGCCGCGATCGACGCCGGCGCCGAGGACGTGCAGGAGGATGGCGATCAGCTCCGCGTCCTCTCCGACCCCGGCCATCTGACCGCGGTGCGCGAGGCGCTCGAGTCCTCCGGGGTCGAGATCCGCTCCGCCGAGCTGGCGATGGAGCCGAAGAGCACGGTGGAGGTGAAGGGTGACGAGGCGGTCAGGCTGCTGGGCCTGCTCGACGACCTCTCCGAGCACGACGACGTCAGCGAGGTCCACTCCAACTTCGACATCCCCGAGGACGTGCTCGCCAAGATCGCCAGTTGAGGGGCCGATCGGCGAGTGGCGCCGAGATGGTTCATGCAAAGGCATCCGGGCGCCCGGCCAGAATCACCTTCCATGCAAGTCGTGATGGGGATCGACCCCGGCGCTGCCAACCTCGGCTTCGGCGTCGTGCGGGTCGAGGGCAACCACATGGTCGCGCTCGACGGAGGCGTGGTCGAGACCACGCCCGAGCTGCCGATGGAGCGGCGCCTGGAGCGGATCCACAAGGCCCTCGCCGAGCTGATCGTCTGGCACGAGCCGAAGGCGATGGCGATCGAGGACATCTACTTCGGCAAGAACGTGCGCTCGGCGATGGCGGTCGGCCAGGCCAGCGGCGTCGCCATGCTCGCCGCCGCCCAGGGCGGCGTCGGCTGCTTCTCCTACACCCCGCAGGCGATCAAGATGGCCGTCTGCGGCTCCGGCGCCGCCGACAAGAGACAGGTGCAGCGGATGGTCGGGACTCTGCTCGGCTTGCCCGAGCCGCCATCGCCCGATCACGCGGCCGACGCGCTCGCGGTGGCGATCTGCCACGGCGGCGGGTCGGGCCGGCGCCAGGCGGTCGAAGCGGTGGGGCTGGCCGGATGATCGCCGCGGTGCGGGGCGAGGTGATGGTGCGCCGCGCCGACCACGTCGTCGTCGACGCCGCCGGCGTCGGCTACCGGCTCGCCGTCTCCTCCGAGACCCTGAAGGCGGTCCCGGCCACCGGGCGCGATGTCTTCCTGCACGCGGAGCTGATCTCCCGCGACGACTCGCTTTCCCTCTACGGCTTTGCCTCCGAGGAGGAGCGCGACCTCTTCCGCGAGCTGATCTCGGTCAGTGGCATCGGCCCCAAGGTCGCGATCGCGACCCTCTCCGGGGGTAGCGCGCGCGACCTCTTTCGGGCGATTGCCGCGGGCGACGCAAAACGCTTCCAGGCCGTCCCGGGGATCGGCAAGCGCACCTCGGAGCGGATCATCGTCGAGCTGCGCGAGAAGGTCGCCGGGGCTCTGGACGAAGAGGTGGCGCTCGCGGCCGAGGACGGCTCGGACCCCCGCGCTCTGGCGCGCGACGGGCTGGTCAACCTCGGCTACGCGCCGCTGGAGGCCGAGCAGCTGCTCGACGGGATCGTCGGCGAGGATCCCGAGGACCTGCTGTCCGAAGCCCTGCGCAAAGCCGGGACCGGCAAGGCCGCATGAGCCGCGAGCCGATCCGAACGCCAGGCATCACCGGCCCTCCAGCAGCCCCCGGGGGCGGCGTTGACGAGGAGGTTCGGATTCGACGATGCTCGCGCCGACGTCCCCGACGAGGAGCTCGACCGTTCGCTGCGCCCACCCACCCTCGACGACTTCGTCAACCAGGAGCAGGTAACCGAGCAGCTGGCGATCTTCATCGAGGCCGCGCGAGGGCGCGAGGAGCCGCTCGACCATGTCCTCCTCGCCGGCCCGCCCGGCCTCGGCAAGACCTCCCTCGCCCACATCGTCGCCGCCGAGATGGGGGTGCCGATGGTGCAGACCGCCGGCCCGGCGCTCGAGCGCAAGGCCGACATCGCCTCCTTCCTCACCGCGCTGGAGCCCGGCAGCGTCTTCTTCATCGACGAGATCCACCGGCTCGGGCGCGCCGTCGAGGAGACGCTCTATCCGGCGATGGAGGACGGCGAACTGCCCGTGGTGCTCGGCCAGGGGGCGGGCGCGCGCACGGTGACCCTTCCCCTGCCGCCCTTCACCCTTGTCGGCGCGACGACGCGGGCCGGCCTGCTGACGACTCCGCTGCGCGACCGCTTCGGTGTCTGCCACCGCCTCGAGCACTACAGCCCCGAGCACCTGGCGACGATCATCGAGCGCTCCGCCCGGATCCTCGCGGTCGAGGTCGACGCCGAGGGCGCGCGCACGATCGCCTCGCGCTCGCGCGGCACTCCGCGGGTCGCCAACCGCCTGCTCAAGCGGGTCCGCGACTTCGCCCAGGTGAAGGGGTCGGGGGCGATAGGCGCCGACGTCGCAACCGCCGCCCTGGAGATGCTCGAGGTCGATGCCGGTGGGCTCGACCGCAGCGACCGCGCCCTGCTGGACACGGTCGCGACCAAGTTCGGAGGCGGCCCGGTGGGGCTCTCCACGCTGGCGGTCGCGATCGGCGAGGAGCAGGACACGATCGAGGACGTTCTCGAGCCCTACCTGCTGCAGCAGGGATTGCTGCAGCGCACTCCGCGGGGGCGCGTGCTGACCCGGCGGGCCTATGAGCACCTCGGCCTTCCCACCCCCGAAGGCGCCACGAGCCTCTTCTAGCCGGCTCGCGCTTGTAGCCTGTCGGGAATGCCGTTCTTCATCTGCCCCAACTGCGGCCACAGGGAGGTCAGCGGCGAGCGCACCGCCGGCTTCGGCACGCGCCCCAAGGGTTGCTCGAAATGCGGCTTCGGCTTCATCTTCGAACTGCTCGACGACTACTACCCGGCGCCCAATGCGGCCTTCTTCGTCTGCGACAAGCAGGAGCGGGTGATCGACGCCGGCAAGGGTAGTTTCGAGTTGACCGGGCTGACCGACGAAGACGTGATCGGGCGGCCCGTCCGCGAAGTCCTCGGCCTGCAGTGGCGGGAGCAGGGCGACGGGGGCGAGACAGCCGACACCAACGGCGACGGCGTCACCGACCCGATCGAGACCTCACTGGAGTGGGGGGTGCGCTCGCTCGGCAAGCGCGTCTCGGTCAACGCCGAGGGTGATCTGCCGGCCGAGGCGGTCGCCGACGTCTTCCCGGCCTACGACGCCGACGGCGGCCTGCTGATCGTGCTCACCCCCGAGGGCTGAGGGAAGGCCAGGGGAGATGGGGGGAAACGGAGGCACCTCTTCGTCCTGCTGTTCGTGCTCGGCCTGGTCGGGGTCTCGGCGCTGGTCATCGCCTCGAAGCCGACCAAGCTCGGGCTTGACCTCAAGGGCGGAGTCGAGCTCGTCTACCAGGGGGAGCCGACCGGCCAGGTGACGACGGTCAGCGGCGAAGACATCGAACGCTCGATCGAGATCATCCGCCAGCGGATCGACAAGCTCGGGGTCTCAGAGCCCGAAGTCTCGCGGCTCGGCACGACCGAGATCTCGGTCAGCCTTCCCGCGATCACCAACGCGCAGCGGGCGATCGACCAGGTCGGCACCACCGCGCAGCTCTACTTCTACGACTGGGAGCCGAACCTGATCGGCCCCCAGAAGGCGATCGGAGGGCATCCCGGCAAAGCACCGCCGCCGGGGGCGCTCAAGAAGGCCGAAAAGCAGTGGAAAGCGGCGGGGCGCAACGCCAAGAGCGCCGAGAACCAGCAGCTGATCGCCTCCGGCGCCTTCCCGACCGCCTACGACGCGGTGCAGCTCGCCTCCGAACAGCCCCCGGTCAAGGACTGCACGACCTGCTCGGTCTCCAAGCCGCGCTACTACCTGTTCGACAAGAAGGCCCCGCACGACCTGATCGCCGGCCCCGAGCTCACCAGGAAGGACCTCTACATCAGCCCGACCGGCAAGAAGAGGCCCCACGACGGGATCGTGCTCGAAGTCCCGGTGGGGACCATCGTCGTCTCCGAACTGCCGACGAACAACGAAGGCAAGACCGACACCACCGCCAGGCCCGGCTGGTACGCGCTCAAGGACAACCCGGCGCTATCGGGCACCGACATCACCGAACCGAAGCAGAACTACGGCGAATTCAACCAGCCCGACGTCACCTTCGGCTTCACCGACAAGGGCAGGGAAGCCTTCCAGGAAGTCACCCGACGGATCGCCCAGCGGGGCCAGGCGCAGGCGATCGGGCCGGTCAGCCCCCAGCAGGCGAGCGCACTCTCGGGCCACTTCGCGGTCGTCCTCGACAACGAAGTCAAAACCCGCCCGATCATCAACTTCTCCGAAAACCCGGATGGGATCGACGGTCGCACCGGGGCGCAGATCTCCGGCGGCTTCAAGGACGTCACCGAGGCGCAGGAACTGGCGACGATCCTGCAGATCGGCGCCCTGCCGATCGACCTGAAGCTGATCAGCGAGACCCAGGTCTCGGCGACGCTCGGCAGCCAGGCGCTGCACGAAGGGCTCAAGGCCGGGGTGATCGGGCTCGCCCTCGTCGTCCTCTTCCTGTTGGCCTTCTACCGCTTCCTCGGCCTGATCGCCTCGATCGCCCTCGGCGCCTACGGGGTCATCTTCTTCGCCCTGATCAAACTGATCCCGATCACGCTGACCCTGCCGGGGATCGCGGGGTTGATCCTCACGATCGGGGTCGCGGCCGACTCCAACATCGTCATCTTCGAGCGAATAAAGGAGGAGGTGCGGGCGGGCCGCTCGATATCGAGCGCGATCCCGGCCGGCTACCGGCGTGGGATCGCGACGATCATCGACGCCAACGTCGTCACCCTGATCACCGCCTTCATCCTCTTCGTCCTGGCGACGGCCGGGGTCAAGGGATTCGCCTTCACCCTCGGGGTCGGCACGATCGTCTCGCTGCTGACCGCTGTCGTCTTCACCCAGGCGCTGCTCAGCAGCATGAGCCGTTCGCGGCTGCTCAGCTCGCCGAGGGCGTTGGGAGCGGGGGGGGAGCGGGTGCGCTGGCACTTCGACTTCATGGGCGCCAGCCGTTGGTTCTTCACCCTCTCCGGATGCATCCTGCTGATCGGGGCCCTCTCCCTGGCGACGAAGCAGCTCAACTTCGGGATCGACTTCAAGTCCGGCACCAGGATCAAGGTCGCGCTGGTAAAGCCGACCAATGAGGAAGGCGTCCGAGGCGCCCTCGACAAGATCGGGGTCAGCGGCGAGGAGATCCAGCAGGTATCCGACCCGGTCTTCGGCGACAACGTCTTCCAGATCCAGGCCCGGCAGCTCGGCCCGGGCAGCGTCAAGAACGCGCAGGCGGCGCTCTCCTCGGAATTCGGCATCGCCCAGAACGGTTTCGACAGCACCAGCGTCGGGCCGACCTTCGGCCAGCAGGTCGCCAACAGCGCCTTCAAGGCGTTGGTCTTCTCGCTGCTGGTGATCGCCGCCTACGTCGCCCTGCGCTTCGACCCCAAGTTCGCCGTCCCGGTGCTGATCGCGCTCTTCCACGACGTCCTGATCACCGCGGGCATCTACTCGCTGACCGGCCGGGAGGTGACGAGCGGAACGGTCGCCGCCTTCCTCACCATCCTGGGGTACTCGCTGTACGACACGATCATCGTCTTCGACCGAATACGCGAGAACATGCCGCGGATGCCGCGGGCGGCGTTCTCCCAGATCGTCAATCGCTCGATGAGCGAGGTCCTGACCCGTTCGCTGGCGACCAGCTTCTCGACCCTGCTCGCGGTCACCTCGCTGCTGGTCTTCGGCGGCGCGACGCTGCAGGACTTCGCCTTCGCGATGCTGGTCGGGATCGCCTCCGGCACCTACTCGTCGATCTTCATCGCCTCGCCGGTGCTGACGGCGTGGAAAGAACGTGAGGCCGGCTTCGCTCGGCGACGGGCGCGGATCGCCGAGATCGACGGGACGGTCCCGCCCTACGCCGACGATGCCGAGCTGGCCCGGCTCAGCGCCGACGATGAGCTCGAAGCGCAGATCGCGGCTCCCTCCGAGGACGAGGCGAGCGAGCGCGAGGCCGGCGCCGTGGCGACGGCCGAGAGAGCGGGCGGCGACCCCGGGCCCGCGGCGAACGGCGAGCCCGCCGATCCGGACCCTGCGGCCGCCGAGCGGCGAGCGCGCAACGAGCAGCGCCGTGCTCGCAGGGCGCAACGCCGCCGCAAGCACGGGAGGAATCGCTGATGGCGCTGCTGGTCTGGTTCACGATGGGGATCGCGCTCTGGCACTTCACCGTGTTCCTGCCCGATCGCTTCTGGCAGGGCATCGTCGGCGCCTTCCTCGGCTCCGTCGTCGGCGCGATCGTCTTTGGCGCGATCGTCGAGATCGCCAGCGGTCGCGGGCTCGGCAACACCGACCTGGCGACAGCGATGACCGCGGTCCCGGGAGTGGCGATCGGCCTCGGCATCGTCTACGCGATCGGGGTCCGCTCCGAGGGCCAACCCGACTAGCTTCCGCTGTCCCCCGGTCCCGCATTGAAGGGACAGGGAGCAGGGGGTGTTTCCCCGCACCGTCCGCTCCTGCGGGCTCGAAATACCGCCGGAGCGGCGCCTAGCCTGGGCATGTGCCGGACTCGCTCAAGGCCTACCGGGCCGATCCCTATTCATACGCGGAGGCGCGCGCCCTCAGCGAGGAGCTCGATCTCAGCGAGCCGGTCGCGGTGACCCTGGTCCGGCGTGGGCACCGGACCCCTGAGGAGGCGCGCCGGTTCCTCGCCGCGGACGAGTCGCACCCCCCCGCGGGCTTCGACTCGATGGCCGCCGTGGTGAAGCGGGTGCTCGCCGCGGTGCGCGAGGGCAGGCGAGTCACCGTTCACGGCGACTTTGACGTCGACGGCGTCTGTGCGACCACCGTCATGGTCTCCACCCTGCGCGACCTCGGAGCGGACTGCGACTGGCTGATCCCAGATCGGATCGCGGATGGCTACGGCCTCTGCGCGGAGAACATCGAGAAGCTGGCCGAGCGGGGAACCGAGCTGCTGATCACCGTCGACTGCGGAATCACGGCGGTCGAGGAGGTTGCGCTCGCTCGACGGCTCGGGATGGAGGTCGTCGTCACCGACCACCACCAGCCGGGAGGGGAGCTGCCGGCCTGCCCGATCCTCCACCCCGAGCTCGACGGTTACCCCTTCAAGGAGCTCTGCGGAACGGCCGTCGCCTGGAAGCTGGCGAGCGCTCTACGTGAGGCGTCGGGGGCGGGGTCCCCCGGAACTCCTCGCGAATTCGAGCCGGGGTACGCCGCCCCCGACGCCGCCCATGACCTGGATCTGGTGGCTCTGGCGACCGTGGCGGACGTGGTGCCGTTGGTGGGGGAGAACCGGAGCCTCGTGCGGCGCGGGCTGGAGGAGGTGCGGCGGGCTCGGCGGCCGGGGATGCGTGCGCTGCTCGCGGCGGCGAGATGCGAGCCGACGCAGCTCGACGAGGGGGATCTGGCATTCCGGCTGGCGCCGCGGATCAACGCTGCGGGTCGGCTGTACCGGGCCGACGCAGGGGTGGAGCTGTTTCTCACTCAGGACGCGGAGCGCGCGAGGGAGATCGCGGCCGAGCTGAGCAGGGCCAACAGCGAGCGGCGAACCACCGAGCGCGAGGTAGACGCGGCGGCGGAGGCGGCGCTGCGGGCGCTCCCCGAGGAGCTGCGGGACGCGCCGGGCCTCGTCCTCGCCGGTCCGGGCTGGCACCCGGGCGTGATCGGGATCGTGGCCTCGCGCCTGGTCGACCGTCATCACCGGCCGGTCGTCGTCATCTCACTCGACGGAGAAGGGGGAGGGCGCGGGTCGGGGCGGAGCATTCCCGGGTTCGACCTGCTTGCGGGGCTCGAGGCCTGTGCAGAGCATCTGGACGGCTTCGGAGGGCATCGGGCCGCTGCCGGGCTTCAGCTGCAGGCCGAGAACCTCGACGCGTTTCGGCGCGCCTTCGCCGCGCATGCGGCCGCGGTGCTCGGGCCCGATGACCTGCGCCGAACAGAGCGCATCGACGCGATGGTCGGCGGCGCCGCCCTCGGTCTCGACCTCGCCGAGGAGATCGGGCAGCTTGCCCCGTTCGGGATGGGCAACCCCGGGGTGCGGCTTCTGGTCCCCTCCGCCCGCGTCCGCGACGTGCGCACGATGGGTGAGGGGAACCGGCACGCGCGCTTCAGCCTCCACAGCGGCGCCCACCGAGCCGTGGGTGTCGCCTTCGGCCGGTCGGGCCTCGGGGTCGGCGACGACGACCCGGTCGACGTCGCGGTGCGGCTCGAGGTCAACCACTGGAACGGCGCGGTCGAGCCCCGAGTGGTGTTGCGCGAGCTCTACCCTCGCAGCGCCGAGGAGCCCGGTGGGGAGTCGTCGGCGTGGTGGGAGCGCTTCGAGGCCGAGCTGGCCGGCGACCCCGCCGAGTGGGCGCCGAGCGGGCCGGCGGAGGGGGAGGAGCGGCGCCTCCTCACCAGCGCCAATGCCCCCGCTGCCGTCGTCGCCGAGCTGGCCTCGAGCGGCGAGAGCGTCCTCGCCGTGGTCGCAGACGCCGGGCTGCGCGCCGCGATGTCCTTCGACGGGGTGAGGTTGGCCGATTATCTGGAGCTGGAACGCCGCCCGGAGCTGGCACTCGACTTCACCCACGTCGTCCTCGTCGACCCACCGCCGTTCGCCCACCTGGAGGCGATCGCCGCGCGCAGCGCCGGGGAGGGGGGCTTCCTGCACCGTGTGTGGGGAGAGCCGGAGTGGCGCCTCTCCTGCCGCGCGCTCGGCGACCAGTTGGCCCGGCGCCCGGCGCTGGTTGCGGCTTTCACGGACCTGCGCGATGCCGCCGGCCCATCGATAGGCGGCGAGTCCCTGCTGGAGGCGCTGCGCGGCTCGGGCCCCCGGCCGCGCGGGCCAGAGGCGGCGGCGCGCTGCTTCCGCGTGCTGGCCGAGCTTGGCCTCGTGCAGGGCAGCCCCGAAGGCGGTGACGGCACCGTCGGGGTTCTATCCTCAGATGGGACCGAGCTGGAGCGCTCGGCCGCGTTTCGCGCATATACCGCCCGTTATGAGGAGGGCCAGCGATACCTCGAAGGACGCAGACAGCCGTAGAGCACAGCGATCTCCTCGCCGACCTCTTTGCCGTGGTCGAGGAGTTCGACTCCTCGCCGGGCGAAAACGGGGCCGCCGCCGGCGACACCGCGCTCGCGGTCGCCACGATCGACCGCGACGCGATCCGGCAGGCCTTCGAGTTCGCCTGCGACCGCCATGCCGACCAGATGCGGCGCTCGGGCGATGAGTTCATCACCCACCCGGTCGGGGTCGCGCAGGTGTGCGCGGGGATGCGGCTTGACACCGAGACCCTCTGTGCGGCCCTCCTGCATGACACGGTCGAGGACACCAGCGCCAGCCTCGAGGAGATTCGCGCCGAGTTCGGCGAGGAGGTTGCCCAGCTGGTCGACGGAGTCACCAAGCTGACCGGGATCACCTTCGAGAGCCGCGACGAGCGCCAGGCCGAGAACTACCGAAAGATGATGGTGGCGATGGCCACCGACGTCAGGGTGATCCTGATCAAGCTGGCCGACCGCCTGCACAACATGAGGACGCTGGGCGCCCTCCCCAAGCAGAAGCAGACGGCGAAGTCGCGCGAGACCCTGGAGATCTATGCGCCGCTCGCCCACCGGCTCGGGATCCACGCGATCAAGTGGGAGCTGGAGGACCTCGCGTTCTCCACCCTGCACCCGCGCAAGTACGCGGAGATCAAGCAGCTCGTCTCCCAGCAGCGCAATGAGCGCGAGGCCTTCGTCAGCAAGGCCGGGGACTTCCTGGCGGAGGAGCTGGAGCAGGTCGGGATCGAGGCGGAGATCTCGGGCCGCGCCAAGCACTTCTACTCGATCTACACGAAGATGACCAAGAAGGGGCGGGAGTTCAACGAGATCTTCGACCTCACCGCGATGCGGGTCATCGTCGGCTCGGTCAAGGACTGCTACGGCGCGATCGGCGTCATCCACTCGCTCTGGAAGCCGCTGCCGGGCCGCTTCAAGGACTTCGTCGCGATGCCCAAGGCCAACATGTACCAGGCGCTGCACACGACGGTGATCGGGCCCGAAGGCAAGCCGCTTGAGATCCAGATCCGCACCGATGAGATGCACAAGCTGGCCGAGTACGGGATCGCCGCGCACGTCGCCTACAAGGAGGGGAGCGTCGACGACCCGCAGCGCGAGAAGATGACCTGGCTGCGGCAGCTGGTCGAGGCCGAGGGCGACCAGGACCCGGCCGAGTTCCTCGAGTCGCTCAAGGTCGACCTGTTCGAGGACGAGGTCTTCGTATTCACCCCAAAGGGCGAGGTGAAGAGCCTCTCGGCCGGCTCGACGCCGCTGGACTTCGCCTACGCCGTGCACACCGACGTCGGCCACCGCTGCGTCGGCGCCAAGGTCAACGGCAGCATCGTCCCGCTTCACTACCAGCTGCGCTCAGGCGACATCGTCGAGGTGCTGACCGCAAACCAGAAGCGCGGCCCCTCGCGGGACTGGCTGAAGCTGGTGCGGACAAGTCGGGCTCGCAACAAGATCCGGGCCTGGTTCAAAGAGGAGGGTCGCGAGGACGCCGAGCGCAACGGCCGCGAGGGACTCGAGGACGCGCTGCGCAAGCGGGGCCTGCCGATGCAGAAGGTGGCGGGCTCGCCGCTGCTCGCGGACGTGATCCGCGAGATGGGCTACCACAAGGCAACCGAGTTCTACATCGCGCTGGGCCAGGGCAAGGTCTCGACCAAGGCCGTCGCCCACAAGCTGATGCAGCGGCTGAAGGCCGGCGAGGCGGTCGAGGAGGAGCCGGCCGGCCTCGGTGGCGGCCGCGAGGACAAGGCCCGCCGCACCAAGGACGCCTCCAACTACGGGATCACCGTCAAGGGCGCCGACAACGTCGCGGTGCGGCTCGCCAAGTGCTGCCGGCCGGTTCCCGGGGACGAGATCGCCGGCTACGTCTCCCTCGGTCGCGGCATCACCATCCACCGAGCCGACTGCAAGAACGTGAAGGCGCTGAAGAAGGCCCCGGAGCGCTTCGTGGAGGTCGGCTGGAGCGGCGAAAACGCGGCCTCGTTCAGGGTCGAGCTGCAGATCGACGCCTACGATCGCACTCGCCTGCTCGAGGACCTCTCGCGGACCTTCTCGGAGGCCGGGATAAACATCCTCGAAGCCAGGTGCACCACCAACCACCCGATGGTCAAGAACAAGTTCGTGGTCGAGGTGGGCGACACCGAGCAGCTCAAACAGTGCGTATCCCGACTCCGCAATGTCGAGTCGGTCTTCGACGCCTACCGGATTACCCCGACCGCCTGACTCAGGCGACGACGGTGAGCGCGCCCGGGTCGGCGCGAAGGTCGATCCGGGTGCGCTCTCCGATGTAGTCGCCGTCCACCTGGACCGGGAATGGCCTCAAGGCCCCCTCCTTGTCCTCGGAGGCAGAGGCGATCGTGGCCGCCGTGACGTCGTCGAAGTGCTCTATCTGGCGGTGCCTGGCGGTGGCGAGGCGCTCGCTGAAGAGGCGGGTGATCAGGCTCGGCATGTCGCGTTGAGCGGCCCGCTTCAGAACCGCCATCGAGAGCGTGCCGTCATCGATCTCGATCCCCTCGCAGACGCGGATCGGGCGGTTGGCGAAGTAGGTGAAGGGGTCTGAGTTCTGGGCCAGCGCCGTGACGCCCTCGGCAGGGCCGCTGACGTCCGTCTCGACCCGCAGCCGCACGGGATTGTGGAGGTAGCGCCGGTAGAAGCCGGAGACCCCGGCCCAGCTGAAGTAATAGGGGCCGGCCGCGGACTTCAACCGCGGGTGGGCGTCGACCCGCTTCACCACCGTCGCGTCGATCCCCGCCCCGCAGGAGAAGACGAAATGGCGCTCGTCGACCACGCCGAGGTCGATCTTGCGCGGCGCCCACTCGTCGGCGAGCGCCAGGAGGTGCTCGGTGGCGTCGACGACGTCGTTGGGGATGCCGAGGGTGCGGCAGACGACATTGGTCGAGCCCCCCGGCAGCATCGAGACCGGCACGTCGGTCCCGGCGAGCCCGTTGGCCACCTCGTTCAGGGTGCCGTCGCCGCCGAAGGCGACGACGACGTCGTAGCCGTGGCCGCGCACCTCCCGCCCGATCTCGGTGGCGTGGTTCTGCGCCTCGGTCGAGACCGTTTCCACCTCATATCGCCCCTGCAGGGCGTACACGACGAGGTTCTTGAGCCGGTCCGAGACCGTCGTCGCGTAGGGGTTGACGATGATCAGCATCCGCTTCTTTGCGGAGCGCTTTGGCTTTCTAGAGCCGATTTTGACCATCAGACGCGGCTCGTGCGCCAGTCTATGCGCCAGTCAGCTCGCCGCCAGCCCCGCGAGCGGCCTCCTCGTCGCGCTCGCGCTGGGCCGTCAGGTAGGCGTCGAGCAGCCCGGCTGCCTCGGCCTCCGAGCCGGGCATCAGGTGGCCATAGCGGTCGAGGGTGATCGAGATCGTGGCGTGGCCCATGAACGTCGATAGGGCTTTGGCGTTGACGCCGGCGGCGATCATCAGCGAGGCGAAGGTGTGGCGGCACTCGTGGAGCGTAATGCGGTCGAGGCCGGCGTTATTCCACGCCTCGTCGGCGCGCTCGCTCAGCTTCACGCCGTTGAACGGGCGCAGCGGTCGTACGGCCAAAGAGAAGATCTGCGCCCACGGCGCCCGCTTCGGCTCAGAAGCTCGATCGAGGAGGTCACGCAGGACGGCGGTGATCGGCACCTTTCGACGTCCTGCAGAGCGACTTCAGCTCGATCTCGCCCTCGCGTGGATCCCAGCCATGCTCGACGCGAATGACTCCTTCGGTGAGGTCGATATCTTCGGCCCGCAGGGCACGTAGCTCCCCGCGCCGAAGCCCGCCATACATCGCCGTGGCCAATATCGGCCTGATCGCGCTCGGGGAAAGCGGCGATCAGTGCCTGCGGCTTCCGCGGGGATGCGATACCGTTCTCTCCGCCCTCGAACCGCCGGAAGCTCCAGGCCGGTACAGGGGTTCACGGCGATCCGCCCGAGGCTGATCACGCGTCGAAAGATCGCCCGAAGGGAAGCAGGGTGATCTGGATCGTCGATGGGTTGATCTCTGCGGCAACCAGCTCGTTGACGAACTCTTGTAGGTCGGGCCGGCGAAGGTCGCACGAGGCGTGTGTCGCCGAACTCCGGCAATACCCGCAGTCGCATGGCCTGCTCGTAGGAGCGCAGCGTGGAGGGCTTGAAGCGGTCACCGGAGCGATTGGTAACCGCTCCGGCCTTGCGCTCCCTCATGCCACGCCTCCCACCCCTGGCGGACCGTAGTTGGCGTTGGCGCTCGCAGGGCACCCTGATCGAGGGCGGTCAGGGCTGCGACGCGCCACGATTTCGCTTCTGCTTCCCGGGCGAAGGTCTCGCCGGATCTTCTTGTCGTCGCGCTTCGAGTAGACCCAAGCCTCCTAACCCGCTTTGCATCGACAGCGGCTGCCGCGTCGCGCGGGGCAGCTCTTGGAATGTCGCCTGATGATTCCCTCGGCCATCGCCGGCTAAGTTAGCCCCCGCCGTGGATGGCCGGCGCCCTCTTCGTGCCGGAACGCGCGGCGATGTCCTCCACAACAGGTCGCGCCGCGTTTTCCAGCACCCATCGCTCCAGCTCTTTGACCGGAACAAGTCGCTTGCGGCCGCGGCGAATGAGTCTCAGTTCCGGCGCCACGTTTTCGTCGAAGAAGTCGGGTCCGACACCGATCGAAGCCGCGGCCTCAGCCGGCGTAAGAGCGATCCGAGGGATGCTCGCTGGAGGCTTCCTAGCCACTGCTCCCCCAACTGCCGATTCGGACGAGAGAGCCTCTGCACCGATCGTGGCACCGTTTGGGAAAGACCGCGACCTCGATCCGTGGAAGGCGCGAAGCGTCGGCGGCAGCGGGATTCTCTTCTCGTGGGGCGGTGGCCATCTCAATTCAGTTGTCCATCTCGATGTCGGATTGCTCCGGTTGCGGTGCCGGTGTGCCGCACTTCTTCACTGCTCGGGCTTCTCGGAGCGCGATTTCGTCTCTACTCCCAGGACGATTGGCGCTCCTGTTTGGTCCCGGTGTGGCGTGCACGCAGCCGCTATCTCGCTGCCTCGGCCGTCCTGACCGGGAGCTCCGGGGTCGGTCGCGCGGTGAGTGCGGCTCGCGGGGTTCCGCTGCCATCAACTTCAGCTCACCACCTACAGCACCAACAGCCCAAAGCTCCAGGCAGCCATCGAGCAGAAACCAGATTGAGCCCCCAAGGACTCCACGAGCAGCCTCAGTCGAAGCAGCCGAGCGTATCCCAGCCCTAGCCCCAACAGCCAACAGCAACCACCCTCACGCCACATCACTTTGTTAAGAGATCGGCACAAAACGCCCTCCCCAGCGACAGGGAGGGTAGATGCTCTCGATCGGAAAGCTGGGGCGCGGCCAGGAGCGCTACTACCTCGACAAGGTCGCCGAAGGCACCGAGGACTACTACTCCGGCAAGGGCGAGGCCCCCGGGGAATGGATCGGCGACGCCTCCGAGGGACCTCGGACTCGATCGCGAGGTCGGTGCCGACCAGCTCGTCGCGATGCTGACCGGCCGCAACCCGATCAACGGTGAGCCCTTGCTCTCGATGCGGGGCGTCCGCGGCGATGGCCCGGTCCCCGGCTTCGACCTCACCTTCTCGGCTCCCAAGTCGGTCTCCCTGCTCTGGGGCCTCGGCGGCCCGGTCGCCGCCGTCGAAGTCCGAGCCGCCCACCGCGAAGCCGTCCAGGCCGCCCTGGGCTACCTACAGCGCGAGGCATGCTGGACGAGGCGAGGAGCCGGGGGCGCCGAGTTCCTCAAGGGCAACGGCTACCTCGCCGCCGCCTACCGCCACCGCTCCTCCCGCAACGGCGACCCCCAGCTCCACACCCACGTCCTGATCGCCAACGCGACCAAGGGCCCCGACGGCCGCTGGACCCGTCTCTATCACCCGGCGATCTACGACCACGCGACCACCGCCTCCTACATCTATGAGGCCCACCTGCGCCACGAGCTGACCCGCCGCCTCGGCGTGCGCTGGCAAGAGGTCCGCAAGGGCATCGCCGAGATCGAGGGCATCGCCGACTCCCACCTGCGCGCCTTCTCCACCCGTCGCGCCGAAATCCTCGAGGCCACTGGCCCAGATGCCTCGGCTCGCTCGTTGCAAGTGGCGACCCTTGCCACCCGCAAGCCGAAGGAGCCCGATCTCGGACGCGAGGAGCTGCTCTCGCGCTGGCGCTCCCGCGCTGATGAGATCGGCCTCGATCGCGAGAGGATCGAGCGCAGCTTCGACCCAGATGCGCGCTTGGGCCTCGGCGCCGCCGAGGCCCGCACGGTCTCCACCTGGCAGGTAGACCGTGCGGTCTCGGCGGCTGCGTCCCATTTCGATAGGAGGGATGCGATCCAGGCGGTGGCGGGGCTGCTACCCGAAGGAGCGCCGGGAGCCGAAATCGAGCGCCTGGCCGACGCTTACCTTGCTTCGGATTCGGTGATCCAGATCGCCGAGACCGCGAAGGGTCCCCGCTTCGCGACCCGCCGCATCTGGGAGCTGGAGCGCGAGGCTCTGGCCGCGGTCGAGCGGATGGGAGAGCAAGGGCCGGCGCCGGCGGGAGAGCTGGCTGCGGCGCGAGTGATAGGTGCCCGGCCGATCCTGAAGGGCGACCAGCGCGAGATGGTCCGCCGCCTGCTCACCAGCCCCGAAGGAGTCACCGTCGTGATCGGCGAGGCGGGGACCGGCAAGACCTTCGCGATCGTCGCCGCCGCGGAAGGTTGGGCGCAGGCCGAGACCCCGCTGCGAGCCGCAGCGCCGACCTGGCGGGCGGCGAACGTACTGCGCGACGAGGGCCTGCCGGCGATCGCAGTCGCGAGCCTGCTCGTCGAGTTGGACCGGGCCGAGCACGAGGGCGGCGAGGGGTTGGCGCAGGGTTCAGTGCTGCTCATAGACGAGGCCGGGATGGTGGACTCGGCGACGCTGGCCCGTCTGGTCCACCACGCCGAGGCGGTCGAAGCAAAGCTCGTCCTGATTGGCGACCCCGAGCAACTGGGGGAGATCGAGGCCGGCGGCCTCTTCCGGGCCGTCGCCGATCGCAGCGAACCGATCCGCCTCGACGAGGTGATCCGCCATGAGCATGAGCTCGATCGCGGAGCGGCGAAGCGCATCCGCGAGGGCGAGGGACTCGAGGCGCTTCGTCTCTACCGTTCCTCCGAGCGGGTGACGATCGCCCCCGACGCGGAGGCCCGCCGCGAGGCAATGGTCCGCGACTGGCACGAGTCCTTCGACCGTGGCGAGGACGCGGTGATGATCGCCAAGCGAAACGCCGAGGTCGCGAAGCTAAACGCGATGGCGCGCGAGGTGAGAAAGCAGACGGGCAAGCTCGGCGCCGAGGAGATCGAAGTCGGCGAGCCAACCCTTTGCCGCCGGCGACCAAGTAATCACCCGCGTCAACGACCGCCAATCCGACATCTACAACCGCGAGCGCTGGCACGTCGCCGAGGTCGACGCCGAGCAGCGCCGCGTGGTCCTCGAAGGCGTCGACCAGGCGAAGCGAGTGAAGGTCGGAGCCGAGTACCTGGCGCGAACCACCCCGCACTCAGACGCTCCAGCGCTTGAACACGCCTACGCCGTGACGACCTACTCCGCGCAGGGAGCCGACTGTCGACCGCGCCTTCGTGATGGCCGATCCCTCGATGGACAAGCAGGAGCTCTACGTCGCCGCCTCGCGCGCCCGCGAGGGAGACCTACCTCTATGCGACCCCGGAGGTCCAAGAACACCGCGAGGAGATCGCGCCGGCTTCTCCCTACCGGCGTGAGGGCATCCCGCATATCGCCGAAGCGGCGGAGCGCGACCGCGCCCAGCTCGCCGCCCACGACATCGCCCAGCTCGAGGCGCTGCCGAGCGCCGAGCTGATCGAGCGGCGCGACACGTTCAGATCGCAGGCCCGCCAGGAGCAAATCAACGAGACCGACCGTGCCGCGCTACAGGGGCGAATCGAACGGCAGGCCGAGTTCTTCGCCGGCGTGGACGTCCAGCGCGAACGTGCCAAGGGGCTACCTCGCAAGCTCCGCCGCTTCGAGCTAGAGCGGGTCGATCGCACCGAGGAGCGGACCGAGCAGATCCTCGACCGGATGGAAGCCGAGCTTCGCCGGATGCCGCCGGTCGACCATGCTGCACGGCGGGAGCTGGCCGCCGCCGAGCAGGTCCTCGCCAAACGCCTGCAGGCAGCGCTCCTCGCCGCCCGCCTCTCCCCGCCCACCTACATCACCAAGGAGCTGGGGGAGAGGCCGCTCGATCGCGCAATGGCAAGCGCATGGGATCGCGGGGTGATGGAGATCGAGGGCTACCGCCAGCGCATGGCGTCAAGGACCCGAGCAGGGCGCTCGGGCGAGAGCAGGAGCGAGCGGTGCAGCGGGCCGCGCTGCGTCGGGTTCGCGAAACGCAGCGCCTGCTCGGCCTGGGAGCGGTGAGACGACCAACCCGGTCAGCCTCTCGGGCGATCAGATAACGCGGAGGCAGCCCGTCGCGCCGAGGACGCTATGGCTGTGAACGGATGTCTGTTGCAGAAGGACATCAGAACCCAGTTCGTGTATGTAGGGGTGCGGGGCTGGGGTCGCTGAGGCGTTTCGAGTTGCCGGCAGACAGGGCGTTGGATGGAGCTGGGCGGCTCTGGGTAGCGTGGCCTGAGAAGTTGCAGGTGCTTGGGTTGATGCCTTGTCGTTCGTGATGAAGTGTGTCACCGCACCACCGCCTCGCCGATCTGGATGAACTGCTCGGCCCGCACCTGGTAGACCGCCCGCTCCACCGCCCTGCGGGTCTGGCCGGGGGCGCAGTGGTAGTGGACCTCGAGACGGAGCCCTGACCGATCGCCCAGCGCCAGGCGCGGATCAGCTCGTACAGGCGTCGTGGCGCCTTCGGCGTCAGCTCGACCTCGATCGCGATCGTTCCCTCATCGGCGAGGACGGCGAGGTCGGGGCGATGCAGGCGGGTCCTGCCTCGGCGTTCTCCGAGGTCGGCGCTGGCCAGCGCTTTGCCGGCGATCTGCTCGGCCAAGACGATCTCGCGCTCGCTCAGCACGGGAGCGTCGTAGTGGTTGCCGAGCAGCTGCGCGGTGCTCGTGCATCGCAGCATGTGCTCGACGCTGCCGGGGCTGATCTTCGCCAGGGGCAGGCCGAGGCCGGCGTAGCGCAGGCCTCGCGGCTGGCGCGCAGGAGGCCGCGCTCGGTGCGCAGCAGGTCGACGCGCTCAAGCAGTCCTGCTCCACGCAGCTGGAGACCCGACGGTAGGCGGCGGTGAGGCCGACGTCGAGCGTCGCCATCACGTGGCGCATTGCGATCAGCCCGAAGCGACCGACGAAGCGGACCAACTCTTGGTCGCGGTCGCGCGGCGGCGCGGGCGGGTCGAGGGCGAGGGCGAGGGCGTTCTCGGCGGGGTGCGGCGTCATCTGAGGAACAAGACGGATCACCGACCCGATTGGCCCCTCCTGGCGCCCAAACGGATGCGCGATGGTTGACCTAGACTGCGTATGCAATGGCGGCAGGGGGCAGTCGTGGAAGTGTGGTGGGCTTTTGGGCAATAGTCGCGACGCTTGCGATCTGCTTAATTGCTCCCAGCGCTGCCCAGGCCACGCTCCCGGGAGGGCCGGGGCTGATCGCCTTGCAGCGCTCAGCCGACCCCAACGGCTCGAATATCTGGTTGCTGGACTGGCACACAGGAGCGGCGCGTCAGCTGACCTTCGGCGATTTCGACGGGTTCCGAGCTTCTCGCCGAACGGAGAATGGATCGCATTTCGAAGCGATGCCTCCTGGCACGGCTATCTCAACATCTGGGCGATCCGAACAGACGGCTCTCACTCTGCACCGCCTGACCAAGGGCAAGGGGGATCTCTCCAGGGACGAACCCGCCTTCAGCGCCAACGGACGCTGGGTCGCCTTCACCGCCGAAGCGCCCGGACGCAACGGCTATCAGATCGAACGGGTCGCCTTGAGTGGCGGCCATCGCCGCGTGGTCGTCCCAGGCACCCGGCGGCAATCTGCATGGGCTCTGTGGCCTGGACCCCACCCCCGCGTTGACACCCACCTGACGTAGATCGTCGGATGCCTCGGAGGGGCGAAGCCCCGCAGAGGCATCCGAGGCGAAACACAGGATGGCCGCTCGACCACAAAGGAGATCGAGTTGGCAGAGCAACGCAAGTACCGGAAGTTCACGGCCTCCCAGAAGCTGGAGATCGTGCTGGCAGGGCTACGCGGCGATCGGACGTCAAGGACGTCTGCCGCGAGCACGAGATCGCCGAGACCCTCTACTACGCCTGGCGCGACAAGCTGCTGGAGGGCGGAAGGCCGCCCTCGCCGGCAAAGACGAGCGCCAGGGCGAGAAGGAGATGGAGAAGCGGATCCGCGAGCTGGAGCGCAGCCTCGGGCGCAAGACCTATGAGCTCGAGATAGCGGGGGAAGCATTGCGGGGCTGGGAGTGAGAGAGCGCGTCGCCCGGTCCCGCCAGCTGGTCGCCAGCGGCCGCAAGGTCGCGGCCGTGGCGCGCGTCATGCAGGTCACCCGCCAGGCGATCTACCGCACCCCGAAGCCGAGGACCCGCCGCGGGTCCGCGGCCGGCGACGGGGACCGTCGATCGGGCGATCGTCGAGGTCGCAAGGGCCAACCCGACCGACGGCACCCGCATGGTCGCGGCCCTGACGAGCCGCGAGATCGAGCGGCCGGTCTCGCGCAAGCGCGCTCAGCGGGTGATGCGAGCCGAGCGCCTGCTGCAGCGCCACCGGCCCTCCGGCCGCCGGCGCCGGCCCGGCCACTTCCGGGTCGAGCGCCCCGATCAGCTCTGGCACATGGACATGACCGCGATCTGGGTCGCCGAGCACGGCTGGTGTTACCTGAACGCGATCGTCGACTGCTGCACCCGTGAGATCGCCGGCTTGGTGCTCGACCTGCGCTGCCGCCGCCAGGAGGCCGAAGCGGTGATCGAGGCGTGGCGCTGGGGCCCACGGGATCGAGCCCGGCCCAGCTCACCCTCGGCACGGATAACGGCACCGCCTATACATCGCGCGGCTTCCGAGCCCGCCTCAAGGGGCTCGGCGTCGCCACACCGCCGCGGCGGCTACCGCGACCCCGAGTCCCAGGCCTTCATCGAGTCCTGGTTCTCGAAGCTCAAGGAGCGGCTCATCTGGCGCTCGGAGTTCGAGACCCTCGAGGACGCTCGGGCGGCGATCGCCGCCTACGTCGAGACCTACCACCACCGGCCCCACTCGGGCCTCGACTACCGAACCCCGAAGGAGGTGAGAAAGACCTGGGAGGATGCCCAGGAGTCAGAAGCGACTACTAATTCACGCGGCCTCAGGTGACAACGTTGGAGGGGTCCAGGCCACCTGCCTACTCCCCAGATGGAGAGCATCTCGCCTGGGTGCAGGGCCCGAGAGTCGGCACGCGCAACTCGGAGCCGCATATCTACATCGGCGACACCCAGGGCCGGCACGCCCTGACGGCTCACAATTGGGGCGCTCCGGAATTCTCTCCCGATGGTCGAAGCATCGTCTACTTGCGAGGCTTCGCCGGTGCCGGTGCAATTCAAGTTCTGAAATCGACGTCCTTTCGCTCGATTCCGGCAAACTCAGCACAGCCAAGTACTCCTGCGGGGCAGGACTCTACGCACCAACATTTTCGCCCGACGGCAGTTGGATCACCTACACAGTCGGGACGGCAGAGGGCTCGGAACTCGGCTTCATCGCGACACCGGGATGGGTTCCGAGCTTCACACCGCTACCTGGACTGGGTGCAGACCTTCCGGTCGACGAAGCGCCGAGCTGGCAGCCAGTTCCGTAAGACAGTTGACTGCCCAGGCATTAGATCGCGTCCGACGTTGCCCCTCTGCCGACGGTTGATCTCCTCCATCAGAGACAGAAGGCCAAGCAGGTAGGGCTCATTCCGCGTAACCCCAGGAACCCTGTGCTCAGGGAACGGGCAAGCCGGCAGCCCAACGCGAACCCGCCAAATCCGGCCGTTCCGTCTACCGACACTACCTGCGAACTCCGAACGCCTCCGGCCGAACCCAGCCCCCCGCCGCCCTCTTCTCTCCCCTTCTCACGGCGTCTCCCTCGGCCGAATCCCTGACCGCATCCGCTTCTCCCAAATCCGTTTTCCAACCTCTGGGCCTGCCACCGCACCCCGCGCCGCTTGCCCACTGCCCTACTCGAACTCGGCAGCCGACCACGACCGCACACCACCTGATGTCTCTCTCATGGTGTGTGGGCGTGGTCGGCTGCCGAGAGAGGTCCAAACCGCTCAGGTAAGCGGCGCGGGGGTGGACTGCGAATCCACGGTTCCGTCCACGGTTCCGTCCACCGACGGCAGGGCTGGCAGAGGTGAGCGAGCGCCGACCTACTCGCAGCAATAGCGCCGCGCCGGGCGGTAGTCAAGGGCGCTTCGCGCCCGACCCCGCAGGAGGGTTGACGACCGCCCGGCGCGGCGCTTCAATCGCAGGTAGGTCGGCTGTCCGAGATCTGCAGGCGAGGAGAATCAGCTAGTTGGTGGCGTGACGATCTTGGGCCGGATTGATCGGATTCCCCTGCGAGGTTGGGGCGGAAGGATTAGAGACAGGGCATCAGTCGCCCAGCCGCCACCACTTTCCGGCGAATGAGTCAGCTCGCAGGCGTAGTCTCCACCAGTCGTGAATCAACTCCGCATTCCGCTCCCGCCCCGACGGCCGCTCTCCGATGAGACCGGGGCAGTGGCGCCCTGACCGCAACTCCGCACGGCGGAAGTGGTTTGAGCGGGCGCGGGATGCCCCCTCAGGTCTCCGACAGACCGCGGGCGACGCGCCCGCCCGTGCCACTCCTCGCGCTCGCGACGTGCGTCGTCGCGCTCGTCGCCGCCCTCTACCTGCTCTGGGGCCAGCAGCTGGCCGTGGCGCGAGTCGGCCCGGCGCTGCCGGTGCGGCCCAATTTCGTCGTCATCCAGACCGACGACTCGACCCTCGAACAGCTCTACGCCGCCTGGCGCCCATCCCCGGCGCGCCGGCGATCCGGGCGATGCCGAACACGCTGGACCTGATCGCCAAACGCGGCGCCACCTTCAATCGCTACTACGTCTCCTACTCGCTCTGCTGCGCCCTCACGGGTCAGCCTGCTGACCGGCCGCTACGCCCACAACGAGGACGACCGCGGCAACGTCGAGCCCGACGGCGGCTACACGGGCTTCCGCAGAGCCCCGGCTGGCACCACAACATCGCCACCTGGCTGCAGGGCGCCGGCTACCGCACGATCCACATCGGCAAGTTCCTCAACGGCTACGGCGAAGCTCCCTACTCGACGGCGGCGGAAGTGCCGCCGGGCTGGAGCGCCTGGCATACCGTCATCAACTCCGATTCCGACCATTACTACTACGGCTACGAACTGAGCGACAACGGCGTCCTCGAAGGCCCGTTCGGGAACTCGGGCAGCTGGGAAACCCGTGAATACGGTGAACGCGACGACCCCGGCTGCCCGTATGCGCGCCGGTGAACGGCAAACCCTGTAACTACGAGACCGACAAGTTCGACGAAATGGCGGTGCAGCGAACTGGCGGCCACGCCAGCCCGAGAAGCCCTTCTACCTGCAGCTCGACGAGACCGCCCCGCACGGCGACTTCCGCCGGCCGGCCGGGCCCGAGCCGCCGACGCGCTACTACAACCTCTTCGACGGCGCGCCACTGCCCGACGACCGGGCCGAAGGGCTTCGACGAGGGCAACGTCAACGACAAGCCCCGCTTCGTCCGCGAAGCGCCCTACCTGACGCCGCAGGAAATCCACACCTACCGCGTCTACTACGACAAGGCGCTGGCCTCGCTGCGCGGCGTCGACGACGGCGTCAAGGAGATCGTCGAAGAGCTCGGCGCCCTGCACCGGCTGCGCGACACCTACATCATCTTCACCTCCGACAACGGCTTCTTCTACGGCCAGCACCGCCTGGTCGGCGGCAAGTTCCTCGCCTACGAGCCCTCCACCCACCTGCCCTTCCTGATCCGCGGCCCGGGGATCAGGCCGGGGACCGAATCCGACCAGCTGGCCGCCAACGTCGACATCGCGCCGACGATCCTCGAACTGGCCCACGTGAAAGCCGACCGCAGCCTCGACGGCCGCTCGCTCTTCCCCTTCGCCCGCGATCCGCTCGCTCACGCCCGCCGGCCGGTCCTCTTCGAGTCCTACGTCGAAACCAACGACGTCGACGGAAGACGGCGGGCTGCGTCCAGTCGGCGAGCACCGAGGCCGACGACCTGCCGGTGAAGCGCAGCTCGGAACGGCGCCGCCCCGCGCACGCCTCGATCGTGGCCCCGCCGAAGAACTACTTCGGCATCGTCCTCGGCCCCTACAAGTACATCGAGTGGCCTGACGGCGAGAAAGAGCTCTACGACCTGGAAACGGACCCCTACGAGCTCAACAACCGCGTCCGCAGCCCCAACTACTTCCCGGTCCGAGCTTCCTCCACCGCGAACTGGAACGGCTGGAGACCTGCTCGGGCAGGGTCTGCAGCGAAGAATCGCCGCCCCTGCCGCTGACCCGCCGCGAACAGGCGCAGCTGAAGCGAGAAAAGGAACGCGAACGTCGCGAAAAGGAGAGGGAACGCCGCGAAAAACATCACGGCCACTGATGGCGTCAGGCAGCAGCACCCGCGCCTCGGCTGAGCGCTCCGGAATGACCTGGATCGAGGGCGGCAGCTTTCGCATGGGCTGCGAGGCTTTCTACCCCGAGGAGGCGCCGGTCCACACCGTCGCGCTCGACGGCTTCTGGATCGATACGCTGCCGGTGACGGTCCGCGAGTTCCGCTACTTCGTCCGCGAGACCGGCCACCTCACCATCGCGGAGCGAAAGCCCGACCCTGCGCAGTACCCGGGCATCGACCCGCGGCTGCTCGTGCCCGGCTCGCTGGTCTTCCGCGGCACCCCTGGGCCGGTGCCGCTGAACGACTTCCGTGCCTGGTGGGAGTTCGTCCCCGGCGCCAACTGGCGACGTCCGGAGGGGCGGGGCAGTGACGTGCGGGGGCGCGAGGACCACCCTGTGATCCACGTCGGCAACGAGGATGCGGCCGCCTACGCCGCCTGGGCCGGCAAGGAGCTGCCGAGCGAGGCCGAGTGGGAGTTTGCCGCCCGCGGCGGCCTCGACGGGGCGCTTTTCACCTGGGGCGACGAGGACCACTACGGGCGCGGGCGCCCGCTGGCCAATACCTGGCACGGGCGCTTCCCGTGGGAGAACCTGGGCGCGGCCGGCTGGCGCGGCACCTCGAAGGTGGGCGCCTTTGCCCCCAACGGCTATGGCCTGCACGACGTGGCCGGCAATGTCTGGGAATGGACCGCGGACTTCTTCACCCCTCGCCATCCGGATGAGGCTTCTCATCCCTGCTGCGTGCCGACCAACCCCCGGGTCAGCTCCGACGCCGGAGCCCGTGACCCCAGCGTGCCCGACTCACACATCCCCCGCAAGGTGATCAAGGGAGGCTCGCACCTCTGTGCACCTAGCTATTGCCTGCGCTACCGGCCCGCCGCACGTCAGGGCGAGGCGCTCGACAGCTCGACCAGCCACGTCGGCTTCCGCTGCATCCAGCGTGACGGCTGACCGATCGGGAGGGCACAGGCCGGATAGCCGAATCTGCATCACCTTGGCGTAATCGAAGCAGACTCAAGTTCATGCGGTTTGTGTGCCGATAAGAGGCATTGCGGGGCAGGTCGCGCTGCTGCGCAAGATGCCCGTGTTCTGCAAGCGCTCAAAAACCCAGAGGACGGCAAGGGCCGGGATACGCCGACTCCGATGGGCGGGAGCGCTGTTTCTCGGAGCGTTTCTTGTCAGTCCCCCGGCGACCACTGCCGCCCAGCCGACTTGCGCAGGCCGACCGGCCACGATCGTCTCCAACGCACCGAAAATCGTCGGAACCAAGGCACCCGACGTGATCGTCGCCGGTCCAGGAAACAATGTCGATCTACGGCGGAGGTGGCAACGACGTGATTTGCGCTGGCGCTGGCAACGACACGATCTACGGCGGCCGTGGGGATGACACGATCTTCGGCGAAGAAGGCGAAGACACGCTTTATGGGGAACGAGGTTCCGATCACCTTGACGGCGGACCCGGCCAAGACCGACTCTACGGCGAAAGCGGCGATGACACCCTGGAAGGGGGGCCGGGAGATCACGACTGGCTGAATGGCGGGCCGGGGGACGATTCCCTGAACGGGGGCCCCGGCGACTTCGACCTGCTGATCGGCGGACCGGGCAACGACTCGATCGACGGCGGGCCTGGTGAACACGACATCGCCTCCTACGCGGGAACCGGCGGCGCTGTGACGATCAACCTGGAAACCCAAACCGTCTCTGGAGCAGAGTCCGAGCACTTGAGCGGCATCGAGGACGCGATCGGCGGATCGGGCAACGACACCCTGATCGGTGCCTCAGGCAGGGCCAATCGGCTCGACGGCGGACCGGGCAACGATCACCTGATCGCCGCCGGCCCCGGCGACGAAGCCTTCGGCGGCCCGGGAAGCGACGTCTGCAACGGTGGCTTCTCCCAGGAAACGTCATGCGGCTCGATGAAAGGTGCCAGCGGCACCGCGGTCGAGCTCTACCACAGCATCGACGAATCGACCAGCCTGATCGTCACCGGTAACGATGCCGTCGACAGAGCCACCGTCAGCTACACCGGTGGCACCTACATAGTCCAGGGAGCGCTGGGCGGCAACCCGATTCTGCTCGGTGATCCGACCTCGAGCTCCTGCGTCCGCCATGAAGTCTCCGACTCTGTCTCCTGCCAGGGGCCGATCTCCACGATCCAAGCCTCCCTCGGAGCCGGCAACGACACCTTCACCGTCGCCGAAAGCGTTCCGGCCAGCGTCTCCTCAACCATCGACGGCGGACCCGGCGAAGACACGCTACGAGGTGGTCGTGGCGACGACACGCTTTATGCCGGTGATGACCACGTACCGGACACCCTCGAAGGCGGTCCCGGCAACGACGTGCTCTACGGGGTCAACATCTTCCACCCGCGTAAGGACAGCGGCGCTGCGCGGATGCTCGGCGGCCCTGGCGATGACCTGATGGTCGGTGGCCAACCCTGCGACGGCGACCTCTTCGACGGTGGCCCCGGCGACAACGACAGCGCCTCCTTCGCCCGTGTCCACAACAGCGGCATCTT
This sequence comes from uncultured Solirubrobacterales bacterium, assembly GCA_963838035.1. Lineage (GTDB taxonomy): Bacteria > Actinomycetota > Thermoleophilia > Solirubrobacterales > 70-9 > CAVVNN01. The sequence goes on from CAWIPM010000002.1 coordinate 136,537, forward strand.
CGTCGAGGCGACGATCGGCGGGGCGGTCCTCGACCCCGACGTTTCCAACTGCAACGCCGGGCATATCGACGCGAGCACCGAGAAGATCGAGGGCTCCCCGGGCCCCGACATCCTCACCGGTGACAACGGGCCCAACACGCTGCTTGGCCGCGGCGGCGACGACCGACTCGACGGCAAAGGCGGATTTGACAGCTGCGTCGGCGGTGGCGGCAACAACGAAATCGTCAACTGCGAGTACGACGATTCCGGCGCCCGCCACAAGCGCTCCCACCGACGCCATCATCGTCACCACCCGAAAAAGCCCTGAGTCAAGCGCAACGTCAGTGGGTCTGCGATGTTTCGGGTACTGCCACTTGTAGCAGCGGCAGGAGCAGATGACCCCCGCATTGAGCAAGCTGATTCCTCTCGCCGCCCTGGGCGTCCTCGTTTCGGCGGCGTCGCTCGCTCCCGCAGCGTCCGTTCATGGCGGGGTGAGCGTCAAGACCGCAAGCGCCAGCAGCACTGGGCAGATCAGTCTCGTCCTTGCCGGAGGCGCCGGCCCCGACGAAATCCACATTTCCTTGAGCGCAGATGGCCGCACCTACGTAATCGACTCAGCGACGACGCTTGAAGGCGGTGGAGGTCCGTGCACCAACCCCCCGGATTACCCTGACGAGCTGGATTGCGAAGCGGTCGCCATTTCCGGCATCTGGTACAACGGCGGCCCCGGCGACGACGAAGTCGTCGTTGCTCGCAACGTCCCGGTGCCGGTGACGCTGCGCGGCGGACCGGGCAACGACCTCCTGGTCGGCGGCGCCGGCAACGACAAGCTGATTGGTGGCTCCGGCAACGACACCCTGATCGGCCGCGCCGGCAACGACGCGCTCTACGGCGGCCCGGGGGACGACAAGCTGGTGGGCGGGCCCGGCGAAGACATCTGCGTCGGCGGACCGGGCCACGACACGGCGCGCTCCTGCGAGACCATCAGGAGCGTTCCCTGATCGGCTAGCCTCTCAGGGCGATGTTGACCGGCTTGGAGAACCCGACCCACCTGCTGTTCATCCTAATTGTCGCGGTGCTCGTCCTCGGACCAAAGCGTCTGCCAGATGTCGGGCGCTCACTGGGCGCTGGCCTGCGCGAGTTTCGGCACTCGCTCTCGGGCGAGGAGGAGAAGGGGCAGGACTCCTAGCCAGAGGGGTGACGAATCTCCCTCCTGGCGCTCATCTACAGCCCGGCCCATCTCGGCTACCTCGCCCTCTCCCTGCTGATCGGCGCCGAGTCGGCGGGGGTGCCGCTGCCCGGCGAGACCTCATTGATCGCCGCCGCCCTACTGGCCCACAACGGCGAAATGCGAATCGAGCTGGTGATCCCGATCGCCGCTGGCGCAGCGATCATTGGCGACAACATCGGCTACCTGTTCGGCCGCCGCGGCGCCCGCGCCCTCTTGCTCTTGCCGGGGCCCTTCAGTGCGCGCCGGGAGGCGTTCCTTGCCCAGGGGGAACCATTCTTCAAACGACACGGCCCCAAGGCGGTCTTCCTGGGCCGCTTCACCGCCGTGCTGCGGATCGCGGTCGCCTGGCTCGCCGGGGCGCACCGGATGCGTTGGACGGTCTTCTCCTTTTGGAACGCCCTGGGCGCGATCAGCTGGGCTACCACCGTCGGCCTGCTGGCCTATCTGCTCGGCCCGGTGGTCGAAGACTTCCTCGGTGTTTTCGGGGCCATCAGCGCGATAGCTGGGGTGGCGCTCGCCTTGGTCCTCTTGGCCTGGGGTCGGCGGAGCGCCGCTGAGAGCCAGGGCGACTAGCTGTCTTTATCCGGCTTTGCAAGACTGCCCGGCGGGAATTGGCGCCAGGTGCAAAGAAGCCCGAGGGCATCGCCCGCGTAGTCAGGTCGCGGGGGTTGGCACCCCTGGTTGAGTGCTCGACGGCTGTCTTCTACACCGGCCTCGCGCTCGGCATCGTCGCCGCCATCGTGGCGCTGCTGATCGTCGTGATCCCATAAGCGACGCCTCACTTCTTGTGCAGGCCGGCAACCGGGTGGCCGTGTTCGACGGTCTTGCAGTAGAGCGGCGCCGGGTCGATCGGGTCCACGATCGCCCGCCCGGAGGGATAACCCTTGCTGCCGCACTGGATGACTTCGTCCTTGACGCCGTCGACGGCGTCGATCGTGTCTTCGCCGCCGCGCCCATAGAAGCTGTCGACGCCGGGCTGGCCGAGCAGGAGATTGGCGCCGGAGTCGCCGATCAGCACGTCGTCGTCGAAGGATCCCTCGATGTCCTCGTCTGAGCGATCCAGGCGGACTCTGTGGCAGCCCTTGATCGCGTCGATCCAGGCCCAGCCGGCGGCGAGGGAAATGTAGAGGGTGCCGGGGTGGGCCTGGGTCTCGGCAAAGGAGGCGTCATCGCGACCCGGGCCGCCGACCAGCGCCCCTCCGGCGCAGCCTCCCCCGGCTGCGAGCAGGTCCCCGCCCTTGCCGCCGTAGAGGTAGGTCGGACCGGGGAGGCCGCCGATCAGGCCGTCGTCTCCCGCGCCGCCGTAGATGCGATTGCTGCCGGGCCCGGACTCGATCAGATCGTCCTCGGGGCCGCCGTGGATCACGTCGTTGCCTGCCCCGCCCGCGAGGCGGACGAAATCGACGGCGCGCAGCGAACCTTTGACCCGAAGTCGGTCGTTCTCGGGGCCCATGTCGGCCATCAACCAGCGGGCAGGGCCGTTCATCGCACAGCTCACTTGGTCGAGGGTCTCAGACGAATGGATGCAGCTGGCATCGGCTGCCAGGCCCTTCTTCGCGCTGACGGTGAAAGTCTCGGTTGGTTCGTCGTAGGAGATCGTGATGTCGTCCGGACCGCGGCCCCCGACGACTTGCAGGCCGCCGCCTTCGCCGAACACAGGGACGACTTCAACGTAGGCGGACGCCTTCGGCAGCTTTTCGGGACCACAGGAGATGTGGATCGGCCCGCCCTTGCACTTGTCGCCGCCCTGGTCGCCGTCGAGGGTGTCGCGTCCGCCCCCTCCGAAGATGCGGTCGTTGCCCGAGCCGCCGTCGATCACGTTTGAGCCCTTGTCGCCGATCAGGGTGTCGGTGAAGGCCGAGCCTTCCAGGCTCTCGAAGCGGTAGAGCCGGTCGTGTCCGTCCCCGTAGGCGCGATGGGCCTTGAGCGAGGCCCTGACGCCGCGGTCGCGCCCGTCACCGCCCACAGCGGTGGCGAACGATGCGATGTCACCCTTGCCGGGCCCGCCGTCCATGCGGTCATAGCCGTAGTCCCCGTGGACGATGTCTTCGTTGCCAGGACCGCCGCTGACGGTGTCGATGCCGAGACCGCCGCTGACTTCGTCGCGGTTGCCCGGACCGCCAAGCACGTTGTCGTCGCCGAGGTCGCCGAAGACCCGGTCGGTGCCGGGACCGCCGTCGATCCAGTCGTCACCGCGCCCGCCGTGGATCACGTCGTCCCCGCCGTCGCCGCAGATGATGTCGTTGCCGAGGCCGCCGTAGATCGTGTCGTCGCCGGGGCCGCCCCAGATCACGTCGCGGTGGGGCGTGCCGCGCAAAATGTCGTTACCCGAGGTGCCGACGATTGTCGCCCGGTGACCGTGACACATCGGTGGCTCTTCGACGCCGGCCGCTCCTGTGGCATGACCGAGGGCGAGAAGACCCATGAGTGCCACCGCCGTCACGATCAATTTCAGTCGCACTTGAGAATCGTAGGCGCTCGCTCTAGCGGTTTGCGCGGGCGAGCACTGGCCGCGGCCCACCAACCAAGGTTCGCTCGATCCTGCCAGTTTGCGATTACTGCGCCTTGATCGGGCCGAACAATTGCTGCAAGCTCAAGGCCTTGCAGTAGTTGTCGGGCTTCTTGGTCGGAGGAGGAGATCGGGAATGGGTACGTGTCGTTGTGCGCCACCTGTGCGCCAGTCGTGCGCCAGTCAGACCGGAAATAACCGGACTTAGCCGGATTCGATTTGGCTTGAACAAGCCAACTCCGGCCCCTCAATTGAACCGCGAACGATGATCAGCATCCGCTTCTTGGCGGAGCCCTCCCTACCCGGTCGTCTCATAGCGGATCACCGTCCCGTCGTCGGCTTCCCGAATGCGGCCCTCGTTGACCAGCAGGTCGGCGTGGCCGATCACCTCGGAGAGGGTGAGGAAGGCCTGGGTGACGGCGACGTTGCCCCAGATCGCCTGGGCCAGCGCATAGCCGGTTCGCGGCCGCTCCGCGATCAGGCCGAAGATCTTCTCCTTGCGCCGCTCGTGCTTGGCGAGGCGGTCGTCGATCAGCGCGACGTGGTCGGTGATCGGCTCGCCGTGGCCGGAGAGGACGATCTCGGCCGGCATCTCACGGGTCCTGCGCATCGACTCGATGTAGGTGACGAGGGCCTGGGTCCGTTGCTCGGAGCCGTCGAGCGGCCGCGTAATCAGCGGGTTCGAGGAGATGTGGGCGATCAGGTGGTCGGCGGCGATCAGGATACGGCGCTCGGCGTCCCAGAAGACGGTGTCGGAGGGGCTGTGTCCAGGTCGGTGGAGCGCCTGCAGGAGGCGGTCGTGGAAGGGCATCGACTGCCCGTCCTCGAGCGGCCGCGTCACCTCCGCGCGCGAGCCCCAGCCGCGGAAGCTGCGTGAGACGCTCTGCAGCGCCGTGGCGACGTTCTCGGGGATCCCGTTGCGCAGCATCAGCTCGACCGCAAAGCGGTCCTCGGCCTCGGCGTCCTGGCTGAAGTTCGCCAGCCTCTCCGCCGCGATCCCGAGGGCGGCCACCTTGGCGCCGGAGTGCTCGACGATGATCTCGACCAGCCCCAGATGGTCAATGTGCTGGTGGGTGAGGATGACCAGCTCGAGGTCGTCGATCGAGTGGCCGCGCTCGCCGAGCTGGGACTGCAGCTCGTCGAGGGCCTTGCCGGAGTTGGGGCCGGTGTCGACAAGCGTCAGCGGCTCGTCCTCGATCAGGTAGCAGTTGACCCGGCCGACGGCGAACGGGGTTGGGATCCGCAGGCAGTGGATGCCGGCCTCTGCGGCTTTTAGGAGTGCTTCTTCGGGCGTCATCGGTGGGCGGCGACGGCCTCCGGCCTCCACCATAGGCGGGCGGGCCTTCTTTCCTCATGCGCGAATCAGCCCCAGGAGCTCGTCTCTCCTTGCCTCCATGTCCTCGCGGGATACCAGGGACTCGAGGTTGAGGCGGAGCAACGGCTCGGTGTTGGAGGGGCGGACGTTGAAATGCCAGTCGGGGAAGTCCACCGAGACCCCGTCGAGGTGCGTCTGCACGCCGGCCGAGAAGCGCTCGCCGATCTCGGCCATCTTCGCCTCCGGGTCGTCCACCTCGCTGTTGATCTCGCCGGAGATGAAGTAGCGCGAGCGGAACTCCTCGATCAGCTCGGCCAGCGAGCGGCCGTCCTCCGAGAGCAGCTCCAGCATCAGCAGCGCCGGGATCGTGCCCGAGTCGGCGCACCAGAAGTCGTGGAAGTAGTAGTGGCCGGAGACCTCGCCGCCGAAGACCGCGCCCTCCTCCCGCATCCGCGTCTTGAAGAAGGCGTGGCCGACCCGCGAGAGGGCGGAGCGCCCCCCCTCGGCGGCGACCAGGTCGGGGACGGCGCGGCTGGAGCGGGGGTCGTAGAGAATCGTCGCGCCGGGGCTCTTGGCCAGCGCGGCGCGGGCGAGGAGGGCGCAGACGAAGTCGCCGTCGCAGAACTCGCCGCCGCCGTCGATGAAGAAGCAGCGGTCCGCGTCGCCGTCCCAGGCGATGCCGAGGTCGGCGCCTGAGGCCCGCACCCGCTCGACGATCATCCGCCGGTTTGCCTCCAGCAGCGGGTTGGGCTCGTGGTCGGGGAACTCGCCGTCGGGCTCGAAGTACATCTCCTCCAGGTCGAGGCCGAGCTTGCGCAGGATCGGGCCGACCATCGGCCCCGCCATCCCGTTGCCGCCGTCGACGACCACCTTCATCGGTCGCACCTTCGCCGGGTCGATGAAGGAGATGGCCTGGGCGCGGTACTCCTCCCAGACGTCGACCTCCTCGAAGGAGCCACCGCCGGGCGCCTCGCCGAGGCCGGCTTCGATCTCACGCCGGACGTCGCCGATCCCGGCGTCGCCGGAGAGCGCCAGCGCCCCCTCGCGGACCAGCTTGACGCCGGTGTAGGCCTTCGGATTGTGGGAGGCGGTGACCATCGCGCCACCGTCGAGCTCGCGCGAGCCGACCAGGTGGTAGAGCATCTCGGTCGCGACCATGCCCGCGTCGAGCACGGTCGCGCCCTCGAAGATCATCCCGTCGCGCAGCTCGGCGGCCATCGCCGGCGCGGTCAGCCGCATGTCGCGGCCGAGCCCGATTCGCAGCTCTCCCGGCTGCTTCCCGCGCAGCCGTCCCAGGACCCGCGCGAAGGCGCGGCCGATCGCGAGCGCAGTCGTCTCGTCCATCTCGGACCCGTATAGCCCACGGATGTCATACGCCTTGAAGATGGACGTCAAAACGCTCCCTTCAGGGCGGCGTAGCTCTGCTCCAGGGTCTGCGGCATCACTTTGGTGTCGGCGATCACGGGCATGAAATTCGTGTCGCCGCCCCAGCGGGGGACGACGTGGAGGTGGATGTGGTGCTCGACCCCGGCGCCGGCGACCCGGCCCTGGTTGAAGCCGACGTTGTATCCGTGCGGGTCATAGACCTCCTCGAGGCGGGTCATCGCCCTCTGGGCCAGCCCCATCATCTCCGACAGCGTCTCGGCCGGCAGCTCCTGGAGGTGACCGACGTGGTCGTAGGGCGCCACCATCAGGTGCCCGTTCGTGTAGGGGAAGAGGTTGAGGATCACGAAGCAGCGCTCGCCGCGGTGGAGAATCAGGTTCGCCTCGTCATCGCTCTCTGCGGGCTTGGCGCAGAAGACGCACTCCTCCTCGATGTCCTTGGACGCGTCCTTCACGTAGGCGAGGCGCCAGGGCGCCCAGATGCGATAGTTGGCCACCTCCCGCAGGCTATAGCCAGCCGCGCCTGCGGAAGTAGGCGACCATCGCGATCAGGATCGCCAGCATTGCGACGACGACGATCCAGAAAGCGGTCATGTTGTGCTCGCCCGGCACCCGCACGTTCATCCCCCAGATGCTGGCGATCAGGGTCAGCGGCAGAACGATGACGCTGATCGAGGTCAGCACTCGCAGGACGTCGTTGACGCGGTGGGAGATCACCGACTCGTTGGTCTCCTCCAGCGCCTCGGCGACCTCCTTGTAGTTCTCCAGCATGTCCCAGATCCGCTCGTGGGCGTCGACGATGTCGTCGAAGTAGATCTCGAGGTCGAGGTCGGTTGCCAGGTATCGCCGTTTGACCTTCTCGAGGTCGCGCAGCACCGGGCGCTGCGGGCGGATCACCTTGCGGAAGTTGATGATCTCCTGCTTGACGTTGGAGATGTCGCGGACGACCTCCTCCGAGCGCCCCTCGAAGATGTCATCCTCGAGCGCGTCGAGCTTGTTGCCGATCTTGCGCAGCATCGGGAAGCAGTAGTCGAAGCTGTCGTCGACCAATCGGTAGAGGAGATATCCGGAGCCGGGGGAGAAGAGCTGCTCGCGCAGGTCCTCCTTCGTCCGGCAGCGCTCGAACAGGTACTCGACCGGTTGCAGCGGCTGGTTGGGGATGGTGACGACGTAGCCGGGGCCGACGAAGATGTCGAGCTCGCCGGTGCCGAGCCGGCCGGCCGCGGGGTCGAAGACAGGGAAGTGCAGGACGATGAAGAGGTAGTCGTCGTAGATGTCGATCTTCGGCCGCTGGTTGCGGGAGAGGACGTCCTCGAGGTCGAGGGCGTGGAAGTCGAAGTGCTCCTCCAGCCAGGCGCGCTCGAGCGCGCCTGGGCGCTCGATGTTGATCCAGCGCAGGCCGGCGGCCTCGATCTGCTCGACGTTCGGCTTCTGCGGCTCAGCCTGCGCGGCGGGAGAGTTGAGCTCGCCGCGTCGGGTGACCCGCCGCAGCCTCGGCTTCGGAAGGTTCGGCATCGTTCGGGCTCATCTTCTCGTCGGGCAGCTTCGACACGGTGACCACTAGGTTAAACGTCGTTCGCGGTTCTGACTGAACGAAAAGTCCCTGGTAGGCTTGTTCGCAACATAAGCGCCACATCTAGAGGGGTGGAGGGACTGGCCCAGTGAAGCCCCGGCAACCACCTCGGACGAGAGTTCGAGGGGAGGTGCCAAGTCCAGCAGGTCGATGGCCTGGAAGATGTGGGGAGAAGTCCGATCGAGACCTCTGCCCCACATGGCGGAGGTTTTTTTGTTGTCAGCGACGAGAAGGAAGATCGGATGTCTTTGGAGAGCCTGAGGTGCAAGGAGTGCGGGGCGGCCTACGCGCTGGACGCTCGCTACGTCTGTGAGAACTGCTTCGGCCCGCTCGAGGTGGCCTACGACCTGTCCGGCCTCGACGCTGGGGAGGCCAAGCGCCGGATCCAGGCGGGGTCGCAGGGGATCTGGCGCTACGCCGACTTCCTCCCGTTCGAGGGGCGGCCCGGCGATCCGTTGGAGCCGGGCCTCACTCCCCTGCTGCGGGCCGAGCGACTCGCCGAGCAGCTAGGCCTCGACGCCGAGCTGTGGATCAAGAACGACGCCGCCAACCCGACCCACTCGTTCAAGGACCGGGTCGTCGCGGTCGCGGTCGCAAAGGCCCGGGAGCTGGGATTCGACACCGTCGCCTGCGCCTCGACGGGCAACCTCGCCAACGCCGTCGCCGCCCACGCCGCGGCCGCGGGCCTCGAGTCCTACGTCTTCGTCCCCGCCAACCTCGAGGAGCAGAAGCTGCTCGCGACCGGCATCTACGGGACCAACCTGGTCGGGGTGCGCGGCAACTACGACGACGTCAACCGCCTCTGCACCCAGCTTGCCGAGACCCGCCCCTGGGCATTCGTCAACGTCAACCTACGTCCCTACTACGCCGAGGGCTCGAAGACGCTCGCCTACGAGACGGTCGAGCAGCTCGGCTGGGAGCTGCCCGACCGGGTCGTCTGCCCGATCGCCTCGGGGTCGCTGTTCACCAAGGTCGGCCGCGGGTTTCAGGAGTGGCTGGATCTCGGGCTCGTCTCCGGCGCCCAGCCGGTCTTCAACGGCGCCCAGGCCCGTGGCTGCAGCCCGGTGGCGACCGCCTTCGCCGAAGGCTGGGACGTCTGCAAGCCGCAGAAGCCGGAGACGATCGCCAAGAGCCTCGCGATCGGCGACCCGGCCGACGGGCCCTACGCGGTCGAGCAGGCCCGCAGGACCGGCGGCGCTGTCGACTCGGTCACCGACGATGAGATCCGCGACGGCATCCGCCTGCTGGCCGAGACGACGGGAATCTTCACCGAGACCGCCGGCGGGGTCACCGTCGGGGTGTTGCGCAAGCTCGCCGAGCGCGGCGACATCGCGGCCGGCGAACGGGTCGTCGTCTACATCACCGGCGAGGGGCTGAAGACCCTTGATGCCGCTCGCGATAGTTTCCGCATGCACGAGATCGACCCCGATCTCGCCAGCTTCGAGTCCGAGTTTCGCCAGGAGGTGGGCGTCTGATGGCAGTAACAGTGAAGATCCCGACGCAGCTGAGGGCTGCGACCGGAGGGGAGGCCGAGGTCGAGGTCTCCGGCGCGACCGTCGGCGAGGTCCTCGACTCCGTCTTCGACGCGCACGGGGAGCTGCGCGAGCGGATCACCCAGGACGGCGACCTGCGCCGCTTCGTCAACGTCTACGTCTCCGGCGAGGACATCCGCTTCCAGCAGGGCCTCGACACCGTGATCGACGACGGTGCCGAGGTGACCATCCTCCCCGCCGTCGCCGGCGGTTGACCGCGCTCGTTCACTTTTCCCCCCTCTAGGGGGGAAAAGCGTCGAACGATGAAGCCACCGGTGGTAATCCTTTGCGGCGGGCGGGGGACCCGGCTGCGGGAGCAGACCGAGTCGGTGCCCAAGGCGCTGGTCGAGATCGGCGGCCGGCCAATCCTCTGGCACGTGATCGGCATCTATGCGAGCCAGGGCTTCGACCGCTTCCTGCTCGCCACCGGGTACCTGGGCGGAATGATCGAGGAGTTTGCCGCGAGTGAGGGCTGGCCCGCGGGCGTTGAGGTCGAGTGCGTGGACACCGGGCTCGACACGCCGACCGGGGGGCGGATCGCGGCGCTCTCAGATCGTCTCGAGGGCGACGCCTTCTGCGCCACCTACTCCGACGGCGTCGCCGACATCGACCTCGACGCTTTGCTGGGCTTCCACCGCTCTCACGGGGCTCTGGCCAGCGTCACCGTCGTGCGGCCGCGCCTGCAGTGGGGTGTCGCCGAGCTCGGCGAGGGGGACAAGATCCAAGGGTTTGTCGAGAAGCCGCGCAGCGAGCGCTGGATCAACGGCGGCTTCTTCTGCTTCGAGCCCGGTGCGCTCCTGCATCTGGGGCCGGAGAGCACGCTGGAGCGCGAGCCGCTGGAGCGCCTTGCGGCGGCAGGCGAGCTGCGCGGCTTTCGCCACGAAGGTTTCTGGGATTGCATGGACACCTACAAGGACGCCGTGGTCCTCAACGACCTCTGGGCGAGTGGCGAGGCGCCGTGGGCGGCGGCGGCGCCGGGGCCGCGATGACGACTCTCGTCACGGGCGCCCACGGCTTCGTTGCCTCCCACCTGGCCCGGGCGCTGCTGGAGCGCGGCGACGCGGTGCGGGTTCTGGACCGGCCCGATCCTCGCCTCGCCGACGTCGGCGGGCCCCGCCGCTCGGGCCTGGACCTGCTCGGGATCCGCACCGAGGTGGAGCTGGCGGAGGGGGATCTGTGCGACGCCACGGCGGTCAAGGCGGCGGTTGCCGGTTGCGACTCGGTCTTCCACCTGGCGGCCCAGACGATCGTCGGCGTCGCCCGTTCCTCGCCGGTCGAGACCCTCGAGGTCAACGTTCGGGGCGCCTGGAACGTCTTCGAGGCCTGCCGTGAGAGCGCGGTCGGGCGGACGGTCTTCGCCTCCTCCGACAAGGCGTACGGGTCCAGCCCGGATCTGCCCTACCGCGAGGACTTCCCGCTGCGGGCCGCCTACCCATACGACGCCAGCAAGGCGGCCGCCGACATCGTCGCCCGCAGCTATGCGAGCGCGTATGGGCTGCCGATTGCGGTGACCCGGTTCGCCAACGTCTACGGCGACGGCGACCTCAACTTCTCGCGGCTGGTCCCGGAGACGACGGTCGCCGTCCTCGAAGGCCGCCGTCCGGAGATTCGCTCCGACGGCAGCCCCGAGCGCGACTTCCTCCACGTCGATGACGCCGTCTCCGCCTACCTGGCAATCGCCGATGCTCTCGGCGACGGTGAGGCGGTCGGGGAGGCATTCAACGCCGGTGGCGCGGGCCCGCACTCGGTCCGCGAGGTGGTCGAGCTGATCGTCGAGTTCGGGGGGGCCGGCGTCGAGCCCGACTTCCAGGGTGGCGGCAGCCCCGACGGCGAGATCGATCGCCAGTACGTCGACTCGACCAAGCTCAGAAAGTTGACCGGCTGGGCCCCCGCGGTCGAGCTGCGCGACGGCCTCCACCGGACCCTCGAGTGGTATCGGAGCACACCCCGAGGCCCGCCCGGCCAAGGTGGCCGCGTAGCCCATGTGCGGGCGGTTTACGGTCACGGCCAAGGACACGAAGACGATCGCCGATCGTTTCCAGGTGGAACTGGAGAAGGCCCTGGAGCGCAACAGCGCCGGGAAGGCCCCGCCGCCCACGCGGGAGCGCGCCGAGAGAGCGGCCGCGGCGCTGGGCCGCTTCAACGTCGCGCCGACGCAGGAGGTGCTGACCGTGCGCTCCTCCCCCGACCCCGACGAGGCGACGCGCGGCGAGCGTGAGGCGCGGCTGATGCGCTGGGGGCTGGTGCCACGCTGGGCCAAGGACCTCAAGGTGGGCTACCGGATGATCAACGCGAAAGCGGAGAATCTGACGACGAGCCGCGCCTACGCGCCCCTGGTCGGCAAGTTCCGCCACCGCTGCCTGATCGTCGCCGACGGCTTCTACGAGTGGATGCGGGCAGAGGACCCCAAGCAGCCGCGCCAGCCCTGGCGCTTCACGGTCGACGGCGGGGCGCCGTTCGCCTTCGCCGGGATCTGCACCCGCAAGGAGTGGGGAGAGGAGGGCAACGGCGTCGAGGACGGCTGGCTCTACACCTGCACGATCGTCACCACCGAGCCCAACGAGCTGGTCTCCCGGGTGCACGACCGGATGCCGGCGATCCTCTCCACCCCGGACGCCGAGGAGGCCTGGCTCCGCCCCGACCTCAGCGTCGAGGACGCGGTGGCGATGTGCGTCCCACTGCCGGCCTCCCGCATGGACAGCGCTCCAGCCAACCCAAAGCTGAACAGGGTGGGCAAAGGCAGCGAGGGCCCCGAGCTGCTGGTCCCGCCTATCGCGTGAACGCCCCCGAGGTGCGGACGGTGGTGGAGCCGGCGCCCGTCGTGACCGTGCAGGCGATACGTGCCGCGGGTGTCGTGGTGGTGCGCCAGATAGAGGCGAAGCCGAGTTCAAGCGCCGCGGCCGAGCGCCCGGGTGGAAGGCCCCATTCCCAGCGCTGGCGCTGCGGCCGGTAGCTCGCCCACTCCAGCGTGATACCCGGCCTGGCGGCGAAGCGTTCGAAGGCGTCGCCCAGTTCGACCCGCGCGAGTTCGGTGCTGTGGGAGTTGAACTTGACCAGCGGCCGCTCGGTGACCGGCTGATCGACCAGGTTTTCTGAGGGCAGTGGATAGGCGGCGATTCCTTCGAGAGAGTGAGCGACGATCGCGTCGTGCGGAACCCGCACGACGCAGGCCACCCTGGCGCGCCCGACCGCGGCGTCGGGGCCGATGCGCAGGGTCGCAGCCTGGCGGTAGAGCCGGAATTCGCTGACGTTGCGTTCCGTGGCGCGCAGGCTCGCGTCGACGATCTGCGCCGCTCCGCCGCCGGGAATCTGCGCCGGCCTGGAGTCCGGGATCGCCGCCTTTGCTTCCCAGGCCAGTTCCGTCGCCCCGATCGGCTTGTCGGTGGCGAGCAGCGCCGCCGCAACGCAGGCCACCAGACCCACCGCAATCACGATCAGGGCTCCGCGCGGCGGGCGAGGGTCGGGCGTCGTGTCGGGCACGGGCACAGGCGCGACAGTATTCGAAGCCGGCGCCGATTCGCCGTCTTCGCATCGCCCGCCTGCGCACCGAGCTACGGTTGGGGCGTGGCCCGCAAGGCGACGCCGGCAAGTGCGAGCGAGGTTGAGGTAAAGACGACGACCGTCCACGGCCGCTCGGTGGCCTATGCCGGGGGCGGGTCCGGGCCGGTCCTGCTCCTGATCCACGGGATGGCCGGCGAATGCGAGAACTGGCGCGCCGTGATCGAGCCGCTGGCCCGTTCGCACACCGTGATCGCCCCGGACCTCCCCGGCCACGGGGCGTCGGCGCCGGGGGGAGGCGACTACTCCCTCGGCTCGCTCGCCGCGGGGCTGCGCGACCTCCTTCTCACCCTTGGACACGAGCGCGCCACCGTGGTCGGGCACTCGCTGGGAGGTGGCATCGCGATGCAATTCACCTACCAGTTCCCGGAGATGGTCGAGCGCCTGGTGCTCGTCTCCAGCGGCGGCCTCGGGCCGGAGGTCAGCCTGATCCTGCGGGCTGCGGCGCTCCCGGGCGCCGATCTGTTCATCGCGGCGACGGCCGGCGTCGGGCAGCTGGCCGGCTCGGCGGTGGGGCGGGGGCTGGGGGCTCTGGGCCTGCGCCCCAACCCCGACGTCGCCGAGGTCGCGCGGGGATACGCGTCGCTCTCGGAGCCCGAGCGCCGGGCCGCCTTCCTCGCCACCCTGCGCTCGGTCGTCGGCACGGGCGGCCAGCGCGTCGCCGCCGGCGACCGCCTCTACCTCGCCGACGCCCTACCCCTGCTCATCGTCTGGGGCTCGCGCGACCCGATCATCCCGGTCGGGCACGGCGAGGACGCCCACGACGCGCTGCCCGGCAGCCGCCTGGAGATCTTCGACGGCGTCGGCCACCTCCCGCAGCTCGAGGCGCCGGGACGCTTCATCGCCGTCCTGGAGCGGTTCATGGCGGAAACCGAGCCGGCGCAATTCGATCGCGACGAGTGGCGAGCGCGGTTCACCGAGGGCCACACGAACGACGCTCCCTGAAAACGCGCCCGGCAGGATTCGAACCTGCGGCCTCCGCCTCCGGAGGGCGGCGCTCTATCCAGCTGAGCTACGGGCGCGGGATCGTCAGTCTAGCTTCGCGTAGGCTCGCCTCCATGGACCTCTCGGTCGCCTTTCTCGGCACGGGCGGCGCCGTGCCCTCGGCGCGGCGCTCGACCGCGAGCGTGCTGATCGCGCGCGGGGGGAGCGGCTGATGATCGACTGTGGAGAAGGGACCCAGCGCCAGCTGCAGCGCTCCCTGGGTCTTGTGCAGGTCGACGAGATCTACCTGACCCACTTCCACGCCGACCACATCCTCGGCCTGCCCGGCCTGCTCAAAACCTACGATTTGACCGACCGCCAGGAGCCGCTCGCGATCCACGGCCCGCCGGGCCTGCGTGACTTCTTCGCCGGCCTGGGCCGTCTGGTCGGCCGCCTCGGCTACGAGCTGGACCTGGTCGAGCTGGAGCCCGGCGACGCCATCCCCCACGACGGCTACGCGATCCGCGCCTTCGCGGTCGAGCACAACGTGCGCGCCAACGGCTACGCCCTGGTCGAGGAGGACCGCCCGGGCCGCTTCGATCCCGAGGCCGCCGCTCAGCTCGGCGTGGCCGAGGGCCCGGACTTCGCCCGCCTGCAGCGGGGGGAGGAGGTGAAGGGTGCTTCCGGCTCCGTCAGCCCCGAAGACGTGATGGGCGAGTCGCGGGCCGGCCGCACCGTGGTCATCACCGGCGACACCGCCCCCTGCAACGCGACCGCGGAAGCCGCCTTCCGCGCCGAGCTGCTGGTACACGACGCGAGCTTCTCCGAGGAAGAGGCCCAGCGCGCAGCGGAAACGGGTCATTCCACCGTCGGGCAGGCCGCCGCCGTGGCCCGAGAGGCCGAAGTCAAGCTCCTGGCCCTGGTCCACATCTCCTCTCGCTATCACGTCGGCCAGGTGCTCGACGAGGCCCTGGAGGTCTACGGGCCCACCGTCGCCCCCCGCGACTTCGACCTGATCGAGATTCCATTTCCCGAGCGCGGGGCGCCCGAGCTCGTTCCCAACGGCGCCCGCGAGCGTCCCGAGCCCGAGTCAGGTGGCTAGCGCCGCGATTGCCTCGGCGACCGCGACGGCCTGGTCCTCCTGCAGGAAGTGCTTGGCCGGGAGCAGAGTGGGCTGCTCGACCGCGAGGGCTCGCTGCACCGCCTGCCGCCGTCGCTCGCCCAGCATCCGGTCCTTCCCGCCCCAGACCACCTGGGCGGGATAGGGACGACCGTCGAGTCCCTCGAAGAAGAAACGCTCCTTTGCCTCGGTCAGCTCGAACCCCCGCATGATCTTCAGGAATGCGCGGCCGCTGTCCTCGCCGCGCAGCAGGGCGTGATGGGCATAGAGCTCGGCTCGCGGCACGGCGGAGCGGTCCGCGACTCCCTCCAGGTAGAAGACCTCGCTGAACAGGGGAGCGACCATGCTGCGCAGCCACAGCTCTCCGACCCCGCGGATCGAGAACGGGTGCATCGGCCAGGGCCGGTGGAAGCTCGACGGCGTCGACCAGGGTGTCGAGCGCGGTCAGCGAGAGCACCCGCCCGCTGTTGCGGATCGCCCACTCGAAGCCGATCGGGCCGCCGATGTCGTGGACGACAAGGTGGCAGCGCTCGATCCCGAGCGCGTCGATCGCCGCCGCCGTCCATCGCGCCAACCCGCTCCAGGAGTAGTCGAACTCCTCCGGTCGCTCCGCAAGGCCAAGGCCAGGAAGGTCGAAGGCGATTCCCCGCAGCCCCCTCGCAGCCAGCTCCGGAACCACCTTCCGGTACAGGAAGCAGCTGACCGGCACCCCGTGCATCAGCACCACCGGGTCACCTGTGCCCTGGTCCAGGGCGAAGCTGCCAATGCCGCCGGCGTCAAACCGCCTTCCGGCGGCCCGATGTCCGCGGAGTATGCGGAGAACCTCCTCCCTCACACGGCAAGCATCGCACGGAGCGTCACGATCCATTGCTACGCTGACGCCGTCCTTTAACCCGGTCCCGCGAGGCCAGGAAGGAGCACCCAAGTGAGCGAGAAGGTCGTGCTCGAGCACGACGATCTGAGGCGGACGCTGCGGCGAATCGGCCATGAGATCGCCGAGAAGAACCCGGCTCCCGAGGGTTTGGCGATCGTCGGCATCCACACTCGCGGAGCGCTGCTCGCCCGCCGGCTCCACGCGATCCTCGCCGAGCTGACCGGCGCCGAGCCGCCGATCGGCGACATCGACATCTCTTTCTACCGCGACGACGTCGGCGCCAAGGCGCCCGAGGCCCAGCCGGTCGTCCATGCCTCCCA
The DNA here is from genome assembly GCA_963838035.1 of uncultured Solirubrobacterales bacterium. Taxonomy (GTDB): domain Bacteria; phylum Actinomycetota; class Thermoleophilia; order Solirubrobacterales; family 70-9; genus CAVVNN01. Next base: position 152,855 of record CAWIPM010000002.1, read on the forward strand.
CATCGACTTCGAACTCGCCGGGCGCACCGTCGTCCTCGTCGATGACGTCCTCTTCACCGGCCGCACCGTCCGCGCCGCGATCGAGGCGCTCTTCGACTACGGCCGCCCCGACCGGGTCCAGCTCGCCGTGCTCTGCGACCGCGGCCATCGCGAGCTGCCGATCCGCCCCGACTACGTCGGCAAGAACCTGCCGACCGCCCGCGAGGAGCGCGTCAACGTGCGGCTCGAGGAGGCGGACGGGGTCGACCAGGTGACGATCTCGGAGCCGTTGCCCGTCGGGGTGGGCGCGTGAGGCACCTGCTCGACGTAGCGCAGCTCTCCAGAGAGGAGATCGAAGAGATCCTCGACCGCGCAGAGAGCTTCGCCGAGGTCGGCCGCCGCGACATCAAGAAGGTTCCGACCCTGCGCGGCCGCACCGTCGTCACCCTCTTCTACGAGTCGAGCACGCGCACCAGCAGCTCCTTCGAGCTCGCCGCCAAGCGCCTTTCCGCGGACCTCGTCTCGATCAAGGCGGCCGGCTCCTCGGTTGACAAGGGCGAGTCGCTGAAGGACACGGTGGCGACGCTCTCCGCCTACGACCCGGCTGCGATCGTGATCCGCCATCCATATGCGGGCGCCGCCCAGCTCGTCGCCGGGTGGACCGCCGCGGCGGTGGTCAACGCCGGCGACGGCAAGCACGGGCACCCGAGCCAGGCGCTGCTCGACGTCTACACCCTGCGACGCCGCCTCGGCTCGCTGGAGGGCAAGCGGATCTGGATCGTCGGCGATGTCCTCCACAGCCGGGTTGCCCGCTCCAACCTGGTCGCCTTCGGCGCGATGGGAGCGGAGGTGACGCTCTGCGGCCCGCCGACGCTGATTCCGCGTGGGGTCGAGGAGCTGGGTTGCGAGGTCTCCCACTCGCTCGAGGGGCTCGGCGAGGCCGACGTCGTCTACGCGCTGCGGATGCAGAACGAGCGGATGGGCGAGAGCTTCGTGCCGTCGGTCCGCGAGTACGCGACCCACTTCCAAATCGACTCTCGCCGGCTCGCGCCGCGCCAGCTGCTGATGCATCCCGGCCCGGTCAACCGCGGCGTCGAGCTCTCCGGCGAGGTGATCGACTCGCCGCAGTCGCTGATCGCCGAGCAGGTGGCCGCCGGCCTCGTGGTGCGGATGGCGATCCTCTACGAGCTGCTGGCCGGTGCCGGCTCCTCCGAGCCGGCCGAGGGCGACGGCGCCGGGCGCCCAACGCCGATAGGAGAGCCGGCGTGACCCCGGCGGAGGGGAGAGGGATGAGTCCGCGAGGGGCGCTCGACGTGCGCCCGGGCGAGGACGCCAATCTGGTTCTGCGCGGCGCGACCGTGCTCGACCCCGCCGCCGGCATCGATTCCGTCCACGACGTCGTCATCCGCAACGGAACGATCGCGGAGCTGGCCGCGCCGGGCGCCGCCGCGGTCGAGGGTGCCGAGGTCGTCGAGGCCGAGGGCCTGCACGCTTTCCCCGGCTTCTTCGACCCCCACGTCCACCTGCGCACGCCTGGTCAGGAGCACAAGGAGGACATCGAGACCGGTTCGCGCGCAGCGGCTGCGGGGGGCTATTGCGGGATCCTGGCGATGGCGAACACGGACCCGCCCGTCTCCACCGCGGCCGATGTCGAAGCACTGCGCGAGCACGCCCGCCGCGACGCCTCGGTTCCGGTCGGCTTCCTCGCCACCGTCACCCGTGGCATGCGGGGTGAGGACCTGACCGAGATGGCGGAGCTGCGCGAAGCCGGGGCGGTCGGGTTCAGCGACGACGGCCTGCCGATCGCGAGCGCCCGCATCATGCGACGGGCGCTGCAGTACCAGCGCCTCTGCGGCGGCACGATCGCCCTGCACGAGGAGGACCCGGATCTCTCCGGCGACGGCGTGATGAACGAGGGCCCGGTGTCGGCCGCGCTCGGTCTCTCCGGCGTGCCATCGGTCTCGGAGTCGACGATGATCTCCCGCGATGCGGCGCTTGCCGCCTACGAGGGCGGCCGGATCCACGTCCAGCACCTCTCCGCCGTCGAGTCGGTGGAAGCGGTCCGCGCCGCAAGGGCCGCCGGGGTCCAGGTCAGTGCCGAGGCCACCCCGCACCACCTCTGCCTCACCGACGAGGCGGTCCGCAGCCTCGACGCCCGCCGCTTCAAGATGAACCCTCCGCTGCGCGCAGAGGCCGACCGGCAGGCCCTGATCGAGGCCGTGCGCGACGGCACGATCGAGTGCATCGCGACAGACCACGCCCCGCACGCGATGGAGGAGAAGGAGGTTCCCTTCGAGCAGGCGGCGATGGGCGTGACCGGGCTGGAGACGGCCTTCGCCGCGATCCACACCGACCTCGTCATCCCGGGAGTGCTGGGCCTCGGCCTGCTGGTCGAACGCCTCGCCGGTGGCGCCGCTCCCTTCGGCATCGAGCGCCCGACGCTGGCGCCCGGGAGCGATGCCAACGTCGCCCTCTGTGACCTCAGCGCCACGTGGACCGTGGGGGAGGACGGCTACGAGAGCCGCTCGCTCAACTCCTGGTGCGCCGGTCGCGAGCTGACCGGGCGGGTGCTGATGACGATCGCGGCCGGCCAGGTGGCCTACCGCCTCCGCAGCTTCAGCCTTGGAGTCGCCACGTGATCCGGCCCTGCCCGAGCCTTCGCCGTTCCCTTGCCCGGCCATTTGCGGGAAAGGGAGAGCGGAAGTGACGGGGGGCTACGTCCTGCTCGAGGACGGAACCCGCTTCGACGGCGAGCTGTGTGGGCATCCCGAGGCGGTGACCGGCGAGGTCGTCTTCAACACCGCGATGACCGGCTATCAGGAGTCGATGACCGACCCCTCCTATGCCGGCCAGATCATCACCTTCACCTACCCCCTGATCGGGAACTACGGCGTCTCCGGCGAGGCGATGGAGTCCGACCGGATCCACGCTCGCGCCGCGATCATGCGAGAGGCCAAGAACGGGGAGGACGCCGCCACAGCGGAGGGCGGCTGGCTCGACTGGCTCTCCGACTGCGGGGTGGCCGCCGTCAGCGGCGTCGACACCCGGGCTCTGGTGCGCCATATCCGCGACCGCGGCGCGATGCGGGGCGGCATCTTCCCCGGCGAGGCAACGGAGGCAGAGGCGCGGGAGCTGATCTCAGCCGAGCCCTCGATGGACGGCGCCGACCTTGCCCGCACGGTCACCCCGCCGGAGCCGATCCGCTTCGAGGGCGGCGGGCCGCACGTGGTCGGCCTCGACACCGGGGTGAAGCTGAACATCGTCCGGCAGCTGCGCGAGCGCGACTGCCGGGTGACGCTGCTGCCCTGCACGACCCCGGCCGAGGAGGTCCTCGCCGAGGACCCCGACTTCGTCTTCCTCGCCAACGGCCCCGGCGACCCCGCCGCCCTCGACTACGTCGTCGACACGGTGCGAGAGCTGATCGGCAAGCGACCGGTGTTCGGAATCTGCCTCGGCCACCAGCTCCTCTGCCGGGCCGTCGGCCTGCAGACCTACAAGCTCCCCTTCGGCCACCGCGGCGCCAACCACCCGGTCAAGGAGCTCGCCACGGGGAGGATCGACATCACCTCCCAGAACCACGGCTTCGCCGTCGAGGGGCCCGGCGGGGAGCCGCGGATCGAGGGAGACGAGCCGGTTCGCTGGGAGACCGACTTCGGCGTCGCCGAGCTCTCCCACCTCAACCTCTACGACCGCACGGTCGAGGGGTTGGTGCTCAAGGACGTCGCCGCCGCCACCGTCCAGTATCACCCCGAGGCGGGCCCCGGCCCGCACGACGCGCGTCACCTCTTCGACGCCTTCCTCTCCCTCGCCGTATGAGCGCAGCGGAGGAGCATCCACCTCTGATTCTCGGCGACTGAAGCGAAGCGAATTCATTGCCTAGACGGGACGACATCCGCAAGATCCTCCTCATCGGATCCGGCCCGATCGTGATCGGGCAGGCGGCGGAGTTCGACTACTCCGGCGTGCAGGCCTGCAAGGTCCTACTGGAGGAGGGCTATGAGGTCGTCCTCGTCAACTCCAACCCGGCGACGATCATGACCGACCCCGAGTTCGCCACCGCGACCTACGTCGAGCCGCTGCTCCCGGGCCCGTTGACGCGGATCATCGAAAAGGAGCGCCCCGACGCGCTGCTGCCCACCCTGGGCGGCCAGACGGCGCTCAACCTGGCGATGGCACTGCACGATGACGGCACCTTGGAGCGCTTCGGGGTCGAGCTGATCGGCGCCGACGCCGACGCGATCCGCCGCGCCGAGGACCGCGAGGAGTTCCGCCGCACGATGAGCGAGGCCGGCCTGCGGATTCCCTGGTCGATCACGGTCGAGACCCTGGGCGAGGTCGAGCAGGCGCTCGCAGAAGGCAGGATCTCGCTGCCGGCGATCGTCAGGCCCGCCTTCACGATGGGCGGCCAGGGCGGCGGCGTGGGGGGGACCGAGACGGAGCTGCGCCAGGTCGTCTCCGAGGGCCTCGCCGCCAGCCCGATCAACCAGGTCCTTGTCGAGGAGTCGGTGATCGGCTGGGGCGAGTTCGAGCTCGAGGTGATGCGCGATCGCAACGACAACGTCGTCATCATCTGCTCGATCGAGAACGTCGACCCGATGGGGGTCCACACCGGCGACTCGGTAACGGTGGCGCCCGCGCAGACGCTCACCGACCCGCTCTACCAGGAACTGCGCGACCAGGCGATCGCGGTGATCCGCGCGATCGGGGTCGAGACCGGCGGCTCCAACGTCCAGTTCGGAGTCAACCCGGAGGACGGCGAGATCGTCGTGATCGAGATGAATCCGCGCGTCTCGCGCTCCTCGGCGCTGGCCTCGAAGGCGACCGGGTTCCCGATCGCGAAGATGGCCGCAAAGCTGGCTGTCGGCTACGCGCTCGAGGAGATCCCCAACGACATCACCCGCGCCACGCCGGCCTCCTTCGAGCCGACGATCGACTACGTGGTGACGAAGATCCCGCGCTTCGCCTTCGAGAAGTTCCCCGGCGCCGAGGGCCGCCTCTCCACCCACATGCAGAGCGTCGGCGAGGCAATGGCGATCGGTCGGACCTTCCGCGAGTCCTTCGCCAAGGCCCTTCGCTCCCGCGAGCTGGACTCAGAGCCGGAGATGCCGGAGTCCGACCAGGGCCTGCTGGCGCGACTCGAGGTTCCCTGCCCGGAGCGCTTCGACCTGGTGCTGGAGGCATTCCGCCGCGGCATCGGGGTCGAGGCCGTGCACGAGCGCTGCCTGGTCGATCCCTGGTTTCTGCGCGAGCTCGAGTCGCTGGCCGTGGACGGAGACGGCACCGAGGGGCTCGCCCGAACCTACAAGTCGGTCGACACCTGCGCCGCCGAGTTCGAGGCCGCGACGCCGTATTACTACTCGGCGCACGAGCGCAGCGGCCCCGCCGGACCGCCCGCCTCCGAGGTCCGGCGAGGGTCGGCGCGCGCCTCGGTCGTCATCCTCGGCGCCGGCCCCAACCGGATCGGACAGGGGATCGAGTTCGACTACTGCTGCGTGCACGCGGCGATGACTGCCCGCGAGCTCGGCCGCGACGCGGTGATGGTCAACTGCAACCCAGAGACGGTCTCGACCGACTACGACACCTCCGACCGGCTCTACTTCGAGCCGCTCACCACCGAGGACGTGCTCGCCGTATGCGAGCAGGAGGGCCCCGAGGGGGTGATCGTCCAGTTCGGTGGCCAGACTCCACTGAGGCTGGCGCGCTCGCTGGAAGAGGCCGGCGTTCCGCTTCTCGGCACGCCGGTCGACGCGATCGACCTCGCCGAGGACCGCGGCCGCTTCGGCGCCCTGCTGCGACGCCTCGAGATCAAGCACCCGCCCTACGGGACCGCGCTCTCGGCCGAAGAGGCGACCGTGATCGCCGAGGAGGTCGGCTTCCCGCTGCTGGTCAGACCCTCCTACGTGCTCGGTGGCCGGGCCATGGAGATCTGCTACTCGACCGATGACCTCGACTCCTACCTCCGCGCCCACGTCAAGGCCGACCAGGAGCACCCGCTGCTGCTCGACCGCTTCCTCGAGAACGCGATCGAGGTCGATGTCGACGCGCTCGGTGACGGCGAGGAGGTCTGGGTCGCGGGGATCATGCAGCACGTCGAGGAGGCCGGTGTCCACTCGGGTGACTCGGCCTGCGTGCTCCCGCCGATGAGCCTCGGCGAGGAGATGCTGGATGAGATTCGCGCCACCACCCGCCAGATCGCGCTGGAGCTGGGTGTGGTCGGGCTGATCAACATCCAGTACGGCGTCGCCGGCGGCGAGCTGTACGTGATCGAGGCCAACCCGCGTGCCTCGCGGACGGTGCCGTTCGTCTCCAAGGCGATCGGGGCTCCGCTGGCGAAGATCGCCTGTCGCCTGATGCTGGGAGAGCGGCTGGCCGAGCAGGACCTCCCGGATACGGTGGGAGAGCAGGTCAGCGTCAAGGAGGCGGTGCTGCCCTTCGCCCGCTTCGCCGGCGCCGACTCGGTGCTCGGTCCGGAGATGAAGAGCACCGGGGAGGTGATGGGGATCGCCGCCGACTTCCCGACCGCCTTCGCGAAGGCACAGGCCGCGGCCGGGGTGATGCTGCCGCGAGAGGGCTCGGTCTTCATCACCGTGACCGACACCGACAAGCCGGCGGCGACTCAGATCGCGGCCCGTTTCCACGACCTCGGCTTCGAGGTGATCGCGACCGGGGGCACGGCACAGGCGATCTCGGCGATGGGCGTTCCGGTGACCCCGATCAAGAAGCTCGGCGAGGGATCTCCCCACGTCGTCGACCTGTTGCGCGAACGTCGCTGCGACCTTGTGATCAACACCCCGACCGGCTCGGGTGCCCGAGCCGACGGCTACGAGATCCGCACCGCGGCGGTCCGCCAGGGCATCCCCTGCGTGACGACGATGACGGGGGCCTCCGCCGCCGCCCGCGCGATCTCCGCCCAGAGGGAGAAAGAGGCCGAGGTGCGCAGCCTCCAGGAGATCCACGGCAAATTCACCGCCGGCGCACGGGCCGCGTCCTCGGCTGCGGCGAGGGCCCGACAGGACCAATGATGGACGGGTCCTCGCCTCCGCGTCCGGGCGTGGCGGTCGGCGAATCAACCACGAGCCCCGAGCGTTGCCCTGCGCCTTTTGGGCGCCGACTTTGCGAGGTGACGGAGAGCCGTCCCTCCGGCGGCTACCGCGTCTTCTCACTCCGCGACGAGGAGGGGCCGGAGCCTCAGCCCGGCCAGTTCTACATGCTCGCCACGGAGGCGCACTGGGAGCGGGAGGGCGGGCGCCCCTTTCTGCCCCGGGCGCTGTCGGTCGCCGACGCGGCGGAGACCGACGGCGGGGTTCGGCTCGACTTCCTGGTCGAGGGGGTCGGGCCCGGCACCGACCGGCTCTGCGAGCTGCGGGTGGGGGAGGGGATGTGGGTCAACGGCCCCCTCGGCAACTCGTTCTCCGCTCCGCGCGATCTGGCGCCCGGCGCCGCGGGCGCCATCCTCGTCGGCGGCGGCATCGGCATCGCGCCCCTCGCTCTCCTCCGGCGCAGCCTCGCCGCCCGCAACATTCCGGCCCGTGTTCTTCTCGGCTTCCGCGACGCAGCCCATTCGGGGGGCCTCGAAGACCTCTTCGGCTGCTGTGAGGTGGGGCTCGCCAGCGAGGACGGCCAGTTCGGCCATCGCGGCTACGTGACCGATCTGCTCGCGGCGATGCTGGACGGCGACGACGCGACGAGCGCCGCCGTCTACTCCTGCGGCCCGCCGCCGATGCTCGAGGCGGTGCGGGCAATGTGCGGCGAGCGCGGCATCGCCAGCGAGCTGGCGATGGAGGCCCCGATGGCCTGCGGCTACGGCGCCTGTTATGGCTGCGCGGTCCCTCGCCCCGACGGCGGCTACATGCGGCTATGCGTGGACGGCCCGGTGGTTCGCGGTGATTGACTTCTGCGGCATCGAGCTTCGCCACCCGGTGATCAACGCATCGGGGACCTTCGATGCGATCGCCGCGCGGAGGGTCTATGGAGACGCGGTCGTCGAGGAATTTCCATTCTCGGCGTTCGTGTCGAAGACGATCACACCAGAGCCCAGAGCCGGAAACGAGCCGCAGCGGATCTGGGAGACGCCGGCGGGGATGATCAACTCGATTGGGCTGCCGAACAAGGGGCTGGATGGCTTCCTCGCCGAGGATCTGCCCGAGCTGGCCGAGTTGCCGGTGCCGCTGATTGTCTCCGTTATGGCTACCGGCCACGCCGATTTCGCTCGCCTGGTGACGGCCGTGGGAGGGCGGGACGAGGTTGCCGCGATCGAGCTCAACGTCTCCTGCCCCAACGTCCACTCCGGCCTCATCGTCGGCGAGCAGCCCGCCGAGACCGCGGCGCTGCTGGAAGCGCTGCGGCCGCTCACCGGAAAGCCGTTGATCGTGAAGTTGACGCCGAACGTGGCCGACCCGGCCGCAGTCGCCGTCGCGGCCGAGCAGGGCGGGGCGGACGCGGTCTCCCTGATCAACACGCTGAAGGCCGCCGCGATCGACCCGCAGACATCGCGCCCCGGGATAGCGGCCGGCCACGGCGGCCTGTCCGGGCCGGCGGTGCGGCCGATCGCGGTGGCCCAGGTTCGCGCGGTCGCGGCGGCGGTGGATCTGCCGATCGCCGGCATGGGAGGCATCTCCAGCGGAGCCGACGCGCGTGAATTCCTCGCCGCCGGAGCGGCGGTGATTGCGGTCGGGACCGAGAACTTCCGCGACCCTGGAGCCGCCCGCCGGGTCGCAGAAGAGCTTTCCTCGGGAGAAGCAAAGCAATCGGGATAGGCTCCGATCCTCGACCTCGACTCGAGGTCGAGGTGAATTTCGACAGAAATGGGCCGGATGCCCTTGCGCGGGTTCGGACCGCGGCTATACTCGCCGCCCACATGCCCGCCCCAGTCAAGACCTCCGCCGCGGCCCCCGAGCGGTCGCTGGACCAGAGGATGGAGGCGCTGAGGCGAGCTAACGACATCCGCACCGCTCGCGCCAAGCTGAAGAAGGACCTGAAGGCGGGGCGGGCCGGCATCCACTCGCTTCTCCTCGACCCGCCCGAGTACGTGATGACCGCGAAGGTCTTCGACATGCTGCTCGCCGTCCCCAAGTACGGGCGGGTCAAGGCCAACCGCATCCTCAACCAGTGCCGGATCTCGCCGTCGAAGACGATCGGCGGGCTCTCGGAGCGCCAGCGCACGGAGCTGGTCTCCCAGCTGCGCCGCTAACCGACCGCCGCTGCGGTCAGTATCCGCGCCGATGGCGAAGGTCTTCGTGATCACGGGCCCCAGCGGGGTGGGCAAGGGGACGCTGATCGCCCGCCTGTTGCAGCGCGTGCCGAATCTCGAGCTCTCGATCTCGGCGACGACCCGGGCGCCCCGGGAGGGCGAGGTCGACGGTCGCGACTACCACTTCCTCACGCCGGAGGAGTTCGACCGGCGCATCCGCGACGAGGACTTCCTCGAGTTCGCCACCTACAGCGGCAATCGGTACGGGACGCTGCGCTCCGAGGTCGAGCGCAGACTCTCCGCCGGCCGCTCGGTGGTGCTCGAGATCGAGGTGCAGGGGGCGCGGCAGGTGCGCGCCGCGATGCGGGAGTCGGTCCAGGTCTTCATCGCCCCGCCCGACCCAGCTGTCCTGCGGCAGCGCTTGCGGGCCCGCGGCACCGACTCGGCCGAGGCGATCGACTCCCGGCTCGAGGTCGCCGAGCAGGAGCTCGCCGCCCAAGATGAGTTTCGCCACCGGGTCGTCAACGACGAGCTCGATCGCGCCGGCGCCGAGTTGGAGCAGATCGTGCGCGCCGAGCTCGGCCTACCACTAGACTCCCCGGCCGAATGATCAAACCACGCGTAGACAAGCTCCTCGACCACGCCGACTCGCATTACGCCGCGGTTGTCGTCGCCGCCAAGCGAGCGCGTCAGATAAACAGCTACTTCCACAACCTCGGCGAGGGTGGCTTTGGCGAGTACCCGCCGCCGATGGTCGAAATCAGGGACGACAAGAACTACCTCTCGATGGCGCTCGAGGAGCTTGCCGAGGGCAAGCTCAAATACGAGTACCGCGCCTGAGCGGCAGCTCGGGAGCGGCCCCAGGAGGAACCCGATGGCCAGACTCCTGCTCGGCGTGAGTGGCGGGATCGCCGCCTACAAGGCGCTGGAGTTCGCGCGCCTGGCGACGAAGGCCGGCCACGGGGTGCGGGTGGCGATGACAGAGACCGCGACCCGCTTCGTCGGCGCGGCCTCCTTTGAGGGGATCACCGGCGCGCCGGTGCTGCTCTCCGAGTTCGAACGCGACCCGATGCGGGGCGCCTTTCCCGGCGAGCCCGAGCCCGAACACGATCCGATCGGACACCTCGAGGTCGCGGCCAACTGCGACGCCTACCTGGTCGCCCCGGCGTCGGCAAACACCCTCGCCAAGCTTGCGGCCGGGATCGCCGACTCGATGCTCACGACGTCGTTCCTGGCCTGCGCCGCGCCGCGCCTCGTCGCCCCGGCGATGAACGATCGCATGTACGCCGCCGCGGCGACCCGGGCCAATCTGGAGACCCTGCGCGAGCGGGGGGTGATCGTGATCGACCCCGACGAGGGCCCGCTTGCCTCTCGCGGAGAGTTCGGCAGGGGCCGCCTCCCCGACCCCGCCCGCCTTCTTGCTCGGGTCGAGTCGGAGCTGCCGACCGGCCACCGGCCCTGGGACGGTCTCCGGGCCCTGGTCACAGCCGGTGGAACCCGCGAGCCGATCGACTCGGTCCGCTACCTGGGCAACCGCTCCAGCGGACGCATGGGCATCGCCCTCGCCGACGCCGCCGCCCGCCGAGGGGCCGACGTGACCCTGATCGCGGCAAACGTCGCCCTTCCCGAGCCCGCCGGCGTGCGCCGCATCGACGTGCAGACAGCGGAGGAGTTGGCAGCAGCTGCTCGCGAGGAGTTCCCCGCCACAGATGTCCTCCTGATGGCCGCAGCTCCCGCAGACTTTCGAGCCACCGACATCGCCGAGGGCAAGCTGCGACGCCAGGACAGCCTCGATCTCCACCTCGAGCCGACCGAGGACATCCTCGCTTCCCTCACGGCCACCCGCACCGGGTCCCAGACGGTCGTCGGCTTCGCCGCCGAGCACGGCGATGGCGTCGAGAGGGCCCGAGCCAAGCTCGCCGCCAAGGGCGCCGACCTGATCGTCCTCAACGACGTCTCCGACCCGACCATCGGCTTCGAGAGCGGCGAGAATGCGGTGACGCTCATCGACTCGGCCGGTCAGACTTCTGTCCCTCGAGCTTCGAAGGACTCCATAGCCGATGCCATCCTCGAGAAAGTCGAGCGGCTGAGGAGCAAGGCCCGGCTATACTGACCGTAAGCTTTTACGTCCTACCCGGTGTCGAGAAGTGGGCCTGGCCCACTTTTTTTTCGCCCCGAACCAGGCATGCCAGACCTCCAAGACGACATCCAGCAGCAGCTCTCCGAGCTCGACTCCGAACTCGACCTGGTCGCCCTCGAGCGCCCGGGGAGCGAGGCGTTGCGGATTTTCATCGACCATCCCGACGGCGTCGACCTGGCGCTTTGCGAGCGTGTGACCAAGCATCTCAGCCACTTCACGGCGGAGTACTCGCTCGAGGTCTCCTCGCCTGGTCCCAAGTACCGTCGGGCCCAGCCCCCCACCGAAGCCAAGGAGCTGTCGTGAGCAAGGAGATCGTCGAAGCAGTCAAGGCGCTCGAGCAGGAGAAGGGGATTTCCGCTGAGAAGTTGATGGACGCCCTCGAAGACGCCCTGCTCTCGGCCTACAAGAAAACTCCCGGCGCCGCCAAATATGCCCGCGTCGACCTCGACCACGAGACGGCCGACTTCAGGGTGTTCGAGCTGATCCTCCCGCCGGAGTTGGAGGAGAAGCTGCTGGCCGAGGCGGCCGAGCTGCAGGAGGAGCCCGAGATCGACCCGGAGACCGGCGAGATGCGCGAGCCGGAGGATCCCGAGCTCGACCCGGAGATGATCGCTCCTTACGAGGACCAGATCACGACCCGCGACGTCACCCCCGACGACTTTGGCCGGATCGCCGCCCAGACCGCAAAGCAGGTGATCCTGCAGCGGATCCGCGAAGCCGAGCGGCAGATGATGTACGACGAGTACCAGGACCGGGTCGGCGAGCTGATCACCGGGATCATCCAGCAGTCCGACAAGCGCTACACGCTGGTCCAGCTGCGCGAGCGGGTCGAGGCGCTGCTGCCAAAGTCCGAGCAGGTCTACAACGAGCGCTACGACCACGGGATGCGGGTCAAGGCGGTCATCACCGACGTCTCCGACTCGACCAAAGGCCCGGCGATCGTCGTCTCCCGACGCAGCCCCGAGCTGATCAAGAGCCTGTTCGAGCTCGAGGTGCCCGAGATCGCAGACAAGCTGGTCGAGATCGTCGGCGTCGCCCGCGAGCCGGGCTACCGCTCGAAGATCGCCGTCATCTCTCATGCCGACGGCGTCGACCCGGTCGGTGCCTGCGTCGGCCCCCGGGGCTCCCGGGTGCGGATGGTGGTCTCCGAGCTGCGCGGCGAGAAGATCGACATCATCCCCCACAACGACGAGCCGGCGCGCTTCGTCGCCAAGGCGCTTTCGCCGGCCCGGGTGCGCGAGGTGATCGTCGACGACGACGAGCGCCAGGCAACGGTGATCGTTCCCGACGACCAGCTCTCGCTGGCGATCGGCCGCGACGGCCAAAACGCCCGTCTCGCCGCCCGCCTCACGGGCTGGCGGGTCGACATCAAGTCCGAGACCGAGTTCGCGTCGGAGGACCATGAGGCCGAGTACGAGGGTGAGGAGGAGAGCGACGGCCGCTGCATGGCGGTCCTCTCCAACGGCCGGCGCTGCCCGAATGCCGGGGTTCCCGGCTCCACCTACTGCGGGCTGCCGCAGCATCAGGCGCTTTCGAGGTTCGAGACCAGCCAGGTGGCGATCCTCTCCGCCGTCTCGGAGGCCGAGATCGCGATCCTCGCCGACCCGGCTGCCGACGAGGGGCAGGTCGCCGAGATCGTCGAGCGGGCCGAAGGAGAATTCGTCGAGCCGGCGGCGGAGGAGGGGCCTTCGACTGAGAGCTCAGACGAAGTGCCCGCGGGTCCTGTCGCGGAGGACGACACCTCGTCCTCGCAAGCTGCGGGCGAGGCACCATCCTCCACGCCACCCGCGGGCGAGGAGTCTGAAACTGCCGAGGCGCCGGCCGCGGAAGCTGTTGCCGAGGAGGCTGAGTAGCGCGAGTGGCTAAGAAGCGCGTCCACGAGATCGCCAAGGCGCAGGGGGTCAGCAGCAAAGAGCTGCTGGCGGCGCTGAACGCGGCCGGTGTCGAAGCCAAGGCCGCGGCCTCGAGCGTCGAGGAGGCCGACGCGCTGAAGGCGATCGCCGCGGCCAAGGGGGATGGGGGCACCGCCACCAAGGCTCCCCCGGCGGCCAAGCCGGCCGCGAAGAAACCGGCCGCCAAACCCGCCAGCGCTTCGAAGAAACGGCGGGTCGTGATCGATTCTCAGGCTGCCCGCCGAGATCAGATGGGCGGACCGCCACCACAGCGGCCGCCTCGGCGGCGCGGGGGGCGCCGGCGCCGGCCGCTGCTGGAGGAGCCGCCTGCGAAATCAGAGGCACCCGCGGAGCCCGAGGCGACCAAGGTCAACTCCGGCGCGACGGTGCGTGAAGTCGCGGAGCTGCTCGGCCTCGCTCCGGCCGAGGTGATCAAGAAGCTGATGACGATGGGGGAGATGGCGACGCTGACGCAGACCCTCACCGATGACTCGGTCAAGGCGATCGCCGATGAGTACGACCGCAAGATCGAGATTGTCACCGCGGCCGACGAGGAGCCGGAGGAACCGACCTTCTCCGACGCGGCGGAGGACCTCACCGACCGGCCGCCGGTGGTGACGATCATGGGCCACGTCGATCACGGCAAGACCTCGCTGCTGGACGCGATCCGGGAGACCGAGGTCGCCGCCGGAGAGGCGGGCGGCATCACCCAGCACATCGGCGCCTACCAAGTCCACCACGGCGAGAAGACGATCACCTTCCTCGACACCCCCGGCCACGCCGCCTTTACCGCGATGCGTGCCCGCGGCGCCAAGGTAACCGACGTCGCCGTCGTCGTCGTCGCCGCCGACGACGGCGTGATGCCGCAGACCAAAGAGGCGATCGACCACGCCCGCGCCGCCGACGTGCCGATGCTGATCGCGGTCAACAAGATCGACAAGGAGGGCGCTCAGCCAGACAGGATTCGCAACGAGCTCGCCGCCGACGACCTCACACCCGAGGAATGGGGCGGCGAGACGGTCTACTGCGATGTCTCCGCCAAGACCCACGAGGGGCTCGACAACCTGCTCGACATGATCCTGCTCGTCTCCGAGCTCGAGGAGCTGGGCGCCAACCCCGACGCCCCGGCCTCCGGCACCGTGATCGAGTCCCAGCTCGACCCGGGCCGTGGCCCCGTGGTGACCGTGCTCGTGCAGCGTGGGACCCTGAAGGTCGGCGACGCCCTCGTCGGCGGCCCCCAGTGGGGGAGGGTGCGAGCGATGCAGGACTTCACCGGCGAGCGGGTGGAGGCGGCCGGGCCGGGGATGCCGGTCGAGGTGCTCGGCTTCGACGGCGTCAGCGAGGCCGGCGAGTTCGTCCAGGTCGTCGAGAACGACCGCCGTGCCCGCCAGCTCGCTCAAGAGCGCGCCAACCGCCTCAAGACCGAGGCCCTGGCACGTCGCCAGGCCCGCAAGGTCAGCCTCGACGAGGTCTTCGCACGCGCCCAGGAGGGCGAGATCAAGGAGCTCAACATCGTGCTCAAGGCCGATGTCGCCGGCTCCCTGGAGGCGCTGCAGGACGAGATCGCCAAAGTGCCGCAGGAGCGAGTTGGGATCGACATCATCCACTCGCAGACCGGCGGCATCAACGAGTCCGATGTGATGCTGGCCTCCGCCTCCGACGCGATCATCATCGGTTTCAACGTCCGCCCGCTGGCGGACGCGCGCCGCGCAGCAGAGCGCGAGGGTGTCGACGTCCGCACCTACTCGGTGATCTACAAAATCACCGAGGATCTCCGCAACGCGATGGAGGGGTTGCTGGAGGCAATCGAGGTCGAGGAGTCGGTCGGCGAGGCGGAAGTCAAACAGACCTTCAAGGCCTCCAAGGTCGGCCGCATCGCCGGCTGCCTGGTCACCGAGGGCAGAATCAGGCGGGACGGCAACGTGCGCCTGATCCGCGAAGGCACCGTTATCTGGACCGGCAGGCTCGGGTCCCTGCGGCGCTTCAAAGACAACGTTGACGAGGTCGAGGAGGGGCAGGAGTGCGGCGTCGTGCTCGACGGCTACGCTGACGTCAAGGAGGGCGACGTGCTCGAGATCTTCCAGACCAAGCAGGTCGAGCAGACGCTGGAGTAGGATGGCCGCCGCTCGAATGCGTCGCATCAACGAGGTGCTTCGCGAGGTGGTCGGCGCGGCGATCGGAAGCGAGTTGAGCGATCCACGCATCGGCTTCGTCACCGTGACATCGGTCGAGACCAGCCCAGATCTGCGCACCGCCAAGGTGTACGTGAGCGTGCTCGGCGCCGAGGAGGAGCGGGATGCATCCCTGGTCGCTCTGCGCTCCTCACGTGGGGTGATCCAGTCGAAGATCGCGTCAGAGACCCGCATGAAGCGCACCCCGACGCTCTCCTTCCACTACGACGAGACGATCGAGAAGGGCGTGCGGGTCTCCCGGCTGCTCGAGGAGGAGGAACCGTGAGCGTCCCGGCCGTGACCGCGGAGATAGAGCAGGTAGCCGCCGAGCTTCGCTCCCGCGATCGCTTCCTCCTAACCGCGCACGAGGGGCCCGACGGCGACGCGCTCGGCTCGTTGCTCGGCATGCACCATCTGCTCACCCAGCTCGGCAAGGACTCGGTGATGTTCATGGCGGCGAAGGAGTTTCCACTGCCGATCGAGTACCGCTTCCTGCCGCTGGAGGAGGTCTTCCACGAGCCTCCGGCAGACATGGCCGACCGCACCGTCATCTTCCTCGACTGCGGCAACATCGACCGGATGCCGGTCGACTTCCTGGGCGACGGCGGCAACGCGATCGTCAACATTGACCACCACCACGACAACACCCGCTTCGGCGACTTCAACCTGGTCGATGTCGAAGCCTCATGCACCGCCGAGATCGTCTTCGACCTGGCGGCGCTGCTCGGCGCGCGGGTGACCAGCGAGATGGCCTCGGCGCTCTATGTCGGCCTCGTCACCGACACGGGCAAGTTCATGTACGAGAACACCGACGCGAGGACGCACCGGGTCGCCGCCGAGCTGATCGAGGCGGGCGTGGACGTCGCCGATACCTACCAGCGCCTCTACGAGCACGTGCCGATCGAGAAGGTGCACCTGGTCGCCCGCGCGCTGGAGAACATCCAACGCCACTGCGGCGACCGGCTCGCCGTCACCTACATCGCAGCCGCCGACTATGAGGCGACCGGGGCGGGCGAGGAGATGACCGAGGGGATCATCGACCACCTGCGCTCGATCGAGGGGGTCAAGGTGGCGGCGGTCGTCCGCGACCTGGGCGACCGTGGCCGGGCGGCGCGCAAGGTCAGCCTCCGCTCGAGCGAGGGCGACGTCGACGTCTCGGCGATTGCGCGAGGCGGTGGCGGAGGCGGCCACAAGCGCGCGGCCGGCTTCTCCACCAACCTCGAGCTCGACGAGGTGGTGGACTTCGTCTGCGCCGAGGTGGTCGCCCAGCTCGGCGAGTGAGATGGGCAATGCCTCGGAGGGCTCGGTCCTGCTCTGCGACAAGCCCGCGGGGATAACCTCGCACGACATGGTTGCCCTCCTCCGACGCGAACGCGGCTGCAAGGCGGGGCACGCGGGCACGCTCGACCCCTTCGCCACCGGCCTGCTGCTGGTCCTGCTCGATAGCGCGACGAAGCTGCAGCGCCACCTGACCGGCCTGCGCAAGGCTTATGTCGCGACGGCGCGCCTCGGCTGGACCTCGAGTACCGGGGACCCCGACGGCGAGCTGGTCGAGACCGGCCGGCGGCCCGAGTCCCTGGCGTTGCCGACCGGGACGGTGCGCCAGCGCGTGCCGATGACCTCCGCTGTCCGGGTCGGCGGCGAGCGGCTCTACCGCAAGGCCCACAGGGGCGAGACGGTGCGGACGCCCGCGCGCGACGTCGAGGTCTACCGCGCCGAGCTGCTCGCCCACGACGCCGAGACGGCCACCTATGAGATCGAGTGCTCGACGGGCACCTACGTCCGCACGTTGCTCGAGACGCTCGGCGACGCCTACTGCTCGGCGCTGCGCCGTACCGAGATCGGACCGTTCAGCGTCCAGGACGCCGGCGAGGAGCTGAGCCTGAGCCGCGTCGCCGAGCTGGTCCCCGAGGTTGGGGCGGCCCTGAGATGAGCATCGAGGTCACCAGCCTTCCCGAGGCCGTGCCCCGCCCGCGCCATGTCGCGATCGGGACCTTCGACGGCGTCCACCTCGGGCACCAGGCGGTGATCGACGACGCCGACACGGTGCTCACCTTCGACCCTCACCCGCTGGAGGTCCTCCACCCGGCGGCGCTGCCCAAGCTGATCATGCCCTTCGAGGTCAAGCGCGACGTGATCGAGGGCCTCGGGGTCGAGGAGCTGGTCGTGATCCCATTCGATCGCGAGCTCGCGACACTGCCCGCCGAGGGCTTCATCGAGAAGGTCCTGATCGAGCGGCTCGGCGCCGAGAAGGTCTCCGTCGGCGAGAACTTCCGCTTTGGCGCCAAGGCCCAGGGCGACCCGCAGATGCTCGCCTCCCGCCCGGAGTTCGAGACTCGGGTCGTGCCGCTGGTCGAGGTCGACGGGGAGACGGTCTCCTCGACCCGGGTCCGGGCGCTGGTCGCCGCCGGCGACATGGAGGCGGTCCGGCACTGCCTCGGCGCTCCTTTCATGGTCGAGGGGCCCGTGGTGAGCGGCGACCAGCGCGGTCGCGAGCTCGGCTTCCCGACCGCAAACATCGTCCCCGACGACCGCCTCGCGATCCCGGGTCACGGCGTCTACGCCGCCTTTGCCAACGGCGCCCCGGCGGCGGTCAACGTCGGCGTTCGCCCGACCTTCGAAACAGGCCGAGGCGTGTTGATCGAGACCCACCTCATCGATCGCGACGAAGACCTCTACGGACAGACGCTGCGAGTCGCCTTCGTCGCCCGCCTGCGTGGCGAGAAGCGCTTCGCCGAGGTCGAGGACCTGGTCGCCCAGATGGGCCGAGACATCGAGGACGCGAAGCGCGTCTGTGGTAGCTTCCAGCAGCCGTGAC
Source organism: uncultured Solirubrobacterales bacterium (assembly GCA_963838035.1). Taxonomy (GTDB): domain Bacteria; phylum Actinomycetota; class Thermoleophilia; order Solirubrobacterales; family 70-9; genus CAVVNN01. Next base: position 171,045 of record CAWIPM010000002.1, read on the forward strand.
CCGCCGGGTGCACGGCGCTTTTTTGCCATGACTCTGACCAAAGAGCAAAAGACGGAGCTGATCGGGAAGTACGGTCGCTCGGCGACGGACACCGGCTCCGCCGAGGTCCAGATCGCGCTGCTCACCGAGCGGATCAACGAACTGACCGGCCACCTGCGCCAGCACGTCAAGGACCATCACTCCCGCCGCGGCCTGCTCAAGCTGGTCGGCCAGCGCCGCCGCATGCTGCGCTACCTCGAGCGCAACGACCTCGAGCGCTACCGCGCCCTCGTCGCCGAGCTCGGCCTGCGCCGGTAGAGAGCCGCATGGTCGCTCCGGTCGGCCCGGACGATCACGTCCGCGGCGAGGGAGAGGGCCTCATCGTCTACGCCGACCTCTGCTGTCCGCACTGCGCCGCGACCTGGCCCAGGATTCGAGACCTGCACGCCCGGGTCGCCTTCCGTCACTTCCCGGTCGTCGCCAAGCACCCGCGCGCGCCGGCGCTGCACGCGGCTGCCGAGGCGGCCGGTGCCCAGGGCGCCTTCTTCGAGATGGTCGACTCGCTGCTCGCAGATCACGCCCACGTCGACGACCCCCACGTCTGGGAGCGGGTCGGGCGGCTGGGCCTGGACCTGCGGCGCTTCGAGGCCGACCGGCGCTCGGAAGCAGTCGCGGACCGGGTGCGCCGCGACGTCGAGTCCGGCCTGCGCGCCGGTGTCGCCGACACCTTGGCGATCTTCCGGGGTGGGCGCGAGGTCGAGCTGGCGGAGCTGGAGAAGGCCCAATGAGGAGAAGCTGCGGCCACCGCTCCCGGCGGACATGTACTCTCTTTCGCGAAAGAGAACGAGAGTTCTGAATGCAAATGGCCGCCACCCGGGTGGCCGGAGGTAGGACAACTAAATGAGCATGTTTGACACTACCCGTGTCTCGGTGGATGTCGGCGAGAGCCAGATCTCCTTCGAGACCGGCAAGCTCGCCAAGCAGGCGGGTGGATCCGTTGTCGTCAGCGCCGGTGACACGATGGTGCTCTGCACCGCGACGATGGGCAGCCTGCGCGACGTGGACTTCCTTCCCCTCACCGTCGACGTCGAGGAGCGGATGTACGCCGCGGGCAAGATCCCCGGCTCGTTCTTCCGTCGCGAGGGGCGCTCCGGCGAGAAGGCGACGCTGACCGCGCGCATGATCGACCGGCCGATCCGCCCGCTCTTCCCGAAGGGCTGGCACTACGAGACCCAGCTCGTCGCGATCCCGATGTCCGTGGACCACGTGCACCCCTACGACATCCTGGCGATGAACGGCGCCTCCGCGGCGCTGGCGCTCTCGCCGGTGCCCGTCGCGGCGCACGTCGGCGCGGTGAGGATCGGCAAGCTCGACGGCGACTTCGTCGTCAACCCTCCGGAGGAGAGCCTCGACGAGCTCGACCTGGACCTGATCGTCGCCGGCACCGACGAGGCGATCCTGATGGTCGAGGCCGGCGCCAGCGGCGTCACCGAGCAGGAGATCCTCGACGCCCTCGACATCGCCCACTCGGAGATCAAGAAGCTCGTCGCGGCGATGGAGGAGCTCGCCGGGAAGGCCGGCAAGGAGAAGCTGGAGATCGAGGCGCCTTCGATCGACGAGTCGCTGCTGGCGGAGGTCCGCGACAAGTTCGGGGCCAAGATCGACGAGGCGACTTCGATCAAGGAGAAGCTCGCGCGCCAGGACGCCGCCGGTGCGGTCAAGGAGGAGGTCCTCGAGGCACTGGCACCGGCCGGGGCAGAGGGCGAGGTCGACGAGGCTCGCCGGGCCGAGGTCAAGGCCGCCTTCTCGAGCGTCGAGAAGGACATCATCCGCAAGCGGATCGCGGTCGACAAGAAGCGCCCCGACGGTCGTGCCCAGGACGAGATCCGGCCGATCGAGTGCGAGGTCGACATCTCCCCGCGGGTGCACGGCTCGGCGCTCTTCACCCGTGGCGAGACGCAGATCCTCTCCAACGTCGCCCTCGGCACGACGCGCATGGACATGCGCCTCGACACCCTCGGGCTGGCGACCACGAAGCGGTTCTGGCACCACTACAACTTCCCGCCCTTCTCGGTTGGGGAGGCCGGCTTCATGCGGGGCCCGAAGCGCCGTGACATCGGCCACGGGGCGCTCGCCGAGCGGGCGCTGGTGGCGACGATCCCCGGCGAAGAGGAGTTCCCCTACGTGATCCGGGCGGTCTCGGAGACGCTGGAGTCGAACGGCTCATCCTCGATGGGCTCGGTTTGCGCCTCCTCGATGGCGCTGCAGGCGGCGGGGGTACCGGTCAGCGCACCGGTCGCCGGCGTCGCGATGGGCCTGATCAAGGAGGGTGACGACTACATCGTCCTTACCGACATCGCCGGCGTCGAGGACCACCTGGGCGACATGGACTTCAAGGTCGCCGGCACCGCGGACGGGATCACCGCCCTGCAGATGGACATCAAGATCACCGGTGTCACCTTCGACATCCTCACCGACGCCCTCGAGCAGGCGAACAAGGGCCGCCAGTTCATCCTCGCCAAGATGGCCGAGGCGATCGACGGCCCGCGGGAGAAGCTCTCCCAACACGCGCCGCGAATCGAAGCGATCAAGATCGATCCGGAGAAGATCGGCGCTGTGATCGGCAAAGGCGGCGAAACCATCCGCGGGCTGTGCGAGGAGTTCGAAGCGGAGATCGACGTCGAGGACGACGGCACCATCCGCATCTACGCGCCGACCGGTGAACTGGTCGAAGCGTGTGTCTCCCGCATCCAGTCGATGACCAAGGAGGCCGAGATCGGCGACCGCTACAACGCGGCCAAGGTGGTGAAGACGACCACCTTCGGCGCCTTCGTCGAGCTGGTCAAGGGCACCGACGGCCTGCTCCACATCTCCAACGTGAAGCCGGGCGAGCGGGTCGACTCGGTCGACGACGTTCTCAAAGCCGGCGAGGAGATCGACGTCACCGTGGTCGAGGTCGACAAGGAGCGCGGCCGCATCGGCCTGCGCCTCTCCGATGACCCCTCGGTCGAGGGCAAGTCGCCCGAGGAGCTGGCGACGGTCGGCTCCGGCGACGGCGGCCGCCGCAACGGCGGCGATCGCGAGGGGCGTCGCGGAGGCCGCGACGGCCGTCGGCGCGAGCGACGCACGTGAGCGCGGAGCGAGCAAGCATCCAGATCTGATGCTCTGCGCAGCGAGCGAAGCGCGAAAGGGGTTGCAGCATTGAGCGCACCGAGGCTCACAACCTTGGGCTCGGGCGTCCGGGTCGTGACCGAGGAGGTTCCCTCGGTGCGATCCGTGGCGCTCGGGCTCTGGGTGCGCACCGGATCGCGCAACGAGACCCCCGCCCAGGCGGGCGTCTCGCACTTCCTCGAGCACCTGCTGTTCAAGGGGACCGCCCGCCACTCCGCGGTTGAGATCTCCGAGCGCTTCGACGGGCTCGGCGCCTCGGTGAATGCGGCGACGGGCAAGGAGACGACGCATCTGCACGCCCGCTTCCTCGACGAGCACACCGAGGAGGTCTTCGACCTGCTGGCGGAGATGCTGCTCGCTCCGACCTACCCGGACATCGACTCCGAGCGCGACGTGGTGCTGGAGGAGATCGCGATGTATGAGGACGAGCCCCAGGACCGCGTCCACGACTTCCTCGCCGATGCCGTCTTCGGCCCGCACCCCCTCGGCCGCCGCGTGCTGGGGGAGGCCGAGGTGATCGCCTCGATCCCGATCCCCGACATCGACGCCTACCACCGCGCGCGCTACACCGGAGAGGACATCGTGGTCGGGGCCGCGGGCCACCTCGACCACGACACGATTGCCGAGCTGGCCGAGCGCCTGGTCTCGCCTCCCTCGGGCGGCAACGGCGGCGCCCCCGAAGCAGCGCTCGACGACGAGACGCGCCTCTGCTTTCACCAAAAGGACACCGAGCAGTACCACATCTGCTTCGGCGCACCCGGCCTAAAGCGTGACGATGAGCGACGCTACGGGCTCGCCGTGCTCGACTCGATCTTCGGCGGCTCGACCTCCTCGCGACTCTTTCGCGAGGTGCGCGAGAAGCGGGGCCTCGCCTACTCGGTCGGCTCCTATAACGACCAGTACACGGACTCGGGCCTTATCGCCACCTACGTCGGCACCCGCGAGGAGAACGTCGAGGAGGCCTGCTCGATCATCGGCGCCGAGCTGGCGCGGCTGCGCTCCGAGCCGGTCTCCGCGGAGGAGCTGGCTCGCGCCAAGGAGAACGTCAAGGGCCGCCTCGTGCTCTCCTCGGAGTCGACGGCGGCACGGATGACGCGGATCTCCCGCGCCACCCTGTTCGGGCTGCCGATCGACAGCCTCGACGAGATCCTCGCCAAGGTCGACGCGGTCAGCGTCGAAGAGCTGACCGAGCTGGCCGCCGACCTCTATGGCGCCGAGCGCACGTCCGCTGCCTGCGTCGGGCGCGACGAGGACAGCTTCCGCAAGGCCCTCGCCCCCGTCAGCGAAAGCCTGGCGGCCGCATGATCAGGGTTGTCGTATCCGGGGCTGCCGGGCGGATGGGCCAGGCAGTCTGCGAGGCGGTCGAGGGGGCCGAGGACATGGAGCTGGCCGCCCGAGCCGACCCGGCGCTCGGAGTCGAGCTGACCGGCGTGCTGGACGCGGCCGACGTCGTCGTCGACTTCAGCACTCCCGACACGGCGCTCGCCAATGTGGGTGCCTGCCTGGACGCCGGCGTCCACATCGTCGTCGGCACCACCGGCTTCGACCTGGACGCTGCCCGAGAGGCGTCGGATTCGTCGGCAGCCAACTGCTTCGTCGCTCCCAACTTCGCGATCGGCGCCGTGCTGCTGATGGAGGCCGCGCAGCGGGTCGCCCCGCACATGCCCGAGTGCGAGATCATCGAGCTGCACCACGACCGCAAGCTCGACGCTCCCTCGGGAACGGCGAAGCGCACCGCCGAGCTGATCGCAAAGGCCGGCGGCAACGTCCACGAGCCGATCCACTCGGTGCGCCTGCCCGGGCTGGTCGCCCACCAGGAGGTCATCTTCGGGGGTGAGGGTCAGACGCTCTCGCTGCGCCACGACTCGATCGACCGCCGCTCCTTCATGCCCGGCGTCCTGCTCGCTGTGCGCAAGGTCGCCGACCTTCCCGACCGGTTCACGGTCGGGCTCGAGAAGCTGCTGTAGGTACGCTGAGCGCGATGACCGAGATCAGAGGTGTACTCACTGCGATGGCGACCCCGTTCGGCGAGGACGGGGGAGTCGATGAGGGCGCCGCGCGGAGGCTTGCCCGCCATCTGGTCGAGCACGGGTCCCACGGCGTCGTCGTCGCGGGCTCGACCGGGGAGGCGGCCACTCTCACCGATGCCGAGCAGATCTCGCTGCTGGGCGCCGTCGTCGAGGAGATCGGCGCCGAGGCGACCGTAATCTGCGGCACCGGCACGAACGACACCCGCCACTCATGCGAGCTGACCAAGGCGGCCGCCGCCGCCGGCGCCGCCGCCTCGCTCGTCGTCGCCCCCTACTACAACAAGCCGAACAGGGCGGGCCTGCGCGCCCATTTCGAGGCGGTCGCCCAGGCGGTCCCCGAGCTGCCGATGATCCTCTACAACATCCCGTCGAGGGTCGTGATCAACATGCCCCCCGACCTGCTCGCCGAGCTGGCTTCGATCGACAACGTCGTCGCCGTCAAGCAGGCCAACGACGATGAGATGGGCCCGATCGATGGGCTGGCGGTGCTGGCCGGCAACGACAACACCTTCCTCCAGGTTCTCGAGTTCGGTGGCGCGGGGGGATCCTGGTTTCCTCCCACATCGTCGGCGACCGCATGCGAGAGATGTGGGAGTCGGCACAGCGGGGGGACCTCGAGCGGGCGCGTGGAATCGACGCCGAGCTGCAGCCGGTCTACGCGGCGCTATCGGTGACCAATCCCGTACCGCTGAAGGCGGCCCTGGCGATGCTCGGGCTCGCCGATGACCGCCTGCGATTGCCGATGGTTCCTGCCGACGATGAGCAGCGCGCCTCGGTTAGGGCCGCGCTCGACGCTGTCGACGTCTCGGCGAACCTTTAGACCTCCGATGAAATGACGGTGAACCGCTGATGACAGGCAAGAAGCTTCGCGTGCTCCCCCTGGGGGGGCTGGGCGAGATCGGCAAGAACATGACCGTGATCGAGTTCGACGGGCGCATCGTCGTCGTCGACACCGGCCTGATGTTCCCGACCGCCGAGATGCACGGCATCGACCTCGTCCTGCCCGACTTCTCCTACCTGCGCGATCGCGCCGACGACATCGAGGCGATCGTCCTCACCCACGGCCACGAGGACCATGTCGGCGCGCTTCCCTACGTGCTGCGCGAGATCGGGGAGCCGCCGGTTATCTACGGTGGCCTGCTGACCGTCGGCATGGTCCGCTCCAAGCTCGACGAGCACAAGCTCTCCGACGCGCCGCTGCAGGAGCTGCCGGCGGGCGAGCGGGTGCAGGCCGGGCCGTTCGGCATCGAGCTGATCCACCTCTCGCACTCGATCCCCGACATGCGGGCGGTGCTGCTCACCACCGAGCTCGGGTCGGTGCTGATGACGGGTGACTACAAGTTCGACCAGACTCCGGTCGACGGTCGCCCGGCCGACATCTCTCGCCTCGCCGAGGTCGGCCGCGACGGGCTGTTGCTCCTCTGCGGGGACTCGACCAACGCCGATCGGCCGGGGGTCGCGCCGTCGGAGTCGAGCGTCGGGCCGGCCCTGTTGGAGACCTTCGCCGGCTGCGAGGGCAGGATCGTGGTCACATCCTTCGCCTCCAACATCCACCGGGTTCAGCAGGTGATCGATGCGGCGGTCAAGCTCGATCGGCGCGTTGCGCTGCTCGGCCGCTCGATGCGCAAGAACTTCAACATCGCCTCGAACCTGGGGATGACCGAAGCCCCCTCGGGCCTCTTCATCCAGCCGCGGGAGATCGCCAACTTCCCAGACGAGAAGGTGGTCGTGATCTCAACTGGAAGCCAGGGCGAGCCGCTCTCGGCGCTGCGGCGGATGGCGAACAACGACCACCGCGACATCGAGCTGCACTCCGGCGACACCGTCGTCTTCTCCGCCACCCCGGTGCCGGGGAACGAGCGCGCGGTCAACGAGACGATCGACCGCATCTACGAGATCGGCGCCACCGTGGTGACCGCCAAGGACGCGCCGATCCACGCCTCCGGGCACGGCTGGCAGGAGGAGCTGAAGCTGATGCTGAACCTGACCAAGCCGCGCTTCGTGCTTCCGGTCCACGGCGACCACAAGCGGCTGCGGTTGCACGCCGAGCTGGCGCACTCGGTGGGCATCGATCCCGAGAACGTGTTCCAGGGCCGCAACGGCCTGCCGTTGGAGGTGGATGAGGACGGGGCGCGGTTCGGCGACGACGTGCACGCCGGCACGATCTTCGTCGACGGCCTCAATATCGGCGATCCCAACGACGTCGCCCTGCGCGACCGTCGTGAGATCTCTGCGGACGGGATCTTCATCGTCGTCGCCACCCTCTCCTCCGACGACGGAAGCGTGGTCGCCGACCCGGAGGTGATCTTCAGGGGCGTGGCCTTCGTCGAGGAAGCCGACGCGCTGGTCGAGGAGCTCAAAGACGTGATCGAAGACTCGCTCGACGCGGCTGCCGGGGCGGGGACCCGCGAGCTGTCGCTGATCGAGGAAGACCTGCATGACGCGGTCGGCAAGCTCGTCTACGAGAAGCTGAAGCGCCGGCCGATGATCCTCCCGGTCGTGGTGGAGGTCTAAAAAAGGCCCGCCGGGGAGTGGTGTGGGGAGAACCCCGGCGGGCCTGTGTGTCTCGTCCGCCGGAGAAATTAGGACCGCGGTTTAAAGCGCCTCTAAAGGTCTGCTAACGACCGCCTCAGGATCGGCTAGGGGAAGGCGGACGCGGAAGAGCGCGCCTCCGCTCTTCGAGGAGACCGCCTCCACGCTGCCGCCGTGGGAGCTGGCGACGGCGCGGACGATGGCGAGGCCGAGGCCGGTGCCGGGCCCCGCCGCCACGTCGGCCGGGCCGGCCCCCCGCACAAACCGGTCGAAGACCAGGTTGCGAAGCTCGGCCGGTATTCCCGGCCCGTCATCGGCGACCTCGAGCACGGCGTCGGCGCCCTCTGCGCGAAGGCGCAGATCGATGTGGGAGTCGATCGGTGTGTGGTGCGACGCGTTGTCGAGCAGGTTGAGGACCATCCGGTGAAGCTCGTCGGGATTGCCTTCGATGGCAAGCGGCCGGCCGTTGTCCACGTGCAGCGTCCGTCCGCCCATGACCGGTGCGACCTCGGCCGCCGCGTTGCCGGCGATCTCGGCCAGGTCGCAGGGGCGCCGCTCACCGAGGCGCCCGGCGTCGGCGCGGGCGAGCAGAAGCAGGTCCCCGACCAGCCTGCTCATCCGCCGCGAGGAGCGAAGGGCCGAGTCGATCATTTCCCGATCCTCTGCCTGTCCGGGCTCTCGCAGTGACGCCTGCAGCAGCTCGAGGTTGGCGAGGACGCTGGTCAGCGGCGTGCGCAGCTCGTGCGAGGCGTCGGCGACGAACTCCCGCTGCTTCTGCATCGCGCCCTCGCGCTCGGCGCGAGCGGCGTCGAGCGATCGCAGCATCTGCTCGAGCGTCTCGGTCAGCTCGCCGACCTCGTCGTCAGCGATCGGGTCGGGCATCCTCCGCGAGGGGTCCCGGGTCGTGGCGATCTGCCGCGCGGTCGCGGTCAACGAGGCGATCGGCCGCATCGCGCGCCCGGCAATCGCCAGGCCCGCGAAGCAGGCGAGCAGGGTGCCGCCGAGGACTCCGGCGGCGACGAGCAGCCAGATCCGGTCGATGGTCGAGTCGATGTGCGCCTCGCTGCGCCCGTACTGGACGTATCCGGCGAGCCGGCCGGTGGCGCCGCTGTAGATCAGCTGCGGTCGCCACCGCGAACCTCGCCGAGATCGCGGACTCCCCGGGACACCGGCGGCCCCAGGTCGAGCGCGCTTGTGGCTTGCGTCGAGCAGCTGCGCCGGAGGGCTGAAGACCCGCACCGAGGCGCCGTTGGGCAGCGGCGAAGTCGTTGATGAAGGCCCGGTCAGCAGGGGGCCCTGGGAGGTCTCGGTCACCTGCTCTTGGCCGGCCAGGGTCCGACGGCCTCGTTCAGCTCGCGATTGAAATCGCCGCGGATCCGTTCGGCGGCGAGGTTGCCGATCACCGCGCCGAAGATCAGCAGGATGACGAGGGTCAGACCGGCAGAGGTTGCGGCGATGCGCCAGCGCACCGGCCAGGTGCCGGGACGGATGCCGCGGCGGCGCACCTGGGCGCGGTTGGCCTCTGCCGCCACGCCTACTCCTTCAACACGTAGCCGGCGCCGCGCTTGGTGTGGAGCAGGCGTGGCTCGCCGCCGGCCTCGAGCTTGCGCCTCAGGTTCGAGATGAAGACGTCGATCGTGTTGGTCGCTGCCATCGGGTCGTAACCCCAAACCTCGTCGAGCAGGCGCTCGCGGGAAACGACGAGGCGCTCGTTCCGCATCAGGTATTCGAGCAGCTCGAACTCACGGTTCGTCAACTCGATCTCGCGCGAATCGCGGCGCACCTCGCGGGTGTCGGGGTTGAGCACCAGGTCGCCGACGCTCAGCGAAGCGGCGCCGCGCGGCGGCCGGCGCCGCAGCAGCGCCCTGATCCGGGCAAGCAGCTCCTGGCGCTCGAACGGCTTGATCAGGTAGTCGTCGGCGCCGCTGTCGAGCCCCGCCACGCGGTCTTCGAGCTCGGCGCGGGCGGTCAGCATCAGGATCGGCACGTCGCCGTCGTCGCGCAGCCGCCTGCAGACCTCGACTCCGTCGAGGCGGGGGAGGCCAAGGTCGAGGACGATCAGGTCGGGGATGAATGCGGCAGCGACGTCGAGCGCCTCGATCCCGTCGCCGGAGGTGCGAACCTCGTAGCCCTCGTTGCGGAGTGAGCGGCGCAGGACGTCGGCTATGTCGCTGTCGTCCTCGACCACCAGGACGCGCCCCCCGGCGGGGTCGGTTTCCGTGGACATGTGTCGATGTTAACCAGGCGATGACGTGGTCGAGCAGGGTTTTAGCGCGAATTTAGGCCCGTGGCACGCTGCGCAGGGGCGAGAGGCTCTACGTCGAACCGGGTAGGCATGTTCGTGCGCAAGAAGCGCGGCAAGCCCGCGCGCCGCTCAAAAGCCAAGAGGAAACAGCCGCGAGTGCCGCGGCCGCATCTGCCGACCGGGCTGGAGCAGCGCTACCTCGACCTGCTCGGGGTCTTCCTCGTAGCCGCCGGGGTCTATCTGGTCTTCGTGCTCTTCTTCGGCTGGGACGGGGGAAAGGTCGGATACGGGGTTGAAACCGGCCTGGACTACCTGTTCGGGAACGTGGGGGCCCGGATCACGACCGTGCTGATGCTGGTCGTGGGGGGGATGCTGCTCACCGGGACCTCGGTTTCAACGCTGCTGCGGGGAGTCGGGCGCGGCCTCCGCCGGGTGTTCCTCGGGGGGCAGGACGTGGCCAAGACCGTGGCCCGAAGCAGGACCGAGCGGCGCGAGGCGAATACCTCCGCCTTCGAGACCCAGGCCGGCCCGACCGATGTGATGAGCACCTACCCCGAGGACGACGACTTCGAGCCCACGATCGCCCTGGGAGAAGACGAAGACGATCTCTTCGAGGACCCCGGCAGTCCCGGACCCGAAGCGGAGGATGCGCCGGGCGCCGACGAGGGCCCCGGCGATGACGCCGAGCCGCCTCCTCTCACCCCGATGGGGCAGGCGCGGGGGGTCACGATGTCGGATGAGATCGCCTACCGGCCTCCGCCCGCCAAGGTCCTGCAGAAGGGGAAGGCCGACAAGGGGCCCGACCCCCGCGACCACGAAGCGGTCGGACGCAAGCTGGTCGAGGCGCTCGGGCACTTCGGGGTGGAGGCGAAGATCATCGGGGTCGTCAGCGGGCCGCACGTCTCGCGCTACGAACTGCGGTTGGCACCCGGGATCAAGGTCAAGAAAGTGACCGAGCTGGCCAACGACCTCGCCTACGCGCTCGCCTCCACCGACATCCGCATCCTCGCCCCGATCCCCGGCAAACAGGCGGTCGGGGTGGAGGTTCCCAACTCGCATCGGCGGATGGTTCGGCTCGGTGACATCTACGCCGGTCGCCCGCAGAAGACCTCGCCGCTCGTCGCCTGGCTGGGCAAGGGCATCGACGGAAACGCCGTCTGGACCGACCTGGCGAAGATGCCGCACGTCCTCGTCGCCGGTACCACCGGCTCCGGCAAGTCCGGTTGCGTCAACGCGATCCTCTCCTCGATCCTGATGCAGGCATCCCCCAACGAGGTCCGCCTCGTCCTCGTCGACCCCAAGCAGGTCGAGCTGAACCACTACGAGCACATTCCCCACCTGCTGACGCCGGTGGTGACCTCTCCCCGCCTGGCGGCCAACGTGCTCGCCAACCTGATCGGCGAGATGGAGAGCCGCTACGGGATCATGGGCGAGGCCCGCTGCCGCAACCTGGCGGAGCTGAACCGGGCTCGCGCGAAGGCCGGCGAGGCGCCCCTCCCGCACATCCTCTGCGTGATCGACGAGCTTGCGGACCTGATGATGGTTGCGCCGGCGGAAGTGGAGGACTCGATCATCCGGCTCGCGCAGAAGTCGCGCGCGACCGGCATCCACCTTGTGCTCGCAACCCAGCGTCCCTCAACCGACATCATCACCGGCACGATCAAGGTCAACATCCCCGCTCGGATCGCCTTCGCCGTATCGTCGCAGACCGACTCGCGGGTGATCCTCGACCAGGGCGGAGCCGAGGCCCTGCTCGGCCAGGGCGACATGCTCTTCCGCGGCGCCGGCACCTCGAAGCTGCAGCGCGTGCAGGGTGCGTTCATCACCGAGGAGGAGATCGCGCGGATCGCCGACTTCTGGGCCGGCCAGGGCGAGCCCGAGTTCGAGGCGGAGCTGCTGGAGACGCGAGAGGACGTGCCCGGGGGGGACGCCGAGGGCGATTTCGACCCCGACAGCGACGACCTCCTCGACGAGGCGATCCGCCTCGTCGTGCAGACCGAGACAGCCTCGGTCTCGATGATCCAGCGGCGACTGCGGGTCGGCTACACCCGCGCCGGACGCCTGATCGACATGCTCGAGCGGCGCGGCGTGATCTCCGGTTACGAGGGCTCCAAACCGCGCCAGGTCCTGGTCACCCAGGCCGACCTTGCCCAGGTTGCTCTCCCCGGCGGCTCTCCGACAGGCCACAATAGGGGCGTGCAGACCGGGATCGGGGTCACTCTTCGCGAGGCACGAAACCGCCGCAGAGTCGAGCTTTCGGAGGTCGAAGCGGCGATCAAGATCCGCGCTCGCTATCTGCGGGCGATGGAGGACGAGGAATGGGACGTTCTCCCGGGAGACGCCTACGCCCGTAGCTTCCTCCGCACCTATGCCTCCTTTCTCGGGCTCGATGGTGACCGGTTGGTCGACGAGTATGGGCGCGACCCCGCCGCCGAGCGGGGGCCAGGTGGAGAGCCCGCCGCCTCGCGCCCCTCCAGGCGTGCGTTGCGATTGCCGCCGCGAGCCGTGGCCGTGATCGTCTCGGTCGGGTTGATAGCCGTCCTGGTTGTCATCGGATTGTCCGGTGGCGACGGGAGCGGGCCGGCGCCAGGCCCGCCGCCGCCGAGCTCTCGATCTTCCGCCGCTCGCTCGCCCTCCCATGCTGTGCAAAGGAAGAGCGCAGGGGTGGTCTTGAGTTTGGCGGCGACCGCGGAAGTCTGGGTCTGCCTGCTCGACGCGAGGGGCCGGCCGCTGATCGAAGGGCAGATCCTCGAAGCGGGCGCCGAGGAGGGGCCCTTCCGCTCCGCTGGCTTCACGGCCTCCTTTGGCAACGGCGAAGTCACGATGACGATCGACGGCAGGGAGGCGAGCGTTCCCCCCTCGGCGAGCCCGATCGGGTTCTCGATCGGCTCGGCCGGCGGGCTGACGGAACTCTCCGAAGCCGAACGGCCAACCTGTACATGAGCGAGGTCAGGGCCGGAATAGTCGTCACCGGGACAGAGGTCCTGACCGGGCGGATCGCCGACCGCAACGGCCCCTGGGTCTCGGAGCGCCTCGCCGAGCTGGGCGTTGACGTCGCCCACATCCTCGTCGTCGGTGACCGGCCGGCCGACCTCGAAGCTGCGCTGCGCTTCATGGCGGCCGAGGGGATGGACCTGATCGTCACCTCAGGTGGGCTCGGTCCGACCGCGGACGACCTCACCGCCGAGATCGTGGGGCGCTTCGCCGGGCGGGAGATGGTGCTGGACGAGCAGATGGAGGCGAGGATCGCCGAGATCCTGCGTGGCTTCGCCCGTCGCTTCGACTTCGACGAGGAGGCGGTGATCGCCGCCAACCGAAAGCAGGCGATGGTCCCAGAGGGCGCGATCGCGCTCGACCCGGTCGGCACCGCGCCGGGCCTGGTGTTGGCGACGGGGGGGCGGGCGATCGTCGTGCTGCCGGGGCCGCCACGCGAGCTGCGGCCGATGTGGCCCCGGGCGGTGGAGGCTCCTCCCGTGCGCGAGCTGCTGGGGCGGGCCACGCCGCTGCGCGGCTACACGCTGCGGATGTTCGGGATCCCCGAGTCGGAGATCGCCAAGAGCCTGCGCGAGATCGAGGCCGAAGGGGTGGACCTCGCAGCGATCGAGATCACCACCTGCCTGCGGCGCGGCGAGATCGAGATCGACGTGCGCTATCGCGACGCTGCCGACCGGGTCGCCGAGTCCGTCAAGGAGGCGCTGGGCGCCCGCCACCCGAGGCACCTCTTCAGCGTCGACGGCGAGACGATCGACTCACAGGTGGCCTCGCTGCTCGCCGGGCGGCGCCTCGGCCTGGCGGAGTCCTGCAGCGGCGGCCTGCTTGCGGCGCGGATCACCGACCTGCCCGGCGCCTCCGCCTACATGGCCGGCGGCGTCGTCTCCTACTCCGACGAGGCCAAGGCCGAGCTGCTGGGCGTCGACCCGGGCCTGATCGAAGAGCAGGGCGCCGTATCACCCGAGGTCGCGGAGGCGATGGCGGCCGGGGCGCTGCGGCGCTTCGGCGCCGACACCGCCGTCGCGATCACCGGCATCGCGGGCCCGGAGGGAGGGACCGAGCGCAAGCCGGTGGGCTATGTCTGCTTTCACGCCATGCTCGCGGACGGGACCTCGCTCGCCCGCGACCCGATCGTTCCCGGCGGCCGCGCCGACATCCGCGAGCGCTCCGCGCTGGTCGGGATGCACATGCTGAGAGTCCTGCTCAGTGGGGCCGAGGCCCCGCTTTAGCGCGAAGGAATTCACGGATTCGTCATTCCCTCGTCTTGTTGCACGCTCCTTCCCAGCCTAGGTTGACCGTCCGATCGCCCCACTACTTTTCGGAGACCATGGCTACAGACAAGACAGCAAACCTGAAGGACGCCTCCGCCAAGGAGGCCAAGGCAAAGGACGCGGCCCTCGCGGCCGCGGTGACGCAGATCGAGCGGGACTTCGGCCAGGGCGCGCTGATGCGCCTCGGGGCCGACAGCACGGTGCAGGTGGAATCGATATCGACCGGCGCCCTGGCCCTCGACCTGGCGCTCGGGATCGGCGGCGTTCCCTGCGGGCGAATCGTCGAGATCTTCGGCCCGGAGTCCTCGGGTAAGACGACGCTCGTGAACCACATCATCGCCGAGGCGCAGGCGCGCGGCGGCATCTGCGCATTCATCGACACCGAGCACGCCCTCGACCCGGTCTACGCGAGGGCGATCGGCGTCGATACCGACGAGCTACTCGTTTCCCAGCCCGACTACGGCGAGCAGGCGCTGCAGATCGCCGATCGACTGATCGCCTCCGGCGCCATCGACGTGGTCGCGATCGACTCGGTTGCGGCGCTGACGCCGAAAGCCGAGCTGGACGGCCAGATCGGCGACCAGACGGTCGGCCTCCAGGCGCGCCTGATGTCGCAGGCGCTGCGCAAACTGGCCGGCAACCTCAACCGCACCAACACTGTCTGCGTCTTCACCAACCAGATCCGCGAAAAGATCGGCGTCCAGTTCGGCTCGCCGGAGACCCAGCCGGGCGGGCGGGCGCTGAAATTCTATGCCTCGCAACGGCTCGACATCCGCCGCATCGAGACCCTCAAGGACGGGACCGAGGCGGTCGGCAACCGGGTCCGGGTCAAGGTCGTCAAGAACAAGGTGGCGGCGCCGTTTCCGCCAGGCGGAGTTCGACATCGAGTACGGGGTCGGGATCTCGCGCGAGGGCGCGCTGCTCGACTTCGGCATCGAGCAGGACATGATCCAGAAGTCGGGGTCCTTCTTCTCCTACGGGGAGACCCGGCTCGGCCAGGGGCGCAACAATGCCAAACAGTTCCTCGTCGACAACCCCGAGCTCGCCGGCGAGATCGAGGCCAAGATCCGCACCGCGCTCGGCATCGGAGCGGAGAGCCGCCGCCCCGCTGCCCCCGGTGGCCGAGGCGCAGGCCGCTTAGATCCGCCGCCAGCGGATAGGATTCCGCCGCTCGTGAGCAACGGTGACCTCTTCTATCGTCTGTCGGGATCGCGCTTGCCGTCTCGGCGGTGCTTGTCAGCCTGATCGGGCTGCGCTCCGAGAAATTCCCGGGGCGGGCCTTCCCGCTGGTGATTCTCTGGTTCGCGGTCCTGGTCGGCTGCGCGACGACCTTCGCCGTCCTCCACGCCAAGGACGAGGACGCGGCAAAGGCGGCTGAGTTCAACAGCAAGAACCAGGCGATCGAACAGCAGGAGAACGACACGCAGGGGAGCGGCGGCAGCCAGACCGGGTCACGTTAACCTCGTGACCTGAGGATGCCCAGCGTACCACGTCACCACCTTCGGGTGCCAGATGAACGTGCACGACTCCGAGCGCATGCGCGGGATGCTGGAGTCGCTTGGATACGAGGAGGCGGGCAGCCGCGAGGGCGCCGATCTGATCCTCTTCAACACCTGCTCGATCCGCGAGTCCGCCGACAGTCGCTTCGTCGCCCATCTCGGCGAGGCGAAGCGGCTCAAGTCCGAGGACCCGGAGCGGATCGTCGGGGTCGGCGGCTGCTGGGCTCAGTCGGTCAAGGACGAGGTTTTTCAGCGCTTCCCCTTCGTCGATGTCGCCTTTGGCCCCGGTCAGATCCACAAGCTCGCCGAGTTCCTCAACTCCGACTCGCTCAGCGCCCAGGGCTACTTCGAGTTCGAGGACTTCTCCGGCCACCTGCCGGCCCGGCGAGAGCGCGAGTTCCAGGGCTGGCTGCAGATCTCCCAGGGCTGCAACTGCGCCTGCTCCTACTGCATCGTTCCCTCGACCCGAGGGCGCGAGGTGAGCAGGGCCCCCGGCGAGCTGATCGCCGAGACCGAAGGGCTCGCCGCCGACGGGGTGCGAGAGGTGACGCTGCTGGGTCAGAACGTGAACAGCTACGGGCGCGACCTGCCTCGGGAGAGCCGAATCGGCTTTGCCGAGCTGCTGGCGCGGGTCGACGCGGTGGAGGGGATCGAACGGATCCGCTACACCAGCCCCCACCCCAAGGACATGAAGGAGGACGTCGTCCGCGCCCACGCCGAGCTGCCGGCGCTCTGCGAGCACATCCACCTGCCGCTGCAGTCCGGCTCCAGCGCGGTGTTGAAGCGGATGCGCCGCACCTACGACCGCCACCGCTACATGGATCGCGTCGCGCTGATCCGCGAGCACGTGCCCGATTGCGCGATCACCACCGACATCATCGTCGGCTTCCCCGGTGAGACCGAGGCCGACTTCGAGCAGACGCTGGAGGTGGTCGAGGAGGTCGGCTACGACGGCGCCTTCACCTTCGTCTTCTCCCCGCGGCGGGAGACGGAGGCGGCGGCGATGGAGGGTCAGCTTCCCCATCCGGTCAAGCGCGAGCGGATGGAGCGCCTGGTCGAGCTGGTGCAGCGACGGGCGGCCGAGCGCGCGCAGCGCTTCGTCGGGCGCGACGTGGAGGCCCTGGTCGAGGGCCCCAGCCGCACCGACCCGACGAGGCTGCGCGGGCGGACCCGGCACAACAGGACGATCAATTTCGAGGGGACAGCGGGGCCCGGCGAGCTGGTCATGGTCGAGGTCTCGGGCGCCACCTCGATGACCCTCACCGGCACGGAGAAGCTGCTCAGCAGAAGCCCGGCCTGAGATGCAGCGTGGTCGCGGTGTTCGGGCCGACCGGGGTGGGGAAGACCGGAGTGACCATCGCCCTCGCCGAGGAGCTGCGGCAGCGTGGCGAGGAGCCCGTCGCCATCTCCTGCGACGCGCTTCAGGTCTACGAGGGGCTGGGGACCCTGACGGGTGCGGCCACGGCCGAGGAGCAGGAGCGGCTGGAGCATCGACTGGTCGGGTTCGTCCCGGTCACTCGGCCGTTCTCGGTCGGCGACTACATGCGACTGGCCCATGCCGAAATCGATTCCGCGCTGGCCGCGGGCCGGCGTCCGATCCTCGTCGGCGGGACCGGGCTCTACCTGCGGGCCGCGATCGCGGAGCTGTCGCTGGTCAAGGCGCCTCCGGGGGCCGAGGACTCCGAGCTCTGGGCCGCCGACACGCGGCATCCGACGGCGCTCTTCGGCCTCGAGATGGACAGGGCGCAGCTCTACGAGCGGATCGACGCCCGCTCCGATGCGATCGTCGCCGCCGGGGCGAAAGAGGAGGTCCGCCGTGCGGAGGCGGCGGGCCCGTCGCGAACCGCGCGCAAGGCGCTCGGTTTCGACGAGCTGCTCGGGGGCGACGTCGAGCTGATGAAGAAGCGCTCCCGCAACTACGCCCGCCGCCAGCTCACCTGGATGCGGAAGATGGCCGGTGTCCACGCCATCGACCGCACCGGCCGCAGCGACGCGGAGATCGCCGCGGAGATCGCCGCCGCACTCGACGAATAGGCTGCCCTGAGTGCGGAGCGAACGAGCGTCCATATCCGATTCCTTGCGATCTGAGCGAAGCGCGAAATCGATCTCATGAGATTCGAGAAGTGGCAGGCGCTGGGCAACGATTACCTGATCCTCGAGGCGGAGGAGTTGCCATGGGAGTTGACCCCCGGGCGGATCGAGTGGCTCTGTGACCCGCATTTCGGAGTCGGGTCCGACGGGATTCTGCTGCTCTCGCGCAGCGACGATCCCTGCCCTCGTCGCCGAGCTGCGGATCTTCAACCCGGACGGGTCCGAGGCGGAGCTGTCCGGGAACGGGGCGCGGGAGGCGATCCTCTACCTGCGCCGGCACGGCTGGACGGGCGAGGACACCTTCGCGATCGGCACGGCGGCGGGGCCGATCGTCCCCACGATCACCGGGGAGCTGACCTGCACGGTCGAGATGGGGGTGGCCTCGACGACGTCGAAGGACTTCCCCTCCGGCGCCGAGGACGGCAGGGGAACGCTCAGCTCGGGCGGGCGCGAATGGGACTTCCAGCACGTCTCGATCGGCAACCCGCAGTGCGCGATCGTCGTCGACGAGGAGCTCGAGGAGCTCGATCTCGGCGCGATCGGCCCCGGAGATCGAAGGCCACGAGCTGTTTCCCAATCGCACAAACGTCTCGTTCCTGCGCATTGAGGGCAGCCGGGTGCGGGCGCGGATCTTCGAGCGTGGCGTGGGGGAGACGCTCTCCTCGGGCACCGGCGCCAGCGGCGCCGCGGTGACCGCCTTCCTGCGCGGCGCCGCGACTCCGATCACGGTCGAGCTGGATGGTGGCGAGCTCGAGGTGGAGGTCTCAGAGGACCTGGGCGTGCGGCTCAGCGGCTGGGCCGAGCCGGTCTGCTCGGGCGAGCTCTCCCCCGAGCTGCTGCAGGCACTTTCCGAGCTGGACGGCTAGATTCCCGCGCCCGTGGGAATCGCCGACCCGTCCAAGCGCCTGGAGGCGATGCCTCCCTACATGTTCGCCGAGCTGGAGCGGCGAGTCGCCGAGAAGCGCGCCGCCGGGATCGACGTGATCAGCCTCGGCATCGGCGACCCCGACGAGCCGACCTACCCCTACATCGTCAAGGCCATGCAGGAGGCGGTCGCCGATCCGGCCAACCAGGGCTACCCGAGCAACCGCGGTCGGGCCGAGTTCCGCGAGGCGTTCGCCGAGTTCTACGACCGCCGCTTCGCGGTCGAGATCGACCCCGAAAGCGAGGTGATCCCGGCGATCGGGGCGAAGGAGTGCATCTACAACCTCTGCTTCGCCTTCCTCGACCCCGGCGGCGTCGCGCTCGCCTCCGACCCCGGTTACCCCGTCTACACCGGTGGGCCGATCCTCGCCGGCGCCACCGCCGAGCTGCTGCCCCTGGTTCCCGAGCTCGGCTACGCGCCGGACCTCAGCGCGATCTCGGCCGAGACCGCCGCCAGGGCCCGCCTGATGTTCCTCAACTACCCGAACAACCCGAGCGGCGCGGTCGTCCCTGACGGATTCTTCGAGTTGGTCGTCTCCTTCGCCCGCGAGCACGAGATCCTCGTCGTCCACGACAACGCCTACTCGGAGACGACCTACGACGGCTACGTGGCGCCGAGCTTCCTCGCCACCCCCGGCGCGAGGGAGGTCGGGGTCGAGGTCTTCTCGCTCTCCAAGGGCTTCAACATGACCGGCTGGCGCTGCGCGGCGATCCTCGGCAACGCCGAGGCGATCCAGACCTACTGGCGGCTGAAGACCAACGTCGACTCGGGCCTGTTCGAGGCGGTGCAGCTCGCCGGCGCCGCGGCGCTGCGCGGCCCTCGCGGTTCCGCTGGAGCGGATGAACGAGACCTACGCCCGCCGCCGCGACCTGGTGGTCGGGCGCGCTGCGCGAGATCGGCGTCGAGGTGCAGGCGCCGAAGGGCACGATCTACGTCTGGGCGCCGGTCCCCGAGGGCCACACCTCGACCTCCTTCTCCGAGCTGGTGCTCGAGGAGGCGGCGGTGATCGTCTCGCCGGGCTCGATGTACGGGCCGAGCGGCGAGGGCTTCTTCCGCATCTCCCTCACCACCCCCGACGACCGCATCGAAGAGGCGGTCGAGCGGATCACGAAGCACTTGACCCCCGCTTAGCCCAGTAGCGGTCGAGGCCGCGCCACTGGTACTCGGGTGGGACGCATTGGATCAGCTCGGCGGCGGCCTCGGGGCTCTCGGCCTTGGAGTCGACCCGGTCGCGGTGGCGTTGCTCGTAGGCGTCCTCGGACAGCTCACGGGCCAGCTGTGCCTCCTCGCGGAGGCGCTCGCGAACCGTCGCCAGGTGCGCATCGGGCTCCTCGACAGCGCCGAAATGGGTGAGGGCGAGGCGCTCCGGCTGCCAGCTCTCGACGATTCCGATCGAGTCTTCCCAGGCCTCGATGTCGATGTCGGGAGGGGGGGTCGGAGGCACGACCAGGTCGATGCCCGGCAGGCGGACCGCGGCGACGTCGCCGACGAACGCGGTACCGGTCTCCTCGTGCAGGTAGCAGACGTGGTGGGAGGCATGGCCGGGTGTGTAGGCGACCCGCATCCCGCGCACCGTCTCGCCGCCGGCGAGCGGCTTCACGTTCTGCTCCGGCACGGGGACGATCTCTCCCCAGAGGCGGTCCATCTGGTCGCCGTAGAGCCTCCCTGCGCTGGCCAGCAGCCTCGAGGGGTCGATCAGGTGAGGCGCGCCGCGCTCGTGGACGTAGACCTCCAGCTGGGGCCAGCGCCGCACCAGCGCCCCGGTCGCCGCCGCGTGGTCGAGGTGGATGTGGGTGAGGAGCAGCGCTCGGGGCGGCTCGTCGGCGAGGGCCTCCAGCAGCGTCCCCATCGAAGATTGCGGACCGGGGTCGACCAGGGCGCCGTCCACTTCCCAGCACCCGATCACGTGCGGGCGCCCGAGGTGCATGACGTCGATGACGCGCATCGGTGCTCCGCCGGCTCAGGCGGCGGCGGTCGGCAGCCTGCCTTCAGCCTCCAGCGTTTCGCGCAGGCCCTGCTCGAGGCCGCGCGGCTGCGTAGCCGAGCTCACGGCTGGCCTTCTCGTGGCTTGCCCAGAACGTGACGCCGTCGGCCGAGGAGATCAGCTCGCGCAGGTTCGGCGGCTGGCCCATCAGCTTGCCGACAAGGGGCCCGACTGGGATCAGTGCCTTCATCACGGGAGTCGGTAGCGCGTGCTTCGGCGCCTTGCGCCCGGTGAGGCCGGCGACGACGCCGATCGCCTCGCGCACCGTTGTCACCGGCCCGCTGATCACGTAGGCCTCGCCCGTCGCGCCCCTGTCGAGGGCGAGGACTATGCCGGCGGCGATGTCCTCGACGTGGGAGAGGCAGATGCCCAGCTCGGGGAACGGGAGGAGCGGCATCTTCCCGGAGAGGAACTGGTTGAACAGCTCACCGATAGAAGAGGTGTCGCCAGGGCCGTAGACGCCGCCCGGCTGGACGATCACGCAGGGCAGCCCCTCGTCGCGGATCATCCGCTTGGCGATCTGGTGGGCCTCCCACTTGGTCTCCTCGTAGCAGGAGGTGAATTCCCTGCCCGGATGCTCGTAGGCCTCGTCGACCACCTTGCCGTGGGTGTTGCCGAAGATGCCGACGGTGGAGACGTAGACGACCTTCGGGATGCCCGCCTCGAGCGCGGCGCGCAGGACACGCTCGGTTCCGCCGACGTTCGCCTCGCGCATCGCCGGCCGCTGGGAGGCGGGGATGCCGACCTCATACATGGCCGCCGCGTGGATGACAGCGTCGCAGCCCTCCATTCCCTCGCGGATCGCCCTCGAGTCGCCGAGGTCCCCGGAGACCAGGCGGCAGCCCAGCTCGGCGGCGGCCTCGCCCTTCTCGGGCGTGCGGACCAGACAGCTCACCTCGTCGCCGCGCGCGCGCAGCTGCCGCACGACCTCGCCGCCGATGAACCCGGTGCCTCCGGTCACGAATACCTTCACGAACCTAACCCTAGCCGCCCGAGGAGTGGAGGAGGCGGCGTGCGGCTCCGCCTACAATCGGATCGAGTGGATAGGTCCAGAAACGGGCGCAGCAAGCAGACCCGCTACGCCGCGAACGGCGCCGGCGTCTCCAATCCGCGCGCCCGTCAGCGGGCGCTGGCGATCGGCATCGCCGACGGGCGGGAGCAGGACGATCCCCTCGCCGAGCTGAAGGAGCTGCTGCGCACGGCCGGGGTCGCGACGGCGGGCGAGGCGACCCAGCAACGCGCGGAGCCCGACCCGGACCGCTACTTCGGGCGCGGCCGGCTGGCCGAGTTGAAGGAACAGGTCGCCGCCTGCGACGCCAACGTGGTCGCCTGCGACGACGAGCTGGCGCCGCGCCAGGAGCGCAACCTGGAGGCGGCGCTGGGCGTCCCGGTGATCGACCGCACGGCGGTCATCCTCGACATCTTCGCCGACCACGCCCACTCGGCCGAGGGCAAGCTCCAGGTCGAGCTGGCCCAGCTCGAGTACAACCTGGCCCGGATGCGGGGGCTGTGGACCCACCTCGAGCGGCTCGGGGGCGGGATCGGCACCAGGGGGCCCGGCGAGTCCCAGATCGAGACCGACCGCCGCCTCGCCCGCGACCGGATCGCGGCGCTGCGCCGCCGGCTCGAGCGGCTCGAGCGCAATCGCGGCGTGATGCGCTCCCGCCGTGAGCGCTCCTCGATCCCCCGCGTCGCCCTGGCCGGCTACACGAACGCCGGCAAGTCGACGCTGCTGAACGCGATCACCGGTGCCGAGGTCGGAGTGGGGGACAGGCTCTTCCACACCCTCGACCCGACCACGCGCAGCTTCGAGCTGTCCGGCCGCGACTACCTGCTGACCGACACCGTCGGCTTCATCGAGAAGCTTCCACACCAACTGGTCGAGGCGTTCAAGGCGACCCTGGAGGAGACGACGCTGGCCGAGTTGATCGTGCACGTGGTCGACGCCTCAGCGCCCGAGCAGCACCGGCTCGCCGAGATGGCGGCGGTCGACGAGGTGCTCGAGGAGATCGGCGCGGGCGAGAAGCAGCGGCTGCTCGTCCTCAACAAGGCGGATCTGCTCCCCGCGGACGGGCGCCATGAGGTGGGCCTGCGCCATCCCGACGCGGTTCTGGTTTCGGCCCTGACCGGCGAGGGGCTGGACCTGCTGCGCGAGCGGATCGAGGCGGCCTTTGAGGAGACGCTGGCCGATGTCGAGCTGCTGGTGCCCTACTCGGAGGGGGCGCGACTGCACGAGCTGCACGAGGTCGCCGGCGAGCTGGAGCGGACCGAGCGCGGCGATGGAGTTCTCGTCCGCGCCCGCGTTCCCCGCGCCGAGCTGCACCGGTTCGACGATCTGGCAGTCGTCTAGGCTGCTTGGCGATGGAGCTGCCGATCACGAGGTTGAAGGGCGAGGCGACCCTGCCCACCCGGGCGCATGAGGGGGACGCGGGGCTGGACCTGTATGCGTGCGAGGCGGCTCACATCGGGCCGGGAGAGCGGTGGAGCGTGGGAACCGGGGTCGCGGTGGAGATTCCGGCCGGGCACGCAGGCCTGGTGCTGCCGCGCTCGGGACTGGCCCGCGACCACGGCATCTCGCTGCCGAACAGCCCCGGCTTGATCGATGCCGGCTACCGAGGTGAGGTGCGGGTGCTTCTGCTCAACACCGACCCCGCCATCACATTCAAGGTGGCGCCGGGGGATCGCATCGCCCAGCTGGTGATCGCCCCGGTCGAGCTGGCGGAGCCGGTCGAGGTCGAGGCGCTGGCCGAGTCGGCTCGCGGCGACGGTGGGTTTGGCTCCAGCGGGCGCTAGCGGCGGCGAACGCTGAAACGGAACGTCGCGGGCGTGGGGTCGCGATTTCCGGCGGCATCGATGGCGAAGACACGGAACGTGTGCCAGCCGGGCCTGACCCGGTAGGCCCGGGGTGACCGGCACGGCCTGTAGCGACCCCGGTCGAGCAGGCAGCGGAAGGCCGCCGCGGGCTCGGTCGAGGCGAAGGCGAAGGCGACCCTGCGCCATCGAGCCCGGGCGAAGGCCTTCTCGGGCGGTCGGTGGAGAAGCCTAGTGCCGGGAGGCGTCCGGTCTCGCGTCATCGGCAATGGTCCGGCAGGTTCGGATTCCGGCCCTGGCGGCGTGTCGGGCGGGCGGAAGCTGTTCGGCGGACGTTGGTGGATCGCCTCGCAACCGGTCGGGGTGGGGTCTTCGAAGTCTTCGGTTTCGTTGTGGGTCGGGATGTCGATCTGCGCCGTGTCGAATCCTTCGCCGCAATCGATGACCGCGTCGGAATCGCCAGAGTTGGCGAGGATCGAGTCGTCGCCCGCTGCCGCGTAATAGGAGTCGCTTCCGAGCCTGCCGAGCAGCTGGTTGGGGCCAGAGTCGCCGATCAGAGTGTCGTCGTGGTTGCTTCCCTCGATGTCCTCGATATCGCGCAGTGCCGTCGACGGATCGGCGCCGCAGTCAGGCTCGCCACCGGCTCCGACCAGCCCGGCGCTTCGTTTGGCCAGGTCGAGCGACACCGGTTCGGAGAAATTCGCCCAGTTGGCGTTGTCTCGGCCCCTGCCCCCGTCGAGCACGTCGCCTTCGCAGACCGCATTGGAGATGAAGAGATCGTTCCCCGCCCCGGCGGAGAGGATGTCTTCGCCCTGGTTGTTCGGCAGCGCGTCGTCGCCTCCCCCGGCGCTCACCGAGTCATTTCCCGGACCGTCGACAAGCACGTCTTCGGC
The DNA here is from genome assembly GCA_963838035.1 of uncultured Solirubrobacterales bacterium. Classification (GTDB taxonomy): domain Bacteria; phylum Actinomycetota; class Thermoleophilia; order Solirubrobacterales; family 70-9; genus CAVVNN01. Next base: position 195,467 of record CAWIPM010000002.1, read on the forward strand.
TTCGGTCCCGCTGAGATCGTCGTCGCCTTCGCCGCCCAGCTCGACGATCGAGGTGGTCGCTGGGAAGCCGTGGGCCGCGAGGGAGTCCTTGCCGCCGAGTCCGGCGAGGACGATCGAGTCGGGGGCGGCGGACAGCGGACAGACGACCCTGTCTTCGGCGGGAGGGTCGCATCCCCCTTCTTCGGCCGCGGCCGAGTCGAACGCGGCGGTCGAGCCCGGGTCCAGTTCGAAGCTGACTGCCCCGGACGCGTAACTCGCGGTCACCTTGTCACGCTTGATCGCTTCCGACCAGATAGAGGGCGGGGTTTGCGCTTTCCGCCGGAGCCATGATGCCGACGGCGATCGTGGAGGGGTCGGGGGTGCCGACTTCTTCGCCGCCGCCGCTGAACTCGCAGCCGCTTTCTTCGAGCCCTTCGCAGTAGTCGCCGCCGGCGCCGCCGACGATGCGGTCTTCGCCCCCGGCCCCGAGGAGCACGTCGGCGCCGCCGCCGCCGTAGATCGTCTGGTTGCCTGAAGTCCCGACGATGAAATCGGAGAACGGAGTTCCGATCACGGTCTCGAAGCTCGCGAAGTCGTGCGCGGGGAGTAGGGGTTCATCGACGCCGCCGCCGCCGGGTGCGAGCCCGTCGTTGGCGAACTTCTCTTCGAGTTTGATGAAGACGCCGCGGCCGCCCGCGCTTTCGGGGAAGTCCTGGTAGCCGAAATCGCCCGCGTTCGGGAAGCCGGGAGTCACCCCGGTCGCAAAGCTCAGCGTGTCGGTGCCGTTTTTCCCGGTGTCTCCGATGTAGTCGATCGTCGCGTCACCGCGCACGTAGTCGCTTCCTTCTTCGCCGTCGAGCGAGTCGGCGCCGAAGCCGCCCGAGAGGAGGTCATCGCCCGGCCCGCCGCGGAGGCGGTCGTCGCCGATGCCCCCATAGAGCCGGTCGTTCCCTTCACCGCCGAACAGGCTCTGATTGCTCCGCCCTCCGTAGATGGTGTCGTCGCCTGCCTCGCCGTAGACGGTGGTGACGCCGAGCGGGACCCGGATCGTGTCGGCGCACGGGGTGCCATAGATCGTTTCGCCGACCGTCTGCGGGCCTTCGACGCAGCTCGGTTGGGGCGCGGCTATCGCCGCGCCAGGCGAGCCGGCGAGCAGGAGCGCGACGGCGATCGGGACTGCGCGCAGGCTCCCCATCTGTGTTCTCTCCTCATTCGGGGGTCGAGTCGAGCCTTCACCTTCCCAACGCGGCCTGGCGGGCGGAGTTGTGGGCGGCCTCCTCCATCGCGTCGTCAAGCGGCTCCAGGATCGGACGGGTGCCCTGGCGGCGCTCCAGAGCGAGGGCGGTGAGGTGATCCGCGAGCCAGGCGTTCTTGGGGAGCAGGGGGCCGTGGAGGTAGGTGCCGAAGAGGTTGTCGCGGTGGACGCCCTCGAGGCCGTCCTTGCCGTTGTTGCCGAATCCCTCGACCACGCGGCCCAGGGGTCGGGCGCCGCCGCCGAGATAGGTGCGGCCGCCGTGGTTCTCGAAGCCGGCGAGCAGGCGGGGACCGTCGCCGAGGTCGGTCTCGATCGCGACGTTGCCGATCAGCCTCGGCCCCGGCTCGCGGACCGTCTCCAGGTCGGCGAGGCCGAGGCCCGGCAGCTTCTCCTCGCCCAGCTGGTAGCTGTGGCCGAGGAGTTGGTAGCCGCCGCAGACCGCCAGCACGACGGCGCCGTCGGCGACCGCCGCCGCGAGCGCCTCGCGCTTGCTCTCGACCATGTCGGCGGCCACCGCCCGCTGGTCGCGGTCCTGCCCGCCGCCGATGTAGAGGAGATCGTGCGCGGCAGGGTCGACCCGCTCGGCCGGCCCCGCGGCGGCATAGGAGAACCCGATCCCCCGCCACTCGCAGCGCCGCCGCAGGAAGACGATGTTGCCGCGGTCCGCGTAGATGTTCATCTGGTCGGGGTAGAGGGCGAGCAGGCGCAGCTCCATCAGGACTCCTTCTCGAGCAGCACGACGGTCGACCCGACATGCGCCTCGGTGGCGGGGATCTCGCAACGACCGGCCGGGGTGAGGCCCGCCTCGAGCGCCTCCCGCTCCAGCGTCGCGGCGGAGAGGCGCTGGAGCCTGATCTCATCGATCCCGTCGCTCAATCCACCCGCCGGCGAGACGACCTGCCGCAGCCGCCGAACCAGGATCGCATCGGTATCGACGCGGGTGTCGATCGGCAGGCTCGAATAGACCCAGCCGTCGACCTCGCGCACGTCCGGCAGAGGAGCGACGCCCACCTCGGGGGCCGGCATCTGCTCGACGATCGCCAGCGCGGCCCTCCCGGCCGGCCGCAGGTGGGCAGCGATGCAGCGCAGGCATCCGACCCGCTCCTCGGCGCCGGCGAACAGCTGTAGAAGCTGCATCGGGGCCAGGGCCAGCCCGAACTCGCTGCCAAGCGCGAAGGCCCGTGCGTCGCCCAGCTCCGTGCCCACAGGCAACCCGGCCGCGCGCTCCTCGAAGGCGTCGAGGAGGGCCGCGTCCACGTCGAGGCCCGTCACCCGGTGCCCGCGCCGGCCGAGGTGAAGCGCCACCCGCCCGGTCCCGCAGCCGAGATCCAGGATCGCCCCTCCGGCAACGTCGGCCAACTCTTCCCACAGCCCCAGATCGGCTTCATAGCCTCCACACTCGACGTCGTGCCAGACGATGCTCATCGCCAGAACTCCTTCGCCAGCCCCCGCGAAGCCAACAGCTTGCGCAGCTCCAGCAGAGCCGTGTAGGTGGGGAGGGCCAACAGCCTGCCCTCGGCACCATCGACAGCGCGGTCAAGAGAAGCCTCGATATCGGGCTCGACCTCGATCGCCTCCTGCGGCCAGCCGGCGTACTTCAGCCGCAGCGCCATCTCCGGCGCCCGCGTCCCGGCGACGACGACCCGCCGCACGACGCTCGCCAGGAGCTCGAAGTCGGCGTCCCAGACCCAGGAGACGTCCCGGCCGTCGGCGATCCGGTCGTTGAGGCCGATCCAGAGGTCGAGGTGCCCCTCGCCGGCCTGCGGGCGAACCGTGCGCAGGACCTCGTTGGCGCCGGCGGGGTTCTTGATCAGGAGGATCGAGACCGGCTTTCCCGCCACCTCGATCGTCTCGACCCGGCCGAAGGCGGCTCGGGCCTCGCCCAGCGAAGTCGCGATCCGAGCCGGCTCGACACCGAGCGCGAGCCCCGCGGCGATCGCCGCGAGGGCGTTGTAGACGTTGTAAAGGCCGGGGAGCGACAGCTCGAGCTCGAGCTCGCCGGCCGGGGTACGAACCGCGACGCTCGAGCCGGTCATCCCGCGCAGCTCGATCGCGGTCGCCGCGATGTCCGGTCGTGGCCGCGTGGCACCGCAGTTGGGGCAGGAGTAATGGCCGAGGTGGCCGACGAAGGCGCGCGCGTAGGCATAGGGATGCCCGCAACGGCGGCAGTGCTTTGCGTCGAAGGCGTGCTGGAACTCGTCGAGCGCCTGGCTCTCGTCGTCGACGCCGAAGTAGAGGACGCCCTCGCGCGGGCGCTCCTCCTCGTCGCGGCCGAGGTCGGCGATGAGCGGATCGTCGGCGTTGAGCACGAAGCGGGTTGCCCCGGTCCTTTCGCCGACCACCGACGCCCACTCGTCGGCCAGCGCCTCCATCTCGCCGTAGCGGTCGAGCTGGTCTCGAAAGAGGTTGCCGAGCACGATCAGCGAGGGGTCGAGCTGTTCTGCGACACGGGGAAGCCATGCCTCGTCGACCTCGAACAGCCCCTCGCGCCCATCCTGCTCGAGCAGCGCCGTGGCGACCCCCCAGGTCATGTTCGACCCGGCCCGGTTGTGGACAGGTTGCCGGCCCTCGGCTCCGAGCACGGCCGCGATCATCCCCGCCGTCGTCGTCTTGCCGTTGGTGGCGCTGACGATCGTCGTTCCCCGGTCGAGCCTGGCGCCGAGGCGGGCGATCGCGTCGGGGGCGAGGCGCAGCAGCACCCTCCCCGGCAGCGTGGTCCCGCCGCCGCGGCGGCTAAACCGGCTGGCCGCGCCGATCGCCCGCGCCGCGGCCCTCTTGGCCCCGAACAACGCGTCGCCGTGGGGGCCAGGGCGCGTCTCTCCCGCGGGCAAGGCGCTCAGGCCTCGGCCGGCGGGGGCACGAGGATGCTCAGCGCCCTGGGCAGGATGCGCAGGGAGGCGGGGAGGTCGGTGAGGTGCTCGCCGTCGGCGTAGACCGGGAACGGCCGGCTCGCGGTCAGCTCCAGGTGCGGGGCGCGGAAGACACGCACCTCGTCCTCCTCGACATGGGTGCCCTTGAACACCTTCGGCAGGTTACCCACGAAGCGCAGCTTGCCCACCTCGCCGACCGTGACGATGTCGAACTCCCCGTCGTCCAGCTCCGCGTCCGGGGCGATGAACATACCGCCGCCGAAGGCTCTGTTGTTGGCTACCGAGACCGAGTAGCCGGTGAAGCGCGACCGCTCGTCGTCGACCCGGACCGTGAAGCGGGCCGGCTTCCAGCCGAGAAGCGTGCGCAGCGCCGCGTAGGCATAGACCAGGTTGCCGCGCAGGAAGTGGGTCTCGTTGGCAAGCCGGTTGGCTTCGGAGTCGAACCCGACGCTGACGATCCCGAGAAACCGCCTTCCGTTTGCCTCGCCGACGTCGATGCGGCGGGCGTGGCCGGTTGCGAGGACGTCCACCGCCCCCAGGGGCTCGTCAGGGACGCCGAGCACCCGCGCCAGGTCGTTGCCCCGCCCGCCGGGCACTATCCCAAGCGGTATCTCGCAGCCCGCCATCGCTCCGCCGACCGCGCCGATCAGCCCGTCGCCGCTCATCACCACCGGGATCTCGTCCGCCTCTATCGCTCTCAGCGCCTGGTCGACTCCGTGCTCGAGGCTGCGAGTCTGCTGCACCCGGAACTCGATGCGGCGGGCGTCGAGCGCCTGCTCGACCAGTGGCAGCAGCTTCACCGACTTGCCACTCGCCGAGTGGGGGTTGACGAGGAGCGTCAGCGGCATTCCCTCGATGTCCATCGGTGGGGCAGCCTATTCGGCGAGTCGGCTCAGGCACCGGCGCTTAGGCGCCCGACGATGAAACTCCCATCGCCCGCCGCGCCGGCTTCCACCGGCTCGAGCCCGCCGCGTGCCAGCCTGCGCCGCAGCCGCCGAGGGTCGAGCCCGAAGGGTCGACGGGGTCGCTGCTCGGCGGCGACGATCAGATGTCCGCCCGGACGCAGGACGCGGACGACCTCGGCGAGCGCCGGCCTGGAGTCGATCTGGACGACGAGGTCGAAGAAGTCGTCGGGATAGGGGAGGGCCCTGGGCTGCCCGGCCTTGAAGGCGACGCGTCCCTCGGGGTCGAGGCCGATCCTCCCCGTGGCTTCCCGGATCAGCTCCTCGGATCGGTCGACCCCGCGCACCCGCGCCCGAGGGAACTCGCGGGCGAGGAACAGCGCCGCGTCGCCCTTACCGCAGTTGACCGAAAGCACCCGCTCGGGTGTGCCCACGTGCAGGGTGGCGGTGGCGAGCGGTGTCAGCGGCGGCACGGACACCAGCCGATGATCGCAAGTGGTGCCCGATGAACGATCATCTAGTCTTCCCCGCCGATGGAGGGGCAGCGCCAGAAGCTGATCGTCCTCGCCGTGTTCGCGGTGATCGCCGCCGGCGTGGTTGCGGCGATCCTGATCGGGCGCAGCGGTGGCAGCGGCAGCACGACCACCGTCGCGAGCGCCGCCGGCTGCAGGCAGGTCCAGCCGCCGAAGCCCAAGCACGTCAGCCTGCCGGCACCCAAGCAGACGGTGAAGCCGGGCGAAAAGCTGACCGCGGTCGTCGCAACCAGCTGCGGCAGCTTCGACATCGCGCTCGACACCAAGCGCGCACCGAAGACCGTCAACTCCTTCGCCTACCTCGCCGACGAAGGCTTCTACGACGACCTCACCTTCCACCGGATCGTCCCCGGGTTCGTTATCCAAGGCGGCGATCCGCTCGGGACCGGCACCGGCGGCCCCGGTTACAGCGTCGATGAGAAGCCTCCTGCCAACCTCTCCTACACCAGGGGCACGGTGGCGATGGCGAAGAGCCCGACCGATCCGCCCGGCCGCTCGGGTAGCCAGTTCTACGTCGTCACCGGGGCAGACGCCGGCCTGCCGCCCGAATATGCGCTGGTCGGCAAGGTCGACAAGGGCTACGCCGTGGTCGCCCGGATCGGCGCATTGGGCACCCCCTCCGAAAAACCGAAACAGACGGTGCTGATCGAAAAGATCGCGATCGAAAAGGGCTAGCCGGGTTTCGTGGCCAAGATCGACGTAGGAGACCCGGCGCCCGACTTCGAGCTGCCGGGGACCGGCGGAGAGACCTACCGGCTCTCCGACTACCGGGGGCGCAGGGTGATCCTCGCCTTCTACCCGGGAGATGCGACGCGGGTCTGCACCGCTCAGTTCTGCTCCTATCGCGATGAGGCCGAGCGGATCGACGGGCTCGGAGCAGAGGTGCTGGGGATCTCGCCGCAGTCGGTCGACTCACACGAGCGCTGGGCGGAGGAGAGGCGGCTCAACGTGCCGCTGCTCGCCGACGAGGACCTGGTGGTGAGCAAGAGCTACGGGGTGACGGGTTGGGTCGGCCCGTTCGCCAGGATCGCGGGTCTCGACGACGCGCCCGGCGGCCGCTACGTGATGCGCGCGATCTTCGTCGTCGACGGCGAGGGAGTTGTCCGCTACCGGCACGTCTCGAGGACCGGCAGCACGTTCCAGACCGTCGACGACCTCGAGCACGCCCTCGCCTCATTGGGCTGATGCCTACGCGCGGGGCGGCCCCGTTCGCGGTCGGCGAGATGCCCGCGATTCGCGGCGAGCGGGTGGGGGAGGGCCCGCCGGTGGTCCTCTGCCACGGGATCACGGCGACGCGGCGCTACGTCCTGCACGGCTCGCGGGCGCTCGAGCGCGCCGGCCACGCCGTCGTCTCCTTCGACGCCCGCGGCCATGGCGAATCCGACCCCGCCCCGTCCGGGCAGGGTTATGGATACCCGGAGATGGTGGCCGACCTGGAGGGAGTCGTCGCGGCGGCCGTGGGGGAGGGACCGCTCGTCCTCGCCGGCCACTCGATGGGTGCCCATACCGCCGTCGCCTACGGGCTCCGACACCCGCAGCGCCTGGCCGGGCTGGTCGTCGTCGGCCCGGTGTACACCGGCGAGATACCGGATGAGACGCTTGCCTACTGGGACGGGCTCGCCTCGGCCTTGGAGGAGGGCGGGATCGACGGCTTCGTCTCCTACGTCGCCCGCAACCAGGAGACCGCTCCCGAATGGGCGGAGACGGTGCTTCGCTTCACGCGCGCCCGGATGCAGCTGCACAGCCACCCTGGCGCCCTGGTCGACGCTCTGCGCCAGGTCCCTCGCTCGCGCCCCTTCGGCTCCCTCGAGGATCTTGAGCGGCTCGACCTGCCGGCTCTGGTCGTGGCAAGCGGCGACGAGGCCGACCCCGGGCACCCCTTTGACGCGGCCGCCGCCTACGCCGAGCACCTACCGCGGGCAAGGCTGGTCAGCGAGGGGGAGGGGGAGTCGCCGCTTGCCTGGCAGGGCGGCAGGATGTCTCGAGAGATCGCCGCCTTCTGCGCCAGCCCGGCGGTCGCCGCGCGGTTCCCACTGTCGGAGTCGTAGTCTTCCTCAGCGTGAAGTTCCCGAGCGAGGCGACCCTGCAGCGATTGGCGACCCTCGTCGCCGTCCTCGGCATCGGCGTCGCCACCTACATCGCGATCGCAGATGCCGGCGGCGGGGCTCCCACCTGCCTGGCCGGGGGGAGCGGGTGCGAGACCGTCGCCAACAGCTCCTACTCGCACGTTGCCGGCGTCAACGTCGCCGTTTTCGGCATCGCCGGGTACGTGCTGCTGCTGATCTGCTCCGCGCTGCGCGGTGACGCTGCGCGGTTCGCAGGCTTCGGCCTCGCCCTCGCCGGCTTCGGCTTCAGCGTCTATCTCACCTACATCGAGCTGTTCAAGATCGAAGCGATCTGCCAGTGGTGCGTGGCGAGCGCGGCGCTGATGACCGTCCTGCTCGTCGTCAACGCGGCCCGCGTGATCGGCTACGTCGGGTCGGAGGGGAGCGGCGGAAGAGCGGAGCCGGCACGATGAGCGGCAGCAGTGAGCGGGAGAAGCGTCGCGAACAGCGCCTGCAGGCCGAGGACGAGGTGCAGGCGCAGGCGAAGCGCAGGCGCCTCACGCAGTTCGTCAGCGCCGCCGTGTTCCTGGCGGTCGTCGCCGTCGCCGTCGTGATCGTGGTCGGCCAAAACGAAACGAGCGGTGGCGACAGCAAGCTCGAGGGCGTAAGCGCCGTCGACGAAGAGCTGAGCGGGATCCCGCAATCTGGAACGACGATCGGGGACAACGGGTCGAAGGTCACGCTGCTGGAGTTCGGCGACCTCCAATGCCCGGTCTGCAAGGCGTATTCCGAACAGGTGATCCCGCAGCTGCTTTCCGGACCGATCAAGAATGGCGAAGCAAAGCTCGACTTTCGCAACTACGTGATCATCGGCCCGCAGTCGACCCCGGCGGGCGCCGCCGCCATCGCCGCGGGCGAACAGGGGCGCGGCTGGAACTTCATCGAGCTCTTCTATCGCAACCAGGGCGCCGAGGACTCCGGCTACGCGACCGATTCGTTCCTCGAAGCGATCGCCAAGGGAGCCGGGGTGAGGAACCTGGCCAAGTGGAACGTCGACCGTAAGAGCAAGCGCGTCCTCAAGCAGGTTTCCGAAACCACCGAAGAAGCGGAAAGCTTCGGCTTCACCGGGACGCCTTCTTTCGCCGTCCAAGGCCCGGGAATCCAGGGGACGCGAACGCTCGGAACGCCGGGCTCGGCCGGAGCGTTGGAAGGGGCGATCGGACAGGCCGGCTGACCCAGCTAGGCGAATGAGTTCACATAACCACCATTATCGTGCGTTGGATGGTGGTGTCTCAGTTTGAGCGACGCTGCTCTAGTTCGCGTTTAGAGCCGCGCGAATGTCCTTTGTCAGAAGCTGAAGGTTCATCGGATTGGATGGAGACGGTTCAAATCCGAAATGCTCGTAGAACCGACAAGCGTCCTCGTTAAGGGCATGAGCGAGCAATAGCCGCATCCCTGCCTGCTCTGAGACTGAAAGGGCTCTGCTCATGGCGTCTCGGAGCAGGAATGCTCCAACTCCCTTCCCCTGCACCTCCTTGTCAACGGCTAACCGGGCCAGCAACATTGCGGGGATCGGGTCAGGGGCACCCTTTTTGGCTCGCTCAGTTCCTTCAATCCGCTCAATCGACGAGAGCGAAAGGGCGTGATATCCCACAATCCTTCCTTGCTCGGTATCCGTGACAACGTATGTCCGCGCTGACTCTGCTCCAGCGGCAGGTCGGGCATGCTTGACGAGCCAAATATCAAGCGATCCGACGCCACAGTCGAATCCATTCAGCCGATGCTCGTTGCCGAGGGGCTGAGGATCGAGAAAACGCACGCCTATTCAGGGCGTGGGCGAGAAAAAAGCCTCTCAAGCTCCGGTCGCACGGTTGCTGGCCGGTCCATCGCAGCGACAAGCTCTTGCCAGGCCTCCGAATCAACTCGAAAACTGGTCCGATCCGCCAGGAGCCGCTCCGCGCGCTCGCGGCCGCTCTCGACTAGAAACTGCGTGAGCGACTCACGGTGGACCGTCGCCGCCTTTGTAAACAGCGCCCGATCCTCTTGCTCAATGCGGAGATTGACCCTCTGCTTAGCCTCTTTTTGTTGCTTTGCAGTAGCCATGCGTAGATACAATGTACATACAACGTATGTCAAAAGTCAAGCCAAGGCTGCTTAGCAACAATTTTTGTCAATTCTCCCCTGCAATTGAGTGCTTTTTGGCCTAGTCCAGAAGCTCCGCAATCTCACGCAAGCTCCAGACGTGATCCGCGACGCCAGCGGCCATCGCTGGGGTCGTCGGATAGGTGCCCTTGGAGAGCGTCTTCTGGGGTCGAGCGAAGTTGTAGTAGAGGAAGTGCAGAGAGACCGCATGCGCCAAGTTCTCGGCTTGCTTGCTGAATGCGTTGGTCAGCCGCGTGAAGCACCGCATCCCCATTCGCATCGTGAGATTCGACCGCTCGACGTAGCTGGTTGAAACCTTGTCGAGATCGGGATCCAACGGGGTTCGGCCGTTCGTTCCCCCTATTCGCGAAAAAGAAACAGCGGAAGCGCGATTCAGGCCGGTCGAACGGCGGTGCCGCGCACCAGGGGCTTGACGAGTGGCGGTGCCTTGGGCAGGCTGCCGCGCTTGACCCGCTCGACGGTCAGGGGCGAGGCTTCGATCGCCGCCACGGTGTCGCGGTTGCAGTGGCAGCCATCGCCGAGGAAGCGCCACGGCGCCTCCAGGCGGTCCTGCCAGCGTGCCAGCCCCGCGTCCTCGGACCGAACGTGCTCGATGAACAGCATCCGCCCCCCCGGTCGCAGGACCCGCGCCACCTCGGCCAGCGCTGCCTCGGGATCGGGCACCGTGCAGAGCACCAGGGTGAAGACGGCGGTGTCGAAGCTCGAGTCCTCGAAGGGGAGCCGCTCGGCCGGCGCTTCGATCAGCTTGGCGGAGCTGCCCGCCTGTGTCAGCTTGGGACGCAGCTTCCTCGCCATGTGTGGGTCGGGCTCGACCAGGACCAGCTCGGTGACCTCCGCCGGGTAGAGGCCGAGATTGGCGCCTGTGCCGGCGCCGAGGTCGATCGTGGCGCCACGCGCATCGGCCAGCAGCTGCCGGCGCATGTCGCGCAGTCCCCCCTCCTCGGTGCCCTTGAGGCCGCGGTCATAGAGGGCCGCGAACGCCCTTCCCCAGGTCGCGTCGTAGATGCGTCCCACCAGCTGAGTATGGACTCCTATGCCGCGTCGCGCTGCTCGACGGCCTGCTTCTCTGCCTTGCTGGCGGCGGCGCGCTCCTCGTAGCCTCGGCGGGCGCCGTGGTCGACCTCGGTCATCAGCTTGTCGAACTTCATCAAGCGGCCGATCGCCTCGCGCACTCCGCGCGGCAGCAGCGACAGCGCCTTGATCATCGCCCCGTTTGCACGCGGCACGAAGACGTCGAAGCGGGGCACTTCGAGGGCGTCGGCGATCTCGCCGGCGACGTCCTCGGCCTCGATCGGTTTGACCCAGCGCTGCCCGACTCCGCTGGTCAGCTCGGTGTTGACCACCGTCGGCATCACGCAGGCGATCTCGATGCCACTGCCGCGCAGCTCCCAGCGCACCGCCTCGCTGAGGCCGACGACACCGTGCTTGGTCGCCGAGTAGGTGGCGATGCCCGGGACGCCCCCCTTGCCGGCCTGCGAGGCGATGTTGACGATGTGGCCTGCCCCTCTCGGCCGAAGCCGCTCGATCGCGAGCTGGGTCCCGGTGATGACCCCGTGCAGGTTGATGTCGACCTGGCGCTGGATCGACTCCTCGCTCTCCTCGACGAACGGCGTGACCGGCATGATCCCGGCATTGTTGACGACGACGTCGAGAGGCCCGAGCTGGCGCTCGGTCTCGTCGAGGAAGGCTGCGAAGGATTCGCGGTCGGTGACGTCGAGGGAGACGGCGATCGTTCCTGCGCCGAGCTCTGCCGCCGTCTGCTCAGCCAGCTCGAGGTCGAGGTCGCCGATCGCGACCCGGCAGCCCTTGCGGACCAGCGCCGCGGCGGTCGCCTTGCCGATTCCCCGGGCCCCTCCGGTGATCGCCACGACCTTCCCGTTCAGTGAGCGTCGCTCCTTCGCCATCGTGCTCTCCTCTTCAGGCGGCTTACGCCGCCGGCTTGTAGACGGTCACCACGGCGGCGCCGCCGAGGCCGATGTTGTGCTGCAGCGCGACCTTGGCCCCCTCGACCTGGCGCTTTTCCGCCTGGCCGCGCAACTGCCACGTCAACTCCGAGCACTGCGCCAGCCCGGTGGCGCCGAGCGGGTGGCCCTTGGAGATCAGACCGCCGGAGGGGTTGACGACGACCGTGCCGCCGTAGGTGGTGGCCTCCTCGTCTACCAGCTTGTGGCCCTCGCCCTCGGCCGCGAAGCCGAGTGCTTCATAGGTGATCAGCTCGTTGGCGCTGAAGCAGTCGTGCAGCTCGCAGACATCGACCTCCTCGGGGCTCACCTGGGCCTCCTCGTAGGCGATCCGCGCCGCCTGCTTCGACATGTCCGAGCCGACGATCTTCATGCAGTCGGCGCCCTCGTCGAATGTGGAGGTCAGGTCGGTGACCATCGCCTGGCCGGCGATCTCGATCGCCTGGTCCCATAGCCCGTGCTCCTCGACATAGCGCTCCGAGGCGACGATCGAGCACGCCGAGCCGTCGGAGGTCGGCGAGCACTGCAGCTTGGTCAGCGGGTCGTGGATCATCTTCGCGTCCTTGATGTCCTGCAGCGAGTACTCGTCCTGGAACTGCGCATAGGGGTTGTTGACCGAGTGCTTGTGGTTCTTCCAGCCGATCCAGGCGTAGTGGTCGGGGGTCGAGCCGAACTTCTCCATGTGGTCGCGGCCGGCGTTGCCGAACATCTGCGGAGCCGGCGGCGAAGCCTCCGGGTCGCGAATCTCGAACATGCGGGTGGCGTGCTTGTCGAGCGCGTTGGTGCGGTCGGTGTACTTGACGCCGAGGCTGCCCGGCTCCATCTTCTCGAAGCCGAGCGCGAGCGCGCAGTCGACGAGGCCGCCCTTGACAGCCTGGCGGGCCAGAAACAGCGCCGAGGAGCCCGTGGAGCAGTTGTTGTTGACGTTGACGACGGGGATCCCGGTCAGGCCGAGCTGGTAGAGCGCCCGCTGGCCGTATGTGGAGTCTCCGTAGCAGTAGCCCGCGTAGGCCTGCTCGACGTCCTCGTAGGGAATGCCGGCGTCGGCGAGCGCCTTCTCCCCCGCCTCCTTTGCCCAGTCCGGGTAGTCCCCCTCCTTGGTGCCGGGCTTCTCGAACTTGGTCATCCCGACCCCGATCACAAACGTCCGGTTGCTCAAAGTCTGCTCCTGTCGTCTCCCGCGTGGGCGGCGGTTTGGCTGCTTGGCCAGGAATGTACCGACATTTCCCATCTAGCCTTAGCAGGGTGAGGACGAGCGGGTCGATCTGGGCGGGGCTGGCGACCATGGTCGCGGCGATTGCGGTGACGACCGCAGCGATCTTCGGCCTGCGCGAGCTGGTCCCCGTCGTCTCGACCGGGGTGCTGTACCTGCTTGCGGTGCTGCTGGTCTCCAGCAACTGGGGATTCGGGCTGGGCGTCCTCACGTCGATCCTCAGCGCCGCCGCCTTCAACTGGTTCCACATCCCCCCCACCGGCCACTTCACGATTGCCGAGAGCGAGAACTGGGTCGCCCTCGTCGTCTATCTGGTCACCGCGCTGGTCGCCTCGACCCTCGCCGGCGCAGCCCGCACCCGGGCCGAGGAGGCCGAGCGACGACGGGTCGAAGCGGAGCAGGCCACGGCTGCGCTCCAGGCACTTGCCGGCGAAAGGGACCGCATGCAGGCGGAGGCGGTCGAGGCCGAGGCGCTGCGCCGCAGCGACGAGTTGAAGACGGCGCTGCTGCGTTCGGTCTCCCACGACCTGAGGACCCCGCTGACCTCGGTGATCGCCGCCGGGGCGGCGCTGGCCTCCCCCACTCTCACCCAGGCCGAGCGGGGCGACCTGAGCGACGCGGTTGTCGCCGAAGGCAACCGCCTCTCCCGGCTGGTCGAGAACCTCCTCGATGTCTCTCGGTTGGAGACCGGCGAGGCCTCTCCTCGTCGCGAGCCGATCGACATTGCCGAGGTGCTGGAGGCTGCACGCGACTCGATCGGGGCCGACGGGGCGGCCGTCCGCCTCACCGTGGACTCCGACCTCCCCACCCTCGAGGCGGACGCCGCGCAGCTCGAGCGCGCCTTCGCCAACCTGTTCGAGAATGGAGTCCAGCACGGCGGTGGGCGGCCGGTACTGGCTCGCTGCCGGCTTGTCGGCCCACGGTTGGTGGTGCGCGTGGTCGACCAGGGCCCCGGCATCCCCGAGCCCGAGCAGGCTCGGATCTTCCAGCCCTTCTATCGCGCCGGCAGCGGCGCCGGCAAGCAGACCGGATTCGGCCTCGGCCTGGCGATCGCCAGGGGCTTCGTCGAGGCCAACGGCGGCGAGGTCGGCGTGGAGTCCCTTCCCGGGCAGGGAAGCAGCTTCGTAGTCACCTTCCCGCACGTCCCGGAGGAGTCGCGATGAGCGAGGCGCCTCGTATCCTGGTCTGCGACGACGAGCCGCAGATCCTCCGGGCGCTGGGGGTGATCCTGCGTGACGCCGGCTACGAGACGGTTCCGGCGAGCAGCGGCGAGGAGGCCCTCGACCGGGCCGCCGTGCGGCCCCCCGAGGCGGCGATCATCGACCTGATGCTGCCCGACATCGACGGTGTCAAGGTCACCGAACGACTGCGCGAGTGGAGCGAGATGCCGGTAATCGTCCTATCGGCGGTCGGCGAGGAGGCGGAGAAGGTGAGGGCGCTGGCGGCGGGCGCTGACGACTACGTGACCAAGCCCTTCGGCCCGCCCGAGCTGGTCGCCCGCCTGGAGGCGGTGCTGCGCCGAGCGCAACCGGAGGCGGTGGAGCCGCTGATCGTCGCCGAGGGCCTGGAGATCGACCTCGCCGCCCGCGTCGTCCGCCGCGACGGCGAGCCCGTTCACCTGACCCCCACCGAGTTCGAGCTGCTGCGGGTCCTGGCTCGCAACCGCGGGCGCCTGATGACCCATCGCGCCCTGTTGGTCGAGGTATGGGGACCGGAGTACGCCGACGATTTCCAGGTTCTGCGGGCCCATGTCGCCAACCTGCGGCGCAAGATCGAGCCTCCAGACGGGCCTCGCTATGTCCGCACCGACCCCGGCGTCGGCTACCGGTTCGCGATGTAGAAGACCTTCACGAAATCTGTATGTGGAGGCCGGCTTGGTTCATGCGGCCTTGACATGGCGGGACGCATAATTGACGTGTGCTCTCGATCCCAGCCGACATCTTCCCGGGCGGCGGCGGCCCGGTCGCCGACGTTTTCGCGATCGCCCTGTCGGTTGGCCTCTTCGCTCTCGTCTTCTGGGCGATCGACCTGATCGATCGGATATGAGCGCACTTCCCCTCGCCTCGCTCAGCGGTGCCGATGTCTTCGGGCTGGCGGTTTCCGCCCTGGTTTTTGCTTACCTCCTTTACGCGCTATTGCGCGGGGAGAAGCTCTGATGGCACAGGGCTGGCTGCAGGTAGCGATCTTCGTCGGGGTTGTAGTCGCCCTGACGCCGCTGCTCGGCAAATACATGGCGCGGGTCTTCGCCGGCGAACGAGTCTTCCTCAGCCCCGTCCTCGGACCGGTGGAGCGATTCACCTACCGGGTGCTGCGCGTCGATCCCACCGAGGACCATGACTGGAAGGCGTACGCGAAGAGCCTCGTCCTGTTCTCGGTGTTCTCCTGGATCGCGCTCTATCTGATTCTGCGCACCCAGGGCATCCACCCGTTCAATCCCGAAGGCTTCCACTCGGGGCCCTGGGATGTCAGCTTCAACACCGCCTCCTCCTTCGTCTCCAACACCAACTGGCAGTACTACGGCGGCGAAACCACGCTCACCTACTTCTCGCAGATGGCCGGGCTGACGGTGGAGAACTTCGTCACTCCGGCGGTAGGCATCTGCGTGCTGCTCGCCTTCATCCGCGGCATCATCGGACGCAGCGGCCCCAGCCTTGGCAATTTCTGGCAGGACCTGACCCGCAGCCTCTACTACGTCCTGCTGCCGCTCTCGGTGATCGTCGGGCTGATCCTCGTCTCCCAGGGCGTCGTGCAGACGCTCTCGGGCGCCAGCATCGCGAAGACGGTCGAGGGAGCGGAACAGGCGCTGGCGATGGGCCCGGCCGCCTCGCAGATCGCGATCAAGCAGCTCGGCACCAACGGCGGCGGCTTCTTCAACGTCAACTCGGCGATGCCGTTTGAGAACCCTAACCAGCTGACCAACTTCATCGAGCTGCTCTCGATCATCCTCATCCCCGCCGCCCTCACCTACACCTACGGGAAGATGGTCGGCCGCCAGCGCGAGGGCTGGTCGATCTTCGCCGCGATGCTGGCGATCTACCTGGCCTTTGTGATCGTGATCATCCCCGCCGAGCAGCACGGCACCCCCGCCGAGCACGCCGCCGGCACTCCGACCAAGGCGATCGCCGGCTCGACCGGCGGCAACATGGAAGGCAAGGAGCAGCGCTACGGGATCGCAGAGTCGGCGCTCTGGGCGACCACCACGACCGTCACCTCCAGTGGTTCGGTCAACTCCGCCCACGACTCCTACACCGGCCTCGGCGGCCTCGTCCCGATGTCCGGTCTCGGCACCAGCGAGGTCGTCTTCGGCGGTGTCGGCACCGGTCTTTACTCGATGCTGCTCTACGTCTTGCTGGCGGTCTTCATCGGCGGTCTGATGGTCGGTCGCACGCCCGAGTACCTGGGCAAGAAGATCCAGGCGCGGGAGATCAAGCTGGTCTCGCTCGGGATCCTGATCACGCCGCTCGCGGTACTCGCCACGGCCGGCCTTGCGATTGCAACTCGGGCGGGGACGAGGTCGATCTTCAACGCCGGCCCGCAGGGATTCTCGGAAACGCTCTACGCATACCTCTCGCAGGCCAACAACAACGGCTCCGCCTTCGCCGGCTACACCGGTTTCGTCCAGCCGCACGCGCCCGGCAATGTCGGGGCCTTCGGCATCACC
This sequence comes from uncultured Solirubrobacterales bacterium, assembly GCA_963838035.1. GTDB lineage: Bacteria > Actinomycetota > Thermoleophilia > Solirubrobacterales > 70-9 > CAVVNN01. The sequence continues at coordinate 212,049 of CAWIPM010000002.1, forward strand.
TTCGCCGACCTGCTCGGCGGCGCGACGATGACGCTCGCCCGCTTCCTGCCGATCGTCCTGGTTCTCGCCGTTGCCGGCTCGCTGGCCGGCAAGAAGGTCTCCCCGGCGGGACCGGGCACGATGCGCACCGACACGCCGACCTTCGTAGTCCTCCTCATCGGCGTCGTGATCCTGGTCGGTGCCCTCACCTTCTTCCCCGCCCTGCTGCTCGGCCCGGTCGTCCAGAGCTTGACCACGAGGCTGTTCTGAGATGCGACGCACCGCAACCACTTCGATCCTGGCGGTAATCGCCTTCACGCTGATCTTCGGCATCGCCTACCCGCTGGCGATGACAGGCATCTCGCAGGTCGTCTTCCCGGGCAAGGCAGACGGCTCGAAGGTGACTCTGAACGGTCAGCCGGTCGGCTCCAGCCTGATCGGCCAGTCGTTCTCGCGGCCGGTGATCGGCAAGAACGGCAAACCGAAGCTCGACGAAGAAGGCGAAGCGGTGCTGACGCCAGATCCGCGCTACTTCCAGCCGCGCCCCTCGCAGACGAGCTACGCCGCCAATGCCACGGGCTTCAGCAACCTGGGTCCCAACAGCGTCGAAGAGCGTGAAGCGGTGCGCGAAAGCCTCGCCGCTTACCTGAGGCTGGAGAAGCCCTATGACAAGTCGCTGACCAGGGAAGTCGTGCCGGTCGACGCGGTCACGATGTCGGGCTCCGGGGTCGACCCCGAAATCTCCGAAGCCAACGCGCTGATCCAGGCGCACCGGATCTCCGCCGTCCGCAAGCTGCCGCTCTCCAAGGTCGAAGGGCTGATCTCCGACCACACCAGCAGCCGCTTCCTCGGCGTCTTCGGCGAGCCCGGCGTCAACGTCCTGCAACTCAACCTCGCACTCGATGAAGAGGCGCCGATCAAATGACCACCGAAACCCAGCCCCGCTCCCTGTTGGATCCCGAGATCCTGCGCCCGGCGCTGCTCGAGTCCCTCCGCAAGCTCGACCCGCGCGTACAGGCCCGCAACCCGGTGATGTTCGTGGTCGAGATCGGTGCCGCGATCACCACCGTCGCCTGGCTGATCATCGTCTTCGGCGGCAAGCCGCTCGGCGGCGGCCACGAGCCCGCCTGGTTCACCTTCTCGGTTTCGGTCTGGCTCTGGCTGACGGTCGTCTTCGCCAACCTCGCAGAGGCGCTCGCCGAGGGACGCGGCCGCGCCCAGGCAGCGAGCCTGCGGGCGATGCGGACCGAGACGACGGCGACGCTGCGCGACGGCGGCGAAAGGAGCGCCTCAGAGCTCGTCCGCGGCGACGTCGTGGTCGTCGTGGCCGGGGAGACGATCCCCGGGGACGGCACCGTGGTCGAGGGCATCGCCTCCGTAGACGAGTCGGCGATAACCGGCGAGTCGGCTCCGGTGATCCGCGAGGCGGGTGGCGACCGCAGCGCTGTCACCGGCGGAACCAAGGTGCTCTCCGACAGGATCGTCGTCGAGATCACCCAGGAACCGGGCAAGTCGTTCCTTGACCGGATGATCGCCCTGGTCGAGGGGGCGGCACGGCGCAAGACGCCGAACGAGATCGCGCTTGGCATCTTGCTCGCCGCGCTCACCCTCGTCTTCGTCCTGGTCACAGTCTCTCTGCGCCCATTCGCACTCTTCGCCGGCACCGAACTTTCCGAGACGACCCTGATCGCCCTGTTGGTAGCGCTGATTCCAACCACTATCGGCGCTCTGCTCTCGGCGATCGGCATCGCCGGCATGGATCGCCTTGTGCGCCGCAATGTGCTCGCCCTCTCGGGCCGCGCGGTCGAGGCCTCCGGTGACTGCGACGTGCTGCTGCTCGACAAGACCGGAACGATCACCTTGGGCAACCGCGAGGCGGTCGAATTCATGCCGATGCCGGGCGTCACGGTGGAGGAGCTTGCCGAGGCGGCGCAGATGTCCTCGCTCGCCGACGAGACCCCGGAGGGCCGCTCGATCGTCGTTCTCGCCAAGACCTACGGCATCCGTGAGCACGACTTCGCCGGCCACGAGCCGACCTTCATACCCTTCAGCGCGGAAACGCGGATGAGCGGCGTCGACTTCAACGGGACGCGCCTGCGCAAGGGCGCCGGCGACTCGATCGAAGCATGGGTCACGGAGGTCGGTGGCCGCGCCCCCGCTGAGTTGAAGGCCGAGCTCAATCGGATCGGGCGCGAGGGCGGCACGCCGCTTGCCGTCGCCCGAAACGAGTTCGTCTTGGGCGTCGTCTACCTCAAGGACGTGATCAAGGAGGGGATGAACGTCCGCTTCGACCAGCTGCGGGCGATGGGCATCCGCACGATCATGGTCACCGGCGACAACCGTCTCACCGCGGCGAAAATCGCCGCAGAGGCGGGCGTCGACGACTTCCTCGCCGAAGCTACGCCGGAGCGCAAGCTCGAGCTGATCAAGGAACAGCAGGCCGACGGGCGTTTGATCGCGATGACGGGGGACGGCACCAATGACGCGCCGGCCCTGGCCCAGGCCGACGTCGGCGTGGCGATGAACACCGGCACCCAGGCGGCGCGCGAGGCGGGCAACATGGTCGACCTCGACTCCAACCCGACGAAGCTGATCGAGATCGTGGAGGTGGGCAAGCAGCTGCTGATCACCCGCGGCGCCCTCACCACCTTCTCGATTGCGAACGACATCGCCAAGTACTTCGCGATCCTGCCGGCGATGTTTGCGGCGACCTACGCCCTGTCGACCGGGAGCAAGGGGCCGCTCGACGCGCTCAACCTCATGTCGCTGGGAACGCCTGAATCGGCGATCCTCTCGGCGGTGATCTTCAACGCCCTGATCATCCCGCTGTTGATCCCGCTTTCCCTGCGCGGGGTCCGCTACCGGCCGATCGGCGCCACCGGCCTGTTGCGCCGCAACATGCTGATCTACGGCCTCGGCGGCGTCATCGCCCCCTTCGTCGGGATCAAGCTGATCGACCTCGTCGTCCACAACCTGCTGGGGGCCTGAGAGGGAACACGTGCCAATCGGCCGCTACAAGATCTTCCTCGGCATGGCGGCGGGCGTGGGTAAGACCTACCGCATGCTCCAAGAGGGCCACGCGGAGGCCGACGCCAGCCGCGATGTGGCGATCGGCTACCTGGAGCCGCACAAGCGCGAGGACACGATCGCCCAGTCGCGCGGGCTCGAAGAGGTGCCGAGGCGCCGCGTCCCCTACCGCGACGTCACGGTGGAGGAGATGGACCTGCCGGCCCTGATCGCACGGAGGCCGGAGCTGGCGCTGATCGACGAGCTCGCCCACACCAACCCGCCCGGCCTCGAGCACGAGAAGCGCTACGAGGACATCGCCGACGTGCTGGCCGCCGGAATCGACGTCTTCTCCACGGTCAACGTCCAGCACCTGGAGTCGCTCAATGACCAGGTCGCCGAGTTGACCGGGGTGACGGTGCGCGAGACGGTGCCCGATTCGGTCTTGGGCACGGCCGACGAGGTGGTGCTGATCGACCTCACGCCGGAGGCCCTGGTGGCCCGCCTGCAGGCGGGAAAGATCTACCCAGTCGAGAGCATCGACGCGGCGCTGAACAACTTCTTCCGGATCGAGAACCTCGCCGCCCTGCGCGAGGTGAGCCTGCGCCAGGTCGCCGAGAACGTCGAGTCCAAGCGCCTCACGCTGGAGCAGCTGGAGCCGCTGGGGACGCGCGAGGAGGAGCGGGTCGCCGCCGCGGTACCGAAGGCGGTCGGAGAGCGGCTGCTGGCGCTGGTCCGGCCGCAGTCCAGCTCGCAGCGGCTCGTGCGGCGGGCCTGGCGCTCGGCGCAGCGGCTCGGCACCGACCTCGACCTGCTCTGGGTGAAGCGGCCGGGGCAGCCGATCGAGGGCGAGACCGAGCGCCAGGTCACGGCGCTGCGCCAGCTTGCCTCGGTGCTGGGCGCGAGGCTGTTGATCGAGGAGCACGACGATGTCGTCGCCACGGTGGTCCGCGTCGTCCGCGAACGGGGCAGCACCTACATCATGGTCGGGGAGTCGTTGCCTCGCCGCGGTCTTGCCCGCCTGCGCGAGCCGCTGCCGCAGCGGCTGATGCATGCGACGCCTCCAGGCGTCGACGTGCGGATCGTCGCCCACCGGGGCAGGACGGAGGGCGAGTCGTGATCGAGCACGTCCTCGTCGGCCTGGCGCTGCTGCTCGGCCTCGCCGGCGGATATCTCCTCGCCCGCTCGCGCCGCCGCGGCCACCGCTACCAGCGCCCGGATGAGATCCACCGGATCCTCCTGCCCTTCACCGGGACCGAGATCTCCCGCCGTGCGGTCGACGCGGCGTTGCGCCTCGCGCGAGCGGAGGACGCGACCCTGATGCCCGCCTTTCTGGCAACGGTTCCGATGCAGCTTCCGCTGGATTGCGCGATTCCCCGTGAAGCTGCCAAGGCGATGCCGATCCTGGAGGCGATCGAACAGAGGGCGGCTGCACAGGATGTCCCGGTCGACTCCAGGGTCGAGCGCGGACGCTCCTACCGGCACGCGCTACGGCGGCTGCTGGACCACGAGGAGTTCGATCGCGTCGTGGTCTCCGCGACCTCGATGGGGCAGTCGGGCTTCTCCGGCGACGACCTCGTCTGGCTACTCGAGCGGGCGCCCGCGGAGGTGCTGATCCTCCGCCCCGGCCCCGAGGATCGCCTGCTCGTCCCCGCGAGCGGGGGTCGTGCTCCCGCTTGAGCGCCGCCAGGGCCTCCTCTCCCCCGGGTTGGGCCAGTGCAGGAACGCGGCGCCGGTAGCCTGATGGGTCGTGATTCTCGCTGCGTTGAACACCGACCCTGCGGCAGGCGTCGGCATTCTCGCCGCCCTCGCCGCCGGGGTCGTCTCCTTCCTCTCCCCCTGCGTGCTGCCGCTCGTCCCGGGCTACCTCTCGGCGGTGACCGGCGTCTCCGCGGCGGAGTTGGACGACGCCGGCTGGCGCCGCGTCCTCGGCCCCAGCCTCCTCTTCGTCGCCAGCTTCTCGGCCATCTTCATCCTCCTCGGCCTTACCGCGACCGGCCTCGGATCGACACTGCAGAACCACAGGGAACTGCTGACCAAGATCTCGGGAGCCCTGATCGTCGCGATGGGCATCCTCTTCGTCGCCTCCCTAGTCGTCACCAGGCTCAATCGCGAGTGGCACGTGGATGCCCTGCTGGAGCGCGCCGGTAGAGGCGGCCCGATCGTCGCCGGAGCGGCCTTCGCGATCGCCTGGACGCCCTGCATCGGCCCCACCCTCAGCGCGATCCTCGCCACCGCCTCTTTATCGGACTCCGCCGCGCGCGGCGCCCTGCTGCTGGCCGTCTACTCGGCCGGGCTGGCCATCCCCTTCCTACTCACCGCCCTCGCCTTCTCGCGGATGACCACCGCCTTCGCGGTGGTCAAGCGCCATTACCAGGCGATCGTCGCGGTCGGCGGCGTGATTCTGATTGCGATGGGCATCCTGATCTGGAATGGTGAGCTCTTCCGCCTCAACATCGAAGCCCAGAACTGGCTCGAAAGCCTGGGCGTCGACTTCTGGAACCAGGTCTGAGAAGGCCCTGGGCCCCTCAGGGGTTGTGGATTGGAGCGACGGTCTCCAGTGTTCGGCCGACGGCTTCGACCTCCTCCAGTCCACCGCCGTCCATTTCCCGCGAGCAGACGATCCGAAAGCGCCCCGTCCCGATCTCGGCGTCGGGGACGACAGGCAGGCCCCGGATCTCCTCCCACCCGAGCCGCTCGACCTCGAACGGATTCATCCGCACCTCGGCTGCCGGATAGGGGCAGTTCGAGTTGTGCTGGTCGATAGCCCGGGAGATCGCCTCCAGGTTCTTTGCCTCGGGAGAAGCCATCGACGCCAGTCTAGGACGCCGGCTTGAGATCAGGCGCCGGTGGAAGCGGGATTGGCAACCCGGCCCGCGAAGAGGACCGCGCCGGTCCGGTCGTCACGCAGGAAGAAGAGAAACGGGCGGTCGGCGTTGAACGCGACTGCATTGCGTGGCCCTACGAGCTTTGAAGTCGGGAATACCCCAACCACCGTCGCCGCGGCGGCGATCGTCCCCTGCTCGTCGACGGTGAAGTCAGCGGCGTGCTTGACGAAGGCGATCTTCAGCGGCACTTCGGTCGTGATGCGGGAGAAGTCCGCAGCTTCGCTGAACGCCGTCGGCATGCCCAGCTTCTTCAGGGCGCCGCTCAGCTCGACTTGGGTGTTCAAGTGCAGGCGCGGCAGGGTGAGGATCACCGACCTCGCCGCGAGGCCGTTCGCGATCCGGCCAAGACCCCTGCCGTCGAGGCGGCGCTGGAGGGAGCCGAGCTGCTGGTGCACGGGAAGAACGACCAGAAGCGACAGCGTCGAGGAGCGGTACGGGAGCGCCACCGCCCGGTAACCGCGGCCCGCCGCGTAGGGCAGCCGCGCCGTCTGGTGCATGAAGTCGACGCTGGTCTTCCCAGCTGCCTTATGAAAGACACCGGGCTCGGTGTCGCTTTGCTCGAACGGGTGCTCCCAGTCGGCGTCGAGGTAGACGGCGTCGGCCAGCGCCAGCGCCATTCCTTCGATTTCTCCGGGCGACAATTCGAGGATCCGTGGAATCAGACCTTTGGTGCGTTCGCTGACCCAGCCGTTGATCGCGTCGAGGGCGCCTGTCGGGTCGCCCGCGAAGTCGACGGTTTCAGGGGCGGCGCCGAAGTGCTGCTGAGCGCCGGAGAGGAAGGCCGGCTCAAACGGAAGCCCCTGCTGGAGGAAGAGGCCGTTGGCGATCTCGAGCGCAGGTGGTTCGGGGTCGCCAAGCGCCGCGGCGGCCTGCTCGGCGGCGATGGCGCCCTGGAGATCGCCGACAGCGGGGAAGGCAGCCGGCCCCTTCAGGTGGAGCGTTCGGGCGATCTCCGCTGCGGTGTTCCCAGCGCCGCCCGTTCCCGTCATGGCCAGCGCAGCGGCGACGCTGTCGGGTGAAATGACGAGGTTTCCCGGGCCCTGGGCCCGCATCAGGTCGAGTCCGAATGCACCGGTGGCGGCGGCCGGGGCAAAAGTCGCGCGTCGGGACGCTGCGGGGTGCTTCGGTCCCTTGGCCTGGCCGGCTGAGGCCGGCTCGCTCCCCCAGACGCCGATGGCCGCCGTGAAGACCAGAAGGCAGATACCCAGAACGAGAGCCGGCGAGCTGAGCGAAAGGCCGCGGTCGGTGTGACTCCCTGATCGCCTGCCCATGCCCTGAGTAGCTTAGAGAGGCGCGGGGATCGTGCAGAAGATGGCTGGCCGCCCCAACGCGTAGGTTGAGGACCAATGGCGCAGATCAGCGAATGGCCCCGCGTGATCGCAATTGTCGACATGGACGCGTTCTACGCATCGGTTGAGCTGCGGCGGCGGCCGGAGCTGCGGGGCAAGCCGGTCGTGGTCTGTGGGTCGGGGCCGCGGGCGGTGGTGACCACGGCCAGCTACGAGGCCCGGCGGCTGGCCGGGATCCACTCGGCGATGCCGGCAGCGGTGGCTCGGCGGCGACTGCCGGACGCGGTGTTCCTGACGCCCGACTTTGCGGCCTACCGAGAAGCCTCTGGCCAGGTTATGGCGATCCTGCGGGGCAACGCCGAGACGGTGGAGGTCGTTGGTCTCGACGAGGCCTACGTCGACCTCACCGGCCTGTTCTCGCCAAAGGCGACGATGCGGCGAATCGCTGCGGAGATCCAGGAGGAGGCCGGGTTGACCTGCTCGATCGGAATCTCCGAGAACCGGCTGCTGGCAAAGATCACCAGCGAGCTGGGCAAGCCGGCCGGGCTGGTGGTGCTCTCGCGGCAGGCGGCTCTGGCGCGCTTCGTCGAGGACTCCCCCGGTCTCGTGCCCGGGATCGGCCCGAAGACGGTGCTGCGCCTACAGAGAATGGCCGTACGCACCCTCGCGGAGCTGCGGGCGCAGAGTCTGGAGACGCTCACCGGGGCCTTCGGCCCGCGGATGGGACGCTGGCTGCTTGCCCGAGCGAAATTCGAAGACGACACGCCGCTCACCGTGGTCCGTGAGACGAAGTCGCAGTCGGCGGAGACGACCTTCGACGTGGACGTGCAAGACCGCGCCGAGCTGGAGAGATCGCTGGCCGGGCTCGCGGAGGAGCTCTGCCGCCGGCTTCGTTCCCACGAGCTGGAGGGCCGCACGATCGGGATCAAGGTGCGCCTCGACGACTGGACAAACGTCAGCCGGGCCCAGACGGTCGACGTCGCGACCAATGACCCAGCCGTGGTGGGCTCGGTCGCGCTCGGCCTGTTGCGCGCCTATGACCCGCAGCGGCCGGTCCGCCTCCTCGGTGTGCGAGTCGCCTCGTTCGAGCGCGATCGGGCCACTGAGGGAGACGACGCGCCGGAGCCCTTCGAGCCCCAGCTCCAGCTCGGCCTCCCGGGCTGAGCGCCGCGGCTCGCACCCTCCGACGCGCCCAAGGGCGTGTGCGAAGATTGTCGCGTGTCAGCAAACCGGCTGAGTGGGCTCGACTCCTCCTTCCTCCACATGGAGCGAGCGGGGGCGCACATGCACGTCGCCTCGACGATCATCTTCGAGGGCCCGGCGCCGAGCCACGCGGAGTTTCGCGACCACCTCGCCTCGCGCCTGCACCTGGTGCCGCGCTTCCGCCAGAAGCTGCGTTTCGTCCCCTTCGGGCAGGGCCGCCCGGTCTGGGTCGACGACCCCCACCTCAACCTCGACTACCACGTGCGCCAGACCGCGCTGCCGGGGCCGGGCTCCGAGGAGCAGCTGCGCAATCTCGCGGCGCGGATCTTCTCCCAGCAGCTCGACCGCACCAAGCCGCTCTGGGAGATGTGGCTGGTCGAGGGCCTGCGCGACGGGCGCTTTGCGGTCGTCGGCAAGAGCCACCATGCGCTCGTCGACGGCGTCTCCGGGGTCGACATCACAACCGTCCTCTTCGACCTCGACCGGGAGCCCGATATTCCGCCGAAGTCATCACCGAGGTGGCTCGCGCGCCCCGAGCCGACCGATCTGGACCTGCTCGTGGACGCCCTGCGCGAGCGCCTCACCAGCCCGCGAGAGATAGTCCGTGGCTTTCGCGCGGCGCTGCGCGGCCCCCGCCAGGTTGCCGAAGGCCTCGGCGCCACCGGCAAGATCATCGGCGCCGGGATGGCGGCGCCCTCCACCCCCTTCAACGTCGAGATCGGCCCCCATCGCCGCTTCGCCATCGCCCAGTCCGATCTCGGTGCCCTGAAGCGGGTCAAGGATGCCCACGGCGGAACCGTCAACGACGTCATCCTCGCAATCGTCGCCGGCGCGCTCGGCAACTATCTGCGGGCGCGCGGGCAGGACACCGCGGGGCTCGAGATGCGGGCGATGGTCCCGGTCAGCGTTCGCGCCGACGAGGAGCACGGCGCCCTCGGCAACCGCATCTCGGCGATGATGGCGCCGCTCCCGGTCTGGTGCGAGGACCCGGTCGAGCGGGTTCACCTGATGACCAAGGCGATGGGCGACCTGAAGGGCTCCGGGCAGGCCGTCGGCGCCGAGATCCTGACCAGGATCACCGACTTCGCCCCGCCGACGCTGGCCGCGCAGGCCGCTCGCCTGCAGCCCGCCCAGCGCTTCTTCAACCTCGTCGTCACCAACGTCCCCGGGCCGCAGTTCCCCCTCTACGTCCTCGGTCGCCAGATGGAGTCGATCTTCCCGATGGTGCCGCTGGCCCGCCGCCAGGCCCTCTGCGTCGGAATCATGTCCTACAACGGCCAGGTCAACTTCGGCCTCACCGGCGACTACGACGCGATGGCCGACCTCGACAGCTTCGCCCTCGATCTCGAGGCGGTAACCCGGGAAACGGTGGAGACCGCTCCCCCGGCTCCGAAGAGACGGCCGCGGCGCGCGAAGTCCGAAAACGGAGCTGCCGTGCTCGCCCCCGAGGCTCAGGCCTGAATCAGCGGACGACCCGCCCGCTGACCTCGAACGGCACCCCGTCCCGGAGGTAGCGCCAGTCGAGCCGGCGCGTGTCGAAGCCGAGGGCGCTTGTGTCGGCATTGATCACGACCGCGGTGATGCGGTCGAAGCGGCCCGGGTCGGCAAGCCGCACGGACATCGCACCTCCACCCGGCCTGTAGCGCAGGCGCGAGACGACCCGGCCGTGACGCTCGCTGCCGGTGCGGCCGACCAGCGCCAGGCCGGCGCCGATCCCGCGCGGGGCCAGGGCCCGCACGACCACCGCCCTCCCGTGACGCCCACTCACCCGCAGCAGCTGGTAGGTGGTGTGGTTGAGGAGGCGGCTCAGGGTGTGGCCGTTCAGCGGCAGGGAGCCCTGTCGCGAGACGTTGGGGTAAAGCGGGCCCTCGCGAAAGACCCGGCCGGTGCGCCACTCGGCGGTGTCGCGGGCGAAGCGCGCGAAGTCCTGGCCGAAGTTCGAGTGGCCGGCGGCGCGGATCGCCGCGTCGTAGGCGGCGACGGAGAAGCCCCCCGGCTTTGCATGGATCGCGCCAGCCCAGGCCTTGCGGATGATCGAGCGCCCATATCGGTGCGCGAGCCAGTGATTCCACACAGCGGACCCGTACTCCTTGATCGAGCTGGTCGTCATCGGTGTGTCGTAGCGATGGACCCAGCGGCGCACGTAGCGCAGGTAGTCGTCGCTCCCGTCGTAGACCTGGTCCTCCATCCAGACCGCGGTCGACTCGGCGAACCAGGGGTCCTGGTAGGCGTCGTAGCCGAACTGGAGGATGTGGTCGTACTCGTGGGCGAGCGTCACCTCCAGGTCTCCCAGCTGCGTCGTTCCGGGGAACTCGGAGGCGGCGTAGTCGTTATCGAGCACGAGGTAGCCATGCAGCCTGCGGGGCACCCTGTGCCCGGGCGAGGCCTGACCGCGGTCGGGCGCCGCGTAGCCGAACAGCGCCCCGCCGATCTGGGTCAGGTAGATGTCCGTCTTGCCCCTCCCCCCTCCCGTGGTTCCATCCGACTTCGGGTGGCGCCAGCCGAGCTTGCCGTTCTCAACCGAGTAGACGTGTTCAGCTACGGCCTCGACCCGTTCGACGAAGTCGGGGACCCCATCCCCGTTGCCGTCGGTGAGATTGGGCGCGTCCAGCCCGACCGCCACCCAATGGACGCAGAAGTGCTGCGTGCAGGCGGGGGATCGGGGCGCCTGCGGAACCGTGTATGCATTGCGGTTGGGGTCGGTGTGGCCGGCGGGACGCGCCCGTTCCGTCGGCCGGGCCAGCGGGGCGAGGAAGGGCTTGTCAGCCGCCGAGGAGACGCCCGGCGCCGCCGCGAGCAGCGCAAGGGCGGCCAGCGAGGCACCGATGAGATGGCGGTGCCCTCGCATCCAGAGGACCCTACCGTTCGCCGCGCGCCGCCCTGCCGCCCTCGGCGGCGATACTTCGTGGCTGAGATGCGCGTGGCCCTGGCCCAGATCGACCCGACCGTCGGCGACATCGACGGCAACGCCGCCAAGGTCGCCGAGTGGATCGGACGGGCGCGCGAGCAGGGCGCCGACCTCGCGATCTTCCCCGAGCTGTGCATCCCGGGCTACCCGGCTGAGGACCTCTATCTGAAGCGGCACTTCGTCGAGGCCAACCGGCGCGCCGTCACGGAGCTCGCCACGCAGGTGGGCGGGATGGTCGTCCTTGTCGGCTTCGCGGAGCCGGCTGCGGACGGCGGCGACTTCCGCCACGCTCACAACTCCCTCGCGGTGCTCTTCGACGGGGAGATCCGCGGGGTCTACCGCAAGAACCGACTCCCCAACTATGCCGTCTTCGACGAGCAGCGCTACTTCATCCCGGGCAGCGGGGGAGAGACGATCGAGGTCGCCGGGATGCCGGTCGGGCTGACGATCTGCGAGGACTGCTGGGTCGAGGGGCCCCCCGCCTCGAGCGAGGCCGAGGGGGGCGCGCAGCTGATCGCAAACCCCTCCGGCTCTCCCTACCACCGCGGCAAGGGGCGCGAGCGCGAGGAGATGTTCGCCGCCCGCGCCCGCGCCTACGGAACGCACTTCGCATTCTGCAACCTGGTCGGCGGCCAGGACGAGCTCGTCTTCGACGGCCAGAGCTTCGTCGTCGACCCGAGCGGCAAGGTGATCGCCCGCGCCGCGCAGTTCGAGGAGGAGCTGCTCGTCTGCGAGCTGCCTGCGACCGTCCCGGCTAGGCTCGCCAAGCCGCTTTCCGACCCGGCCGAGGTCTACGAGGCGCTCGTCCTCGGACTGCGCGACTACGTCGGCAAGAACGGCTTCCGCCACGTCGGTATCGCCCTCTCCGGCGGGATCGACTCCGCCCTGGTGGCGCTGCTCGCCGCCGACGCGGTCGGCGCGCAGCACGTCAGCTGCGTGGTGATGCCCTCGCCTCATTCCAGCGGTGAAACACAGGCAGATGCCCGGACTATCGCTCAGCATCTGGATTGCGAGCTGATCGAGATCCCGATCTCAGCAGTGATGGAGGCCTACGAGTCCGCGCTTGCCGACGCCTTCGAGGCCCCCGTCGGGGGCTCGGAGGCCGAGCCCCTGCCGCGCGATCCGACCCGGCCCTCAGACCCGGACCTGGCGGCGGAGAACATCCAGGCGCGGATCAGGGGAAACCTGATGATGGCCCTCTCCAACAAGCACGGCTGGCTCGTCCTCACCACCGGGAACAAGAGCGAGATGTCGGTCGGCTACGCGACCCTCTACGGCGACATGGCGGGTGGCTTCGCCGTGATCAAGGACGTGCCGAAGACGCTGGTCTACGAGCTGGTCCGCCACCGCAACGAGACGGCCGGGCAGGAGCTGGTGCCGGCCTCGGTGCTGAATCGGGCGCCCTCGGCAGAGTTGCGCCCCGGCCAGCTCGACAGCGACTCCCTCCCCTCCTACGACCTGCTCGACCGCGTCCTCGCCGCCTACGTCGAGCGTGACGAGGGTCGCGAGGAGATGCTCGCCGCCGGGATGCCGGCCGATACGGTCGACGAGGTGATCCGCATGGTCGACCGCTCCGAGTACAAGCGCCGCCAGGCCGCCCCCGGCATCCGCATCACCCCGAAAGGCTTCGGACGCGATCGGCGCCTGCCGATGACGAACAGGTTCGGCGGCTAATCGCCCTCTGGAATGGGCCTGACGGCGATCGTCATTCGAGCGAGGGCGCAGAGGCGATCGCTGGAGTCGTTGACCTCGGCCTCCCAGACCCAGGTGGTGCGGCCGCGGTGGCGAGCTCGCGCGCTGACCACGGCATGGCCCTCGGTGATCGGCCGGATGAAGCTGACGTCTATCGACTGTCCCATCGCCATCATTCCGTCGCCGAGCACGGCGAGCGCGGTGGCCCGCGAGCAGACGCTCTCGACCACGGTCGAGAGCACGCCCCCGTGCAGCAGCCCCACCGGCTGGCGCAGCTCGTCGCGCATCTCGACCCGCGCCCTGGCGTGATCGGGGTCGTCGTCGAGCCACTCGGTGCCGACGAGGGCGTCGAAGTGCGAATGGAGCCTGCGCGGGTCCTCGGCCATCGGCGCGAGACCTTAACCGGAGCACCCCACGATCGCGGCGCCGGTCTGCCATAGGCTTCTCCACCATGCCGCTCAGCGACGACCAGAGGGCGATGATCCGGCTGCTCGCGCAGCGCGAAGAGGGCTACGACGACATCGCCGCCCTGATGGGCCTGAGCGTCGAGGAGGTCCGCGCCCGGGTCAAGGAGGCGCTGGAGGAGCTCGATGAGGAGCCGCCTCAGCCGCCACCGCCACCGCCACCGCCACCCCCTCCCCCCACTCCCAAGCCCACCCCACGCCCCCCCGCGCCGCGGGCCAAGCTTCCGAAGCCACCCCCTCGGCTCTCGCTGCCAAGCGATCGAGGCAAACGAACGGCGATCCTGGCCGGCGCGGGCGTCCTCGTCCTTCTCATCGTGCTCCTGGCAACCGGGGCACTCGGGGGAAACGGCTCGTCCGGCTCCTCCACGACCAGCGCCACCACGGAAGGCGGCACCCCGAGCGGAACCGCAACGGCCGCCCCCGCAAAGAACGGCAAGCTCACCCAGGCGATCCTCACACCGGTGAACGGGGGGAGCGCCGAAGGGCGGGCGCTGTTCGGCCGGGTCAAGAGCACTCCGGTGCTCCAGATCGAAGCGAAAGGCCTGGAACCGTCGCCGCAGGGCTCCTCCTACACGGTTTGGCTCTATCACTCACCGAAGGTGGTGCTGCGCGTCGGCGCGGTAGGAGTCGGCAAGTCCGGGGGGATCGCGGCGCAGTTCCCGATTCCGGCCGAACTGCTCGCCTACGTCGCCAGCGGCGCCTTCGACCAGATCGACCTCTCGCTCACCGGCGATGCCGCCTACAAGACGGAGGTCGCCAAGGCGAAGCGAGAAAAGCGCCTCCCGGCCTACACGGGCGAAGACATCCTGCGCGGGAAGATCTCGGGGCCGGCGGTCAAGAAGTAACGCTCACCCGAGGAGCTTCCCCGGGTTCATGATGCCGGTGGGGTCGAGCTGCTCCTTCACGGCACGCAGGACCTCGACCCCGGTCCCCCCCACCTCGGCCTCCATGTAGGGCGCGTGGTCGCGGCCGACTCCGTGATGATGGGTGATCGTGGCCCCGGCCGCGACTATCGCCTCCGAGGCGGCGCGCTTCACCGCGCGCCACTGCTCGATTTCCGCGCCGCGGCGGGCGCGCGATATGAAGGTGAAGTAGAGAGAGGCGCCGTCGGCGTAGGCGTGCGAGAGATGGCAGAGGACGAGCCCCGGCGTGCCCTGCGCGGCCAGCGAACCGCGAATCGCGGCGCCGACGGCCGCATGCAGATCGCCCACCCGGCTCCAGCTGTGCGAGGTCTCCAGCGTCTCGACCAGGGCGCCCATGTCCATCAGAGTGTCGCGCAGGTAGGGCCCCTGGTAGCGGCCATGCTCCCAGGAGCGACCCGCCGACCGGCCGAGGTAGGCGGCCCCACCGGCGCGCAGCGCCCGAACCGCGAGGGCGCGGCGACGGGCGACCGACTCCTCGTCGCCCTCGATGCCGACGACGATCAGGCTTCCGCCGCGCCTGCGCCGCAGGCCGAGATAGCCGCCGAGCAGTCTCCCGGCGACTCCGCGCGGGCCCGACAGCGCCAGCGAGGCCTCCGTCTCCTCCTCGTCGGAGACGCGGACCACGTCGGGGAGCCCCGCTCCCTGGGCCATCACACGAACGATCTCCGAGCCGGCCTCGAAGCTCTCGGCGATCCACGCCTCGTAGCGGCGGACACGGGGAGCCGGGCGGACGCGAACTGTCACTTCCGGGATCACGCCGAGCACACCCTCCGAGCCGACGATCAGCTCCCGTAAGGCCGGCCCCGCGGCGGTGTGCGGGGTCGCCAGCGTGTGCAGCTCGCCCGCCGGGGCGAGAAGCCGCACCGAGCTGACCAGGGAGTCGAAGCGGCCGTAGCCGCTCGAGGCCTGTCCCGCCGAGCGGGTGGCGGCGAAGCCGCCGATCGTCGCGTACTCGAAGGACTGCGGGTAATGGCCGAGGACGAGGCGCTGGACGCCGAGCGCCGCTTCGGCCTCGGGCCCGCGCAGGCCGGCGCCGAGCCTCGCGGTGAGCGAGCGACGGTCGACGTCCACCCCGCGCAGGCGGCCCAGGTCGAGGCTGATCAGGCGCTCGTGGGGCCCGCGCAGCGGCTCGACGCCGCCGACCACGCTGGTGCCGCCGCCGTACGGAACCACTGCAACGTCCTGTCCGCTGCACAGCTGGAGAACGCGCTTCACCTCCTCGGCGTCGGCCGGGAGGACGACGGCGTCCGGGGCGGCGTCGAGCCGGCCCCCGCGCAGCCTTGCCAGATCCGCGTAACCGCGCCCCGCGGCGTGGCGAAGGCGGTCCTCGACTGAGGCGAAGACGGCCTCCTCGCCGACTGCGTCGATCAGGCTCTGCGGCAACGGCTGCGGCTTGGGCAGCTCGAAGTCCTCGGCAGATGCCACCGCCCGCGGCGCGGCGCTCAGCTCACCGACGCGTTCTCGCAGCGTCCTCAGGGCTTCGCCGTCCAGCGAGGGCGAGATCGACGGGTCCCCCCATCCCCACCACTTCGAGTCGCGGCGCAGCTCGCTCACGTCAGCGCTCTCTCTATGCCGGCCATCGCCTCGTCGAGAATCGCACCCTGGCCGTGGCGCATCATCGGCGAGCCGAGCCTCGACATGCCACGAAGCACCTGCCGTGAGGCGAGCCTCACCTCGGTTCCCTCGCCCTCGGGTCGCAGGCCGATCTCGACCGTCGAGCTGCGCAGATGCCTGGCGAACGGCGTCCCCTCGAGCTGCTGCTCCCAGACATAGCGCTCCCCCTCGGCCGAGCTGACGCAGCGGAAGTCGGCGCGCACGCCCCGCCCCTCGCTCGTCTCCAGGACCTTCGTCCACTGGCTGCGCCTCCCGGAGCTGCGGCGCTCAACGTTCTCCACCCGGGTCGTCCGCGGCCACCAGCGGGGCAGGTTGTAGGGGTCGGAGACCAGCGACCAGACCTCGTCCACCGGGGCCGCGATCCTACGGCGGCGCGACACGCGTGACATCAGCCGCCTCCGGCGCTACTCGCCCGCCAGGCGGCGGAGGTCCCGGACGAGCAGGAGGTGCTTCAGGTGGCTGACCGTCGCCGCCAGGCTTTCGAGGCTCTCCAGCGCCTCCTTGCGGCGCTCGGGGTTGCGGGAGCGCAGCGACGGCCCCAGCAGTGCTTCCAGCAGGTTGGCCTCACGATCGGCCGAGGAGCGGAAGACGCGCAGGTTGCGCGCTCCGACGCCGACACGGGAGAGCTCGTTGGCGGAGCGGATGATCTCGCGGTCGGTCTCGTCATAGACGGCCTTCCCGTCGCGCTTCTCGGGCTGGACGATGCCGAAGTTCTCCAGCTCGGAGACCAGCTCCTCGCGCGCCCCGGTCTCCTCGATCACTTCCTCCAGGGTCAGGTAGGCACTCGAGGTTTCGACCAGGATCGCCCGTCGCACGGAACCGCTACTCGGTCGCCTCTCGGGCCCCGTTCCAAGCTCGATGTCGCCACCCGCCGCCAGCTCCTGGCGGATCACCTTCAAGGGCAGGAACTCGTCGCGCTGCAGGCGCAGGATCGTGCGCAACCGTTCGACGTCGGACTGGCTGTAGAGGCGGTAGCCACCCGATGTCCGTCGCGGGCTGAGCAGCTTCTGGTCCTCCAGGTAGCGAATCTTGGAGATCGAGACGTCGCCGAACTCGTTCTGGAGGATCTTGCAGACGGCCCCGATCGTCAGTGCCTTGCGTGGTCGGGAGTCCCGCGCCCGGGTCGCCTGCTCGGAAACCGCCATCGCGTATCCCTACTTCTCCAGGTAGCTGAGCTTGTACTTGCCGACCTGGATCTCGTCGCCGTCGGCGAGGCGGTGAGACTCGATCCGGCGCCGGTTGACGTAGGTCCCGTTGAGCGAGCCGAGGTCGTCGATGTACATCCCGTCCCGGCGCCGCACCAGCAGCGCGTGGTTGCGCGACACGGTGACGTCGTCGAGGAAGACGCCTGCATCGGGGCTGCGCCCGATGCTGACCCGGTCGTCGGTGACCGTGAAGCTCTCGCCGGCACGCCCGCCGCCGGCGCGAATCACCAGCGCCGCGCCCGCCTGCTCGACCACCTCGTCGATGTCGACGGGCTGCATGTCGCCGGTGTCGTCGACGGTGTAGGTCATCGTCGTCGGGTCCTCCCCGCCGTTGGACGGACCGCCGAGGTAGGCGCCGCACTTCTGGCAGTAGTTGGCGCCCTCGGGATTGACGAACCCGCACTCCGGACAGTGAACGGCCATCTGCTCTCCCGCGCCGGCGCTCAGGCGGCCGGCTCGTCCTCCGCCTCGCCCCGTGCACGGCCGGCGAGGATCTGCGTCAGCTGCTCGACGTCGTCGCCGGAGATCAGCGAGTCGCCGCGCTCACGTTTCTGGCGCAGCCGGTTGACAAGCTCTGCGCGGAGGATGTCGATCTTTCCATGCAGGACGCGCCGCCTGTAGGAGATCTCGTTCTCCTCCTCCGTCAGCTCGGCGATCAGCTCTTTCAGCTCCTTGTCGCTGAGCGAACCCAGATCTGGAAAGGTGTCCTCCATCTCGCTCCTTGATCGGGAGGCGATCGCCTCCGTTTGCGCCTGCGGCCGATTATAGGCGTGGATCTCAAAGGTTCAACTGCAGGTTGAAGGTTTATCGAGAGTGGGGGCTCGCTTGCAGCCTGCGGGCGCGCACCGCGCGCAGGCCCGAGCGCGCATAGAGGATCGTGGCGGCGATCGCCAGACCGAGGCCGGTGATCAGCAGGGCCGAGGGGACCCAGCCGGCGAAGACCATGGCGAAGAAGATCCCCCCCATGATCGGGAAGACCGAGACCCGGCCCGGCCAGTTGACCTCGATCTCGACCCCGTGACGCAGCGCGTACTGGGCGAGGAGGAGCATCGCCAGCTCGCGCATGGCGAGCAGCGCCAGCGCCCAACGCGGCAGCAGCTCGAAGTGCCAGCAGACGACTGCTCCGGAGAGGATCGTGAGGCGGTCGACGAGCGGGTCGAGCAGAGCCCCCATGCGGCTGTACTGCCTGGTGACCCGGGCGAGGAAGCCGTCGAGGTAGTCGCCGGCGGCGATCAGCCAGAAGACCGTCGCCGAGGCTGCGCTGCGGCCGTCTCCGGATTCGAAGGCGAGGTAGAGGAACAGCGGGATCGCCGCCAGCCGCACGTAACCGACCAGGTTGGGGATCGTCCACGGGTTGAGCGGTTCGCCCCTGCGGGTCTGCGGCGGCCGAGGGCCGGAGCGGTCGAGCCCGAAGAGGCGGCGCACGCGGCCGCGGCCGAAGGGGGCGGCGTCAGCCATCGAGGCGCTGGAGGAGGGCGAGCGCCCGCTCGGCGGCCTCCTCCACGGGCAGCTCGTGCTCGGCGCCGCTCGCGCGCTCGTTCGCCTCGACCACACCGTCGGCGAGGCCGCGCCGGCCGACGACGATCCGCAGAGGGCAGCCGAGCAGCTCCGCATCCGTCAGCTTCTCCCCCGGGCCCGCGTCGCGGTCGTCGTAGAGCAGCTCCGCGCCGAGCTTTGCCCGCAGCTCATCGTAGAGGCGGTCCGCCGCCTCGCGCTCGGGCTCGCCGGCCTTCGCGAGCGAGACGACGTGGATCTTCCAGGGGGCGATCGCGACCGGCCAGACGATGCCGCGCTCGTCGGCACCCTGCTCGATCGCCGCGGCGATGATCCGGGCCGGGCCGAGTCCATAGCTACCCATCACGATCGGCTGCTCGCTCCCCTCCTCGTCGAGGAAGGTGGCCCCGAGCGGCTCCGAGTACCGCGTTCCCAATTTGAAGATGTTGCCGACCTCGATCGCCGGCTCGACCTCGACCGTCCCGCCATTGGGCCCCGGGTCGCCGGCGCGCAGCTCGGTCACCTCGACATTGGCGGCGAAGCCGGGGGCCAGCGCGACGGCGTCCTCGCCCGCGGCGCAGGGGGCCATGTACTCGTGCGCGCCAGAGCCCCCCATCATCCCCACGTCGGACTCGACCCGGTACCAGCGCAGCCCGCAGCGGTCGAGGATTCGCGCATAGGCGCCGGTCTGCAGCTCGTAGGAGCGCTCCAGCCCCGCCGCGTCGCGATCGAAGGAGTAGGCGTCCTTCATCGTGAACTCGCGCGTCCTCAGCACCCCCGCCCGGGGCCGCGGCTCGTCGCGCTCCTTTGTCTGGATGTGGAAGAGCATCAACGGCAGGTCCCGGTAGGACCGAACCTCCCGGGCCACGTGGTTGGTGATGCACTCCTCATGGGTCATCGCCAGCACCAGCGGCGAACCCTTGCGGTCGGAGAGCTTGAACATCTCCTCGATCTCATACCGCCCGGTCTTCTCCCAGATCTCAGCCGGCTGAAGCACGGGCATCAGCATCTCCTGACACCCGATTCCCTCCATCTCCTCCCGAATCACGGCTTCGACCTTGCGGTGCGCCCGCCATCCGGCCGGCAGATAGGTCCACAGCCCGGCCCCCAGCTGACGAATCAGCCCCGCCCTGACCATCAGCTTGTGGGATACGGACTCCGCCTCGGCGGGCGGATCCTTCAGGGTTGGCAGCAGAGTCTCGCTGAATCGCGTCACGCTGGAAACCTATCCGCTGCTCGGGCAGGACCTGCCCGTCGCGACGCTCAGGCCCTGGTGAATCGCCGCCCAGCGGTGGGAGAGGCCTCCTCGTCGAGCAGAACGCGGTCCGACTCTCCCTTTTCCGCGGCTTCGTGCTCCAGCTGCGCGATCTTCTCCGGAGTGAGGTCGCCGGCGTTCTCCTCCTCGATCTTCGCCAGCCAGGCACCACCCTCGGCGGACTTCGCCGCGTCGACCTCCACCGCGCCGCGGTCCAGGGACTTGTCGATCTCCTCGAACAGGGCGTCCACGAGGTTCGCCTGCGGCACCTTTCGCAACGGCTTGCCGTGGGCGAAGATCAGCCCCTCGTTCTTGGCGCCGGTGATCCCGAAATCGGCATGGCTGGCCTCGCCGATCCCATTCACCGCGCAGCCCAGCACCGCAACCTCGATCGGCTCGGCGTAGCCCTCCAGCCGTTGCTCGATCTCGGCCACCACCGAGTCCATATCGAACTGCAGCCGGCCGCAGGTCGGGCAGGCGATCAACACCGGTCCGCGCTCGCGCAGCTGCAGCGCCTTGAGGATCTCCCAGGCGACCTTGACCTCCTCCTCGGCGTGGAAGGTCGAGAGGCTGATCCGGATCGTGTCGCCGATCCCATCGGCGAGCAGGGTGCCGAGGCCGACAGAGGACTTCAGCGAGCCCGACCACATGGTCCCCGCCTCGGTGATTCCGAGGTGCAACGGGTAGGGGATCTTCTCCGCCAGCAACCGGTTGGCGGCGATCGTGTTCGGCACGTTGGTCGACTTGATCGAGACCTTGAAGTCCTCGAAGGCAAGTCCCTCCATCAGCTCTACGAACTCGACCGCGGCGGCGACCAGGGCCTCGACCGGCGCCTCGCGCTCGAGATCGTGCAGGTGCTTGGGCAGCGATCCCGAATTGACCCCGATCCGCATCGGCACCCCTGCCGCGATCGCCCTCGCAGCCACCTCGGCGACTTTCTCCCGCCCGCCGATGTTCCCCGGGTTGAGCCGGATGCAGTGGGCACCGGCGTCGATCGCCTTCAGCGCCAGCGTGTGGTTGAAGTGGATGTCGGCGATCACCGGGATCGGCGAGTCCCTGACGATCGTCTTCAGCGCCTCGACGTCGTCGTCGCGCGGCACCGCCACCCGGACGATGTCGGCCCCGGCATCGGCGACCTTGCGGATCTGCTCCATCGTCGCCGCCAGGTTGGCGGTCTCGGTCTTGGTCATCGTCTGCACCGCGACCGGGGCGCCGCCGCCGATCGGTACGCCGCCGACGAATATCTGCCGCTTCGATGCCACGGACCAAGGGTACCTGGGGGATCCCCTCGCGGCCGGCCGCGGGTCGGCTATCTGAAGGCGATCGTCCTGTGGACGATCCGGGCGCTGCCGCCGACCGGCTGGAAGGCGACGGTCAGCCGGACCGTGAGCATATGACCGCGCACCCGCTTGATCGCCTTCTTGCCGGCCCTGCTCAGCTTCAGCGTCAGCGCGACGGCGCCGGCGCCGGTCGCGTTCGCGCGAGCAGCCTCGATCTGCCTGCCTCGGACGGAGATCGTTCCGGGCCCCGGCACTTTGACGCTCAGCCTGGCCCTACCGGCCCTGCCCGCTCCAGCCCGCGTCGAGAATGCGTTCGACGGAGGGGTCAACGTCGGGGAGGGTAGGATCCCGCCGCCGGGCGTCTCTCCCCCACTCGGTTCTTCGGGCTCGGGCGTGACGAAGAACTCGTCTTCCCCGATGGAGGTGCCACCCGCGTTCTGGGCGACGAGCCGGTAGTGGTACGGGACTCCGGGGGGCAGGCCCTTGACGAGCTGGGAGACGGCGGCCGGCGAGGTGCCGCTGCCGGCGCTCGCATCCGAGGGCGGGATGTCCTGCCCGTAGGCTTCGGTAACCCCGAACTCGAAGTGGTAGGTGGTGGCTCCTCCGTTCGGATTGACAGTTCCGTTCAGCGTGAACCCTTCGGCGCTTTCGGAAACCGGCAGCGAGACCACGGCCGGCTTGAGCGGTGGCGTCGCGAACGACTCGTCGCCGCTTTCGCTCGTGCCTTCTTCGTTGTGGGCGACGATGCGGTAGTGGTAGGTCGTGTTCGGCAGCAGGTCGGTCACGTCCTGCGCGACCGGGACCGCGCTGGATCCTGGAGAGATCGTCGCGTCGGGTTCGGGCAGGTTGGTGCCGTAGGCCGTCGTCGTCCCGAGCTCGAAGCGGTAGGTGGTTTCCAGGCTGTTCGGGTTGATCGCCCCCTTCAGGCGGTAGCCCCCCGCGATTGCCTGCGGCGGGTCGACTTCGACGCTCGGCGCGGCCGGGGGCGCCGGTGGTGTCGTGAAAGTCCTGTCCGCAGTCACCGCTTCGTTACCCGAGTTGTGGGCGACGAGCCGGAAGTGGTAGACCGAGTTCGGCAGCAACGAGGTGAGTGTTTGCGAGACCGGGACGTCAGCGCTTCCGGATCCGACGCTTGCCGCGGCAACGGGGATCTTCGAGCCGTAGCCGGTGGTCGTCCCGTATTCGAATTGATAGGTGGTCGCCGACCCGTTCGGATTGACCGACCCCTTCAGTTCAAAGCCGCCGACGATTTCCGTCGCGGCTTCGTCTTCGACGGATGGCGGCGAGCCCGTCGTCGCGAACTGACGATCTTCGACTTCGCCGAAGGCGGCGCCTTCGGCGTTGTCGGCGACGACGCGATAGTGATACGTCATGCCGCTCGTCAAGCCGGAGATGGTCTGGTGCACCGTGGTGGATGCGGGGTAGGCGGCGGAGCCGATGTCGCCGTCGGGGATCGGCACGTTGGTCCCGTAGGCCGTCGTCGTCCCATATTCGAAGCGGTAGTGGGTGTCGGAGCCGTAGGGATAGATCGTGGCGTCCAGCGTCGCGCCGGTGCCGGTGGGGCTCGCCGACACGCCGACCACGTAGGGCGTGAACGCTGCGGCAGCGGCTGGGAAGGAACTGATCCCTACGGTCGCGAGTACGCTGACAAGCGCGACGAGGCAGGATCGATGTCGCGCCCGGGGTAGCTCCCAGCGCATCTGTCTCGCACGGGCGATCCCAGGCTGCTTCATCTCATTCCTCCCGTTCCGGTTCGCGGATTCGGCTCGGGATACGGGGCTCCGGCCGGTTTGGTTCAGGGATCGGGCCGGCTTCGAGTTGAACCGATGGCCGGCCGACCCCGTATCCCCCGTCGGCGATGCGAGCAACCGAGGAGGAGCGATGAGGCGTATCGAGGTACCTGTCGGAGACGATTCCAGGGGCACCGGGCGGGGGGCGGTTGTCGCACGGCGCCTCGCCCTGCTCGGCGCGCTGACGCTGCTGCCCTTTGCGATCTTCGCCAGCTCGGCTGCTGCCGTGATCCCCCCCGTGATTCAGAACAGCCCACCCGTCGCCGTCTCCGGTGGCATCGAACTGAAGGGGACGATCTACACCTACGAAAGCGATACCCATTACCACTTCGAATATGGGACTACTACGGCCTACGGGACCAGTGTCCCCGTCCCTGACGCCGACGCCGGCACCCAGGCCGTCGTCAAGGTCGCGCAGACGATCGTCGGCCTACAGCCGAGCGTCACCTACCACTACCGGCTCGTCGCAAGCAATGCAGGCGGCGAAGGCAAGGGTCCCGACGCCACCTTCGGCACATCGATGACATCGCCCCCCGCCAACGAAGGGCCATACGGCGAAGGCGGGGGCTC
Organism: uncultured Solirubrobacterales bacterium; assembly: GCA_963838035.1. GTDB lineage: Bacteria > Actinomycetota > Thermoleophilia > Solirubrobacterales > 70-9 > CAVVNN01. The sequence continues at coordinate 235,609 of CAWIPM010000002.1, forward strand.
GACGCCGACCAAGGTCGGCACGGTCAAGCTTAAGATCGAGCGCGTGAAGGGAAGGCGGGTGCTGGCGTCGGCCAACGGCCACACGCTCTACAGCCTGAGCGCAGAGCGGCATGGGCGGTTCGTCTGCACGAAGAGCAGCGGCTGCCTCACCCTCTGGCATCCCGTGCTGATTGCAAAGGGAGCCAAGCCGCGAGGGCCCGTCAAGTTGGGAACCGTCAGGCGTCCCGAAGGCGAATTGCAGGTCACCTTCCGCGGCCACCCGCTCTACAGCTTCGCTGCGGACGCCAAGCCTGGCCAGGCCAGAGGAGAGGGGCTGAAGGACGTCGGCACCTGGCACGCGGTCAAGCTTCCGCGGCATAAGCGTTGAGCGTTGAGAGCGCTCTGGCGTCGCCCCGGCCACGCCCTAGCGGACGTTGAAGCCTTCGCCGGTGAGGCGGCCGATGTCGTTGGAGAGGCCGATGAACATCAGCGCAGCGACCAGCGCGAACCCGATCACGGTCGCCCGCTCGATCGCTCGCAGTGACGCCGGCCTGCCGCGGAGTTTCTCGATCAGCGCCCAGAGGATGTGGCCGCCGTCGAGCGGCAGGATCGGCAGCAGGTTGATCAGTCCAAGCGACAGGCTGACGATCGCGAGTACGACCAGCGAATCAACCAGGCTCCTTTCCGTCGTCTGGTGAGCCACCTCGCTGATGCCGACGACGCTTGAGATCTGCTTTCGCTGTGAGGATTCGAACAGATGGCTGATCACGTGGAAGGTGCCGGAGGTGATCGTCCAGACCGAGCCGGTGGCATGATCGACCGCTTCCCCGATATCGAGCGAGATGGCCTTGCTCCCGAATGCGAAGCCAACCAGCGCCTGCCCCGCCGCGGCGTTGTACTTGGGCTTTACTCTGACCTGCCTGAGATCACCGTGCCTAAGGACGGTGAGCGATACGGGCGTTGCCGCGAGGCAACCGTCACGCTGTTTGCCTGCGCATTGATGTGTGCCGATCTCCTTGCGAAAGCGCTCAATGCGTGCTTCGCTGGGCAACCTCGGGTAGCGCCTCCCGTCGACGGCGACGATCTTGTCGCCCGGTTTCAGCGCCCCAGCAGCGGGACTCCCCTTGACGACTTCGTGCACAACTTCGGTACCGGTGCTGGCGCTCGTCAGGGCGAGCACAAAGAAGATGGCCAACGCAAGCACGATGTTGACCGCGGGACCGGCGGCGACCACGACGATTCGCTTCCAAACCCTCTGACGATGGTAGGCGCGACGCTCGACCTCCTCCGGCACTTTCTCCTCCGGGTTCATGCCGGTGATCCGCACGTAGCCGCCGAGCGGGATCGCTTTGATCCCGTACTCGGTCTCGCCGCGTTTGAACGACCAGATCGTCGGCCCGAAGAAGAGGAAGAATCGCTCGACCCGCATGCCGGTGGCCTTCGCGGCGACGAAGTGGCCACCCTCGTGGGCGATGACCAGCAGGGAAAATCCGAGGAGGACCCAAACCCAGCTCATGCCGGTGTCAACCCCCGAACCCGGCTCTCGGTGCGCTCTCGCGCCTCGGCGTCGGCGGCGAAGAGGTCGTCGAAGTGGCCGACGGGGCGGCTGGGCATCTCCTCCAGCACCCGCTCGATCACCGCGGGAATCCCGGTGAAGGGGATGCGGCCGTCGAGGAAGGCGGCCACGGCCACCTCGTCGGCTGCGTTGAGGACGCAGGGAGCGGTCCCTCCCGCCTCGCCCGCTGCGCGCGCCAGGCCGAGGCAGCGAAACGTCTCCAGGTCGGGCTGCTCGAAGGTCAGCTCGCCGGCCGCGGCGAGGTCGAGGCGCGGCACGTCGACGTCGGCGCGTTCGGGGAAATGCAGCGCGTAGGAGATCGGCACCCGCATGTCGGGGTGGCCGAGGTGGGCCAGGGTCGCGCCGTCGTTGAGGTCGATCAACGAGTGGACGATCGACTGCGGGTGCACGACCACGGCGATGCGCTCATAGGGAACGCCGAACAGGTGGTGCGCCTCGATCGCCTCGAAGCCCTTGTTCATCAGGGTCGCCGAGTCGATCGTGATCCTCCCCCCCATGCGCCAGGTGGGGTGGGCGAGGGCGTCATCCACGCTGACGCCGGAGAGGTCTTCGCGGCCGCGGAAGGGCCCGCCCGAAGCGGTCAGCACCAACCGCACGACCGTGCCCGGCGACTCCGACCCGATCAGCTGGTGCAGGGCGGAGTGCTCCGAGTCGACCGGCAGCAGCCGGGCGCCCGTCGCCTCCGACAGCGCCATCACCAGCTCACCGCCCACCACGAGGCTCTCCTTGTTGGCGAGCGCAACGTCAATCCCCTCGGTCAGGGCGAGCACGGTCGAGGAGAGCCCGGCGGCGCCGACGATCGCGTTGAGGACGAGGTCCGCGCCCGCCTCCGCGACCAGCTCGCGAATCCCGTCCTCCCCGGAGAGGACGCGCCCGTCCCACTCCGCCCGTGCCCGCCCCGCCGCGGCCTCGTCGGCCAGCGCAATGGTGGGCACCCCGAACCGGCGCGCCTGAGCGACGGTCTGCTCCCAGCCCGAACCGGCGGCGAGCCCCGCCACCCCCAGGTCCTCCGAGGCCGCCACGACCTCCAGCGCCTGGGTCCCGATCGAGCCGGTGCAGCCGAGTATTGCCACCTTCTTCATTCCCCAGAGGATAGGGACGCCCCGGCGGGCGATCGGTTCAGTAGACCAGTTGGACAGCCAGGTAATAGCCGACGACCACGGTGAAGAAGACGGCGTCGAGGCGGTCGAGGATGCCGCCGTGGGGTCCGAACAACGTGCCCGTGTCCTTGACGTCGAGGTCTCGCTTCAACATCGACTCGAAGAGATCGCCCACGGGAGCGATCGCCGCAACCGCGGCGCCGATGATCAGCGCATCCACCCCCGAGAGCCAGTCCTGGTAGAGGCCGGCGAACCAGAGGCCCATCGTGCCGATCACGAACCCGCCGATCAGCCCCTCGAGGGTCTTGTTGGGAGAGAGGCTGGGGGCGATCCTGTGGCTGCCGAACATGCGGCCGGTCGCGTAGGCGGCGGTGTCGGTGACGAAGGTGCCGACGAGGACGTCGACGAGCAGGGCGGCGCCGTGGTGCGGCAGTTCGCGCAGCAGCACCGCGTGCGCCAGCGGGACCCCGATCCAGACGATGCCGAGCAGGGTGACGCCCATCGAGACGGTGATGCCACCGTGCCGCCCGCGATCCGCGCCGAAGGCGAAGAGGACGGGAAAGGAGGCGGCGAGGACGAGCAGGATGTTGAATGCGGTGCCGAAGTGGGCGGCGACGATCAGCGCCGCGACCGCCAGGTAGGCGGCGATCGGGATCGGCTGCATCCTTCTCGTGATCGCAAGGTACTCGCGGAGCGCGAGCGCGCCGATCCCGATCATCGCCGCCGAGAAGACCACTCCTCCGGCTATCGTGATCGCGATCGCAAAGGCGATCCAGGGGAGCGCGAAGAGAATCCGCTTCGCCGTCTCGCCGCGCAGTCGGCTCGACCGCCGGGGCGGCCGAGGCGCCCGCGGAGGCGGCGCCTCGACTTCCTCGAACATCTCCTCGTCGAAGAGGTCCATCGCTACGTCCTGGCCCCGAACCGGCGCCGGCGGGCCTCGAACTCACGCAGCGACTGTTCGAACGCCTCGCGCGTGAAGTCGGGCCAGAGCTCGTCGCGAAAGACCAACTCCGAATAGGCGCACTGCCAGAGCAGGTAGTTGGAGAGGCGCTGCTCGCCGCTGGTTCTGATCAGAAGGTCGGGATCGTGCATCTCGGGCACGTAGAGGTGCTTGCGGAACTCCTCCTCAGAGCCTCCCTGGAAGCTTCGCGCCGCGTCGACGATCTCCGCCCTGCCGCCGTAGTTGAAGGCAACGAAGAGCGAGATCCGCTCGTTGCCGGCGGTGGTCTCCTCGGCCCACTCGATCCGCTCGATCAGCGCCGGGTCGACCCCCTCACGGCGGCCGATGAACCGCATTCGCACCCCCACCTCGTCCAGCTCCGGCGTCTCGGCCTCGATCCGTTCGGCGAGCATCTGCATCAGCCCCGCCACCTCCTCCGCCGGTCGCGACCAGTTCTCGGTCGAGAAGGAGAAGACGGTCAGCTCCTCGATCCCGAGTTCGGCCGCGTCGCGCAGGCGCTCCTTGACGACGTCGGCGCCGGCCTTGTGGCCCTCCACCGTCGACAGCCCCCGCTGCTGCGCCCAGCGGCCGTTTCCGTCCGTGATGATGGCTACGTACCGCGCCGAGGCGGTCACACTTCCAGGATCTCTTCTTCCTTGCCCTTGAGCAGGGCGTCGATCTCTCCGATTGCCTCGTCGGTCTGCTTCTGAAGGGCGGCCTCGGCGCGGCGCTCGTCGTCCTCCCCCGCCTCCCCCTCCTTCTTCAGCTCGCGCAGGTCCCCCATGATGTCGCGGCGGACGTTGCGGATCGCGATCCTGCCGTCCTCGGCAACGCCGTGCACGACCTTGACCATCTCACGCCGGCGCTCCTCGGTCAGCTCGGGAACCTGCAGCCGGATCACGTTGCCGTCATTGCTGGGGCTGAGCCCGATGTCGGACTCCTGAATCGACTTCTCGATCGCCCCGATCGAGGACTTGTCGAAGGGTGTGACGGTGAGCAGGCGGGCGTCGCTCGTGGCCACGTTGGCAAGCTGCTTGAGCGGGGTGACGGCGCCGTAGTAGTCGACCGAGATGCGGTCGAGAAGGTGCGGGGAGGCGCGGCCCGTTCGCACCGTGGCCAGCTCGCCACGGCTTGACTCGACCGACTTCTGCATGCGGCCCTTCGCGTCTTCGAGCAGTTCGTCGATCAGCTCCACAGGTGGGTTCCAGTCCTCACTGGGCAGCGGGCGCGCCTGAGACCAGCGTGCCCACCCTCTCGCCGTTGACGATCCTATCTATGTTGCGCTCGTCCCCCATGTTGAAGACGTAGATCGGCAGGTCGTTGTCCATGCAGAGGGAGAGCGCCGTGGAGTCCATCACCTTCAGCCCTCGCTCGATCGCCTCGCGGTGGCCGATCTCGGGGATGAACTTGGCATCCGGGTCGATCGCCGGGTCGGCATCGTAAACGCCCTCGACGCCATTCTTGGCCATCAGGATCGCCTCGGCGTGAATCTCGAGGGCACGCAGCGCCGCCGCCGTGTCGGTGGTGAAGAACGGGTTGCCGGTGCCGGCGGCGAAGATCACCACCCGCCCCTTCTCCAGATGGCGCATCGCCCGGCGCCGAATGTAGGGCTCGGCGACCTCCTTCACGTCTATCGCCGAGAGCACCCGGGTGTGCTGACCAAACCGCTCCAGCGCATCCTGGAGGGTGAGCGCGTTGAGCACCGTCGCCAGCATTCCCATGTAGTCGCCGGTGGCGCGGTCCATCCCGTCGGCGGCGCCCTCGAGCCCCCGGTAGATGTTTCCTGCGCCGACGACTATCGCCACCTCCACCCCGCGCTCGCGGATCGCGCCGACCTGCCGGGCGATCCGGTCGACCTCGGCGGCGTCGGTGCCGAACTCGAGGCTCCCCATCAGGGCCTCGCCGGAGAGCTTGAGGAGGATGCGGTTGAACTTGGCGTCCACTCCGCTCCGCCTTAAGCCTCGCCGACGCGGAAGTAGGCGAAACGGGCGATGCGAACGTTCTCGCCGGTCTTGGCGGCCAATTCCTGGCGCAACTCCTCGATCGTCTTCGAGTCGTGCTTCTCGGCGTTGACGTGGCCCTGGTCGAGCAGCGCCACCTCGCTGGCCCACTTCGAGAGCTGGCCCGCGACGATCTTCTCGATCACATCGTCGGGCTTGCCTTCCTCCCGCGCCTTCTCTTCGAAGACCCGCTGCTCGGCCTCGCGCTCCTCCGCCGGGATCTCTTCGGAGGAGACATAGCGCGGGGCGGTTGCGGCGACGTGCAGGGCAACCTCGTAGGCGAATGCCCTGAAGTCCTCGTTGCGGGCGACGAAATCGGTCTCGCACTGCACTTCGACCATCGCCCCGACCCTGTCGTTGGCGTGGATGTAGGAGGCGACGACGCCCTCGTCGGTGCCCCGCCCTTCGCGCTTGGCGGCAGACGCCTGGCCCTTGACCCGAAGGAGCTCGATCGCGCGATCGACGTCTCCGTCCGCCTCTGCCAGGGCGGCTTTGCAGTCCATCATCGCGGCCCCCGTCCGATCCCTCAGCGCCTTCACGTCGGCAGCCGAAACGCTCATTTGCCCTCCCCTTTTGCAGCCGGAGCGTCCCGCTGCTCGGCGTATCGACCGAGGGTGGCCGGCGGCTTGGGGCTCAGCTGCTTTAGACGCCTCACCCGCGGGTGGCGCAGGTGATGAGGGGGTCGAGGCGGCCCCGCCCGCAGCGCCCCCTCATCACCTGTGACAGGACCCGCGGGCGCGGCGCCCGAGACCTGGGCCTCGGCTGATTGCTTTGGCCGGCCTCCTCGGCTTCCACCCGCGCTTTCTCTTCCTCCTCGCGCTTCTGCCGCTCTTCCTCCTCCTTGCGGCGGCGCTCCATCTCCTCGGCGATGCGGCGTTCCTCCTGGACGCGCCAGGCGCCGGCGCCGGCCTCGATCGCGCCGCCGATCGTCCCGATCACGAGCTGGCAGGAGCGAATCGCGTCGTCGTTGCCTGGGATCACGTAGTCGATCGGGTTCGGGTCGCAGTTGGTGTCGACCAGCCCGATGATCGGTATCCGCAGGCGCGCCGCCTCGTGCACCGCGATCTCCTCGGTTTTCAGGTCGGTGACGAAGACCGCGTCTGGCAGCCGCTCCATGTCACGGACTCCGCCGAGGTTGAACTCGAGCTTGGCCAGCTCCGCCTGCATTCCCATCCGCTCCTTGGTGGGCAGCAGCTCCAGCTTGCCCTCCGTCTGCCAGGCGGTCAGCTCGTGCAGGCGCGAAATCCGCGCGGACATCGTGTTGAAGTTGGTCAGGAGCCCGCCGAGCCATCGCTGGCTCACGTAGGGCATCTTGCAGCGGTCGGCCCATTCCTGGACAGAGTCGCGGGCCTGCTTCTTCGTGCCGACGAACAGGATGGTGCCGCCGCCGCTCGCCAGCTCGCCGACGAAGCGGCGCGCGTTCTCGAGCAGCTCCTCGGTCTGCAACAGATCGATGATGTGAATCCCGTCCATCTCGCCGAAGATGAAACGGCGCATGTTCGGGTTCCAGCGACGCGTCTGGTGGCCGAAATGGACGCCGGCCTCCAGCAGCTCTTTCAGTCCTGCCTCTGGCATTGCCTCTCTCCTTGGTTGTGACGCTCACCTGCGGCGCTTGCCGGGACTCAGCGGTCTCTTCCGCCGAGCAGGGCCCGGGACGCATTCCGCGGGGATTGGGTTTGGGCCGGGGATTGTAGAGAGGTGCGTCCTCAGGCGGCTCGGGCGGTATCCAGTGCCGCAGCCAGGTCGGCGGGCAGCGCCGACGCGAACTCCATCTGCTCGCCGCTTCTCGGATGGGCGAAGGCGAGCCTGTGGGCGTGCAGGAACTGCCTCTCCAACCCGTATCTCGGCTCCCCCCCATAGGTCACATCGCCCGTCAACGGATGGCCGATTGCAGCGAAATGGGCGCGTATCTGATGGGTGCGCCCCGTCTCGAGCCGTGCCTCCAGGTACGTCTCGACACTCAAAAGCTCGAGCACCGCGAAGTGGGTGCGCGCTTCCCGCGAGGCCGCACCCGAGACCGCCATCCTGTGGCGCCGCCGCGCCGCCCTGCCGACCGGCGCGTCGATCGTGCCCGTCCGCGACGCGATGCGCCCCGCAGCGAGGGCGAGATATGCCCGCTCCACCTCGCGTTGCCGGACCCGGGCTTGGAGGGCTGCGTGGGCGTCGTCGGTTCGGGCGACGACGAGCAGGCCGCTGGTGCCCTTGTCGAGGCGGTGGACTATTCCCGGCCGCTCGGGGTCGGCGCCGCCGCCGAGGATCTCACCCAGCTCGCTCACCAGGGTCGGGCCCCTGTGAGAGGGCGCCGGATGGACGACGAGGCCTGCCGGCTTGTCGACGACGGCCAGCGCCTCGTCGATGTAGACGACCCGCAGCTCCTCGGTCATGCGCCCTTCTCGTTGGCTTCCGGCTCGCGCAGGTAGGCGAAGGCGAGGATCAGAACACCGACCGTGACCGCGATGTCGGCCAGGTTGAAGGCGGGCCAATGGGGAAGGTGGATGTAGTCGGTGACCACACCGGCTCGCACCCGATCCACCAGATTTCCGAGGGCCCCGCCTGCCAGCAGGCCGACCGCAACCCACATTCCAGGCCGATTCGGCCTGCGACGGAAGAGAAACCCGATGAAGGCGAGCGCCGCCAGCGTCAGCAGTACCAGGGCGGCTCCTCCCCCGCCCGCAAGCCCGAAGGCGACGCCGCTGTTGTGCGCAAGGGTGAGCCTGAGAGGCCCGACGACATCCACCTCCTGCCCGGGGACGAGGTGGGCTTCCACAGCGGCCTTCGCCGCCTGGTCCGCGACCACGACGAGGCCGCAGAGGGCGCCCGCCAGGCGCCAGGCCCGGGCGTCGGCCCCGTTCACCCTGAGATCAGGCCGACGACGACGGCCTGCAATACGAACAGGACGATGATTCCGATCATCGGGCTGAGGTCGAGCGCGAACCCGCCCCCGCCGATCGGCGGCAGGAAGCGCCGGAAGAGGTTGAGGTAGGGGTTGGTCGTCTCGCTGACGAAGTCGAGGACGGCCCGCAACCCCCGGTTGTACGGCACCCGGGGCAGCCACGAGATCAGGATGTTGGCGAAGATGAGGATGATGTAGACGATGAAGAGAGCGTTGACGTAGTCGGCCACGTCGCCCCGGGTCAGCGCCAGCGCGATCACGCCTTCATCCTCTCGAGCGAAGCTTCGACGGCGGCTTCGAAGGCCGCCCGCGCGCCGTCGCGATCGAGCGCTTCCAGGCCCGCCTCCGTGCTTCCGCCCGGCGAGGCGACCGCCCCCCGCACGTCGGCCGGGTGCCGCTGCCGCAGCAGCTCCGCCGTCCCCGCGGTCGTCTCCACCACCAACTCCCGCGCCAGCTCCGGATCCAGCCCGGCGGCAGCCCCCGCGTCGGCGATCGCCTCGACCGCCAGCGCCAGATATGCGGGCGCGCATCCCATCACCGCAGTCGCTGCGTCGAACTCCTCGTCGGGCAGCTCAACCACATGCCCAAGCATCCGGAGCAGTCTCCGCGCCTCGGCATTCCTTCCGCCCGTCACGCAGAGGACGCCGCTGCGAACCTCGACCCCCACGTTCGGCATCACCCGCAATACCTCAGCCTCGGGAAACGCAGCGGCGACTCTCTGCAGGGAGGTCGCCCCGAGCAGTGAGACAACCACCCGCGCGCCCGCCAGCTCCCCCGCGACCCGATCCAGGCTCGCCGGCTTCACGGCCAGCACAACCAGCTCCGCCCGTTCGGCCAGCTCTCGGTTGGAGACGGCCTCCCCACCCAGCTCCTCGGCCAGCGCCCGCGCTCGACCGGACCCGGAATCCGAGAACAACATCCGCTCGAGCTCGCCGGCCCAACCCCGGGCCATGGCGGCGGCCATATTTCCGGATCCACAGAAGCCAACGATCATCGCGTCAGCAGACTAACCGTGCCTCAAAAGGAGGGTCGGGTCCCGACCCTCCCCCGACGCTAAGACTGATTGAAGAAACCCTTGTCGATCAGCCGAGCCTTTTCCTCCGCCGAAACCTCAACGTTCCGTGGCGTCAGCAAGAACATCTTCTCGGCGATCCGCTGCATCCCACCGTCCATCGCGTAGGTCAACCCCGAGCAGAAGTCGATCAACCGCTTCGACAGCTCATGATCGGTCGTCTGCAGGTTGAGGATGACCGGCATCGAGCGTTTGAACTGGTCCGCCACCTGTTGGGCGTCGTTGAAGTTACGCGGAATGACGAGGTGGACCTGGACGTCTGAGCCGCCGTTGCCGACCGGCCGAAGCGTCCGCGTGCGGGAGGCCGCGATCGGCTCGTCGTCGGCGAAGATGTCGTCGATCTCGTCGCGACGCCCACGGCGGGCGGTCGGCAGGCGCCGCACCGGAGCATGCTCGCCCTCGCGCCGCGCCTCGAAGGCATCTTCGGACCCGGTTTCAGGATCGAAGTCGTCGTACTCGGGGCCGTAGTCGTGATCCTCGGCGAGACCGAAGTAGACCAGCGCTCTATGCCATGTGTCGCGTAGGGCCACGGTTACCGCCTGTTTCGGCCTGGGAAGGCCGACTCCTCTTAACAGATGGAGTGCAGATTAGCGCCGTTTCAGACGTACAAGGCGGTCCCCAGCCTGACGATCGTCGCGCCCTCCTCGATCGCAACCCGCCAATCCTGAGACGTGCCCATCGAGAGCCGCTCGAGGCCGTGCTCAGCCGCCAGCTCCGCCAGCCGGACGAAGTAGGGCCGCGATGCCTCGGGGTCCTGACTGAATGGAGGCATCGTCATCAGGCCCGAGACACGCACCGGGCAGCGCGCGATGAAATCGGCCAGCTCGCCGGGCGAGACGCCGCCCTTGCCCGCCTCGCCGGCGACGTTGACCTCGACCAGCACCTCGGTGCCGGCGGTCCCGTGGCGGCGAAGCTGCTCCAAGGCGGAGCCGGTGGCGACCGAATGGATCAGGCGGCAGACCGGCACCAGCTGTCTCACCTTTCGGCTCTGCAGGTTTCCGATGAAGTCCCACTCGAAGGCGTCGCCCCAGCGCTCGTGCTTGGCGGCGAGGTCCTGCTGGCGGTTCTCCCCCACGAGCGTGACCCCTGCCTCCACCAACGCGCCCATCTCCTCCAGCGGCACGTACTTGGTCGCGGCGAGGATCTCGACCCGATCGCCGGCGAGCGCGCGGGCCTCTTCGAGATTGGTCGCGATCTTCGCCGGCTCGAGGCCGTGGATCAGACCGGCCACGGCTCAGCTCTCCTTCAGCCAGGCGATGCCCGCCTGGCGGCCGGTCCGCCCGGCGTCGCGACGGTGGGAGAAGAACAGGCCGGGCTCGCAGCTCGTGCAGAGCCCCGCCGAGTCGACCCGCTCGACCCCCGCCCGGCGCAGTTGTCGCCGCGTCACCTCGGCCAGGTCGAGCATGCGGCCCGAGGCGACGCCGTCGCCGAGTCCTGCGAAGGCGTCGAGGACCTCCTGTCCGACCTCGTAGCAGCAGGGCCCGATTCCCGGCCCGATCGCTGCATCGGTGGCCCCCACGGCCTCGGCGCCCCTGGCGACGATCCCGGCGGAGAGGCCGCGCCAGCCGCAGTGCAAGATCGCGGCGCCCCCCGGCCCGGCGAGGGCGACCGGAAGGCAGTCGGCGGTGAAGACGAGGGCCGCCAACCCGGGCTCGGTGACGACGTGTCCGTCCGCCTCGGTTACCCCGCCGAGAGGCGCGGTGTGGACCACAAGCTCGGCGCCATGGACCTGGTGGGCGCTCGCGATCCGCTCGGTCGAGAGCCCCAGGGCAGTTGCAAGCGGCTCGAGGCTCTCGACCACGGAGCCGCACGATCGCGAGGAAAAAACCGCCTTCGCCCCGGGTAGGTCTGCTTCGAGCCAGCGCATCCCATCACGCTCACGCCACCTCATCGGGCCTCCGGGCCGCATTCAGCGCAACCTCCAGCTCCTGCTCGCGCCCCTCGACTTCCCCGTCGAGCTTGCGGCGCAGGGCCTCCTGCAGGCCGCGTCCCAGCGCAGGGCCCTGGGCAACCCCCGCAGCGATCATGTCCTCACCGTCGATCTCCAGCCCCACCGAGCGCCACTCGGCGATGTAGCGATCGAGCCATTCCGCGCCAAGCGCCCGGGCCAGAGCCAGCTCGATCGGGTCGCGCCCGCGAGCCAGCTCAACCGCCTGCGAGGGCCGCTCCGGCGCCGACGCCGCCAGGTCTCCCTCGCCGCCGACGGGGCCGAGCGCGGCGGCGAAGACGCCGCGCTCCCGCGGAACGACCGCGCTCCAGGGCGGCGCTGAGAGCAGCTCGGCGACCCGCACGGCCAGCTCGGCGCCCCCCTTCCGCAGCTTGACCAGGCCCCAGCTCGCAAGTAGCGCGAAGCCGGCGGCGGCCTCGGCCTCGCCCGCCAGGCGCATCAGCTCCGTATCGCGCCGGTCGGCCGAGACCGTGCCGAGATCGGCCTCCTTCAGCAGGTTCGCGGTGGCGGGCTCGAGCTCGAAGTCGAAGCGGGCGGCGTAGCGGGCGGCTCGTATCGACCGGGTCGGGTCGTCCGCGAAGGAGCGCGGGTGAAGGACCCGCAGGTACCCGGCCTGCAGATCGGCGCGGCCTCCGTGGGGGTCGATCAGCTCGGGCTCTCCGAACAGCGGGATCGCCATCGCATTGATCGTGAAGTCGCGGCGCGCGAGGTCCGCCTCTATCCCGGGGGCCGGCTCGACCACGGGCAGCGCTCCGGGGTGGGGATAGGTCTCCCCGCGGGCCGCGGCGATGTCGACCTCGTGGCCGTCGAGCCTCGCCTTTGCCGTGGCGAAGCGCTCGTGCGAGACCGGGTCGGCGCCCAGCCTTTCCGCCAACCCCGCGGCGTCGCCCTCGACGACCAGGTCGATGTCGGCGCGACCGCGGCCGAGGAACAGATCGCGGACGGCGCCGCCGACCAGGTAGACGGGCTCGCCGGTCGATCGCCCCCTAACGACGTCCAACTCCGGGTAGGCGCGCTCCAGCGCCCCCGCCAGATCCTCGATCGGCTTCACATGCTTAGACATCTCTCCCTTCCTTACCATGACCGCCTAGGCGGATGACCGGGGACCAGACAGCGAGGACGGGGCATCGCGAGGAGATTCGCGCTCGCCGCCGGGAGCAGCAGCGCCGCCGCGACCGCAGACGGCGCCTGGGCGCGGTCCTGGCGCTGGTCGCGATCGCAGCCGCGGTTCTGACCATCGTCCTCGGCGTCGGTGGCGACGGCGGGAACAGGAGCTCGGCGCCGCAGGCAAGCGCGACCCGGGTCCGCGCCGCCGGGAAGGCCGACTCCGGCCTCGTCCGCAACGCCACCGCTCAACCGAGCTGGAAGCCCCACACCGGACCCGTCCCGATCCTTGAGTACCACGTGCTCGGGGCGCCGCCGAGTGGCGCTCCCTATCCCGAGCTGTACGTGACGCGCGCGGACTTCAGCCGCCAGATGGACTGGCTCGACCGGCACGGCTACCAGGCGGTCACCCTCGAACAGGTCGAGAAGGCCTGGTACCACGGCGGTGCCCTTCCGACGAAGCCCGTCGTGCTCTCCTTCGACGACGGATACCGGCCTCAGTTCACCTTCGCCCTGCCCGAGCTGCGCAAGCACGGCTGGCCGGGGCTGCTCAACCTCAAGGCCGAAGGCTCCGACCTCTACACCAGCAACGTCAAAGCGATGATCGCCGCCGGCTGGGAGCTGGCCGCGCACACGATCCACCACCTCGACCTGACCACGCTCGGCGCCGAACAGCTGAAGGAAGAAGTGGCAGGATCGCGAGCGATCCTGCGGCACGACTACGGGGTCGCGGTCGAGAACTTCTGCTACCCGGCGGGGCGTTTCGACTCCACGGTAACCGCCGCCGTACGGGCGGCCGGCTACACCGGCGCGACTACCGAGATCCCCGGCTACGCTGACCGCCAGAAGCCCTACGAACTGAGCCGCTTCGAGATACTGGGCTCGACCGGCGTCTCGGGCCTCGCCGAAGACCTTCGTTAAGGCCTAGAGCCGCACGGCGATGCCGTCTGCGGCAAGGCGCTCCTTCGCCTCTCGCACCCGGTGAGCCCCGTAGTGGAAGATCGAGGCGCAGAGGACGGCGTCGGCGCCGCCGTCGACGATCGCCTGGCTGAGGTGCTCGAGGCTTCCGGCACCGCCCGAGGCGATCACCGGGACCGGCACCGCGTCTGCGACGGCGCGGGTGAGCTCGATGTCATAGCCGTCGCTGGTCCCGTCGCGGTCCATGCTGGTCAGCAGCACCTCCCCCGCCCCCCGCTCGACCGCCTCACGCGCCCACGCGACCGCGTCGCGTCCCTCAACCCTCTTCCGCCCCCCGTTGACGTAGACACCCCAGCAGTCGCCCTCCCGCTTGGCGTCGATCGCGATCACGACGCACTGCGCGCCGAACTGGTCGGCCAGCTCGTTCAAAAGGCCCGGCTGCGCCAGCGCGGCCGAGTTGACAGAGACCTTGTCGGCGCCGGCGTCGAGGACAGCCTGGGCGTCCTCGACGGAGCGGATGCCGCCGCCGATCGTGAACGGGATGAAGACGTTGTCGGCAGTGCGGCGGGCAAGCTCGACGATCGTCTCGCGCTTCTCGTGCGAGGCGGTGATGTCGAGGAAGACCAGCTCGTCGGCGCCCTCCGCGTCGTAGCGCTCGGCCAGCTCGACCGGGTCTCCCGCGTCGCGAAGGCCGACGAAGTTGGTCCCCTTGACCACGCGCCCGCCGTCGACGTCAAGGCAGGGGATTACGCGCTTTAGAACCATCTCGTCAGGCTAGGGCAGCGTTGCCTTCGACGAGGGTGAAGCGTCGCTCGTAGAGAGCGCGGCCGACGATGACTCCCTCGACGTTGTCTGGGGCACAGCGGGCAAGGGCCTCGATGTCGGAAAGCGAGCCGACGCCGCCGGAAGCGATCACCTGCGCCTCGGTGACGGCGGCAATCCGGCCCAATTCGCCGAGGGCAGGGCCCGCCATCGTCCCGTCGACCTCGATCGCGGTGCAGAGGAATCGCCCCACGCCGCGGGAGCTCAGCTTCGCGACCGCCTCGACGGTCCCCTGCTCACCCGCTTCCGTCCACCCCGAAAGCGCAACCCTGCCGTCACGGGAGTCGACCGAGACGACGACGCCCTCGCCATGCGTCGCGACCATCGCATCGAGGAACTCGGGATCGCGCAGCGCTGCTGTCCCGATCACAACACGCTCTGCCCCGGCATCGAGCACCGCGGCAACATCGGCGGCATCCCTGAGCCCCCCGCCAACCTGGATCGGGCACTCGACCGCGGCGGCGATCCGTCGCACCGCCTCGAGGTTCTGCGGCCGGCCCGCTCTGGCACCGTCGAGGTCGACGACGTGCAGGAAGCGTGCCCCTTCCCGGGCCCATCGCTTCGCCGCGTCGACCGGGTCGGCGTCATACGCCGTCTCCCGCCCATAATCCCCCTGCAACAAGCGGACCGTCCGGCCGCCGCGGATGTCGATAGCCGGATAGAGGATCACGCCGCGACTGGCGCTTCCGCGCAGACCCCGGCGAAGTTGGAAAGCAACCGCAGGCCGGCCGCGCTCGACTTCTCCGGGTGGAACTGGACGCCGAAGACGTTGTCGCGCTCGGCCGCGCAGGCGAAGCGCCCGCCGTAGTCGGCGGTGCCGAGCAGCTCGTCGGCGGCCGGGCGCGGCGTGAATGAGTGGACGAAGTAGAAGGGCGTCTCGGAATCGATCCCCTCGGTGAGCCGAGATTCCCGCTCCCAGCGCACCGGCGACCAACCGATGTGCGGCACCTTGAGGCCGTCCGCATCGAGCTCGGCGACCTCGCCGCTCATCAGTCCCAGCCCCGCGGCGCCGCCCAGCTCGGTGGAGGAGTCGAAGAGGAGTTGAAGGCCGACGCAGATGCCGAGAATCGGCGTTCCCGCATCGCGGCGCTCGAAGAGCAGCTGATCGAGCTCCAGCTCGCGAACTCGCCCGATCGCCTTTGGGAAGGCACCGACGCCCGGCAGGATGACGCCGTCACAGGCTCGAGCCTCGTCGGGGGCGCTGGTGATGGTGGGGGCGGCGCCGACGTGCTCCAGGGCCTTCTCGACCGAGCGCAGGTTGCCCATCCCGTAGTTGAGGATCGCGATCCGCGCAGTCATCCGCTCAGCGTTCCCTTGGTCGACGGCACGCCGCTCTCCTCGGGGTCGATCGAGACCGCCACCCGCAGCGCGCGCGCAAAGGCCTTGAACGCGGCCTCGATCATGTGATGCGCGTTGCTGCCGTAGCGCACCGAGACATGCAGGGTCAACCTGGAGTTGTTGGCCACAGCACGGAAGAACTCCTCGGCGAGCTCGGTGTCGAAGCCGGCGATCGAAGTGGTGGGAAGGTCGGCGTCGAAGATGCACAGAGGGCGCCCGGAGATGTCGATCGCGCACTCGGCCAGCGACTCGTCCATCGGCACCAGGGCCGACCCGTAGCGCCTGATCCCGGCGCGGTCACCGAGTGCCTCGTCGAGCGCCAAGCCGAGCACGATGCCGACGTCCTCCACCGTGTGGTGGGCGCCGGTTTCGAGGTCGCCGCTCGCCTCCACCTTCAGGCCTAGCCGGCCGTGGCGAGCCAGCAGGTCGAGCATGTGATCGAGGAAGCCGACACCGGTCGCCGCACTCGACTCGCCTCCGTCGAGGTCGAGCGATAGCCGGATCTGGGTCTCAGCGGTGCTGCGCTCTCTTTCAGCCGTGCGGGTCATGGCTCGGTCCTAATCATCGCGGACTCGCCGTGGACGGGGAATCCCTCCGCTCGCGCGAGTGCATCGACGTGCGGGGCAAGCTTCGCCGCCGCTTCGGCCGGAACCTCCACGGTGGCGATCCTGCGGCGGAACGTGCCAGGGCCGAGAGGACCGGAGAAGCGGCCTGCGCCTTCGGTCGGGAGGACGTGGTTGGAGCCGGCCGCGTAATCGCCGAACGCAGTCGCGCCGTAGCGTCCGGCGAACACGCACCCCGCGGTGGTTGCCTGGCTGGCGAGCAGCGCCGCGTCCTCCTCCAGCAGCTCGAGGTGCTCCGGCGCGAAGGCGTTGGCGAGGTCGATCGCGTCGCTGAGGTCGGGAACTCGAACCAGGGCCAATCGCGCGTCCTCCACGCCGGGCCGCTCGGCTGCTGCACGCTCGGCCGCCGCCGCCACCGCCTCCAGGACAGCCTCCTCCACGGCAACCGCCACGAGTGGGCTGTCTGCTCCGTGCTCGGCCTGGGCGCAGAGGTCGAGCGCCGCCCACTCCGGGTCCGTGTCATGCCCGGCGACGAGCATCAGCTCGGAGGGGCCGGCGAGCGAGTCGATCCCGACTCGGCCGTACACGGCCCGCTTCGCCTCTCGAACCCAGGCGTTGCCCGGCCCTGCGAGCACATCGACCGCCTCTATCGACTCGGTGCCGTGGGCAAGGGCGAAGATCGCCTGGGCGCCGCCCATCGCGTAGACCTCGTCGACCCCGCAGAGCTCGGCGGCGGCGAGAACCAGAGGGCTGATCCTGCCGTCCGTTCCCGGCGGCGAGGCAAGGCAGACACGCTCGACCCCCGCAACCTGAGCCGGAATGCAGCCCATCAGGACGCTCGACGGATATGCGGCCCGCCCGGCTGGAGCGTAGACCCCTGCGGCCGCGACAGGCACCTCTCGCACGGTCACCGTTTGGCCCTGGGACAGCGCAATCTCACGCGCCTCGGCGTCGAGCTGGGCCTCCGCAACGGCGCGGATGTTCGCCGCCGCGATCTCCATCGCGGCTCGAATCTCGGGATCCAACGACTCCAGCGCTGCGGCGGCCTCCCCCGCCCCGACCCGAAGCGCGGTGGGCCTGCTCTCGGTCCCATCGAAGCGGGCGGTCAGGCCCAGCACGGCCTGATCGCCACCCTCGACCACCTCCCGCTCTATCGGGGCAACGTCGACCCGCTGCGCCGACATCGCCAGCCATGCCCGGATCGATGTCGCGGTCTTCGCCGCGCTCTCCCACTCGAAGCGATGCGCCCTCACCTCGCGGTCGCCTCTTTCAGCTTCGCGGTCAGCGCGTCGACCTCGGCCGCGCGCAGCTTGTGTGCGACGCGGTTGGCGACGAACCGTGCCGTGCACTCGACGATCTCCTCGCGCACCTCGAGGTCGTTCTCCTCCAGCGTGCGCCCGGTGGCGACGAGGTCGACGATGCCGTCGGCGAGCCCGATCAGCGGCGCCAGCTCGATCGAGCCCTTGACCTCGATCACCTCGGCCTGCCTGCCGGTCTGCTCGAAGTGGCTTTCGGCGATGCGTGGGTACTTGGTCGCGATCCGCATCATCCCCAGCCGGCGCTCCGCCTCGCCGAGCCTCTCATCCCCCTTGCGCCCGGCCAGCACCATCCGGCAGCGCCCGTAGCCGAGGTCGAGCAACTCGTAGACAACCCGATCGTGCTGCTCGAGCAGCACGTCCTTACCGGTGATGCCGACATCGGCGGCGCCCGCCTCGACATAGGTGGGCACATCGGAAGGCCGCATCGTCACCAGGGTGATGCTCTCGCGCTCGAAGATCAACGAGCGCGAGTCGCCATGCAGCTCGGCCGTTTCGATGCCGGCGGCATCGAGCACGTCGAGCGTCTCGCCGAAGAGCGCTCCGCGGGGCACGGCAAGCTTCAGCGGCCCATCGGCCTTGGCACGGCCCAAGCCTGCGACCTCAACGCTCACGATGCCCCCTCCCCGCGCCTCGACTCCTCCTCCATCTGGGCGACGTGGACTCGCTCCAGGTAGAGCGCAAACCCGGCGGCCGGGAGGTCGAGCCCAAAGCGCTTCATCAAGCCGTCGTAGCGGCCGCCGCCGCCGAGCACGTGGCCGAGCGCGGGGTCATAGACCTCGAGAATCGCACCGCTGTAGTAGCCGAGGTCGCGCAGCAGCCCGAGGTCGATCTGGACCCGGTCTGCGGTGCCGCGCGCCTGCAGAGTCTCGAAGGTGTCCTGAATCCGCGCCGTCGCGCGCTCCACCGCGGCGCCGCCGAGGCTGCGGGCTTGCTCCAGCACCTCGCTGCCGCCGCGAAGCTGCGAAAGGGCGACGCAGGTGGCGCACTGCCTGTCGTCGATTCCCTCGACCGCCGAGAGCTCCGCCTCCAGCCCGACCAGGTCGTGCATCGCGAGCCGCTCCAACACCGAGTCGCGCGCCGCGCCCTCTACACCGAACTCGGTGAGCAGCTGACGGTAGAGATCGGCATCGCCGAGGCCGATCACCGCACGGTCGAGGCCGGCGGCATCGAGTGCCGCCTCCAGCACCTCGACCACCTCGGCGGTCCCCTGGGGTGCCGGCGCCCCGATCAGCTCCACCCCGGCCTGTGCGAACTCGCGCATCTGCCCGCGCTGCGGTCGCACCGCGCGGAAGGCGTTGGCGAGGTAGCAGAGGCGCAGCGGCAGCTCGGCGTTTGCGTAGCGGCTGGCGGCCAGACGGGCGATCGGCACCGTCATGTCAGAACGCAGCGCCAAGAGGTCGCCTCGCTCGTCGAAGAAGCGATAGGCGGAATCGGCGGTGCGGCCGTCTCCCCGCGCCAGGACCGCGTCGTACTCGATCGTGGGCGTCGCGACCTCGCCGAAGCCACGGCTCTCGAAAACCTCGATCAGGGCGAGGTGCAGCCGTCGCAGCTCCCGCATCTCGTCGGGGAGAACGTCGCGCGTTCCTGGCGGAATCGGATGAATCATCCGCCGGACCTTACGAGAACGGGACGGAAAGCCCTGCTAGGCAGGGCCCTCCGCAGAAACCCGTTCGACCCGGGCGCCGAGCGCGCGCAGCCGATCGTCGATCCGCTCGTAGCCACGGTCGATCTGGCGAATGTTGCCGATCTCCGAGGTGCCCTCGGCCGCCAGCGCAGCGATGAGCATCGCCATCCCGGCGCGAATGTCAGGGCTCTCGACCCGTTCGCCGTGAAGCCGGCTCGGACCGCTGACGATCGCCCTGTGGGGATCGCACAACGTGATCCGAGCGCCCATTGCGACCAGCTTGTCGACGAAGAAGAGGCGGTTCTCGAACATCTTCTCGAAGATCAGGATCTCTCCCTCGGCCTGCGTGGCGAGGGCCAGCGCGATGGAGGTCAGGTCGGCTGGAAAGGCGGGCCACGGGCCGTCCTCGATCTTCGGGATCGCATCCCCGAGGTCGCTGCGGATCCGCAGCGACTGTCCCGGCGGCACCACCACGTCATCCCCCTCGACCACCGACTCGAGCCCAAGGCGGCGGAACTGGCGGCGAATCATCACCAGGTCGGTCGGCCCGGCGTCATGGATCCGCAGCGCGCCCCCGGTGGCCGCGGCAAGCGCCATGAAGCTGCCGACCTCGATGTGATCCGGTGTGATCGTGTGCTCGGCGCCTCCGAGCCGGTCGCGGCCGTGCACGGTCATCACGTTAGAGCCGACCCCGTCGACCTGAGCGCCCATCCTGGTCAACAGGCGGGCCAGGTCCTGGACGTGCGGCTCGCAGGCGGCGTTGCCGATAGTCGTCTCCCCCGGCGTGAGCGCGGCGGCCATCAGCGCGTTCTCGGTCCCCATCACCGAGGGCTCGTCCATGAAGATCGCGCAGGCCCGCAGGCCACCGGCGGGAGCAGTCAGCTCGATCCAGCGGTCGCCCGCCACTCGGGCGCCGAGGTCGATGAAGGCGTCGAGGTGGGCGTCGAGCCGGCGGCGACCTATGAAGTCGCCACCCGGTGGCGGCATCTTGGCCTCGCCGAAGCGGGCAAGGAGCGGCCCGGCGAGCAGAAACGAAGCCCGGATCTTGCTCGAGAGATCATCGTCGACCGCGACCCCATCGAGGTCTGCGGCGCACAGCCGAACGCTGTTTTCGGCAACCCACTCGACCTCCACCCCGAGGCGCTCCAGCAGAGCGATTTGCGCCTCTGTGTCGCGAATCCTCGGCACCCGGTGCAGGATCAGCTCCTCATCGGTCAGCAGGCAGGCCGCGAGGATCGGCAGCGCGGCATTCTTGTTGCCGGCGACGGTCAGCTCACCGGAGAGCGGTACGCCGCCCTGAATCACGAATTTCTCCATGGCGTCGGCTAGGGTAACGACCGGCATGGGGAGAGGCTGGAAGATCCTGCTCGGCATCGTGGCCGTGGTGCTCGTGCTGCTGGGCATCAACACCCTGACGGTGGATCGCGAAACGAAGCCCGCGGGCGTGACCGAACCCGGCGGGCGAATTCTCCGACTTCCCGGCGGGGGCCTCCAGGTGGTCGAACGTGGTCCGCGGGACGCCAGCCCGATCGTCCTGATCCACTGCTTCACCTGCGCGATCAACTGGTGGGACAAAATGATGCCGCTGCTCGATCGCACGCACCGGGTTATCGCAGTCGACCTGCTCGGTCACGGCGGCTCCGAAAAGCCGTCCTCCGGCTATTCGGTCCCAAACCAGGCCGACGTGGTAGCGCAGGCGCTGGGGCGGCTGGGGGTTCGCGACGCGCTCGTCGTCGGCCACTCCCTCGGCGGCTCTGTCGCGGTCGCCCTCGCCGAACGGTCTCCACCGTTGGTGAGGAAGCTGGTGATCATCGATACGCCGCCGGATCACTCGGGAAGCAGCCTCGGCCTCGTCGCAAAGCTCGGCTTTGCCCCCGTGATTGGTGAGTTCTTCTGGCGCGTCAAGCCCGACTTCGCCGTCAGGAAGGGGCTCGAGGTCGCCTTCGCCCCCGGCTTCGACGTGCCCGACGCGTTCGTCGAAGATGTCGACCGGATGACGTTCAGCGCGTACGACGACTCGCCCAAGGAGTCCGACGACTACACGAAGGAAGAGCCGCTCGACCAGCGGGTGAAGGAAACTGGCAAGCCGCTGCTTGTGATCATGGGCGCCGAGGAGCAGATCGTCGACAACCCGGCCGAAAGGCTGGCGGAATACCGCCATGGTGTTCCTGGCGCCAAAACCAAGCTGATCGCCGGGGCCGGCCACTCGCCCAATGTCGAGAAGCCGGCAGAGACCGCGGCATTGGTGCTCGAATTTGCAAATGCCCCGACGAAGGGCGTAGGATCCTCAGCGCGAGGAGGCGCCAGCTCACAGCATGGGAGCGAACGCCGACAACAGCACCGATCGAACTCGGAACCCAATGCGGGTGCTGCTCTTCGCAATCGCGCTTCTGGGGCCGGCGGCACTACCACTCAGCAGTAGCGCCGCCGCGCACTCACATGTGCTGCGTGTTGGAAGCTTCCACGGTGCCAAGGGGAAATACAAGACGATCCAGGCTGCAGTCGACGCGGCGAAGCCCGGCGACTGGGTGCTGGTCGCCCCGGGCGACTACCACGAACGAGGCGACCGCGTCCACCCTCCGGGAGCGACGCCGCCGGCCGGAGTCCTGATCCGCAAGGCGAACCTCCATCTGCGCGGCATGAACCGTAACGGGGTGACCGTCGACGGCACCAAGCCGGGCTCGTCGCGCTGCTCGCGCAAGCCCGGTGCTCAGGACTTCGGGGTCAGCGAAGAAGGAAAAGCGCTGGGCCGCAACGGCATAGTCGTCTGGAAGGCGAACAACGTCAGCGTCGAAAATCTCACCGCGTGCAACTTCCTCGCCGGCTCCGATGGCAACGGCAATGAGATCTGGTGGAACGGGGGCGACGGTAGCGGGAGGATCGGCATGGGCGCCTTCAAGGGCACCTACCTAAATGCCACCTCGACCTTCTACAACGGCGAGGAAACCGCGGCGACATACGGGATCTTCACCAGCAATGCCCGCGGCAACGGCCTATGGAATCAGACCTATGCAAGCAACTTCAACGACGCCGGTTATTACGAGGGCGCCTGCCGTCAGGTCTGCAACCTGACGATGCAGAACTCCTGGTCTCAGTACAGCGCGCTCGGCTACTCGGGAACCAACTCGGGAGGCAAGGTGATCGTCAAGAACTCCGAGTTCGACCACAACAAGGACGGATTCGACACCAACAGCCAGAATAACGACGACGCCCCCTCGCCCCAGGACGGCAGTTGTCCCAATGGCGCCACAAGCCCGGTCACCCACACGATCTCCTGCTGGGCCCTGATCAACAACTACATCCATGACAACAACAACCCCAACGTGCCAGGCGCCGGCACCGCGGCATCGAGCCCGGTCGGAACCGGGATTTCGATCTCCGGAGGGCGCTTCGACACCGTGATGAACAACCGGATAGTCCATAACGGCGCCTGGGGACTGCTCCTGGTGCCGTTCCCCGACACGGACACCCCGCCCCCGATTGCGCACTGCGAAGGCGGTAAAGAGACCGGGTCTCTCGGCTACGGCTGCCTCTACGACGACTGGGGCAACCAGATCTTCGAAAACAAGTTCTCCCAGAATGGCTTCTTCGGCAATGCGACCAACGGGGACATCGGCGCTATCACCTTCTTCGGAGGCAATCCCGTCAACTGCTTCCGGGGCAACAAGCTTCCGGACGGATTTACGCCCGCGTCATTGCTTACCTCCGGATCGAGATGCGGAACGATCAGCAGCGGGGGCACGATCGACGAAGCGCTTCTCCAACAGGTCGAATGCAACACCCAGATCCTCGGCACGACCCCCTGCCCGGCGGGCTCCTCCTACCCGCGGCGGTCGAAGGTCGTGATGCACTCCCTGCCCAAGGCCAAGAAGTTGCCGACGATGCCTGACCCCTGTGCAGGCGTTCCCGGCAACCCCTGGTGCCCGCAGAAGTCCCATCACGGGCATCACTGACCTCTCCACAGGCACGAATTGCAATCCTCCTTGCAGGATCCCGGTGCCGTCCGGAAGGCCTCGTAGCTTACGAACTCATGTTCGACACGAAGACGACATTCACAGGACGGCTGACTGATGCCGTTGACCTGCTGATCGACTTCGCGACGCTCGGCGAGTACGGGTTGGAGCCCGTTGGGAGAACGATGCCGAGCTGCCAATCCCGCCGCCGCCCGCAAGCTATGAGCGCGGGCGTGCGGCGCGGGGCCGGCAATCGCGACTTCGCTATCCGCATCTGAGCCGTTGAACGACAAAGGGCCGCCCCGAAGGGCGGCCCAGAGTCAGGAACCGGCGGCGACCTACTCTCCCAGGAGGTTGCCCTCCAAGTACCATCGGCGCTGAGGGGCTTAACTGCTCTGTTCGGAATGGGAAGAGGTGTCTCCCCCTCGCTATGCGCCACCGGAAATTTTGCGAGACCGCCCCCCGGTGGAGCTTGAAAACCGCACAAGACCTCAGGGTAAGAAATAAATCCGTCAAGCCCTCGACCCATTAGTACCGGTCGGCTGAGCGCATTACTGCGCTTGCACCGCCGGCCTATCAACCTGGTGGTCTACCAGGGGTCTTACTCCCTCAAGGGGATGGGAGAGCTCATCTTGAGGACGGCTTCCCGCTTAGATGCTTTCAGCGGTTATCCGTTCCGTGCGTAGCTAACCTGCGATGCCCTTGGCAGGACAACAGATACACCAGCGGCACGTTCATCCCGGTCCTCTCGTACTAGGGATGACTCCTCTCAACTCTCCAACGCCCACGGCAGATAGGGACCGAACTGTCTCACGACGTTCTGAACCCAGCTCGCGTACCGCTTTAATGGGCGAACAGCCCAACCCTTGGGACCTACTCCAGCCCCAGGATGCGACGAGCCGACATCGAGGTGCCAAACCGGTTCGTCGATGTGGACTCTTGGAACCGATAAGCCTGTTATCCCCGGAGTACCTTTTATCCGTTGAGCGACGGCGCTTCCACTTGCAACCGCCGGATCACTAAGCCCAACTTTCGTTCCTGCTCGACCCGTCGGTCTCGCAGTCAAGCTCCCTTGTTGCCTTTACACTCTACGCACGATTTCCAACCGTGCTGAGGGAACCTTTGGGCGCCTCCGTTACATTTTAGGAGGCGACCGCCCCAGTCAAACTGCCCACCTGACACTGTTCACCGCCCGGATCACGGCGCGGTGTTAGAAGCCCGGACTACCAAGGGTGGTATCTCAAGGTTGACTCCCCGACGACCAAGGCCGTCGGTTCACAGTCTCCCACCTATCCTGAGCGAGATACCCCAGACTCCAATATCAAGTTGCAGTAAAGGTTCACGGGGTCTTTCCGTCTTGCCGCGGGTACTCGGCATCTTCACCGAGACTTTAATTTCACCGAGCCTCTCGTTGAGACAGCGTCCAAGTCGTTACGCCATTCGTGCAGGTCGGAACTTACCCGACAAGGAATTTCGCTACCTTAGGACCGTTATAGTTACGGCCGCCGTTTACCGGGGCTTAGCTTCACTGCTTTGCGCCGAAGCGCTAACAAGTCCGCGTAACCTTCCGGCACCGGGCAGGCGTCAGCCCCTATACGTCGTCTTACGACTTAGCAGAGGCCTGTGTTTTTGGTAAACAGTCGCTTGGACCAATTCACTGCGGCCCCCTCGGGCTCCCTCCGTACGGAGTTCACCCTACCGGGGCGTCCCTTCTCCCGAAGTTACGGGACGATTTTGCCGAGTTCCTTAACGAGAGTTAGCTCGCTCACCTCAGTATGTTCTACTTGTCCACCTGTGTCGGTTATAGGTACGGGCACGCGAGTCCTGCCTAGAGGATTTTCTTGGAGGCATGGGATTGAGGACTGGCCGGCGGTCAAGCCAGCTGGCATCGCACCTCGCGTCAAAACGCCGTCGCGGATTTCCCTACGACGACTAGCTACGTGCTTGCCCCAGGACGACCATCGCCTGGGTTCCCTTACCCTTCCCCGTCCCCCCATCGGTCATAACGGATTCGACGTGGTACAGGAATATCAACCTGTTGGCCATCGGCTACGCCTTTCGGCCTCGCCTTAGGTCCCGACTAACCCTGAGCAGACGAACTTTACTCAGGAAACCTTGGACAATCGGTGGAGGGGAGTCTCACCCCTCTTTCGTTACTCATGCCGGCATTCTCACTTCCAGCCGCTCCACGGAGGCTTACGCATCCGCTTCACGCAGCTGGAACGCTCTCCTACCGCGTGCAGAGCCCGCAGGCCTGCACACCCATAGCTTCGGAGGCTAGCTTGAGCCCCGTTGAATTATCCGCGCCCGAACACTTGACCAGTGAGCTGTTACGCACTCTTTCAAGGGTGGCTGCTTCTAAGCCAACCTCTTGGTTGTCACTGCATTCGGACATCGTTTGCCACTTAGCTAGCACTTAGGGTCCTTAGCTGATGGTCTGGGTTGTTCCCCTTTTGCGTACGAAGTTTATCCCCCGCACACTGACTCCCGAGCTAACCGTAACGGTCTTCGGAGTTTGCCTGAAGTCGGTAACCTGGTAGGGCCCCTAGTCCAAACAGTGCTCTACGGCCGCCACGCAAATACTCGAGGCTATACCTAAATATATTTCGGAGAGAACCAGATATCTCTGAGCTTGATTAGCCTTTCACTCCGATCCACAGGTCATCCGCCCAGTTTTCAACCTAGGTCGGTTCGGCCCTCCACGAGGTCTTACCCCCGCTTCAGCCTGCCCATGGATAGCTCGCTCAGTTTCGGGTCTACCGCCAATGACTGTGTCGCCCTGTTCAGACTCGCTTTCGCTACGGCTCCGCTCATCGCTTAACCTTGCCACTGACGAGTAACTCGCCGGCTCGTGATGCAAAAAGCACGCCGTCACACCCGAAGGTGCTCCGACCACTTGTAAGCTTACGGTTTCAGGTACTATTTCACTCCCCTTCAGGGGTGCTTTTCACCTTTCCCTCACGGTACTAGTTCACTATCGGTCACCAGGTAGTACTTAGCCTTGGAGGGTGGTCCCCCCGGATTCAGACCGCGTTTCACGGGTGCGGTCTTACTCAGGAACGTCAGTCGGCAGATCAGTGCGCTTTCACCTACGGGACGATTGCCCTCTGTGGTGCGAGGTTCCACTCGCTTCGGCTAACACCTGATTTTGTAACTGCCGCCGAGCCAGGCACGGCTCGGGCGTGACGTCCTACAACCCCCGACAGGCAACGCGTGCCCGCTTACACCTGTCAGGTTTAGGCTGATCCCCTTTCGCTCGCCACTACTAAGGGAGTCTCGGTTGATTTCTGTTCCTCGGGGTACTTAGATGTTTCAGTTCCCCCGGTTGCCTTCCAGCGACTATGTATTCACCGCTGGATGACGCCGCATTACCGGCGCCGGGTTTTCCCATTCGGAGATCCGCGGGTCAAAGGCTGTTCAGCGCCTCACCGCGGCTTATCGCAGCCGTCCACGTCCTTCATCGACTCCTGGTGCCAAGGCATCCACCGTAAGCCCTTAACATCTTGACGGTGATACGACCCAACGCCGAAGCGACGGGTCGCAAATTAAATACCCATATTGGCCTTGTGCAGTTTTCAAGGTCCACCGAGGCACACGCGGCGGTGGTTCCGCCGGCGGTCTCTCAAAACTGAGCAGCGTTCCCGATGGCGCATAGCCAACGGGGAGCCCGGTCGACGTTCTAGGTCTCCCTAGAAAGGAGGTGATCCAGCCGCAGCTTCCGCTACGGCTACCTTGTTACGACTTCACCCCAATCACGGGCCCCACCTTCGACGGCTCCCTCCCAGAGGGTTAGGCCACCGGCTTCGGGTGTTGCTCGCTTTCGTGGTGTGACGGGCGGTGTGTACAAGGCCCGGGAACGTATTCACCGCGGCATTGCTGATCCGCGATTACTAGCAACTCCACCTTCATGGAGGCGAGTTTCAGCCTCCAATCCGAACCGAGACGCACTTTCTGGGATTCGCTCCACCTCACGGTATTGCAACCCTTTGTATGCGCCAATGTAGCACGTGTGTAGCCCTGGACATAAGGGGCATGATGACTTGACGTCATCCCCACCTTCCTCCGGTTTGTCACCGGCAGTCTCCCATGAGTCCCCAACTGAATGCTGGCAACATAGGACGGGGGTTGCGCTCGTTGCGGGACTTAACCCAACATCTCACGACACGAGCTGACGACAGCCATGCACCACCTGTGAAGGTGTCCCGAAGGAAAACCGTGTTTCCACGGCGGTCACCTACATGTCAAGCCCAGGTAAGGTTCTTCGCGTTGCGTCGAATTAAACCACATGCTCCGCTGCTTGTGCGGGCCCCCGTCAATTCCTTTGAGTTTTAGCCTTGCGGCCGTACTCCCCAGGCGGGGCACTTAGTGCGTTAGCGACGGCACGGGAGGAGTCGACACCTCCCACACCTAGTGCCCATCGTTTACGGCGTGGACTACCAGGGTATCTAATCCTGTTCGCTCCCCACGCTTTCGCGCCTCAGTGTCAGTACCGTCCCAGCGAGCTGCCTTCGCTATTGGTGTTCCTCCTGATATCTGCGCATTCCACCGCTACACCAGGAATTCCACTCGCCTCTTCCGGACTCTAGCCCTGCAGTATCCATCGGCTTTCAAAGGTTGAGCCTTTGACTTTCACAACGGACTTACAGGGCCACCTACGCGCGCTTTACGCCCAATGATTCCGGACAACGCTTGCTCCCTACGTATTACCGCGGCTGCTGGCACGTAGTTAGCCGGAGCTTCTTCTGAAGGTACCGTCAATCCACACGGCTATTCACCGGTGAACCTTCGTCCCTCCTGAAAGGGGTTTACAACCCGAAGGCCGTCTTCCCCCACGCGGCGTTGCTGCGTCACGCTTTCGCGCATTGCGCAAGATTCCCCACTGCTGCCTCCCGTAGGAGTCTGGGCCGTGTCTCAGTCCCAGTGTGGCTGATCGTCCTCTCAGACCAGCTACCCATCGTTGCCTTGGTAGGCCGTAACCCCACCAACAAGCTAATGGGCCGCGGGCCCCTCCCAATGCGGAGGCCGAAGCTTCCTTTTGTACATAGGCTTTTGCCTGTGCACCACATCCGGTATTAGCCCGAGTTTCCTCGGGTTGTCCCGGTCATCGGGGCAGGTTACCCACGTGTTACTCACCCGTTCGCGGCTTTGCCCCAGGGCAAGCCCTGGTTCGTCGCACCACTTGCATGTGTTAAGCACGCCGCCAGCGTTCGTCCTGAGCCAGGATCAAACTCTCCGTGAAAGGTACTTCTTACAGAGAGCTGCCATGCCTGGCTGGCCGACGGGTACACAAACTCGACGGCCGGCATGACGGGTAAATCAGACCACCCGGCGCGCTGGCGCACCGAGTGGATCGGGCTCAAACATCCGCAGGCCCGTGGGCCCGCGGAATGCACGCTGCTCAGTTTTCAAAGACCGCTGCGCCTCTGCGGCGGGGTTCGCCGCTCTTCACGCACGGAGCAGGCACAGGCCAGCCCCGGAAGGACGCGGGAGTATAGCGCTGCGGCCCTCGTTTGCCTAGCCGCGGGTCACGACCCTCTTGAAGTGCCGCTTGCCAACCCGGACGACCTTGCCCTCGATGGCGTCGGGTTCGACGTCCCAGGCGTCGGCGGCCAGGGTCTCCCCGTCGATCTTCACGGCCCCCTGCTGGATCAAGCGCCGCGCCTCGCTGGAGCTCTTCCCGAATACGCGTCCGATCAGCAAGGGCATATGGATCCGCCCGTTGTCGTTGTCCCTGTAGGGAGTCGGGTCGATCTCGGCGATATCGCTGGGCACCCCCTTCAGGACGTGGATCTGGTTGAAGCGATGCTCGGCACCGTCGCCCGCCCCGGCGCCGTGATAGCGGTCGACGATCCTCCGGCCCAGCTCGCGCTTGGCCTCGTTGGGAGGCCGGTCCGGGCTTTCATCGCTGAGCAGCAGGCGAAAGTAGGAGGCCATCGCCTCGTCGGGGATGCTCATCAATTTGCCGAACATCTCCTCGGGTGCGTCGGTAACGCCGACGTAGTTGCCCAGCGACTTGCTCATCTTCTGGGTGCCGTCGGTTCCGACCAGGATCGGCATCGTCAGGATCGACTGTGGCTGCTGGCCGTAGGCGGCCTGGATATCGCGAGCGAAGAGCAGGTTGAACTTCTGGTCGGTCCCCCCCAGCTCGACATCTGCCTCGATCGCAACCGAGTCATAGCCCTGCAACAGGGGATAGAGAAGCTCCAGGGCGGCGACCGGTTGCCCTGCGGCCATCCGCTTTTGAAAATCGTCGCGCTCGAGAAGGCGGGCGACCGTGGTCTGGGCAAGCAACCCCAGCAGGGCCTCGGGCTCCATCCGCAGCCACTCGCTGTTGAAGCGGACCTCAGTCAGGTCGCGGTCGAGAACCTTGAATGCCTGCTCCTGATAGGTCGCCGCGTTGGCCTCGATCTCCTCGGCCGAGGGTACGGGCCGCTGGGCTGAGCGCCCGCTCGGATCGCCGACACGGGCGGTGAAGTCGCCGACTGATTAGAACGACCGTGTGGCCGGCCTGCTGGAACTCGCGCAGCTTCTCCAGGACCACGGTGTGGCCGAGGTGGATATCGGGCGTGGTCGGGTCAATGCCGAGCTTCACGCGCAGCGGGCGACCGGCGGAAAGCTGTTTCCCGAGCATCCCCGCCGGCAGAACGTCGACCGCGTTGAGCGTCAGGTCCGCCATCCAGCCAATGCTAGACTGCCGCCTCCGCTCGGCGGGTAGAGCCATGCCGAGCCTCTCGATGGCGGTCCTAGGAACAAAGCCACGTCGGCGGGGAGGCGCATCGCCGCCGCCGGTGCCGCCGGCACTTCCGTCCAAGCGCGCCAAGCCGCGGCTGAAGAAGCTGCGCGTGCTCTTCGTCCTGCTCGGCCTCAGCGTCCTCGCGCTCGTCTCAATGGTCTTCGGGATGATGATGGCGGTCTCTCAGGACCTGCCTGCGATCTACAACTTCGCTCAGTACAAGGCGTCGAAGAACAGCGAGGTCGTCGACGCCAACGGCGACCCGATCGGCACCCTGACCAGCGACCAGAACAAAATCCTGCTCAGCTCAGGACAGATCTCCCCCAACATAAAGAACGCGGTGGTCTCGATCGAGGACTCGCGCTTCTACGAACACAGCGGAGTCGATTTCCCGGGCATCGCCCGCGCCCTCGTCCGCGACCTGCTCAGCCAAAGTGCCCAGCAAGGCGCTTCGACGATCACCGAGCAGTTCGTCAAGAACGCGCTCGCCGCTCAGAGCAGCCGCACGATCCTCGAGAAGTTCCGCGAGGCGGCGCTCGCCTACCGGCTCGAGCACCACTGGAGCAAGGACAAGATCCTCACCGAGTACCTGAACACGATCTACTTCGGCGAGGGCGCCTACGGGATGGAGGCCGCCGCCCGCACCTACTTCGGCAAGGCACACCCCGGCTGCGGGACGACAACCGAGCCATGCGCCTCGGTGCTCGAGCCCTGGGAGGCGGCGACACTGGCGGCGATCATCGCCTCGCCGTCGGCATACGACCCGAAGGCCTACCCCGAAAACGCGCTCGGGCGCCGCAATCTGGTGCTCGAAAAGATGGACGAACAGGGGTACATCACCCATGAGCAGTACGACGAAGGGATAAGGCAGGCACTGCCGGCCCCCGCCGACATCGAGCCGCCAAAATTTGAATCCAAGGCGCCCTATTTCACCGCCTGGCTCCGCCAACAGCTGGTCGAACGCTACGGTGCGGCGAAGGCCTTCTTCGGCGGCCTCACAGTCAAGGCCACCCTCGACCTGAAGCTTCAGAGCGCGGCCGAAGAAGCGGTCAGGTCCTACCTCGGCTATCTGCCCGCGACCGCTTCGGTGGTGGTGCTAGACAACCGCAACGCCGGGGTCAAGGCGATGGTCGGCGGGCCAAATTTCGAAACGAAGCCCTTCAACCTGGCGACCCAGGGCCACCGCCAGCCCGGCTCCTCGATCAAGCCATTCGAGTTGGTCACCGCCCTCGAGGAGGGAATCTCCCCGTACACCGTCTACGAATCGGCGCCGCAGGTATTCCACTTCGGCAAGAACGGTCAGGAACGGTTCGAAGTGCACAACGACGAAGGCGCCTATCTCGGATCCTGCGACATCGTTTGCGCGACCACCTACTCGGACAACTCGATCTACTCCCAGCTGGCGCTGGAAGGCCTGAAGGGGAAGACGATCCACGATCGAACCCGTTCGATCGCCGCGACCATTCACAAGATGGGCTACGCGGACCCGATTTCGACCAACCCTGCGATGGTGCTCGGGGGGCTGAAGGACGGGGTGACCCCGATGGGCTGGACCTACGCCTACTCGACGATCGGCAATGGCGGCGACCGCGTCAGCGGAACGCTGGCACCGAAACCGGGCGACAGCCCCGTCGCCTACACCAAGGTCACCGACAAGGAAGGGCACACGATCAAGGGCGGCGACAACCAGCCGCTCCACTCGCAGGTGATCTCGGCCGGCGTCGCGAGCCAAGCTAAGAGCATCCTCGAAACCGTTGTCAGCAGCGGAACCGGCACCCACGCCAACATCGGCGTCCCCGGCCAGTGGGGGAAGACGGGCACCACGGAGAACAACGGCGACGCCTGGTTCTGCGGCGGCGTCTCCGAAGTGACCGCGTGCGTCTGGGTCGGCTACGCCGACACGACGACCCCGATGACCACGCTCTACAACGGCGGCCCGGTGATGGGCGGGACCTTTCCGGCGCTGATCTGGGCCAGCGTGATCAACGCCTGGGAGCAGATCAAGGCCGAACGAGCGGCCGAAAAGAAGGAAGGCAAGAGCCACTCCTCTTCGGGCTCGACCTTTACGCCCGCCGCCCCCACGACCGAAACGGAAGCGGCGCCAGGAGAATCGACCGGACCGGAAAGCCCCGAACCAGCCGAAGCTCCCCATGCGACTCCCGCCGAACCGGCGGAACCGGCTGCGCCGCCCCCCTCCGGCGGCAGCGGGACCGGTGGCGGTGTCACGGCGGGTTAGCGGGGCAGGGGCCGGGAAAGGAAGCGGCTGCCGCGGGCGCAGAAGCGCCAGGGCCGCTCGACCGCTTTGGTGATGCCGATTCGGGGGCCGGCTACGACCTCGCCGGACCAATCAGGCTCGGGCGGGAGGAGGAGGAATGGGTCGCGGCCTAGATCGAAGCCGTTGGCGCCGAGGTCGATGCCGAGCGCCTCGGTCAGCTTGCCGGGCCCCGCGCAGAGATCGTGGTCGGGACGGCCGCCGCGCCGGGCGTGCATCTGCGCCAGCCCCGCGGTCGGCTCCAGGGCGCGGATCAGCACAGCCGCCGCCTCGCCGACCGGTTCGGCGACTGCGTTGAGCAGACTGTGGATGCCGTATGAGAGGTACACGTAGGCGCGGCCGGGAGGTCCGAAGAGGACCTCGGTGCGCCGGGTGAGGCCGGCGTAGGCATGGCAGGCCGGGTCGTCGCGCTCGTAGCTCTCAGTCTCGACGACGATCCCACCACAGTCGCCGTGGAAGAGGCGACAGCCGATCAGCTCGCGCGCCACCTCATGGACCGAGCGATCGAAGAAGGCGGCTCCAAGCCGTTCCTCATTCGCTGTCGGTGCAACGCTCAAGAGCGCTCTTCGTCGACCCTCGCCTCGACGGCCGCCAGCGTCTCGCGGGCAGCATCGATCTGCCTCCCCAGCGCCTCGGAGCCGGTCCCGCCCTCGATCCGCTTCGACTCCAGCCAGCTGCTCGTCTTCAGCACCTCGTAGTAGGACTCGTCGAGGTGCTCGGAGTGCTTGGCCAGCTCCTCGGGAGTCAGGTCTGAGAGCGCCCGGTCCTGCTCCACCACCTCGCGGACGAGGCCGCCGACGATCCCGTGGGCCTCGCGGAAGGGCACTCCCTTGCCTACCAGCAGATCGGCGATCTCGGTCGCGGCGAGCATCTCGTCGCCAGAGGCCGCCTCCATTCGCTCCCTGTCGAAGGCGATCCCCGCGAGCATCCCCTCGGTCACGTCGAGGCAGATCTCAACCGTATCGATCGCGTCGAACAGCGGCTCCTTGTCCTCCTGCATGTCCTTGCCGTAGGTGAGCGGCAGCGCGTGCATCATGCCGACCACCGAGGCGTAGCTCGCGGCGATGCGCGGGCTCTTCGCTCGTAATAGCTCCGCCGAGTCGGGGTTGACCTTCTGGGGCATGATGCTTGAGCCCGAGGAGAACGACTCGTCCAACTCGCAGAAGCCGAACTCGCTGCTGGACCAGATCACGATCTCGGAGCCGAGCCGCGAGAGGTGCATCGCGCAGGCCGAGGCGGCGGCGAGGTAGTCGAGGACGAAGTCGCGGTTGGAGGCTCCGTCGATCGAATTCGGGCTGACGTGAGAAAAACCGAGGTCGCCGGCCACCGCGTTGCGGTCGATATTCCAGTTGACGCCGGCCAGCGCGCCCGAGCCGAGCGGCATCACGCCGGCGCTGTCGAGGGCGAACTGGAAACGCAGGACATCGCGGGCGAGCATCCAGAAGTAGGCGAGCAGATGGTGCCCGAGATAGACCGGCTGCGCACGCTGCAGATGGGTGTAGCCGGGCATCGGCCAGTCACGATGGGCCTCGGCGAGGCTGAGGAGCCGCCGCATCGCCGCGCCGGCCAGCTCGATCGCGCGCAGCGAGTGAGCCTGGACGACCATCGCCACGTCGGTCGCGACCTGGTCGTTGCGCGAGCGACCGGTGTGCAGCTTGCCCGCTAGCGGCCCGACCTCCTCGCCGAGCAGCCGCTCGATCGCCATGTGGATGTCCTCATCGGCGTCCTCGAACCGGAACCCGTGCTCGCCCATGTGCGCACGGACCCGCTCGAGGCCGGCGTCGATTGCCGCCAGCTCCTCGGCGTCGAGGACGCCGATCTCGCGTAGCCCGCGGGCATGGGCCTGCGACTGGTCGATGTCGTAGGGCGCCAGTCGCCAGTCGAACTCGATCGAGCGATTGAGCTGCCAGAAGCGCGGGTCGGGGTCTTTGCGAAAGCGCGACATCAGCGAAGGGATTCGGCGAGAGCCTCGCATACACGCGAGATCTGGGACTCGCTCATCGACGGGAAGAAGGGCAGAGCCAGCGTATGCGCCGAGGCGGCTTCGGCAACCGGGAACTCACCCTCGCGGTAGCCGAGCTCGCGCAGGTGTGGGAAGAGGTGGATGCAGGGGAGGTAGGCCTTGCTCGGGACGCCGCGTTCAGCGAGCCGAGTGACGGTCGTGTCGCGGTCGGCGCCGTCGGGCAGGCGAGCCACATAGACGAACCAGCTGCGCCGCGCCGCCCCGTGCCCGGGACTCGGCGTCCGCAGGCCGTCGATGCCGGCAAGGCCCTCCGCGTAGAGCGCCGCCACCCGGGCGCGATCCGCGAGCATCGCGTCGAGCTTCTCCAACTGGGCGACACCGAGCGCGGCCGCGAGGTCGGAGAGTCGGTAGTTGAAGCCGAGACCACCGTGGTCGAGCCACCCCATATCGGCGGCGCGGCCCTGGTTGCGGGCCGATCGCAGCCGGACGGCCTCCTCGGGCCCCCTGGGAACGATCATCCCCCCCTCTCCCGTGGTCAGCTGCTTGTTCGCGTAGAACGCGAAGGTCGCGAGGTTACCCCGGGCACCGACCGGCATTCCCTCGGCATCGACCGCGCCGAGCGCCTCACAGGCGTCCTCCAGCAGGCCGAGCCGGTGCCGCGAAGCGAGCCCCTCCAGCTCCGGTATCGCCGCCGGGTAGCCGAAGATGTGGACGGGCAGGACGCCCACCGTCCGTCCGCCCACCGCGGCCTCGGCGGCTGCCGGGTCGAGGTTCAGGCTATCGGGGTCGACGTCGCAGAAGACCGGCCGCGCACCCTCGTAGAGAAGGCAATTGGCCGAGGCGACGAAGCTGAACGGGGTGGTCAGGACCTCGTCGCCGGAGCCCCATCCAAGCTCCCGGACCCCGAGGTGAAGCGCCGTCGTCCCGCTCGAGACGGCGACGGCGTCGGGGACCCCGAGCCAATCGGCGAAGGCGCGCTCGAAGCGCTCCCCCATCGGGCCCAGCGAGAGCCGCCGCGAGCGCAGCACCTCGAGCACCAGCTCCTCCTCGCGCGCCCCGATCTCGGGGTTGGCGAGCGGGATCTGTTCGTTGTCCTGCGGCTCGGTCATCGTGGTTGGAAGGCGTACTCCAGCGAATCGACCAGCGCCTCCCAGGAGGCCTCGATGATGTTCTCCGAGACTCCAATCGTCCCCCACTCGCGCTCGCCGTCGGAGGAGTCGAGCAGAACCCGCGTGACCGCCTGGGTGCCATGTGTCTCGTCGAGGATCCGCACCTTGTAGTTGGTCAACTCAATGTCGGCGAGGTGCGGATGGTGGTCGACGATCGCGGAGCGCAGCGCCCGGTCGAGCGCGTTGACAGGGCCATTGCCCTCGGCGACCTTCACGTAGCGCTGTCCGTCGACCACCACCTTGATGGTCGCCTCGGTCTGCACCCGCCCGCCCTCCTGCTTCTCGGTGGTGACACGAAAGCTCTCCAGCTCGAACAACGGCCGGTATGCCCCCGCCTCACGGCGCAGAAGCAGCTCGAAGGACGCGGGCGCCGCCTCGTAGTGGTAGCCACGGTGCTCGCGCTCCTTCAGCCTCTCGACGGCACGCTCCGCCGCTGCCTCGTCGATCTCCAGCCCCGCCTGCTCGGCCTGGCTGCGAATCGTTGCCTTGCCCGAGAGCTCGGAGGGAAGGATCGCGCGCTCGTTGCCGACCGCCGCCGGATCGAGGTGCTCGAAGGTCCGCGCGTCGGCGGCGACGCCGGCGACGTGCATCCCGCCCTTGTGCGCGAAGGCGTTGCGCCCCACGTAGGGCTGGTCGGGATCGGGGGTGACGTTGCAGAGCTCGTCGATTAGGTGGGCCGTCTCGGCCAGGCTCGCCAACTTGTCGGGGTCGACCACATCGAAGCCCATCTTCAGTTGCAGCGCCGGGAGGATCGAGACCAGGTTGGCATTGCCGCAGCGCTCACCGTAGCCGTTGACCGTGCCCTGGACGAGCCGGGCGCCTTCGCGCACCGCCGCCAGCGAGTTGGCGACACCGCACTCGGCGTCGTTGTGGACATGGATGCCGACACCAGCCTCCTCCCCGGAGAACGCCCTGACGACCGCCCCGGTGGCGTCGGCCACCTGGTCGGGGAGGCTGGAGCCGTTGGTGTCGCAGAGGCTGACGTTCTCGGCACCCGAGTCGACCGCGGCGCGCGCGCATTCCAGGGCATAGCCCGGGTCCTCCCGGAAGCCGTCGAAGAAGTGCTCGGCGTCGTAGACGACGCGCTTGCCCTCGGCGCGGCAGAAGGCGACCGAGTCGGCGATCATCGCCAGGTTCTCCTCGCGCGAAACCCTGGTCACCTTCTCCAGGTGCAGCCCCCAGGTCTTGCCGACCAGCGTCACCACCGGCGCGAAGCACTCGACCAGGACGCGCAGCGCGGGGTCGTCCTCGGCGGTGGCTACGTCGCGGCGGCGCGTCATCCCGAAGGCGCAGATCGTCGCCTGCTCCAACTTCAGCTCGGAGAGCATCCCGAACAGCTCGATCTCCTTCGGGTTGGAGCTGGGGAAGCCGGCCTCGATCAGCCTCACCCCGAGAGCGTCGAGGGCGCCGACAACGCGCGCCTTCTCCGCCGCCGAGAGCGACATACCCTCGCCCTGCATGCCGTCGCGCAAGGTGGTGTCATAGAGGGTTACCTGTTCCATCTGATGCCTTTCGTTCGAGGGATCGGGGAGAGGGCCTGCAGGCCCGCCTGCGCGGCGTCGCCGCGCCAGCCGCTAGGCGGCTGCGGTAATTCGCCCGATTGCCTCAAAACGACGTTGCATCAGGAACCGACCTTACTCGGTCGGTCAACGCCGGCCGGCACCTCGACGAACTCGAGCCACTCCAGGTACTCCTCGGCGCGACCGCACAGTGCGTCCTCGAACTTGGCTTGAATTACCCTGGTCGTCTCCCCCGGCTCGCCCAGCTCGTGGTCGTCGACCGAGCGCACCGGCACCAGCTCGGCGGCGGTGCCGGTGAGGAATACCTCGTCGGCGAGATACAGCTCGGCCCGCGCGATGTCTCGCTCCTCGACTCTGTAGCCAAGGTCCGTGGCGATCTGGATCACGGACGCCCTGGTAATCCCATCGAGGATCGCGGAGGTGTGCCCCGGGGTGCAGAGGACACCGTTGCGGACGACGAAGACGTTCTCCCCGGAGCCCTCCGAGACGCAGCCGTGCTGGTCCAGCAGGATCGCCTCGTCGTAGCCGGCGTTCGCCGACTCGGTCTTGGCAAGAATCGAGTTGAGGTATTGGCCGGAGGCCTTCGCGTGGGGTATCAAGCTGTCACCCGAGATCGTCCGCCATGAGGAGACCTTGGTGCGGATGCCGTGCTTCTTCCCCTCCTCGCCGAGGTAGGCGCCCCAGGGCCAGGTGGCGATGATCACCTCGATCGGCGCGCTCTGCGCGAACAGCCCCATCTCGCCGTACCCCCGAAAGGCCAGAGGGCGGATGTAACAGGAGCGCAGCCCGTTACGGCGGATCAGCTCATGGGTCGCGTCGCGCAGCTCCTCTGCCGAATAGGGAAGGTCGAAGTAATAGAGCTCGGCAGACTTCTCGAGCCGCTCGAGGTGCTCCGGGTGGCGAAAGATCGCCGGCCCGCGCTCGGTCTCGTAGCAGCGGATCCCCTCGAACACGCCGGTCCCGTAGTGCAGCCCGTGGCTCAGGACATGCACCTTGGCGTCCCCCCAGGCGACGAACTCCCCGTTTTGCCAGATCAGCTCGGCGGAATCCATGGGGCAGAAGTATGACCTACAGCGAGAGCTCAGCCAAGACAGCCGTTGTCATCTCCGCGGTGCCGACCTCGACCTCCGGCGGAACCTCGGCCAGCGGGGGCCGCGCGAGTGTCCCACTGGCCAGATCCGGAGTGCGAAGGCCGCGCTCGAGGACGGTGTCGACCGCGGACTCGATCCGGGCGGCATCGTCGGGGCGGCCGAGGCCGTGACGCAGCATCATCGCGACGGAGAGGAAGGTGGCGAGCGGGTTGGCGACTCCTCTGCCGGCGATATCGGGTGCGGAGCCGTGGACCGGCTCGAAGAGGCCGGGGTCGCCGTCGGCGCCGAGGCTTGCCGAGGGGAGCATTCCCAGCGATCCGGTCAGCATCGCGGCCTCATCGCTGAGGATGTCGCCGAAGAGGTTCTCGGTGAGGATCACGTCGAAGTCGGCCGGGCGCGAGACCAGCTGCATCGCGGCGTTGTCGACCAGCAGGTGTTCGAGCTCGACGTCGGGGTACTCGGCGGCGATGCCGCCGACTACCTCGCGCCACAGGCGTGAGGTCTCCAGCACGTTGGCCTTGTCGACCGAGGTGACGTGAGGCCTGCGGCGCGATCCCTCTGCGCGGCGGCGGGCCGCCTCGAAACCGGCGCGGGCGATCCGCTCGATCTCGGCAACCGAGTACTCGCAGGTGTCGTGCGCGACATCTTCGTCGCGACCGCTGTCGCCGAAGTAGATGCCCCCGGTAAGCTCGCGAACGACGAGCAGGTCGGTGCCGGCGATCCGCTCCTCGCGCAACGGGCTGGAGGCGACCAGCGCGGGGCTGGGCCGCACCGGCCGCAGGTTTGCATAGAGGCCCATCCCCTTGCGCAGGCCGAGCAGGCCCTGCTCGGGGCGCGGCGCGCCAGGGTCGGTGGCGTCCCATTTCGGCCCGCCGACCGCTCCCAGAAGGACCGCGTCGGAGGCGAGGCAGGCCTCGAGGACCTCGTCGGCGAGGGCAGTGCCGTGGGCGTCGATGGAGGCGCCCCCCAGGAGTCGCTCGTCGTAGGTGAATTCGCCGAGAATGTCGAGCAGTTGCCGCGCCGCAGCGACGATCTCCGGTCCGATCCCGTCCCCAGGCAGGACGACTATGCGTGGTGCGCTCGACATCGTCGGGACTCTATGGATAGCTACGGGTAGACGGAGCGCAGATCAATCAGGTGGTTGCGAGTGCTTCGATGTTGAGGCGAACGTAATCGAGCACGAGCGGCTGCGGCGATTCGTCGAGGACCGCCTGGGCGAACGAGTGTCGCTCCTCGGCGGGAAGCTGGGCCAGAAGCGGGCCGAGGGTGACGGTGGAGGTGAACTCGAGCGGCCGCTCGGGTTGCACGGGCTTCGGCTCCAGCCAGCAGCTCACCTCAGAGAACCCGGCATCTCTGAGCCTGCCTTCCGTGACCTCGGGCGCAGCGAAGTTCCACATCCCCGTCATCTGGCTCAGGTGCTTCGCGAATTCCGGACGCGCCGCCACGGCCGCGATCGTCTTCGCATGCTCGGCTACGTTGCCCTCGCCCCCACACTGGGCGATCAGGCGCCCTCCGGGCCGCAGCACCGCACGCAGCCGCCGGAAGAGCTGGTCATGGTCGAGGATCCAATGAAAGGTCGCGGTCGAGAAGATCACGTCCACCTGCTCGCCGAGCTCCAGGGTGGAGAGGTCCGCGACCATGTACTCGACCTCGCCACCGAGACGATCGCGCGCCTTCGCGATCATCGCCTCGGAGGCATCGACCGCCAACAGCCGGCCGTCCGGGATGCGCTTCAGAAGCTCCGACGTCACCCGGCCCGAGCCGCACCCGGCGTCGAGCACGACCTCGTCGCCGGCGAGGTCGTGCCGCTCGAGAACCTCCATCCCCCAGGAGAACTGGGGGTCGGAGACGACGTCGTAGGAATCGGCGTCCCACTCGCG
This sequence comes from uncultured Solirubrobacterales bacterium, assembly GCA_963838035.1. Lineage (GTDB taxonomy): Bacteria > Actinomycetota > Thermoleophilia > Solirubrobacterales > 70-9 > CAVVNN01. The sequence continues at coordinate 275,386 of CAWIPM010000002.1, forward strand.
CGGACCGCTGTTCATCGGCTGCAGGCCCCCCTCGGCGCTCATAGCGCGGTCGTCACCGGACCCCGATCGGCGTCTCCGGAGGACTCGAAGGCATCGATCGCCGCCGAGTTCTCCAGGGTGATGCCGATGTCGTCAAGGCCGTTCAGCAGGCGGTGCTTGACATCGGGCTCGACCTCGAACCCGAAAACGCCGGCAGCGCAGGTGACGGTCTCATCGTCGACGTCGATCCGCGCCTCGCCCGCCTCGGCGACGGCGCGGCAGCGCTGCTCGTCGAGGATCACCGGCAGCAACCCGACCTTGGTGCAGTTCGAATAGAAGATGTCGGCGAAGGAGGGGGCGACGATCGCCTCGAAGCCGAAATCCTGCAGTGCCCAGGGGGCATGCTCGCGCGAGGAGCCACAGCCGAAGTTGCGCCCCGTGACCAGAATCGGGTTCGGCTCCAGCTCGATCTCGCCGTCGCGAACCCAGTCGTAGAAGAGGAACTCGCCAAAGCCAGTCCGCTCGACCCGCTTGAGGAACTGCTTGGGAATGATCTGGTCGGTGTCGACATCCGCGCGGTCCAGAACGGATACGGCACCCTCGATGACATCGATCGGCCTCATCTTCAGCTCCAGTCTCTGATGTCCACGAAATGCCCCTCGATGGCAGCGGCGGCGGCCATCCTCGGGCTGACCAAGTGGGTCCTGCCCCCCTTGCCCTGGCGGCCCTCGAAGTTGCGGTTGGAGGTCGAGGCGCAGCGCTCGCCCTCCGTCAGGGTGTCCGGGTTCATGCCCAGACACATCGAGCAACCCGCCTCCCGCCACTCGAAGCCGGCGGCGCGGAAGACCTCGTCGAGGCCCTCCGCCTCGGCGGTTGCCTTCACCGCCTGTGAGCCGGGGACAACCATCCCCCGCACCGAATCGGCCACCCTGCGCCCATCGACGACCGCCGCCGCCTCGCGCAGATCCTCGACCCGCGAGTTCGTGCAGGAGCCGATGAACACCCGCTCCGGCCTGACCTCGGTCATGGGGATGCCGGGCTCGAGCGCCATGTAGGCGAGCGCCCGCTCGGCCGACTCACGATCGGCAGCGGACTCCATCGCCGCGGGGTCGGGGACAGTGCCGGTGACCTCGACCACCATCCCGGGGTTGGTCCCCCAGGTGACCATCGGAGCGATCCCGGAGGCGTCGATCTCGACCTCGGCGTCGAATCTCGCTTCCGGATCCGTGGGCAGCTCGCGCCAGCGCTCGGCCGTGGCGTCGAAGTCCTCGGGCGCCGCGGGACGGCCCCTCACCCAATCGATGGTGGTCTCGTCCGGCGCGATCATCCCGGCCCGACCACCGCCCTCGATCGTCATGTTGCAGATCGTCATCCGGCCGGGCATCGAGAGCGACTCGATCGCGGGGCCGCAGTACTCGACCGCATGGCCGACCATGCCGCCGGTGCCAAGCCGCCCGATCGTCGCCAGGATCAGGTCCTTGGGGGTGACCCCCGCGCCGAGGGCGCCCGCGTAGGAGATCCGCATCGTCTTCGGCTTCTTCTGGACCAGGCACTGGGTCGCCAGCACGTGCTCGACCTCGGAGGTTCCGATCCCGAACGCGAGTGCCCCGAAGGCGCCATGGGTGGAGGTATGACTGTCGCCGCAGACGATCGTCGTCCCCGGTTGGGTGAGCCCCAGCTCGGGACCGATCACGTGGACGATTCCCTGGCGCTCGGAGCCCAGCGAGTAGATCGGGATCCCGAACTCCTCGCAGTTTCGCTCCAGCGTCTCCACCTGGATCCGGGAGAGCTGATCGGCGATCAGCCGCGCGGACTTGGTCCCGTCGGTCGGGACGTTGTGGTCGGCCGTCGCGACCGTCTTGTCGGGCCTGCGCACTCGGCGCCCGGCCAACCGCAGGCCGTCGAAGGCCTGCGGCGAGGTCACCTCGTGGACCAGGTGCAGGTCGATGTAGATGAGGCCGTCGGAGACCTCGTGCGACTGCCAGATCTTGTCGAACATAGTTTGGGGCATTCGGCCTCCTCCTAGCTCCGCCGCAGGCCGGCAGCGATCACGGCGAGGAAGCGCGTCGGCTCCTCGCCCTCGTTCTCGAAGTGGTGTGGCAGGTCGGCGTCGAAGGTGACGCTGTCGCCGCCGCGCAGTTCATGGCGCGCTCCGTCGACGGTCAGCGCCAACGTCCCGGCCAGCACCACCGCGGTCTCGCGGCTGCCCGGCTCATGGATCGGCGGGTCATCGCGCCCGCCGGTCGAGGCGCCGGGCTTCAAGACGTGCAGAGAGACGTCGGCGCGCTGGCCAGGCAGCGGGGGCGTCAGCTCCTCGAAGCGGTGCCCTCCGCGCTCGAAGCGGCGTCGCTCGCCGGCGCGGGTGATGGCGACATGCTCGCCCTCGTCCAGTCTCAGCAGCTGCGAAAGCGTCAGCTCCAGACCGGCGGCTATCTTGGCGGCGACGGCCAGAGTCGGGCTGGTCTCCCCCGCTCGACCTGGGACAGCATCGGTGCGCTGACGCCCGAGCGCTCGCCAAGATCTCGCAGCGATAGCCCCATCGCCTCGCGCAGGGCGCGCATCCGACTCCCGATCGCGGGAGTCGCGGCCTCCGACCGCAGGCCGATCTCTGTGGCTGCAACTGCGCTCAACCGGGCGTACGTTATCACGTACAGGCGTAACCGCGCTTTGAAGTGCTATAAAAACTGACCAGTCGGTTTAAAGCGAAGACAGGAAGCTTTTGCCCAAGCTGCGACCAGAGGTTCGGACCGAGAGACGGCGCCAGCTGATCGACGCCGCCTGGAGGTGTGCCGCCGAGAGGCGTTTCGGCGAGATGACGGTCGACGAGGTCTGCGCCGAGGCGGGGCTCAGCAAGGGTGCCTTCTACGGGTACTTCGAAAGCAAGGACGACCTGCTGGCGGGGTTGCTCGATGAGGATGCCGCGGAGCTCGATCGGATGTTGGACGAGATCGGCGCGGCCGAGGCGGGGGGCGCCGCGCGGCTGCGCCGCTTCTCCCAGGCCATGCTCCAGCATGCTGACGACCCCGGCCGGGCCCAGGTCCGGGCCGACCTCTGGGCGACCGTGCTTGGCGCTGAGGCTCTGCGCAAGCACTTCGCGCAGACCGGAGCGCGGCGGCGCGTCCGACTCCGCGGCTGGATCGAGGAGGGGGTCGCACGGGGTGAGATCCGAGAGGTGCCCGCCAACGCACTTGCCTCACTGCTGCTGGCGACCGCCGACGGGCTGATGCTGCACGCGACCCTCGACCCGAGCGCATTTCGCTGGGCGAACATCCGGCGCGCGGTCGACGAGCTGCTGGACGGAATCTCCGCCCGATGAGCTCGGACCGGACTCGGCCCCGGCGGCTCCTCCGCCCCGTCGACGGGATGCGGATCGGCGAGTGGACTGCGGGGCCGAGCGGTCTGCTGGCGCTGGCCCTCGTGGTCGGCGTCGGGGCGGGACTGGGCGCGATTGCCTTCCGCTACCTGATCGAGGGGTTCACCTACGCCTTCACCGGCCACGACAGCTACGGAGCCGCGGGGCATGTGGCCAACCCGCTCGTCCCCGGCCTGGGAATCTGGTTCGTCGCGCTCGTCCCGATCCTCGGCGGCCTGCTCTACGGGCCTCTCGTCAATCGCTTCGCGCGCGAGGCGCGCGGCCACGGCGTCCCCGAGGTGATGCTCGCAGTCTCCCAGCGGGGTGGTCGGATCCGCCCCGTCGTCGCGGTCGTCAAGTCGCTGGCCTCCGCCCTATGCATCGGCTCGGGCGGCTCGGTCGGCCGCGAGGGGCCGATCGTGCAGATCGGCTCGTCGCTCGGGTCGACGATCGGACAGCTGACCAGGTCGCCAGAGGCGCGGATGCGGCTACTGGTCGCCTGCGGCGCAGCCGGGGGCATCTCGGCCACCTTCAATGCCCCGATCGCCGGCGTCTTCTTCGCCCTCGAGGTGATATTGCGCGACTTCGAGACGCGATCGTTCGGGGCGGTCGTGATCGCCTCGGTGACGGCCGACGTGATCGGGCGCGCCGCCTTCGGCACCGAAGCCTTCCTCGAACTGCCAAAGCTCGGCGTGGGGCCGGTGAGCGGCTACCCGCTCTACCTGGTGCTGGGCCTGCTGGCCGCAGTGGTCGGCACCGCCTTCATCCGCGTCCTCTACGGCATGGAGGACAGGGCCGACCGGCTCTGGCGCTTCTCGGAGGCCTGGCGGCCCGCTGTTGGCGGCGCCCTGCTCGGCCTGCTGCTGCTGGCGCTACCGCAGATGTACGGGGTCGGCTATCCCGTGCTGGAAGGAGCGATAGACGGCCGCTACGCACTCGGATTTCTGCTCGCTCTGCTCGCCGGCAAGGTGCTGGCAACCAGCCTCACCCTCTCGATCGGCGGCTCCGGGGGCGTCTTTGCCCCCTCGCTCTTCATGGGCGCGATGCTCGGCTCGGCATTCGGCCTGGCCGTGCACGACCTGCTTCCGGGAATCTCCGGGCCGGCCGGGGCCTACGGATTGATCGGGATGGGCGCCGTCTTCGCCGCCGCAGCGCGGGCGCCCATGACCGCGATCCTGATCATCTTCGAGCTGACCGGCGACTACAGGATCATGCTGCCGCTGATGCTCGCGGTGGTGATCGCGACGGCGCTCGCCGGGCGCCTCTCGCCTCACTCGATATACACCCTGAAGCTGGCCCGCCGCGGCATCGATCTGCTCCGGCGCCATCCGGCGGGCCCGATGGAAGCGATCACCGTCGCCGAGGCGATGCGGCCCGCCCCGGAGCCGGTTCGCTCCGACGCGCGGCTCGACGAGATGGTCGCCCGGTTGAGCGAAGGTGAGGAGGCGACGCTACCGGTCGTCGACCCCGACGGCACCTTCGTCGGCGTCCTGCCCGAGGACGAGTTGGAGCAGGCGATCGGCGAGGGAGTGCCGGACGTCGACGCGGGCTCCCTGGCCCGGCTGCTGCCCACCCTGCGCGGTGGCGAGTCGCTCGCGGAGGCCACCGGAACCCTTGTCCGCACCGATAGCCCAGGCCTCGCCGTGCTCGACGAGACAGGCGAGCGGGTAGTCGGCTGGCTCTCCCATCGTGACATCCTGCGCGTCTACGATCGACGCATGAAGCAGGATCGCGCCCAGCAGAGCAGGACCTCGCACAGACGCGTCTCGGACACGAGCTCGGCACGCCCCTCCGGCGCAAACGCTCCGGCTTGAGCCGCCCTACGGCCCGGGTGTGCGTTCGGCCGCGGCCTCGGCAGTCGCCGCCTCCGCCTCACGCGTGGCGGCGCCCTCGAGGGCGTTGGAGAGCGCCCGCACGTAGGCGCGCGCGGAAGCCTCGAGGATGTCCGTGGCGACCCCCTGGCCGCTTGCCAGGCGGCCGGCGGCGCGCAGCATCACGGTGACCTCGCCGAGAGCGTCCTCGCCGCCGGTGACCGCCTCAACCGCGTACTGGCGCAGCTCGCACTCGGTCCCCGTCGCCCTCTGGATCGCGAGGAAGATCGCGTCGACGGGCCCGTCACCGCTCGACTCCCCGACCGACTCCTCGCCGGAGGGCATCTTCACCGCCACCGTGGCCAGCGGCTCGCGACGCGAGCCCGCCTCGACCTCGAACCAGGACAGCTCGTGGGCGTCGGCCCGCTCGCGCATCTCATCGGAGACGATCGCCTCCAGGTCGAGCGCGGTCACCTGCTTCTTGCGGTCGGCGACCTCCTTGAAACGCTTGAAGGCGGCATTGAGCGCGTTGCCCTCGACCTCGAAGCCGAGCTGCTCGAGGGCGTCGCGCAGGGCGTGGCGCCCGGAATGCTTGCCGAGCACGATCGAGTTCGAGTCGAGGCCGACCTCGGTGGCGTCCATGATCTCGTAGGTCGTGCGCTCCTTCAGCACTCCGTCCTGGTGGATGCCGGACTCGTGCGCGAAGGCGTTGCGGCCGACGATCGCCTTGTTCGGCTGCACCGGGTAGCCGGTGAGGCGGGAGACCATGCGGCTGGTGCGCGCCAGCTCACGGGTGTTGACTCCGACGGTGAGGCCGTGGACGTCCTCGCGGGTGCGGATCAACATCACGATCTCCTCCAGCGAGCAATTTCCGGCGCGCTCGCCGATGCCATTGATCGCGCACTCGACCTGGCGGGCCCCGGCCAGCACGCCGGCGTAGGAGTTCGCAACCGCCAACCCCAGGTCGTCGTGGCAATGAACCGAGGTCTGAACCTCGCGCAGCGCCGGAACCAGCTCGTAGAGACGGCGGAAGTAGTCCGCGTACTCCTCCGGCGTGGTGTAGCCGACCGTGTCGGGGATGTTGATCACTGTTGCCCCCTCCTCGACCGCGATCGCGCAGACCTCGGCGGTGAACTCGATGTCGGCGCGGGTCGCGTCCATCGGCGAGAACTCGACGTCCTCGCAGCAGGAGCGGGCCAGCGCCACCGCGGCGCGGGCCTGGCCCTTGACGTCCTCGCGGTCGGTCTGCAGCTGGTGCTCGATGTGGATGTCGGAGGTGGAGATGAAGGTGTGGATGCGAGGGCGCTGGGCGTCGCGGATCGCTGCCCAGGCGGCATCGATGTCGGCCTTGTGGGTGCGAGCGAGCCCGCAGATGACCGGACCCTCGACAGTGCGGGAAATCTCCTCCACCGCGTCGAAGTCCCCGGGCGAGGTGATCGGGAAGCCGGCCTCGATCACGTCGACGCCGAGCCGGGCGAGCTGCTGGGCGATCTCCGCCTTCTCGGCGGTGTTCAGGGAGATCCCCGGCGACTGCTCGCCGTCTCTCAGGGTCGTGTCGAAGATGTGGACGCGGTCTGCGTCAGATGAGGGTGCCACTGGACCTTCTCCTTCTCTGCTTCGTTCGAATGGCCTTGTCTCTCGCGGCTATCGCGCCGCCCAGCGCTATTCCCCCCGAAGGGGGAGGAGAAGGAGCAGCGACAGGGTGTTGAGGCGATACGCCATTCGGTGTCACGAGCTTAGCGTAGGCTCGCCTGATCGCCAAGCAGCGTGGAACGAGCTCGCTTGCCCTGTTCGCGATGGGCATCTCCGTCGTCGTCATCGCCAACGACATCTCGGCGATCGAGTCACCGGTGGCCGCCTCGCCGACATCTTCGGGCGGCGCCGCGCCGCCTAGCGGGGGCCGCGCCGGTGCGGGCCTCGGGCCTGCGCCTGGTGCAGCCGATCGGAACCGGGCCCGCCTTTGAGGGAATCGTTCCCGGGCCCTCCCCAGAGCACGTCGTTTCCGGGCCCGCCGGAGAGCACGTCGTTTCCGGGCCCGCCGTAGAGCAGATCCGCACCACCTCGGCCGGAGAGGCGATCGTCACCCGAGCCGCCGACCAACTTGTCAGGGCCCCCTCCTCCGGTGAGGCGATCCGCTCCCGGCCCGCCGCGCAGGGTCACCGGAACCCGGACGTCACCGGCGACGGTGACGATGTCGTCGCCGGCACCGGAGTTCACTTCGAAGCCGCTGATCGCCGTTGCCTGGCAGACCAGTTCGTTCTGGTCTTCGGCCGGGTGGTAGCAGACGTTGCCGCCCACGTCGAGCGGCACCACCGAGCTGATCAGGTAGCTGCGCCCGTCCGGGCTGATCCCGATGCCGATCATGTTCGCTTCCGACCCACCCGCGAGCAGCACATTGAGCGGCGCCGTTTCGGCGTGCGCAAAAAGGGGCACGCACAGCGCCAAGATCGAGGCCGCGATCAGGATCGTCTTCTTCATCGGTGAACTGCCCGCCCCACGCTCGTCGATCTGACGCCTACGATGGAAACAACACGACCTTGCCGACGTTGCGGCGCTCGGCGATGAATTCGTGGGCGTCCCCCGCTCGCTCGAACGGGAACGCCTCGGCGACGACCGGCTCGAGGCGGCCGCTCTCGAGGTCGGCCATCAGCGGCTCGGTGACCCTGTCGAGGTTGCCCTCGCGATCCCACCACTTCAACATGTTGAGGCCGAAGATGCCCTTGTTCTCGTTCATCGCGGAGAGGCTCTTCCACCAGGGGAATGTCGCCAGCGGCATCCTCGCCAGGCTCCTCAGCGTGGCCGGGATGTCCCGCGCGCCGGCGTTCGAGCTCTCCGACAGCCCGTACATCACCAGTCGCCCGCCCGGGCGCAGCAGCCGGTAGTCCTTCCGGAACGAGGTCGGCCCGAGCGCGTCCATCACCAGGTCGATGCCCTCGCCGCCGGTGATCCGCATCACCTCGGCCTCGAAGTCCTGGTTGCGGTAGTCGATCGGGTGGTTGACGCCCTGGGCGCGGATCGCCTCGTGCTTCCCCGGCGAAGCGGTGCCGAAGACCTCGGCGCCGGCGTTGCGGGCGAGCTGGGTTGCCGAGATGCCGACGCCGCCGCCGGCGGAGTGAATTAGGACCCGGTCCCCCGTGCGCATCCCGCCCATCACTACCAGCGCCGCATATGCGGTTCCGTAGTTGACCGGGAAGGCGGCTCCCTGCTCGAAACTGAGCCTCTCGGGAAGCGGCAGCGCCTGGCCCGCCGGCACGGTGACCAGCTCGGCCTGGCCGCCGAAGCGAGTGCCGGCGATGACGCGGTCGCCGACGCTGTGCTCGCTGACGCCCTCTCCCACCGACTCGACCTCGCCGGCGACCTCATAGCCGAGCACACAGGGGGGCTTGGGAGCGTCGGGGTAGAGCCCGACGCGCGCCATCGTGTCGGCGAAGTTGATCCCGGCGGCCCTGACCGCGATCCTGACCTCGCCGGGGCCGATCGAAGGGTCGGGCATCTCCCGCACCTGCATGACGCCGGGGCCGCCCGTCCCTGTCAGCACCACCGCCTTCATGCCGGCAAGCCTATCCGGGCCGCGCTAGAGGTCGACCGAGCGGCCGACGGAAAAGCCGCCGAGCTGGAGGATCTTCTCGATCGTCTCCCCGCGCACCGGGGCGTCGGTGGTGAGCGCCATCACCGCCCGCTCGCCGCCGGCCTCGGCGCCGACCGCGGCGGAGATGATGTTCACGCCCTCCTTGCCGAACGCGGTCCCGACCCTGCCGATCATGCCCGGCTGGTCGTCATAGCGGAAGACCGCGAGGTGTTCGGCGAAGGGCAGGTAGAAGCTCTCCCCCCACACCGAGACAAGGTATGGCTCGTTGCGCGGCCCGACCCCGGTGCCCGAGACCTCGACCTCCTCGCCACCCGACTGCAGCCTGACGGTGACCAGCTCGGTGAAGTCCTCGGCGCTGGCGTCCTTGGTCTCGACCAGCTCGATCCCCCGCTCCTCGGCCATATGGGGAGCGTTGACCAGGTTGACAGGCTCCTCGGTGTGGCCGGAGAGGGTGCCGACCATGACCGCGATCCCCAGCAGACGGGTGTCGTAGGAGGCGATGCGGCCGCGGAACTCGGCGGTGACGCGGTCGACCGAGCCGTCGCCGAGGCCCTGGGCGAGGCGTCCGAGCTTTTCGCAGAGCGGCACGAACGGGGCCAGTGCCTCCATCTCCTCGGGGCGGACCGCGGCGATGTTGACCGCGTTGGTGACGACGCCGCCGGCGAGAGCGGCGGTGACCTGCTCCGCGGTGACCACCCCGGCGCGGTCCTGCGCCTCCGCCGTCGAGGCCCCAAGGTGGGGGGTGACGACAACGTCGGAGCGGCTGAGGATCGGGTGCTCGGTGAAGGGCTCCGAGGGGAAGACGTCGAGAGCAGCCCCGGCGACCTTGCCCGACTCCAAACCGGCGGCGAGAGCATCGAGGTCGACCAGCTCTCCGCGGGCACAGTTGACGATCCGGACCCCGTCCTTCATCGCCGCGATCGCGTCGGCGTCGATCAGGTCCACCGTCTCGGGTGTCTTCGGCACGTGCAGGGTGACGACATCAGCCTGCTCGAACACCTCCTCGACGCTCCCGGCGCCCTCGACGCCCAGCTCGCGGAAGCGCTCGGTGGAGACGAACTTGTCGAAGGCGACCACGTTCATCTCAAAGCCCTGGGCGCGCTTGGCGACGAGCTGGCCGATCCTGCCGAAGCCGATCACGCCGAGGGTCTTGCCGTAGAGCTCGGCCCCCTTGAACTTTGCCCGGTCCCAGCGCCCCGCAGCCAGGGTCGCGTGGGCCTGGGGTACGTTGCGGAAGAGGGCGAGGGTGAGGGCGAGGGTGTGCTCGGCGGCGGCGACCGAGTTCGATTCGGGCGCGTTGGCGACGATGATCCCCCGGCGGGTCGCCGCCGGGATGTCCACGTTGTCGACACCGGTGCCTGCACGGCCGATCACCTTCAGCCGCTCGGCCCGGTCGATCAGCTCGGGAGTCATCCTGGTCGCGGAGCGGATCAGGATCGCGTCGTAGCCGGCGATCGCCTCGCGCAATTCATCCTCGGACATCTCGAGGCCGAGATCGACGTCGAAGTGCTCGCGGAGCAACTCGACGCCCGCGTCGGCGATCTTCTCCTTGACCAGAACCTTCACTCGGCAACCCCCTCGACGTTCTCGACCACCCAATCGATACAGGCCGTCAGGGCCTCGACATCGGCGGGCTCGACCGCCGGAAACATCCCGATTCGCAGCTGGTTGCGGCCGAGCTTGCGATAGGGCTCGACGTCGACGATCCCGTTCGCGCGCAGCGTCCCGGCGAGCGCCGCCGCGTCGACGGTGTCATCGAAGTCGATCGTTCCGACGACCAGCGAGCGCTTCGCCGGGTCGGCGACGAAGGGCCCCGCGGAGGCGGTGCGCTCGGCCCAGCCGTAGAGGTGGCTGGAGGACGCCGTGGTCCGCCCCACACACCAATCGAGCCCACCGTTGCCGAGCATCCACTCGACCTGGTCGGCGAGCAGGATCAGCGTCGCCAATGCGGGCGTGTTGTAGGTCTGGTCCTTGCGGGAGTTCTCGACCGCGGTCTGCAGCGAGAGGAAGGAGGGCTGCCAGCGATCCGCGGCGGCGTCGAGCTCCGCGATCCGGTCGATCGCCGCCGGGCTGAGCAGCGCCAACCAGAGGCCGCCATCGGCGCCGAAGCCCTTCTGCGGCGCGAAGTAGTAGGCGTCGGCCTGACCCACATCGACCGGCAGGCCGCCGGCGCCCGAGGTCGCATCCACCAGGACCAGCGCCTCGCCGGACCCCGCGGGGCGGCCGACCTCGACCATCACCCCGGTCGACGTCTCGTTGTGGGCCCAGGCGATCACGTCGGCCTCGGGGTCGGCGACAGGGGCGGGGGCGTCGCCGGGCTCGGCCTCGACCATGATCGGGTCGGCGAGAAAGGGCGCCGCCTTGGCCGCATTGGCGAACTTCTGGGTGAACTCGCCGTAGGCCAGGTGCAGGGAGCGATCCCGTACCAGCCACGCCGCCGCCGCCTCCCAGAACGCCGTCGTGCCGCCGTTGCCGAGCGCGACCTCGTAGCCGTCGGGGACGTCGAACAGCTCGCCCAGGCCCCTGCGAACGCGGCCAACCAGATCCCTCACCGGCGCCTGCCGGTGCGAGGTCCCCATCAGCGCCACCTGGTCTGCCAGCCGCGCCAACGCCTCCGGTCGGACCTTCGACGGCCCACAGCCGAAGCGGCCGTCGACCGGCTTGATGCTGTCGGGGATCTTGGCCGAGGTCTTCAGCGCCATCGCGGCGACAGGTTATTGACAGGCGCGGGTGGACCACGGGCGGGCGGCGGGCTAGGCTCACTTCGAATCCGACCCCGTCCCTCGCGAATCAGCTACTCCTGGAGGATCCATGCACCCCGTCACCTACGAAGCGGACTACAAAGGCGAGCCCAACCGCTGGACGACGTTCTTCAGGATCTTTCTAGCAATCCCTTGGTTGATCGTCTTCCTCGTCTACGCGATCGGCTCCCTCTTCGTCACGATCGCCGCCTGGTTCACCCTGCTCGTCCTCGCCCGCTACCCGGATCCGCTGCGCCGCTACAACACGGGGTTCTTGCGCTTTCACGTCCGCGTGGCGTCATGGATCGGCCTGCAAACCGACCAATGGCCTCCGTTCGGATTCGGCGAGGAGCCCTCTTACCCGGTGCGGATCGTCGTGGCAACCCCGACCGGCCAACAATCGCGGGCGAAGGTCCTCTTCCGACTGATCCTGGCCTTCCCGGCCGTCTTCATGAGCTTCGTGATGAGCGTCGTGCAGGCTGGCGCGGCGGCGGTCAGCTGGTTCTCGATCGTCTTCCGCGGCTATCAGCCGAAGGCCGCGCACGACGCCTTCACCTACGCCTTCACCTACGCGACGCGCCTCTACGCCTACTACGGCTACGTCATCTACTACTACATACCCGTTGGCGGCCTGCTCGTCGACGAGTACCCGCCCTTGGGCGACGACGGCTACGCACGCGCCATAGGCCGCAAGACCGCAAGCTCGCAGCCGGTGCCACCCCCTCCAACCAGCGTCACGTAGGATCGCGGGGCGATGTCCAAGGCGACCGCGGGATCACCGGTGAATGGGGACGGTTACGCAGTCGCCAACCTCGCCGACCTCGGCGAAGGGCCCGGGTTCCGCAAGATCCGCAAGGAGCTCGGCGTGACTGCGTTCGGTGTCAACGCGATCGTGCTTCCCCCGGCCTATGAGACGGGCCGTCACTACCACGACGAGCAGGAGGAGCTCTACTTCCTTCACAGCGGCCGGATCGCGATCGAGTTCGGCGACGGCTCCAGTCACGAGCTGGGGCCGGGCGGGCTCGCCCGCGTCGACGCCGCGACCGTGCGCGGGATACGCAACCTCAGCGACTCCGAGGACGCCGTCTACGTCGTCGTCGGTGGCAAGGACGGCTACGTCGGCCGCGACGGGCGCCAGCCCGAGGGCGAGACAAAGCGGTAGCGCTCCTCAGAACTCCTGGTCGATCCAGGGCATCATGTCGCGCAGCTCGCCGCCGACCTCCTCGACCTGGTGCCCTGCGCCCTCTTTGCGCATGCGGTCGAGGTTCTCGCCGCCCGCCCGGTTCTCGGCGATCCACTCTCTGGCGAACTCACCCGACTGGATCTCCCCGAGGATCTGCTTCATCGCCGCGCGGGACTCCTCGCCGATCACCCGTTTGCCGCGGGTCATGTCGCCGTACTCGGCGGTGTTGGAGATCGAGTAGCGCATGCCCTGGATCCCCTTCTCATACATCAGGTCGGCGATCAGCTTCAGCTCGTGGAGGCACTCGAAGTAGGCGAGACGCGGGTCATATCCCGCCTCGACCAGGGTCTCGAATCCCGCTCGGACCAGCTCGCTGGCGCCGCCGCATAGGACCGCCTGCTCGCCGAAGAGGTCTGTCTCGCACTCGTCCTTGAAGGTGGTCTCGATGATCGCCGCGCGGCCACCGCCGATCCCCGCGGCGTAGGCGAGGACGAGGTCGTGGGCGTTCCCGGTGGCATCCTGATGGACGGCCATCAGGCAGGGCACCCCATGGCCCTCCTCGTACTGGCGACGGACCAGGTGGCCGGGACCCTTGGGCGCGACCATTCCCACATCAACGCCGGGCGGCGGCGCGATCTGCTCGAAGTGGATCGCAAAGCCGTGCGCGAAGAGCAGCAGGTTGCCGGGGGCGATGCCGTCGGCGATCTCTGCGGTCCAGACCTCGGCCTGCCTCTCGTCCGGGAGCAGGACCATCACGACGTCCCCGCGGCTAGCGGCTTCGGCTACGTCGAGCACGGCCAGCCCCGCATCCTCGGCCTTGGCGCGACTGGATGAGTCCGGGCGCAGACCGACGACTACGTCGACGCCGGAGTCTTTGAGGTTGAGGGCATGGGCGTGGCCCTGGGAGCCGTAGCCGAGGATGGCAACGGTCTTGCCCCCCAGCTTGGAGAGGTCGGCATCCTTGTCGTAGAAAATGTCGTCTGTGCGCATGGCTGAGCAGGCTAACGCAGCGCGCGCCGCATCAGCTTGCCGGAGGGCGTACGCGGCAACGCCGCCGCCAGCTCCACCCGCTTCGGCACCTTGAAGTCGGCGAGCGCGCCGGCGCAGTGGCGCCGCAACTCGTCCGGGGTCGCATCGGAGCCGTTCTCGAGCACCACCACCGCGGTCACCGCCTGCTGCCACTCGGGATCGTCGCGGCCGATCACCGCCGCGTCGGCGACTTCGGGGTGGCGCAGCAACACCTTCTCCACCTCCGCCGGAACCACGTTCTCGCCGCCGGTGACGATCATGTCGTCGATCCGGTCCTCGACGTAGAGGAACCCCTCCTCGTCGATCCTGCCGAGATCGCCGGTGTGAAGCCAGCCGTCGGCGTCGGCGCTCCCCGGCGCCACGGTCGGGCCTTGGACCAGGATCTCCCCCTCTTGAATGCGCAGGTGGGTGGTCAGCAGGGGCCGTCCGGCGGAGCCCAGCTTGCGCCGCGCGTCGGCGGGGGCGAGCGTCGTCACCTGCGAGCAGGCCTCGGTGAGCCCGTAGGTCTGAACGACGGTCGCGCCGCGCCCGATCGCCTCCTCCAGCGGCTCCTCGGGGACCGGGCCGCCGCCGACGAGAATCGCCCGTGGCCCGGAAAGGTCGGCATCGGCCTCCAGCAGCCGGGTCAGCGTCGTCGTCACCAGGGAGAGGACCGTGATCCCGCTGCTCTGAAGCGCGGCGGCGACGTCATCGACGTCGAAGCCGTCCTGGAGAACGGCGGTGGTGCCATAGATGACCGAGCGCATCACGATCGAGAGCCCGGAGATGTGGCTCAGCGGCAGGCAGCAGAGCCAGTTGTCCTGCGGCTGGACACCGATGTTGAAGCCCGAGCCGACCGCGTTCCAGAGGAAGTTTCCGTAGGTGAGCGGAACCGGGCGGGGAACACCGGTGCTGCCGCTGGTGAGCACGCGGCAGACGACGTCGTCCATGTCGTGCTCGCCGAGCAACGGAAGGTCGGCCTCGCTCTGGGTCAGCTCTCCGGGGTCGCTGAGGTCGAGGGTCGGCTCCTCGACCGCGACCACCTCCGCCCGCTCGGCCTCGGTCAGGCGCGGGCCCAGCGGCAACAGCACGGCGCCGACCTTCATCAGCGCGTGCACGAGCGCCACCAGCTCACGACTTGGCCTCGTGGTCAACGCCACGGTCGAGCCGCGGCGCACACCCTGGGCGGCGAGGCGGCGTGCGACCCATGTCGCCTCTGCCTCCAACTCGGCATAGGTCACCTCGCCCCCGTCCACGATCAGCGCCGTGCGGTCCGGGCAGCTCTGCGATCTCTGGGCGAGCCAGTTGTCGAGTTTCATCGGCGGGATATCGTGCCCATCATGCCCAAACGTCACAAAGAAGCTCCGCCCGAAGAGGACCTCTACGCGCCGATCGAGTGGACGGCGGCCGCCGAGTACGGCGACATCCGCTACGAGAAGGCCGACGGGATCGCCAAGATCACGATCGATCGACCCGAGGTCCGCAACGCGTTCCGGCCGCAGACCCTGGCCGAGCTGCGCGACGCCTTCGCCCGTGCGCGCGACGACCTCGAGGTCGGGGCGATCGTCTTCACCGGCGCCGGGACCGAGGCATTCTGCTCGGGTGGCGATCAACGGATTCGCGGCAACGACGGCTATATCGGCGACGACGACGTCGCTCGGCAGGGGGTCGGCAGGCTCGACGTCGGCGACCTGCATGTGCAGATCCGCCGCCTGCCGAAGCCGGTGGTGGCGATGGTCGCGGGCTACGCGGTCGGCGGCGGTCACATCCTCCACCTCGTCTGCGACCTGACGATCGCCGCCGACAACGCGCAGTTCGGGCAGACCGGGCCGCGGGTCGGCAGCTTTGACGGCGGCTTCGGCGCCAGCCTGCTAGCGCGCAACATCGGGGTGAAGCGGGCCAAGGAGGTCTGGTTCCTCTGCCGTCTCTACGGGGCCGAGGAGGCGCTGGAGATGGGGCTGGTCAACACCGTCGTTCCGATCGCGGATCTGGAGCGCGAGACGGTCGCCTGGTGTCGGGAGATGCTCCACCTCTCTCCGCTCGCGCTGCGCCTGCTGAAGGCGAGCTTCAACGCCGAAGAGGACGGGCTCACAGGCCTTCAGCAACTCTCACACGACGCGACGCTGTTGTTTTACATGTCCGAGGAGGGGCAGGAGGGACGCAACGCCTTCCAGCAGGGGCGCAAGCCCGAGTTCGGCAAGTTCCCCAAAAGACCATGAGAATCTGGCTTATGGCGGCGCGGCCGCGAACGCTGCCCGCGGCGATCGCGCCGGTATTGGTGGGGACCGCTGCCGCGGTCCAGTGGGCCGGGAGCCTCCCCAGGGTCGGGGCCTTCGTCGCCGCCCTGATCGGCTCGGTCTTCATCCAGGTCGGGACCAACCTCGCCAACGACTACTCCGACGCCAGGAGGGGAGCGGACACAGCCGACAGGCTCGGGCCCGTACGGGTTACCTCGGCGGGACTGGTTGCGCCGCAGCGGGTGCTGAGGGCGACCTGGATCGCCTTCGCGATCGCGGTTGGCTGCGGCGTCTACCTGGCGGCGGTCGCCGGGGTCGTGATCCTGCTGATCGGCGCGGTCTCGATTGCGGCGGGCGTGCTCTACACGGGTGGGCCCCGGCCCTACGGATACGCCGGCCTGGGTGAGGTCTTCGTCTTCCTCTTCTTCGGCCTGGTCGCGGTCAACGGCTCCTACTACGTCCAGGTCGAGCTTCTCGACGCTCTGCCCTTGGGGCTGTCGATCGCGGTCGGGTTCCTGGCGACGGCGATCCTCGTCGTCAACAACGTTCGCGATCTGGAGACCGACCGGCGCTCCGGGAAGATGACACTTGCGGTGCGGATGGGAAGGCGGAACGCGGTTGCGCTCTACCGGCTGCTGGTGCTGGGGGCGTTCGCGGTGCTGCCGATCGCGCTGGTCGCGGGCGAATCGAGCCTGCTGCCGTTGATCGGCCTCGCCGCGCTGCCCCTGGCGATCGGCCCGATGCGGGCGATCACGAACCGAACCGACGGCCCGGCGCTGAACGGGGCACTGGCCGCGACCGGCGCCCTGCTCGCCGTCTTCAGTCTCCTGGTCACGGCAGGGCTGCTGGTCTCCAGCTGAGCCGCCCCCTTGGTGTCATGCTGTCGTCGTGCGTATCGCGTCGGTAGAGGTCATCCCCTACGCGCTCCCCTTCCGCAAGCCGTACGTGACCGCGCGGGGGCGGCTCGACCGGCGCGAGATGGCGCTGCTGCGACTGCGCTCCGACGACGGACTGACCGGGCTGGGCGAGGCGGTGCCGCTGTCGTTGCGCGGGGGCGCCGGGCTGGGGCAGGTGGTTGAGGAGCTGGAGCGGCTGGGCGAGCAGGATTCGCTCGATGAGGCGGCGCTGACCGGCGGCATCGCGGGGCTGTCGGCGCCGGCGCGCTGCGCGGCGCTCACCGCGTTGATGGACCTGCGAGGAAGGCGGGCGGACGCAGAGGGCAACTCCTCGACGGCCCGGTCGGCTCCCATCCCCTGTAACGCGACCCTTGTCGCGGGCGAGCCCGCGGCCGTCGCCGCCGACGCGCTGCACTGGGCGGAGGAGGGCTTCACCGCGTTCAAGCTGAAGCTCGGCGCCGGCGACGATGTGGGGCAGGTGCGCGCGGTCCGCGACGCGGTCGGGCCGGAGGCGCGAATCCGGGTCGACGCCAACGCCGCCTGGGACGTGGAGACGGCGAAGCGAACACTGGCTGAGCTGGAGCCGCTCGACATTGAGCTGGCGGAGCAGCCGGTCGCGACGCTGGAGGAGGCGAGAGAGGTCACCGGTGCGACCACGATCCCGATCGCCGCCGACGAGAGCGTCGAGAGTCGCGGGGACGCCGAGCGCGCGGTGGCGATGGGGGCCTGCGGGCTCGCGGGGCTGAAGCTCTCCAAGGTCGGGGGGCCCGAGGCCGCGATCGGGATCGCCGAGGTCCTCCCATCTTTCATCTCCAGCGCCCTCGACGGGCCGGTCGGGATCGCCGCGGCGGCCCAGGTAGCCCAGACGCTTCGCGAGGCGGCGGGCGCCGAGGACCCCGGCCTGGCCCACGGCCTCGCCACCCAGCGTCTCTTCTCCTCGACCATCGCCGCGGTCGAGTGCGAGCTGCGCGACGGGATGCTGCACCCGCCGGCCGGGCCAGGGCTGGGCGTCGAGATCGACGAGGCAGCGCTCGACGCCCACCGCATCTAGGGTCAGCGTATGGACCCGACCAACGGCAACACGGCCCTCGCCTCTGCCTTCGCCGAGGAGCTGGCCCGGGGCGGGCTCCGCCATGCCGTCCTCTCCCCCGGCTCCCGCTCCACACCGCTGGCGGTCGCGCTCTGGCGCCAGCCGGAGATTGACGTCACCGTGATCGTCGACGAGCGCTCCGCCGCCTTCCTCGCGCTCGGGGCTGCGCAGGCGACTGGCGCACCGGTGGCGATGCTCTGCACCTCGGGCACCGCCGCAGCCAACTTCCACCCCGCGCTGTGCGAGGCGGACGAATCCGGCATTCCGCTGCTCGCGCTCACCGCCGACCGCCCACCCGAGCTGCGCGGGATCGGAGCCGGGCAGACGATCGACCAGCTGAATCTCTACGGCTCCTCGGTGCGCTGGTTCTGTGAGGCAGGCACCCACGAGGCCGACGACGACGGGCTCCTCCACTACCGCTCGATCGCCTGCCGCGCCCTGGCGACGGCGCGCGGCGAGCCGCGCCCGGGCCCGGTCCACATCAACCTCCCCTGGCGCGAGCCGCTCTCCCCGGCCCCGGTCGAGGGCGCGGTGACGGCCACCGACCCGCTGGCGCTCGAGGGGCGTGGCACGCGGCCACTGACCGCGGTGACGCCCCTGGACCTGGAGCCCTCGGAGTTCCTGCTCGAGGAGGTTGCCAAGCACATCGGCAGCTCTCGTTGCGGAGCAATCGTCGCCGGGCGCCAGCTCGACCCCGAGCTGCGCGAGCCCCTCGTCCACCTCGCTCGTGCTGCCGGCTTCCCGATCCTCGCCGAGCCGACCTCCCAGCTTCGCTGCGGGCCGCACGACCGCTCCCACGTCGTCACGACCTACGATCTCCTCCTGCGCGACGAGCGGTTCCGTGGAGCCGTCGCGCCGGACCTCGTCCTTCGCTTTGGCGAGATGCCGACGAGCAAGCCGCTCCGCGCCTGGCTCGTCTCGTCCGGCGCCGATCAGATCGTCGTCGACCCGCTCGGCGGCTGGAACGAGCCGAGCCGCCGCGCGGCGGCGATCCTGCGCGCCGACCCGACCGAGCTGGCGGCGGGGTGGGCAGCGAGGCTCGACAGCGAGGGACGCGAGCCGCCGAAGGTCTGGCAGGACGCGGAGCGGGCCGCGCGCAAGGCAATCGAGGCGGGGCTGGAGGGTCCGAACTCGCTCACCGAGCCCGGTCTGCACCTCGCCCTCGGCGGCGTCCACCTCGACGGCGATCTCGTCTACACAGCCTCGAGCATGCCGATCCGCGACCAGGAGGCGTTCCTTCCGCCCGCGGCGGCCGACGTCCTCTTCCTCTGCAACCGCGGCGCCAACGGGATCGACGGCCTCCTCTCCTCGGGAATCGGCGCCGCACACGCGACGGGACGGCCGACCACGATCCTCACCGGCGATCTCGGCCTCCTCCACGACATCGGCGGACTCGCCGCCCTGCGCGAGGTCGAGACCCCGGTCCGGATCATCGTCATCGACAACGACGGCGGCGGCATCTTCCACTTCCTTCCCCAGGAGCGGGCGCTGGCCGCCGAGGAGTTCGAGGCCCTCCTCGGCACACCCCGCGGCGTCGACGTCGCCAAGGCCGCCGCCCTCTTCGGCCTCCCCCACCACCGGGTCGACTCCTTGGATCAGCTGCCTGAGATGCTGGCCGCCGGGACCGGCCTGATCGAGGTCCAGGTCGACCGCCGGTCAAACGTCGACCTACACCGCCGTCTCAGTGCCGCCGTGGCCGCGGCTACTCGCTGAGCAGCGGCAGCAGAGCGTCGAGCTTGATCTCGGTCTCGGCCAGCTCGGCAGCAGGGTCGGAGCCGGCGACCACGCCGACTCCGGCATAGAGGTGGGCCTCGCGGTCGCGGAGCAGGGCGCTGCGCAGGGCGACGCAGAATTCGCCGTCCTCGGTCGCGTCCATCCAGCCGACCGGGCCCGCGTAGCGACCGCGGTCCATCCGCTCCAGCTCCTCGATCGTGGAAGCCGCGTCGGGCCAGGGCTCTCCACCGACCGCAGGGGTCGGGTGCATGAGGCCGGCAAGCTCGATTGCCGAGTGAGGTTCGGCGAGCTGGGCGAGCACCGGCGTCGCCAGGTGCTGGATGTTGGCGACCTTGACGATGTCCGGCTCGGCCGCAGCCTCGACCCAGACCGAGTGCGGGCGCAGGGCGCGGACGATCCGCTCGGCGACGATCCGCTGCTCGCGGAGGTCCTTGTCGCTGCGCAGCAACTGCTCGGCGAGGTGGTCGTCGACTGCGGGGTCGGAGCTGCGCCGGGTCGAGCCCGCCAGGGCCACCGTGGAGACGCTGGCCCCCGAGCGACGGACCAGCAGCTCGGGGCTGGCCCCGAGGAAGGCGGCCTCGGGTGTGCCACAGCAGAAGCAGAAGCAGGAGGGGAACTGCGTCCGCATCGCGCCGAAGAGGGCCGCCGGATCGTGAGCCGAAGCGCTGCTGACAAGCACCTCCCGGGCGAGCACCACCTTGCTCATCTCCCCCTCTCCGATCCGCGCCGTCGCCGTCTTGACAGCTCGCTCGAACTCGCCCGGCGGCTCGGCGCTGCGGATCTCGGTCCGAGAGGTCGGGTGGGGGTCCAGCAACGGCATCGCGCTGTCCCTCAATGCCGATAGTCGCCGCAAAGGAACAGCGGCGCCGGCGCTGCCGGGCCCGATGCTCATGTTGACGGTGAGAAAGGCCCGGTCGCCGCTGCGGCAGATCGAGATTTCCGGCAGCGTCATCGCGGCCGGCGGCATCGAGGACCAGATGGAGGAACCGCCACCGTCGGGGTCGAAGGCGAACCCCCCCGCCCACACCGGCCCGGCCCCGGCGGGAAGGCCATCCGGAGCATCGATCACGGTCTCCCCCATCACCCGCGAGCACTCGGCGGCAACGTCGGCGAAGCGCTCCTCCCCACGCGAGGTCGTCTCATGGGCGGCGCCGAGCGCCGCCAGCGCGAACTCCCGGTCGGGCTGCTCCCAGCAGAACCACCGATCCGATGCCAGCCGCGAAGCGAATACGGCTGCGCAGGGGTCGGCCACGTCGACCTCGACCGTGACGGACGCCAGCGATCGCCGACCTCGCGACGCCGCCCGCTCGGCGACCTCGCGAACCCGGGTCAGAAGAGACTCAGTCGCCGCCTCGTGCAATCGCTATCTCGCCTGTGCGGACCATCTCGATCAGGCCGTGGGGGCGCACCATTCGCTCGAAGGCCTCGATCTTGTCGGCCGAGCCGGTTACCTCGATCGTCATCGTCCGGCGTGAGACGTCGACGATCTTGGCGCGGAAGATCTCGGCGAACTGGATGATCTCGCCGCGGTTCTCGACCGCCGAGGAGACTTTGAACATCGCCATCTCTCGTGCGACCGTCTCCTCCGGCTCCATGTCGCGAATCTTCAGCACGTTGACCAGCTTGTGCAGCTGCTTGGTCACCTGGTCGATCGGGTGGACGGCGCCATCCAGGGTCAGCGTGATCCGCGAGATGCTCGGGTCGTCGGTGGGCCCGACCGCGAGGGTGTCGATGTTGAACCCGCGTCGCGAGAAGAGCCCGGCGATCCGCGCCAGTACCCCCGGCTTGTTCTCGACCAGGATCGAGAGGATGTGCTTGCGGCCGGTCAGCTGCCCGGGCACGTGGAGATCCTCGAGTTTGACCAGCTGGGGGGTGCCCGCCTCCATCAGCGCGCCACCTTCGGGGCCTCGACCATGTCCCGCGCGGCCTGACCGGGCGGGATCATCGGGTAGCAGTTCTCCTCCTGGGCGACGCGCACGTCGAGGAGAACCGGCCCGTCCGCCTCCAGCGCCCTCGCCATCGTCTCCTCGAGGTCGCCGGCGCTCTCGCAGCGCATCCCTGTGGCCCCGAACGCCTCCGCCAGCTTCACCCAGTCGGGGCTCGCGCCCATCTCGACCGAGCTGTAGCGACGATCCCAGAACAGCTCCTGCCACTGGCGGACCATGCCCATGTAGCCGTTGTTCATCAGAAAGACCTTGACCGGAATCTCTTCGGTGACACAGGTTGCCAACTCCTGGCAGGTCATGATCAGGCTGCCGTCGCCGGCGAGGCAGACAACCGTCTCGTCGGGGCAGGCGACCTTCGCGCCGACCGCTGCGGGCAGGCCGAATCCCATCGTTCCCAAGCCACCGGAGTTGATCCAGCGACGGGGCTTGTCGAAGCCGTAGTACTGGGCCGCCCACATCTGGTGCTGGCCGACGTCGGAGGTTACGATCGCGTCGCCCTGCGTCGCACGGAACATCGCCTCGATCATGAACTGGGGCTTGATCTCGCCGTCCTTGCCCGGCTCGTAGCGCAGCGGGTGCTCCTCCTGCCAGGCATGGAGCTGCTTCCACCAGGCGTCGAGGCGCGGGGAGTCGGTCTGCAGCGCCCGGTACTCGCGGGTCAGCTTCGGCAGCACCTGCTTGGCATCGCCGACGATCGGGATGTGGGCTCCGACGTTCTTAGAGATCTCCGCCGGGTCGATGTCGATGTGGATGACTTTCGCGTGAGGGGCGAACTCGGCGAGCTTGCCGGTGATGCGGTCGTCGAAGCGGGCGCCGATCGCGACGATCAGGTCGGCGTTGTCCATCGCCCAGTTGGCGGTGACGGTGCCGTGCATGCCGAGCATCCCCAGCCAGTGCTCGTGTGAAGCGGGGAAGGCGCCGAGGCCCATCAGGGTCGAGGTGACCGGAAAACGGTCGGAGGCGGCGAGCTCGCGCAGCTCCTCGGAGGCGTTTGCGTTGATCACCCCGCCGCCGCAGTAGAAGATCGGGCGCCTGGCGTTGGCGAGCGCTTTGGCGGCGATCCTCACCTGTTTGATGTTGCCGGCGGTCGAGGGCTTGTAACCGGGCAGCTCCACCGGCTCGGTGCGCGGCTCGTACTCGATGTCGGCGCGCGAGAGGTCCTGCGGAATGTCGAGCAGTACCGGCCCCGGGCGCCCGGTCGAGGCGACGTGGAAGGCCTCGTGGACGTACTCGGGGATCTGGCGCGGATCGGTGACCTGGAAGGAGTGCTTGACGAAGGGCAGCGTCGCGCCGAGGATGTCGGCCTCCTGAAAGCCGTCGGTTCCGATCAGCTCGGTACGCACCTGGCCCGTGACGAAGACGGTCGGAACCGAGTCCATCATCGCGTCGGCGATCGCGGTGACAAGGTTGGTGGCGCCCGGCCCTGAGGTGGCGAAGGCGACGCCGACGCGGCCGGAGGCCTTGGCATATCCCTCGGCGGCGTGTCCCCCGCCCTGCTCGTGCCTCACCTGGATATGGCGAAACCCGGCGTCCACGAGCGCGTCGTACGTCGGCAGGTTGGCGCCACCGGGGATTCCGAAGATGTGCTCGACACCCTCGGCCTTCAGCGATTCCATCAACGCGTCCGCAGCTCTCATCACACCGCCTCACGCTTTGCTCGCCGCGCGAAGAACCAGATCTGGACGCTTGCTCGCTCCGCGCTCATCGGACTCGCGATGGTACCAGCGGCCCTATGCCTGGCCAGCAGGGGATTTCAGGTCCGCAGCGGGGTTCCAGCGGGTATGGGGGTCGATCGAGCTCTCGATCACGTGCTCCTTGTGACGCTCGATCGCGTGGATCATCGACTCGACCAGCTCCTCGCCGAGCAGGGTCGGCTCGAGGCCGAGATCGAGAAGCTTGGTGTGGGCGGCGTTGTAGTAATGGCGCTCCAGCTCGACCCGTGGGTTCTCGCAGTGCTGTATCTCCACGGTGTAGCCGAGGTGCTCGCCGGCCTGCTTGACCAGCTCGGCCAGCTCACCGACCGAGAACTGCTCGGTGAACTGGTTGAAGACGCGGAACTCGCCGCGCTCGGCGGGATTCTCAACCGCCAGCTCGACGCAGCGCAGGGTGTCGCGGATATTGAGAAAGCCCCGAGTCTGCCCGCCGCTTCCATAGACGGTGAGCGGGTGGCCGATTACCGCCTGCACGCAGAAACGGTTGAGCACGGTGCCGAAGATCTCGTCGTAGTCGAAGCGCGTGATCAGCCGCTCGTCGAGCGCGGTCTCCTCGGTCTCGATGCCATAGACGACGCCCTGGTTGAGGTCGGTCGCGCGCAGGCCCCAGATGCGACAGGCGAAGTGGAGGTTGGTCGAGTCGTGCACCTTGGAGCAGTGGTAGAGCGAGCCCGGCAGCTTCGGGAAGGGGAGGGTGTCCGTGCGGCCCTTGTGCTCGATCTCGATGAACCCCTCCTCGATGTCGATGTTGGGGGTGCCGTACTCTCCCATCGTCCCCAGCTTGACCAGGTGGCAGTCGGGGACGTGGTCGCGCAACGAGAAGAGCAGGTTGAGCGTGCCGATCACGTTGGTGTGCTGGGTCTCGACCGCCCGCTCGCGCGACATCATCGAGTACGGCGCGGAGGGCTGCTCGCCGTAGTGGACGACCGCCTCGGGGCGGGTCTCGGCGACGACCTCGTCGAGGAAGTCCCCGTCCTCCACGGCGCCGACGTAGCGGCGGATCTGCTTTTCCGAGACCTCGCGCCAGGCCTCGACCCGCTCGTCGAGGTCGCTGATCGGCGTCAGCGAGGCGGTTCCGTGTTCGGCGTGCCAGCGGCGGCGGGAGAAGTTGTCGACGAGCGCGACGTCGTGGCCGCGTGCCGAGAACCTCAGAGCCGTCGGCCAGCCCAGGTAGCCGTCGCCACCAAGGATGAGAATTCGCATAGGCGCGGCAGGGTAACGGACGGGGGCGGCATAGCATCCCGCCGATGGGTGAGCTGGCCGCGCGCAACGGGGGTCGGGTGGGCCTCGCCGCCCTGGTGGCGATCCTGCTGCTCGGGCTGGGGCTGCGGGTCGACTACGCCTGGGAAGGGCGCGCACCGGTCTTCGACGCGGTCGCATACGGCCGTATCGCCGAAAACCTCGACGAGGGCAACGGCTTCACCGCAGGAAGCCAAGCCACTCAACCGTCGAGCAACTACTCACCGGGCCTGCCGCTACTGGCGGCGGGAATCTACGGGGCGACGGGAGGCCCACACGAACGTCTCGCACGCCTCGTTCTCGCCCTGATCGGCTCGATCTCGATCCTCTTCTCCTACCTGATCGGCCGCCGCCTCGCTCGCTCGATGCATTGTCCACCCCATGGTGTGGAAAATGCGTCGAGCGTCGCCGCCGGCCTGATCGGCGCCGCCGCGGTGGCGATCTACCCGGCGCTGCTCGAGTACCAGGGCATGCTGATGGGCGAGCCGCTGGCCGCGACCCTGCTCTCCGGGGCGGTCCTGGCCATGCTCTGGGCGTCCGATGTCGATCGAGCCCGCCTCGACCGCGCCAGGTGGCTCGTTCCCGGAGCCCTGCTCGGGGGATTGGCCCTCGTACGCCCGGAGTACCTGGGCGTCGCCCTCCTGCTCGGGTTCGTCGTACTCGTGCAGGGGCTCTGGGACGGGTGGCGCAGATCGCTGGGAAATGCGCTCCTGCTGCTTGCCGGCGTCGCGCTCGTCGTCGCGCCATGGACGGTTCGCAACGCGGTTGCGCTGGATCGGTTCGTGCCGATCTCGACGGGAGGCGGGCAGGTTCTGTTCTCCGGGACGTACTTGCCATCGAACGGCGACCCGCAGAGGGTGGGTGAGGAGGTCCTGAAGCGCCATCCAGAACTTATTCGGGAACTGCCGCGGGAACCACGGCTGGAGCAAATTCTCGCGGCGCTGGCTGCCCGGCGCTACCCAAGGCTGGAAACCGACAGGGCCCTCTCACGCATGGGACGGGAACAGCTCTGGGACGACATCACGGAAGAGCCGGTCGAATATGCCGGATTCGTCGCCGGCAAGGTCGGGCGGATCTGGTCCCACGGGCCCCGGGACGTGATGCGCAGGCCGCCCTGGGAGGCGCTGCACTGGGCGCTTGTGGCCTTCGCCCTGATCGGCATCGTCGTGCTGGGGAGACGGCGTCGCTGGGAGGCGCTGACGCTGGCGACGATCTTCATTGCGATCACCGCGATCAGCGCCCTTCTGGTCGCCTCCCCGCGTCGCGTGCTCGTGATGCTCCCGCTCGTCGCCGCTCTCGCCGGGGTCGGGATCGTGGCCTGCAGGGATAGCCTGAGCCGGCCTTGACCGCCGCAGTCGACCGGATCCGCTCCCTCCCCGCCAGCCACGGGAAGAAGACGCTCATCTTGCTCGCCCTGATCCTCGCGCTGGGGCTCGGGCTGCGCGCCTACGCCGTGGTCGAGCCTGTCTCCAACCCCGCCGACGACTCGCACGCCTACTACGCGCTCTCCAAGGCGCTGTATGAGGAAGGCAGCTTCGGGGGGCCCACCTTCCGCGACTCCAGCGACTGGTCGCCGGGCGCGCCGCTGCTCTACGCGGCAAGCTTCTACGCGACCGGCGGGGCTCGCGAAGGGACGGCGCGGATCGTCGAGGCGCTGCTCGGCGTCGCTGCGATCGTCGTCGTCTTCCTCCTCGGTAGGAGGATCGCCTGCAGGCCCGCCGGACTGGCCGCCGCCTTCGGGGTTGCCGTCTACCCGCCGTTCATCCACTCGACCGGAGAGTTGATGAGCGAGCCGGTGGCGGTCTTCACCCTCCCGGCAGCGGTGCTCGCCTTCCTCTGGGCAAGCGAAAGAGAGCGCCTGCGCTCCTGGCTCCTACCCGGGCTCCTATTCGGACTGACGGCGCTGGTCCGGCCGGAGTATCTGGTGGTCGCCGGCGCCTTCGCGGTGCTGGCGGCGATCCGGGTCGGCAGGGAGCGCGGCTGGCGGCCGGGCCTCACCGGCACCGCGCTGCTGGTCGCGGCGATGCTGGTCCCGATCGTTCCCTGGACCGTGCGCAACACCGTCGTCCTGCACCGGGTCGTGCCGATCTCGACCGGCGGCGGCAAGGCGCTCTACGTCGGCACCTTCCTCCCCGCCGACGGCGAATACCAGCGGGTCAAGGCGCGGCTGGCTAAGCGCTACCTGCACGTCAACCTCGCTCCCGACTCCGAAGCGCTGAACGAAGTCGAACCGAGGCAGCTCTTTGACCGCGTCGCCGCCCGCTACCCGACGCTCCCGCGCGACTCGGCGCTGGGCAGGATCGGCAAGCAGAACTTCTCCCGATACTTCGGCGAAGACCCGCTCGGCTACCTGGCGATGACCGCCCGCAAGGTCGGGCGGATGTGGAGCAGCGGCGTCGGCGAAGCGATGAGCAGCGGCATTGGGCGCGCAGTCCAACTGCTGCTCGTCGCCGTTGCACTGGCCGGACTGGGAGTGCTCGCCTGGCGCCGCTGGTGGTGGGAGCTGGCCGCGATGGCGACTCCGATCGTGCTGGTGACCGCCATCGGCGCCGTCACCCTGGCGGCCCCGCGCCGCAACGAGGTGCTGATGACACTGGTCTTTCCGCTTGCCGCCGCGGCCCTCGCGAGAGGGGCCGCGGCCCTATTGTCCAGGCGCAGATGGCGCTCTATGCGGGAATCTTCCCCTCAGAACTGACGGCGCTGCGCAGCGCCGGGCTGATCGCCGCGGTCGCGATCGTCGCCTACGCGTTGATCCGGCGCCACTCGCTTCGCAACGTCGACGTGGTGATCCTGCTCGCGGCGGGGCTGGGCCTGGCGATCGTCTCCGGGACCGAAGCCACCGACAGGCTCCTCGCCGCCTTCTCCTTCGAAAAGGGCAACGGCGGCCGCATCCTCGGCCTCGCCGTCTTCGCGATCTTCATCCTCTTCGGGCTGATCCTCCGGGCCCTGTCGCAGTCGGCGCGTAACTCGCGCCAGGTCTCCGCGGTGCTGGAGGGCCTGGCCTGGGAGGAGTTCCGCCAGGCCAAGCTTCCGGAGCGCTTCCGCGGCAAGATCGCGATCCTTGTCCCCGCATACAACGAGGCGGAGAACATCGGCCACGTGCTCGACCGGATGCCGGCCGAGGTCTGCGGCGTCGAGACAGCGGTATTGGTGGTCGACGACGGCTCTCGCGACGGCACGGGCGACGTGGCCGCCGCGCACGGCGCGATCGTCGCCCGTCACGTGATCAATCGCGGCGGCGGCGCGGCGCTGCGCACCGGGTACAGGCTGATGGTCGACTCGGGGGCGGAGATCGTCGTCACGCTCGACGCCGACGGCCAACATCTTCCTTCGGAGATGGAGCGCCTGGTCATGCCCGTGCTCGACGGTGAGGTCGACGTCGCCCACGGCTCCCGCGTCCTCGGCCAGGCTGACCGCAACCACTTCGCCCGGGAGCTCGGAATCGTCTTCTTCAATCGTCTCGTCTCCCTCATCACCCGCACCCACGTCACCGACTGCTCCAACGGCTATCGCGCCGTCCGCACCACCGTCCTTCCCCAGCTGGTCCTGCGCCAGGAGCAGTTCCACACCTCCGAGTTCATGATCGAGGCGATCAAGCGGGGGATCCCCGCCAAGGAGATCCCGATCACGGTCGAACAGCGCCTCCACGGCCACTCGAAGAAGCCCGCCGTCGTCCGCTACGGCCTCGGCTTCGCCAACGCGATAGTGCGCACCTGGCTTCGGTAGCTACCCGATTCCCGGGTGCCGGACTTCAGCGGGATCGGGCAGGTAGAGGTCGGTTCCGCAGCGAGGGCAGACCTGGACGTAGAGCTTGACCGCCTTGTGGCAGGTGGGGCACTGGCGTTCGGGTTCGCTCTTCTCGGAGCGGTAGAGGACGACCGCGATCAGGCCGAGGATCGGGACAACCGCACCGATCAACAGCCAGACCCAGAAGGAGCTCCCCTTGCCCTTGCCGATGATCCCGGTGGCCAGGCCGAAGAAGAAGGCGATGACCGGATACTCGTAGCCCATCGCCCTATTTCAGCGCTTTTGGGTGACCGATCGAGCCGACCTCGGAGATGTCGCGGCGGAAGGGCAGGCTCGCGGTCCAGTCGAGCACCGCACGGGCCTTGCGAGCGACGCCCGGGATCTGGCTCATGTGGTAGGTGCGGGCGAGCCACCAGGCGGGGAATCCGCGAAACGTGCGCTCGCCGATCTTGCCGACGGCCTTGTAGCGGCCCAGGTTGACGAAGGCGGCGCTGCTGCGGTACTCGAACGGTCGCATCGAGCCGATTCCCAGCTCTGCCGCGATGTTCTGCGCGGCTACCGGCCCCTGCCGCACCGCGTGCTGTGCGGTCGGCGGGCAGGTGCCGCCGCGCGGGTCGGGCGCCGCGGCGCAGTCGCCGATCGCCCACACCGCGCCAGAGCCGCGAACCCGCAGGTGCTCGTCGACCGGGACTCGACCCCTCTCGTCAAGAGGAAGGTTGAGATCGCGCAGGCTGGGGTGTGGCGCGACCCCTGCGGTCCAGACGACCGTGCGCGTCGGGAGCGTCTCGCCGCTGGAGAGCCGGGCGCTGTCGGCGCTCACCTCGTCGAGCGTCGTCTCGAGCCGAATCTCGATTCCCCGACTCCGCAGCTCGCGCAGCGCGTAGTCGGCAAGCTGCGAGTCGATCTCCGGCAGCACCCGGCCGGTCGCCTCGACGAGGACCCAGCGCATCCCGTGCAGGCGGGCCCGGGGGTAGCTCTCCATCGCGTCGGCGGCGAAATCCTGTAGCTCGGCGAGCGCCTCGAGACCGGCGTATCCACCACCGACGAAGACGTAGGTGAGGAGCTGGTCCCGCCGGGCCGGGTCATCGGTCGCGTTGGCTTCCTCCAGCGTCTCGATCACGTGGTTGCGGAGCCAGATTGCGTCGGCGAGGCTCTTGAAGCCGACCGCGTGCTCGGCGAGCCCGGGCACCGGCAGCACCCGCGAGACCGATCCGACCGAGAGCAGAAGGTGGTCGTAGGGAAGCCGCTCGACCTCCCCGTACTTGGAGCGCAGCTCAACCGTGCGCGCCTCCGGGTCGTGGCCGACCACGGACCCCAGCCGCAGGTAGGTTCGCCCGAGGATTTCCCGCAACGGCGTCACCACGTGCCGCGGCTCCAGCGTCCCCGCCGCCGCCTCTGGAAGAAACGGCGTGTAGAGCATGAAGTTGGTCTCGTTGACGAGCACCAGCCGAGCCGACTGGCGCGGCAGCAGCCGCTCCAGCTCCCGCGCCGCCGCCGCGCCCCCGAACCCCCCTCCGGCGATCACGACGTTCCAGGCCATGAGTGCAACCTAGCACCTTGTAACACGATGTCACAAAGTGATGGACCGCACGTTCAGAGGCTCAGCTGCTTCCTGATCAGGCGGTTTACCTCGCCGCCGTCGGCGCGGCCCTTGGTCTCCTTCATCACGGTGCCGACGATCGCGCCGATCGCCTTCTGGTTGCCGCTACGGACCTGCTCGGCGGCCTCGGGGTTGGCCTCGACCGCGGCGGCGACGATTGACTCGAGCTCGCCGCTGTCGGAGATCTGGCCCAGGCCCTCGCGCTCGACGATTGCACCGGGATCGGCATCCTCGACGAGCATCGTCGTGAGGACCTTCTTGGCGCTGCCGTGGGAGATCTCCCTCGCCGTGACCAGATCGATCAGGCGGGCGAGGCGGCGCGGCTCGACCGACGGCGCCGCGGCGCCCTCCCCCTCACCGACCTGGCGGATCGCAGCGGCCAGCTCTCCCGTCACCCAGTTGGCCACCACCTGAGGCTCTGCGCCGTCAGACATCTTCCAGACCTCCTCGAAGTAGCTCGCCGAATCCGGGTCGGCGGCCAGCTGGCTGGCGGCCTCCGGCGTC
Organism: uncultured Solirubrobacterales bacterium; assembly: GCA_963838035.1. Classification (GTDB taxonomy): domain Bacteria; phylum Actinomycetota; class Thermoleophilia; order Solirubrobacterales; family 70-9; genus CAVVNN01. The sequence goes on from CAWIPM010000002.1 coordinate 305,754, forward strand.
AGGTTCAGCTGCGTGACGTAGCGCTCGACCCTCGCCGCCGGCAGTTCGGGCAGCGCCTCACGGGCCTCGCGCAGCATCTCCTCGGTCGGAGCGACAGGGACGAGGTCGGGCTCGGGGAAGTAGCGATAGTCGTGCGCCTCCTCCTTCGATCGAAGAGAGGTGAGGGTGCCGCTTTGAGGGTCGAAGTGGAGGGTCTCCTGGGTCACCCCCTCCCCCGCTTCGACCAGCCCGCGCTGGCGCTCCAACTCGGCTTCGATTCCGCGCTGCAGGAAACGGAAGCTGTTCATGTTCTTCAGCTCGGTCTTGGTGCCGAGCTCCTTGCTGCCCGCCGGCCGAACCGAGACGTTTGCGTCGCAGCGCAGGCTCCCCTCCTCCATGTTGACGTCGGAGACGCCGAGCTGGCGCACCGTCGTGCGCAGGAGCCGCGCCCACTCGGCCGCCTCGGCGGCGCTGCGCAGGTCTGGCTCGGTGACGATCTCCACCAGCGGCGTGCCACCGCGGTTGAAGTCGACCAGGGAGGTGGCGGAGCCGTGGATCCGCCCCGACTCGCCGACGTGGATCGTCTTCGCGGCGTCCTCCTCGAGGTGGGCGCGGTGTATGCGCACGCCGCCAAGCCGGCCATTGCTCGCCAACGGAATGTCGTACTGGCTGATCTGGTAGGCCTTGGGGTTGTCGGGATAGAAGTAGTTCTTGCGGTGGAAGATCGAGCGCGGCGCGACCTCGCACTCCAGCGCCGCGGCGATCTGCAGCGCGAAGCGGATCGCCTGCTCGTTGACGGCCGGCAGAACGCCGGGATGGGCGAGGCAGACCGGGCAGGTGTGGACGTTGGGCTCGTCGCCAAAGGAGAGCTCACAGCCGCAGAACATCTTCGTCCGGGTGGCGAGCTGGACGTGGATCTCGAGCCCGATCACCGCTTCCAGGTCAGGCATCCTCGACTCCGGGGCGCGCCGCGAACCCGATCGCCTGCTCGAGCGCATGGGCCGCCTCGAGAAGCCTCTGCTCACCGAAGGCGGGGGCGGCGATCTGAAAGCCCACCGGCAGCTGCGGCCCGCCGCCCGCCGGCTCGCCGAGGCCGGCCGGGATCGAGATCGCCGGGATACCGGCGAGGCTCATCGGTACGGTGAAGAAATCATTGAGGTACATGGCCAGCGGGTCGTCGGTCTTCTCGCCGAGGCCGAAGGCGACCGAGGGCGAGGTCGGGGTAACGACGAAGTCGAACTCGGCGAAGGCAGCGGAGAAGTCCTCGGCGATCCTGGTGCGGACCTTCTGCGCCTGCCCGTAGTAGGCCTCGTAGTAGCCGGATGAGAGCGCGTATGTGCCGAGCATGATTCGCCGCTTCACCTCCGGCCCGAACCCCTCGGCCCGGGTCGCCTCATACATTTCGATCAGGTCGCCACCCGTTTCCGCCCTCATTCCGTATCGGACACCGTCGTAGCGGGCGAGGTTTGAGGACGCCTCGGCCGGGGCAATCACGTAATAGGCGGAGATCCCGTGCTCGGCGCTGGGCAGGGGCGCCTCCGCGACCTCGCCGCCGAGGCGCTCGATCGTCTTCAACGTCGCCTCGAAGACCTCGCGCACGCCGGAGTCGATCGCCTCGCGGGCCAGCTCGCTCGGCACCGCGAAGCGCAGGCCGGTCAGGTCCTCGCGGCTGGGTGCCTCCACCCCGCCCTTGATCCCGACCGAGGTCGAGTCGCAGGCGTCGCTGCCCTGCAGCGCCGCCAGCAGCAGGGCGGCGTCGGTGACGTCGCGGGTCAGTGGACCACACTGGTCCAGGGAGGATGCGAAGGCGATCATCCCGTAGCGTGAGATGGCGCCGTAGGTGGGCTTCAGCCCGACGATCCCGCAGAGCGCCGCCGGCTGGCGAATCGAGCCACCGGTGTCGGTCCCGATCGCGCATGGGGCGAGGCCGCCGGCCACCACAGCGGCCGACCCTCCCGAGGAGCCGCCGGGCACCCGCTCCCGATCCCAGGGGTTCAGCACCGGCCCGTAGGCAGAGTTCTCGTTCGAAGACCCCATCGCGAACTCGTCCATGTTGGTCTTGCCGAGCACCGCCGCCCCGGCCTCCTTCAGCTTTCGCACGGCGGTCGAGGTGTAGGGCGGCTTGTAGCCCTCGAGGATCCGCGACCCGGCCGTCGTCGGCACCCCCTCGGTGCAGAAGATGTCCTTGACGGCGACGGGAACCCCGGCGAGAGCTCCCCGGTCCGTCCCGACACCGTCATCTGCGCGCCACAGATAGGCGTTCAGCTCATCTCCGGCGGCAGCCGCCCGCCAGGCGTCGAAATACTCGGCGGCAGCGATCTCCCCCGCCGCGATCTTGGCCGCAGCCTGAGCGACCGTCAGCTCCAGAAGCTCCCCCATCAGCCGTCAGCCTGCGGCGAGGGCACTCGAAACGCCCCGTCGACGGGATCCGGAGCCTGCTCCAGCATCGCGTCCCGGGGCCAGCTCGGTCGCGGCTCGTCGGGCCTCAACACGTTCTCCAGCGCCACCACATGGGAGGTCGGCTCGACCCCCTCGAGGTCCAACTTCCCGATCCGGTCCACGTGCTCGAGGATCCCCGAGAGCTCCCCGATCATCCGCTCGACCTCATCCTCGCTCAACCGCAGGCGGGCCAACCTGGCGACATGGAGCACCTGCTCTCGCTCGATCACGCGCCGGATTCTAGGCGCGGCTTCGAATCGCCCACCGCCTGGCCAATCGGCCAGTTAGAGTCTCGCCGCATGCGGGGACCGACTGCAGAGCGCATCGCCGTTCTCACCCTGCGCCTGCTGGCCCTCAGCTTCGCCGTCGTCGGCATCCTCTTCATCGCGGTCCCAAGCGGCGTCCTCGACACCATCTCCGACCTCGGCGACTCGCTCGGGAGCTTCACCCGCGCGCCGCACACGCAGGAGCAGCTCTGGCTGGCGCTCGCCTTCGCCTACATGGTCGTGATCACGGGCATCTGCATCGTGGCCCAGGCCGACGTCGTCCGCTACCGCCCGTTGCTGCTCGTCCTCGTGGCCGGAAAGACCGCCTCCTCTCTCGGTTCACTCGGCTTCTACCTCTTTGACCAGCACGTATTCATCTACCTCCTGAACTTCCTCGTCGACGGCTTCCTGGCCCTCCTGGCCCTGTGGCTGTGGTCGCTCGCCGGCCGGGTCGGACGCCCGGTCGACCCCGGCTGACAGCGCCCGCCGGGGCTCTCCGCCGCTGAGCAGCGCACCCTGAGCGCAGTCTGCGCGGCGATGGCGCCGGGCATCGACGGCCTGCCCGCGGCGGAGCGCGACGTCGACGTCTCGGGGCCCGTCGCCGAGTTCCTCACCGCGGTCTCGCCGCGGACCCTCTTCCGGCTCAAGCTGGGACTGCGCGCCCTGGAGTGGCTGCCCTTCCCCTGGCGCTTCAGCCGGCTCAACCGCGACACCGGGGAAGACTTCCTGCGCAGGATGGAGGAGTCGAGATTCAGCCTTCACCACGACCTGCTGCTGATGGCGAAGCTCTTCTCGACGCTCGGCTACGCGGTCACTCCGGAGGTCGAGAGCAGGATCGGGTTCGAGACGAGGTGTGAACTGGCCGACGGCTCGCTGCCCGAGCCGTCCGGCTCGCTCGGCAACACCGAGCCTGTCGGCGAGGGCGAGGAATGCGACGTGGTCATCGTCGGCTCTGGAGCCGGCGGGGCCGCGGCTGCGGTGGAGCTCGCCGAGGCGGGGCTCGACGTCCTCGTCGTCGAGGCCGGCGCGCACTACGACCGCGACAGCTACCCGAGCGACCCGCTCGACGCGATCGCCGGCATCTACCGCGACGCGGGCCTGACCATCGCCGAAGGGCGCCCGCCGATCCCGGTCCCGGTGGCGAAGGTCGTCGGCGGCACCACGGTGATCAACTCGGGAACCTGCTTCCGCGCCCCCGACCCGGTGCTCGAGGAATGGAGGCGGCGGTACGGCATCTCCTGGGCCGCGGAGCTTGAGCCCGACTACGCCGAGGCCGAGGAGTTCCTTCGGGTGACGCCACTGGACCCGGAGCGGATGGGACGCAACGGCCAACTCGCGATGGAGGGCGCGGAGGCGATCGGCGCAAGCAGCGGCCCGATCTCGCGCAATGCCGGCAGCTGCGTGCAGTGCAGCTCCTGCCCCTTCGGCTGCGAGATCGACGCCAAGCGCGGCATGCACGTCAGCTACCTGCCCCGCGCCGTCGCCGCCGGAGCGCGAATCCGCTCCGGGGTGCAGGCGAGCCGGATACTGGTCGAGAAGGGCCGCGCGATCGGCGTGCGCTGTTCGGCCGGCGCCAACGGCCGCCGCCGGGCCTATACGGTCCGCGCCCGCCGAGCCGTGATCGTCGCCGGCGGCGCCCTCGGCACCCCGGAGTTGCTGCTGCGCTCCGGGCTGGGCGGTCGCCAGGTCGGGCGCAACTTCCACATCCACCCCGCATGCTGGGTCGGCGCCCGGTATGAGGAGGAGGTGCGCGGCTGGGAGGGCGTGATGCAGAGCTATTACGTCGACGAGTGGGAGTCAACCGGGATCCTGCTCGAGGCGACCTTCACTCCGCTCGCCTTCGGCGGCGCCTGGCTGCTGGGCGCCGGGCGCGAGCACCAGGAAGCGATGCTCGACTTCGGCCACGTCGGCTCGATCGGGGTCCACCTCTCCGACCGTTCCAGCGGACGGGTCGCGCTTGCGCGCGACGGCTCACTGCGCGCCACCTACAGGCTGACCAGCGAGGACGCGGGCCGCCTCAGCTTCGGCATTGCCCGCGCCGCTGAGATCCACTTTGCCGCCGGGGCGAGTGAGGTCTACCCGAACATCGGCCGGGTCGGCGTGATGCGGCCCAGCGACCTCGCAGAGTTCGAATCCACGTCATTCAGGCCTGCCGAGCTGCGCCTCGAGGCATTCCACCCGATGGGCACGGCGCGGATCGCCGCCGATCCCGGAGAGGGGGTTTGCGGTGCGGACGGCTCGGTCAACGGGACCGACGGCCTCTACTGCGCGGACACCTCCCTGTTTCCCACCTCGGTCGGCGTCAACCCGATGATGACCGCGATCGCGTTTTCGAAGCGAGTCGCCCGCGCGCTGGCCGTCAGCTGCTCGGAGGTTGCGTAGGCGGAGGCGGAGGCGGTGGGTGGCGGAGTGGCGGAGGCGGTGGTGGCGGAGGTGGCGATGCAGGAGGTGGTGGCGGAGGTGGTGGCGGAGGTGGTGAGCCGGCGCGCGGACCGACGCCCGAGCCGCCGGAAAGACGATCGGCGGTATCGCCGAATGTGACCCCTTCCTCTCTCATCGCGGCGTAGCCGCCGTAGGCGATGCCCGCCGCTGAGATCAACCCGAGGAAGATGCCGAAATCCAGGGTTCCGTCAACCGAGACGCCGCCGTAGCTGCCGAAGCTCGGCGGGTCGATGATCCGGAACAGGATGAGCAGGACCGATAGCCCTCCGAGCGCGGCGACCACGGCGTTCATCGAGATCGGTGGCTCCCAGGTCGAATCGGTGAGGCGCAGGACGGCCACGCCGACAGCAGCGACGATCGCGACCAGGAGGATTATCGGGATGAATTCGAGGGCGTCCCAGGCGCTCCCGCCCGCCCCCGGAACGCTGCCGGAAAAGCCGCCGCCCGAGACTTCGACGCCGAACCAGTCGAAGAACATGAATACGAAGAGCAAGATCGCGGAGACCGCAGCGAGCTTCTCCCCGGTGTTCAGCTTGTCTGCTTCCATCTACACATCCTCCAGGACTAGGGGTCGTGCCGACACTACACCCGGCGTCGGGCGGCTTCCAGGGTGTTGACGAGCAGCATCGCGATCGTCATCGGGCCGACACCTCCAGGCACAGGTGTGATCGCACTCGCGACATCGGCCGCGGCGTCGAAGTCGACGTCGCCGCAGAGGCCGTCCTCGGCGTGATTCATGCCGACGTCGATCACCACCGCTCCCGGCTTGACCGCTTCGGCGCCGATCAGGCGCGGCACTCCCACCGCGGCGACGAGGACGTCGGCGCGGTGGCAGGTCGCCGCCAGGTCGCGGGTCCGCGAGTGGCAGACGGTCACCGTCGCGTCGGCAGCGAGGAGAAGCCGCGCGACCGGCACCCCGACCAGCTTCGAGCGGCCGACCACGACCGCCTCGGCGCCCTCCAGCTCGACCTCCTCGTGACGCAACAGCTCCATCACACCGGCCGGGGTGCATGGAACCAGGCCGGGAGTCCCGTGGGCGAGCAGGCCGGCGTTGAGGGGGGTGAGCCCGTCGACGTCCTTGCCCGGGTCGATAGCGGCGACGACCGCGTCGGGGTCGATCTGGTCGGGCACCGGGAGCTGGACGAGGATGCCGTCGACGTCCTCATCCAGTCCGAGCCGCCCGACCAGCTCCAGCAGCTCGTTCTCGGTCGTCTCCGCCGCCAGCCCGTGATGGACCGAGCGAATCCCGACCTCCTCGCAGGCCCGGTGCTTGTTGCGCACATAGATCTGCGAGGCGGGGTCCTCGCCGACTATCACGGTGGTCAGGGTGGGGACACGGCCCGCCTCGATCGCATATTCGGCGACTTCCTCGCGGACCCGCTCCCGTACCGCCGCGGCGACCGCCTTGCCGTCGATGACCCGCGCCGCCACGCGCTAACGCTTCCGGATCGGGGCGTAGTCGGCCATCAGCTTGCGCTCCGTGCCGTCGTCGGAGAAGCGCACGACGACGATCCCGCCCGGCTCGGCGCCGGTGACGACGCCCTCGCCGAAGGTGGCGTGGACGACGTCATCGCCGGTTTGCAGCTCCAGAGCGGGGCCGGGGTCGATCGACGCCTGGACGCTCGTCCCCACGCCGCCGGCCGACCACGCCGTCGCACCGCTCGCCGCGCCGCCGCGGCGCTCGGTCAGCTCGGCCGGGAGCTCGTCGATGAAGCGCGAGGGAAGGTTGCGCTCGGAGCGACCGAACAGGCGCCGCTCGCGCGTCCAGGTCATGTACAGCCGCTGCCGCGCCCGGGTGATCCCGACGTAGCAAAGGCGCCGCTCCTCTTCCTCACCGCCCTCTTCCAGCGCCCTCATGTGAGGGAAGGCCCCGTCCTCGCAGCCGACGATGAAGACCGCGTCGTACTCCAGCCCCTTGGCGTTGTGGAGCGTCATCAAAGTGACCAGCGCCTCCTTCTCGCGCAAGCCGTCCTGCTCGGTGTAGAGGGAGATCTGCTGGAGGAACTCCTCCAGCGGGGGCACCTCCCCCTCTCCCTCCTGCGCGCGATTGAGGTCGAACTCGGCGGCGACGCCGACCAGCTCCTCGAGGTTCTCGGCGCGCCCCTCGGCCTCGACCGTCCGCTCCGCCGCCAGCGCCTCGAGATAGCCGGTCTCGTTCAGCGTCGCCTCCAGCAGCTCGGCGACAGGCGCGGAATCGGCGCGGGCACGCAACCCCTCCATCGTCTCGTGGAAGCGGGAGACCGCCTTGATCGCCGCGCCGCTCAACCCAGGCACTTCCTCGGCCCGCCCCGCGACCTCCCAGATCGGCAGGCCGACGGTGTTGGCGTGGGAGGCGAGCCTCCCCTGGCTGGTCGTACCGATGCCCCGCCGCGGCGAGTTCACCACTCGCGTGAAGGAGACCTGGTCGGAGGGGTTGACCAGCAGGCTGAGGTAGGCGACCGCATCCTTGACCTCCGCCCGCTCGTAGAACTTGGTGCCGCCGATCACCTGGTAGGGCAGCTCGAAGCGCACCAGCGTGTCCTCCAGGACCCGGCTCATCGCGTTGGTGCGGTAGAAGACCGCGACCTCGGAGCGCTCCACTCCCTCCTCGGTCGAGAGGCGCTCGATCTCCCCCGCCACCCAGCGCGCCTCCTCGTGCTCATCGGCCAGCTCGGAGAGCTGCACCGGCTCGCCCTCGGCGCTTTCAGTCCAGAGTCGCTTCGGCCGCCGCTGGCGGTTGCGCTCGACGACCGCGTTGGCGGCGGAGAGGATCGTCTGCGTGGAGCGGTAGTTCTGCTCCAGCTTGAGCACGGCGGCGTCTGGAAAGTCCCGCTCGAAGTCGAGGATGTTGCGGATGTCGGCGTGGCGGAATCCGTAGACAGACTGGTCCTCATCGCCGACGACCATCAGGTTGCCGTGCTCGGAGGCGAGCAGCTGTAGCAGCCGGTATTGGGCGTGGTTGGTGTCCTGGTACTCGTCGACGAGGACGTGTCGGAATGCCCGCCGCCAGCGGTCCCGCACCTCCTGATGGAGCTCCATCACGTTGACCGTGCGGACGAGAAGGTCGTCGAAGTCCATCGCGTTGGCCTCGAGCATCCGCCTCTCATACAGCGCGTAGGCCGCGGCGACGGTCTCCTCGAAGACGCTGCCCTGCGCTTCGGCGTAGGCGCCCGCGTCGACGAGCTGGTTCTTCGCACCGGATACCTGAGTCCGGATCGCCCGCGGCGGGTAGCGCTTCGGGTCGATCCCCAGCTCGGACATGCAGCGCTTCAGCATCCGCAGCGAGTCCGACTCGTCATAGATCGTGAACCCGCGGGAGTAGCCGAGCCGCTCGGCGTCAGCACGCAGCATCCGCGCACAAGCCGAGTGGAAGGTCGTAACCCACATCGCCCGCGCCGAGCGGCCGACCAGGTCCTCGACCCGCTCGCGCATCTCGTTGGCAGCCTTGTTGGTGAAGGTGATCGCGAGGATCTCGCCCGGCCGCGCGGCGCCTGTCGCCAGCAGGTGGGCGATGCGATGGGTCAGCACCCTGGTCTTGCCCGAGCCCGCCCCGGCGATCACCAGCAGCGGCCCCTCCCCGTGGAGCACGGCCTCGCGCTGCGGGGGGTTGAGCCCGCCGAGCAGACGCTCGACCCGGTCGGCACCGACCTCGGTCGGAGCTCCCCCGGGGCCATTTTCGGCATTTGGCGGTGGGGTCGCTTCGGCCTGCAGCATTGCCTCCGAGAATAGAGAGGGGGTCGGCCGTGCCGGCCCCCTCAGCCCTCCGCCGCGCCCGGCTCCCCGACCCGTTTGCCGTTGACCCTCACCGCGTGGCCGGGGTTGCCGACGACCGTCGCGCCGGGCGCCACGTCCTCGACCACGACGGTGTTGGCGCCGACCTTCGCCCCGTCGCCGACTTCGATCGGCCCCAGGAGCTTGGCCCCCGCGCCGAGAGTGACGTCATCGCCAACCGTTGGGTGGCGCTTTCCGCGCTGAAGGCCGGTCCCGCCCAGCGTCACCCCCTGGTAGACGGTCACGCGGTCGCCGACCTCGGTCGTCTCGCCGATCACGACCCCGGAGCCGTGATCGATGAAGAACGCTTCGCCGATCTTTGCCCCCGGGTGTATCTCGACCCCGGTCACGGCGCGGCTGAGGTAGGCGATCGTCCGCGGCACCACCGGCACCTCGGCCTCGAACATCGCGTGCGCGACCCGGTGGGCGAGCAGAGCCTGAACCCCGGCCCAGCCGGCCAGGATCTCGAAGGTCGAGACCCCCTGCGCGGCGGGGTCGCGGGCACGCGCCGCCCCCACGTCGGATCGGACCTCCCGCAGGACTCGCGTCAAAGCGCTCGGCATCAGGGGTAAAAGAATGGCAGGGACACGTAGCGCTCTCCCGAATCGCAGACGATCGTCACCACCCGCCTGCCGGCCATCTCCGGCCGCGCTGCGACGTCCAGCGAGGCCCTGATGTTGGCGCCGGCGGAGATCCCGGCGAGCACGCCCTCGCGCTGCGCAGCGAGGCGGGCGGTCTCCAGCGCCTCCTCGTCGGTGACCGCGATCACCTCGTCGATGACCGAGCGGTCGAGGACGTCGGGGATGAAGCCGGCGCCGATCCCCTGGATCTTGTGGGGGCCCGGTGCGCCTCCCGAGAGCACCGCCGAAGTCGCGGGCTCGACCGCGACGACAAGCGCATCGGGGCTGCGTTCCTTCAGCATCCGCCCCACCCCGGTTATCGTGCCGCCCGTGCCGACCCCGGCGACAAAGGCGCCGACATCGCCATCCGTATCGCGCCAGATCTCCTCCGCGGTGGTGCGGCGGTGGACCTCGGGGTTGGCCGGGTTGGAGAACTGCTGGGGCATGAATCCTTTGCGCTGCTCCCGAATCTCCTCAGCCAGCTCCACCGCCTCGGTCATCCCCCCGAGCGAAGGCGTCTCGCGAACCTCCGCGCCATAGGCGCGCAGCAGCTTCGACCGCTCGCGACTCATCCCTTCCGGCAGGGTCAGGATCAGCTCATATCCCCTCGCCGCGCAGACCATCGCCAGCGCGATCCCGGTATTCCCGCTGGTCGGCTCGACTATCACCGATCGCCCCGGGGCGATCAGCCCGTCCTCCTCGGCAGCATCGATCATCGCCACCCCGATCCTGTCCTTGACCGAGCCGCCGGGGTTGAAGTACTCCAGCTTCGCGCTGACCTCGGCCCCGACCGCCTCCGAGAGGCGGGTGAGCGCGACCAGCGGCGTCTCGCCGACGGTCGCCGATGCCTCGGCGCCGATCCGCATCAGATCCAGTACATCCCTGAGCCGGCCGCCGCGGCCTCACGGCGGGCGATGTCGGCGATCGTCGTCTGACCGAAGACCTTACGCAGGGCGGTCACTCCCTCGGCCCAGATGCCCCCGGCCTCATCGGCCTCCTGGCCCACCTTGCCGTCGAGCGCCTGGACCACCGCAAGCACGGTGATCTCGTCGGCCGGGAGGGCGAGGGTGTAGCCGCCCTTCATCCCCCGATGGCTGGTCAGCAGCCCGGCGCGTCGCAGCGTCGAGAAGAGCTGCTCGAGAAACTGGTCGGGGATCTCACGACGCTCGGCCAGCTCCTTGATCGGCACGGGCCGATCCCCTGAGCGGGCCAACTCCGCCAACGCCACGACCGCGTACCGGGACTTCGAGGTGATCGAGATCACGCCGCCCTTTCTACCGCACGATCCGGACCCGGCTGGTTTAGGATCGATCGATCGGGCTTCGCAGCACGGGGCGAAGCCGACGGCGAATCAGAGAAGATCGGAAGCAGTCCTGAGCGAGCGCACACACTGCCTTGTGATCGACGATCACCCCCTTGTCCGGCTCGGCGTGCGCTGGGCGCTCGGGGACGGGTTCGAGATCCACGAGTCGTCGAGCCGCGAGGAGGGGCTGGAGCTGATCCGCGACATCGGCAGCCTCGACGTGGCGATCGTCGACACGGGCGCGTCGGCGAACGACGCCGTCCCGAGCCTGAGTGGCGACGACGCGATCCGCGCCCTGCACAAGACGGCCCCCGGGATGGGGATCGTCGCCCACGGCGAGCACCCCGAGCGTCACCTCGCCTCCGCCGCGATGCAGGCCGGCGCCAGCGCCTACGTCGCCCGCACCGCCGGCCCCGGCGAGCTGCGACAAGCGGTCGACGCCGCGCTCGCCCAGAGAAGCTTTGTCGACCCGGCCGTCCCGCCCAAAGGCAGTCGCGGCAAGCTGACCCGCCGCCAGCGGCAGATCCTGCAGCGGCTCGCGGACGGCGAGTCGACCACGGTCGCCGCCCGCGAGCTCGACCTCAGCGGAGAGACCGTCAAGACCCACACCAAGAACATCCTCGCCCGGCTCAGCGCTCGCAACCGCACCCACGCGGTCGCGATCGCCCTGCGCGAGTCGCTTATCGACTAGATCCAGCCGCGGTCGCGGGCCGTGAGCACGGCCTGGGCGCGATCGACGGCGCCGATCTTGCCGTAGACGTTGTGGAGGTGCGTGCGGATGGTCGAGACCGAGAGCTGCATCTCGCCTGCGATCTGCTTGTAGACCATTCCCTCGGAGAGGTAGCGGAGCACGTCCAGCTCGCGGGCTGACAGCGGACAGGGCTCGCTCACCCTGGGTGCGTCGGCGCGCGGGTAGGGAAGCTCGTAGAGCAGGTCGCGCAGGCCGTCGGCGCCGAGCCCGCAGACCTCCGCGATCCGCTTCAGACGCGCGGGCGTCACGGCCTCGCCCTGTGAGTAGTGGGCGACCATGTCCGCAGCGGCGACCATCGCCGCCAGCCCGTCGGCGTCCTCGGAGTGATGGCGCTCGATCGCGACCGCGACCCGCGGCGAGAAGTTCCAGCGACGCGCGAGCACGCCACCCACGAGCGCGTGGTCGATTCCGAGCTGCTCGCGTTCGTCGCGAAGTCGCTGCTCAGGGGTTCGGGAAGCGGCATCGAAGTAGCTCTTGAACCCGGGATGCAGGCGGGAGATGACCAGGCGCCCGATGTCGTGCAGGAGCGCCACCACCGCCAACTCGTCGCGTTCGGGCCAGCCAACCGCCCTGCCGATCTTCTCGGCGGCGCTCTGGGTCGCGAGCGCGTGGATGCGAAAGCGCTCCGGCTTCAGCTCCCAGCCGCCATTGGACTCGAAGAAATCGAAGCCCGGCGCGGTACCGGCGATCGCCAGCACGCCCGACGTCTTGAGGACATCGACGGCCTCCGGAACCCCCCGCACATCCCCCGCGGCTACGCCGCTTCGGTTGGCGAATCGCATCACCGCGATCGTCAGGGCGACGTCGGACTCGACCGCGTCGATCACGTCACCGACCCGCGAGGTCTCGGCGGTGGCAGCCCGAATCACGCGCTCGCGCGACTCGATCAGAACCGGGAAGCGCTCGACCGCCTCGAACGCCTCGGCGAGTCTGCTGCCTGGCGCCGGGCCCGAACGGGCGCCAACGCCCTTCGCAGCGACTTCGTGCGCGCTGATCTTCCCATTGCTTTGGGTCTTCGCCGCAGCCATCTGCACCCGTCATCGGCAGCGGGGGACGTTTGGTTTAGCCCATTTTCGGCAGGCGCTCGATCGCGGCGCCGATCCGGGCAAGAGTCTCATCGCTGCCCAGCGCCGAGAGCGACTCGAAGATGCCCGGTGAGACCGTGCTGCCGGTAATCGCGACCCGAATCGGCTGGTAGAGCTTTCCCGGTTTGACGCCGAGGAGGCCGGGAAGCGGCGAAAGCGCCGCCTCGACGCCCGCGACATCGAAGGATCCGGCCGCAGCGAGCGCCTCGCGGGCCGCCTCGAGCAGCTGCCGCGCACCCTCCCTCATCACCTTCTCCCAAGCCTTCGGGTCCTCCACCGGCGACTCGAAGAGGAAGCGAATCAGGGGCCAGACCTCCTCCAACGTCTGCGCTTTTTCCTGGGCGATCTCGCAGGCCGCGCGCAGGCGCTCGTCTGGCTCGCGGCCGAGATGGCGGGCGACGGCGTCGGTGTAGTCCTCGAGCGACATCTCTCGCATGAAGCGGCCGTTGAGCCAGCGCAGCTTCTTCTCGTCGAAGATCGCCGCCGCCTTGCCGACATCGGCGACCCGGAAGCGCGTGACCAGCTCCTCGGTCGACATCAGCGTCGTGTCGTCGCCGGTGCCCCAGCCCAGCAGCGCCAGGTAGTTGCGGACCGCCGCGGGCAGGTAACCGGCGGCGCGCAGCCCCTGCACCGAGGCGGCGCCGTGGCGCTTGGAGAGCTTCTTGCCGTCAGGGCCGTGCAGCAACGGCAGGTGGGCGTAGCGGGGCGGCTCGTGACCGAGCGCCGCGAGGACGAGCAGCTGCTTGGGCGTGTTGGAGAGGTGGTCGTCGCCGCGGACCACCTCGGTGATCCGCATCTCGGCGTCGTCGACCGCGACCGCGAAGTTGTAGAGGACCGAACCATCGCCGCGGGCGATGACAAAGTCGTCGTAGCTGCGATTGGGGAAGCTGACCGGGCCGCGAATCAGGTCATCGACGACGGTCTCGCCCTCGTCCGGGACGCGCAGGCGAATCGCGGCGCCGGGCTCCGCGGCCGGCGCGCCACGGTAGCCGCGGCCGGTTCCGTGCTCGGCCTTCCAGGCCTCCACGTCCTTGGCGGTCGCGGGGTCGCGGTAGGCGGCACCGGAGTCGAGCAGGCGGCGCAGCGCAGCATCGTGGCTGGCGGCTCTCTCAGCCTGCGAGACCGGCCCCTCATCCCAGTCGAGCTCGAGCCAGCGCAGCGCGTCGAGGATCTGCTCGACGTTCTCCGCCGTGGAGCGCTCGCGATCGGTGTCCTCGATCCGCAGCACCAGCTCTCCGTCGCCGTGGCGAGCCGCAAGCCAGTTGTAGAGTGCCGTCCTCGCTCCGCCGATGTGCAGCGCACCGGTCGGCGAGGGGGCAAACCTAAGGCGGAGGATCTCATCGGTCATGTTGATCGGCGCGCATGTTTCCACAGCTGGGGGGCTCGACAAGGCGATCGAGCGCGGAACCGAGCTCGGCTGCGAATCGATCCAGATCTTCCACCAGAGTCCCCGCATGTGGCGGCCCACCAAATACGGCCCCGGCGACTTCGCCGCCTTTCGCGAGGCGATGGAGGGCTCGCCGGTCAAAGCAGTGGTGATCCACGCCGTCTACCTGATCAATTGCGCGACAAAGGACAAAGAGTTGCGCAAGAAGTCGCTCAACTCCCTTACGCACGCGCTGCGGATCGGCGAGGAGATCGGCGCCGCCGGTGTCGTGCTGCATCCCGGCGCGCAGAAAGGCGAGGCGCTCGGTCCCTCGATGAAGCGCGCGGCGATGGTGATCGCAGCGGCGTTGAAGGACACCGAGAGCTGCCCGTTGCTACTCGAGCAGACCGCGGGCCACAAAGGGCTGCTGGGGCGCGACTTCGACCAGACCGCCGAGCTGATCGAGCTGGCCGGGGGCGGTCAGCGGCTCGGGCTCTGCCTCGATTCCTGCCACCTCTTCGTCCAGGGCTACGACGTCACCGACGCATCCAGTCTCGCCCTAATCGTCGATGAGGCCGACCAGAAGGTCGGGCTCGAGCGACTGCGCTGCCTCCACGTCAACGACGCCGCAGCGCCACTCGGTTCCTGCCGCGACCGCCACGCCAACATCGGCCGGGGCGAGATGGGCAAGGGAGGCCTCGCCGCCTTCCTCTCCGAGCCCCGCTTCGAGGGCCTGCCCGCGACGCTGGAGACGCCGGGGCCCGAAAAGAAGGGCTCCGACCGCAAGGAAGTGCTGGCGGCCAAGCGCCTGCGCCGCGAAGGCCTGAGGCAGCGCGGAATCGCTATTTGACTTGGACGCCTGAGATCGCCCTGGAGATGACCAGGCGCTGGATCTCAGAGGTGCCCTCGAAGATCGTGTAGATCTTCGCGTCGCGGTGCATCCGCTCGACCGGGAACTCTCGTGTGTATCCGTTGCCGCCGAGGATCTGGATCGCTCGCTCTGTCGACCAGACCGCGACCTCGCCGGCCTTCAGCTTCGACATCGAGCCCTCGGCGTTTTCGAATTTCTGACCGCTGCGCCCGATCCAGGCGGCGCGCCAGACAAGCAGGCGGGCAGCGTCGATCTCCAGCTTCATGTCGGCAAGGGTGAATGCGATCGATTGGTTCTCGACGATCGCCCTACCGAACTGCCGGCGCTCTTTGGCGTACTCGAGCGCATACTCATAGGCCGCGCGGGCGATGCCAAGCGCCTGGGCGCCGACCGTCGGGCGGCTCGCCTCGAAGGTCTGCATCGCCGCCTGCGATTTGCTCTTCTTTCCCTCGCGGACGCGGGCGAGGCGCTCGTCGAGCTTCTCTTTGCCGCCCAGCAGGCAGGAACCGGGGATTCGGCAATCGTCGAGGTGGACGTCTGCGGTGTGGGAGGCGCGAAGGCCGTGCTTCTTCACCTTGGCGCCCTGCTCGCAACCCTTCGTTCCCGGCGGAATCACGAAGGCGGCGTGGCCGCGCGAGCCCAGCTCGCGGTCGACAGTGGCGATCACCACGTGGACGTTGGCGATGCCGCCGTTGGTTGCCCAGGCCTTCTGGCCGTTGATCACCCACTCGTCGGTCGCCTCGTCGTACTTCGCGGCGGTGCGGATCGCCGACACGTCAGAGCCGGCGTCTGGCTCCGACGCGCAGAACGCCCCGAGCTTGACGTCGTCCGCCGTGCCGAAACACTGGGGGATCCATTCGCCCATCTGCTCGGGGGTTCCCTGCCCGAAGATCGCTGCGACGGCAAGCGAGGTGCCCATGATCGCCATCCCTATTCCGGCGTCCCCCCAGAACAGCTCCTCGTTGGCGATCGGCAGCGTGAGACCCGTATCGTCGGCCCAGAATTGCGCCAGGGATTCGAAGCCGTAGAGGCCGATCTTGGCGGCCTCCTGGATCACCGGCCATGGAGTTTCCTCGCGCTCGTCCCACTCCTCGGCGGCGGGCCGGACGACGCCCTCGGCGAATCCGTGCACCCACTCGCGGATGTCCTTCTGGTCCTGGTTCAGCTCGAGAGTGAACTTGGGGCCGCCCTCCGCCGTGCCACCGCCTCCCGTCACCTCGGCCAGCATCTCTTCTGCTTCTGCAACTGCTGAAGTCTCAGTCATGCACCGATACTACACGAAACCGTGTCGTTATTTCTCGACGCTCAGACGTCGCGCAGGTCGAATGCCCGCAATCCCTCGGCGCCCTCGTCGGTGCAGTCGAAGAAGCGCCGGTTGGCGCAGTCGTAGGCGGGGCCCTCGCCGGCGTATGCGCGCTCGACCGAGAACTGGCAGTGCGGCAGCGGTTCCCCGGTCATCTTGACCCCGCCGAAACCGCCCGGCGCGAGCACCGCGTCGAGCGTCATCTCGGCCCTGAAGACTTCCTGCATGCAACCCACGTACTGCTCGCCGGTGAGCCGGTCGACGTAGCTGTAGAGGAAGCGGCAGCCCATCTCCAGACACCCGCGCGGCTCGACCATCTTGTCGCAGAAGGAGCGACACTGGCGACACTCGCCCACATGCGTGCGCGTAGCGGTCATCCCTGAAGTCTAGGGCTACGAAGGCCCCATCAGGCCGCCTGAGCGTCGGGGCCGAGGACGTGGCCGATCTCGGCCAGCAGCTTGCTCGAAGGGCGGACCCGGAACTCATCGCCGAGCCTCCACTCCTTCGGCTTGCCCTCTCCATTTGGGATCTCCAGGTACACGGCGGCATCGCCCCGGTGATGCTCGAAGACGGTCTTCAGTTCGTCGACGAGATGAGGGTTGTTGAGGCTGGCGGCGTCGATGGTCACCTTCAAAGGCCCCGGCGGGCCGGCGGCCGCGGCGCTCGCCCGGGCGATCTCCTCGCTGTCGGGCTCGAAGCGCTCCGCCTCCTGGACCACGAGCTTCGTCTCGCCGCGGTCCTTGTGGTCGAGTCGGCCGCGGACGATGACGATCGCGTCGGGGGCGATCGCCGTGGCGCTCTCGGCCTGGTCGGCCTTGAAGATGAGCATCTCGACCTGACCCTCGACGTCGTCGAGCGTGGCGAACATCATCTGGGTGCCGCTCTTGGTGCGGATCCGCTTGCAATCGACGACGATTCCGCCGACGGTCACCCAGGAGCCGTCCGCGCGGTCGCCGAGCTCGGCGAGGCTGCAATCGACACGGGCGCGCAGCGCGTCGCGCGCTTCGGTCAAGGGGTGCGAGGAGAGGTAGGTGCCAAGCGTCTCCTTCTCCAGAGCAAGCAGCTCGGCGCGGTCGAACTCCTCCGCCGAGATCGGCGGTCGGTGGTGGAGGGCCTGCGAGGCTCCCGCCGCTCCCCCACCCGCGACATCGTCGCCGCCGAAGTCGAAGATCGAGCCCTGGCCGAGCTGGGCATCCTCCTGGGCCTTCTGCCCGGCAGACTGAGCGGCGGGAAGCGCCTCCAGCATCCCCTTGCGGGTGGCGCCGGTCGAGTCGAGCGCGCCGCACTTGATCAGGCATTCGATTGCGCGTTTATTCACAGCGCGCGCGTCGACCCGCTCGCAGAAGTCCCAGATCGAAGCGATCGCACCGTCCTCGCGGGCGCGCAGGATCGCCTCCACCGCGGCATGGCCGACGTTCTTGACCGCATCGAGGCCGAAGCGGATCGCGTTCTCGGAGACGACGAAGCTGTGGTCGGAGGAGTTGACGTCGGGCGGCAGCACTTCGATCCCCATCTCGGCGCAGCGGTTGACGAAGAACGGCACCTTGTCTTTGGTGTTCATTACCGAGGAGATCACCGCCGCCATGTACTCGGCCGGGTAGTTGGCCTTGAGATAGGCGGTGCGATAGGAGATCAGCCCATAGCAGGCGGCGTGCGACTTGTTGAAGGAATAGTCGGCGGCCGCTTCGTTGAGCTTCCAGAGGTCTGCGGCGACCTTGGGCGCGGTGTTCGATTCCGCCATCCCCTGCATGAACTTGTCCTTCATCGTCGCCATCAGGTCGCGCTTCTTCTTGCCGATCGCCTTGCGAAGCTCGTCCGCCTCGGCACCGGTGAAACCGGCCATCTCGCGGGCGATCGCCATCAGCTGCTCCTGGTAGACGACGCAGCCGTGTGTCTCCTCGGCGATCGCCCGCAGCCGCGGGTCCGCGTAGCGCACCGTCGAAGGGTCTTTCTTGCCCTTCGCGTAGGCCGGGATGTAGGCCATCGCCCCGGGCCGGTAGAGGGCGCCGAGAGCGACCAGGTCGGCGAACTCGGTCGGGCCAACCTTGCGGAGAGCGTCGCGCATCCCCTCCGACTCGAACTGGAAGACCCCGGTCGAGTCGCCCCGCGCCAGCATCTCGTAGGTCTTGGCGTCGTCGATCGGGATCGCCTCCATGTCGATCTCCTCGCCGCGCGAGCGGCGGATGATGTCGATCGCGTCCTCGATTACGTCGAGGTTGCGGAGGCCGAGGAAGTCCATCTTCAGCAGGCCGATCTCCTCGATTGGCCCCATCGAGTACTGGGTGACGATCTTGTACTGGCGCTCCGGCTTGGCCGAGCCGTTGCCGTTTTCACCGCCCCCCGCGGGAGCACTGCGATCCTCCGCCAGCTGTAGCGGCACGACCTCCTGCAGCGGCCGGTCGGCGATCACCACCGCCGCGGCGTGGATCGAGTTGTTGCGGATGATCCCCTCGAGGCCCCGGGCGACGTCGATGATCTTCCTCGCGTCAGGCTCGGCGTCGTATGTCCTTTTCAGCTCCTGGCCGGGCTTCAGGCATTCATCGAAGGAAGGGCTGCGGCCCATGATCGGCTCCGGGATCTGCTTCGCCAGGCGGTCGCCGGTGCCGTAATCGAAGCCGAGGACCCGGGCCGCGTCACGGGTGGCCGCGCGCGGCGCCATCTTGCCGAAGGTGATGATCTGCGCGACCGATTCGCGACCGTACTTCTCGCCGACGTAGCGAATCATCCGCTCGCGGCCGCGGACCGAGAAATCGATGTCGATGTCCGGCATCGATTTGCGACCGGGGTTGAGGAAGCGCTCGAATATCAGGTCGTTGGCTAGCGGGTCGAGATCGGTGATCCTCAGGAGATAGGAGACGATCGAGCCGGCGGCCGAGCCGCGGCCGGGGCCGACGGCGACGCCGTTTTCCTTGGCATAGCGGACGAAGTCCCAGACGATCAGAAAGTAGGAGGAGAAGCCCATCTCCTCGATCACGCCGAGCTCGAACTCCATCCGCGCGACGGCCTCGGCCGGCGGCGGGTCGCCGTAGCGCGCCCGCAACCCCTCGGCGGCGATCCGCCGCAGCATCGCCTCCGGCTCCTCGCCGTCCTCGGTCGGGTAGCTCGGCAGCAGCAGGCTGCCGAGCTCGAGCTCCAGCGAGCAGCGCTCGGCAATCTCGAGTGAGGTCGGCACCGCGTCGGGCCACTCCGCAAACGATTCGTGCATTTCCTCCGAGCTCTTGATGAAGAACTCGTTGGTGTCGAAGCTCAGCTTCGGAGCCTCCAGCGTCGACTTCGTCTGCACGCAGAGCAGCGCCGCGTGATTGTCGAAGTCCTCGCGGCGCAGGTAGTGGACATCGGCGGTCCCCACCAGCGGGCGCCCCAGCTCGCGGGCGAAGCGGACGATCCCCTCGTTGGCCCGGTCCTGCTCGGCGATGCCGTTCTTCTGCACCTCGAAGTAGACCTGCTCGGCGCCGAAGGCCTGGATAAGGTCGTCGAGATGCTCGCGAGCGTCGTCGGATCGCTCTTCGACCAGGCGCCGGCAGAAGCGCGACTGCAGGCAGCCGGTGAGGACGATCACGCCCTCGGCGTGCGCGGCCAGGAGCTCCATGTCGACGTTGGCCTTGCCTCGCGAGAAGCCCTCCAGGAAGCCGGCCGAGGTGAGCTTGACCAGGTTGGAGAAGCCGGCGTCGCTCTCGGCCAGCAGGGTGAGGTGATTTCGCTCGTACCTGGACTGCTCCTTGATCGCCTTTCGATCCTCGACGAAGTAGGCCTCGAGCCCGACGATCGGTTTGATCCCATGCTTGTGGCAGGCCTTGTAGAGATCGACCGCGCCGTTCATCACGCCGTGGTCGGTGAGCCCCAGCGCCGGCTGGCCGAGCTCTGCCGCCCGCGCCGCCATCGCGTCGATCTTGCAGGCGCCGTCGAGCAGCGAGTACTCGCTGTGGGCGTGCAGGTGGACGGCGGAGGGGGCGCTCACGGGTCTGCGGCGATCATGCCAAGCGCGGCAGATGCCACCGACCGCCGGATGCGCGTCTTTCGCGCTATCTCCGTACGGATTTCGTCTGGGAAGGCGGGGCGGGCCTAGCCGCCGCAGACCCAGGCGCTGGGGCCGGAGTCGGCCCAGATCTGAGCGGCAATCGAGTCCTGTTCGGACTTCGGGGCGTCCTGCGGATTGCCGTGGCCGCCGTAGAGCCGCCAGGTCGAGGGCAGGATCTGGTACGCGCCACCGGCCCCGCTCGACGGGTTGACCGCGCCGTAGTTGCCGCCGGACTCGCACATGACGATGTAGGTGGGGATCGAGTAGGGGCCGCCGAGCCAGCGTTCGACGGTGGCTTCGGCCGAGGCCGCGCTCGCATCTTCAGCGGCCGCGGCCCTGGCCGCCCGGATGTCGCCGACCCAACTGTCGATGTTCGACCTGAGGCTGGCGAGGGAGGCCTGGCGGGCGACAGATATCGACTGGAGCCGGGCCGCGGCGGATGCGGCGCTCTGGCGAACTGCCGAGATGTGCGAACGGGCGTTGGCGAGGCGCGTGTCGTAGGCGTCGACCCGCGCCTTCAACCTCGCCACCTTTGCCAGCTCGCGGCGCACTGCGTCGCGAACCTGTTCGACCCGGGCCGCGAGGGCATTGTCGGAGCTCTCGATCGCCTGTAGGTAGTCGGTGCGCATCGCCAACTCGCGAGCGTCCCCCGACCCCAGCACGACGCTCGCCATGCTGGGTGAACCGCTCTCATAGATCGCCACGAGGCGTCTCCCGAGTGCCCGGCGGGCGCGGCGCAGGTGGCCGCGTTCGGCGACAAGCCGGCTGCCGACGAGTCTCACCTTGTCGGCGAGCCGGGCGGCGCGCTCCTCCCCTGTCGCCAGCAGTCCGCTGAGCCGGCGTTCGCGAAGAGAGGCGGTCGCGGCCTGCTGCTGGGCGGCGGCGAGCTGCGCCTGCTTCGCCTGCAGGTCGGCGGCCAGGGCGCCCGCCTGGCCGCGTGCCGCTTCGACCTTGGCCTGCAGGGCTCCGACGCCGGCGGCGCCGGCAGGCGCGGCGCTGAGCAGCGCGCAGGCGGCAGCGACGCACATGTATGTCCCGGCCCTCCGTGGCATGAAGCGCGCGAGACTAGCGGACGTTGTTAGCGAACACTCACAGGTTGTCCATAATCCGCAATCAAACTTGCGCCGACGAGGGTGTTCAGCCCTCGGGGACCTTGCGGGCGGCAAGGTAGACGCCGACGCCGATCGAGACGGCGGCGATGCCGATGCCGATGCGGATCTCGCGACGGTAGCGCTGCCGCAGGTACTTCAGCGCGAAGCGGATCGCGGCCCTGCCCACCGTGTCGGACATCAGTCCCTCTCCTCTTTGTCGCGCTGCCGGGCCCTATGGGCCATCCGCGACTGCAGCGACCAGAGCTCGATGAATCCCGGCGAAGCGGTCTGGGAGAAGAGCCCGCCCGAGTCGGCGAAGGACGCGAGGTCGGCGTCGTAGACCGCGTTGGGCGAGCTGCGGGTGACGACCCGAACGCTGCCCTTGAAGAGCTTCAGGCCGATCTCCCCCGTCACCTGGGCGTTGACCGAGTCCATATAGGCATCGAGGTCGCTGCGCAACGGCTCCCACCAGAGGCCCGCGTAGACGAGATAGGCCCACTTCCGGTCGAGCTCCGGCTTGAACTGGTTCTGGTGGATCGTGCCGACCAGCCTCTCCAGCTCCTGGTGGGCGGGAAGGATGATCGCCGCCGCCGGGACCTCGTAGATGTCGCGCACCTTGAGCCCGACGATGCGGTCCTCGATGTGATCGACGATTCCGGCGCCATGGCGGCAGCCGATCTCTGCCGCGCGTTCGAGCAGGTCGACCAGGTTGAGGCGCGCGCCGTTGAGCGAGACCGGCACGCCCGCCTCGAAGCCGACGGACACCGTCTCCGCCTCCTCCGGCGCCTCCTCTGGCCGGGTGACAAGCTGGAAGACGTCATCCTCGGGAGCATGACCCAGGTCCTCGATCCAGCGGCCCTCCGATGAGCGGCCCCAGAGGTTGTCGTCGATCGAGTAGGGGGCGACCTCGGTTCCACCCTTGACCGGAATGCCGTGCTCGCGGGCGTAGGCGATCTCCTCCTCGCGACCCATCTGCCAGGAGCGAACCGGGGCGATCGTCTTCAGCTCCGGCGCCAGGGTGGCGACGGTGGCCTCGATCCGAACCTGGTCGTTGCCCTTGCCTGTGCAGCCGTGGGCGATCGTGTCGCAGCCGGCCCGGCGCGCGTACTCGACCGCGAGCTGGGCGATCAGCGGCCGACCCAGAGCGGTGAAGAGCGGATAGCCGCCGCCGTAGAGCCCATTGGCCTTGATCGCCGGGGCAACGAAGTCCTCGGCGAACTGCTCGCGGGCATCGACGACATGGCACGCGAGCGCCCCGAGGCGCTTCGCCTTGTCCTCGATCGCGGCGTAGTCCTCGCCAGGCTGGCCGAGATTGACGGTGAGGCAGACGACCTCCGCGTCGTAGGAGTCCTGGATCCACTTCAGCATCACGCTCGTGTCGAGGCCGCCGGAGTAGAGCAGCAGCACCCGGTTCACCTCGGCGGGATCCGCCTCATAGCTCGCGGTGCGGAACTGTGCGGGAGGGCCAGGCGTCACTACGGGGCGGGGACTCCGCCGCTGCCGTTTTCTTCGCTGGTGGTGGTCGGCGTCGTGGTGGTCGAGGTCGTGGTCGAACCGGTGGTCGTCGGCGTCGTCGTGGTGGGGGTGGAGCCGGTGGTGGTCCCGGTCGAGGTCGTGGTGGAGCCGGTGGTGGTCGGCAAGGTGGTGACCGACGAGGGTGTCGAGGTCGTCGAGCTGCTGCTGCTGTTGTTGTTGCCGGCGATCACGACGACGGCGATCACGAGGCCGACGATGACGGCGATCAGGCCTGCGATCAGCAGACGCACGTTCCCGTGCGGTTGGTTGCCATCGGGCCCCTGTCCGCCGCTTCCCATGATCCGGGTCGGGTCCTCGTTCATCTAGTCCTCCGGTCCGAGTATCGCGTCGAGGATCCCGGCGCAGTCCTCGATCTCAAAGCCACTTCGAAGTCGCGCCGCTATCTCCTCCCGGCTGCTGCCGGAGACGGCCATCTGGGTCGCCAGCAGGCGCGCACCGGCCGAGCCGCTGTGGGCGCGGGACAGGGCGGCCGACTCGGGCTCCTCGGGAGCCGGCAGATCGACCGGCTTGAGGTGCGTCTTGCGGCGCTGAGGAGATCCTCCGGGGGGGTCGAGCCGATCGGCGAGCGAGCGCAGGTGGTCGGCGACGATGCTGTCGGCGCGAGACCGCGCGTCCTCCAAATAGCTCCGGGCTTCCTCCTCGGCATCGTCGATCACCTTCGAAGCCGCCGCCTCGGCAGCCTCGACGATCGCGGCTATGCGCTCCGCCGGTGTCTTGGCCGGCAATCGTGGCTCGGGTGAAAGCTCCTTGCGGCTCACGGCACCGCACAGCTTACGAGCGATTCGCCGATCAGGGAGACCGCGCGCGACGCCTGGGAGGAATCGAGCATCAACGGCGGCAGCAGCCTCAGGGTTCCCGGCTCGGGGACGTTGACGACGAGACCGCGGCCGAGCAGGTCGGCGGCGGCGGCCATTGCGTCGATCCCGTCCTCGAGGCCGACCCCGAGCATCAGGCCCCGGCCACGAACCTCGCGGACACCACCGAGGGCGAGGAGCTCGCCGGCCAGCTCTGCTCCGAGCTCCCGAACATGGTGCAGGAGGGCCGGGTCGTCGACGATCCCGAGGACCGCGAGCGCAGCCACCGAGACGACGGCGCCCCCGGCGAAGGTCGAGCCGTGGTCCCCCGGCTCCAGCACCTCCCCAGCCCCCGGGCTGGTCACGCAGGCGCCGATCGGCAGGCCGCCTCCGAGCGCCTTGGCGCTGGTCAGGACATCGGGGCGCACGGGGGTCTGCTGATAGGCCCACAGCGACCCGGTGCGTCCGATCCCGGTCTGGATCTCGTCGAAGATCAGCAGCGCGCCGGCCTCGTCGCAGGCCTCGCGAGCGGCGAGCAACGACTCGTCGCTGACCGGATATACGCCCGCCTCGCCCTGGATCGGCTCGATCAACACCGCGGCGGTGCGCTCGCCGACCGCGCCGCGCAGGGCCGCAACGTCGTTCAGCGGCACCGAGCAGAAGCCGGGCAGCATCGGGCCGAGGTCCGGGTTTTCGGCGAGTTTCGGCGTCGCCGCGAGCGCCCCGTAGGTGCGGCCGTGGAAGTCGCCCGCGAAGCTGACGATCTCCGGCTCGGCGATGCCGCGCCGGTGCGCGTGCTTGCGGGCGATCTTGATCGCACACTCGATCGCCTCGGTTCCCGAGTTGGAGAAGAAGACCCGCCCTCCGAGGCTCGACTCCGCCAGTCGCTCGGCCAGCCGCGCCATCGGCTCCGTGTAGAAGAGGTTGGAGACGTGCATCATCCGCCCGGCCTGCTCGCGCACCGCCTCGACCACCGCCGGGTGGCAGTGGCCGACCGAGCAGACCGAGATCCCGGTCATGAAGTCGAGGTACTCCCTGCCCTCGGAGTCCCATAGCACCGCCCCCTCGCCGCGCACGAACTCGACCGGCGCCCGTCGGTAGGTCCGCATCAGATAGCGCTCCTCCAGCGCCTGGACCTCCGCGCTCATGGCGTCACCATCGTGCCGATACCGGCGTCGGTGAACAGCTCGAGCAGGAGGCTGTGCGGCCTGCGGCCGTCGATGATGTGGGCGGACTGGGCGCCGCCGCGAATCGCGTCGACGCAGGCCTGAAGCTTCGGCCGCATCCCGCCCTCGATCTCTGCCAGTCTCTGCTCCACTTCCGCCACCGTGGCACCGTTGATCAGCGAGGCCTCGTCACCGGCGTCGGCGAGCCATCCCTCGACATCGGTGAGGAAGATCGCCTTGTGGGCGCCGAGCGCGGCGGCCACCTTGCCGGCCGCCTCGTCGGCGTTGACGTTGTATGACTGGCCCTCGCGGTCGCTGGCGGAGGAGGCGATCACCGGGATGTAGTCGGCGGCGATGTGGTTGAGGACGTCGACGTCGACCCGCTCGATCGAGCCGACGAAGCCGACCTGCTCGGCATTGGCGACCGGCGCCACCTCGAACAGGGAGCCGTCGCCTCCGGAGAGGCCGACCGCCGGCTGGCCGTGCCGGTTGAGCCGCTGCACGATGTCGGCGTTGAGCTTGCCGAGCAGGACCATCTTCGCGACCTCGACGGTGTCGGCGTCGGAGACCCGCAGGCCCTCGTGAAAGCGAACCTCCATCCCCAGCCGCTCCATGTACTGGGTGATCTCAGGGCCGCCACCGTGGACGACCACCGGGTTCAGCCCGACGTACTTGAGCAGGACGACGTCGGTGGCAAAGGCCTCGCGCAGATCCTCCTCCCGCATCGCCGCACCGCCGTACTTGATCACGACTGTGCGCCCGTGGAACTCACGGATGTAGGGCAGCGCCTCCAGCAGGGTGTCGACGTTGGTGCTCACAGCTCCCCCTTCATGTCGTGTACTCCGCGTTGATCCGCACGTACTCGTAGCCGAGGTCGGAGAACCAGACGTGCGCGGCGTCCTCGCCACGGCCAAGCCGGAGGGACAGCTCGGCCTCCCTGGACTCCTCGGCGAACTCGCTGACGTCGATCTGATCGAGCCCCAACTCGGGAAGCTCCTCTCCCGCCAGCGCCATGCCCGCCGCCTGGGCGACCCGGCCCCAGCCGTTGGGGTCGCGCCCGAACAGCGCCGTCTTGACCAGGGGCGAGTTGGCGATGGCGCGGGCGGCCTCCTCGGCCTCTTCCGGGCTCGCGGCCTCCAGCACCTGGGCGCGGCAGACGCGCGTCGCGCCCTCGCCGTCGGCGACGATCTCCAGCGCCAGCTGCAACAGCACCGCGTCAAGCAGGCCCGCGGGCAGCGGCCGTCCCGACTCACCACTCGCCTGCAGGAGCACCAAGTCGTTCGTGCTCATCTGCCCGTCGACGGTAACCCGCTCGAAGGAGGCGTCCACCGCGCGGCGCAGAACCGCGGCCGGTTCCTCGACCAGCGCGTCGGTCTGCACGAAGCAGAGCATCGTCGCGAAGCCGGGCTGGATCATCCCCGCGCCCTTCGCCTGAGCGGAGAGGGTGACGCCGTCGCAGCGCACGGTGCAGCGCTTCGGGAAGGCGTCGGTGGTCATGATCGCCCTCGCGAACTCCTCGCCACCCTCGGGATGTACGACACCGGATGCCCGCCGGACTCCGTCCAACACCTTGTCCATCGGCAGTGCCTCTCCGATCTTCCCGGTGGCGGCGATCGCGACTTCGGATGGATCGAGGCCCAGCTCCTCGGCCGCCGCCACCTGGATGTCGACGGCGTCGCGCATCCCCTGCTCGCCGGTCGCCGCGTTGGCGTTGCCCGCCTTTACGGCCGCGGCCCGAATCCGGTTGAAATCGCAGACCTCCCGGCAGAGCCGTACCGGTGCGGCCGCGGCGGCGTTTCGGGTCATCAGCAGGGCCGAGTCGCAGCGCTCCGACCGGGCGACGACGACGGCCGCGTCGGTGTTGCCGCTCGGCTTCAGGCCACACGCCACGGCCCCGGCCGCGAAGCCGGGGGCGAGCCGCGCGGGGTCGAGCTCCTCGACCCCAGCCGGCGCCTCGACCCAACGCGAGCGGAAGAAACCCTCGCTCATCTCAGACCCGCCGTCTCGTCGAGCCCCAGCATCAGATTGAGGTTCTGCACCCCCTGGCCGGAGGCGCCCTTCCAGAGGTTGTCGATCGCCGAGAAGGCAAGGACCCTCCCGCGCTCCTCGACCGTGACGTAGACGTGGCACTCGTTCGTGTCGCGCACGTCGCGCAGGCCGGGAGGGCCGTCGAGGACGCGAACGAAGGGCTCGCCCGCGTAGCGCTCGCGGTAGAGCGCCTGGACCTCGTCCCTGGAGATCGGCTCGGTGGTCTGCGCGTAGCAGCTCGCCAGCTCGCCCTGGTCGAGCGGCAGCAGATGGGGGACGAAGGTGACCGGCGCCGGGCTTCCCAGCGCTGCCAGCTCCTGCTCGATCTCGGGCCGGTGGCGGTGCCCCTCGGTCTTGTAGGCAAAGGCGTTCTCGTCCATAGAGACGTAGTGCATCGCGTCGCCGCCGCCGCGGCCGGCGCCGGAGACGCCCTGCTTTGCGTCGACGACGACGTCGGCGAGCAGGCCGCGCTCGGCGAGCGGGGCAAGGGCGAGGACGCTCGCGGTCGGGTAGCAGCCGGGCGTCGCCACCAGCTCAGCCTCTCGAAGCTCGTCGCGGTAGAGCTCGGTCAGCCCGTAGACGGCTCCATCGAGCAGCTCGGGCGCGCCGTGCTCGCCGTACCAGCGCTCGTAGGTGGGCAGGTCGCGGAGGCGGAAATCGGCCGAGAGGTCGACGACGAGCGCACCGAGGCCGCGCAGCGCCGCCACCGTCGGCGCCGAGGCGCCGTGGGGATAGGCGACGATCGCGGCGTCGACCCCGTCGAGCGCTTCGAGATCCAGCTCGGTCAACTCCAGCGACACCCTGTAGCGAGGGTAAAGGCGGTCGAGCCGGGTGCCGGCGTCGCTGCGCGAGGTTGCCGCGACCAGCTCCAGCTTCGGGTGGCGCCAGACGATCTGCGCGGCGAGAGCGCCGGTGAAGCCGGAGGCGCCGGCAACCAGGACCCGTGCGGCGGGCTTGCCTTCGAGCGGTTGTGCAGGCCGGTCACTCACGAAGCGCCCCGCCGATCTCGCCGAGCTCGGCCTCGATCGAGCTGCGCAGGCCGGCCACCTCCTCGTCGGTCAAGGTCCGATCCGCGGCCCGGAACTCCAGTCTCAGGGCCAGACTCTTACGCTCCCCACCCAACTGCTCGCCTTCGAAGAGGTCGAAGACCTCGGCGCAGCGCAGCAGCTCGCCTCCCCCGGCAAGAACCGCCGCCCGCACCTCGGTCGCGGGGAGATTCTCCGGCACGACAACCGCCAGATCCTGGAAGACAGCCGGGAAGGTGGTGATGTCCTCGTAGGTCTCCTCGCCCGTCGAGGCGGCGCCGACCAGCGCCGCCAGCTCGACCTCGAAGGCGACCGCCGCCTCGACGTCCCACTCGCGGCAGACCAGTGGATGGAGCTCGCCGATCCAGCCCGCCGCCCCGCCGCCGACCAGGACCCGCGCGGAGCGACCCGGGTGCAGGAACGGCTCGGGGGCGGACTCGAAGGACAGCATCGCACCGAGCCGGCCCCCCACCCCCTCGAGCACGCCCTTGAGGGCGAAGAAGTCGGTCGGATCGCCCCCACCCCGCCACGACCGGGCGAGCAACGGGCCGACCGCGAGGCAGCCGAGGCGGTGCACCTCGGCAAACGGCGCCGGGCGCTCCCCCGGGAAGCGCCCCGACAGCTGTCCCTCGCCGACGCCGTCGGAGCGCAGGTAGACGCGGCCGGACTCGAAGAGGGCAACCCGGTCGGCGCCGTGCGCCAGGTTGCGCGCGGCGACGTCGAGCAGGGAGCCGAGCAAGGTGGTGCGCATGCTCGACTGGTCCTCGGAGAGGGGATTGGCGACGGTGACGGCTTCGGCACGCGGATCGCCCTCGGGAATTCGCAGCCGCAGCACCTCGCCGGGGTCGGTGAAGCTCCAGCCGACGACTTCGTCGAAGCCGAGGTCGCGCATCGCGTCCTCGGCCCGGCGGCGCAGGCGCTGCTCCCGGGTCAGCCCGCCGACCTGGCCGGCGCTGCCGGGCAACGTCGCCGGCAGGTGATCGTCGAGACCGTGGATCCGCGCCACCTCCTCGATCAGGTCGACCTCGCGGGTGACATCGTGGTGGCGGTCTGGCGGGACCTCGACCTCGAGGTCCTCACCGGACACCTCCACGACGAAGCCGAGCCGCTCCAGATAGGCGACCTGATCGTCCCGCTCGATCGCCATCCCCAGCAGGCCCTCGACCCGCGAGCCGCGCAGGACGATCCGTCGAGGCGGCGGGACCACGGCGGCGACGTCGATCGTCCCCGGGACGAGCTTCGCCCCGCAGAGCTCGACCATCAGCCGCGAGGCAATCCGCTGCGCCCGCATGCAGAGCTCGGGGTGGAGCTGCTTCTCGAAGCGCGAGGAGGCCTCCGAGCGCAGGCCGAGCAGGCGCGAGGTGCGCAGGATGTTGGTGCCATTCCAGTTAGCGACCTCGAGCAGCACCCGGGTCGTCTCCCCCGAGACCTCCGAAACCTGGCCACCCATGATCCCGGCGATGCCCGAGGGGCCATCGCGATCGCAGACCAGGACCGTCTCGGAGTCGAGGGTGCGCTCGACGCCGTCCAGGGTCGTCATCTCCTCGCCCAAAGCAGCCGTCCGGACCGTCAGCTCGCCGCCGGGGACCTTGTCGAGATCGAAGGCGTGCAGTGGCTGCGCGGTGAGGAGCATCGTGTAGTTGGTGATGTCGACGACGTTGTTGATCGGGCGCTGACCCGCCGCCGCCAGCCGGGCCTGCAGCCAGGCCGGCGAAGGGCCGATCGTGACGTCGGTGAAGACACGCGCGGTGAAGCGGGGGCAGAGGTCGGGCACCTCGACCGCAATCGCGGCGTAATCGGCTGCCTCTCCCCCGCCCTCGGCAGGCGCGTCCTGCGCCCAGGGCGCCGGCGCGAGGGGCGCCGCGGAGATCGCGTGAACCTCGCGCGCGACTCCGAAGACGCCGAGGCAGTCGACCCGGTTCGGGGTCACCTCCAGCTCCAGCACCGGCTCCGCGAGGGGCAGTACCTCAGCCAGCGGCGCGCCGGGGCCGGCCACGTCCCCGAGCACCAGGATTCCGCCGGAATCCTCACCGACCTCGAGCTCCGCCGCCGAGCAGATCATCCCTTCGGACTCAACCCCGCGCAGCTTCGCCTTGCCGAGCTTCTGTCCGCCGGGCATCGTCGCTCCCGGCAGCGCCACCGGCACCGTCTGGCCGGCGGCGACGTTGGGCGCCCCGCAGACGATCGTCCGCTCGCCGTCGCCCGTGTCAACCCTGCAGACGCTGAGCCGGTCGGCGCCGGGGTGCGGCTCGACCGCGAGCACCCTGCCGACGACGAAGCCCTCGCTGGAGGGCGGGCCGACCGTCGTCACCCGCTCGACCTCGGTGCCGGTCATCGCCAGCCGCTCGGCCAGCTCCGCGGGGTCGAGGCCGGGGTCGCAGTACTCGCGCAGCCATGAGTAGGGGACTCTCATAGGAATTGCCCCAGCACCCGCACGTCGTTGTCGAAGAAACGGCGCAGGTCGGGAACGCCGTGGCGCAGCATCGCGATCCGCTCGACCCCCATGCCGAAGGCGAAGCCCTGCACCAGCTCGGGGTCATAGCCGTTGGAGGCGACGAAGCCGAGCACGTTGGGGTCGACCATCCCGGCGCCGCCGACCTCGATCCAGCCGATCCCCTTGCAGAGATTGCAGCGCGCGCCGCCGGCGAGCATGCCGGTTCCCTCACACTGAAAGCAGGAGACGTCGAACTCGACGCTCGGCTCGGTGAAGGGGAAGAAATGGGGCCGCATCCTCGCCTCACGCCTCTCCCCGAAGATCGCCCTCAGCATCTCGCGCAGGGTGCCCTGCAGGTCGGCGAGGGTGATCCCCTCCCCCACCGCGAGCCCCTCGACCTGGTGGAACATCGGGCTGTGGGTCGCGTCGGAGTCGCGCCGGTAGACCTTGCCGGGGGCGATCATGAAGATCGGCGGAGGCTGCGTCTCCATCGAGCGGACCTGGACCGGCGAGGTGTGCGTTCTGAGCAGAACCTCGGGGTGCGACTGCACGTAGAAGGTGTCCTGGAGCATCCGCGCCGGATGGCCGGGCGGGTGGTTGAGCGCGGTGAAGTTGTAGTAGTCGTGCTCGACCTCGGGCCCCTCCATCACCCGGTAGCCGAGTCCGACCATGACGTCTTCGATCTGGCGGGTTGTGCGGGTGATCAGGTGGATGTGCCCAACCGGGCGGGCCGGCGCGCCGGGCAGGGTGACGTCGACCCGATCCTCGCCGAGCCGAGCCTGGATCTCGACGGCATCGAGCCCCTCCGCCCGCGCCGTGAGCAGCGCCTCCAGCTCCTGACGGGCACCATTTGCGGCGCCGCCGACCTTGCCCCGCTCAGCCTCCGGCAGGTCGGCGATTCCGCGCAGGATCATCGTCAGCTCGGCCTTGCGGCCGAGGTAGCGAACCCGCAGCTCCTCCAGCTCGGCGGTGCCGACCGCCGCCTCGATTGCGGCGCGCGCCTCGCTGCCGATCTTCTCGATCCGATCAAGCATCGGGCTCTGCCTCTGCCATGGCGGGCGACGATATCCGGTAGCAGGCGACCGCCGCGGCCGCGGCGAGATTGAGCGACTCGGCGCCGCCGGAGCGCAACGGGATCGTCAGCTCGGAGTCGCAGAGCCTCAGAACCTCCGACGGCAACCCCTCGCGCTCCGCCCCGAGGCAGAGTGTTGCCGCTCCCTCAATCCTCGCGAGAGACTCCCCTCCGTGGGCGACGAGCGCCGCGCGTGGCGCCGGCGTGTCCTCCACTCCGCCCTTGGCGATCGGCTGCCCAAAGATCGAGCCCATGCTCGCCCGCACCGCCTTCGACCCGTATGGGTCGGCACAGCCGGGCCCCAGCACGACCGTCCCGCCGCTGAGCGCGTGTGCGGTGCGGACTACCGCGCCGACGTTTCCGGGGTCGGCAACCCCGTGCAGGTAGAGGCAGGGCGGATCGAGCCGCTCTGCCCAGCGCTGTGGCCAGACCGCGATCGCCCGTGTCCCCGAGCCGAGGGAGGAGATCTCCGCCAGCAGCCCCGGGTCGACCTCCTCCCCGCCGAGCCCACCGCCGGCGGTGGTCAGCACGAAGCGCGGCGCGGCGCCCGCGCCGACCCCGGCCTCGACCAGGTCCTCGCCCTCGGTGACGAACAGCCCCTCGCGCTCGCGGTGCTTGCGCTCGCGCAGCTTGCGAACCAGCTTCAGTTTCTCGTTGTGGGGGCTGGAGATCATTCGTGTTGTCTTCTTGTCTCGGGTTGCTTCTCCTGGAACGAAAAAGCGGGCCGTAAAGACGGCCCGCCCGGGAAAGTGAGGTGTGCAAGTGCGGCTAGGCGGCCACACCCTCCCGGGCTAGCTCGACGAATCGGCGAAACGCCTCGCGGTCATTGACCGCGATCTCGGCGAGCATCTTGCGGTTGACCTCGACCCCCGCTCTGCCGAGGCCGTGGATCAGCTCCGAGTAGCTCATGCCCTCGAGCCGCGCGGCGGCATTGATCCGGGTGATCCAGAGCCGGCGGAAATCCCGCTTGCGGTTGCGCCGGTCGCGGTATGCGTACATGCCCGACCGCTGCACCTGCTCTTTGGCGAAGCGGTAGGAGGAGTGCTTGCGGCCGAAGTAGCCCTTCGCCTCCTTGAGCACCTTGCGCCGCTTCTTGCGCGCGTGGACGGAGCGCTTGACCCGGCTCACTTTCCGCCTCCGAGCAACGCCCTCACCGTCTTGGAGTCAGCCGGGGCGATCTCGACCGGCCGCGCCATCCGCCGCTTCCGCTTGGGCGACTTTTTCTCGAGGATGTGACTCGAGTAGGCCCGCCGCCCACGCAGTTTGCCCGTGGCGGTCTTGCGGAAGCGCTTCTTTGCGCCGGAGTGGGTCTTCATCTTGGGCATCGGGTCCGCTATTGAAGCAGACGCAAAGGTACGCTGCGCC
The DNA here is from genome assembly GCA_963838035.1 of uncultured Solirubrobacterales bacterium. Lineage (GTDB taxonomy): Bacteria > Actinomycetota > Thermoleophilia > Solirubrobacterales > 70-9 > CAVVNN01. Next base: position 338,458 of record CAWIPM010000002.1, read on the forward strand.
GGCATGCGGATCGTCTACGTGGTCGGGACCCGGCCGAACTTCGTCAAGACCGCGCCGGTGATCGGCGCACTCCGCACCAGGCTGCCGGAGGGGCGCCACACCATCGTCCACACCGGCCAGCACTACGACAGGCTGATGTCGGACGTGTTCCTCGAGGAGCTGGGCGTCCCCGCGCCCGACCACATGCTCGAGGTCGGCTCCGGCAGCCACGCCCAGCAGACGGCGCGGGTGATGGAGCGGCTGGAGCCGGTGCTGGAGAGCGAGCGGCCCGACCTCGTGCTCGTCCCAGGCGACGTCAACTCGACTCTGGCGACGGCGCTGACGGCAGTCAAGATGGGAATCCCGGTCGGCCACATCGAGGCGGGCCTGCGCAGCTTCGACCGCACGATGCCCGAGGAGATAAACCGGATCGTCGCCGACGAGTTCTCCGAGCACCTCTTCCTGCACTCCGACGAGGCGATCGAGAACCTGCGCGCCGAGGGGATCCCCGACGTGCGGATGCACTTCGTCGGCAACACGATGATCGACACCCTCCTCGCGCTTGAGGAGCGCTTCCGCGCGGTGGGAGCCGCGGCGCGGCTCGGGGTCGAGGCGGGCAAGTTCGTTCTCGTCACCCTGCACCGGCCGGCGCTGGTCGACGGGCCGCTGCTGTCCGAGACCGTGAAGCAGCTCGCCGCCCTCGCCCGCGAGATGCCGGTCGTCTTCCCCGTCCACCCGAGAACCCGCAAGATGATGGAGGGAATCTCCTCCGAGCATCCGGGCCTGCTGCTCAGCGAGCCGCACGGCTACCTCGACTTCCTCTCTCTGCTGGCGGACGCCGGCGGCGTCCTCACCGACTCCGGGGGCATCCAGGAGGAGACGACCTACCTCGGCATCCCCTGCTTCACGCTGCGTGACAACACCGAGCGCCCGGTCACCGTGCGCGCAGGGACCAACACCCTGCTCGGCCTCGACCCTGCCGCGATCGCCGGGATTCCCGCGTCGCTGGCCGAACGCAGCGGCCAGCGGCCCGAGCCTCCCCCGCTCTGGGACGGACACGCGGCCGAGCGGATCGCCGACGTGATCGCCGGCTCGGGAAGCTAACCCTCGGCGGCGGCGTCCTCGGGGGGCGTCGCCTCGCCGATCTGCTTCGCCGCCTCTTTGCCCGGGGCCAGCAGCATGCTCATGTTGCGGCCCTCCTGCAGCGGCTCGGACTCGATCACGGCCAGGCCGTCGAGGTCCTCGAAGAGCTTTTGCAGCAGCGCCCGGCCCCTCTCGGGGTGGGCCTGCTCGCGACCCCGGAACATGATCGTGATTTTGACCTTGTCGTTGTGGCGGAGGAAGCGCTCGACGTGGCCCTTCTTGGTCTCGTAGTCGTGGGTCGCGATCTTCGGGCGCAGCTTGATTTCACGGATGTTGACCTGCTGCTGGTGCTTGCGGGCTGCCTTCTGCTTCTGCTCCTGCTCGTATTTGTACTTCGAGTAGTCGAGCAGCCGGGTGACCGGCGGCTTGGAGTTGGGCGCCACCTCGACCAGGTCGAGGTCGGCCTCCTGCGCCTGCTTCAGCGCATCCGGGGTGTCGACGATGCCGAGCTGCTCGCCGTCGGCGCCGATCAGGCGCACCTGTGGCACCCGGATCCGCTCGTTGACCCGGGTCGTGTCGCGCTCTGGAGGGCGCCGATCGAACCTACGCGGGATCGGCACTATCGAGAAGAGGGGTGGAGCTTCAAGAGGACGAGGGGTAGGGACGCGGGCACGGGACGCTCAGCGCGGGATGTATGGCATGCCTGCAGTCAAGTGCGCGGAGTATAGAGGCCATTTACCCGCTCGGCGAATTCCGCCACCGGCATCGCCCCCAGCTCGCCCTCCTCGTGGGAGCGAACCGCGACCGCGCCGGCCTCCTGCTCGCGGTCGCCGACGACGAGCATGTACGGGTAGCGGCCCAGCTCGGCGTCGCGGATCTTCTTGCCAACCGACTCGCTGCGCCCGTCGAGGCCGACCCGCACGCCGGCCTCGCGCAACTCGGCCGCGATACGCGCCGCGTAGTCGTTGTGGCGGTCGGAGACCGGCAGGACGATCGCCTGCACCGGCGCCAGCCAGGTCGGGAAGCGGCCGGCGTAGTGCTCGATCAGGATCCCAGCGAAGCGCTCCATCGAGCCGAGCAGGGCACGGTGGATCATCACCGGGCGGTGCGGGGCGTCGTCTGCGCCTATATAGGAGAGGTCGAAGCGCTCGGGCATCTGGAAGTCGAGCTGGCAGGTCCCGCACTGCCAGGAGCGCCCGAGCGCATCGGTCACGTGGAAGTCGATCTTCGGCCCGTAGAAGGCGCCGTCGCCGGGGTTCAGCTCGTAATCGCGGCCCTGGCGCTCCAACGCCTCGGTCAGCGCCGCCTCGGCCCTTGCCCACTGCTCCTCGGTCCCCATCGACTTCTCCGGCCGGGTGGATAGCTCGACCCGCACATCCTCGAAGCCAAAGCGCGAGTAGAGCTCGTCGATCGCCTCACAGATGTCGGCCACCTCGTCAGTGATCTGCTCCTCGGTGCAGTAGACGTGGGCGTCGTCCTGGGTGAAGGCGCGAACCCGCAGCAACCCGTGCAGGACCCCCTCGCGCTCGTTGCGGGAGACGCGGCCGAACTCGGCCAGGCGGAGCGGCAGCTCGCGGTAGGAGTGGCGCTCGGAGCCGTAGACGAGGCAGGCACCGGGGCAGTTCATCGGCCGCAGCGCGAAACGGCGCTCGTCGGCCTCCATGAAGTACATCTCGTCGCGGTAGTTCTCCCAGTGGCCGGAGCGATGCCACAGCTCCTCGTCGAGCACCTGCGGGGTGGCGATCTCCTCGTAGCCGCGCTTGCGCAGCTGCGCCTGCACCTCGGCCTCGATCAGGTGCAGGAGGGTGGTGCCGTTGGGAAGCCAGAACGGCATCCCGGGTGCCTCCTCGCGCAGCATGAATAGGCCGAGCTGGGGGCCGAGGCGGCGGTGATCGCGCGCCTTCGCCTGCTCGACCCGCTCCAGATGGGCCTCCAGGTCCCTTTTCGAGAAGAACGCGGTGCCGTAGATCCGGGTCAGCATCTGGCGCTTCTCGTCGCCGCGCCAGTATGCGCCGGCCACGGAGTTGAGCTTCACCACCTTGATCCGGCCCGTCGAGGGACCGTGCGGGCCGCGGCAGAGGTCCTCGAAGGGGCCGTTGCGGTAGAGGGAGACGGAGTCGACGCCTTCGTTGCGAACCAGGTCCTCGATCAGCTCGACCTTGTAGTCCTCCCCCTGCGCCCTGAAGATCTCGATCGCCTCGGCAACCGGGACGTCGCGGCGGGAGAACTCCTCGTCGGCGGCGATGTGGGCGCGCATCGCCTCCTCGATCCCCTCGAGGTCGGCGTCGGTGACCTTCACTTCCGCGGGAAAGTCGAAGTCGTAGTAGAAGCCGTTCTCGATCGCCGGCCCGATCGTCACCCTGGTCCCGGGGAACAGCTCCTGGACTGCCTCGGCCATCACGTGGGCGGCGTCGTGGCGGATCAGCTCCAGCGCCTCGGGATCGCGGTCGGTGAGGACCGCCAGCTCGGCGCCGTCGGGGAGTGCCGCCGAGAGGTCTCGCAGTTTCCCGTCGACGCGCACCGCCAGCGCCGCCTTGGCCAGGCCGGGTCCGATCGCCGCGGCCGCCTCCGCCCCGCTCGCGCCGTCGGGCAGCTCCAGGCGCGAGCCGTCGGGCAGGCGCACGGTGATTTTGGTCGTCGCCTCGATGCAGCCCATGCTACCCGCGGCTAAAGGCAGGCCATCGCACCGCGCCGCTCGACGGGTTGTCCCCCCTCTGAGGGGGGACAATCCATCGAACGGTGAGTCAGCGGGCGGGGCCTCGGCGCGCTTGGCGGACGGCGATCAGAGGACAGGGGCTGGGGCCATGGACCGGAGCCGTTCGTTCCCACAGCACGTAGGGCGGGGCGACGCGGCGAACCCGCAGGCGGGGGAAAGGCGGCGGCTGGACGCCGCCACGCACGACCACAAAGCGGACCCCGTGCGGGACGGCGGCGGCTTCCTCTTCGGCCTCGATGCAGACCCGTCCGCCACGCAGCTCCCAGGCGATATAGGGGGCCCCGTGCTGTTCGGACAGCAGCCGGTCGGAGGCGAGGACGAGAGTCGAGTCCGCCGCGACGATGGGGCGCAGCCCGGTCAACGCCGGGCTGTAGGAGGTCGGGCCGACCGGAGCGTTGACGAGCACCAGCAGCGAGCAGCCGCCCGCCGCGAGCAGATAGAGGATCGCGACTGGCCGGCGCAGCAGTGGCAGCGAGATCACGAGCGCCGCAACCGGGGCTGCGATGACGATCGACTTGGCACCCGTATAGGGAGTGCCGGCAAGGCGTGCCATCGCATAGACCGCGGCGACAGAGAGCAGCCCGGAGACGACGGCCGTCTCGCGGCGACGCCAGCAGAGGATGAAGCCATAGATGAGGAGGATCGAGGCGAAGGCGGCTCCCAGGAAGTAGGCGAACGCCGGAACCGCCCCATCACCCGGAGCCAGGCGGAAGTCGCCCGAGGGCCAGATCCCCAGCGCCTCGAATGGCGAGATCTGGCCGAATAGATTGCCGAGCCCGGGGCCGTTGGGGTCGAAGGTCTCGAAGCTGTGGAAGTCGATCATCCGGCCGATCTCGGGGGCGATCAGAACGAAAAAGGCGAGGCACGCCAGCAGGACGGGCCGCCAGACTGCGGGTCCTGTCGTGGGGGGAGGGAGGCCTGCGGGCGAGGTGTACGTCCTCGACCCCCCTCCCCCCACGCCACCCGCAGACGAGCGAACGCGCCCCCCGGCGTACTCCGTGATCGCCCAGATGACCGCGGCGGCAATGAGCCAGATGAGACCAGGGAAGCTGTAGACGTAGACGGAGCCGACTGCCAGCAAAGCGGCGGGGACGAACCGCAAGGGGAGGTCACGCCAAGCGCGGGTCGATTCCCTCAGGGAGAGGGCGAAGGCGAGGACGAAAAGGGCCTGGATCGTCTCCTTGAACGCGCCCTGGGCGAAGTAGGAGACGACCATGTAGGAGAGGCCGACGACTAGCGCCGCGGCCGCGCGCCGCAGTCGAGGGAACTCGGCGAAGGCCGCCAGCGCGGTCAGCGGGGCGAGGACGGCGACGGCGATCGTGAGCCCATCGAACCCCTGCACCAGCCCGATTCCCAGGCCCTTGTCCAGGGCGACGACGACCGAATGCGGGCCGAGCGGATAGCCCTGGTGGAGCAGTGGCGAGCTGACGCCGTGGGCGAGCCGTTCTGTCGCCAGCAGATGCTGGGACATGTCCGGGTCGAAGCTCGTGCCCAGGATTCCGAAGTGGCCTTCGACTGCGAAGGGGAGCGACGCGGCGGCGAGCGCCAGCACTGCGATCGGCGCCCCGGCTCGCAGCGCCTCCCTTCCCCCCTCGACCTGCCGCCGCAGATAGAGGACGCCGGCGAGCACGAGCGCCAGCACAGCGATCGCCGAGACCGTCCCGTGCCCCGGCAGCCGCACCGTCCCCCAGCAGACGCCGCAGAGCAGCGCCAGGCCCACCGCAGGCGACAGCCAGGACCATCGCCGCCCCCCGCAGAGCGCGATCGCCGCCTGCCCGATCGCAAGCGATGCTCCGCACACCGCCAGCGCGGCTACGTAGGTGCCGATCACGAGATGGGCGTTACTGGGCTCGAACCAGTGACCTCCAGCTTGTCGAGCTGGCGCTCTCCCAACTGAGCTAAACGCCCGGGAAGGCTGAATCTAGCAGCGGGGCGGCTGCACCCAACTCTCCGAGGCGGCCGGTTCAAGTTGGCTGCTGCAAGAGCCGATGCAAGTCGTGCAACTTTTAGGCCCACCGCGTGTTTATCTATCTACAGTCGTCTGCCGCGGCGGCGAGAAATTTCAAAAGCTGAGGACCGACGAGCCAGCGACCTCAACCTCTCTGGTGGTACGTCCTTCGGAACCAAGGGGCCCCTCACGGGGCCCTTTTCCGTTCTGCGGGCGGCGCTAGACGTGATTGCTGGGCAGGTGCCAGTGGCGCGGCTCGATCAGAGCGTCGATCGATGCGGGGCCCCATGAGCCCGGCTCGTATGGCTGCACCGGCGGCGGCGCTTCGAGCATCGGCTCCGAGACTTCCCAGAGGCGCTCGATCGCTTCCGCGGTGGTGAACAGGGTGCGATCGTCGACGAGGACGTCGTGGAGGAGCCGCTCGTAGGGCTCAAGCGCCTGCTCGGAGCCGCCGAAGGTCGTCGCGTAGCTGAAGTTCATGTGCGCTTCGCCCAGCCGCATCGCCGGGCCCGGGACCTTGGCCAGGAAACTCGCCGAGATCGTGCCCGGATCGCCGAGCTCGAAGGTGAGGTGGTCGTGGCCGAAGGACTCCACCGCCTGGCCGCAGTCGAGCGGGAACATGCGGCGCGGTGGCTCCTTGAAGGCGATGGTGAGCAGGTGGCGGCTCTCGGCCATGCGCTTTCCCGAGCGCAGGTAGAACGGGACGCCCGACCAGCGCCAGTTGTCGACGAACGCCCGCAGCGCGACGAACGTCTCCGTCTCCGAATCCGACGCTATGCCCTCCTCCTCGCGGTAGCTCGCATACTGGCCGCGGACCACATCTCCGGGCGCAAGCGGCAGCATCGAGTCGAAGACCTTCTGTCGCTCGACCATCAGCGACTTCGGCCGCAATGAGGTCGGCGGCTCCATCGCGACGAAGCTGAGCACCTGGAACAGGTGCGTGACGACCATGTCCCGAAAGGCGCCGGTTTGCTCGTAGAAGTCGGCGCGCATCCCGATCGAGAGGGTCTCGGGGACGTCGATCTGGACGTGGTCGATATGGGTCCGGTTCCAGACCGGCTCGAACATGCCGTTGGCGAAGCGGACCGCGAGCAGGTTCTGGACCGCCTCCCGGCCGAGGTAGTGGTCGATGCGGAAGACCCGGCTCTCGTCGAAGACCGAGTGGACGCGAGCGTCGAGCGCCCGGGCGGAGGCGAGGTCGACGCCGAACGGCTTCTCCATGATCACCCGCGCGCCCTCGCCGAGGCCGAGGCGTCCCAGCGCCTCGACCGTGCCGGCTGCGGCCATCGGCGGCAGCGAGAGGTAGTGCAGGAGACGGGGGGCACCGCCCAGCTCCTCGCGCGCCCGGGCGACCGCCTCGCCAAGCGCCTCGTAGCCGTCGCCCAGTCCGGCGAAGCGGAGCGAGGCGGCGAATCGACTCCAGGACCCGTCTCCTGCCGGCCTGCGGCCCGAGTCCTCGACCGCCGTCCGCGCCATCTCGACGAACTCCTCCTCCGCCAGCCCGCTGCGCGAGGCGCCGATGATGACGAAGCGCTCCGGCATCAGCCCTGCCTCGGCCAGGTGGAAGATGCCCGGCAGCAGCTTGCGTCGCGCCAGGTCGCCCGTGGCCCCGAAGAGGACGATCACGTGATCCTCGGGAACGGTGGGCGGCGAAGCGGTGACAGGTGCGCTGACGGTGGCGACGCTCACGAGCTTCAGCCTGACATATCGTCACGGTTAGGCTGGGGCGCGGGACCGATGACCGCCCGCACCGAGAACGGAACCGCCTATGACCCGGCGACACTGGACGAGACCGAGCGCCGTTTTTGGCGCGGGATCTGGGAGTCGGTCTCGACTGAGGTGGCCGGCGAGCGGGAAATCGAGGTACGGAGCTTCGGCCCGGTCCAGACGTCGACCGTCGCCGCGCTGCCCGATGCGCAGATGCTCAACCTCGTGCTGGGGGCGGCCGAGCCCGACGCCGTCAGCGGAGGGCATCTGGCCGATGCGATCGAGTGGGTGGGGTCGAAAGGCCTCCGCTGCTACGTCCCGGTCACGCCGGGTCTGGCCGGGTCTGAGGCCGCCGAAGGCTGGCTGGGGGGACACGGCTACGAGCCCGGCTACTCCTGGATGAAGTTCGTCCGCGATGCCCACCCGCCGCGCTTCGCTGCACCCGAGGCGGTCGAGGTGATCGAGCTCGACGAGGGCGCCAAGGAGCCGTTCGCGATGGTCGCCGCGACGGGTTTCGGGCTCCCCGCCTGGGCATCGACCTTCTTCGCGCGCCTCCCCGGCCGCAGCGGCTGGCGCTGCTATGTCGCCCGCGTCGACGACACGACGCAGGCTTGCGCCGCCATGTTCGTCCACGAGGGCATGGCCGAGTTCGGCATCGCGGCGACGCTGGAGCAGGCCCGCGGACATGGCTGCCAGCTCGCCCTCCTGCGCCGCCGCATCCTCGACGCTGCCGCCGCCGGCTGCCACACCCTCTTCGTCGAGACAGGCGAGCGCACCCCCGACCGCCCCTCCGCCAGCTACCGCAACATCCTCCGGGCGGGGTTCGAGGAGGCCTACCTGCGGCCGAACTGGCAGCGCCGCAGTGCCTGAGGCCTGCAGCCTGCGGTCATCCTGCCGCGCGAACGACGACGGGAAACCGCCGATGGACCGTCAGGATATTTTCCTGCGATGCCTTGATGCGGATCTTCGCCCGAGTGGCCGTCTTCGATGAGAGCAGTCCGTCCCCTCGCGAGGCGCAGGTGAGCTTTCCGTTTGAATGAATCTGGCACTGCCACTCGACCTCGATCGCGAGGCCCGAGCCGATTCCGTTCACCGTCGCCTTCCCGCCACAGGAAAGGAATGAGATGGCGAGCCCGCTGCAGGCCGTGAAGTTGATCCTGCCCGCGCTCTTGGACCCGGAACGGAGGACGATGGTCGAGCTCACGGTGCTTCCCGGATGCCCGGGAACCCCCTTCTTGGCCTTGATTACTTCTCCCGTCAGGTGCATGGCCTTGGCGGCCTTCTTCTGGAGCGACATATCCGCCGAGGCCGCGCTGGCAAGCCCGAGGACCGCAATCCCAACGACGGCGCAGACCAAGCCGCGCGCGAGGCTATCTCGAGCGAGGCTCCCCGAGCCCCGACTCGAAACGAGCGGTCCGTGATCGGTTGAACGCATTGAGGCCTCCTCGCTGAGTGCCGCCGGGGTGGAAGTATCCGTGGTCGAGCTGCTCCACCCGCACCGTAGCTCACCGCAGCCGAAGGTTCTCGACCCGGCTTTGGCGCGGTCCACCTTTCGAATCGCCGGCGCTCAGCGAAATCCCAGGCGCAGCAGCTCGAATCCGGCGTCCGGCCGGGAGCGGATTTGCGCGGCGAGCAGAGCCTTGTGCCCTTGCATCGCTCCGAGGGGCCGGCTCGTCAGCCGCCTCGACTTCGGAGTGCCCGGCACCGAGAAGCTGCCCTCGAAACGGCCGCCGGTTCGGTAGGCGAGAACTTGTCCGGCGCGCCCGCGCCTGAGGACGAGTATGCGGTTCGAAAGTTTCAGGATGGCTTCCGGGCTCTGCAGATACTTGCCCGGGGCACGAACCCACGAGATGCCACCATGGGCGAAGCGCCGATCGAGCCCGCCGCTCGATCGCAGCCGAAGAAGCAGGTCGGAGAGGACAGACCGGTGCCAGGCGCGCCCACCGATCAGGATCTCGCCGTCGGCCTGCAGCTGGACCGCGGAGGCAAGACTTCGCCGCCCCGCTCGTAAGTGGGTGACTCCGTGGCGGCCGAAGCGTCGGTCGAGGCGGCCAGTGGGAAGAATCCGCATCGCAGCCAGGGTTTCATGGCTACTCACACCCACTGACCCGACAATCAGAATCCGCCCCCGTGGGTCCACCGTCATCTGGCCCACCTCACTGCGTCTTCCCTGTCCGAAGGCGAAGAGGGCAAACCCGTCCCTGCCGAACGCCCGGTCGGGCGAACCATCAGCTCGGGCCCGAAAGACCGCGATCCGCGACTTCCCGGGCATCGTGCCAGCGGCGACGATGCCCCCGCCCGGAAGCAGGACAAGCGACGCGAGCCGCGCGCCGTGGCGCGGCGAAGGCAGGATCGTCGTGCCTTCTTCGCCGAAGGCGGTGTCGATCTCGCCGGCCGGCGTGACCCTGGTCAGCTGCAGCGGTGTCTGGCTGCTGGAGACGACGACGGCACCATCGCGGTCGACGGCGAGCTCCCCCGTCTCGGGGACCCGCAGGTAGCCGAGGCCCTGGCCGTAGCTGGTGTCGAGCCCGCCGCCTGGCAGGTAGCGGAACACGGCGTTTTCGGGTGACCCGGCCGGCCCGTCAGCGAGCCCGGCGTCGGTTCCCCCCGCGACGAGAATCCGGCCTCGCCCATCGACTCCGAGGGCATGCGCGGCAGCCGAGCTGGGCGAGGGTTCGCGTTCGACAACGATGCCCCCGTCGCCGAACCCGGGTTCGAGTTCCCCAGCGGGCGAGAGCCCGGCGAGGAAGGCGGCGCTGCCCGAGCCGCCGACGGCCAGGATTCGGCCACTGGGGCGGGAGGCGAGAGCCATCACCCCGATGTTGTCTTCCAGCGAGCCATAGGGTTCGGCCAAAGCGGCGAGGCGCAGGAGCCCGCCATCGCCGAAAGTCGGGTCGGGCTGGCCGCTGGGGGTGAACCTCGCGAGGACCGGCTCTTCATCGCAAAAGCGGTAGAAGCGCCGGCAGTCGGAGCTGCCGCTGTCGGTGGTCCCGCCGCCCAGCAGGATCGAGCCGTCGGCTTCAACCAGCATCGCCCGGGCCAGGTCAAGACCGCCAAAGTCGGCGATCGCTTCGCCTGCGGTGCCGAAGGAGGGGTCAGGACGTCCGTCGTTCCCGTAGCGAGCGAGGAAGAGGTTGCTGGAGACAACGGTGCGGCCTGGGGCCAACGGTGAGCCCCAGGAGTCCCCGGCGAACAACAGGCTCCCGTCTGGAAACGAGTGGAAGTCGACGACGAGTCCATCGAGGTGGGCGGCGCCGCCCTCGCCGTAGCCGGGGTCGCGGCCTCCCGTCGAGGTCAGGCCCAGCAGCGCGGTGCCCGAATGGCTGACCGCCTCTCCAAACTGCGAGGGCGCCGTGTCCTGGGCGAGGATCGTCACCTCTTCGCCAGGGCGCGGCGCGATTCCGAGCAGGCGTTCGGCATGAAAACCGTAGTCGTCGCCGAGCAGGACGACGCCATCGCCCCCGCCGAATCCTGGGTCGAGCTTGCCGTGTTCGTCGAAACGGGCGACGGCGAGCTGGTCGAAGACATATTCGGGTTCTTCGACGCCGGGGACATACTTCATTCGCTTGCCGCCTACCAGGATGTCCCCCGAGGGAAGCTGGACGATATCTTCGATCGAGAACGGGACGCTATCGCTGCTCATGCCGCTTCCGTAGGCCTGCGTCCCGAACGACGGGTCGGGTGTCCCGTCGGGTTCAAATCGTTGAAGCGAGTCGCCCCCGGCGAGCCGGAGCACTTTGCCGTCGGCCTGCACGGCTTCGGGCTGGGGGTGGAATCCAACCTGCCCATAGCCCAGATCGCGGTTGCCATCGGCTTCGTATCGCCGCAGCCAGGCGCCTTCTTCGGAACCGTGCCGCAAGGCGGCAAGGATCGAACCGTCGGGCTGGACTTCGACCGCGCCGAACTCAATCTGGCTGAAGGTCGGTCCGAACGCTGACTCAACTGTGCCGCCGCTGCCAAACGAAGTGTCCAGCGGTAGTTGCCGGGCGCTCGCCGGCACCGGCAGGACCACAACGAACGCGAATGCCACCAGGGAAGCTGGGATGAACCTTCTCGTCCTCATCTCTCTCCGGTTCAACACGCGGATCTACTCGATGTTGCCCGATCTCGGTGCTACCCAGCCGCGTGAAGAGACCCGCCAGCGGCCACTCCACTAGGCGCCCTGCCTGCACCCCTCTAACGTTGTCACCTCAGGCCGCTGATTTCGTACTCGCTTCTGACTCCTGGGCATCCTCCCAGTTCTTTCCTCACCTCCTTCGGCGTGCCGTAGCCCACCCCGGCGCGGTCTCGGTGGCGGCGCCGTGGAGTCCGGTCTCGGTGGCGGCGGGGAGGCGGGCACGAAGGTCGAAGTAGAGAAGCCCGGCCGCCAGAGCGCCGAAAGACCAGGTGAAGACCTGGAGTAGCACACCGACAAGAAACGAGGCCAAAGTAGTCGTTCGATGTCCGAAAGTGAGGCCGACCAGCACCGTCGGCAAGGTGGTTATCAACCCGACATAGATCGCGAAGACGATCACATGGCGGTAGTTACCCTGGGTCAGCTGACGACTGCGGCGCAACGCAGGAGACCAACCCTCATGCTCGATAGCCGCGGCTTGGGCGACGACGTACCAACGCAGCAAGAGGATGACGCCGGGAACGACCAGTAAGAAGAACCCCAGGGCGATTCCGAGCCAGGAGATGATCGTGGCCGCTGCGACGACGGGCAGCACGCTCAGCCCCTGCACGGCGATTGGAGCAAGCCGCGGCTCCCCACCCTCAGCCACCGCCTGGACCGCGTGCACGTGCAGTGCCGAAACCAGTGGGCCGATAAGGGCAAGGTCGATCAGCATCAGCAACGACGAGATGCCTAAGCTGAGAGAGCCACGAGCGAAAGGACCTGCGCCCGTGGTCGCCAGCACGATGACCTCGTAGGGCACGATGACCCCCGTGGCGAGGACGAGGAAGAGCAGCGGGTAGCGCCGGTAAAGGCCGAAGGCGGCCTGGACCAACTGGTGGGCCGAGCGTGGAGCCATCGGGCGGGGAGCCTATGCCCGTGTGCCAGTCGGAGCGGCACACAGCCGGTTTCAACCGGTCCCGGCCGGTCACCCCCAAGGCCCCCAAGTCCAGCAGAGAAGCCGAAAACCCCGATTTGCGGGGAAAGCGCCTACCGGAATCGGAGTCGAACCTGTGTAAACGGCTTCGCAGGCCTGATTTGGTAAGTCGCCTTCCCCCGCGCCGCTTGCCGCTCCTCCAGCCCACACCGGCTTCCAAACTGGGCGCCCATCCCCTCCGACAAGCGGCGCGGGGGTGGACGGTTGATCCGAGGCCGAGTCCACGCTTGCGTCCACCCGTCGCCATCTCACAAAGCGAGCCCGGTTGAGGGCGGCACGAGGAGATGGCCCTGCGAGAGTTGCCGTGTGCGATTCGACGACCTCGAACTGACAGACGGCGCCGATGCCGGCTCTTGGATCGAGCCCGGGCTCGGCGGAGACTTCGGAGCGGTCACGCTCCAGGTCCCCAAGGTCTTCGAGGCATACGCCCGAATCTTCCATCCCGCCGCAGATCGCGAAGGGAATCCGGTCAGCTGGGCGGAGGTCGCGGACGCGTGCGGCACCGTCGCGCACAAGGAGATGCAGTGGCACGCGATCGTCGGCCAGCCGACCTATCAGCCCAACGACGACTCGAAGTGGCCGGGGCAAGCGCCGTCGGTTGGCGAGATGGACATCCCCGTCTTCGACGCGCTCTGCGAGGTCCTCGCGGCCCACACCGCAGACCCGGACCATTGCTTTTTCGGACTCTGCACCATCAACAGCTGGGAGGACGCCTTCAGCAAGGAGCTTCGTGGTCACCGCCTACTCAAGCTTCCGTTGGGACGCGACCACATCGTCCTCGCCGGACCGCTCTCGGCCGTCGATCAGATGCTCGACGAACGTGGCGGGCTCAGCTTCGTAATGCCGAGGAGGGCTCGGAGCCGCATCGGAGAAGACTCGCCGAGCTGCAAAAGCCGTGGCGCGCGGCCCCGCATCTGATCTGGCCCGCAGATCGCTCGTGGCTCGCCGTCAGCGAGGTCGACTTCGACTCGACGTTGGTCGGGGGCAGCAGTGAGCTGGTCGAGGCGATCGTCGAGTCCCCCAACCCGGAGGCGTGGCAGGTGGAGCCGACGACTTCGCTCGCCGAGGGCGCGGACAAAGTCAACGTGCCGTCACGAACCGGCTAGCGGCAAAGCTCTACACAGGAACGGACTCGCCGGCCGGGACGTAGTGCTCCAGCTTGGCCTCACCCACCGAGCGCGAACGGGATGCCGTCTTCGGCCAGCTTCACGACCTCGGCGTAGCTGTCGCCGGCGGCAGACCAGCCGTCGACGTCGGGCGACTCGGCCCACCAGCCGTCGCCCTCGTGGTGGTAGATAACGCGCACGGTCTCCATCAGTTCCTCTCGGTCAGAGTAGCTTCCGGGCTTCGTCCTCGGCAAGGCCGACGTCGCGGACAAGGATCTTGCGGACGATCCCGGCCGGGATCGTCGCCTTGTCGTGGAAAGGAAAGGTCAGCGGCTGATGGCCAGGCGCGCCTCCATCCGCCGATGCGAGCCGGATTGCCCGGTGACTCATTACCCGAGCGGCTTCCTTTCGAGGACCGCCAACAGCCGCTTTGCCTTCATCGAAGGAAAGGGTTTCAAGGCGGGCGAGCCTAGTGGTCGCAGCACTGGGACGACGTGCAGCAGCAGCTCCGCCGGGAGTTCGGCGACAAGGGCGCATCCCTTGCCGGGTACATCTGGGGGTTGCAGCAGCCGGGCGTCTGGCACAACCACGTCGTGCTGGACACCTCGAGCTGGTACAAGCGCCGCCGGGCTGAGCGTGCCGGCGTGCTGATCCAGCAGCGCGCTGAGCGCCACGGATTCGGGCCGCAGGTCGGGTTCGACCTCGCCCGTAGTGGCGCGTCGAAAGGCGAGGGCGGGAGGCAGGCTGCGGCCTATCTGTCGGGCTATCTGCTCGGCGGCAAGGGTGAGGGAGCCAAGCGTCCGCTCCGTGAGGCCATCAAGACGCTCGAACCGGTGCGGACCATCGTTTACGTCAGCCAGATTGACAATCGATAAGGGACGATTCGGCGAAATAGCGCGCCCCTCATGCCCGGCTCGCTTCTTGGCGTCCGGACGGACCCACAGGCGAGCATTTAGCCTCAGCCGTAGGTGGTCTTGCAGTCCTGCGCGGAGGAGGGTTCGCGAGTTGCATCGCCAGCGAAGGAGGCAGAGACGGTCCAGGTTCCGGACTGCGTGGGATCGGGAGTGTGGCTCGCCGTCCATTTGCCGCCCGCGTCTGTGCTGGTGTTGACGACCGACGATGGGATCCCCGGGAAGGAGAATGTGACTTTGATCGGGGATCCAGCTTGTGCGGGCGTCAGCGTCCCGCCTACCTCAATCGGCTTTGAGCCGGCTACGTTCACGGGGCAGCTGTCGATCGTCAGGGTGGACGAGACCTGTCCGCCCGTCGGCGCCGGTGTTGGTGATGGAGCGGGTGTAGGCGAGGGCATTTGCGGCACCCGGCGAGGCACTTCGAAGGGGCTCTGTGCGAGCGTGAGGGAGGGAGGCAGCAAGCCGTGCTTGAGGGCGCGATGGAACCGGACCGCCTCCTTGGTGAAATCAAGTCTGAACTTACCGATCTGTTTGGAGTGATCGATCCGGAAGACGGGCCGAGCGGCCTTCAGCACGCCATTGGTGGCAGTTAGCGCAGCGAGGATGGTTTTCCGCCGCTCCTTGGCTTCGCGCTTCATCTTCCAGTGGATGAGCTTGCCCAGGTCCATGCCCAGCAGTCGGTCCTGCTCCTTTTGGGAGTCAAAGGCGCCGGCGGATTGCAGCTGAAGCCGGGCGAGATCGATTTCCAGTTTCACACCGGCCGGGCGGGTCAGCGCCTTGAGCAGTCCTAGGCACGGGCGTTTGAGGCAGGGAGGTGGGTTAGAGGCGCGCCGCAAAGCGACGTGCAGAGTGGTGCTGAGTTTGCGGAGGCGCTTGCCGAGGGTGCTCACTTCGAGCTTGGCGAAGTGGGCACGTGCCAGGGCGGACACCGGAGAGGTTGGTTGGGGAGCCTGCACCGATACCGGCGGCGGCACCAGGGAATGGGGGGCAGCGGACACCCCATCGCGGCTTTGAACTCCGCGAAGGAATGGATCGTGCCCGGGTTGTTGCGCAGCACTTCAACCATCAATTTGCGCTCACCGTTGGCGCAGTTGTTGGCCAGGTCGGTGAGGGCGGCTGCCACGTTGCCCTCGGTTTCCATATCGCCAGGACGGCCGCAGTCGGGCGCCGGCGAGAAGTCCTGCGCCCAGTACTCGGCCCAGCCCTCGTTGAAGGCGAAGCCTTCGTTGGTGTGGTTGCAGATTTCGTGTGTCTGGAGATAGTTGTGAGCGATGACGTCGCCGAGGAAGTGACCGAGGTCGCCGTCGTAGCCGGCGCGCAGCACGTGCCCGAACTCGTGCCAGGTAATCGAGTCATCGCCACCGCCGCGGTAACCGACGGGGAAGCCTCCTGGCCACCAGATCGAGGTATCGGGCGAGTAGGGCACCCCGGCGCTCGGCGCGTCGGCGTCGATCTCGACGCCGTGGGACGGCAGTTCCGTGCCTACTTCATGGATAAAGGCATCGTTGGCCGCGTGCACGCCCGCCCAAATCGCGCACTTCGGTGAGTGACCCGTGTTGTAGAACATGATCCCGCCGAAGTTCCAAGCGGCCCGGTTGTTGGGCTTCCCTTCGGTGTCCTTCGACCAGTCGTTGATCCCCCAGAAGTCCTTCAGGTGGACGTGGCGGACGTCGCGCAGCGCCATCCTTATGAAGTAGTTGTCGTCGTCGGTCGGCGACTGCATGTTGAACCTACCGTCCGAGGTCGTGTAGCCGTGTTTGACCTGCGACCCGGAAATCTCGACCGGCAGCCAGTCCCAGCCGCGCTTCCACAGCTCCACGTTCATGCCGCCGAGGGGCTCGGGGACGCCCCGGTTGTCGCAGAGGAACTGTCCCTTGTAGAGAGTGTGTTGCCCCCCTGCAGCCGCGCTGGGAAGCACTGCGCAAATCGCCAGCAGAACGATGATCACCGAGGTGCCAGCTAGCCGCTTCCCCATTGAAGCGACGCTAGCAACCAAATCTCCCATTGACAAGTAGATTAGCCGGATGCTCTCCCTGGGGCGGATTCAGCAGCTCGTCCGAGCCGGTCCTGTGCGACGAGGTTGGCCTTTAGAAGCTCGGTGAGCTGGCGTCTGCCCCCATTTTCCGGCTAGTAGACCCGCCCGAAATTACGTTCAGGCAGATCGGCAGGATCTCGGCAGCGGGCAACGGACCTCACCGCAGTGGCCCGCAAGATCGAGATCAAGCTGAGTGAGGAGGAGCGCGGCGAGCTGGAGCGCCTCGCTCGCTCGGAGACCCGCCCCTTCCGCGAGGTCCAGCGAGCCCGGATGATCCTCTTCTCCGCGGCCGGTGAGACCGACGGGTGGATCGCCGAGCGCCTGGACTGCACCCCGGAGTCCGTCGGCAAGTGGCGACGAAGATTCGGCGCCCAGCGGCTCGAGGGACTCACCGATCTGAAGCGCGCGGGGCGCCCGCGCCGTTTCCCCCCCGGAGCAGGTCGCCGAGGTCAAGGCGATCGCCTGCGAGCTGCCGGCCACCCACGGCCGGCCGCTCGGCCGCTTCACGCGTACTGAGCTGCACCGGCTGGTGATCGAGCGCGGCGTCACCGAGGCCTCGGCGACGACGATCTGGCGCTGGCTGCACGACGCGGCGATCAAGCCCTGGCAGGTGCGCTCCTGGCTCTTTCCCCGCAACCCCGACTTCGCCGCCAAGGCCGCGCCGGTGCTCGACCTCTATCAGCGTCGCTTCGAGGGCAAGCGTCTGCGCCCCGACGAGTACGTGATCTCCGCCGATGAGAAGTCCCAGTTGCAGGCGCTGGGCTTTGTTGACCACTGGGCACAGCGATTCGTAGATGTTGCCGCTGCTGGCGCCCACCGCCCCGCCCGTGATCGCCTTGGTTGCCGGGAACACTTCCATGTTGCAGTCGGACGGATCGCAGTAGTCGCCGGTGTGGCCGAGTACCTCCCCAGAGAACGCGGCGCAGAATTCGCTCTGGGCGTTTTCCACCGCTTCCCTCACCCCGCCCGCGCCGGTCAGCGCGCCGCCGACCAGTTGTTCGAAGGCGGCGGTGACGATCCAGTCGGCGGCCTGTTCCATGAACTTCTGCATCGCCGCTTCGGCGACGCTGGGGTCGGCCCCGTGGGTGATCTGGGTGATCAGCGCGTCGACGTCGAAGCCGAGCGCGAAGCTCTGCTTGCCGAGACTCTGTTCGACTGTCACCGCGTAGCCGTCGACTTTGCCGGTCGCGGTGATCGAGCCGAGGGTGATCGCTTCACCTTTGTAGGTGGCTTCGACCGTCGCGCTCAGCGCGCCTTCCACGCATTTCTTGGTTTCGGCGCTGATCTTATTGCTGTTGGAATCGAGGCTCAGGACGTATTCGCAGCCCGCCACGTTGCCGCTGTATTTGTAAGACGCCGGGCATTTCGGCACCGAGTGCCGTGCCGGGAAGCAGGGCCCGCGATCAGCCCCGCGCCCACAGCGGCTACTGCAAGCGCCCTCAGCCCCACAACCTGGCATCCGCTCGATCGAAGACACCCCGATTACTCTAGTTCACCCCAGTCGAGATCCAACCGCACCTGCGTCTCCACGCTCCTTCCCGCCATCTGGTCCGGCTCACCCGAGCCCGAACGGAAGGCGTCGCATTGCTCATCAGCTGCGAGTATGTTCGGAATTGGCATCGGTGATTAGCGATGAGTCAAAGACGGACAAGCCCCACACGGACGGCCGGCCTTCTCGCCCTTCTCGCAGTACTCCTCGCGCTGGCGATCCCGGCGAGCGCATCGGCCTACGTCTACTGGACGAGTATTCGCACGGGCACGATCGGTCGCGCGAACCTCGACGGCACATCGCCCAACCAGAGCTTCATCACCGGCGCCGACCACCCCTTCGGCGTCGCCGTCGACGGCTCGTACGTTTACTGGGTGAACGCCTTCTCGAACGCGATCGGGCGCTCGAACCTTGACGGCACATCGGCGAACCAGGACTTCATCGGCGCCGCAGATCCTTGGGGCGTCGCCGTCGACGGCTCGCACGTCTACTGGACCACAACCGATATCAACACGATCGGCCGAGCGGACCTAGACGGCAGCAACGCCGACGACGTCTTCATCACCGGAGCCAGCGGTCCCGCGGGCGTCTCCGTCGACGGCTCGCACGTCTACTGGACGAACCAAAAAGACGGCACGATCGGGGGCGCCAATGAAAGGAGCTCGGTCGAGAGACACCGCTGCAGCCAGCCAGGTAGATGGCTCGCACGTCTACTGGACGAACTGGAACCTCGGCTCCATCGGCACCGGCACGATTGGCCGCGCCGACCTCAACGGGAGCTCGGTCGACCAGAGCTTCATCACCGGAGCCAGCGATCCACAGGGCGTCGCCGTCGACGGCTCGCACGTCTACTGGACGAACGGCTCTGGCAAAGGGTTTTCTGTCGGCCGCTCGAACCTCGACGGCACATCGGTCGACCAGACCTTCATCTCGCTCGCGAGTCCAGCCGAGGGAATCGCCGTCGACTCCTTCCCCCACCCGACGACGACGACTGTGGAGTGCAAGCCGGGTAATCCTCAGCTCTCTGCCCGGAAAGGCGACGTGCACCGCGACCGTCACCGACAACAGCGGGCTTGAGGCTCCGGGTGGGGAGGTCTCCTTCGCCTCGAGTGGCGCTGGCTCGTTCGGGGGCGGCGTTTCGGTCTGCGGCCTGGCCCCCATCAGCGGCTCACAGGCGGCGTGCCAGGTCAGCTACGCGCCCGCGAAAGCAGGCAGCCAGGTGATCACCGCCTTCTATCTCGGTGCGCTCAAGCACGCCTCGAGCAGCGGCACCGGTAAGGTCAACGTGGCCATCAACCTCTTCAACTTCGGGCTTCGCCGGCACCTGTTGCGGATCCCGGCCGATTTGACCGTCTACCTGCCCGGCCCCGGGGATCTGCGTCTGTTTGGTCACGGCCTGAAGAGGGAGTCGTTGGTGGTGGGCAGTGGTGCAAAGGCCAGGCTGTCGCTGAAGGCGCGGCTGCCGCTGAAGGCGCGGTTGCCGCTGAAGCTGAAGGGTAAGAAGAGGCGCAAGCTGCGGCGGACCGGCAAGGTCGAGGTCAAACCCCACGTCACCTACACCCCGACCGGCGGCAAGCCGAAGACGAAGTCGGTGAAGCTGACGCTCGAGCGCTAGTTCTTCGTCCGCGAGTCAAGGTGGGCCCAGGGGCACGGGGTAGCGAGCCGGCTGTGCCGGCCGCAAACTCCGGGAAGAGGCTGGCCCGAGCCGGCGGGCCGATCGGCAGACTGATCAGGCGCCGTCGTGCGGCAGGTTCTTCTTTGCGCCGTAGGAGTGGCCGGCGCGGGCGGGCGGCAAACTAGGTTGCGCCCTCGCGGGGCATAGCTGTAACGCCGTCACCGCCCGCGCACGTGCCGAGCTGACTCTCGCACGACAGAGATCTACCTGGGCAACCAGACTCCGGACGAGTTGAAAGCCGCTGTTGAGGGCTTCACGTTCGGCGTCGTTGCCAAACATATGTTCCTATCCACCAAAAGGGTGCTCGCAAAGCCAGAGGCGCCTACCGGAGTCGAACCGGTGTAAACGGCTTTGCAGGCCGGTGATTTGGGTCATTTTTTGGTTTGTTCAAGCCATTGTTTGCTCCCGTGCACCAGTCTGTGCACCAGTGACGCCAGCGTCGTGCCACATCACTTGGACCGACGGAGGGGCCCCGGCCGCTTGCAGAACGCGGTCAGCCTCAACAGGGCGATGGTTAACGCCTCGCGGGCGGTGGGACCGGCGATCGCCGGCGGTTTGATCGCCACCGTCGGGGTCGGGATCTGCTTCCTGGTCAATGCCGCGAGCTTCCTCGCCGTCCTGGTCGCGCTCGCGCTGATGCGAATCGACGAGTTGCGCCCAGGCGAGCGGGTGCCGCGCCGGCCGGGACAGCTGCGAGCCGGGTTTCGCTACGTCCGGCGGACGGTGGGCCTGCTGGTGCCGCTGCTGATGATGGCGCTGATCGGCACCCTCGCCTACGAGTTTCAGGTGGTGCTGCCGCTCTTCGCCCGCGTCACCCTTCACGGAGGCGCGGAGACCTTCGGCTTCATGACCGCGGCGATGGGGTTCGGCGCGATCGGGGGTGGCCTCTATGTTGCCTCGCGCGAATCGACCGGCCTGCTTCCGCTGACGTTCGCCGCGGCTGGCTTCGGCGTGACGATCTTCGCCGCCGCACTGGCTCAATCTCTCCCTGTGGAGCTGGTCGCACTGGTAATCGCCGGCTTTGCCAGCACCTCCTTCCTCGCGACCGGCAACAGCACCTTGCAGCTGACCAGCGACGCCAGCTACCGCGGCCGCGTGATGGCGCTCTGGTCGGTCACCTTCCTCGGCAGCACCCCGATCGGCGGTCCGATCGTCGGCGCCGTCAGCGAGCACCTGGGACCACGCGCCGGCCTCGCGCTTGGCGGCGTCGCCTGCCTGGCGGCCGCCGCACTTGGCGCCGTAGCGCTGCGGCGGATGGCGCCCTCGGAGCGCTTCGCGCCGCGCCCTCCCGACACCGCGACGCTGGTGTTGCCTGTGGGGGTCGCAGAGCCGCCGACCGTGGAGACGGAACTGCCCGATCTGTGAACGTCGCCCGCGACGGGCAGGCTCGGTTCGCAGTCGGATGGCCCTTGGCAGACCGATGCCGAAGGCACGCCCTCGGGGGGAACGGCGAAGCTGTCGCGATCGGCGGCAGGAAGCGCCTCGCGCCGCGTCAGGAGGCCGCCCGCAGGGCGCTGCGCAGGCTGGCCTCCGTCTGCGGACCCCGCAGGGTTCTCACTATCCGGCCACGGGAATCGAGGATGAAGGTCGTCGGCAGGCCGACCACGCCGTAGCGTTCCCCAACCGCCCCGCTCGAATCTCGCAGGACCGGAAAGCTCCAGCCGTACTCGCGCAGGAACGAGCGGGCGCTGGCGAGCCCGTCGCTCCAGTCGACGCCGACCAGCTGCGCCCGCCCGCCGAGCGATCGGGCAAGCCGCTCGAGCTGGGGAGCCTCCTGCCGGCAGGGCTCGCACCAGCTTGCCCAGAAGTTGATCGCGGCCGGCTTTCCACGCAGATCGGCCACGGTCGCCCTGGGAGAGACGAGAACGGCGCTCGGCAGCCTCGGAGCGGGCCGGTTCGCATCGCCGCTGCCGCCGCTCAGTAGCTCAGCAGCGACGAGGGCGACAACCAGGGCCGCGGCACCGAACAGACCACGCTTCCTGCGGACAAGGTCTCTCATGCGCGCCCGCTCATCGAGGGGCCCCATGCGCCTGTCTCAACCCGCTTCGCGGATCGCCGCTTCAAGCGCTTCGGCGGAGCCCGGTGTGCCCAGCGTCTTCAGGCCCTTCGTGTGCGGGCCTTCGACCGCGAAGGACGGCGTGCCGGTGAAACCGAGCCTTTCCGCCTGGGCGGTCGCGCTCGACACCCTTTCCTTGATGTGCTTGCTCTTGCGGTCCGTGTTCCACTTGGCGAGGTTCCTGACCCCGGCGCCCTTGGCGATCGAGGTCAGGAAGGGATCGGTGACGTAGCCGGAGCCCTCCGGGCCCTGGTTGCGGTAGAAGAGCTCGATGAAGTTCCAGCCCCGGCCCTGCTTGCCGGCGGCGAGGGCCGCGGCCCCCGCAGGCGGAGACTGCGTGCCGATGATCGTGAAGTTGCGGAATTCGATCCTGGCCGTGCCGCTGCGAACCGGGCCTGCGATGAGCTGTGGCAGCACCTGTTCGGAGTACTCCTTGCAGATCGGGCACTGAAGATCGCCGTACTCATAGAGGCTGACCTTGGCCTTCGGGTCGCCGAGCATCGCGCCTTCCTGCGGGATGCCCTTCAGCAGGCTGTCCACCTGGCCGACTTCCACGAGGTTCGTGCTCCCTCCGGTGCCCTGGTTCTGGCTGACCACGATCGCCACCACCACCGCGATGACCACCACGAAGGCGGCGGCGGCGGCGAGCTTTAGGAGGCGCTGGCGCCTCTCCTGCCCCTCGGCCTCGCTTTCTTCGCGCAGCCGCTGCTCACGGCGTTCCTCTCGAGCCTTCCCTCCGCTCACACGAGCCTCCCGACGTCGCTGATCATTCGAGCGGCATTCAATCCGAAAAGCACGATCATCGGCAAGGTGCTCTCCTGGCGCCACTCGATCTCCGCAGGGCACTCACCTCGCTTGACTCGGGCCCAGGTTCTCGGCTCCCCCTCGACGAGACAACAGGCGCCTGCGCAGCTCGCCCCCCCGCCCCGCGGCCACCGCACGGCTGGCGCGCTGCGCATCCAGGGCGATACCGCGCTCGCGCGCGAGGTCGAGCAGCTCCTGGCGCTCGGTGTCCTCCCTCGCCCAGCGCAGCACCAGCCAGGCAAGGATGCCCAGCATCATCACCACGCTCTGGATCATGAGCACGACGCCGGCGACGCTCTGGTCGGTGATCGGGGCGATCCCGTGCGCCCGGTCGCTGGCGATATAGATCGGGTAGAGCACCGTGCCCGACCACATCAGGATGTTTGCCAGGCCCATGCTGGAGAAGTGGATCGCGCCCGCGTAGACAGCCCGGGCGCCGTTGCCGAACCACTCGGGCTTCGGGAAGGGCCCGAGCAGCGCCAGCCACATGCCGACTCCGGCTGCGATGAAGCACGAATGCTCGAGGAGGTGGATCACTTCGTGTTCCTCGGCCGCCTGGTAGAGGGGCGGCAGGTGCCACCCGTACATGACCACGAGCCACACGGCGACGGCCACCGCGGGGTGCATCAGGATCTGGAGGTGCTTGACTCCCGGCTTGGAGAGGATCGGCGCCAGGACCGGGCCGGTGAGGCCGATCGCCAGCAGCAGCGCGGACTCGTCGAGGAGGATCGTGTGCTGGATCATGTGGCCGAAGGCGAAGTCGTCGGCCAGGTGGTCGACCGGGCCCACTGTGGCGATCACGATCAACGCCATGCCGCAGGCGAAGCTCGCCTGGCGCGCCGCGCTCGGCTGGCGACCCTGCTCGCGCAGGTGGCCGACCCGCACGAAGTAGGCGACGCCGATCAGCAGCGGCAGCGTGATCGAGGTGACGGTGCTCCAGTCGAGCGTCAGGTCGAGACTCATCGAAGCCCTGTTCTAGCAGGCAGATGTAGGCGGGCAGGCCGGCCTGCGTCTCCTACATCGCGGCCAACAGGGGCACGTCGTGGGCGACTTCGCTCGGCTTGAACAGCTGGTCGTAGAGCGCCAGCTCGGCGCCCTTGCCGGTGATGCCGTAGATCAGCGCCGTGTGGGAGACCAAGCGGTGTTCAGGGCTCTCGCGACTATCGGGGCTGCCTCCCACAGAGATGTCGTAGGCCTTCCAGACCGGGGCGAGCTGCTTCTTGGACCCGATCAGGTAGTCCATACGGCCCAGCATCTGGTGCTCACGCAAGAACGCCTTGACGGTCTTCGGCGTGTCGCCGATCGGGTCCACCGAAACGGCGACGACTTGGACCGTGCTTGCCTTCGGGCCGAGCTCGGCCAGCGTCTGGTGGAGCTTGGCGACGATCAGCGGGCAGGTATCGGGGCAGTGGTCGTAGATGAAGGTGAGGAGCACAGCCTTGCCGTGATAATGGGAGAGGCGGATGGGCGTCCCGTTCCAGTTGCGAAGGGCGATTTCGGGCGCCGGCTTGGGCGGTTCAATCTGCCCGGAGGCGTCCAGCTTCGCGCTTGTCGCCGCGCCCCCGCCGCCACCTCCGCAAGCGCTGAGCGCCAGCGCCAAGATCGCCGCCGTGAATATCGCTGCAGATAGACGCGGTGTCGCCGAACGCCTCATTGCCCTGCCCCTTTCGCTCGCCGGAAGCTCCATTATCGATGACCGGCGCTGTGCCTGCCCAGGACCGGGATCGGGACGCTGCGACCCGTTGACCAAGGTACTCAGCTCGCGCAACGTTCGCAGGGCCCGGCTGGGATTGAAAATGCAGCCCTCAGCTGCAAGGACTCCTGCCCGATGTAGTCAAGGTGCGGCAGAGCAACGGAGCCAGAGCGGAAAAAGGGCAGCGGGAGAGGGCGACGGGCTCCGGCGCGACCAACCGGGTGGCCCTGCTCGCCGCGATCGTGCTCGCGGTCCTGGCGCTTTCCGCCATCTTCCTTGCCGTCGCCCAGGCATCGCCGGGCGGCTTCTCGCCGAGACCCGAAGCGGGCACGGAAGAACTGCCGGGCGGCGAAGCGACCACGTCCACTCTGGCGGGCGAAAAGGCGATTGCGCCCCCCAGCGCTCCGCTGGCGGTCAAGCAGGTGATCGCCGCCGCGAATCGGATCAGCAGGACTCCCTATGTCTGGGGCGGCGGACACGCCCGCTGGCGGGTCCGAGGCTATGACTGCTCGGGGTCGGTCAGCTATGCGCTGCACGGCGCCGGGCTGCTCGAAGCTCCGCTGGTATCGGGATCGTTCATGAAGTGGGGAGCTTCTGGGCCGGGTCGCTGGATCACGATTTACGCGAATCGCAAGCACGTCTATGCGGTGATCGCCGGACTGCGCTGGGACACCGGCGGCGACGTCGCCGGCACCACCGGGCCTCGCTGGCACAGCGAACCGCCATACCCGAAGGGCTTTGTCGTTCGCCATCCAGTCGGGTACTGAGGCGATCATGGCTACAGTCCACCCATGTGCATGCAGTGCATGGCGAGCGCGATGACGGCAGGGGCCGCGGCGACGGGGATGCGCGCCTGGATCGCCACTCACTCGCCGAGCTGGATGACCCAGCGCCGCCTCAAGCTGACCACCGCCGCGATCCTCGCCGCCGGAGTCCTCGCGTCCGGCAGCCATCTCGCGCCGAACGCCGCCGCGTCTACGGCGGCGCAGGCTGCCACTCACGCAAACGCGACTCGCTAGGCGATTTTTCAGCTAGCGCAGCGCTCGCAGCGCCCGCGGATCGTCACCTCGTGCTCGGCGGCAGCAAAGCTCATCCGCCCGCTCACCTTGTCGATCGCCCGCTCCAGCGAGGCGTCCTCGAACGGGATCATCCGGCCGCAGTCGCGGCAGATCGCGTGGTGGTGGTGCTCGCCGTCAGGCTCGATCCGCTCGTAGCCCGCGACTCCCCTCGAGACTTCGAGCCGGCGGAGCACGCCGAGCTGCTCGAGCTGCTCGAGGGCGCGGTAGATGCTCGCGCGGCCGACCGCTGGCTTGCGACGACGCAGCTCATCGTCGAGCTCCAGGGCAGTGACGGCGCAGTCGTGACGCGCGAGCGCTTCGACCACGGCGGTGCGGGCGCCGCCGCGACGGTAGCCGGCGGTCTGCAGCGCGGCGAGGGCATGCTCGGCCCAGCGAGTTCGGGTCGCCGTCGTCATGTCTCGATCCTAAAGACCGATCTCCCCCGCGC
The DNA here is from genome assembly GCA_963838035.1 of uncultured Solirubrobacterales bacterium. Classification (GTDB taxonomy): domain Bacteria; phylum Actinomycetota; class Thermoleophilia; order Solirubrobacterales; family 70-9; genus CAVVNN01. Next base: position 364,256 of record CAWIPM010000002.1, read on the forward strand.
TCCCCTGCCGGAGCCGGCGAGAGGCGACTTCAGCCGCTCTCGCAGCGCGGCGAGCGCGAAGAAGGCGGTGGCGAGCGCGATCACGGCGAAGCTGGGCGGCAGCGAAGCGACCTCGTAGCTGAGAGCGAGCCCGCCCCACATCGAGGCGAGCGCCAGCGCCGCCGAAAGCGCAAGGCCCCGCCAGGGGTTGTCGGTGAGAAGTCGCGCCCCGCCCCCCGGCGCCGCGAGCAGGCCGAGCAGCAGCAGAGCGCCGACCGCCTGAGTCGCCTCGGCGGCGACCACTGCAAGCAGGGCGAAGAAGCCGACGCCGATGGCGCGCAGCGGCAGCCCGAGGCTGCGCGCCACGTCGGGGTCGAGCGAGCCGAACAGCAATGGCCGGGCAATCGCGAGAAGGGCCAGCGCGGCGAAGATCGCGATCACCGCGGCGAGGCGAGCGTCCGCGGCCGAGAGCCCAAGGACGGAGCCGAACAGGACGCGAACGGCGGCGGTGCCGTTTTCGCCGCTGGAGCCGTTGGTGAAGATCGAGAGGAAAAGGGCGCCGAGGCCGAGCACCCAGGCGAAGACGGAGCCGATGACAACATCGTCGGGGCGAGCCCGATCCCCGAGCAGCCCCATCCCCATGGCCACTGCGATCGTCGCGACGAAGAGCCCGAGCCTGATGTCGATCCCGGCCGCCGCGGCGGCGAGCGCCCCGGTGAAGGCGACGTGGCTGAGGGCGTCGCCGGCGAAGACCTGGCTTCGCAGGACGACGAAGTAGCCGACGAGGCCGCAGGCGAGCGCGACGAAGCTGCCGGCCAGATAGGCGTTGCGCATGAACTCGTGAGCGAACATCAGGCCGCCGCTCCGAGCGGCTCGGGACCGCGGCGGGCGAGGGCTCCCAGGAGGAACCGAACCGCGACGTAGAGGCCGAAGGAGAGGCTCGTCACCCAGAACCCGACCGGATAGGGCGAGAAGTAGGCGATCCCGAGGCCGAGCCAGGTGACGGCGAGCGCAAGAGCCACCGAGAGCGCCAGGCCCGGACCCGGCCGGGCGGTGATCTGCTGCGCCGTGGCTGCCGGGGTAACCAGCAGAGCGAAGACCAGCAGGGCGCCGGTGATCTCCGCCGTCGCCGCCACCGCGAGCCCGAGCAGCAGCAGGAAGGCGGGCGCCAGGGCGCCGGTTGGCACGCCCGCCGCGCGGGCGACGGCGCCGTCGACCGAGGCGAACAGCAAGGGCCGCCCGATCACGGCGAGGAGCGCGAGGGCGGCGAGGGCGACCCAAAGCAACGTCTGCACCTGGCTGGCCGTGATCCCAAGGAAGGTTCCAAACAGCAGCGACTCGAGGTCGCTGAGCTGGCCGCTGTAGAGGGTGACGAAGAGGAAGCCGAGGCCGAGGCCGAATGCCTGCACGGCGCCGATCGCCGCCGACTCGCCGCCCGGTTCGTTGCCGCCGGGGCGGCTGACGAAGGAAAGCGCGAGCGCCGCGATCCCGCAAGCCCCGAAGTAGCCGAGCGCCAGCGGCAACCCGGCGAGCGTGACGCCCGCCGCGCCGGGGAAGGCGACCACGGAAAGCGTATGCCCGGCGAACGTCTGGCGGCGCAGGACCATGAACCAGCCGACCGCCCCGGCCATCACCGCGACGATCGTGCCGGCCTCGAGCGCCTGCACCATGAAGGGGAATTCGGTCAGCTGTTCGAGGTCGCTGACCGGGTTCCAGGAGAGACCGGCGAGCTCAATGGCCATGATCGTGGCGCGGGTGGTGGTGGGCCGGGGGCTCCGGGGTGCCGACGACGACGAGGCGGCCGTCCGAGGTCTCCAGCACCTCCACCGGCACGCCGTAGAGGCTGCTCAACGTGGGTCCGGTGATGACCTCTCGCGGGGTTCCTTCGACGCCGCCGCCCGCGGCGAAATAGATGACCCGATCGAGGTAAGGCAGGATCGGGTTGACGTCGTGGGCGACCAGCAGGACGGTCACCCCCTCGACCTCGCAGATTCGCTGCACGAGCGCCGCGACCGCGCCCTGGTTGCTGAGGTCGAGGCTGTCGAGGGGCTCGTCGAGTAGGAGGATGCGCGGGCGGCGAACGAGCGCCTGGGCGATCAGCAGTCGCTGCTGCTCGCCACCGGAGAGCGCCCCGATCGGCCGCGAGGCATAGGCGCTCGCGCCGACCAGCTCGATCGCCTCCTCGACCCGGCGGGCGGCGGCGCGCCCTCCGGGGCTGATTCGCGCCGGCAGCGGGAAGCCCCAGCGCGTCCCGTCGAGGCCCAGGCGCACCAGGTCGAGGCCGCGAACCCGCGTTCCGGAGTCGAAGCTGCGCCTCTGCGGCAAGTAGCCGATCTGGGAGTTGGCGGACCCCGACCGGCCGGAGAGGACCGTGGCGCTGCCCTCGCTCAGGGGCAGGAGGCCGAGCAGGACGTGGATGAGGGTCGACTTCCCCGAGCCGTTGGGACCGAGCACCGCCACGAACTCGCCCTGGCCGACGCTGAGATCGACACTTGACCAAACGGGGCGGGCTCCGCGCCTCGCCGTCGCCCCCTCGAGCCGGATCGTCTCCGCTGCCTCCTGCTGGCCGGCTGGCTGGGCGCCGCTGCCGGTGGCCTGCGTGCTCATCCTCCTCCACCTGCCTTGGCGAGCGCCGCCAGCAGCCCTTCCAGCTCGCGCGACTGCCACGCCTGGAAGCTGGCGCCTTCGGGGGTCATGGTCTCGGTCACGGTGGCGATCGGGATGCCCGCCGCCTTGGCGGCGTCGTTCAGCCGCTGCACGTCGGGGGTCGCGTTCTGGCTGTTGTAGACCCAGACCTTGATCTGGCGGTCGGCGATCTGGCTGTCGGTGCTCGCTTTGTCGGCCGGCGTCGGGTCAGTGCCCTCGGAGATCGCGTCGAGGAACCCGGACGGGGTGAGGAGCTTCAAGCCGAGGGACGGGGCGAGCGCCGCGAAGATGCTCTCCGAGGCGCCGACCGGCGTGCCCGTGTAGCGCGAGCGAATCTGGGAGATCAGGCTGTGGTAGCGGGCGAGGCCGACCGTCTCGAAGCGGTGCTGTTGGGCGCCGAAGTAGGAGGCGTGGCCGGGGTCGGCCTTCTTGTAGTCGTTGGTGATCTGTCCGATCACCTTCTGCACGGAGGCCGGTGAGTACCATTGGTGGGGGTTGTCGCCTTCCTTCAGGCCGAGCAGGTCGCCGACCGTCAGGATCGTGCGCCCCGAGCTGGGGTTGGCGGCGAGCAGCTTCGAGGCCCAAGGGTCGTAGCCGATCCCGTTGACGATCGCCAGCTGGGCGCCGGCCATCGTGCGCGCGTCTTCTGAGGTCGGTTCGTAGTCGTGGGGGTCGGCAGCGGGGTTGGTGATGATGTCGGTCACCTGCACCCGATCGCCGCCGAGCTGTTCGGCGATCGAGCCCCAGAAGTCCTCGGCGGCGACGACGTTGAGCTTGCCGGAGGAGCTGGAGCTTGAGCTCGAGCCCCCGCATCCGGCCAGCAGCGGCGCCCCCAGCGCAGCGACGATGAGGAGGCTGGCGAAAGCGCGGGCGCTCGATCGGGGCATCGGGTCTCCTGGAAACGGGTGGCTGGAAGTCCCGGCGGCGACCTCTGCGTGCCGGACACGGGGCACCCTAACATAAGAGTGAGACTCGTTCTCTTTTGCTCCGCGCGCCTAGCCCGCTCAGCCTTCGAGGTCTGCCGCCAGGCCTCCGACCCCCTGGCCGCCCTCGATCTCGTAGCGGTTCAGTTCGTAGGGGCGCTCGCGGCTGGCGTAGCCATGTTCCTCGGTGACGGCGCCGACGTAGCCGGCCGCCTTGACGGCGGCGATCGTCGAGCTGTCGTAGATGTTCGACGGGTAGCAGAAGTTGTCGGAGGGCACGCCGTAGGTGCGCTGCAGGAAGCGGCGCGAGCCGGCGACCTCGTAGGCGAGCTCGGAGCCGCCCAGCTGCGTCAGGTCAGGGTGGGTAGCCGAGTGGGAGTCGACCTCCCAGCCCTTGGCGATGGCCGGGCGGATGTAGGGCGGAGTGAGGTGTTCCTCGGTGATCTCGAAGAGCACCCCCGGCCAGCCGTAGTGGCCCAGCACCTTGGGGGCGAAGCGGACCTGTGGCGGGTAGCCGTTGTCGAAGCTGATCACGATCGGTCTGCGGGGCAGGGTGCCGCCGCGATACCAGGCGCGCTCGACCTGATCGAGGGTGACGCCTTCGAAGCCGCTGCGGGCAAGCCACGCCATCTCTGCGCGGAATTCGCGATCGGAGACGTAGAGGCCCGGGTAAGCCTCGCTGGGCGGCGGGGTGCCGAGCGCGTGGTAGACGAGGATCGGGACCGGGCCGGTGTGCGGGTGCCAGCCGGGCTGCGGGCGGGCGTTTCGGACCAGTTCGGTGTGATGTCCGCTGCCTTGGGAGGCTCGGCGACTGGATTTCGAACTCTGATCGGAGCCACCCGCCGTGCCGCTTGAGCCCCGATCGAGGAGCTTGAGGCCGGCGAGGACGAATACCGCAAGCAGGGCCAAGGCCGCGATTAGCCGCCGCTGGCGCATGACCCGCAACCGGCGGGCCTGCACCCGCCGCTCCGCCAGCTGCTCGGGTGAGTGCTCGTCCGTAGCGCTGGGCAGCGTACCGACCGCGGGCAATACGGATGGCAACGCGGATGCTTCGGGTTCTGTTCGTTCCCGCCATCGTGGAGAATCCCGGCACATGATCAGCTCCATCCCGAGCCCGTCATCGAGCGGCCTGCAGCTCGGGCCCTTCGAAGTCCACGTCTACGGGCTGATGTACGTGGTGGGGCTGGTGGCGGCGGTGCTGATCACGGTTCGCCGCTGGGAGGCACAAGGCGGCTCGCGGGCATTGGTCTACGAGGTGGCGATGTGGGGATTCCCCGCCGGGCTGATCGGCGGGCGCCTCTACTTCGACCTGACCAGCAGCGGTGAAGTGCCGGCGCACTGGTGGGGGCCGTTCGCCGTCTGGGACGGCGGCATGGGGATCTGGGGAGGGATCGCGCTGGGAACGCTGGTCGGGGTTTGGCGCCTGCGCCGCGCTGGGATCTCGGTCGCCGCCTTCATGGACGCCGCGGCACCGGCGCTGCTCGTCGGCCAGGCAATCGGGCGGGTCGGCAACTACTTCAACCAGGAGCTCTTCGGCGGCCCCACCGGCCTGCCCTGGGCGCTGCAAATCTCCCCCGCCCATCGGCCCGCCGGCTATGAGAGCTTCGCCACCTTCCATCCGACCTTCCTCTACGAGCTGATCTGGAACCTGGCCCTGGCCGCCTTCCTGGTCTGGCTCGGCCATCACCGCCGGATCAAGCCCCCGGGCCTCTTCGCCCTCTACGTCGCCGGCTACTCGGCCTTCCGCATCTTCGAGGAGTCGCTGCGGGTCGATCCGGCTCATTACATCCTCGGCCTGCGGCTGAACTTCTACGTCGCGGTGTTGCTATACCTCGCCGGAGCGGTGTGGTTCGTGCGCAGCCAGGGCTGGCGGCCGGGACTTCGCTCACGGCGTGGCGCAGCGCTGGTGCTCGTGGGAGGGATCGCGCTGATGTCGGGATGCGGCGCCGCCGATAACACTCACGCCAAAGCATCCGTCTCCGGGATGGAGCCAACCGCCGCCCTCAGCCCTCGTTTCCCTTCGCGCAAGAGCAGGAGCCAGAACCGACCGCTTCAGATGCCTGCTCCGGCCGAGCTTCGCTCGTCGAGCCTGGCGGCCGCCAGGCTGTCGCTTGGCCCTGACGATGCAGAAGCAGGGGGCTCGCCGGCCGTGGCTTCGTGGCCGGTCCGTGATCGTCGCGCTCGCCCTGGGGTTGGCTCTGGCCACCCAGGCACGGGCCGTGAAGCCCTACCGGATCCCTTGGGCTCGATGGAACCAACGCTCGACGTCGGCAAGCGGGTGCTCGTCAACCGCTTCCTCTACCACTTCACCCGATCCGGCGATCAGCGACATCGTCGTTGGGGATAGGCACGGCCACGCGACGCGCTGGCGCAGAGAGTCCTCGCTGCCTGGGTCCGCGTGAGCCCAATGCCGCTCTCCCCACTTGCCGGTGAGCGGGTCGTGAGGGGCGCCAACGGCGGGTCCCGTGCACCAGTCGTGCACCAGTCAGACACGGAAATAGCCGGTTACAACCGGAATCAACCGAACGAATGGGCGGCCCGAAAAGGCCGCTCAAACGGCTCTGGCAAGCGGAATCTCGCTTGCCAGAGCGAGAGGCGCCTACCGGAGTCGAACCGGTGTAAACGGCTTTGCAGGCCGCTGCGTAGCCACTCCGCCAAGGCGCCGGGTGGATGAAGATTACTGGCGGGTTCCGGCCGGCGGAACGTCCGAAGGAACGGCGGTCAAGGCGGTGGCCCTCTCCCGAGCTTGAGCCCGGGGAGCGGGGCTGGAGAACTGCATCGCGTCGTCTTCGAGCGGGCCGAATCTCAGGGCCCGGAGGTCGATGGGGTAGTTCATGCGCAGTTTCCATGGCTCCTTGGATCCCTGTTTGGGGAGCTGGTCCACGGAGCGCAGGACGTAGCCGGCCGTCAGCGGCATCAGGGGCTCCTCGACTATCGAGGGGTCGGTTACCCGTGGCACGCAGACGGTGTGGTCGTGTGCGTCCATATGGGCGAGCAGGCGACAGACGTATTCGGCGGTGAGATCGGCTTTCAGCGTCCAGGATGCGTTCGTGTACCCGAGAGTGAAGGCGAAGTTCGGCACGTCGCTGAGCATCATGCCCTTGTAGGTCATCGCCCTGGAGAGGTCCGTCGCCTGCCCGTCGATTCCGATCTCCAGGCCGCCGAGGAAGAGCAGGTTCAGCCCGGTGGCGGTGATGACCAGGTCGGCATCGAGCTCGGCGCCCGACGCGAGCCTGACGCCCCCCTTGGTGAAGGTCTCGATCTCGTCGGTGACGATCTCGGCGCGGCCGGCGGAGATCGCCTTGAAGAGATCGGAGTCCGGCACCAGGCAGAGGCGCTGGTCCCATGGGTTGTAGCGAGGGTTGAAGTGCCTGTCGACTTCGTATCCGGGTGGCAGGGCCCGCCGCACGCCTCGCCGCAGGAGCTTCTTCATCGCCTCCGGGCGGCGGCGGCTGAGCTGGTAGCTCGCCATCTGCAGCAGCACGTTCTTCCAGCGCACGATCGCGTAGGCGGCCCTGTCGGGGAGCATCCGGCGCAACCGGTTGGCGATCGCGTCTTCGGCCGGCATCGATACGACGTAGGTGGGCGAGCGCTGCAGCATCGTCACCTGCTCTGCCGTCTCCGCCAGCGAAGGCACGAGCGTCATCGCGGTGGCGCCGCTGCCGATCACAAGGACGCGCTTGCCCGCGTATTCTAGATCCTCGGGCCAATGCTGGGGGTGGACGACGCGTCCGGCGAAGCGCTCGATGCCGGGGAACTGCGGCGAAAAGCCTTCGTCGTAGCGGAAATAGCCGCTGCAGATGAAGAGAAAGCCACAGGTGAGCCGGACCGTCTCCCCCGTATCGGTTCGCTCCGCCTCCACCGTCCAGCGGGCGTCGGGCGTAGACCACTCGGCGCCCACCACGCGATGGCGGAACCGGATCTTCGCGTCGATGCCGGCATCGCTCGCGGTTTCGCGGACATAGCGCAGGATCGAGGAGCCGTCGGCGATCGACTTCGCCTCCGTCCACGGCCGGAACCTGTAGCCGAGCGTGTGCATGTCGGAGTCCGAGCGAATGCCGGGGTAGCGGAAGAGGTCCCAGGTCCCTCCCAGGTCCTCCCGCGCCTCGAGGATCGCATAGCTCTTCCCCGGGCAGCGCTCCTGCAGGTGGTGGGCCGCACCGATGCCGGAGATCCCGGCCCCGACGATCAGCACATCGAGATGTTCGGTTGTCACGAAGCGGCTGATGGGATTCGAACCCACGACCTTCTGCATGGCAAGCAGACGCTCTAGCCAGCTGAGCTACAGCCGCACGGGGCGGGATTCTAGCTTGGGACCCGAGGTTCCTGCCTCAGCCGTTGCCAATGCCGCTCAGGATGTGCGGCCTTTTTCGGATGATCGCCACCAGCGCCTGCTGTAGCTTCGGCCCATTGCCAAGCCGACCGCGATTGCAAGACGACTCAGTCGTCTTCGGCGGCATTGCCGCCGGGCAGTCCTTTTCGGCTGTTCGCCGGCAGCGTTCCTTCTGGTCTACTCGCCTCCCGTGGCCGTCGCCAGACACGTCTACGTCGCAAGCGAACACCCCGACGCTGTCTCGGTCATCGGCACCAGGGCCCGCCACGTAATCGGTCCGCCAATCAAGGTTGGAGAAAACCCGTCTGCGATCGCGATCGCTCCCGACGGCAGGAGCGCATATGTGGCCAACTTCGACTCGAGCACCGTCTCCGTGATCAACACGCACAGCAACCGGGTGACGGCCACGATATCCCTCGGTGCGCCACAGCCGCCAGCCTCGATCGTGCCAAGCATGTCGGCGATCGCGATCGCCCCCGACGGCAGGACCGCCTACGTGGCCGAGCCAGGCTCTAACAGCATTGTCGTCATCGACACCGAAACCAACCAGGTCGTGGCTCCGCCGATCGCGGTGGGGACGGACCCTTCGGCGATCGCCATCGCTCCCGACGGGGGCACCGCCTACGTGGCCAATTTCGGCTCGAGCACCGTCTCGACGATCGACACCGGCAGCGACCGGGTGGTGGGCTCGCCGATCGATATAGAAGGAAGCTCGTCCCTGGTGCCCCTCGGCATAGGGGCAAACCCTTCGGCGATCGCGATCGCTCCCGACGGGAGCACCGCCTACGTGGCCAACCGCAGCACGCCTACCGTTTCCGTAATCGACACGTCGACCAACCGGGTGGTCGGAACGGCGATCGTCGTCCACAGTGGCCAGTCGGCGATCGCGATCGCCGGCAACGGCAGTACCGCCTACGCGACGAACTACGCCGACGACACCGTCTCCGTCTCCGCGATCGACACCGGGACCCATCGGGTGTCGGGTTCGCGGATCAGCGGCAGCTCGTTCCCTTCGGCGATCTCGATTTCCCCCAACGGCAAGACCGCCTTCGTGGCGGACTACATCTCCAACTCGATCTCGACGCTCGACGTTCAACGCGACAAGGTTGTGGGCAGGCCGATCAAGGTCGGTGCCAGGCCATCGGCGATCGCGATCGTTCCCGACCAGCCACCGATCGCCTCCTTCCGCCGCAGCGCCGCCCAGCCCAAGGTACCGGTCGCTTTCGATGCCTCCGCCTCCCACGATCCAGATGGCTCGATCGCTCGCTACAAGTGGACATTCGGAGACGGAAGCAAGGCACGCACGAACACCCCGGCCGCACACCACATCTACCGGAACCCGGGGAGTTACAGGGTCACGCTCGAGGTGATCGACAAGGAGGGCTGCTCGAGCTCGATGATCTTCACCGGGCAAACCGCATCGTGCAACGGATCGGCGCGGGCCGCAACCGAGACTCATACCGTCAACGTGGTCCGGCAACCTTGATGTAGATCGCTTTAGAAGAGCCTCACTCCAGCTCGGCCAGCAGGCCCTGAAGGTCCAGCGGGCGCGTGTACATCTCGACCTTCTGCCCGGGCTGCGGAGCGGGCCACTCCTCCTTTGGGCGGTCCCAGTAGAGCTCGATGCCGTTGCCGTCGGGGTCGCTCAGGTAGAGGGCCTCGCTGACTCCATGGTCGGAGGCGCCTTCTATGGTGACCCCGGCGCCCGCGAGCCGGCGCAGGGCGTCGGCGAGGGCGGCGCGGGTCGGGTAGCGGATCGCGACGTGGAAGAGGCCCGTCGTGCCGGGCGGAGGGGGCGAACCTCCCTTCGAGTGCCAGGTGTTGAGGCCGATGTGGTGGTGATAGCCACCCGCCGAGACGAAGGCCGCGTCGTCGCCAAGACGCTGCTGCAGCTCGAAGCCGAGCACGCCGCAGTAGAAGTCGAGTGAGCGGTCCAGGTCGGCCACCTTGAGGTGGACATGGCCGATCTCGACGCCGGGATCGACCGGCTCAGCCACCGGTCCCATCCAGTACCTCGTTCACCAGGCGGTCGGCCTCGGCGTTTTGCTCGCGGCGGACGTGGCGGATCGACCATCGCTCGAAGGGCGCAAGGGCTCGCTTGACCTTTGCATGGAGGTCTCGCATCGCCGGGTCCTTGACCTTGTACTCGCCCTTGACCTGGCGCACGATCAACTCGGAGTCGCCGACCAGGTCCAGCTCGCTCGCGCCGAGCGCCTCCCCCAGCTCGATGCCGAGCAGCAGCGCCCTGTACTCGGCGACGTTGTTGGTGGCGCGGCCGATCGCCTCGCCCTTCTCCTGCAGCACCCCGCCGTCAGCGCCGCTCACGACCGCGGCGATCGCCGCCGGCCCGGGGTTGCCCCGCGAGCCACCGTCGACGTTGACCGTGAGCCTGGTCACGGGGCCGTCTCAGCGAGGCTCACGACTACACCTGCTGCAGACCGGACTTCAGGCGCATCACGGCCTTGGTGTGTAGCTGGGAGACACGCGACTCGGTGACCCCGAGGACCTCGCCGATCTCGCGCAGGGTGAGGTTCTCGTAGTAGTAGAGGGCGACGACCAGCTGCTCGCGCTCCGGCAGCGAGGCGATCGCCTCGGTGAGCCGTTCCTTCACCTCGCTCGTGGCAAGCGCCTCCTGCGGGTCGGCGGCGGCATCGTCGGCGATCGTGTCGAGCAGGGAGACCTGATCCCCGGAGGTGTCGGAGACCGTCCACAGCTCGTCGAGGGCGTAGACCGAGGAGTTGGCGATCTCAAGCAGTGCCGTCCGCAGGTCGTCCTCGCTCATCCCCAGCTTTTCGGCCAGCTCGACCTCCGATGGCGCCCTCTGCAGCTCGTTCTCCAGCTTCGCCTGGGCGCCCTCGATTTCGCGGGCACGCGATCGGACCGAGCGCGGCACCCAGTCCAGCGAGCGCAGCTCGTCGATGATCGCGCCGCGGATGCGGGTCATCGCGAAGGTCTCGAACTTGATCCCGCGCTCGGGCTCGAAGCGCTCGATCGCCCCGATCAGCCCCATCAGCCCATAGGAGATCAGGTCGGCGTCGTCGACATGGGAGGGCAGGCCCGCCCCGAGACGGCCGGCGATGAATTTGACCATCGGCGAGTAGGCCACCACCAGTCGCTCGCGCGCCGATCCGTCGCCCTCCTCCTTGTAGCGGCGCCACAGGTCGCGGAGCTCCACCTCTTTTACGCCGGTTTCCATGGGTTTTCCGATTCTAGGGCCGCTTGGGACGATTTGGAGTTCACGCCCGTGGGTGTGTGGCCGTGTAGGTGTCGCGAAGGCGGGCGGCGTCAACGCGAGTGTAGACCTGGGTGGTTGAGATCGAGGAATGGCCGAGCAGCTCCTGGATGGTACGCAGATCGGCGCCTCCCTCGAGGAGGTGGGTGGCGAAGGAGTGACGCAGAGCGTGAGGGGAGACGCCGCCGACCAGCGCCGCCTCACGGGCTCTGAGGCCGAGCCGGCGGGTGACGTCGGAGTTGGAGAGGCGGCGGCCGCTCTTGGAGAGGAATAGGGCGGCCTCGCGCGGGTCGGTGGCGAGCGCGCGACGACCGCGTTCCATGTAGCGGCGCAACGCCCGCTGGGCCGGCTCGCCGACCGGCAGCAGCCGCTCCTTCGAGCCCTTGCCGAGCACGCGCAGCTGCTCCGTCTCGTGGTCGAGCGCTCCCTCGTCGAGGTTGACGATCTCCTCGCAGCGCAGCCCACACGAGTAGGCGAGCTCCAGCATCGCCCGGTCGCGCAACTCCAGTGGCGTGCGCGCCGGGATCCGCTCGAGCAGGCCACGCATCTGCTCCTGAGAGAGGACGCGGGGGAGCTTCTCCGCCTTCTTCGGGCTGGAGACAAGGTCGGCCGGGTTCTGGCCGAGCCGTTCCATCCGGACCAGGAAGTCGAAGAGGCTGCGGATCGCGGCGAGCTTGCGCGCGACGCTCGCCGGCGCGGCATCGGCGGAGGAAAGCCCCGCGGCGTAGCGGCGCACGTCGCGGTGGCGCACATCGCCCGGGGCGAGCCCCCGCTCGCCGGCCCACTCGCAGAACTGGCCGAGATCGACAGCGTAGGCGCGCCGCGTCCGCTCGGCGGCGCTGCGGGCGCCCAGGTCGCGATCGAAATCGGCGATCGCCTCGTCCCAGGTCATGCTTGGGAGTTCGCCGTCGGCAATCGAATCCCCCGCGCTGGTCGGCGGCGCCCGCTAGCCGATGTAGATCGGGGTGCCGACTTCGACCTGGGGATACAGTTCGATCACGTCGGGGATGAGCATCCGCACGCAGCCGTGAGACACGGCGTGCCCGATCGACCAGGTCTCGTCGGTGCCGTGGATTCCGGCGCCTTCGAAGATCCCCATCCAGCGCGCCTTGATCGGGTCCGCCGGGCCGGGCGGGATCACCTGGCCGGCGAGGCTTCCCGCCCAGGCCGAGTCGGGGACGTGCCAGGAGGGGTTTTCCTGCTTTTCCTCGATGTGGTAGAGCCCGGCCGGGGTTTCAAGCCCTTCCTGGCCGACCGCGACCGTGTAGGCCTTGGCCAGCTTCAGGTGCTTCCAGAGGCGCAGGGTGAAGGTGCTGCGATCGAGGGTGAGGTAGGAGGGGTACTCGGCGGCGACTTCGCTCTTCGTCACCTTGGGCTTGGTCGTGTGCACTCTGGCGACGATCGTGTGCGGGGCGTTCGCGTTGAGCACCGCCGCGTTCAACTGGTGGGTGAGCAGGCGGTCGCGCAGCCTACGCCCGTCCTGGCCGGCGCGGACTTCGAGCGAGTCCGGGGTCGGATTGACGCCGGCGTCCTGCGCTTCGCGGTCGACGGCGTGCGCGACCGTGCGGACAAAGCGGTTGACGGCGGGTCGGGAGTAGGTGACATCAGCCGAGACCTGCTTGTCGACCCCACCGCCGGTGACGTAGCGGACCAGCCGGCCAGGCAGCCCTCCTTCGCGGCTGTCGGCCAACGCTTCTTCGACCGCTCGGTCGACGTTAGCCCTCACCTTCAGGCTCTTGCCCTCCAACGCCCATGTCTTCCCGTCGAAGCCGACCCGCAGCGAGTGGCGCAGCGGCGCGAGAAGCCGGCGGCGCACCGCCCGCTTGGCTTCGGAAGCTTCCATGCCGCCTACGTCGACGCCGCCGATCGTCAATCCGTCGGCAATCTTGTCCTTGCGGGAGTTGTCGTAGGCGTAAGCCGCAACCGTCCCGAGGACGACGACGAGGGCGCCGGCAACCACCGCGATCTTGGCCTTACTCCCCATCGTGGGAGTTTAGGCACACGATCCGGTCGACTCGGCGGATATCTTTCGCTGCGCGATGCGCTCCAAGGACGAGGTTCGCAAGAACGTTTGGAAGGCGATGGACCGCGAGGGTGTGTCCCGGTTTCCCGGCGCAGAGGGGCGTATCCCGAATTTCGCCGGGGCAAAACTGGCGGCGGAGAAGCTTGCTGCGCACCGGCTCTGGAAGCGGGCGCGGACGATCAAGGCCAACCCGGACTCGCCCCAGACCTACGCCCGCCGCATCGCTTTGGAAGAGGGCAAGACTGTGATCATGGCTGTGCCGCGACTGCGCGACCCCCACCCCTTCCGTGTGCTCAGCCCCGACCTCTCCAAGCTAGCGCTGAAGGAGGCGGCGACGATCAAGGGGGCCCTCAAGCACGGCCGGGTCAGCGCCCTCGACGACCTGCCCGAGATCGATCTCGTCCTCTGCGGCTCGGTCGCGGTGAACCTGAGTGGTGCGCGGGTCGGCAAAGGCGGCGGCTACTCCGACCTCGAGTACGGGATCCTGATCGACGCAGGCAAGATCGACGACCACACGACGGTGGCGACCACCGTCCACCCGACCCAGATCCTCCGCCGCCACCTGATGATGACCTCCCACGATCTGCCGATCGACGTGATCGCCACCCCCCGCGCGGTGATCGACGTCGAGCGCCAGTACGAGCGCCCGCGTGGAATCCTCTGGGATCACCTGCAGCCACCCCAGATCCGCGAGATCCCGGTGCTGGAACGGATGGGGTACGCCTAATCGCCTTTCCAGCGCCTCATCCCTTGGTGTGTTTGAAACACTGGATTGGCGTTCGCCAGGTTGAGGCCCGTTTGGATCCGACGGTGAGGGATGACGATGATGCGATTCCGGACGGAGGCAGCATCCAGGAACTACCGGTCGTCTGTGCGCGGGGAATGCGTGGAATCGGGGCTGCCTAGGTCGGGGCTGACGTGCTGTTCGGATTCCGCCTGCGTCTGTTCACCCTGGCCGAGGAGCTCGGCAACGTCTCGGAGGCCTGTCGGGCGATGGGCGTGGCCAGATCCACCTACTACGCCTGGAAGCCGAAGCTCGAGCGCTACGGCCTCGACGGGCTGCGGGTGAGGGAGCGGCGAAGGCCGCGCATGCGCAACCAGATCGGCCCCCATCTCGAGCACCGCATCCTTGCCTTTGCCCTCGGGCACCCGGGCTTTGGCCCCAGGCGCATCTCGGCTGAGCTGGCAAGGGAGAAGTGGGGCGGGATCCGGATCTCCGAGAACGGCGTCTGGCGGGTACTGAGGCGCTTCAACCTCAACACCCGCTCCAAGCGCCTGGCGCTGATCGCCCGCCACGCCGACCCCTATGAGCGCAAGCCCGAGACCCCGCCCAAGGAGCTGCACATCGACGCTTCGGAGCCCGGCGAGAAGGTGCAGATGGACTGTTTCTACGTCGGGCGGCTGGCGGGGAGCAAAGGGGTGATCTGGCAATACACGGCGATCGACGTCGCCTCCGCCTACACCTGGGCCTTCCTGCGCTCCTCAGATCACAATCCCACCGCCCGCCACACGGCCGAGCTCGCCCACCTGGTTGCCGCCGAGCTGAAGCAGGCCGGCTGGAAGCTGGGCGAGGTCACCACCGACAACGGCTCGGAGTTCCGCGCCGAGGGCTTCCGCAAGGCCCTCGGCAAGCACCGGGCCACCCAGCGCAAGATCAAGGCCGGGAGGCCGAACTCAAACGGCTGCGCTGAGCGGGTGCAGCTGACGATCCTCGAGGAGTGCTGGCGCCCGGCCTTCTCGCGATCCCTGGCACCCCGGATCACCGCCCTGCGGCGCGACCTCGATGAGTACCTGCGTTACTACAACACCGACCGTGCTCACACCGGGCGGCTTACGAAGGGCAGGGTGCCGGCCGATATCGTCTTCGGCGCCCGCAAGATGGCGAGCGTGCGATGAATCCGAGTTGTCTTCACATCTCGGGGTTAGGACGGCCTAGGTCGGGCGGGCGCCTACGCTCTCGGGGCGTTCTCGCAATGATGCTCGGGGCCGTCCTTGCCCTGGGCTGCGTCTCGGCCGCACCGGCTCCAGCCTCGACATGGACGGTCACGACTGTCCCCCACGGCTCGGTGCGCTCGGCTCTATACGGAGCCTCGTGCCCCTCGGCTTCGTTGTGCGTCGCGGTTGGTGGCAATAACACGGTCGCCGCCGCCAATCCGATCGGCGGTCCGGGAGCCTGGATCGTCGGTCACCCGGGGGGAAGCTTCGAACCTCCCAGCCCAGGCGAAGCGACCTATGGGGGCAATCAGATCAGAGGCGTCTCATGCCCCTCGACGCTCCTCTGCGTGGCCGCGAGTCTAGATGGGCGCATCATCAGCTCCACCAATCCGACCGGGGGTGTGTCCGCCTGGAAGATCGTCCCGCTCGGCGGGGAAGCGGAAACTCATTTCCATATGTTTGGAATCTCCTGCCCCACATCGTCGCTTTGCGTGGCGGTCGGCTACGGCGGCAAGATCATCTCCTCGACGAACCCGACCGGGGACAAATCCGCCTGGACCGTCACGAACCTCGGAAAGCCGTTCGACCTGCGGGGCATTTCCTGCCCGTCGACGATCTTATGCGTGGCGGTGGGCAACGAAGGCCAGATCGTCGCCTCCACCGATCCGACTGGCGGTTCATCGGCCTGGACATCAGCGGGTGCGCCGGCCGGAGCCAAGAGCCTGAATGGGATCTCGTGTCCCTCCTCATCCCTGTGCGTGACCGGCAACGCGGGACAGATCATCACCTCCACCGATCCGGAGGGCGGCGCCTCCGGTTGGGCCGTCGGCGCCGCAGGAGCCGGGTTCCCGGTCGAGGGCGTCTCATGTCCCTCGGCCTTTGCCTGTGTAGCCGTGGACAACAACGCAGACGTAATCTCCTCGACCGACCCGACCGTTGGCCCCGCATCCTGGTGGTTTAGGAACGTACTCGCGGCCGACTCACCCGGCGGCAACGGCATGTTCGGCGTTTCCTGTCCTTCCTCCTCGCTGTGCGTCGCTGCCGGCCAAGACGACCAGGTCATCACCTCAACGGACCCCTTCGCCCCGGATACCCCGAAAACACAAGTCCGAAGCAATCCGGGGCGGCTGCTCGTCGTTATCACCGGACACCCGGCACAACGGCTCGACCCACACAAAGGCGGAGTCAAGGTCACCTTCCGCTTCCACGCAATCGGCAGAGCGGCTCACTTCAAATGCAAGGTCAGTGGTCGCCACTTCCGCAACTGCGGCTCGCCGGTGCACTACCGAGTCGGCCGAGGCAGGCAGGTC
The DNA here is from genome assembly GCA_963838035.1 of uncultured Solirubrobacterales bacterium. GTDB lineage: Bacteria > Actinomycetota > Thermoleophilia > Solirubrobacterales > 70-9 > CAVVNN01. The sequence goes on from CAWIPM010000002.1 coordinate 380,637, forward strand.
TTTCGGGTCCGCGCGATATCCCCAGGCGGCGCCAAAGGACCGCCGGCCTCCTACCATTTCAGGGTCGGCCGCCTCAAAGAGCGCTCACCCGTCGGCTCCTGTCCCGCCGGAGCCGCCGGCATCATTCACCACCCCTGCATCAACGCCCGCTATTGACCGGCGTGAGGGCGGACGGCCCGTCGTCTCAGGAAGTGGTTACTGCGCCCTCTGAGGCGGACGAGACGGTCGCCGCGTACTTGCTCATCACGCCCGGCCCGAAGGGGGAAGGCGGCGAGACGTAAGCGGCCACCCGGGCGGCGATCTCGTCGTCGCCGAGGTCGATATCGAGGCGCCGGCCGTCGATGTCGACGGTGATCAGGTCGCCCTCCTCGATCGCCGCGATCGGGCCCCCCTTGGCGGCCTCGGGGGCAACATGGCCGACCATCAGGCCACGGGTCGCTCCGGAAAAGCGCCCGTCGGTGATCATCGCGACGCTCTCGCCGAGGCCCTCGCCGACGATCGCGGCCGTGACCTGGAGCATCTCCCGCATTCCGGGGCCGCCTGACGGTCCCTCGTTGCGGATCACGACGATGTCCCCGGGGTCGATCTTCTGCGCCTTGACGGCGCGGAAGCATTCCTCCTCGGACTCGAAGACCCGGGCGGGGCCCGACTGCCGGGTCCGCTCGGTCCCGGCCAGCTTGACCACGGCGCCCTCCGGGGCGAGGTTGCCGGCCAGGATTGCCAGCCCGCCTTCGGGCTTGAGCGGGTCGCTCAGCGGGCGGACCACCTCCTGGCCCGGAGCCTCGGTCGCTTCCGCCGCGACCTCGCCGATCGTCTTGCCGGTGACGGTGAGCGCATCCTCGTGCAGGCTGCCGGCTTCGGCGAGTCGCTTGAGGATCACCGGCACGCCACCGGCGGCATAGAGGTCGGTTGCGACGAAGCGGCCCCCCGGCTTGAGATCGGCGAACAGCGGCGTGGCGCGCGAGATGCGCTCGAAGTCGTCCATCGTCAGCACGATCCCGAGCTCGTGAGCGATGGCGATCAGGTGCAGGACGGCGTTGGTCGAGCCGCCGGAGGCGCAGACGCAGGCGATCGAGTTCTCGAGTGACTCGCGCGTGATCACCCTGCTCGGGGTTATGTCCTCGCTGAGGACCCTGATCACCAACTCGCCGATCCGCTCCGCGACGGTGCCCTTCTCGTCGTCTTCCGCGGGCACCATCGCCGAGCCGCCGGGGCTGACTCCGAGCGCCTCGAAGGCGCAGGCCATCGTGTTCGCGGTGAACTGGCCGCCGCAGGCGCCGGCGCCGGGGCTGGCCACTCCCTCCAGCTCGTTCAGTTCCTCGTCGCTCATGTCGCCGGCGTTGTGGGCGCCGATCGCCTCGAAGACGTCGAGGATGGTGACGTCGCGCCCGTGCCAGTGGCCGGGCGCGATCGACCCCCCGTAGAGGACGACCGAGGGGATGTCGAGCCGCGCCAGAGCCATCGCACAGCCGGGGATCGTCTTGTCGCAGGCGCAGAGCGCGACGATCGCGTCGAACTGGTATCCGCGCGCCATAAGCTCGATCGAGTCGGCGATCACCTCGCGGCTGACAAGGGAGGCCTTCATCCCCTGGGTGCCCATCGTGATTCCATCTGAGATCGCGACCGTGTTGAACTCCAGCGGTGTGCCGCCCGCAGCACGGACGCCCTCCTTGACGTGCTCGGCGAGCCCGCGCAGGTGGAAGTTGCATGAATTCGCCTCGGCCCAGGTGTTGGCGATCCCGATCGTCGGCCGGCGGAGCGCCTCGTCGTCGAAGCCGACACCCTTCATGTAGGCGCGCGAGTGGGCCCGGTCGGGACCGTCGAAGACGGTGGCGGAGCGGGGACGCGGGAGGCTGGTCGTCGTGCTGCCGTTCGTGCTCATGGCCGAAATCTACCGGCCATCAGGTCGAAGACATCGACGGGGCCCGGGCCATCGCCGATCTCCCACAGGCCGGAGCCGACGGCCGCCGAGGCGATTTCTCGCGCTCTTCTCGCCGCCTCGAGCGGAGTCTCGCCTCTGGCGAGGAACGCGGCCATCGCGGAGGAATGCGTGCAACCCGAGCCGTGGGCGGCGCCGCCCGGGTGGCGCTCGCCCTCGATCGCAACCGCATCGCGCCCGTCGAAGAAGAGGTCGACGAGCGCCTCGCTATGGCCACCGGTGACGACGACCGCGCGCGGGCCCAGCGCCAGCACCTCACGCGCCAGGTCCTCCTGCGAGTCGCGCTCCTCGGCACCGGTCAGCTCGCGCGCCTCGGGAATGTTCGGTGTGATGACCGTGGCGAGTGGCAGCAGCCGCTCGATCAGAGCGCAGCGCGCCTCATCGTCGAGCAGGGTCGCGCCGCTCTCGGCGACCATCACGGGGTCGACGACAACGGGGGCATCGCCGAGCAGACGGAGGGCCTCGACGACAGCATCCACCGTCTCCGCGGTCCCCAGCATCCCGATCTTGACCGCGTCGACGCCGATGTCATCGGCGACGGCGCGCACCTGGGCAATGATCGTCGCCGGCGAGACCGCCTCGACCGCGGTGACTCCGACCGTGTTCTGTGCCGTGATTGCGGTGATCGCGGTCATCCCGTGCACGCCGCACCGGGCGAAGGCCTTCAGGTCGGCCTGGATGCCCGCGCCGCCGCCGGAATCCGAACCGGCAATCGAGAGCACTTTTGGGAGCCTCTCGGCAGTCACCGAGGCAGCCTAGCCAGCAGCCGTCTCGAGCAGCGTTCGCGTGTAGACGCCGGTCAGGGAGCAGGAGACATAGCCGAGCAGCTCAAGACGGGCGAGCGCGTTGCAGCGCCCCGGCCCGGGGCGGCGTTCGTGGCGCTCCCGGGCGGCGGCCACCCGCTCGCGAACCGCTTCGACGCCGTCGGCGTAACCTTCGACCGCGCCGGCCGCGTGGCCGACGTGGAGCACATCGAAGCTGCGTTCTAACCCGCCAGCTCGAGCTGTGGTGTAGGCGACAGATTGGAACGAGCGGCGGTGCAACGGCGAGATCCCGATGCGCCCGATCGCGTCACGGTGCTCGGGTGTCGAGTAGCCGACGTGCTCCTCGAAGCCCCAGCCGGGATGCTCGGCAGCGGCGCCGTGCATGTAACGGTCGCGGGTCACCTTGGCGACCACCGAGGCGGCGGCGATCGCGGCGCTGGTCCCATCACCTTCGACCACCGCGCGGTGTGCCACCCTGCACTCGGGCAGCGCGAACCCGTCGACCAAGCAGGCGGCCCCCTCTTCCGGCTCCAGCCGCTCCAGCGCGCTGGAGAGCGCCTCGATATTGGTCACGTGCAGGCCCCGCCCGTCGATCCCGCGCACACAGCGGACGACGACGCTGACCCGTGCCGCCGCACGCAGCACGCTCGGGTACATCTCCTGCCGGCGCTGCGGCCGCATCTGCTTGGAGTCGTGCAGCCCGGCGAGCGCGAGCCGATCGGAGCGGGAGAGCGCCTCGTAGTCGATCAGGACCGCCGCCGCCACCAGCGGTCCGGCAAGGCAACCCCGCCCGGCCTCGTCGGCGCCGGCCACCAGACGGCTCCCAAGCCCACGGTCGAAGGCGAAGAGGCGCCGGGTGCGCGCCAGCTTGCGGTCCCGGGACGACCCGGCCTTAGAGGGTGCCGATGCGGTCCGGCGGCCAGTAGGTGGCAAAGGCCTTGCCGATGATCCAGCTTCGGGGGACCGGGCCCCAGAACCGGCTGTCGTCGCTCGCCCCACGGTTGTCGCCCATCATGAAGTAATAGCCCGGCGGAATCTTGATCGCCTTGGGCAGGTTGCAGGCGATAGCGGCGCCGCAGGGCCGGATGTAGGGCTCATTCGTCTTCTCCACCCCGTTGACAACGGGATGACCGTCTTTCACCGAGAGCGTGTCCCCCGGCCCGGCGACGATCCGCTTGATGAAGTTCTGGTTCGACTCTTCCTTGGTCGGCCTCGGGCACGCCTCCTGCTGAGAATGGGGCGTGCCGCATATGGCGTCGCCGGAATCCGCGCCGGCCGGGGGGTGGAAGACGACGATGTCGCCGATCGAGGGATCGGTGAAGTGGTAGAGGAAGCGGTTGACGAGTACCCGCTGGCCGACATCCAGGGTCGGTTCCATCGACTGCGAGGGGATCTGGTACGGCTTCACGATCCATGCCTGGATCGCCAACGCCAGGCCCAGCGCCAGAGCAACGATGACGACCAGCTCGATGAGCCCTCCCGCCCTGGTCTTCGGCTTGGGGATGCGCGGTCTCAGGCCGAGTCCTCGGCGTCCTGCGCCGCGGCGGTGTCCTCGGTCTCCCCAGCCTCGGGCGCCTCGGCGTCCGTGTCTGCAACCGCCTCCTCGGGCGGGCTCTCCTCGACCTCCTCCGATGCCGCCTCCTCGGGCGGGTTCTCGTCAACCTCCTCGGGAGGTGCTTCCGGGGCCTGGGCCGCCTCGGCCTCGGCCTGGGTCACGCCCTCGGCGTCGACAGCCTCGGGCTCCGCAGAGGAGGTCGGAGCTGAGACGAGATCCTCGTCGATGCCCCAGCGCCGCTCGGCGACACGCGCGGCCTTGCCGATCCGACCGCGCAGGTAGTACAGCTTGGCCCGGCGAACGTCGCCCCGCGCCGATATCTCCAGTTTCTCGATCTTGGGCGAGTGCAGGGGGAACGTCCGCTCCACCCCGACGCCGAAGGACTGCTTGCGGACGGTAAAGGTCTCGCGAACGCCCGAGCCCTGGCGCCGCAGGACGATGCCCTCGAAGACCTGGGTGCGCTTACGGCTCCCCTCGACCACCTGGAAGTGGACGCGCACGCGATCCCCGGGGCCGAAGGAGGGAAGTCCCTGCCTCAGCTGGGCGCGCTCGATGCTGTCGATTACGGAGCTCATATGCGAGAAAAAACCGCCGGGCCCGGACAAGGGCGCCGCGCGGTGGCGGAATGGTAGCTACTCGGCGCGCTTCGCCCGTTCCCGGCTGCGCTCGGCCCGCCAGACGCGAACCCGCTCGTGGTCGCCTGACAGCAGAACCTCGGGGACTTCCCATCCCCGGTAGTTGGCCGGTCGGGTGTAGTGCGGGTACTCCGGAGCTCCCTCCAACGCCTGGCTGTAGGACTCCTCGACGGCACTGTCGGCGTGACCGAGAGCGCCGGGGAGCTTGCGCATGACGACGTCGGCGATCACCATCGCCGCCAGCTCGCCACCGGCGAGAACGTAGCGGCCGATCGAGATCTCGTCGTCGGCAAAATGCTCGTGCACCCGCTCGTCGAAGCCCTCATAGCGCCCACACAGCAGCGCCACGTGCGGCTCCGCGGTCAGCTCATCCGCCAGCTCGTCGTCGAGCAGCCGCCCGGTGGGAGACAGCAGCACCACTCTCGGCCTCTCCCCCTCCGTGTAGGCGGCCTTCAACGCCGCATCGACCACGTCGACGCGCAAGACCATCCCCGCCCCGCCCCCGTACGGCGCATCGTCGACCTGCCCGGCCCCGAGCGGAGACGTGTCGCGGTAGTTGAAAAGTCGCAGCTCGTTGCCCTCGCCCAACGCGTTCTGAACGGAGCGCTGCGACCGAAACCAGTCGAAGGCCTCGGGGAAGAGGGTGAAGACGTCGAGCTTCAATCGAGGATGTCGACGATGACCCGCCGGTCGAGGCGGACCGCAGCGGCCTTGGCGATCGTGCGGATCGCGTTGGCGACCCGCCCCCCCTTGCCGATCACCCGCCCGAGGTCGTCCTCGGCAACCGTGATCTCATAGATCAGGTCGCCGTCCTCTTCCAGCTCCGCGACGACCACCGCCTTGGGATCCTCGACCAGCGCCCTGACGAGGAACTCGAGCAACTCGGTCACGGCAGGCTAGCTTCCCGACGCGGCGATGCCCTTGGTGCGCAGCAGGCCGGCGACCGTCTCCGACGGCTGGGCCCCATGGTCGAGCCAGTGCCGAGCGCGCTCCTCATCGAACTCGATCGTCGAGGGCTCGGTCTGCGGGTTGTAGCGACCGATCGTCTCGATCGTGCGGCCGTCGCGCGGAGAGCGTTTGTCGGCGACGACGATGCGCCAGATCGGGTTCTTTTTCGAGCCCACCCGCCTGAGTCTTATTCGCACAGCCATTTGGACCGGGCAGGTTAGCGCCTGCGGACCTTTGGCCGGGGCGCGCCTCCGCTCATCTGGGCGAGGTCCTGTGGGCTGGGCATCTTCCCCGACGCCATCGAGCGCATCAGCGTGCGCATCTGATCGAACTGCTTGACCAGCTGGTTGACGTGCTGGACCTTTGTGCCGGAGCCGGCCGCTATCCGTTTGCGCCGCGAGCCCTTGATGATTCCAGGGTCGGCTCGCTCGCCAGGCGTCATCGAGAGGATGATCGCCTCGACCCGGTCGAGCTCCGCCTCGTCGACGTCGGCATCCTTCAGCTGCTTCATCGCGCCCATCCCGGGCATCATCCCGATCAGGCCGCTGAGCGGGCCCATCTTGCGCACCTGGCGCATCTGCTGGAGGAAGTCCTCGAGGGTGAACTGATCGCGCCGCAGTTTCTCCTGCAGGTCGAGCGCCTCGCGCTCGTCGACCTGCTGCTCGGCCTTCTCGATCAGGGAGAGGACGTCGCCCATGCCGAGGATGCGAGAGGCCATCCGGTCGGGATGGAACCGATCGAAGTCCTCGAGCTTCTCGCCGGTCGAGGCGAAGAGGATCGGCTTGCCGGTCACCGCCCTGACCGAGAGCGCGGCGCCGCCACGGGCGTCGCCGTCGAGCTTTGTCATCACCACGCCGTCGAACTCGGCCGTCTCGGCGAAGGCCTCGGCGACGCCGACCGCGTCCTGCCCGGTCATCGCATCGACGACCAACAGCACGTCGTGTGGCTTGGTCTTCTTGCGGATCTCGGCCAGCTCGGCCATCAGGTCCTGGTCGACGTGGAGCCGCCCGGCGGTATCGACGATGAGGACATCGCGGTCCTCCTCGCGCGCCCGCGCGAGAGCCCACTCGGCGATCTCGACCGGGTCGCGGTCGGCGCCCTGGCTATAGACGTGGGCGCCGGCACGCTCGCCGACGGTGACGAGCTGGTCGATCGCCGCCGGCCGGTAGACGTCACAGGCTGCCAGCGCCACGTCCTTGCCAGACTGGCCGAGGTGGCGTGCCAGCTTCGCGCAAGCGGTCGTCTTGCCCGAGCCCTGCAGGCCGGCCATCAAGATCACAGTCGGGCCGCCGGAGGCGAAGGCGAGGTCGCGCCCCGTCCCCCCCATCAGCGCAGCCAGCTCCTCGTTGACGATCTTGACGACGTGCTGGCCCGGATCGAGGCTCTCCAGCACCTCGGAGCCGAGGCAGCGCCCCTTCACCGTCGCCGTGAAGGCTTTGACCACCTTGAAGTTGACATCCGCCTCGAGCAGGGCGAGGCGGATCTCCCGCATCGCGGCGTCGACGTCGGCCTCGGTCAGCTTGCCCCTCGAGCGGACGTCGGAAAGTGTCGCCTGGAGGCGGTCTGAGAGCTGGTCGAACAAGGCTTCCAGCTTAGACGGCCGACTCCGGCTCGCCGAGCAGGGCGGCGGCGAAGTCGTCCGGGTCGAACGGGCGCAGGTCCTCCAGGGACTCGCCGGTCCCGATCAGCTTCACCGGGATCCCCAGCTCGCCTGCGATCGCCAGCGTGATCCCGCCCTTGGCGGTTCCATCGAGCTTGGTGAGGACGACGCCGTCGACATCGACAGCCTCTGAGAAGACCATCGCCTGGCGCAGGCCGTTCTGCCCGGTGGTGGCGTCGATCGATATCAGCGTCTCGTGCGGCGCCTCGGGGATCTGCTTGGCGATCACCCGGCGCACCTTCGCCAGCTCGTCCATCAGGTTGCCCTGGGTGTGGAGCCGCCCGGCGGTGTCGACGATCACGACATCGGCACCCCTCGCGCGTGCGGCCGATATCGCGTCGTATGCGACCGACCCGGGATCGGCTCCGGGCTCGGAGCGAACCAGGTCGGCCCCCGCCCGCTCGGCCCACTCCGCCAGCTGCTCGGCGGCCGCGGCGCGATAGGTGTCGCCCGCGGCGAGTACCACCGAGAGGCCCAACTCCTTCGAGAGATGCCAGGCGATCTTGCCGATCGTCGTCGTCTTGCCGGTCCCGTTGACGCCGACCATCAGCAGCACGGCGGGCGCACCGCTGAGATCGATCGGCCGGCGACCGGTCGAGGCGACCTCGGCGATGATCTCGATCAGGCGGTCGCGAACGGCCTCGCCGTCGGCCGAGACGGTGCCCGCCTCGACCTCGCGCTCGAGCCGTTCGACCACCGCGGCGGTCGTCGGCGCGCCGGCGTCGGCAAAGATCAGCGCCTCCTCCAACCGCTCCCAGGTCTCCTCGTCGATTCGGTCGAAGAGGCTGGCCGAGATCTCCTCGCTCAGCGCTCGGCGGCTCTTCGCCAGGCTCTCGCGCAGCCTCTTCAACATCCCCGGGCGCCGCTCCTCGTCGCCGTCCTCAGCCTGGGGCTGCACCTCGCGTGCTCCGAGGTCGAAGATCTCACGCCAGGAGGTCGGCATAGACGCGGCAGGCTACCTGCCGCGGCGTCAGGCTAGATCAGCTGTGGGCTCTCCTCGGACGTGGCCGCCCTCGCGGCGTCGAGCAGTTCCCGCGCCGACTCGTCCACGTAGCCGGCGATCGAGTCGAGGTCGTCGATCGCCTCACCGTCGGCAAGCAGGCCGAAGTGGATCGAGCCGTTGTAGCTGAAGATCGCCACGGCGAGCGCATGGCGCCTGGCCAGGAAACCGATCGGGTACACGCCGGTGAGCTCGCGCCCCAGCACGTAGAACGGGACCTGCGGCCCGGGGAAGTTGGTGACCAGCATGTTGAACAGCCGGGTGGAGAAGTTGATCGTCGCGGTCGGGTTCAGCAGCAGCGGCGGGGCGAATTCACGGAACCAGTCGTTGAGTCCCCAGATCGCCTCGGCGCCCAGCGCCTGCTTGGACGCCTTCAGCTTGTCCATCTCCTTCGTCACCGTGCGCAGTCGCTCGATCGGGTCGGCGACGTGGACGGGGAGCGGCCCGCGCATCGCCGTCAACCGGTTGCCGAGCTCACCGTGCTCGTTCTCCGTCCGCACCGAGACCGGCACAAGCGCCCACAGCGCCAGATCGTCGGTCTCGACATTGCGGCTCTCGAGCCAGCGCCGCAGGGCCCCCGCGGTGACCGCGAGGGTGACGTCGTTGACAGTCCCGCCGACGACGTTCTTGATCCATTTGAACACGTCCAGCGAGCTGCTCGTCCAGGCGAAGCTGCGCGAGGGGCTGATATCGACGTTGAAGGCGACCTTCGGCGCCGGTTTGGTCAGGTTCCAGCCGACCTCCCAAAGCCCGACGATGCCGTCCGTGCTGCGCTTCGCTGCGCGGCGTGGGCTTGCGATGGCCCTCCCCAGCCAGCGGAACGCCCGGCCGAACATGGCGAAGAACCCGCGCACCGCATGGCCCGCGAGGCGGGCGCCCGAGGGTGGCTCATGGGGCTCCCAGGGAGCTTCCTCGCGCACGATCTCGGTTTTCGGCTCGACGTCGAAGAGGAGCATGCCGACGTCGGTCGCCGAGATCCCGTCCGCCATCGAGTGGTGCGTCTTGTAGATGATCCCGAAGCGGTCGTCCTCGAAGCCGTCGACCAACCAGAGCTCCCATAGCGGCTTGGAGCGATCGAGGGGCGGCGAGAGGTAGGTGCCGATCAGCTCGTGGAACTGCGCGTCGGTACCGGGCGCGGGCAGGGTCACGTGCCGCACGTGCCGGGAGATGTCGAACTCGGGATGGTCGATCCAGAGCGGGGTCCCGAGGCGAAGGGGAGGAAAGGCGAGCCGCTGGCGAAGGCGGGGCAGCAGATGGAGGCGGCTGCGGATGTGGTCGACGAAGTCCTCGTAGCTCGGCGCCGAGCCCTCGCAAACCATGATCGCCCCGATCGCCATGTGCCCGTTCGCTTTCTCGTTCGTCAAGAACGAAGTGTCGAACGACGTCAACCTTTCCATGTGGCGTTGAGCCACTGCAATCCCTCCTCTCCCTTGCCGGGGAGGTTACCCGGACTCAGGCCGCGACGGAAAGGCCACCGCTCGTCTCATCCCCCTCGCTCTCTTCTTCGCGGGGGAGGCGACGAGAGACGACCCGAGTGACGCCGTCGCTGCCCATGCTGACCCCGTAGAGAACATCAGCGGCGTCCATGGTCCGTTTCTGGTGAGTGACGACGACGAACTGGGCGCGATCGGAGAAGCGGCGGATCAGCTGCAGGAAGCGGTCGATGTTGGCGTCGTCCAGGGCCGCCTCGACCTCGTCCAGGATGTAGAAGGGGCAGGGGCGGGCGAGGAAGACGGCGAAGACGAAGGCCAGCGCGACCAGCGACTTCTCGCCGCCGGAGAGAAGCGAGAGCTTGCGGGTCGACTTGCCCGCCGGCGTCACCTCGATCTCAACCCCGAGTTCCTCGCGCTGCTCGTCCACATCCTCGCCCTCCTGATCCGCAGCGGCATCATCCGCATCGCGAACCGGGCGCAGGCTGACCCGGCGCAGCCGCCCGCGCCCACCTGGGAAGAGGTGGCCGACCATCTCCCCGAAGTTCTCGGCGGTCGCCTCGAATGTCTGCTCGAAGGCACGCTCGATCTCGCGATCGATGTCGCGGATCAGAGTCTCGAGCTCGCGCATTCCCCGCTCCGTGTCCTCGCGCTGGGCCTGCAGGCCCTCGACGTGCTCGCGAGCCTCCTCGTACTCGCGCTCGGCCAGCGGGTTGACCGGGCCGATCTGGCCACGACGCCGCTCCAGCCGCTCCAGCCGGCGGTCGATCTCGGCGCGCTCCTCCTCGGTCATTGCCTCCTCGGCCGGGGCCAGGCCGGCCTCCCCGAGGCGCTCGGCGATCGAGGCCAGCTCCTTCTCGGCTTCGGCACGGCGATCGCCGAGGTGAGCCGCCTCGACCTCGGCCTTGGTCAGCTCGTCGGAGGCCGCCTTCATCTCGGTCTGAAGCTCGTACTCCCGCTGAGAGCAGGCCCGCATCTCCTCCGCGATCTCGTCGCCGTCGCCTCCGCCGACGACCATGCCCTCGGTCCGCTCGACCCGGGCGCGGATCGCCGCGCCCGTCGCTTCGGCCGCCGCCGCCGCCGCGCGCACATCGTCGAGCAGCTCGGCGCGGGCGGCGAGACGCCTGCGCAGCGCCTCGCGGTGGCGCTCTCCGAGCAGTCCCTCGGCGCGGCGGGCGTGGCGCTGGGCGCGCTCGGCCCCCCCGATACAGCGCCGAGCGCAGCCTCCCTCTCGGACTCGGACGCCTGCGCCGAGCGGGCACGAGCAAGGCCGTCGACCGCGGCATTCAACCCGGCGTCGATCTCGGTCAACTCCTCCTCGAGCTTGCGGGCACGCTCGGCCGGGGCGCCACCGGTCGCACCGACGTCGAGGGTCAGCGGGCCGAGCTCGACGCGCAGCGCCTCCAGGCTCGCCTCCAGCTCGGACTCGCGGCCGGAGAGGGTGGCGGCGCGCACCGCGACCCGCTCCTGCTCCCCGCGCAGCTTCGTCAAGAGCCCCCAGGCCTGCGTACGTTCGCGATCGCGGTCGGCGAAGCGCTCCTCGGCGGCGCGACGGCGCTCGCTCACCTCGACCATCCGCTCCTCCAACGCCGCCCGCGCATCCCGCGCCTTCGCGGCAGCCTTTTCCGCCACCGCGGCTCGGTCGGCGCCGAAGCGGAGCTCCTCGCCGACGATTCGCGCCCGCAGCCCCAGCTCCTCACGCTCGATCCGCGCCCCCAGCTCGGCCGCCTGCGCCTGGCGCTTAAGCGGGCGCAGGCGAGCGCGGGCCTCGCGCTCGAGGTCGAGTGCCCGGGCGAGGTTGTCGCCGGCGGCCCTCAGCTTCAGCTCGGCGCGGCGGCGGCGCTTGCGGTGCTTGCCGAGCCCCGCCGCCTCCTCGACCAGGAGGCGGCGCTCGCGCGGCTTGGAATGAACGATCGACTCGACACGGCCCTGGCTGATCACCGAGTGCATCTCACGCCCGAGGTTGGTGTCGGAGAGCACCTCGACCACATCGACGAGGCGACAACGGGCGCCGTTGAGACGGTACTCGCCGTCGCCGGAGCGATCGAGACGGCGCTGCACTGAGACCTCGGAGAACTCGGTCGCCGCCCGCCCCTCGGAGTTGTCGATCACGACCTCGACCTCAGCCGAGCGGCGCTGGCCCACGCCCTTGCCGCCGGCGGAGATCACGTCCTGCATCGAGCTGCCGCGAATCGCACCGGGGCTCTGCTCGCCCAGCGCCCAAAGCACCGCATCGGTGATGTTCGACTTGCCCGAGCCGTTGGGCCCGACAATCACGCTGACGCCGGGCGAGAAGTCCAGCCTCGCCCGCTCGGGGAACGACTTGAACCCCTTCATCGTGATCGATTTCAGATACATCCAGTTCCTCGTCCTCGTCGCAAAGGCTCTCGTCTGGGTCGGACGCGAAGCAAAAGCCCCGCTCAGCTGTCGAATCGCTGCAGCGCCACCTCGGCGGCGGCCTGCTCGGCCGCCTTCTTGCTTCGGCCCACGCCCTGCCCGACCCGCTCCGAGTCGACGGTCGCCGCCACCTCGAAGGTGCGCCGGTGCGGTGGGCCGGTCGTGGCGACCACCTCGTAGCTTACGCGCGCCCCGCGGCGCGCGAGCAGCTCCTGCAGGGCGGACTTGAAATCGATCCGCGTCTCCGCCGCGTGCTCGATCCGCGGCTCGAAGGCGGCGGCAACCGCGGGCGCCGTCTGCTCGAAGCCGAAGGCGACGAAGCAGGCGCCGATCAGGGCCTCCGTCGCCTCGGGAAGGGGCCGCTCGCCGCCGAGGAGGATCTCGGCCGGAATCGCCGCGGGAGTCTCGGCGGGCTCCGCCGCGCGCAGCATCTTCGGCACGCCGAGCAGGCGACCGACCTCGGCGCAGGAGACACCGCTGACGGCCTGGTTGTGGATTTTCGTGAGGCCACCGGAATCGACTTCGGGAAAGCGGACGAACAGAGCGGAGGCGACCGAGAGCCCGAGCACGCTGTCGCCGAGGAAGGCGAGGCGCTCGAAGGAGTCGACCCGTTCCTCGGTCCAGGACGAGTGGGTGAGCGCCAGCCCGCGCAGCTCCTCCGGAAGGCGCCCGATCAGCTCCCCCAGCGCAGCTACAGCCGGCTCGGCGTCCACTGTCAACTGCTCAGGCCGGGGTGTGCTCGACGACGAACTCGACCGCGTCCCCGACCGTCTTGATTCTCGCCGCCTGCTCCTCGGAGACCGAGACGCCGTAGCGGTCTTCCAACTCCATCACCAACTCGTAGAGGTCGAGCGAGTCGGCGTCGAGGTCCTCCTTGAAGCGGGTCTGCTCGGAGATCTCGGCGGTCTCGACCTCGAGCTCCTCGCTGAGGTGCGAGCGGACCAGGTCGAGCACTTCGCCACGTGTCATCGCTCCCGTCCTATCACGCGCTCTCCCGGGCCGCGAGCGCGCCGCGGGTCGCCCCCGCCTGTTCGAGCAGCGCGGCGGTTCTCCCGACCGCATCGACCTCGACGCAACGGGCCGCTAGGCGTACCGCATTGGCGATTCCCTCGGCGCCGGAGCTGCCGTGGCCGACCACAGCGATACCGCGGAGCCCGAGCAGGATCGCGCCGCCCGTCGTGTCAGGGTGGAGCTCCCGGCGCAACCCGCCGAGCGCGGGCTTGATCAGGAGCCCGCCGAGCGCGGCGAGCGGGTTGGACCGGGCCGCCTCCCGGATCGCTGTGGTGACCGTCCGCGCGGTCCCCTCCATCAGCTTCAAAGCCACGTTGCCGGTGAAGCCGTCGGTGACGACGACGTCGGCGGCACCGGCGGGAAGATCTCGACCCTCGACGTTGCCGACGAACTCGATGCCGGCAGCGCCGGCGAGCGCCTCGTGCGCGGCAACCACCTCCTCGCGGCCCTTGCCCGACTCCTCGCCTACCGAGAGCAGTCCGACTCGGGGGCCGGCGACACCCAACACCGCCTCGCTGAATGCGGCGCCCAGGAAGGCGAACTGGATCAGGTGCTGGGGACGCGCTTCGACGTTGGCGCCGACATCGAGGAAGAGGACTGCGCTGCCGGGGACCGGAAGCGCCGCGGCCAGCGCCGGCCGCTGCACCCCCTTGAGGCGGCGAAACCCGAATGTCGCCGCAGCCATCGTCGCCCCGGTTGAGCCGGGGCTGACGAGGGCATCGGCACGCCCCTCGGCGACATCGCGGGCCGCCCGCACAACCGAGGCTCCGGGCTTGGATCGAACGGCCGGAACCGGCTCTTCCTCGTTGGAGACCCACTCATCGGTCGGGACGACCTCGACCCCATCGACTCCGTCCAGCCCCAGCTGAGCGGACGGGCCGAACACGCGCACGCAGATCCCGTCGGCCGCGGCGAGCCGTGCTCCCTCGGCGAGCACGTCGAAGCCCCGCTCGGCCCCGAAGCCATCCAGGGCCACGGTCGCGCGGTGCCCGGTGGGCATTACTCCTGAGAGCCGGATGGCGCCGTCGGGGCCTCGGCGACCTTATGAGAGATCACCTCACGCCCGGCATAGGTTCCGCAGGTCGGGCAAACCCGGTGCGGCAGGCGTGGGCTATGACAGCGCGGGCATTGGTTGAGGCGAGGCTTGGCCGCCTTGTGGTTCGCGCGCCGCTTGTCGCGGCGGGTGCTCGAAGTTCTCTTCTTGGGGACGGCCATCGGTTGCGGAATGGTAGCCGTTAGTAGACGGCACGGATTACCGCCAGGTCATCGGCCCGCCAGACGAGCTCCCCGTCGCACCACTCGAGGACCCGGTCCACCTGCTCCGGCTTGAAGACGTCGCCGATCACGAGCGAGCGGGACTGCTCCCGGACCCGGCGGAAGAGGGCCTGCTTCTGATCGTCGAGGAGGCCGTCGATCGAGAGGACTGAGATCACGAGGTCCCAGGGGCCGTCGGGGAGCGGGTCCTCCATGCGGGCGAGCTGGACGTCGTCGTAGGTCTCGCGGGCTCGGAAGACCATGTCGGGGCTGGCGTCGAGGCCGACGACCCAGGCATCCGGGTAGGCCTCGATCAGCCGCCGCGTCGTCTCACCGGTGCCCATCCCCAGCTCCAGCACGCGGCCGGGGGGAAACGGGATCGCCGCGACCGCCTGCTCCTGCAGCTCGTCGTAGCGCGGCAGCTCGGAGCGGATCCGCTCCAGGTAGACCTCGGGTGTCCAGTCGAATTGACCCATTTCGTAATCTCGTCGTGAAGTGTCCATCGTAAGTCGCGGCCAAGCGGAGGAGTGACATGGCCCAAGCGCCCACCACCGTCGTCGACCTCTCGCGCCTCTCGCTGACCCATGGCGAGGGCCGGCGGCTTGACTTGGGAGTTCGGCTCGACCCGGTCGAGCTGGGCGGTCAGACCTACATCGCGTCGCCCGAAACGGTGGGTGCCCGGCTCGACGTCTCCCGTCCGAGCGGCGGCTACGCATTCCGCCTCCGCTTTCCGCTCCGCATCGAGGGGCCCTGCGTGCGTTGCCTCGAGGACGCCGCGGTCGAAACCGAGGTGGACGCCCGCGAGGTCGACAAGGCCGATACCGACGACGAGGAGCTGCGCAGTCCATACGTGACCAACGACGAGCTCGACCTGGGCCGCTGGGCGCACGACGCCGTCGTGCTGGCAACTCCGACTCGCGTCCTCTGCCGCCCGGACTGCGCCGGACTCTGTCCCGTCTGCGGCGAATCCCTCAACGACGCCGACTCCTCCGCCCATAGGCACGACACGGGCCTCGACCCCCGCCTGCAAAAGCTCCGCGAGCTCAAGCTCGACTAGCGAGCGGCTCGCGAGCGGCCCGCTGAGCGTGGCCGAGAACGGACACGCTTGCCCGCCCGCAGGCCACCCTCAGCGGGCCGCCCACGGAATCGCCTCTACTGCTGCTCGTCGAGCTCGGCGACCGGCTCTTCGTCGCGGCCCGCAAGCCGGTCGCGGCCCCGCTGTACGGCTGCGAGGAACTTCTGAAGATTGACCTCGAGCGTGTTGAGGATCTCGTCGGCGTAGTCCTCGGCGCCGAGTCGGATCTCCCGCTCGCGCGTCCTCGCGTCCTCGACGATCTCGTCGGCGGCACGCTCCGCCTGCTTGGTGACCTCCTCGTCGGAGATCAGGCGGGCCTGCTGCTCACGTGCCTCACGGACGATCCGCTCGGACTCCCGCTTCGCCTCTGCGAGCATCTCCTGGCGCTCCTTGACGATCCAGCGCGCCTGCTTGATCTCCTCGGGGATCGTCGCCCGCATCTGGTCGAGCAGGTCGTAGATCTCCTCGCGGTCCACGCGCACCTGGTCCGTCAGGGGGACGGGACGGGCGTTGTGGACGACGTCGTCCAGCTTGTCTATTAGAACCAGAACGTCCATCGGCAGTGCGTAAGCCTACGTGTCAGAGCCGTATTTGGTGAAGAAGCCGTTATTTCCTCGGCTTTTTGCAAACTCTCGCCCACGGCTCCACCACCCGAGAAGCCTACCTGTCGCCCAGTCGCTGCGCCATGGCGACCGCAACCGGGGCGGGCACCAGGTCGCCGACGTCGCCGCCGAACGTCGCCATTTCCTTGACGCCTGTCGAGGAGAGGAAGCTGTAGTGGGGCGAAGCGATGACGTAGATGCTCTCGATGCGGGGGTCGAGCTTGCGGTTGAGCTGGGCCATCTCGAACTCGTACTCGAAGTCGGAAATCGCCCGCAGCCCCTTGACGATCGCGGTGGCGTCGTTGTCGCGCGCGAACTCGACCAGCAGGTTGGAGAAGATCGAGACCTCGACGTTGGGGAGATCGGCCGTGGCCTCCTCGATGAACGCCCTGCGCTCCTCCGCGGTGAACAGCGTCTTCTCCTTGCGAAGCGGGCTGTTGACCACGCCGACGACGACCCGCTCAAAGACGTGCGAGGTGCGGGTGATGATGTCGAGGTGCCCGTTGGTGACCGGGTCATAGCTTCCCGGGCAGACGACTGTGCCGTTCCGGCTCACCGACTCATCCTCTTGTAGAAGGAGACCTCAGCGGCGCCGTAGCGCCGCTGACGAAGGCGCTCCAGCGAGTCGATCCGCAACGGGCTGCGGGCGGCGCTCTCGACTACGGCGCAGCCATCCTCTGCAAGAAGGCCGGGCAGATGGGTGTCGAGTCGCTCGCCCACGCGGTCGGCGAGTCTATAAGGGGCGTCGACGAAGACGAGGTCGAAGCGGGGTGCCGCGGCGCAGGCGGCTCGGCTCGCCAGCCATCGCTCGACGTCGGAGCGGACCAGCTCGGCTCGCTCGCCCAGGCCGAGGCGCTCGACGTTCCCGAGCGCCGGCCGAGTGTCGCGGTCGATGAGCGTAGCGGAGGCGGCGCCGCGCGAGAGCGCCTCGATCGCCAGCGCGCCGGTGCCACAGTAGAGGTCGAGGACGGTCGCCCCGACCACGCGCTCGCCGAGGGCCGAGAAGACCGCCTCGCGCACCCGGTCCGATGTCGGCCGCACCTTCCATCCCCGAGGAGCGACCAGCCGCTGCCCCCCCAACTTCCCTGAGATCACACGCATCGACTTCCCTCTTCAGGGTGCGTGCGTGAGGTTGGGGGGGAATTATGACCCTCAACCTCAGGCACGTCGCAATCATCTCAGAGCGGGATCGGGTCGGCGGCGGCGGCGCCGAAGCGGCGGCGGGCTGCCTCGAGTAGGGGGCCGAGACCGGGAGCTTCGAGGGAGCCGTGGCAACGCAGCAGCGCCAGGACCTCGTCGCGGCTGGAGAGCAGCGCCGGCAGATCCTCGGGGAGGCTCGCCACGGCGAAGCGGGGCAGGCCGTGCTGACGGGTGCCGAGGATCTCGCCCTCGCCGCGCAGGCCGAGGTCGACCTCGGCGAGCTTGAACCCATCGCTCTCGCGAGCGACCGCCCGCAGCCGCCGCCGCGCCGACTCCCCCGCCCCTTCGGCGAACAGCAGGCAGTGGGACTCATGCTCTCCCCGCCCCACCCTGCCCCGCAGCTGGTGAAGTTGGGAGACGCCGAAGCGCTCCGCCCCCTCGATGGCCATCACGGTCGCGTTGGCGACGTCGATCCCGACCTCGATCACGGTGGTCGAGACGAGGACGTCGGTCGCGCCGGAGACGAACGCCTCCATCGCCTCGGCCTTTCGCGCCGGCGGCATCTGGCCATGAATGACGCCGACCGAGAACTCTCGCAGCTCACCCGCGGCAAGCCGCGCCGCCTCCTTCTCCACAGCCTTCCCCTGCGATTTCTCGGACTCTTCGACCAGCGGGCAGACCACGTAGGCCTGTCGCCCCTCGCGCAGGCGCTCGCGGATGAGCTCATAGGCAGCCGGGCGGCGGTCCTCTCCGACCAGCCAGGTCTCGACCGGCCTGCGACCGGCGGGAAGCTCGTGCAGCGCGGTGGTGTCGAGGTCGCCGTATGTGGTTAGCGAGAGCGTGCGGGGGATCGGCGTGGCGGTCATGTGGAGCACATGCGGAGCCATCCCCTCCACCCCCTTCGAGTCGAGCGCCCTGCGTTGCTCCACCCCGAACCGGTGTTGCTCGTCGACCACGCAGAGGCCCAACCGCGCGAACTCAACGGCCGGCTCGATCAGCGCGTGCGTGCCGACGATCAGCCCGAGCTCGCCCGTGGCCAAGCGCTGGAGCGCCTCCCTGCGCCTGGCCTCAGGCGTCCCCCCGGTCAGCAGCGCAAACGGAGTCGCCTCCTCCGCCAGCAGCTTTCCCAGCGTCGCCGCGTGCTGCTCGGCCAGGGTCTCCGTCGGCGCCATCATCACCGCCTGGAACCCCGCTTCCAGCGCTCGCAGCATCGAGTACAGCGCCACCACCGTCTTCCCCGACCCGACCTCGCCCATCAGCAGCCGCTGCATCGGCTCGCCGGAGTCGAGATCGGCGTCGATCTCGTCGAACGCCCGCAGCTGGTCCCGAGTCGGCTCGAATGGCAAAGACTCGACCCAGCGCCCGACCTGCTCG
This sequence comes from uncultured Solirubrobacterales bacterium, assembly GCA_963838035.1. Taxonomy (GTDB): domain Bacteria; phylum Actinomycetota; class Thermoleophilia; order Solirubrobacterales; family 70-9; genus CAVVNN01. Next base: position 399,421 of record CAWIPM010000002.1, read on the forward strand.
CCCGGCTTGCCGAGCCTGGGTGCCGGCCGCGCGGCCCGCTGCGCCCGTTTCCGCGTAGCGAGGATCGCCTGGTAGAGGAACAGCTCCTCGAAGGCCAGCCGCGTGCGCGCCTGCTCGACATCCGAGTCTTCCTGCGGGAAGTGCACCGCAGCGATCGCGTCGGCCGCCCCGGCCAGTCCCCTGCGCACCCGCAGCTCCGCCGGCAGCCCCTCGATCGCGTTTGGCGCCCATCGCACCGCCTGCTCGATCCAATTTCGCAACCTCTGCGGCTTCAGCTGCTCGGTGCCCGGGTGCACGGGAACCAAGCTCGCGGCCTCTCCGGTGGGAACGAACTCGAATTCCGAAACCCGGAAACCCCGTTTGTCGCGTGAGCCCGTGAGCAGCAGCTGAGCGCCTTTCGTGAGCTTCCGGGCCAGCCACGGCTGGTTGAACCAGGAGGCCCTGATCGAGCCGGAGTCGTCGCCGACCTTGACCGAGGTGATCGACAGGCCGCGACGGCGAAATGGACGTGGCTGACCACCCAGCACCTCGACTCGAACCGTCGCCCGAGCCCCCGCCTCGAGGTCGGCCACCGGTACCACGGTGCGATCGCGGTGGCTGTGGGGCACCCGCAGGAGCAGGTCTCCGACCGTCGAGATGCCGGCCTCGGCCGCAGCTTCGGCCAGCTTCGGGCCGACGCCCTCGAGCCCCTGCAGCGATACGTCCAGGACGCTCGGGCGCGGCCAGTGGACGGGGGCGTCGCGCAGCTCGGCGCGAGACAGCTCGCGAGCGCCGGCAAACGCCCGCACTACTGGGCCGCGAGCAGCCACCACCAACTCGGCTGACCGCCTTCATGGGTCTCGACCTCGACCCCCTCGGGGACGTGAGTGTCGATCCCAGAGAGCGCGATCGGCGCACCCTCGCCGGCGATCACGGTGACGATCTCCGCCTCCTCGGCGAGCTGTTGGATCGTCGCCGTCAAGGTCGAGGAAGCATCTCCCCAGGCGACAATCTCACCACCGGCGAAACCGACTGCGTCGCCCTGGCGGAAGCGACCCTGGGCGTCGTCGCGGGCGGCCGGCGCAACGCCTCCCGTGGCAATCTCGGCCAGTGCCGCATCGAGGCGCTCGGCATTCTCTGCGGCCGGAGCCGAGGGAACGAGCTCGACCAGAGCGAGCAGGCTCGCCTGCTGCGAGGTCGCGCCGACCACCCGGGCCGGCTTCTCGGAGAGCTCGCAGGCGCGCTCGGCTGCCATCACCACGTTGGAGGAACTGGGCAGGACCAGGACTTCCTCCGCCGGGACCTCATGGATTCCGGCCAGCAGCTCGTATGTGGAGGGGTTGAGGGTCTCCCCGCAGGGGACGACGTGGGCTCCGAAACCCGCGAACAGGCGCTCCATTCCCGCGCCGGCCGCGACAGCCAGGGCCCCCGTTCGCCCGGAGGCCAGCCGGGCCCGGCGCTCGGCGATCTGCTCGCGCATGTCGGCGACGTCGAGGTTGGCGACCTCGCCGACCCCGTCGAAGAGGGCGACCGCGGCCTCGGGCTCGTCGGTGTGGACGTGCACCTTGAGCGTCACCTCGTCTCCGACCACGAGCACCGAGTCGCCGAGGCCCTCGAGCCGAGGCACGAACTCGCGACCGACCAGGCCCTGGCCGGAGACGATGAAGTTGGTGCAGTAGCGGAATCGGCTGTCCGCGTGGTGGGGTCGGCTGAGCCGCGGCGCCTCTTGGCGCGGGACGTCGGGCGGCTCGGCGCCGTCGCCGCGCAGGCCGGCGACGACCCCGGCGAGGATCAGCACCAGGCCGTAGCCGCCGGCGTCGACCACACCGGACTCGCGCAGCACCTCGAGCTGCTCCGGGGTGCGCTCGACGGCGCGCTTGCCGTCCTCGATCGCGCGCTCCAGCACCTCGGCGAGGATCGCGTCCTGCTCGGCGTCGGTGACGTCCTGGGCGAGCCTCTGCTTGCCGGCCTCGAGGTGGGCGAGCTGGCGGGCGATCGAGTGCGCCATCTCGCGGAATACGGTCAGCATCGTTCCCTCGGCCGGCTCGCGAACGGATTCGTAGGCGGCATCGGCTGCGCGGGCGAAGGCAGAGGCGACGAGCACCGGGTCGACCAGCTCGCCGGGCCTGCTGGCAAGCTCCTCGGCGGCGCCGCGGACGATCTGGCTGAGGATCACCCCGGAGTTTCCGCGGGCCCCCATCAGCGCAGCCCGGGCGAGCGCCTGGACGAGACGGGTGCGGCCGACCTCGTCGACCTCGAGCCCGTCGAGGCGGTCGAGCTCCTCCATCACCGCCCGCATCGTCATCGCCATGTTGTCGCCGGTGTCGCCGTCGGCGACCGGGAACACGTTGAGGTCGTTGACCTCCTCGCGGCGCGCTTCGAGGGAGGCGTAAGCGGAGGAGACGACCCGCCGGAAACGCTCTATCGAGGGATCGGCCATCAGCCGAAATCTAGCCGTAGTGCGCGGACGCGGCGAAAAGGCCGGGCCGGACGGTTCGCTACGGTCCTGCCCTCGAATGCGACGCCTCGGAGATTGGTGCACGACCCACCGCCGAGCCGTGATCCTCGGCTGGATCGTGGCGCTTGTCGCGATCGGCTTCCTCGCAGGCTCCGCCGGATCCTCGTTCTCGAACAACTTCGAGCTGCCGTCCTCGGGCTCCCAGCGCGCTCTCGAGTTGCTCGAAAAGCGCTTCCCGGCCCGCTCCGGCGCCGAAGAGCAGGTCGTCTTCCGGGCGGCCGGCGGCGTCCGGGTGGCGGCCGTGAAGCGGCGGATGCAGCGGGCATTCGAAGAGATCGCCCAGGTCCCTCAGGTGACCGGCGTCGCCAGCCCATACGACGGCGGCGGCAGCGCCGCGATCGCGCCCGGCGGCGAGATCGCCTACGCGACGGTGATGTTCGACCGCCTGACCAACAAGCTCGACAAGGCGAACATCGAAAAGACGATCGACCTGGCACAGGGCGCCGCCGGGCCGCGGCTCCAGGTGGAGCTGGGCGGGCAGCCGGTCGAGCAGGTGCGCCAGGAAGAAGGCGACACCTCGTTCGCCATCGGCCTGCTGGCCGCGGTCATGATCCTGCTGATCACCTTCGGCTCGGTGGTCGCGATGGGCCTGCCGCTCCTCACCGCGCTCTTCGCCCTCGGCGTCGGGCTGAGCCTCGTGACACTCGGGACCCACGTCTTCGACACCGCCAACTTCGCTCCCCAGCTCGCGGCGATGATCGGGCTCGGTGTCGGCATCGACTACGCCCTCTTCATCGTCACCCGCTTCCGCAACGGGCTCGACGACGGCCTGGAGCCGCACGCAGCGGTGGTGCGGGCGGTCGACACCGCCGGCCGCGCCGTGCTCTTCGCCGGCCTCACGGTGATCATCTCGCTGCTGGGGATGCTGCTGCTCGGCGTCACGTTCCTCTACGGAGTGGCGATCGCCGCCGCCCTGGCTGTGACGATGACGATGATCGCCTCGCTGACGCTGCTGCCGGCACTGCTGGCGATCGCCGGGCGGCGCGTCGACCGCCTGCGCGTCCCGGGGCTGGGCCGGCGCCGCTCGGGCAGCCTCGAGAAGAGCCGTTGGTTTATCTGGAGCCACTGGATCCAGCGCCGGCCCGTCGTCGCCATGCTGCTCTCCGGCGGCCTGCTGCTGGTCCTCTGCATTCCCACCCTCTCGCTGCGGCTCGGCTCCAGTGATGCAGGCTCCGACCCCGCCGGCAGCACCACCCGCAAGGCATACGACCTGCTCGCCGAGGGCTTCGGGCCCGGCTTCAACGGGCCGCTGGAGCTGGTCGCCAGCCTGCCGCGCGCCGGGGACGCCGCGGCGCTGGTCGAGCTGGGCAAAAAGGCGGAAGGCGAGCCCGGGGTCGCCGCCGTCTCCTCGCCAGCGCTCAACCCGGCCAAGGACACCGGGGTGATCCAGATCTATCCGACCACCTCGCCGCAGAGCGAGGCGACGACGGAACTGCTGCACACCTTGCGCAACCGGCTGATCCCGCCGGTGCAGAGGCGCAGTGGGGCGCTCGTCTACGTCGGCGGCACCACCGCGATCTTCGAGGACTTCGGCAACGCACTGGCCGAAAAGCTGCCGCTCTTCATCGGCGTCGTCGTGCTGCTCTCGGCGCTGCTGCTGATGGCGGTCTTCCGCTCGGTGCTGGTGCCGCTGAAGGCGATGCTGATGAATCTACTCAGCATCGGCGCCGCCTTCGGCGTCGTCGTCGCGGTCTTCCAGTGGGGTTGGCTCGGCGGCCCGATCGGGCTCGACGGAACCGGCCCGATCGAGTCGTTCCTGCCGGTATTCCTGTTCGCGATCGTCTTCGGCCTCTCGATGGACTACGAGGTCTTTCTGATGTCGCGCATCCACGAGGAATGGGAGGCCAGCCAGGAGGCGTCCCGGGCGGTCACCCGCGGCCTGGCCCTGACCGGCCGCGTGATCACCGCCGCCGCGGCGATCATGGTCACCGTCTTCGCCTCCTTCATGCTCGGCGAAGACCGCGTGATCAAGCTCTTCGGCCTCGGCCTCTCGATCGCGGTGCTGATCGACGCCGTCGTCATCCGCACCGTCCTCGTCCCGTCGATCATGCAGCTCTTCGGCGCCCGCGCCTGGTGGCTACCGGACTGGCTGCGCCGGCGCCTACCCCGGATTGCGGTCGAGCCGCAGGCCGCCGAGCCCCTCCCCGAGGTCGACTGAGCAAGCAACGCGGACCACGACGATGAGCGGGTAGCAGCGCTATTCGCGAAGAGTCGGGTGCCGCTTGGCGCCGGTCAGACGGCCTCAGGCGGCCTTGACGACCTTGTTGGCCTTCAAGCAGCGAGTGCAGACGTAGGCGCGCAGGGTTCGGCCGCCGTCCTGGATCCGGACCTTCTGCAGATTGGGGTCGAAGCGCCGCTTGGTGGCGACCATCGAGTGGCTCCGGGACTGTCCGAACGCAGGTCCCTTGCCGCAGCTGTGGCATACCTTGGCCATCGGGATCGGGGATGGTAGCCAGTCAGGCCAGCTGACGCTTCAACAGGGCCATACGGGCGACGGTGAGGGCAGCGTTACGGCCCTGGTCGCGCTTGCCCCCCCCGGCGCGGGCAAGCGCCTGGTCCATCGTGTCGCAGGTGATCACCCCGAAGGCGCAGGGGACGCCGGTCTCCAGCTGCACGTCCTGGATGCCCCGGGCCGCCTCGGCGCAGACGAAGTCGTAGTGGTCGGTCTCGCCGCGGATGACGACGCCGAGGCAGGCGACACCGGCGAAATCGCCGCTCTGCGCGTGCAGCATGGCGGCGAACGGCAACTCGTAGGCGCCCGGAACCGAGACCTGGGTCACGGAGGACTCGGGCACGCCCGCCAGGGCAAAGCCCTCGTTGGCGCCGGCGAGCAGGCGCTGGGCGAGATCCTCATAGAAGCGGCCGACGCAGACCGCGAAGCGAAGTGGCCCCAGGGACGCGCGCTCCTCCTCGCCGAACTCCTCGAGAAAGGCGGTCGACTCAGCCATCCGCCGACCCGTCCCCACCGTCCCTCTCCTCCTCGGCCCGAATCATCTCCTCGTCGAGGGCGAGGCCCTGGTGGTGCAGCGAGTGGCCGAGCTTGTCGCGCTTGGCCCGCAGGTAGGCCTCGTTGTGGGCGTTTGGATTGGCCTCGATCGGCACCTGCTCGCTGACCGAGAGGCCGTAGCCCTCCAGCCCGACGATCTTTTTCGGGTTGTTGGTGAGGATGCGAATGCTGCTCAGGCCCAGGTCGCCGAGGATCTGGGCGCCGATCCCGTAATCGCGCAGGTCGGCCGGCAGACCCAGCTTCAGGTTGGCCTCGACCGTATCGGCGCCCTCCTCCTGCAGTTTGTAGGCGCGCAGCTTGTTGAGCAGGCCGATCCCGCGGCCCTCCTGGGAGAGGTAGAGGAGGACGCCCTGGCCCTCGCGCTCGATCATCCTCAGCGCTGCCGCCAGCTGCTCGCCGCAGTCGCAGCGCATGCTGTGGAAAACGTCGCCGGTGAGGCACTCGCTATGGACCCGGACGAGCACGTCCTCGGCCCCGTCGACCTCGCCCTTGACCATCGCCACATGGTGTTTGTCGTCGACCAGGGAGCGATAGCCGACCGCCGTGAAGTCGCCGAAGTCGGTCGGCAGCGCGGTGGCGACGACCCGTTCGACCAGCTTCTCCTTGCGCCGCCGGTAGGCAACCAGGTCGGCGACGGTGACCATCCTGAGGCCGTGGCGCTCGCAGTAGGGAATGAGGTCGGGCACGCGGGCCATCGTGCCGTCGTCGTTCATCACCTCGCAGATGACACCTGCCGGGAGCAGGCCCGCGAGGCGGGAGAAGTCGACGCTGGCCTCGGTGTGGCCGGTGCGCTCCAGCACTCCCCCGTCTTTGGCGCGCAGCGGGAACATGTGGCCGGGCACGACGATGTCGGAGGGGCCCGATTCCGGATCGATCGCGACCTGGATCGTGTGGGCGCGATCGTGTGCGGAGATCCCGGTGCTGACCCCGCCCGCGGCCTCGATCGTCACCGTGAAGGCGGTCTGCAGCGGCGCTTCGTTCTTGGCCGCCATCAGGTTGAGGCCGAGCCGCTCGCAGCGCTCCGCGGTCAGCGCCAGGCAGATCAGCCCGCGCGCCTCCTTGGCCATGAAGTTCACCGCCTCGGGAGTGGCGAACTGCGCCGCCATCACCAGGTCGCCCTCGTTCTCGCGCTCTTCGCCGTCGCAGACGACGATCATCCGCCCGCGGCGGATTTCCTCGATCGCCTCCTCGATCGTCGAGAACGGGCTCTCCCCCGCTCTTGCCTCGCCCTCCGCCTTCTGTGTCTCCGTCATATGGCTCATCGACCCCTTTCGCGCTTCGCTCGCGGCGCGAAGCAGCAGATGTGCACGGTTGCTCGCTCTGCGCTCATGGCTCCTCTCCGACGAATGGTTGCATCAACCGCTCCACGTACTTGGCCACGATGTCGCACTCCACGTTCAGCCTGTCACCGACGGCGACCTCGCCCAGATTCGTTCGCTCCAAGGTCTCGGGAATCAGGGACACCTCCACCCAGTCGTCGCCGAGCGCTGCGACCGTCAGGCTCGCCCCGCTCAGGGCGATAGAGCCCCTCTCGACCACGTAGCGGATCAGATCGGGCCCGAGGGCCGCCCGGATGCGACGGGCAAACCCGTCCTCGGCAATCGAGACGACCTCCACGACCCCGTCGACGTGGCCCTGCACGATATGCCCGCCGAGTCGGTCGGAGGCCTTGATCGCCAGCTCCAGATTGACCCGGTCGCCGGCCCCCAGGCCACCGAGGGCAGTCACCTCCAGGGTCTGGTTCATCGCCTCCGTCTCAAAGCCGCCCGCATCGACTTCGGTCGCAGTCAGGCAGGCCCCGTTCACGGCGACCGAGTCGCCGAGCGCCACCGCGGTGCCGAGCCCGGTCGCGATCTGCAGCCGAGCGCCGTCGGCGCCGAACTCCACCGCCTCGACCATGCCTAAGTCCTCGATCAGCCCGGTGAACATCACCACTCCTTGAACCGCGCCGTGACCAGGGTATCCCCCGGGCTGTCTAGCGCCGGCAGCCGCCTGGAGCGGCCGAGCAGGATCGGAGCGACGAAGGTGCGCGCCTCGTCGACCTCACCCGCGTCGACAAAAGCGGCTGCAAGGGTGGGGCCGCCCTCGAGAAAGAGGCTGGCGATGTCTCTACGGCCAAGCTCGGCGAGGGCGCCATGAAGATGCTCCGCCACGACGACATCTGCACCTGTTTCCCGCAGCGCCGTGGCATCGGCCTGTGGGGAAACGACGACGGCCACCGGGGACTGGTCGAGCGTGCGGAGGAGCTGAGAGTCGAGGGGCAACCGAGCGCGGCGGTCGAATACGACTCTGACCGGCTGTCGAGCAGCGGAGCCGGCTGTCGGGCGTGCGGTGAGCAGGGGATCGTCGGCGAGGACGGTGCCGATTCCGACCGCGATCGCGTCCGATTCCGCGCGCCAGCCGTGGACGAGCTCGCGGCTCTTCTCGCTGGAAATCCACGGAGAGTCGCCGGCCGCAGTGGAGACTCTGCCATCGAGCGACATCGCCAGCTTCAAGGTGACGAGCGGCAACCCGGTGCGGGCATGCTTGCGGAAGGGCTGGTTGAGCAGCCGCGCCGTTGCGGCCTCCTCGCCGGCGGCGAACTCGATCTCGACGCCCCCATCGCGCAGGATTCCCGGCCCACGCCCGGACGCCTTCTCCGTCGGATCCTCGGAAGCGATGACGACGCGCGCAAGGCCGGCTTCGAGGATCGCCTCGACGCAGGGAGGTTGGCGCCCCCGGTGCGCGCAGGGCTCCAGCGTCACGTACATCGTCGCGCCGGCCGGGTCCTCTCCGTGGCGTCGGCAATCCTCCAGCGCCACCCTCTCCGCATGCAGGTCGCCCAGCTCGGCATGAAATCCCTCGCCGACGACCTCGCCGTCCTTGACGATCACGGCGCCGACCAGCGGATTCGGACTGACCCTCCCCCGCCCCCCCTCAGCCAACTCCAGCGCCCTCCTGAGGTGCAGTTCATCCGTTGCTGTGAGCTGAGCGTTCATGCGACCGATTGACTAGTCAATCAACCAATGGTACCGCCGCGCCGAGCCCGCGGATACCCTGCCCTCCCTTGAAGCTGATCGTCCAGATCCCCTGCCTCGACGAGGAGGCGACCCTTCCCGCGACGATCGCGGACATTCCTCGGCGCATCGAGGGGATCGGCGAGGTCGAGCTGCTCGTGATCGACGACGGCTCGACCGATCGCACGGTCGAGGTCGCCCGCCGCAACGGCGTCGACCACATCGTGCGGCTGACGAACAACAAGGGCCTTGCCGCCGGGTTCCAGGCGGGGCTCGACGCCTGTCTCAAGCTGGGCGCCGACGTGATCGTCAACACCGACGCCGACAACCAGTACCGCGGCGCCGACATCCCGAAGCTGCTCGCGCCGATCCTCGCCGGCGAAGCCGACATGGTGGTCGGCGATCGCCAGACATCTCAGATCGAGCACTTCTCCGCATCCAAGAAGGCGCTGCAGCGTCTCGGCAGCTGGGTGGTGCGCCGCCTCTCCGGCACCGAGATCGCCGACACCACATCCGGCTTTCGCGCCTACAACCGCGAGGCGGCGCTCGGGCTGCTCGTCGTCGACGACTTCACCTACACGCTGGAGAGCCTGATCCAGGCGGGCAAGATGCTGGTCGCCGTCGACCAGGTGAGGATCGCCACCAATCCCCAGACCCGCGAGTCGCGGTTGTTCGACTCGACCGGGGCCTACGTGCGGCGCAGCGGGCCGGCGATCCTGCGCATCTACGCGCGCTACGAGCCGCTGCGGGTGTTCGCCACCGCCGGGCTGATCGTGTTCGCGCTGGCGCTGGCGGCCTGGATGCCCTTCCTGATCGATTGGGTCCTCAACGGCGACAGCACCGGCCACATCCAATCGCTGATCCTCGGCGCCGTCCTCTTCATCGCCGCGGTGCAGCTGGTCGCGCTCGGAGTGATCGGCGACCTGCTTGCCGGACAGCGGGTGATGACGCAGCGGGTCTTCGAGCGGGTGCGGCGGGTCGAGCTGGCGCTCGGCGTGGAGCCCTCCCATTACGAGCCCGGCGCCCCACGCGACCGATGACAGGCGCGACAGCACCGGCCGAGCCGGGCGCCGGCGGCACCACCTCGGCCGAGTACGGCAAGACCGCGAGCTTCCTCGCCGTCGGCGTCGGACTCACCGGCGTCATCACCTACGCCTACTTCCTGATCGCCTCGCACGTGCTCTCCAAGCCCGACTACGGGCAGATCACGGTGCTCTGGTCGGCCGTCTTCATCACCATCTCCACCCTCTACCGGCCGGTCGAACAGCTGCTCTCCCGCCACATCTCCGAACGACTGGTGAAGCGCGAACCGATCGGCCAGCCGATGCGGGTCGCGGCGACGATCCAGCTCGGGCTGGCCGCGTTCTTCGCCGTTACCGCGCTGGCGTTGCGGGGGCCGATCCAGGACGACCTGCTGGAAGGCAACGAAACCCTCTACTGGGTCTTCTTCGGGGCGGTCCTCTTCTACGCGGCCAGCTACTTCGCCCGCGGCTTCCTCGCCGGCCAGCGCCGCTTCGGCCTGTTCACTGCACTGATCCTCTCCGAGTCCTGCTTCCGCACCCTGTTCGCGGTGCTGGTCGCCGTCAGCCTCCTGGAAGGCCAGTCGGCGGTTGCGGTGGGGATCGTCGCCGCGCCCTCCTTGAGCCTGATGGTGGTGCCATTGGCGTTCCTCCGTCGAGCGCAGAGAGAGCAGCGTGGGGCGCCAGACATGCCCCGGCCCGAAGCGGAGGGCGTGACGGATGAGGACTTCTCCCTCAAGAAGGGCGGCGGCTTCGCCGCGGCGGTCCTCGTGATCATGTTCAGCGAACAAGCCTTCCTCAACGCGGGGCCGCTGATCGCGCGCGGGCTCCAGGGCGCGGCGGCGGCGGGGTTCATCTTCAACGTGCTGATGATCGCCCGCGCGCCGCTGCAGCTGTTCCAGGCGGTGTCGACCAGCATCCTCCCCCACCTGACCAGCCTCCACACCTCCACCGAGGCCGGCAGCGACAGGGAGTTCCACCGCTCGGTTCGGATGGTGCTGCTGGGGATCGCGGCCTTCGCGACCTTCACCGCGATCGTCGTGCTGATCGCCGGGCCGCGGCTGATGCAGGTCGCCTTCAGCAAGAAGTTCAGCTACGACCGCGAGGGGCTGCTGCTGGTCACCGTCGGGATGGGCCTTTACCTCTGCTCGGTGACCCTCAACCAGGCCTGCCTGGCCCAGGGGCAGGTGCGCCGCGCCGCCGCCCGCTGGATCGGCTGCGCGGCCTTCTTCATCGTCTGGAACTTGATCCCGCTGGTGAGCAACGAGTTTCGGCGGGTGGAGATCGGCTTCGCGCTCACCGCCGGCATCCTCTTCGGGCTGCTCTATCTGGTCTATCGACACCCCCACGAAAGGGCAGAGGACGTTCCGGAAGCCGGTTCGCCCGAGGAACTCGAGGCACGGCTGGCGGCGATCGACGAGAACGTGTGATCAGGCGGGAGCCAGCAGTCCCTCCAGGCGCTCGAGCGCGCCGGTCTCCCCCATCGCGATCAGCACGTCGCCGTCTTGAAGCACGCTGTCCGCCGGCGGCTGGGGCCGGACCGTGCCGTCGGGACGGCGAAGAGCGACGATCACCGACGACCCGCGCACCTCCTCCAGGGTCTTCCCAGCCGCCTCGCAGCCGACGGTCACCTCGATCTCCTCCATCCTGTATTCGGGCGCCACGTCGACGACACCGCTCACCTGCGGGTGCAGCGCGTAGCGGACCATCTCCGAGCCGCTCGTCTTGTAGGGGGAGACGATCCGGTCGGCGCCGGCGCGGCGCAGCTTGCTCTCGGAGTCTTCGATGCTGGCCCGGGCGACGATGGTGATGTCGGAGCGCAGCTCGCGCGCGGTCAGGGTTATGAAGATGTTCTCCGGGTCGGAGTCCACGCAGGCCATGACGCCCGCGGCGCGCATGATCCCGGCGGCGCGCAGCGTCTCGTCATCGGAAGGCGAGCCCTCGATGAAGGGCGCGCCGATCGCTTCGGCGTGCTCGCGGGTCTCGGCGGGATTGCTGTCGATGACGACGAAGCGCCTTCCCGCCGCCTGCAGATCACGGGCCGCCTGCTGGCCCACTCGACCGAAGCCGCAGATCAGAATGTGGTCTCTGAGCGAGTCGATCTTCTTCAGCGCCCTTCTCTCCCCGAGCAGGCCAGAGAGGTGGCCTGACACGAAGAACTCGGTGATGGTTACCAGGGCGTAGAAGAGCGTACCCACGCCGAAGACGATCAGGCAGACCTTGAGAACCTGGCCGCCGGTTCCGCTCGGCTCGGGAATCGAGCCGACGGTGGCGACGGTGTCCAGCGCCCAGACGAAGCCGAAGCCGACCGAGGTCCCTTCGGTGACCACGTAGCCGGCCGTCCCGGCGGCGAGCAGGGCGCAGATCGCCAGCCCGAGCATCGTGAGGCGCCCGAGGAACGGCCGCAGCTGGCGACTGTCAGGCAGCACCCGCCGCGGCCGCTATCTCGGCGTATGCCGCGGCCGGATCGGGGGCGCCGAAGACGGCGGATCCGGCGACGAAGAGGGAGGCGCCGGCTTCGGCGATCGGGCGGGCGGTGGTTGCGTCGATTCCGCCGTCGACCTCGATCTTGGCGTCGCCGACCAGCGGGGCGAGTCGGCGAAGCTTGTCCGGCGACTCGGGGATGAGCGTCTGGCCACCCCAGCCGGGGTTGATCGTCATACAAAGGACGACATCGGCGTAGCCGCGCAACTCGGCGACGGCCTCAGCCGGGGTGCTGGGATTGATCGCGAGCCCCGCCAGGCAGCCCAGCTCACGGATCGCCGAGAGGATGCGGTTGGCATGCGGCGTTGCCTCGGCGTGGAAGGTGATCGAGTCGGCGCCAGCCTCGGCGAAGGCCTCAATCTGGCGTTCCGGTGTCTCGATCATCAGGTGGACGTCGAGAGCACCCCCCTTCGCATGAACGCGGTCTGCGATCGAGGAGGCGACCAGCGGACCAACCGTGATCGGCGGCACGAAATGACCGTCCATGACGTCGAAGTGGATCACCCGGGCGCCGGCGTCCATCACCTCCTCCACCGCGGAGCCCAACCGCGAGAAGTCCGCCGAGAGGATCGAGGGGGCGACCCGCGGGGACCCGATCAACTCGCTCATCCGCTCGCTCATGGGCGGCAACCTATTCGATGGGCGAGACGGGCTCAGGTCGAGCGCAGCATCGAGGAGCCGCAGGCCTGGCACTGCATGTCCTCGGTGTGGCTCATGCGGGCGATCGTCTGGTGCTCGCCGCAGTTGGGGCACTGGGAGACGAGTTCGAAGCGACTCAGGCAGTTGACGCAGCGGAGCCGGCCGGGCAGCTGGGTCGGCCGCAGCCAGGGCTCGCCGCAGTTGGGGCAGGGCGCCCTGCCCAGCGTGGTGGCTTTCTCAGAACCGGAGTCCCCGGAATCGCTCATCGGTCTAATCATGCCTTTTAAAGCGGCTGATGAAAAACCCGGTGGTGCGATCGCGGTCCGGGCGCAGCTGCAGACAGCGCGCGTCGGCGGGCGAGGCCAGGTCGGGTGCGCGCTCGCCGAGGTCCTCGACCTCCAGTGGCGGGACCTCCCCTTCGCGCGACGCCGCGAGCAGTCCGGCGACCTGATCCTCGTTCTCTCGGCGAGAGATCGTGCAGGTAGCGTAGACGAGGACGCCGCCGGGCCGCAGGACCCTCGCCGCCCGCAGCAGCGCCCCTCGCTGCACCCCGGCCAGCCGCTCGATCGCCCGGGGCGACTTGCGCCAGCGGGCGTCGGGGCGCGAGGCGAGAGCGCCGAGGTCCGAGCAGGGCGCGTCGAGGAGGACGCGATCGAACCCCGACGCCATCTCCATCGTGGCCGCGTCGGCCTCGACCACGGTGACGCTGCGCAGCCCAAGCCGACGGGCCTGTCCCGCCACTTCGGCGGCGCGTGCGGGGTCCAGCTCGACCGAGATCACCTCGCCGCGATCGCCCATCCGCGCCGCGATCTGGCCGGTCTTGATCCCCGGGCCCGCGCAGATGTCGAGGACGTGCTCGCCCTCGTGCGGATCGAGGACTTCGACCACGACTGCAGAGCCGCGGCTCTGCGGAGTCAGCTCTCCGGCGGCGACCAGCTCGGGCACCCTGGAGCCGGTGCGCCCCGACAACACGAGTGTCTCCGGAGATGCAAGCGGCCAGCCACCCTCCGGCAAGTTGACGTCGACCCCCTCCTCGCGCAGCGCCGCCTGCAGCTCCGCGCGCCTTCCCCGGAGAAGGTTGACCCGCATCGCCACCTCGGCCGGCTCGTTGCAGGCCGCGAGCAGCGAGCGGGCGCCGTCGGGGCCGAGCTCGCGCCACCACATCTCGACCAGCCACGGCGGCATCGAATGGGCGACCGCGGCAGCCTCGGGTGTGGAGTCGTCGCCGAGCAGGGAGTCGACCAGCGCCACCCGTTCCCGCACGGCGCGCCGCAGAACCGCGTTGACCAGACCGGCGGCGTGGGCGGCGCCGGCCCTCTTGACCAACTCGACCGCCTGGTCGACGGCGGCGTGGTCGGGTGTGGCGTCGGCGAACAGCAGCTCATAGAGGCCGAGTCGCAGCCCGGCGAGGACCGGCGGGTCGAGCAGCCTGGTCGAACGCTCCGCCAACCGCTCGATCGCAGCGTCGCTCGTCCCACGGCGCTGCACCGCGCCGAAAGCGAGCCGCTGCGCCTGGGCGCGCTCGCGACCGGCGAGCCGATCCGCGTCCGCGGCCTGACGGAAGACAAGCTCGGTGTGGGCGCCGTCCTCGAAGGTCGCCCGGATCGCCTCGAAGGCGAGCCCTCGCGTGGCCGCGACCTCGCTCACGACCCGGGCAGCGCGTGGCCACGCAGGTAGGCGTCGACCGGCATCGGCCTTCCCCCCGGAGGTTGCACGACTTCCAACCGCAGCGCGCCGCGGCCGCAGCCGAGCAGGAGCGCGCCCCCCTCGGCTCGGATCTCGCCCGTGCCGATGCTGACGTCGGCGGCGCGGGCGCGGCGCACCCCCAGCCGCTCATCGCCGGAGACCTCGAGGTAGGCGCCGACATGCGGCGTCAGCGCGCGGACGACGCGGGCAAGCTCCTCCGCCGGCAGAGCCGGGTCGAGCCGACGCTCCGCCGGGGCGATCTTCTCGGCGTAGGTCGCCTCGCGGTCATCCTGCTCGGTGAGCTCCAGGCGGCCCTCGGCTTCCAGGTCGAGCGCCTGCGCGAGCAGCTCTCCTCCGATCGCGGAGAGCCGCTGGGAGAGGCCGGCGAAGTCCTCATCGGGGCCGATCGGGGTCTCCTCCTGAAGGGCGACCGGCCCGGAGTCGAGTCCGGCGGTGACCCGCATGATGGTGACGCCGGTGCGAGCGTCGCCCTCGATGATCGCCCGCTCGATCGGCGCCGCGCCGCGCCAGCGCGGCAGCAGCGACGGGTGGACGTTCAGCATCGGCAGCTCGGAGAGCAGCGGCTCCCGGATCAGCTGGCCGAAGGCGCAGACCGACGCCACCTGCGGCTGCGCAGCGCGGATTCGCTCCAACGCGGCTTCGTCGTTGACGCTCTCGGCCTGCAGCAGCTCGATGCCCAGCTCCCGCGCCGTCTCCGCCACGGGGGGCGGCAGGAGCATGCGGCCGCGACCCTGGCGTCGGTCAGGCGGCGTGACGACGAGTAGCGGGCGGTGCGGGGAGCCGCCGAGGCCGCGCAGCACCGCAGCCGCGAACTCGGAGGTGCCGAGGAAGACTGTTCTCACGCGTCGGTTCGAGGCTCTCTATGTTCGGCCGTCTCGTCGCCGCCCTCGGCCGGCGGGCTGTAGCTGGTGCCCTCGCGCAGCGCGCGGAGCGCGCCCTTGCGCTGCGCGCGGGGGGCGCGATCGAGAATGAGGACACCGTCGAGGTGGTCGATCTCGTGCTGGAGGACGCGCGCCTCGAGTCCCGACGCCTCGATGCTCACCGGGCCCCCCTCGGCGTCGCTCCCGCTGATCCGTGCATGCAGTGAGCGCTCCACGTCCATCGAGACACGGGGCAGGCTCAGACAGCCCTCCTCCGCGACCACGGCCTCCGCGGAGAGCCACTCGACCTCCGGGTTGACTAGGGCGGTCGGTTCGCCGTCGGGGCCGGCCTGGAAGACGAGCAGGCGCCGCAGGACTCCGATCTGGGTCGCCGCCAACCCGACTCCCATGCTGTCTCGCATGATCGAGACCATCCGCTCGACCTCTTCCCGCAGCCGGGGCCCGAACTCGCTCACCGGCGACGCCCTGCTCTTAAGCACGGCGTCGCCGAACTTGATCACCTGCGCCATAGCCGCCTCACGCCTCTCCAGCAGCTCCGCCTCGAGCTGGTGCTCTCCGGCGCCGGTCTCGACTGGCTCGCTCATTCGACTCTGAGTCTAAGGATGCGGGGGGAGCCGCAGCAACACGATCGCACCCGATCGCGAGGGACTCGAATCAACCGCTGTCACCGAGGCGATCGGCCGCTGCTCACTGCGGGTCGACGTCGACGCTGAGGGCGACGTCGCGCAGGGCGCGGTCGGAGGCGAGGCTCTCAACTGCCTCGCGCACGGCGGCGACGGCGCCCTCGCGGTCATCGGCCTTGGTCAGAAGACGGCGGCGGTGGCGGTTGCGGACGCGGAACATCGGCGCCGGGCCGAGCAGGTCGGCGCCCTCGGGAAGCCCCGCGCCCAGCTCGGTGGCGAGGCGTGAGGCCGCCTCTTCGAGCCGCGGTTCCGACTCGGCCCTCAGCACGACTCGGATCAGGTGGGAGAAGGGCGGGTAGCGCAGGGCCCGCCGCCGCTCGATCTCTCCGTGGAGGAAGCCTGCCGCGTCGTGGCGAGAAGCGTGGACGATGCTGGGAGCCTCCGGCGCCAGGGTCTGGACGATCACCTCTCCGCCGGCCTCGCCGCGGCCGCTGCGCCCCGCCAGCTGGGCGACCATGGCGAAGGTGCGCTCCTCGGCTCGAAAGTCGGGGAAGCGCAGGGTCGCGTCGGCGTCGAGGATCGCGCTCAGCGTCACCTCGGGGAAGTCGTGGCCCTTGGCGACCATCTGGGTGCCGACCAGGACGCCGCTGGGCGCCGCGTCGAAGCGATCGAGGATCTCGGCGTGGGCCCCGCGCCCGGCGGCTGTGTCGGAGTCGAAGCGGAAGACCGGCATCGGCTCCAGGCGCTCCGACAGCAGGCTCTCGATCCGCTCGGTGCCGGCGCCGGCACGCGAGAGGGTGGTCGAGCCGCACTCCGAGCAGACTCGCGGCAGCGCCTCGGAGTGAGCGCAGTGGTGGCAGACGAGGCGCCCGCTGTGGCGGTGGACGATCGTCGAGACGTCGCAGTTGGGACAGCTCCAGTGGTGGCCGCAGGAGCGGCAGGTGAGCCAGGGAGAGAAACCGCGGCGGTTGATCATCACGATCGCCTTGGCGCCGGCCCGGCGGACCTCCTCCAGAGCCTCCCAGGTGGTCCGGTGCAGCGGCCCCGAGCGAGGGTCGGCGGCGCGCATGTCGACGACCTCGACCGGCGGCAGGCGGCGGCCGTCGACTCGGCGCGGCAGCTCGACCCGGGGCAGCTGAAGCCAGGACTCGGGCCTCGGCGTCGCGGTTCCGGCGACGAGGACGGCGCCGCAGTCCTCGGCCCGGCGGCGCGCCACCGCCCGCGCGTCGTAGCAGGGGTCGCTCTCCTGCTTGTAGGAAGGGTCGTGCTCCTCGTCGATGACGATCAACCCGAGGTCGCGGACGGGGGCGAACACGGCCGAGCGCGGGCCTACGCAGACGCTCGCCTCGCCGCTGCGCAGGCGCCGCCACTCGTCGTAGCGCTCGGCCTCGGTGAGGGCGGAGTGCAGGACCGCGAAGCGGTCGCCCAACCGGGTGCGGAAGCGGGACACCGCCTGCGGGGCGAGGCCGATCTCCGGGACGAGGACGATCGCCCCCCTGCCCTGGGCAAGCGCCGCCTCGACCGCAGCGAGGTAGACCTCGGTCTTGCCGGAGCCGGTCACGCCGTGGAGGAGCAGCGCGCGGGGCGCCTCCGCCTCGCCGTCGAGCGCCGCGCCGATCTCCTCCACAGCGCGCGCCTGCTCGGGCAGCAGCTGTGGGGGAACGGTCGAGTCGAGCGCGACGCCCGGCAACTCGACCCGCGGCCTGCTGCGGCGCTTGCGAACCCCGGCCCCGGGGGGAAGAACCAGCCGCAGGCCGCGCGATGGCGTGGAGCAGTACTCGCGGGCGACCCAGAGGCCAAGCCTGACAAGCTCCGCCGGCACTCCCGTCTGCAGCGCTTCGATCGGCTCGGCGAGGCGCTCTGGCGGAAGCTCGGAGGACTCGGCAACCTCGACGACCACTCCGAGAACGCGCCGGCGCCCGAAGGGCACCCGGACGACGCTCCCCACCCCCACATCCGCCATCTCGGCGGGCAGCCGGTAATCGAACGGGCCGCGCAGCGCGCGGGCGGTGGTGAGCGGCTCGACCTTGGCTATCGACATCGGCCTGACGGTATGGAGGGAGGCGGACGCCGCGGGTATGCTGGGCGCTCGTGGCGAGTCTCAATCTCAGCCCCGGGGAGCGGATGATCTTCCAGGGCCACCCGTCGTGGCGGGCGCTGTTGGGCTTCTACCTGAAAGGGATCCTGGTCGCGGCGATCGTCGCGGTGCTGTTCAAGCTGTTCGGCTCCGGCGCCGCAACAGTCTTCCTCGTCGTCCTGGTGCTGATCGGCCTCACCGTCGTCGTCGGCTTCGTGCGGCGGATGGGGACCACCTACACGATCACCGACCGGCGCCTCAACATCAAGCGCGGGATCGTCTCCCGCGAGATCCAGGAGACACGGTTGGAGCGGGTCCAGAACGTCAACTACCGCCAGTCCGTCTACCAGCGGCTGATGCAGATCGGCGACGTCGACTTCGACACCGCGGCCAGCGACGACTACAACTTCGTCTTCGCCGGGGTGGCGAACCCGGGCGAGGTGGTCCACCGCGTCGATCAGGCGACCGGGTCGAGCGCCGCCGGTGCTCACGGCCTCGGAGAAGCGCAGCCTCCTGGCTAGGCGGGAGTGGCGGTAAGGCCGGCCGCGTCGCGCAACGCCTCGACCCGGTCCGTCTTCTCCCAGGCGAAATCGGCGTCGTCGCGACCGAAGTGCCCGTAGGCGGCGGTCTTCTGGAAGATCGGGCGATGCAGGTCGAGGTAGCGGCGGAAGGCGCCGGGGCGGAGGTCGAACTCGGCTTCGACCAACTCCGAGATCCGCGCGTCGGGGATCTTGCCCGTGCCAAAGGTCTCGACCATCAGCGAGATCGGCCGGGCGACGCCGATCGCGTAGGCGACCTGGACCTCGCAGCGATCGGCGAGGCCGGCCGCGACGACGTTCTTGGCCACATGGCGAGCGGCATAGGCGGCCGAGCGGTCGACCTTGGAGGGGTCCTTGCCCGAGAAGGCGCCACCGCCGTGGCGGGCCATGCCGCCGTAGGTGTCGACGATGATCTTGCGGCCGGTAAGGCCGGCGTCGCCCACCGGGCCGCCGATCACGAACTTGCCGGTCGGGTTGACGAGGAAGCCCTCGCGCAGCTCGCCCTCGTCGTAGAGGCCAGGGACCTCGGACCCGAGCACGGGCAGCACCACGCGCTCCCAGAGGTCGGGCTTGATCGTCGTCTCCGAGTCGACGCCCTCGGCGTGCTGGGTCGAGATCAGCAGCTTCTCGACCCCAACCGGGCGACCGTCGGCGTAGCGCACCGTCACCTGGGTCTTGCCGTCGGGGCCGAGATAGGGCAGGGTCTCGTCCTTGCGGATCGCGGCGAGGCGCTCTGCGAGCCTGTGCGCGATCTGGATCGGCATCGGCATCAGCGCCTCGGTCTCGTCGGTCGCGTAGCCGAACATCATCCCCTGGTCCCCCGCGCCGGCAACCAGGAGCTCGTCGCCGTCACCGGCTCGGCCGACCCGCGTCTCATGGGAGGCGTCGACGCCCTGGGCGATGTCGGGTGACTGCTTGTCGAGCGCGACCAGAACCGAGATGTGGTCGCAGTTGTAGCCGTAGTCGCCGTGGTCGTAGCCGATCTCGCGGATCGTCTCGCGGACGATCTCGGGCACGTCGAGGTGGACTTCGGTGGAGATCTCGCCCGACACCACCGCCATCCCGGTGTTGACGAGGGTCTCGCAGGCGACCCTCCCCTCGGGGTCCGCGGCCATGACCGCGTCGAGTACGCCGTCGGAGATCTGGTCGCAGACCTTGTCTGGGTGGCCCTCGGTGACGGACTCGGAGGTGAAGAGGTACTCGCCCTCGGCGAGCGGCTTGGACTCGGTCATGCGGGAAGCCTAGCGACGGCGACCGGAATGGGGAACGAAGTCGATCACGAGCGGCACGCCCTCGAGCGCGTATGCCTCGCGCAGCCGGTTCTCCAGGTGGTAGGCCCAGTCGCGGGTGATCAGCCTGCGGTCGTTGACCTGTATCGCGATCCGCGGCGGGCTCTCCTCCACCTGGGCGGCGTAATAGAGGCGCAGACGCCGCCCTCGCCGCGACGGCGGCGGCGTCCTCGCGACGACGTCGGCGACGAACCGGTTCAGCTCGGGGGTCGGGATCCGCTCGCCTGCCCTGTCTGCCAGCTCCAGCGCCCGTGGCAGCAGGCGCGCCACGTTGCGGCCGCCCGTCGCGGAGCAGGTGATCACCGCGGGGCGCAGCCGCAACTTGCGCTCGACCCTGGCGCGGGCGTCGTCGATGTCGGTAGCGGTGATGTCCCACTTGTTGAGGGCAAGCAGGGTGGCGCAGCCGGCGCGCATCGCCATCTCCGCCACCCGAAGGTCTTCCGCGGTGACGCCGTCGGAGGCGTCACAGACGACCAGCGCCACGTCGGCGCGCTCGACCGCGCGCTCGGAGCGCAGCTGCGCGTAATAGTCGACGCTGCCGGCGACCTTCGCGCGGCGGCGCAGCCCTGCGGTGTCGACCAGCGTCACGCGGCGGCCGTCGAGGACCAGCTCCGTGTCGATCGCGTCGCGGGTGGTCCCCGCCGCCTCGGAGACGATCACCCGCTCGGAGCCGAGGAAGGCGTTGACGAGGGAGGACTTGCCGACATTGGGCCGGCCGACCACGGCGACCCGGGTGACACCCTCCTCGGCCACCGCAGGCGGGCGCTCGCCGAGCGCCTCGACGATGCGGTCGAGCAGGTCGCCGCTGGCGAGCCCATGGGTCGCCGAGACCGAGATCGGCTCACCGAGGCCGAGCTTGTGGAACTCGGCGGCGATGTGGGCTTCGCCGGGGCGATCGACCTTGTTGGCGACGACGAGGACCGGGACCTGCGAACCGCGCAGCACCTTCGCCAGCTCCGCGTCTCCGGCCCGCACTCCGGCGCGGGCGTCGACGACCAGCAGCACCGCGTCGGCCTCGGCGATCGCCAGTTGCGCCTGGCGCCGCACGTCGCGGGCCAGCTCAGCTTCGTCCTCGAGGTCGATCCCGCCTGTGTCGATCAGCTCGAAGGCGGCACCGTTCCACTCGCAGGCCAGCCGCTTGCGGTCGCGAGTGACCCCGGGCTCCGCTGCCGTGACCGCCTCGCTGCCGCCCGCCAGCCGGTTGACCAGTGTGCTCTTGCCGACGTTGGGGAAGCCGACGACGGCGACCGTGGGAATGCTCATCCAAGGCCCCGCTCGCTGGCCAGCGCGACGACGCGGGAGACCGCCTCCTCGAGCGCGAGGCCGGTTGTGTCGATCTCGATCGCGTCTGCGGCGCGGCGCAGGGCGCTGTGCTTCCGGGTCTCGTCGCGGCGGTCGCGCTCGCGCTGGGCGGCGAGGACGGTTGCGCGGTCCTCTCCGGTCTGTGCGGCACGGCGGCGGGCGCGCTCCTCGTCCGAGGCGGTGAGAAAGACCTTCAGCGGTGAGTCGGGGCTGACCACGGTGCCGATGTCGCGGCCCTCGGCGACAAAGCGACCGCAGGCGATCATCTCGCGCTGACGGGCGACGAGCGCCTCGCGGACAGCGGGGTGCACGGAGACGTGCGAAGCCGCCTCTGTCACCTCGGCCGAACGGATCACGGCCGAGACGTCGCGGCCGCCCGCCAGGACTCGGTTGCCGTCTAGCTCGACCTCCAGTTCCGCGGCGACGGCGCCCATCGCCTCACCGTCATCGAGGTCCGCCCCCCGCTCGAGGCCGAAAAGCGCCACGCATCGATACATCGCCCCCGAGTCGAGGTAGGTGAAGCCAAGAGCGGCGGCGACGCCGCGCGCCACCGAGGACTTGCCGGCCCCGGCAGGGCCGTCGATCGCGATCACCATTGGCGCAATCTACGGCCGCCGGCCCCGCGACAGCGCGGCGAGGTCGGCCTCGAAGCCCGGGTAGCTGATCGCGGCCGCACTCATACCCTCGACCTCGGCGCCCTCGCCGGAGGCCAGGCCGGCGACGGCACCCAGCATCGCGATGCGGTGATCGCCGTGGGAGTCGATCGTGCCCCCGCGCAGGCCGCCGCTGCCGGTAACGGCCATGCCGTCGTCGGTCGGCTCGGCGTCCCCACCGAGCGCGGTCAGCGCGGCGGTCACCGTTGCGATCCGGTCGGACTCCTTGCGCCGCAGCTCGGCGGCGTCGCGGATCGTCGTTGTGCCCTCGGCGAAACAGGCGGCGAGGGCGACCAGCGGCAGCTCGTCGATCGCCAGCGGAACCTCGGCTCCACCGATGTCGACTCCGCGCAGCTGCGACGACAGCGCCCGGACGCGGCCGATCGGCTCGCCGCCGCGATCGCCCTCCGGCTCGACCTCGAGCTCGGCCCCCATCCGCCGCAGGATCTCCAGGAGGCCGGTCCGGGTCGGGTTGAGCCCGACCCCGGTGAGACTTACGTCGCTTCCCGGCACGAGCAGCGCCGCGACGAGGAAGAAGGCGGCCGAGGAGAAGTCCGCGGGGACGACGATCTTGCCGGGCTCGACCAGGCCCGCCGGCCGCACGACGACCGTGTCGCCGCTGCGCTCGACCTCCGCGCCGGCGGCGGCGAGCATGCGCTCGGTGTGGTCGCGGGTCGGCAACGGCTCGACGACCCGCGTCTCGCCCTCGGCGAGCAGGCCGGCGAAGAGAAGGCAGGACTTCACCTGGGCGCTGGCGACCGGCAGCTCGTAGGAGATGCCGCGCAGCGAAGCGCCCTCGATCTCCAGCGGTGGCAGACGTTCTTCTCGGCAGCGCAGACTGGCGCCCATCCGACGCAGCGGCCCGACGATGCGGTCGATCGGTCGGCGCCCGATCGAGTCGTCGCCGTCCAGCGTCCAGGCACCTGCCTCCTGCCCCGCCAGCCAACCGGGCAGCAGCCGCAGCAGGGTGCCGGCGTTGCCGACGTCGACCTCTGCCGGAGAGGCGCCGCGCAGGCCGACACCGCGGATCCTCAGGCTCGGAGCAACCGCGTCGGTCGTGAGGCCATCGACCTCGGCGCCGAGCACGACTACCGCCGCCAGGGTCGAGCGGGTGTCGGCCGAGTCGAGGTAGCCCTCGACCGCGCTCACTCCCTCCCCCATCGCGGCGATCAGCGCCGCGCGGTGGGAGATCGACTTGTCGGCCGGTGGGCGGAGAGCCCCGCGCAGCGGGCCGGAGGGGTCGAAGCGCGTGGCCATCGGGCTCTACTCCCCGGCGCCGAGAACCGTGACCGTGTGGCCAAGGCCGCGCACCAGCTCGGCCGCGCGCTCGGCCTGCTCGGCCCCTGCCACCCATAGCGAGACGGCGCCCGAGGTCATGTCGGGCGCCGGGTAAAGCGCCATGTCCTCGATGTTTACACCCGCCTCGCCGAGCGCCAGCGCCAGCTCGGCGACTGTTCCCGGCCGGTTGGCGACGACGACGCGAAGCTCGTGCAGCGGGCCGGCCGCATGCTCGGCAGCGAGCAACCGGCGCCGGGCCTCGCCCGCGGCGACGTGCCACTCGGCGACCGCGTCGGAGTCGCCGGCGCGAATCAGCTCGGCGGCCTCGCGCAGCCGCTCGCCGACCGAATCCACCGCCGCGGCGACCGCATCGCGGTTGCTGGAGAAGATGTCGGCCCAGATCGCCGGGTTGGAGCCGGCGACTCGGGTGATGTCTCGAAAGCTCGGTCCGACCTCCGGCATCCGCTCCGAGTCGCGGGTCAGCTCCCCCACCGCCTCGCCGACGAGCACGTTGGCGACGACGTGCGGCATGTGGCTGACCGTCGCCATCAGGCGATCGTGGGAGGCGGCCTCGATCGCCTGGGGGCGAGCGCCGAGCCCGGCGATGAGGCGCTGCAGGCGGTCGTAGAGGAGCCCGCTGGAGCGCTCAGTCGGGGTCAGGTACCAGCGCGCCCCCTCGAAGAGGTCGGCGCGGGCGTTCTCGACTCCGGAGGTCTCCGCGCCCGCCAGCGGGTGGCCTCCGATGAAGCGCTCCTCGGCGCCGAGCGCGGCGACGATCTGACGCTTGGTCGAGCCGACGTCGGTGACGACGGCGTCGGGGCCCGAGGCGCCGAGGGCAGCTGCCGCCAGATCGGGCAGGGCGGCGACCGGAGCGGCGCAGAGGATGACGTCGGCGTCGGCGCAGGCCTCGGCAACCGTCGCGGCGCCGAGGTCGACGGCACCGTCCGCGATCGCGCGGTCGAGGGTCGCGGGGTCGGGATCGAACCCGGTGACCTCGGCGTCGAGCCGTCCCCTCGCCGCGAGCCCGACGGAGCCTCCGATCAGACCCACACCGAGAACGGCGAGCTTCATCCGTCGTGCCGCGCCCGCACCGCGGCCGCGAGGGCGTCGAGAACCGCGACCGTTCCCTCCCAGCTCATGCAGGCGTCGGTGATCGACTGACCGTAGGTGAGCGCCGCGCCGCCGTCCAGGTCCTGACGGCCCTCGACCAGGAAGGACTCGAGCATCACGCCGACGATCGCCCCGTTGCCGGCCGCGATCTGGGCGCCAATCTCCAGCGCCGCCTCGGCCTGGCGCGTCGGGTCCTTGCCGCTGTTGTCGTGTGAGGCGTCGATCACCACCCGCTCGGGGAGGCCGGCGGCACGCAGCTTCTCGAGCGCTGCGGCGACGCCCGCGGCGTCGTAGTTGGGGGCGCCCCTTCCTCCGCGCAGGATCACGTGGCCGTCGGGGTTTCCCGTGGTGTGGAGGATCGCCGGCGCTCCGGCGTCGTCGATGCCGGCGAAGGCGTGCGGCGCCGCCGCGGCGCGGACGGCGTCGACGGCGACCTGGACGTCACCGTCGGTGCGGTTCTTGAACCCGATCGGCATCGAGAGGCCCGAGCCGAGCTGGCGGTGGATCTGGCTCTCGGTCGTGCGCGCGCCGATCGCCCCCCAGGAGACGGCGTCGGAGATGTACTGGGGGGTGATCGGGTCGAGGAACTCGCAGCCGATCGGCAGGCCGAGGTCGAGCACCTCGAGCAGCAAGGTGCGCGCGATGTGCAGGCCCGCGTTGACGTCGCCGGAGCCGTCGAGATGGGGATCGTTGATCAGCCCCTTCCAGCCCGTCGTCGTGCGCGGCTTCTCGAAGTAGACCCGCATCGCTACCAGCAGGTCGTCGCTCAGCTCGTCGGCCTTCTCGCTGAGGCGCTTGGCGTAGTCGAGCGCCGCCGCCGGGTCGTGGACGCTGCAGGGGCCGACCACGACGAGCAGCCGGTCGTCGCTGCGGTCGAGGACGGCGACCACTTCCTCGCGCCCCCGCACCACCGCCTTTGCCCGCCCCTCCCCCAGCGGCCGTTCGCCAAGCAACGCCTCCGGCGAGACCAGCTCGACGACCCGCTCGATCCGCTGGTCGCGGACCCGGTCGCGCATCGCCTCTTTGTTCGTCCCGATCGCCATCAGTCGAGCAGTTCGCTCAGGGCGGCAAGGAAACGGTCGTCCTCGGCCGGGGTTCCGTAGGTGACGCGGAGGTGGCCAGGGTCGCCGAGGGGAGTGCCGGGACGGACCGCGATCTGGCGCTCCTTCAGGCCCTCGACGACCTTCGCCTCGTCGGCGTCGCCAAGGCTGATCCAGGAGAAGTTGGCCTGGGTGTCGGCGGTGGCCAGGCCAAGCGCGCGCAGCGCCTCCTCGACCCGCAGGCGCTCGGCGATCGTCCCCTCGACCCGGCGGGTGACATCGTCCTGGTGCAGGATCGCCTCCGCCCCCGCCGCCTGGGCGAGGGCGTTGACGCTGAAGGGCTGGCGCACCGCGTCGACGGCGGCGCGGAACTTGGGCGAGCCGAGCGCGTAGCCCACCCGCAACCCGGCGAGGCCGTAGCACTTGCTGAAGGTGCGCAGCACCACCAGGTTGGGGAATTCGGCGAGCAGGTCGACCGTCGCGTCCGGATCGTCGTCGGTCTGGAACTCGACGTAGGCCTCGTCGAGGGCGATCGTGACGTGCGCCGGAATCCGCTCGCAGAAGGCGGCGACCTCCGCCGCCGGCAGGTGGGTGCCGGTCGGGTTGTTGGGGTTGCAGATGAGCAGCAGCTGGGTCGCCGCCGTCACCTCGGCGGCCATCGCCTCGAGGTCGTGGACGTCGCCCTCGGCAAGCGGCACCCGGACCTCGCGGGCGCCGGTCAGCGCCGGAAGGTACGGGTACATCGAGAAGGCCGGCCAGGCGTAGAGGATCTCCGCCCCGGGCTCGCAGAGCGCCTCGGCGGCGGCGAGCAGGATCTCGCAGGAGCCGTTGCCGACGGCGACCCGGCCGGGCTCGACCTCGAACCGCTCGGCGATGCGGCGGCGCAACAGGGTCGCGTCGGGGTCGGGATAGCGGTTCATCGCCCCGGTTGCGCTGTGGATCGCCTCGATCACCTCGGGGTGGGGCGGGAACGGCGACTCGTTGGACGCGAGTTGGGCGATGCCGCCGCTGGCGATCTCCTCGGGCGCCTGCCCGGTCGGCACACCGGCCTGGTAGCCCGGGATGCGGGCGAGCTTCTCGGCGAAGGTGACGGCCATGGCCACCTATTGTGCCGCGTGAAGATCGGAACGCAGCTCCTGGGTAGCGCCCAGGTAGGCATGGGCCGGGACGTGGCCGACAGGCGCGTAGTAGTGGACCATCACGCGGATGACCCGCTGCATCGCACCGGGGACGCCTATCTCCCGAGCACAGAGCAGCGGCACGGAGTCGAGCCCGAGGCCGCGGGCGGCGACCGCCGGGAACTCGGCGTCGAGGTCATCGGTGGTGGTGAACAGGCAGCTGACCATCGCCACCGCCTCCAGCGCGTTGCGGTCGAGCAGCTCCCGCATCAGGTCCGTCGTCGCGGCGACGATCGCCGCCGGCTCGTTGGCCTCCGCCTGGACGGCGCCGCGCACCGCGAAGAGCCTCTGTTCGCCCGGTTTCGCGCTCACCGTTCGGCATCTTCCCAAAGCCGGGCCACCTCATCGGCCGCAAGGAGCCGGGACTCACCCCGGGACAGGCCGCCCAGCTCGATCGGGCCGAAGCGGACGCGGCGCAGAGCCGCCACCGCGTTGCCGATCGCCTCGGCCATGCGGCGGACCTGTCGGTTGCGTCCCTCGCGCAGGACCATCTCGACCTCGCGCTCGCCGAGGCGGCGCACATCGGCCGGCGAGGTCACGCCGTCCTCCAGCTCCACTCCCCGCGCCAGCCGCCGCAGGTCATCGTCGGAGAGCGGATATCTCAGCTGCACCCGGTATGTCTTCGGCACTTCGTAGCGGGGATGGGTGAGGCGGTTCGCCAGCTCGCCGTCGTTGGTCAACAGCAGCAGCCCGGTCGAGTCGGCGTCGAGCCGGCCGACCGGGTAGAGGCGGGCATCGCTGCGCACAAGGCTCACCACCGCGGGGCGGTCTCCCGGCTCCTTCGCGGTCGAGACGACCCCGGCCGGCTTGTTCACCGCCCAGACCTCGCGCGGCTCCGTCCCGACCAAGCTCCCATCCACTCGCACTTCGTGCCCTGCATCCACATCCCGGGCCGGATCGGTGACGACCTCGCCGCCCACCGTGACCCGGCCCTTGGCGATGATCAACTCAGCGCCCCGCCGCGAAGCGACGCCGCCGTGGGCGAGGAACTTGACGAGCCTCACGGGAGGGGCGCCGGGGGAGGTCCCGGTGGAGCCTCCCCGCCGTTGCTCCGGCGGGGGCTCCCCCGGCGCTTCTCCAGGCTCACGGCTCGGATCTTTGTTCCCCGGCCTTCAGGAGCCGCTCGCGCAGCTCCCGCTCGTCATCGGGGGTCGGATCGAACCGCGACGGGTCCGGCAGCTGGTCAAGGCCGGCGAGCCCGAAGAGGCGCTCGAACAGCTCCGTCGTCTTGAAGATCGCGGCACCGAAGCGCGAGCGGCCCGACTCTTCGATCAGCCCCCGCTCGGCCAGCGTCTGCACCGCCGACTCCGAGGAGACGCCGCGGATCCGGGCCACCTCGGGGCGCGAGACCGGCTGCAGGTAGGCGACGATCGCCAGCGTCTCGGCCTGGGCCTGGGTCAGCGGCGGCGTGCGCGGCTTGGCGAGCAGCCGGCGCGCGGCATCCTCGCTGGCCGGGTCGCTGGCAAGGGCGAAGCCGCCCGAGACCTCGCGGAGCACGATCCCCCGCCTGCCCTCGGCCAGGTCCTCGCGCAGCAGCTCGATCGCCTCGGCCACCTGGCCCTCGGTCGCCTCAGCCGCCTCGGCCAGATCGCGAGCGCTCACCGGCTGTGCAGAGAGGAAGAGCAGCGCCTCGACCGTGCGCGTCAGATCAGTCATGTGGAGCGACCCCTTTGATCCGGATCGGGCCGAACGGCTCGCTCTGCTCCCAGGTCGCCTCTCCCTTCCTGTAGAGCTCGAGCAGGGCGAAGAGCGTGACGGCCTGGGTCAGGCGGTCCTCGCCGCCGAACTGCTCGTCGAAGTCGATGCTGGCCCGTCCGGCCAGGGCCGTCCGCAGCGCGCGCAGGCGCCGCTCCAGCGAGACGGTCTGGCGGATGTGGCTGACGTCGACCTCGGGGGGCGTCGTCAGCAGGTCGCCCAGGGCCGCGCCGAGCTGGTCGGGGTCGTAGACGGCGGTCGCGGCGTCGAGCGCGACGCGGCGTAGGCCCGCCGGCAGCGGCGCCGAGCGGTAGAGGTAGCCGCGAGCCGCCTCGAAGCGCTCGACCAGGGCCGCGGAGGCATCGCTATAGCGGCGGTACTCGAGCATCCGGGCGATCAGCTCCTCGAGCGCCTCCTCGGGACCGAGCTCGTCCATCTCGTCCTCGGCGCCGGGCAGCAGCAGCCGCGACTTCAGCTCCAGCAGAGCAGCGATCAGGACCAGGAACTCGGTCGCCACCTCCAGCTCGAGCTCGCCCTCACGCTCGAGGTGCTCGACGTAGGCGACCACCACCTCGCCCAGCTCGACCTCGAGCAGGCTCACCTCCTCGCGCAGGACAACCGCCATCAACAGGTCGAACGGCCCGGCGAAGACATCGAGGTCGAGGTCCAGCTCGGCGACTGTCACATGCGCACCGTAGCGCCCGTGAGAGACACCTACCGCGCGGGCCCCACACCCATGCGATCGCGCACGTCGACGAGCGTGGCGGCGGCGATCTCGCGCGCCTTCTCGGCCCCGGCGGCGAGCGCCGTCTCCAGCGCCGCCCTGTCTGGGCGCAGCTCGGCGTAGCGCTCACGGACCGGGGCAAGCAGCTCGACCACTCCCTCCGCGACCGCGCTCTTGAAGTCGCCGTAGCCGGCGCCGGAGAACTCGCGCTCGATCTCGGTGGGGTCGGCGCCACGGGCGACCGCGAGGATCTCGATCAGGTTGCCGATGCCGGGCTTGCCCTCGGCGCGGACCACCTCTCGGCCGGAGTCGGTGACGGCGCTGCCGAACTTCTTGCGGATCGCATCCGGCTCGTCGAGCACGTAGATAGTCCCGGCCTCTGTCGAGTCGGTGGTCGACATCTTCCGCTCCGGCTGCTGCAGGTCCATGATCCGCGCGCCGATCTCGGGGATGCGGTGCTCGGGGACAACCAGCGTCTCGCCGAAGCGCTCGTTGAAGCGGCGGGCGATCTCCCGCATCAGCTCGACGTGCTGGCGCTGGTCGTCGCCGACCGGCACCTCGGTAGCCCGGTAGGCGAGCACGTCGGCGGCCATCAGCACCGGATAGAAGAACAGCGCCGCCGAGACCAGCTCGCGCTGCTTCGCCGACTTGTCCTTGAACTGGTGCATGCGGTTGAGGTCGCCGTGCGAGGTGACCGCCGAGAGCAGCCAGGTCAGCTCGACGTGCTCGAGCACGTCGGACTGCCGGAAGAGGACGCAGCGCTCGGGGTCAAGTCCGGCGGCGAGCAGGATCGCCGCAGTGTCGTAGAGGCGCTCTCGCAGCTCGGCCGGGTCGAAGCTGACCGAGAGCGCGTGCAGGTCGACGATGCAGAAGATCGCCGGCTCGCCCCGGTCCTGGCCCTCGACGTACTGGCGGATCGCGCCGATGTAGTTGCCGAGGTGCTTTCTTCCGGTCGGCTGGATGCCGGAGAAAATGACGGGGGCGGTCACGGGTTGCAGCCTAGTCAGGGGACGGTGGCGGGGTGCGTCTCGTGCCCGCACTCGCCCGCTGGGGCTGCGCCGCCGGCGGGCACCGCTACGAAGCGGTGTCGCGGGTTCTCGATCCCGAGCCAGGAGACGATGCCGCCGACGATCATCAGGGCGCCGGCAATCGCAACACCCAGGTGGAAGGCGGAGGTCGAGGCGGATGCGGCAGCGGCGGTCAGCGGGCCGCCCGACACGTCGGGGGCAAGCGCCGCGAAGCGAGCCGAGATCACTGCGCCGAGGACCGCGATCGCCAGCAGGCCGGCAACCCGGGCGACGCCGTTGTTGACCCCGGAGGCGATACCGACGTGGCGCTCCTGCACCGAGTCGAGCACGGTCGCTGTCAGCGGCGCGACGGTGGCCGAAAGGCCGAGACCGAAGACGAGGATCGCCGGCAGCACGTCGTTGATGTAGTCGGCGTTCGCCCCCACCCGCAGGAGCAGCAGCAGGCCCATCCCGCCGACGATCGGCCCCATCGTCATCGGCAGCCTCGGCCCGGTGCCGGAGGCAAGCTTCCCCCAGCGCGGCGAGAGGATGAAGAGGATCAGCGAGACCGGCGTCGTCGCCAGCCCGGCCTGCACCGGCGTGTAGCCGGCGACCTGCTGGAGGAAGAGGCCGACGAAGAAGAGGCCGCCGATCAGGCCCGCGTAGGCGGAGAGGGTGGTCACGTTGGCGACCCAGAAGTTGCGGATCCGGAACAGGGAGAGCTCGAGCATCGGATGGCGGGTGCGAGCCTCGTGCACGACGAAGAGGGCGAAGCAGGCGACGCCGGCGATCAGCGGCACCCAGACGACCGGGGCACTCCAGCCGTGGGTCGGCTGCTCGATCAGGGCGAAGACCGGCCCACCGAGCCCCGCAGCCGAGAGCGCGATCCCCAGCCAGTCGATGCCGCGGAAGGCGTCGGGATTGCGGCTCTCGTGCACCGAGTGCATGGTCAGGGCGACGGTGGCCGCGATCAGCGGCAGGTTGACCCAGAAGACCGCCCGCCAGGAGAGCACCTCCACCAGCGTCCCTCCCCCCGCCGGCCCGATCACGGTCGCGATCCCGGTCCAGGCGGTCCAGGTGCCCACTGCCTTGCCGCGCGCCGCGCCCTCGAAGGTGGCGGCGACGATCGCCAGCGAGCCGGGCACAAGCAGCGCGCCCGCCACCCCCTGCAGGGCGCGGGCTGCGACCAGGAACTCGACCGAGGGAGCGATCGCGCAGAGCGCCGAGATCGTCCCGAAGGAGACCAGGCCGACGACGAACATCCGCCGCCGTCCGAACTGGTCGCCGAGCGAGCCGCCGACGAGCAGCAGCGAGACCAGCGTCAGCATGTAGGCCTCGACGACCCACTGCTGCCCCGCCAGCCCGGCGTCGAGGTTATGGCTGATCGCCGGCAGCGCCACGTTGACGACGGTCGAATCGAGGAAGACGACCGTCGAGCCGAGGATCGTCGCGACCAGCGTCAGACGCTGCTGCCGAGGCACCAGCCGAGTCTAAGCGGCGGGCTCCGGCTCACGCAGCTGCTGCGCCGGGGTGAAGAAGTTGCGGTAGGCGAGGGCGGTCGAGATCAGGCCGGCGATGGCGACGCTGCCGAGCAGCGTGTAGAGGAGGATCAGCTGGAGGCGGACCGCATCGGTCGGGTTGGCGCCTGCCAGCAGCATCCCGACCATCGTCCCCGGGAAGAAGATCAGCCCGGTCGTCTTGGTCGAGTCGACCAGGGTGATCATCCCCGAGCGCAGGGCACGGCGGACGAACGGCGCGGCCGCTTCGCGGGCGGTGGCGCCCAGCGCCAGGGTTGCCTCGATTCGGGCGCGCGAGTCCGAGACCTCGTCGCCCAGGCGGTTGAGGGCCACCGCCGACGCCGTCATCGCGTTGCCGATCACCATCCCCCCGACCGGCACCAGATAGCGCGGCGTCGGTTCGAAGATCCCCAGCGCGACGACAAGGCCCAGCGTCGTGGCGCCCGCTACGGCAAGGCCGATCAGCAGCGGCCAGAAGGCGTCGGGGACCTTCTTCGCGCGGCTCCGTGCCGTTAGCGCCCCGAACAGGACCATCACCGCGAGCAGGCCGAAGACGAAGAGCAGCGAATCGGACTCGAAGATCAGCTTGATCACGTATCCGATCGCGGTCAGCTGGACAAAAGAGCGGATCGCGGCCACCCCGATGTCGCGCTCGAGGTCCGCTTGGCGCCAGAGCGAGACCCCGGCGGCGACGGCGACCAGTGCCAGAGAGCCGGCGACCTGCCCCGGAGTCACGTGGATCGCGGCGCTCATTGCATAGATCGTCCCGATCCCGCTCATGACAGAACCGCCTCCAGGGGGCCGCAGGCGACGACGCTCCCCTGCTCCAGCCGCAGGACCCACTCGCCGAGACGGCGCGCCTGCTCCGGATCGTGGCTGACCAGGACGATCGAGATCTCCAGCTCGCGGCGCAGCTCGGCCAGGGTCGCCTCGATCGCGTCGCGGGCGACGTGGTCGAGGGCCGAGGTCGGCTCATCGAGCAACAGCACGTCGGGCTCCTGGGCCAGCGCGCGGGCCAGCATCGCCCGCTGCTGCTCCCCGACGGAGAGCTTGGCGACGTCGCGCCCGGCGAACTCGGGGTCGAGGCCGGCGAGGCCGAGGCAGCGGTGAGCGTCGGCCTTCTTTCCCGCCAGGCCGGCCGCATAGGCCAGGTTCGATTCCACCGTCCCCGCCAGCAGCGCCGGAAGTTGCGGGACGAGGGACACCTCGCGCCGCAGCCTCAGCGGGTCGAGCTCGGTGAGCGGCCTGCCGTGGTAGGAGATCGTTCCCCGATCGGGATCGGCGAGTCGGTTGAGCAGCCGCAGCAGCGTCGACTTCCCAGCCCCGGACGGGCCGACGATCGCCGTGGCTCCCGCGGGAATCTCGGCGCTGACAGATTGCAGCACGCGGCGCTCGCCGCGGGTGAGGCTGACGTCGAGCAGCTCGAACAGCACGCGGGCATGATCCCGCACGGGCCGCAAGATGCCTCCCGGCGAATGACCGGCCTTGGACGCGGCCGCGCGCGGCTGGAAGAATCCAGCGAGGTGATTCGCTGATGGCAAGAGCGATCTGGAGCGGCTCGATCAGCTTCGGGCTCCTCAACGTGCCCGTGAAGCTCTACAGCGCGGTGGCCCGCCGCGGGATCTCGCTGCGCGAGATTCGCGAGTCCGACGGCGCCCGCATCCGCCACCGCCGGGTCGCCGAGGGAACCGATGAGGAGGTCCCCTACGAGAAGATCGTCAAGGCGTTCGAGATCACCGCGGGCAACTACGTGCCGCTGGGCAAAGAGGAGATGGCCTCGCTCGCCCCGGAGAAGTCGCGCGCGATCGCAGTCCAGGACTTCGTCGACCTCAGTGAGATCGACCCGATCTACTTCGACAGCCCCTATTACCTCGGCCCGGCGGAGGGCGCCGAGAGGGCCTACTCGCTGCTCGCCGAAGCGATGGAGAAATCGGGCAAGGTCGCGATCGCCCGCTTCGTCTTCCGCAACAAGGAGCACCTGGCGGCGATCCGGCCGACCGGTGGCGTGCTCACCCTGACGACGATGAGATTCGCCGACGAGGTCGTGCCCCCGTCGGAGCTGGAGGACGCGCTCCCGGCCGAGAAGCCGAAGGTGGCCAAGCGTGAGGTCGAGATGGCGACCCGGCTGATCGACTCGCTCACCCGCAGTTTCGACCCCTCCGCCTACCGCGATGAGTACCGCGAGGAGCTGATGGCACTGATCGAACGCAAGGCCGAAGGCAAGGAGATGGTCGCACGGCCCGCAGCGGAGCCTCAGGCGACCGAGGCCCCCGACCTGTTGGCGGCGCTGGAGGAGAGCATCGCCGCGGTCAGGGCGAAGGGCGGCAAGACGCGCAAGCCCACGCCCAAGAAGGCCAAGGCCAAGACCGCGCCCAAACGCCCCGCGTCCCGGGCCAAGCCGAAGTCCAAGTCCACCAAGTAGCCGGTGGGCGAAGACCGCCAGGTCGAGGTCGATGGCCGTGAGCTGAAGCTCACCAACCTCGACAAGGTCCTCTACCCGAAGGCGGGCTTCACCAAGGGAGAGGCGGTCGACTACTACGCGAAGGTGGCGCCGGTGATGGTCCCCCACCTCGCCGGCCGGGCGGTGACCCTGCGCCGTTTCCCCGAAGGTGTCGAGAACACCGAGGCCGCCTTCTTCGAGAAGCGCTGCCCCAAGCACCGACCGCCCTGGGTGAAGACCGCGACCGTGCTCGCCGGCCCGCGCGCGGGCGAGATCGACTTCTGCGTCTGCGAAGACCGAGCGACTCTGGTCTGGATGGCGCAGCTGGCGGCGCTGGAGCTGCACCCCTCGCTCTCGTTGGCGAATCACCCAGACCGCCCGACGGTTCTGGCCTTCGACCTCGACCCGGGCCCGCCCGCCGACGTCATCGATTGCTGCCGGGTCGCGATCCGCCTGCGTGAGCTGTTCGGCCATTTCGGGATCGAGGCCTTCCCCAAGACCTCGGGCTCGAAGGGGCTCCAGGTCTACGTCCCTCTCAACTCCAAGGTCGGCTACGAGGAGACCAAACCGTTCGCCAAAGCGATCGCCCAGCTGCTCGAGAAGCAGACGCCGGACAAGGTGGTCTCGAAGATGAAGAAGGTCGAACGCAGAGGCAAGGTCTTCGTCGACTGGTCCCAGAACCACCGCCGCAAGACAACCGTCGCCGTCTACTCACTGCGTGCCCGCGAACGCCCCACCGTCTCCACCCCCGTCAGCTGGGAGGAGGTCGAGCGGGCGGTCGAGAGCGACGACGCAGCTTCCCTGGCCTTCGAGGCGGGCGATGTCCTCAGGCGAGTCGACCGCCATGGCGACCTCTTCGCCCCCGTCCTCGACCTCGAGCAGGAACTACCTGAGCTCTAACCCCCGCCGACGGGCGGTCAATCGAGGGGCTGGCGGATGACCGGGTGGCGGGTGGCTCGCACCTCGTCGAGGCGACGAACCGGGGTTGTGTAGGGGGCCTGTTTGGCGACCTCGGGGTCCCGCTCGGCCTCCGCGAGGATCTGCTCGACCGCGTCGGCGAAGGCGTCGAGGCTCTCCTTCGTCTCGGTCTCGGTCGGCTCGATCATCAGTGCCTCCTCGACCAGCAACGGGAAATAGACCGTCGGCGGGTGGAAGCCGAAGTCGAGCAGGCGCTTGGCCAGGTCGAGGGTGGCCAGCCCCAGCTCTCGCTTCATCGGCTTGCCGGAGAGGACGAACTCGTGCATGCAGTGGCGGTCGTAGGCGACCGGGAGGCGCTCGCCCGCGCGGCCCCCGGCGAGCCGCGCCTTCAGGTAGTTGGCGTTCAGCACCGCCGTCTCCGAGGCCTCGGCGAGACCGTCGGCCCCGAGGCTGAGGATGTAGGCGTAAGAGCGGACGAAGACGCCGAAGTTGCCCTGGAAGCCGCGCAACCGGCCGATCGATTTCGGCCGGTCGTGATCGAGGTCGAAGGAGGGCCCGCCCCCGTTCTCCCCCTCCCGCCGCACGACCTGGGGCCGTGGGAGGTAGGGCTCGATCCGCTCCGAGACGGCGATCGGCCCCGCCCCCGGCCCGCCGCCGCCGTGCGGCTGGCTGAAGGACTTGTGGAGATTGACGTGGACGATGTCGAAGCCCATATCGCCCGGCCGCGAATGGCCCATCACCGCGTTGAGGTTGGCGCCGTCGTAGTAGAGGGTTCCGCCCGCCTCGTGGATCAGCCCCCCGATCTCGGCGATGTTCTCGTCGAAGAGGCCGAGCGTGTTCGGGTTGGTCAGCATCAGGCAGGCGACCTCCTCGGACACCTTCGCCCGCAGGTCGTCCATCTCGACCCCGCCGCGCTCATCGGTGGCGACCTTCACGATGTCGTAGCCGGCCATCGTCACCGAGGCCGGGTTGGTCCCGTGCGAGGTGTCGGGGGCGAGCACCTTGGTCCGCTCTTCGCCGCGATCGGCGTGGAAGGCGCGGGTCAGCAGCAGCCCGGCCAGCTCGCCGTGGGACCCGGCGGAGGGCTGCAGGCTGACGTGCGACAGCCCGCATATCTCGGCCAGGGAGCGCTGCAGCAGCCACATCAGCTCCAGCGCGCCCTGGGCTTGGCGTGGGTCCTGGGCGGGGTGCAGGCGTGCGTGCCCGGGCAGCGCCGCGACCCGCTCGTTGAGCCGCGGGTTGTGCTTCATCGTGCAGGAGCCGAGCGGGTAGAAGCCGGTGTCGAGGTCGAAGTTGCGGCGGGAGAGCCGGTTGTAGTGGCGGACTATCTCCGGCTCGGAGACCTCCGGCAGGCTTGGTGGCTCGGCGCGCAGCAGATTGGCTGGGATCAGCTCCTCGAGCGGGCGCTCGGGGACTTCGACGTCCGGCAACGCCGCAGCGCGCCGGCCGGGCTTCGAGCGCTCGAAGATCGTCAGCACGTCTTCCTCCTGCATCCGATTCACGATCATCCGACCGTTACCGCCTCGGCAGCGACGGCTGCGCCCAGGGCCTCGGCGAGGGCGTCTATCTGGGCACGGGTGCGGCGCTCGGTGATCGCGATGAGAAGCCCGTCGGGGTGCTCTGGATACTCGCGGGCGAGCGGGTAGCCGGCGGCGACGCCGCGCTCGGCGCAGCGCTCCAGCACAGCCTCGACCGGTGCGTCGAGGTTGACCGCGAACTCGCGAACCACCGGCGCCTCGTGCAGAAGCTCGACCCCCTCGGCGGCGGTCAGCCGCTCGCGCGCGTAGGCGGTGCGCTGCGCCAGCAGCGCGCCCAGCTCGCGGAAGCCCTCGCGGCCCAGCCAGGCGAGGTGGATCGTCGCCGCCAGCGCGTTCAGAGCCTGCGCAGTGCAGATGTTGTTGGTCGCCTTCTCGCGGCGGATGTGCTGCTCGCGGGTCTGCAGGGCGAGGACGAAGCCCCGGCGCCCGTCAACGTCCTCGGTCTCGCCGGCGATTCGCCCGGGCATGCGGCGGATCTGCTCCTCGGCGGCGCAGAAGAAGCCGAACGAGGGGCCGCCGAAGTCGAGTCGGTTGCCGAGTGGCTGGCCCTCGCCGAGGGCGATGTCGGCGCCGCACTCGCCGGGCGGCTTCAGGATGCTCAGCGTGATCGGGTCGCAGGCGACGACCAGCAGCGCCCCCTGCTCCTTCGCCGCCGCGCCGAGCGCCTCGACGTCCTCGACCGCGCCGAGGAAGTTGGGGCTCTGCAGGAAGACCGCGGCGGTCTCGCCGTCGACGGCGGCGGCCAGCGCCGCGGCGTCGGTGACGCCGCCGTCGAGCCCCACTTCGACCACCTCGGCGCCGTAGCCCCGCGAGTAGGTCGCGAGCGTCTCGCGGCTGTGCGGGTGGACGCCACGGGAGACGACGAAACGGCGACGCCCTGTCGCCCCGATTGCCAGATAGCCGGCGGAGGCGACCGAGGAAGGCCCCTCGTAGAGCCCGGCGTTTGCGACCGGCAGGCCGGTCAGCTCCGACATCGCTGTCTGGAACTCGAACATGACCTGGAGCCCGCCCTGGGAGATCTCCGGCTGGTAGGGGGTGTAGGGGGTGAGGAACTCCGAGCGCTGCGTGATCGCGTCGACGATCGCCGGCACGTAATGGTCATACATCCCCGCGCCGACGAAGCAGACCTGCTCTTCGGCGTCGGCATTGCGACCGGCCAGCTCGGCCAGCCGCTCGAAGACCTCGGCCTCGCTCATCCCCGGCGCCAGCTTCAGCGGGCCGCCGAGGCGCAGCGGCTCGGGGACCTGCTCGAACAGCTCCGCGACCGAGTCGACGCCGATCGCCGCCAACATCTCGGCTTGGTCGGCAGGGGTTGCTGACGTGTAGCGGGTCACTCGGTTAAGGCTACGGAAGCGAAGGGCGCCGGCACCTCACTCGCTTTCGACCAACTTGCGGTATTCCGCGGCGCCGAGCAGGGCGTCGGCCTCTCTCGGGTGGCTGAGCTTCACCTTGACCAGCCAGCCCTCGCCATAGGGGTCCTCGTTGATCTTCTCCGGGGAGTCGCCGAGCGCGTCGTTGACCTCGACGATATCGCCCGACATCGGCGCGATCACGTCCGAGACCGCCTTGACCGACTCGACCTCGGCGTAGGGGGAGTCCTTGACGATCGTGGCTCCCACCTCCGGCGGGTCATAGAAGACCACCTCGCCGAGGCTGTCCTGGGCGTACCAGGTGATCCCGAAGACGGCGTGCTCGTCCCCCTCCAGACGGGCCCAATCGTGCTGGTCGTGGTAGATCAGCTCATCGGGGTAGGTCGCATCGGCCAAGGTCACTTCTCCTTCCGGTATAGGGGCTTGGAAGCTATCCGCGCGGCCCGGCGCTTGCCACGCACGTCGATCTCGACCTCAGTCCCGGGCTCGGCCAGGTCGGCGCGGACGTAGGCCAGCCCGATCCCGGCCTCGAGCGAGGGAGAGAAGGTGCCCGAAGTGACTACTCCGGCCTGCTCGCCCCCGGCCAGCACCGCGTTGCCCTGGCGCGGGATGCCGGCTCCCTCGATCCGCAGCGGCACCAGCTTCTCGGCCGGCCCCTCGGCCCGCACCCGGGCGATCGGCTCGGATCCGACGAAACCCGATGGATCGGCCCTGCAGCACCAGCCGAGGCCGGCCTCTATCGGGTTGCGCTGAGGAGAGATGTCGTTGCCGTGCAGCGGGTAGCAGACCTCAAGGCGCAGGGTGTCGCGGGCGCCGAGGCCGCAGGGCACGACGCCCGCGTCGAGCAACTCCGCCCAGACCGGGGTCGCCACCTCCGGGTCGAGCAGCAGCTCGACCCCGTCCTCGCCCGTGTAGCCGGTGCCGCAGGCGAGCGCCGGGCGACTGCCGATCCGCACGGCGGCCACACGCATCCGGGCGGGAAGCTCGACGCCCAGCGCCTCGCCGACGATCCCGCGGGCATGCGGGCCCTGCACTGCGAGCATCGCGTAGCGGTCGGCGACGTCGCGCACGGAGACGTCGAAGTCGCGACTCCAGCGCCCGAGCCATTCGAGGTCGGCCTCATGGTTGGCGGCATTGGTCACGACCAGCCAACGGTCGTGGCCGAGCCGGTAGGTGAAGAGGTCGTCGAGAATGCCCCCGGCCTCGTCGCACAGGCACGAGTACTGGGCGCCGCCGACATCGACCGCGCCGACGTCGTTGGAGAGGACCCGCTGCAGGAAGGCGAGCGCCCCGGTCCCCTCGATCTCGACCTCGCCCATGTGGGAGACGTCAAACATCCCCGCATGCCTCCGCACCGCCGAGTGCTCCTCCCGGATCCCCTCATAGCTGACGGGCATCTCCCACCCGGCGAAATCAACAAGCTTCGCCCCCAACTCACGATGCCTCTCGCGTAGGGGTGTCCGCCGCAGGCTCACGGCGGGCAGGCTAGCTGGCGCGCGCCCCGAGGGCCGCCGGGGGCTCCTTCTCAGGAACTCCCGCGAAGCGGCCTGAGGAGGGGCCCCCGACGGCACCCGGCCTCACCAACTCCCGCGAAGCGGCGGGAGGAGGGTCTGCCGATGACCCCTCCCGCGCTGCCCCAGATCTATTCCTTGAGGAACCCCGGGACGTCGATGTCGTCGTCGCTCACCCGCAGTTTGCGGATGTCGGTGTCCTCACCCGAGATCCGCGGCCGGCTCTCGTAGCGGCGACGCACCCGCTGCGGAGAGCGGGCGAGCAGCTCGAAGCCCTCGAAGCCGGTCGCGATAACGGTGACCCGGACCTCGTCGCGCATCGACTGGTCGACGACCGAGCCGAAGATGATGTTGGCGTTGTCGTCGGCCTCGGCCTGGACCAGCTGGGCCGCCTCGTTGACCTCGAACAGCCCGAGGTCCTCGGGGCCGGTGATGTTGAGCAGCATCCCGGTCGCGCCTTTGATCGACTCCTCGATCAGAGGGGAGGTGATCGCAGCCTTGGCCGCATCGAGCGCACGAGCCTCGCCGGAGGCCGAGCCGACGCCCATCAGCGCCGAGCCGGCGTCGCGCATGATCGTGCGCACGTCGGCGAAGTCGAGGTTGATCAGGCCCGGGATCGTGATCAGGTCGGTGATCCCCTGCACGCCCTGGCGCAGGATGTCGTCTGCCTGGCGGAAGGCGTCCAGCACGCTCGTGCGCCGCTCGACCGCCTGCAGCAGCTTCTCGTTGGGGACGATGATCAGGGTGTCGACGTTGTTGCGCAGCTTCTCGATCCCCTCGAGCGCCTGCTGCATCCGTCGTTTGCCCTCGAACTCGAAGGGCTTGGTGACCGCGCCGACGGTCAGCGCGCCGATCTCCTCCTTGGCGATCTCGGCGATGATCGGCGCCGACCCGGTGCCGGTGCCGCCGCCCTCGCCCGCGGTGACGAAGACCATGTCGGCCCCCTTCAGCGCCTCCTTGATCTCGTCGCGGCTCTCCGCCGCGGCACCCGCTCCAACCTCGGGGTTGCCGCCGGCGCCGAGGCCGCGGGTCAGCTCCTGCCCGATCGAAAGCTTGATGTCGGCATCGCAGGCCTGCAGAGCCTGGGCGTCGGTGTTGACGGCGACGAACTCGACGCCGCGAATTCCCGCATCGACCATCCGGCTGACGGCATTGGTCCCGCCGCCGCCGGCCCCGACAACCTTGATAACCGCAAGGTAAGTGGATTCCATCTCCCGATTTCTCCGAACCCAGTCTTGGTTGGACTGGAATCTGCCCAGTCCCCAAGGACTGGAATTTGAGTTGAGCCTTTATTCCGTCCGAGGCTTCAGCAACGCTCTAGGGTTCAAGCATTCGCTGTAACCACGGAAATTGCGCTCAACGTAGGGTATTCCGGGGATCCTGTCAAACCGCCGGGAGGCATCCTGCAAGGCACATCCCTCAAGTCGAACTTGAGTGTTGAGCTAGTCTAACCCCTCGGTTGAGGGCTCAGGGAGTGGGCGGAAGTGCATGGCCTGACCCGCCTGTCGCCGGGTGGTTGGGTGCGTAGACGTTTACATAATCGAGCGCCGTAACCGACGGATCGGCGAGGACCGCGGCGGCGGCGCGCCACTTCTTCACCCTCTGTGAGTCGTCTCCAAAGCGCAGTTCGATCCCCGAGCTGGTGACGACGTCCACCCCGCTTTCGCCGTAGTAGCTGCGCGCGAGGTAGGGGCGGAGGCCGGGGGGAGCAGCGCCGAGAACGCGTGCCTGCGCCAGCGCCGTGCCGGCCAGGCGGCCGCTCTTCGGCGGTTCGGAGAGCGGCAGCAGGGGAAGCGTCCCCACCCCCGGGGACGGCAGCCAACTGAGGACGACGCCTTCGGCGGAGACCCCGACAGCGCTCGACCCGATGCCGATCGCCGACGTGGCGCGAGCCGGGACGACGGTGGGGGCGACGGTTGTGTTGCGTAGCAGGAGCAGATATGCGGCGCCGGCGAGGACGACGACGCCGGCGACGATGAGCAGTCGACGCTTCACAGTTCCCAGCTCACGGGCCAGCGCACCTCGCCCAGGACCTGAACCTCGGGCTCCAGCTCGATGCCGAACCGCTCGTGGACGCGGCGGCGGCCCTCCGCCATCAGCTCCAGCACGTCGGCTGTGGTTGCATCGCCGGAGTTCTCGACGAAGTTCGCGTGCTTCTCGGAGAAGCGGGCTCCTCCATGCCGGAGGCCGCGGCAGCCGGCAGCCTCGAGCAACTGGCCGGCGGAGCGGCCATCGGCACGCGCGTCCTCGGGGTTCTTGAAGGTCGAGCCGAAGGTCTTGATCCCCGACGGCTGGGCCTCGCGGCGCTTCTCGCGCATCTCCGCCAGCGTCGCCTTCACCGCCGCCGGCTCGGCGGGCTCGAGCAGGAACGAGGCGCGCGAGACGATCTCGGCGGGGCCGAGGTTGGAGCGGCGATAGGCGAAGCCGAGCTGCTCCGGCGAGCGCCGCTCGCGCCCGGACGCCGAGCAGACGTCGACCCACTCGAGCACCCTGGCGAGCTGGCCGCCGTAGGCGTTGGCGTTCATCTTCACCGCGCCCCCCGCGGTGCCGGGGATGTTGATTCCGAACTCGAGTCCGGAGAGCCCCCACCCCGCCGCCTTTGCCGCCGCCGACGGCAGGCGGGCGCCGCCACCGCAGAGAACGCGCTCGCCCTGGCGCTCGATCGTCGCGAGGTCGCCGTCCAGCTTGGTCGCGAGGCCGCGGAAGCCGTCGTCGGCGACCAGGAGGTTCGACCCGGACCCGACCACTCCCACCGCCACCCCCTCCTCCCCGGCCCAAGCCAGCAGCGCCAGCAGCTCCAACTCGGTTTGCGGCCGAGCGAACCAGTCCGCCGGGCCACCGGTGCGCACCGTTGTCAGACGGGCGAGCGGATAATCGGGCTCGACCCCGGCGGGAGGCGCGCTCATCGCCCTCTCCCATCTGCGACCAGAGCCTCGCCCAGCTTGAAGACGTCGCCGGCGCCGATCGTGACCAGAACCTGGCCGGGACCGAGATGCGTAGCCAGGGCCGCCTGGGCAGCCTCGAGCGTGGGAGTCCACCAAACCGTTCGCCCGCCCATGCGCTCGGCCGCGGCCCGGGCGACCTGCAGCCCACTGACCCCGGCCAGCTCGCCGACCGGCTCCTCGCGCGCCGGGTAGACGTCGAGCACCGCGACCTCGTCGGCCAGGGCCAGCGCCGCGCCGAACTGCTCCGAGAGCGCCTTGGTGCGTGAGTAGAGGTGCGGTTGGAAGACCGCGACCAGGCGCTCGGGCTCCATCTCGCGCAACGCCGACAGCGTTGCGCGCACCTCGGTCGGGTGATGCGCGTAGTCGTCATATATGCGGGCGCCGTTGCGCTTGCCCTTCAGCTCCAGGCGCCGCCGCACCCCGGGGAAGTCCGCCAGCGCCGCGGCGGCGGCGTCGACATCCATCCCGGCCAGGCCGATAGCGGCCAGGGCAGCGCGGGCGTTGAGGAGGTTGTGGCGGCCGGGGACTGCGAGCGGGAGATCGGCCGGGCCGGGGGTGTCGGCACCGAACTCGGCGCATCGGGCCCCCGCCGTGAACCGCTCGAAGGCCGCGCGCAGCTCCGCCAA
This sequence comes from uncultured Solirubrobacterales bacterium, assembly GCA_963838035.1. Lineage (GTDB taxonomy): Bacteria > Actinomycetota > Thermoleophilia > Solirubrobacterales > 70-9 > CAVVNN01. Next base: position 442,031 of record CAWIPM010000002.1, read on the forward strand.
CGAGCCCCAGCGGGCGTGGTGGTCCATCTCGACGTTTGTGACGACGGCGATCTCGGGCTTCAGCTCGAGAAAGCTGGCGTCACTCTCGTCGGCCTCGGCCACCACCCACTCGCCCTCGCCCCAGCCGGCGTTGGCTGCAGCGCCGCCATCGCCGAGCCCCGGCGCCTCGCCGCCGACGAAGAAGGCCGGGTCGGCGCCGACCGCCTGCAGCGCCCAGACCAGCATCGCGGTCGTCGTCGTCTTGCCGTGGGTGCCGGCGACCGCGATCAGCCGCTTCTCTGCACAGAGCTCGGCGAGTAGCTCGCCGCGGTGGATCACTCGCGCACCGCGGCCTTGCGCCGCCGCCAGCTCGGGGTTGTCGGCGCCGATCGCCGTCGAGACGACCACCTCGGCCCCGTCGGGAAGGTTGGCCGCGTTGTGTCCGATCGCCGGCTCGAGCCCGGCCGCGCGCAGCCGGTCCATATATGAGGAGTCGGCGCGGTCGCTGCCGGTGACCGTCGCGCCCAGCTCTGCGCAGACCAGCGCCAGCCCGCTCATCCCGGCCCCGCCGATCCCGACGAAGTGAAGCCGGCGAGAGGCCCAGTCGCTCATAGGAGAACCTCCCCCTTGTTCTTCTGAGATCTAGATATGGAGGCCGAGCGAAGCGAGGCCGTCGAAGATCCCGGGGGAGCACATAGAGAAGCCGACCGCCGTCGGGAGAACGCCGTCGTCGCTTGCCCCGCAGAGGGCCACGATGAGACCAGCGTCTCCCGGCGGTCGGAGGCACCTGAAGCGGCCACAGGAAGTGGCGCACCCGAGCGCCCAACTATGAGCACCCGCAACGGTAGCTCCCGGCCGGCGCAAGTGGAAGCGATCCGAGGAGGGAACCGATGGATGAGACGTTTGCCGGCATCGACTGGGCCAGCGAGGAGCACGCGCTCTGCGTGGTCGACGAGAGCGGCACGAGCCTCGCGGGCGAGCTCCATGCCCATGAGGAGGCGGGAATCGAGGGGCTGATCGCCCGGATGCGGGCCCTCGGCGTCTGCCGGGTGGCGATCGAGCGGCCGGACGGGCTCTTGGTCGATCGCCTCCTGGAGGCCGGCTTCACGGTCTTGCCGATCCATCCCAACAAGCTGAAGGCAACCCGCCCTCGCTATGAGGCCGCCGGAGGCAAGTCCGACGGCTTCGATGCCTTCGTCTTGGCCGAGCTGGCGCGCACCGACTCCCATCGCCACCGGGCCCTGGCGCCGAACTCCGACGAGACCAAGGCGCTGCGGGCGCTGACCCGCACCCGCGAGGACCTCGTCGGCGCCAGGGTGCGACTGGCCAACGAGCTGCGAGCGCAGCTGGATGCCTTCTGGCCCGGCGCGGCGCGGATCTTCGCCGACGTCGACAGCCCGATCGCGCTCGCCTTCCTGGAGCGCTACCCCGCTCCGGCCGACGCACGTGGGCTCGGCGAGAAGCGCCTGGAGGGCTTCCTCGCCCGCAATGGCTACTGCGGCCGGCGCTCGGCGGCCGAGCTGCTCGAGCGGCTGCGCACCGCGCCGGCGGGACGCGCCGGGGAGATGGAGGCCGAGGCCCGGCGAGGAGCGGTGCTCGGCCTGGTGGCGGCCCTGCGGCCGATCGTCTGCCAGATCCGCGAGCTCACCTCCCAGATCGCCGGGGCAGTGCGCGCCCACCCCGACGGGCAGGTCTTCCTGCCGCTGTTCAAGGACCCCAAGTCGGTGATCACCGCGGCGCGGCTGGTCGCCGAGATCGGCGACGACCGCTCGCGCTACCCGACGCAGGAGGCGCTGGCCGCCGACGCCGGCATGGCACCGGTCGCCAGGGAGTCGGGCAAGCGCAAGGTCGCCGGCTTTCGCTGGGCTTGCGACAAGCGATTGCGCGACGCCGTCGCCTGCCTTGCCAACTCCACCCGCCACACCCATCCCTGGGCGCGGAAGGTCTACCTCGATGCCCGCGGCCGCGGGCTCGAGCATCCCCACGCGATCAGGGTCCTCGGCCGCGCCTGGCTGCGCGTGCTCTGGCGTTGCTGGCAGGACGAAGTTCCCTACGACCCCGCAAGACATGGCAATCTCATCCGCCTTCAACCCGTGGGGGGTTGACACAGGAAGTCTCATCGCTTCGCCACCGCCAGGACCTCGTCGGCGATCCGGCGCGATGCGTCGGGACGGGCAAGCGAGGCCGCGGCGCTCGCCATCGTCGCCAAGCGTCGCTCGTCCCCGAGCAGGCGGGCGACCTCGGCCTCAAGCCGCTCCGCGCTCAGCTCCTCGTCGGGGATCGCCAGCGCCGCGCCGGCCTCCGCCATCCAGGCCGCATTGGCGCTCTGGTGGCCGGCGGTGGCGTGCGGGTAGGGGACGAGGATCGCCGGCCTGCCCGCGGCGGTCAGCTCGAAGATCGAACCTCCCGACCGGGCAAGCGCCAGGTCGCACGCCGCCAGCGTGTCGCCGAGGTCGGGCTCGTAGGCGAGCAGGGTGTAACGACCCCCGTGCGGAGCCGCGGCCAGGCGCCGCTCGATCTCGTCGAAGTCGCGCCGGCCGGCGAGATGGATGACGTGGAAGCGACGATCGCCGCGCTCCGCGAAGGCCTCGATCGCGGCAAGGTTGATCGAGCGGGCCCCCTGGCTCCCGCCCATCACAAGCAGGCAGAGCGCCTCGTCTGGAATCCCGAATCTCTTCCGCGCCTTGGCACGATCGGCCTCGAGCACCGCGGCGGGCACCGGACGACCGGTCACCATGTAGCGCCCTCCCTCCCTTCCCGCGATCGGGAAGGCGAGACAGACCCGCCTCGCCGGCCTCGCAAGCAGGCGGTTGGCGAGGCCGAGGTGGCTGTCCGCCTCGGTGAGGACCAGCGGCACGCCGGAGAGCACCGCGCCCAGCCCCGCCGGCCCGGCGACGAAGCCGCCGCCGCCCACCACGACGTCGGCCTTGCGGCGGCGGATCGCCCGTCGTGCAGTCCCAACCGCGACCAGAGCCTCGGCGGCGGCCACCGCTGCGCGCAGCGGATTGTGGCGGTCGATCCCGCGCGCCTCGATGAAGTCGATCTCATATCCGGCAGCCGGCACCAGCTCGGCCTCGATCCGCTCGCGGGTACCGAGGAAGCTGACCCGGGCGCCGCTAGCCCGAAGCTCGGCGGCGACCGCCATGGCCGGCACGACGTGTCCGGCGGTTCCGCCCGCCGCCACCACGACTCTGACCGCTCTTGCCACCGCTGGTTCCACTCCTTTTGCGTGTGGGCGAGCGCCCACCCTCGACGACCCGCAGTTTGCCAGCGCCCGCGGTCCCCCCGCGGGCCACGTTGAGGATCAGCCCCACCGCGAACAGCGTCGCCAACAGGCTGCTGTTGCCGTAAGAGACGAAGGGCAGAGGTACACCGGTCAACGGCGCCAGCCCCATCACCGCGAAGAGGTTGATCGTCGCCTGGACCAGGACAAGGGAGGTCAGGCCGGCGACGAGGAGCTTGCCGTAATTGTCCTTCGCCTGCTGCGCGATGCGCAAGCCTGCGTAGCCGAACAGCGAGAAGAGGCCGACGACGCCGACGATCCCGATCATCCCCAGCTCCTCGCCGATCACAGCCGAGATCATGTCGGTGTGGGCCTCGGGGAGGTAGAAGGCCTTCTGCACCCCGTTGCCGATGCCGACGCCGAAGATTCCGCCCGACCCGAGCGCGATCTTCGCCTGCGCTGCCTGAAAGCCGGCGCCGGAGGAGTCCGTGCCAGGGTGAAGGAAGCCGGTGAGGCGGGCCATCCTGTAGGGCTCGACCAGGGTGAGGAGGAGGACGACGAAGCCGAGCCCGAACGCGATCAGAGCAAGGTCGCGGGGGCGGGCTCCGGCCGCGACCAGAGTCGCCCCGACCGAGAAGGCGACGACCATCGCCGTCCCGAGATCGGGCTCGATCACGATCAGCAGGCAGGCCAGGGCGACGATGAGGAGGTAGGGCTTCATCCCCTCGATCGTCCTGGCCCGTTTCGGCTTGCGCGCCAGCATGTCGGCGCCGTAGAGGACGAGAGCTACCTTGGCCAGCTCAGATGGCTGAATCTGCAGGGAGCCAGAGCCGATCCAACGGCTGGCGCCGTTGACGGTCGAGCCGACACCGAGCACGGCAACCAGCAGGAAGAGCGACATCACCAGGATCGCCGGGGTGGCGCGGCGGACCAGCGCCAGCCCGTGCCGGGCGGCGAGGTGCATGACGACCAGGCCGACCGCGCCGAACATCAGCGTGCGCTTCAGGTAGTAGGCGCTGTTGGCGAGACCACCGTTGCTGAGGACCTGGGTGGTCGAGCTGGCGGAGAAGACCATCACCGCGCCGAAGGCGAGCAGACAGAGCGTCGCGGTGAGCAGGATGTTGTACTCAGCTGAGGGGGCGCCGGCCCGTGTTCGCCTCTTTGCCTTCCGCGGCTTTGCCGGACGGCCCAGAGTCGCGACGCGGGCGCTCACCGAAGCCCCTCGACGATCTGGCGGAAGCGCTCGCCGCGCTCTTCGAAGTTGGCAAAGGAGTCGAAGCTGGCGCAGGCCGGCGAGAGCAGCACCGCCTCGCCGGGACGGGCCGCGCCGGCAGCCCGGCGCACCGCGTCCTCGAGATCGTCGCAGCGGCGCAGATCGACCCCGGCCTCGACCACCGGCGCCAGCTCAGAGGCAAGCCGGTCGGCGGAGGCGCCGATCAGGTAGCAGGCAGCGCAGCGCTCTCGAATCGGGTCGACCAGCGGCGCATACTCCTCGCCCTTCTCGCTGCCTCCGAGAATCGCGTGGATACCGTCCGCGAAGGCGCGCAGCCCCACCGTCGCCGAGGCGACATTGGTCGCCTTGGAGTCGTTGACGAAGCGGACGCCGCCGATCTCCGCCACCTGCTCGAGCCGGTGTGGCACCCCAGCGAAGCTGCGCAGCCCCTCGCGCACCGCGTCGCGGTCGATCCCCATCGACAGCGCCGCGGCGGTGGCAGCCATCGCGTTGGCGACGTTGTGCTCCCCGAACAGGCCCAGCTCGCCGACCCCGAGCAAGGGCTCCCCCTCGTGGAAGATCATCCCCCCGGAAAGCGAGACCTCGCAGTCGGGCCCGGCCCCGTGGCAGAAGGAGACGCGTCGGGCGCAACCCCCCAGGTCGGCGCCGGCGAGAGCTGGGTCGTCAGCGTCATAGACGGCGACGTCGTCATTGCCCTGGTTGGCGAAGATGCGCAGCTTCGCCGCCAGATAGGAATCGAGGTCCTTATGGCGATCGAGGTGGTCGGGGGCCAGGTTGAGGAAGACACCGCACTCCGGGGCGAAGGCGACGCTGTCCTCGAGCTGGAAGCTGGAGGCCTCGCAGACCACGGTGGCGCCCAGGTCGACCTCCCCGGCGAGGGAGGAGAGGGGTGTGCCGACGTTGCCGGCCACCGCGACGGGCTCGGCGGCGGTCCGGTAGACGTGACCGAGCAGCTCGACCGTCGTCGTCTTGCCATTGGTGCCGGTCACGGCGACGAAGCGGTTCGGGATCGCCCGCCAGGCAAGCTCCAGCTCGCCGACCACCTCGATGCCGCGCTCCAACGCGGCCGCGATCACCGGCGCCTCCCGGGGCACGCCCGGGCTCTTGACGACGGTCCTCGTGCCATCCAGAAGTGCCGATCCATCCGTATCCAGGACAACTTCGACGCCCACCTCCCGCAGCCCTGCCGCGCCATCGGGATGCCCCGAATCGACCCCCCTAACCGCCTCGCCCAGCGAGGCAAGCAGCGCGGCGGCAGCGCGGCCCGAGCGAGCCAGTCCGATGACCAGAAATGGTCCCTCGGGCAATGGCGGACGGGGCTTCCTGGGCGGCGGCGCAGTCACGAAGGCATCTTCGCCCCCGGCAGCGGCAGACCTTCGATACCGCAGGCTTCAGCGCATGCAGGGCTGCCAGGGTCGCGCGAACAAGTCATAGGACTTGTGGATCGCACTGAAGCCGATTGCCCGCGCGGTCTTGCAGTACTGCTTCGGCTCCCGTTCGTACTCGGCCTCGAAGACAGCCTTATCGTCGCGCACGAAGGTGTCCGTGTAGAAGCCGCATTCGTGGTACTGGAAGCACTGCTCGACGATCGCGAAGTCGAAGTTGTGAACCAGCTCTGCGGCTTGGCGGCCGTCGTTCTTCAGCGCCACCGCCATCCCGCGCGCATGAACCTGACGGGCAACCCAGCGGTTGAAGCGGAGCTGGTCGGTGCGGGTGATGTGGAAACCGGTCCTGTTCTCCCCTTCCCAACCCGCCATGTTATCGGGCTCGACCGCATCAAAGCCCTTGTGGGCGCACATCGCGAAGCGGCGCTTCAGCGGCCGCGCGAAGCGACGGAAACGGCTGACGTCGAGCCAGCGCTCATCGGGGAAGCCCGCGTATTTGCGGCCGATCACCGAGCGAGGAAACTGGCCACTGTCGGGGCGATAGGACTCCCAGCTGCCGACGTCGAGATAGCAGACCGCCTTGCGTCCCTGCCGGTGAAGCCGCCGCACCGTGCTCGCCGGAGTTTCGAAGCCGTCGATGTCGTAGACGGCCGCCGGGATGGTCGTCTCGATCTTCCCCTGCAGCTGCCATTGCCAGGGCGCCGTGGTGGGACGCGGCGACCAGTGCTCCGGCGAGGCGCCGGCGGTAGCGGTGTCCAGCAATGCCGGCAACGCCAACGCCCATGCCAGGAGCGCGATCGTTGCGGAAGCCCTGTTCGGCCGGGCTCCCATGTCGCGACCAACCCGCCGATTCCGGGTTTGCTGCGGAGTGTGTTCAGCCGCCTGAGGCCCCCGGGGCGCCGGGCGCAGCCGCGGGCTCAGCGCTAGGCGGGCTGCTTCGCAGATAGATCAGGACGCTGACGATCGCCGTCCAGATCAGCGTGCCCAGCAGTGCCGGGAAGATCAGGAATGGAATCACGAAGAAGATGCCGAGCACAACCCCCAACCAGCCCAGCCACCTGGGCAGCCCGGCCCCGCGCAGGATCGCCAGTCCGCTCGGCAGAGCGAACAGAAGGCCCCCGCCGATCACAACGAGGAAGAGTTCGTTGCTGAGGAAGCTCAGGGCCTGAGCGCTGGCAGGGGTCAGGTGGCCCAGGTTGTGCGCGAGCCCGTATTCGATTCCGGTGACTATCAGCGCTCCGACCGCCATCACCACAGCGCCGGCCAGAGAAAGTGCGGCGAGACCCTCGGTCGCCGGAGTGCGGCGCAGGAATGAGCGCAGCGATCCGGCGAACAGCACCAGGAAGAGGAAGGCGAGCGCGATCAGGATGGCCGACGTCTCGACCGCGGAACGGTGGGAGGCGTAGTAGGCGATCACCTTTGCGGCGCTGGAATTCGCGTTCGGCGTTTCGCCGCCCGTGAAGATGGCGGCAACCGTCAGCAGGAAAAAGACAACGCCCGTCAGCGGCGCGAAACGACCCAAGCGATCCGACATGAAAGTCCTCCTCATCGATACCCGGCGACTGGTTCCCACACCCGACGCGAGCCTAACCGCTCGCCGAGGTGCGGGCAAGGCCTTCGACGGCATCTGGAGCCGCGAAGGGCTCAGCGCCCGATCGACTGCTGGTAGAGCGTGAAGCCGATCCCGGAGCAGACCGCGGCGATGATCCAGAAGCGGAGCATGATCTTGGTCTCCGACCAGGCCATCATCTCGAAGTGGTGGTGCAGCGGCGCCATCAGCAGGACACGGCGGCGGAATGCCTTGAAGGAGAAGACCTGGACCGCGACCGAGAGGGCCTCGATCACGAATATCCCGCCGATGATGATCAGCAGCACCTCGGTCTGGGTCATCACGGCCATCGCGCCGATGGCTCCGCCGAGGCCGAGCGAGCCGGTGTCCCCCATGAATATCGAGGCCGGGAAGGCGTTGAACCAGAGGAACCCGATGCAGGCGCCAACCAGGCAGGACGAGAGCAGCGCCAGGTTCTGCTGCTCGTTGGTGACGAAGGTGATCGCCGTGTAGGCAAGGAGGACGATCGCGCAGGAGCCCGCGGCAAGGCCGTCGAGGCCGTCGGTGAGGTTGACGCCGTTCGAAGTCCCGGCGATGACGAGGAAGACGAGGACGAAGTAGAGAACCGGGCCGAGATCGATGCTTGCATCACCGATGCGGAAGTAGAGAACCGGCTCGAGGCCGACCTCGTGGCGCGCCACCCACCAGAGCGCCAGGGCGAGGAACAGCTGGCCGAGCAGCTTCCAGCGGGCCGAGAGGCCCAGGGAGCGGCGTTTGACGATCTTGACGAAGTCGTCGGCGAAGCCGAGCGCCGCGCAGCCGATCGCGACGCCGAAGACGGCAAGGCTCTGGGCGTCGCGGTCGGAGAGGACGAGGTAGGGCACGCAGATCGAGGCGAAGACGATCAGCCCTCCCATGGTCGGAGTCCCGGCCTTGGCGTGGTGCTCCTGCGGGCCGTCCTCGCGGATGTGCTGCCCGAACTCCTTCACGCGCAGGTACTCGATGAACTTGGGGCCGAGGAAGATGCAGATCAGCATCGCCGCCATCCCCGCAATCAGGACTTCGCCCATCAGATCAGCTCCGCGAGGGTCTCTGCTACCGCCTCTAGGCCGGCCGAGCGGGAGCCCTTGACGAGGACGGCGTCGCCCGGCCCGAGCCGGGCCGCGAGCAGCTCGGCGGCGTCCTCAGGGGTCGCGACCAGCTCGTCGGGGCCGTACTCGCGCGCGGGCTCGCCGACGCCGACCACGAGGTCGACGCCCTCCGCCCGCGCGTGTTCCCCTACCTCGCGGTGGAAGGACGCGGCCTCCGGCCCCAGCTCCCCCATCTCGCCAAGCACCGCGACCGTCCGCTCTGCCCCAGGGTGCCGAGGTGGTCGAGCGCCGCTCGCATCGACACCGGGTTGGCGTTGTAGCAGTCGTTCACGAGGACGATCCCGTCTCCAAGCTCCAGGCGCTCACCCCGGAACCGGGAGAATCCTATGCTCGCAGCGCGATCGGCCATCTCGGCGAGCGGAGCGCCAAGCGCAACGCCAACCGCCACCGCGGCGAGGGCGTTGGTCAGGTTGTGGGCCTCGGTGAAGGGGAAATGAAAGCGCTCGCTGCCCACCGGGGTGGCGATCAGCGCTTCGGTGACTCCCTCCTCGACCCCCTGCTCGGCCACCTCGACGTCGCCGCCAGGGCCGAAGCGAAGCAGGCGCGGGGCCCGGCCCAAGTGCTGCTCCAGCTCGCCCGCGTCGACAGAGACGACGGCGACGCCGTCCTCCGGAAGGGCGGCGAGGATCTCGGCCTTGGCGGCCGCGATCGCCTCGACCGAGCCCAGTAGCTCGACGTGAACCGGCCCGACGTTGGTGATCACCGCAACGTCGGGCTCGGCGATCGCCCCCAGCTCGGCGATCTGACCCGGCCCCCGCATCGCCATCTCAAGCACCATGAGATCGGTGTCCTCGGGCGCCTGAAGCACGGTCAGAGGCAGCCCGATCTCGGTGTTGAGGTTCTCGCGGTTGGCATGAACCCGGCCGGGCAGCAGGGCGCGGGCGATGTCCTTCACGGAGGTCTTGCCGACCGAGCCGGTGACGCCGACCACCCGGGCGCCGAGCGCGCGGCGCCAGGCGCGGGCCAGGCCCTGCAGCGCCGCCAGCGGCTCCTCGACGGCGAAGACCCAGGCCCCCTCCGCGCCGGCTGCCCGCTCGCGGCTGACCACGGTGCCCCAGGCCCCCGCCGCGATCGCCGCGGCGGCGAACTCCCCACCATCGGCGCTCTTCCCCCGCAACCCGAAGAAGAGCGAGCCCGGCCCGGCGTGACGGGAGTCGATCTCGCCCCGCTCGGGCGACCCGGCGCCTCCCTCGGCGACGACCTCTGCCCCCATCGCCCTGGCGATCTGCTCCGCGCTCAGGTTCACGGGGCGTCGACCAGCTTCCGCAGCTCGGCACGGGCCACCTCACGATCGTCGAAGGGGACCTTGCGCCCCTCCTCGAACTCCTGGCCCTGCTCATGGCCCTTGCCCGCGATCACCACGGTGTCGCCCTCTCGGGCATGGGCAAAGGCGAGGGCGATCGCGGCGCGGCGGTCGACCTCCACCTCGACCGCGCCTCCGGCGCCGGCCCCCGCCGCCACCTCGGCCACAATCGCCTCCGGGTCCTCGGAGCGAGGGTTGTCGGAGGTGACGATCGCGATGTCGGACAGCTCCGCCCCGGCCCTCCCCATCTTCGGTCGCTTGTCGCGGTCACGGTCACCGCCGGCGCCGAAGACCGAGATCACCCTCCCCTCGGTCAGCCGCCGCGCCGCCCCCAGCACGTTCTCAAGCGAGTCGGGGGTGTGCGCGTAGTCGACCAGGACCGCAAACGGCTGCCCCTCGTCGACAGGCTCGAAGCGCCCCGGTACCCGGCCGGCCCGGCCCAGGCCGGCCGCTGCGGTCTCCGGAGCGACCCCCAGCGCCGCGGCCACGGCGAACGCCCCCAGCGCATTGGCGACGTTGAAGTGGCCGGGGAGCGCTGTGCGGACCGGCATCCGACCCCCGGGCCCGTCGACCGCGAACCTCGCCCCCGCCGCGTCGAATGAGACGTCGCGAGCGACGTAGTCGGCATCGGCGCCCTCGGTGGAGAACGTTTTGCACTCGAACTCCTCGGCGAGGCGGCGGCCGTAGGGGTCGTCGACGTTGACGATCGAGGCGCTCGGCCCCATCTCGAACAGCGCTCGCTTCGAGCGGAAGTAGTCCTCCATGCCTCCGTGGAAGTCGAGGTGGTCCTGGGTCAGATTCGTGAACAGAGCCGCCTCGAAACGCGTCGCGTCGCAGCGGTGCAGCGCCAGCGCATGCGAGGAGACCTCCATCGCACAGGCTCGATCCCCGCCGTCCAGCATCCGCCTGAAGGTCGCCTGCAGGTCGATCGCCTCGGGCGTGGTCCGCTCGACCTCCTCCCCCACTCCGCCGACCACCTGTTTCACGGTCCCCAACAGCCCACAGGGGACGCCCGCCGCCTCGAGCACCTCCCGGATCAAGAACGCCGTCGTCGTCTTCCCGTTGGTCCCCGTCACTCCGACGACCCGAAGCTTCCCGGTCGGGTCCCCCCAAAACCGCGCCGCCAGCGTCGCCATCGCCGCCCGCGCGTCGGAAACCACCACCTGGGCCGTTTCCAGCTCCAGCTCGCGCTCCACCACCAGCCCGACCGCCCCGGCCTCGACCGCCGCCGCCGCGAACTCATGCCCGTCCACCTTCTCCCCCGGCACGCAGAAGAACAGCGTTCCGGGGCCGACCTTTCGGCTGTCGTAGGCGAGACCCGCAACCTCACCGTGGGCATCCCCGACGATCCGTCCCACGGTCGCTCCGCCAACGAGCTCTTCCAGCTTCACCGGGCGATTCTAGGTCGCTGACTGCGGGGGAACGCATTCGAGGTAGGGAAGGGCGAACCCGGCGATCTTGCCGAATGCCGGGGCGGCGACCGACCCGCCGTAGTAGTTCCCGCCCGAGGGCTGGTCGACGATCACGGCCACCAGCAGCCGCGGGTCCTGAGCCGGCGCGAACCCGATGAAGGAGGCGACGAACTTCGTTTCCGAGTAGGTCCCGTTTTCGGCGACCTGCGCCGTGCCCGTCTTGCCGGCCAGGGTGTAACCGGGGACGCTCACCTCCGAGGCGGTCCCCCCGGGCGCCAGCACGCCCTCGAGCATCGTCCTCACCTCTTCGGCGACCTGCGGTTCGATCACCCGCCGCCCGCGCGGCTCCTGCACGGCTTCGCCGCCGACGTCCTCGATCAGCTGCGGCGGGCGCAGGATGCCACCGTCGGCGATCGCCGTGTAGCCGGCGACCATCTGCATCGGCGTCACCGCCAGCCCCTGCCCGATCGGCAGGTTGCCCATCGTCGACCCCGAGTATTCGCTCAGCGACGGAACGATCCCCCGCTCCTCGCCGGGGAACTGGATCCCCGTAGGGCGGCCGAACCCGAAGCGGTCGATCCAGCGGCTGAAGCTGTCGCTGCCCAGCTTCTCCCCGATCGTCACCGCGCCGACGTTGGATGAATGAGAGAGGATTTCGGCGACGCTGAGCGTTTCGGTCCCCCGCGGCTCGGCGTCTTCGATCGTTCGGTCGGCGACGTGGATCGCCGGGGGCAGGGTGAAGGAGGTCTCCGGGGTCACCAGCCCTTCCTCGAGCGCGGCTGAGACCGTGAACGCCTTGAACGTCGAGCCCGGCTCGTAGGTGAACCCGGTCGCCCGGTTCATCAGGTCTTCGGGCTTGGCGCTGGAGAGGTCGGTGAGGCTGACGGGCGGCCAGTTGGCCATCGCCAGGATCTGCGAGCTGCGCGGGTCGGTGACGATCGCCGTCGCGCCCTTCGGCGAGAATTCCGAGCCCACCTCCGCCAGGACCCGTTCCGTCTCCGCCTGGATCGCCGGGTCGAGGGTCAGCTTGATGCTCTTGCCATCGCTGGCTTCGGTGGTCGTTTCGAGGCGGATCGGCTGGCCGAGCGCGTCCTTGACGATCCGCCGTTCGCCGTCGGCGCCCTTCAGCGCCGAGTCCTCGCCCGCCTCCAGACCCGTCAGTCCCTGGTTTTCCTCGCCGACGGCGCCGATCACCTGCCCCGCGAGCTGTCCCTGCGGGTAGGCCCGCCTGCTGTCCGGCAGTTCTCCGATTCCGGGAAGTTCGAGCCGGGCGATCCGCGCCGCGGTTGGAATGTCCACCTTATGAGCGACGTAGGAGAAGCCGGATTCGGCAGTGAGGCTGCGCAGGATTTCACCCTTGCCCTGTCCCAGGATCGTCGCCAGTTTTTCGGCGGTCCGCGGCGCGTCCTTGACCTGGTAGGGGGTCGCGTAGATCGTCGCGGCGTCCTCGGAGGAGGCGAGCTCGTGGCCGTGGCGGTCGAGGATGCTGCCGCGCAACCCCGGCACGACGACGTTCTCGCTCTGCTGGGAGATCGCCTCGGAGGCGAGCTTCGCCCCCTGCACCCCCTGCAGCCAGAAGGCGCGGCCGACGATGACGAGGAAGCAGAGTAGGAAGCCGGCGAAGAGAAGGCCGATCCTTCGCTCGATCAGGCGCATCCGGTGGCGTCCTAGCCGGCGCCGGCGAGCCGTTTGGCAGCGATCGCGACGTCGCCGCGGCTCGCGTCCGCGTAGCGGACATGATCTGCGGAGGGCATCAGGAGCCCCTGCGCTACGGCGGCATTGCGGACCCGCTCGATCCCCGACTTCTGCGCGTCGCGATTGCGCAGCAGCGCGTTCTCCTGTTCGAGCGCCTGGATGCTCTCGTCGATCTTGCCCGCCGACGCGGCGAAGCTGAGGGTGACGACGTTGAGCGCGACGATGCCGACCAGCAGGACGCCGAGCACGCCGATCCAGGCGCGACCGCGAGTCATCCTCACCATCAGGCCGGAGTCGGGAAGATGGCGAACGGTGGCCGCGGTGCGGACGGCGGCGAGCGGGACCAGATTGCCGCGGGCGGCGCGCCGGGGCTTGGGACGAGCGCGCTGGGGGGCTCGCAACGGCGCCGGACGAACGCGGGCCGGGGCCGCGCTGCGAGCGGGGGCCGCCCGCCTTGCTGTCGCGGCCGCAGCCATCAGGCCTCCTCGGCGATCTTCACCGCGGCGCGCAGGTGGGCGGAGCGCGAGCGCGGGTTGGCGGCTACCTCGGCGACGCCCGGGTCGATCGGGCGGCGGGTCAGCAGCTCGGCCTCGGGCTCGTGTCCGCAGACGCAGACGGGAAGCTCCGGCGGGCAGACGCAGCCGCGGGCACGCCCGGCGAGGAACCGCTTGACGCGTCGGTCCTCCAGCGAGTGGAAGGAGATCGCGGCGAGCCGGCCGCCGACCGGGAGCATCTCCCAGGCGGTCGGCAGCGCGTCGTCGAGCGCGTCGAGCTCGCCGTTGACGGCGATCCGCAGTGCCTGGAAGGTCCGCTTGGCCGGATGGCCGCCGCCGAACCGAGCCGAGGCGGGCATGCCCGCCTTGACCGCGGCAACCAGCTCCGACGTAGTCCTCAGGGGCCGGCGCCGGACGATCTCTCGGGCGATGCCGCCCGCGTAGCGCTCCTCGCCGAAGCGGCGCAGCGCCTGGGCGATCCGCGACTCGGGCCACTCATTGACGAGGTCGGCCGCGGTCAGCTGCTGGCGGGTGTCCATCCGCATGTCGAGCGGCGCGTCATAGGAATAGGAGAAGCCCCTCTCCCAGGCGTCGACCTGCATAGATGACATTCCGAGGTCCATGTAGACCATGTCTGGGGAGAGGCCTTCGCCATGCAGGGTGCGAAGCCCTTCCGCGAAGTCGGCGCCGATGAAGCGGGTGCGGCAGGCGGCCCCGGCGGCGAACTCAACAAAACGGGCCTCTGCGGCGGGGTCGCGATCGATGCAGACGAGCGTCCCGGTCGGCCCGATCCGGTCGGCGAGCAGCCGCGCGTGGCCGCCGCCGCCGAAGGTGCAATCGACCGCGACCTGCCCCGGCTCGGGCGCGAGCAGGGCGATCAGCTCGGGGGCTAGGACTGGCTCGTGCTCGGTCGGCATATATGTAAGGGTGGCGGTCGTCGAAGCCGGGCTCATCGCCTGCAGGGCCTGGGCTCGCATCTCACTCAGAGGCTCCCGTGCCTGCCAGCCCCTCGGCGATCTCAGGGGCCTCGGCGTCGAGCTCCTCCTCCTGCTTGGCCCAGGCCTCGGCGTCCCAGATCTCCAGGTACTCCCCGGTGCCGACCACGACGCAGGCGCCGGCGAGCCCAGCGTGGTCGAGCAGCGGCTTGGGAATGCGGATGCGGCCAGCCGAGTCGAGCTTCTCGTCGAAGGAGCCGCCGTGGAAACGGCGGCGGAGGCGACGGGCGTCACGGCCGAAGGGGCTGTGCGGCGAGAGGAAGCGGTCGGAGAGGCCCTCGAACTCGGCGGTCGTGTGCAGCCAGACGCAGGGGTCGAAGCCCTTGGAGAGAACCACTCCATCTGAGAGAGCAGCGCGGAACCGCGAAGGAACCGTGAGCCGATCCTTGGAGTCGAGACTGTGCTCGTAGATGCCCCGAAATGCCACTGCGTCGATTCCTTTCGGGAGAGCCGGGGAAAGAGTTAGGACCGAGGTGATGAGGTGGGAGGAGCCTCACCACCCCGGTCCTGGGCTTCAACTCGAGCGCCACAGTACCCCACTTCCCCCCACTTTGCAACACGACCCTGTCGTGCAAGCCCATTTGCAGCTCTAGTAGCCGCTCAGCAGGGCGCCGGCGTTTGCGATCAGGCCGGCGGCAATCATCAACAGAACCGAAGGGACGAGGATCAGGGCGACCATGAGCTGGATCCTCGGAGCCGCCCGAGCCGCCGCCTCCTCGACGGCGCGGCGCTGGTCCCGGCGCAGGGCCGTGGATTGGCGGCGGAGCTGGTCGGCGAGGGGTGAGCCAAGGCGACGGGACTGTTCGATCGAGGCGATCAGGGTCGCCAGCTCACTGCCCGGAACCCGCTCGCGAAGGGAGCCGAGAGCCTCGGAGACTGGCCACCCGACGGGGCCCGACGGCGGGCTGCAGCAGGAGGGACACGCCGCTCGCATCGAGGAAGACCAGGCCGAGCGCAAAGCGCATCCCGAATGTGTGGACGCTGGAGCAGCCGGGGATCAGCAGCCCTTCTCCCGCCTGCTCGCGGCTGAGGAAGGCGAGTCCCAGGAGCCGGGCGCGGAAGCCCACGGCCACAGCCACCTCGCGTCCGCCGACGGTGCGCCGCGGCAGGGAATCGAGGCGCGCGGCGATGCGGGGGGCATCCATACAGGGTCAAAGCGCCGCCGCCTCCGTAATCTCCCCCCTGGGCAATCCAGCGCGCCGGCTCTAGGCTTTTCGCGATGGCCCCCAACGGCAGGGTCGCTGTGTTCGGCCCCCACCCGATGCTCTCGATCACGATCGAGCAGTTGACCGCGGAGGGGGGCGACGACATCCACGCCCACCCCGCCGGGCAGGGCGTGTGGGTGGCGCGGATGGCGGCCGAGCTGGGAGCGGAGCCGACCCTCTGCGGCTTCATTGGCGGTGAGACCGGCACCGTGCTGCGGCCGCTGCTGGAGCAGCTCTCGATCGAGCTGCGCCTGGTGGAGACCGCCGAGGCCAGCGGCGCCTACATTCACGACCGCCGCGATGGCGAGCGCCGGCCGGTCGCCCAGAGCGCCGCCATGCCCCCCTCCCGGCATGAGATCGACGATCTCTTCTCGGTCACCTGCGCCGCCGCTCTGGACTCCGGCGTCCTCGC
Organism: uncultured Solirubrobacterales bacterium; assembly: GCA_963838035.1. GTDB lineage: Bacteria > Actinomycetota > Thermoleophilia > Solirubrobacterales > 70-9 > CAVVNN01. The sequence goes on from CAWIPM010000002.1 coordinate 458,068, forward strand.
CCTCTGCGGGCCATATCCGAGCGAGGCTCTGCCGCTGGAGATCTATGGCAGCCTGGTCGCCGACGTGCGCGCAAACGGAACCCCGGTCGTGGTCGACCTCTCCTCGCCCCGTCTCGACAGCGCCCTGGAGGGCAAGCCGGACCTGGTCAAGATCAACGACTGGGAGCTGGCGGCGTTCGTCTCCGGCCCGGTCGACACCGAGGCGAGGATGCGGTCGGCGATGGAGCGCCTGCTCGAGCGGGGCGCCACCGCGGCGATCGTCACCCGCGCCGAGGAGCCGGCGATGGTGCTGCGCGGCGATGAAGCCTGGGAGCTGACCCCGCCCCGCTTCGAGCGCGGCTCGCGCGAGGGTTGCGGCGACTCGATGATGGGTGGGCTGACGGCCGCGATGGCGGACGGCCGCGAGTGGGAGGAGGCGCTGCGGATCGGCGCCGCGGCGGGGGCGGCCAACTTCCTCCGCCACGGCCTCGGCACCGGAGCCCGCTCGGTTGTCGAGGACCTTGCCCGCCGGGTGGGCCTGCGCCGCCTTTAGAACGGGGGCTCGAGGGGGGTACCCTCGACGATCGCCCGGGGGGCCTCCTCGGCGATCCAATTCAGGTGGGATGCCAGTGGCTCGACCTGGCCCAGCCTCTCCAGCGCCGCGGAGAGGTGAACCGGCCGCCCCCCGTGGGAGGAGTGCGCGTCGCTGCTGAGCACGTGGACGAGGCCCGCCTCGGCGAGGGCCAGCATCCCCGCGGCGAACCGCTCGCGGAGGAAGAAGTCCGCCGTCGCCTGGATCAGCGCGCCGGCGGCGACCAGCGCCGCGATGCGCTCGAACATGTCGGCGGAGAGGTGGCGCTCGGGGTGGGCGATCAGGGCGCGGTGGCCGCGCTCGGCCAGATGCTCGACCCGCTGCGCCAGGCTGTCGGTGAGCGGGCCGGCCGCCGGCTCGAGCAGCACCCAGCGCCCGCCTCCCAGGGCCACCTGCGCCAGCTCCTCCTCGCTCAGCGCCTCGACAGCCGTCTCGGCGACCTCCCCACCCGGCAGGACGACCACCGGGATACCCTCGCCATCCAGATGCGCATTCAGCGCCGCGACACGGCGCCCGACCTCCTCGATGCGCACGTCATGGTCATGCCGGATGTGAGGGGTCGCGCAGATCGCCTCGACCCCGTCAGCGGCTGCCTGGCGCGCCATCCCGGCGCTGTCGCGGAGGTCGAGTGCCCCGTCGTCGACCCCTGGGAGGATGTGGCAGTGGAGGTCGATCACATGGCTTCTGCGGCGAGCGTCTTGAGGTCGTCGCTGACCCAGGTCGGCAGGAACGGGTAGACCATCCCCGCCCGCTCGAACCCCTTCGCGTCGATCAGGTAGATCGCGTCGGTGTGTTCGATGTCGCTCGTCGTGCGCCGCACTTCGATCCCGTACTTTCGCCAGACCGACTTGAGTTGTGCCTTGGAGCCCAGCAGCCAGCGCCACTCATAGCGCGCCAGGCCGAAACGCCTGATCGCGCTTCGCGCCGTGGCCGGGGTGTCAGCCCAGGGGTTGACGCTGACCGCGACCACGATCGGGCGCTCCGAGCGCGGCACAGCCTGGAAGGCCGCGGCAAGCGCCCGGCCCTCGAGCGGGCACTGCTGATGGCAGTGGGAGTCCATGAAGGTGAGGATCACCGGGCGGCCCCTCAGCGAGGCGAGGGTGAAACGCCGGCCGCTCTGGTCGGGCAGCGAGAATCCGGGCGCCAGCCGCACGCCCTGCGGCCAGACCGCCTGGCCGTGGACTTCGGCCGCCGGCTTCCCTCCTGTCGACCCGCCGCTCTTCCACCCGTGAGCCCCGACGCCGAGCGCGACGCCGAGGATCGCCGCCACCACGAGTGTCACCGCAGCGGCTTTCCGGCTCACGGGTGTTTCTTGCTCGCCACCGCGTACCACCAGATGACCACGGCCATCGTCACGACCAGGGGAAACACGGTCGAGAAGACACCCGAGAAGCTCGTCCAGCCGGCGGTCGCGAGCAGCTGCGAAATCATTGGCATCTCATCCAACTCCTGTCGGGAGGGGCTTGGCAGGTGGGCCGGAGCGTCCCCGCGCCTCGCGGGGCTCCAGCCAACGGTACGCGATCACGACGATCGCGATCGTGTAAGCGAGTGAGCCGGGCACCCACATCACGCCGGCGGCGAGCTGCTGGTCCGTGAGGGGCGATATCCCTCCCGGCCGGCTCCCCTGCTCGGTGTAGGCCGAGTAGAGCGGCGAGGTCGCCAGCGCCAGCACTATCGCCAGCACCCAGCCGACCACGAGGGTCGATCCCAGGTAGGCGAGTTTTGCCGGCTCGCTCAGCGGCGAGCGCCATGGCGAAGATGGGACGACGCGGGTCCAGAAGAGGAGCGCGGTCGCGAAGAAGGTGAGGTGCTCCAGCGCGTGGACCGGCCCCCAGCGCAGGGCCGCGTCGTAGAGGACCGGCAGGTGCCAGGCGCAGAAGTTGACGTTGAAGAGGAGCCAGGAGACGAGCGTGCCGCCGACGAAGGCCGCTGCCCGTCGCAGCGGCTTCCAGCCCGGCCCGGCGAGCGCGCCGGCCACGGTCCGCCGGTAGGACAGAGGAAACCCCCGCCACATCCGCGCCCAGGGCCGGGACAGGGCCAGCAGCGGCGCGGCCACCCCGATCAGCAGCACGTGCTGGATCATGTGGACCCAGAAGAGGCGGTCGGCGAGGCCGTCGATCGGCGAGCCGAGCGCGACGACGATCGCCGCGAGGCCGCCGGCGAAGGCGGCGGTGCGCCAGCGGTCCGCGGCCTTGGCCGGCCGGCCCCCTCGCCCACCGAGCCCATAGAGCAGCGCCGCGCACAGGACCCAGAGCAGCGCCGGCCCGCCGGTCCAGTCGAGGGGCGTGGTGGCCGCAGTCACAACCATCGCTCAGATCAGGTAGAGGACGACCCAGGCGAGCACGCCGATCGTCGCCAACAGCGCCCAGTAGTAGGCACCCGCGGCAAAGCCCTCCGGCACCGCTTCCTCCCGGCCGCCGTGGCGCAGCCCCGCGGCGAAGACAGTCTCCAGCCTGTAGAGGGCGAGCAGGGCGACCACCACGAAGAGCGCGGTCCAGCCGAAGAAGACGCTCGCGTAGCCGCCGCTTTCGGGCCCGAAGGAGAGGTGGGCGTACTCCACTCCCTGCGCCACGCAGCCGAACAGCCCCAGCGCCAGCGAGACACCCGTCACCGCCACCCAGCCGCGGCCGTTGCGCGCTGCCCACGCCGCATAGCAGAAGGCGACGGCGCTGAGCGCGAAGGCGGCTGCGATCGCGACCCCGTACCCGCTCGGCGGGTCGACCCCGGCCGGGCGCCAGAGCCCGTTGTTGTCGAGCGAGCGCAGGTAGAAGTAGGCGAACACGAAGCCGAGGAAGAACGTGACCGTCGCCCCGGCGATGAGCCCGAAACCGATTCGGTCGATCCGCTCGTGCAGCTCCGGTGTCTCCTCGTAGGTGTCGGGCTGCGCCTGTATCGGAGTCGCGTCGTCCATCGTCCCTCCCTATCCCGATGCCGGCGCTTCGGCCGGGCGGACCGGTGGCGGCGCCGGTGGCACGCCATAGTCATATGGGTCGGAATCGATAATCGGCGGGCGGTCGAAGTTGTTGACCGGGACGGGCGTCGGCGTCTGCCACTCCAGCCCCTTCGAGTCCCACGGGTTGGCGGGGGCGCGTTTGCGCACGATCGCCAGCGAGTAGACGACGTTGAAGAGGAAGACGAGCATCGAGGCGCCGAGGACGAAGGCCGAGATCGAGACCCAGTCGTTGAGCCCCTGCAGGTGCGACGGATACGTCACCACCCGGCGCGGCTGCCCCATCAGCCCGAGCGCGAAGAGCGGCGCGAAGGTCGAGTTGAAGGCGATGAACATCATCCAGAAGTGGATCTTCCCCAGCCGTTCGTTGAGCGTCATCCCGAACATCTTCGGCACCCAGTAGTAGATCGCCGCGAAGAAGGAGAAGACCAGGCCGCCCATGATCGTGTAGTGGAAGTGGGCCATGACGAAGAAGCTGCCGTGGGTGGCGACATCGCTGGGGACGTCGGATAGGAAGACGCCCGAGGCGCCGCCGATGAAGAAGTTGAAGAACCAGGCGAGGCAGAACAGCATCGGCACCGTGTAGCGGATCTTCGCCCTCCAGAGGGTCGCCATCCCGGCCAGGAAGACCAGCCCGGTGGGCACCGAGATCGTCTCGGTCGAGAACATGTAGAAGGGCCGCAAAGAGGAGTTGAGGCCGCTGACGAAGAGGTGGTGCTGCCAGACGAAGAAGCTGAGCAGCATCACGCCGAGGATCCCGGCCACCGCGATCCGGTACCCCCAGAGCGGCTTGCGCGCGAACACGGGCAGCAGCTCGAGCACGATCCCGAATCCGGGCAGGGCGAGGACGTAGACCTCCGGGTGGCCGAAGAACCAGAACAGGTTCTGGAACAGGTAGGGGCTGCCGCCGGCGCTGGAGAGGAAGTAGGAGGTCTGCACGCCGCGGTCGAAGGCGACCATCAGCAGCGCCGCGATCAGGACCGGCGCCGCCAGCACCATGAGGATCGCGGTGCTGAGCACGCCCCAGCAGAAGATCGGCAGGCGTCCCCAGGTGAGCCCCGGCGCCCGCATGGTGACGATCGTGGCGATCAAGTTCAGCCCCAGCAGGGTCATCGAGAGCCCGACCAGGGCGAAGAAGAAGATGTAGGAGTCGAAGCCGTAGTTGGCCTGGACGTTGAGCGGCGCGTACCCGGTCCACCCGGTCGGGAAGCCGCCGAAGAAGATCGTCGTGACGAGGATCGTCCCGGCCGCCATCAGCAGCCAGAAGGTGAGCGCCTCGATCCGCGGGAAGGCCATCCGCCGCGCGCCGATCATCAGCGGCACGAAGTAATTGGCGAACGGGCCGAGCACGCCCGAGGTCATGATCCCCATCATCATCGTCCCGTGCAGGCCGACCAGGGTCAGGTAGTTGCCGGCGCCGAAGAGCTGCGGCGAGGGGCGCAGCAGCTCGGCCCGGATCAGCATCGCGTTCAGCCCCGCGATGAAGAAGAAGATGCCGATTCCGAACAGGTACTGGACACCGACCACCTTGTGGTCGGTGCAGAGGCCGAAGTAACGGCCGAGCCCCCCCTCCTCGTTCTGAACGTGGGTGCGCCCGCGTCCGATCATCCTGGCCAGCGGGTAATTGGCGAAGCCGAGCCCAACCAGGAACCCCACCACGGCGAACAGGTAGCCGAGCATCAGCGCGACGTCGTTTTGGTTCGTGTCGCCGAAGAAATCGAGGCTTTCGGCGTGGATCTGATGACCCAGCCACCAGCCGAAGTAGAAGCCGGCTATGCCGAGCACGATCCCGCCGAGCAGGTTGAAGCCGATCAGGCGCCGCCACAGCGGCCGGGACGCGGCCTGTTCGCTCATCCGCCCCTCCTTTCCGGTTCAGGGAAGTAGTGGGTCGCGTAGGGCGGCAGCTGCTTGGCGGCGGGCGCGAAGACCTTCTGCTGGTTGTGGATCCAGGCGAGGAATGCGGCGCCGCTCACGACCTGCCCGGTGTCGAACATGTAGCCGTGCCAGAGGCCGCAGAGCTCGCTGCAGCGGAGATCGAAATCCTGTTCCTCGGTCGGCTTCACGTAGGCGACGTTGTCGACGCCGGGGTTGGCGTCCGCCTTGACCCCCAGCCTCGGCGCCCAGAAGGAGTGGATCACGTCGAGCGAGGTGACGTGGAATTCGATCTGGCGACCGACAGGCAGCTCGAGATGGGCCGTCTCGATCCCGCCGAAGGTGGGATAGCGGTAGGTGAACTCCCATTGCTGGGCGATCACCTGCACCGGCATCGCCCGGCCTGAGGGCTTCCAGGCGGGGCTCGGGCCCTGGCCGCCGCCCGAACCGGCGTTGGCGAGCTCGGCCGTGCCGAAGGCGGCGAGGAAGAGCACGATGATCGTCGTCACCACCAGCCACGGCACGTGCACGCGACTGTCGTCGCGGATCGCGACGCCCTCCTGAGGCCCCTCCGCGCGGCGGCGGAAGACCACGAGCGTGTAGGCGAAGTAGACGAGGATCGTCGCCGCGATCGGAGTGACTATCCCGAACAGGACGGTGTTGTCGAAGACCTGGCCGGAGGCGGCGCTGCTGGCATCGCCCGGCGGCAGCGTGGGAGCGATGACCGCGACGACGATCGGGGTGGCGATCGCGCTCAGCACCACGGAGCCGATCGCTACCCGGCGCAGGTGGTTCGGCTCTTTCACCTGACCGTCCTCACGCCACTTCCAGGAAGCCGTCCATGTACCCGATCGTCTGCATCGGCCCACCGAAGCCGGCGAGGAAGCCGGCCGCGCAGGGGACGAAGCACTGCCAGCGGTAACGCCCCGGCTTGCCGGTGTGGATCGTGAAGGTGATCGTCTGGTGCGCCTGCTTCAGCGAGCAGGGCCCTTCTTCGCACTGGTTCTCAGCTTCTTCGGGCACCCCCAGCAGTGGCACGATCAGGCCGATCTGCGGCACTGCGAAGGTGTGTGAGGCTTCTTCGGGCGGGATCGAGACCATCGGCTTGCCATCGACCATCATCTTGTTGCCCACCGTGCCGTGGACCTGGGAGAGGAACGGGTTGCGCAGGCCGCTGTCGCCGTCGAACTGGTAGACGGTGACGTGGACCAGGGCGTGGGCGGGGACCTTGAAGATCGTGCTGTGCACCCACTTGCCCTGTGGATTCTGGATCAGGTAGGAGACCCAGCTCGGGTTGCCGCCCTGTGGCCCGACCGCCGCCTCGGTTTTCAGCGTGAGCTGGGCGGAGTTGGCCCCTGTGGCGCGCGCTTCGACCTGTGGAGGGGAACGGAGAAGGTCGGCTACATAGAAGCCGATCAGGCCTGCGACGACGACGACGGCGACCACGATCGCCGCAAGTCTTGCCGACAGCGAACTCACACCCGAATCCTTCCCACCGCGTTCCTTCCATCGAGAAGCGGCCTCGTGCGCCCACCCACGGGAGCACACGAGCCAGCCTAGTCCAGCGACGGGCGGGACGCAAGGTGCGAGTGCAACCCCTCGTTCAGGACCATGCCCAGGCAGGCACGGGACTACGATGATCGGCATGATCCGGCACCTGCTTCCGCTGGGCTTGCGGAGACAGATGGGCTTCAACCGTGGATAAGAAAACGACCCGCAGAGGGAACTACGAGTCTGGCTCCGACTACGTGCTCGAGTACGGCGAGCTCCGCTTCGCGTTCAACGAGGAGGACTTCGCCCAGCGCGTCGAGCAGGCCGCGGTGAAGCTCGGCTTCGTCGCCCAGGGCCTCAGCCAGGAGGAGATCGACGACCTTCTCGACCTCGCCGTGAGCGGCGAGATCGCCGAGCCATCCTCCCGCCTCGGCGAGCACATCAACGAGAACTGGGAGGACCTGGTCGGGCCGGCCAACCGCAGCCTCGTCCACTGGATCCGCCGCCTCGTCTTCCGCGGCGCCTGGCTCGACCAGCGTGTCAAGGAGGGTGAGCTGGACGTCGTCTTCGACGAGCGCAGCCAGACTTTCGGCTACGTCCAGCCGGACCGCAGCTCGGACTTGATCGAGCTCTCCAAAGAGCCGTCCTGGCGACGCATCGCCTACAGGCGATAGGCGCTCCCGGCCGCTCCGCTAGAGCTGCTCGCGCTCGTAGTAGACGCGGGCCCTGGTCACCAGGCCCGACTCGTCCAGCTCGACCGCCTCTACCGCCCGGTGGCCGTCCTCGCGCCGGTACAGCAGCGCGAAGCCGCCGGGGCCGACGAGCAGCGACTCCTCGGTGAGGGCGAGGTTGGGCGCCAGCTCGAGGCCGCGGCCGAAGTGCTCGCGCAGCTCCTCGCGCCCGCTCAGCCGCCTGTCTTCTCGCCCCTCCGCCGCGGCCGGAATCGCGAAGTCGACGTTCTCCGCGTAGCAGGAGACGACTGCGTCGAGGTCGTGCGCGTTCCACGCCTTCAACCAGCGGTCGGCGTGCTCGCGGGGACTTGCCTTGCCGCGCCTGCGGCCGAAACGGCGGCGGCGCCTGCGGCGGGGGCGGACGGGGGCCTCATCGGCCCCTGGCGTCGCAGCCGGGGAGGGGGGCCTCTCGGCGGGCGGTTTCACCGCCTGCGCGCGCGGCGGCGGCTTCGCCGCAGCCTGGCCGCCCGACAGCGCCTCGATCAGCTCGGCGCGGGGCAGCATCCGGTAGCGGGGCACGCCCTGTGCGGCGGCGAGCGCGTGCAGCTCGGCGATGTGCTTCTTCTCGAGCTCGGCTTGGGTCGTCATCGGCGCGGAGGTTATTCAACCGGGCCATCGGTGGCACGCGCGGGGTCGGCGCCCTCCGCCGCGGCCGCCGCCGGCCACAGCTCGGCGGCCTCCTGCTTGACGCGGCGGCGCGACCAGCCCAGCTCCCGCCCCATCGCCTCCGCGACCGGGCGGACCGAGTCGGCGCTGCGCAGCTGCGGGGCGGCGAGGATGCCCAGACGGGTGCGGCGCAGCAGCACGTCGGCGACACTGCGCGCCTGCTCGCGGCGGGCGGCGACGACGGCCTCGGCGAGCAGGTCGGGGCGGCCCTCGACGATCGGCGCCGCCAGTTTCGGCTCCTTCCAGGCGAGGTCGAGGACGGCCCGAGCCGCGTGCCCGTAGCGGAAGGCGAGCTGGGAGACCGAGGCCTCCCCCACCCCCTCCGGCGCCTCCAGGTCCTCCGCCCGCGCCTCCATCCCGAGTGGGATCTCGGCGGTGTGGCAGGGAGCCTCGCGCCCCTCGCGCTCGACCATGCGGTCGACGGCCTGCTTCGCCATCCGGCGCCAGGTCGTGAGCTTGCCGCCGGTGATCGTCAGCATCCCCGAGGAGGTCTCATACAGTTCGGCCTTGCGGGAGATGTCGACCGACTTGCGCGGGTCGCCGGTCGAGATAAGGGGGCGAACGCCGGCATAGGCGCCGACCAGGTCGGCGGCGCGGAGCGAGGTGCCGAAGAACCCGTTGACGGCGTCAAGCAGGTAGTCGATGTCGTCGCCGGCGGGGCGCGGGTGGTCGATGTCGCCGGCGTAGTCGTTGTCGGTGGTGCCGACCAGGGTGCGGCCGTACCACGGCAGCGAGAAGATCATCCGGCCCTCACCGGCGGGGACGATGCAGGCGGCGCTGCCCATCGGCAGATCGGACTGGTCGAGGAGGAGGTGCGTCCCCCGGCTGGGCGAGATCCGCGGAACGTCCTCCTCGCCGAGCACCTCCTCGGGGCGGATGCGATCGGCCCAGACCCCGGTCGCGTTGACGACGCTGTCGGCCGCGACCTCCATCCGCTGCCCGGACTCGGCCTCCACGAACGCGACTCCGGAGGCGCGACCGCCCGAGGAGAGCACCTCGGTCACCTCGGCGCCGTTCAGCATCGCCGCGCCGAAGCGCTCCGCCTCCCCGAGGATGGTGAGGACGAGGCGGACGTCGTCGGTCTGGCAGTCGTAGAACATGTAGGCGCTCTTGGGGTCGCGAGGCGCGAGCGCCGGGATCATCTCCAGCACCTCGTCGCGGTCGATCGTGCGGTGGCGGTTCGGCGACCAGTAGAAGTCCTCGTCCTCCTCCCTGGAGGAGCGCATCTCGCGGCGGCTGCTGCCGACCCGCGTCGTCGCCATCACGTCGTAGGCGTTGAGGCCGATGCCGAGGCGGCGATCGCGGCGCTCCTCGCCTAGGGCGGGCACCAGGAACGGCGTCGGGTAGACGAGGTGGGGGGCGAGCTGGACCATCAGCTGGCGCTCAAGCAGCGCCTCTCGCACCAGCCCGAGGTCGAAGTTCTGCAGGTAGCGGAGGCCGCCATGGACCATCTTCGAGGAGCGGCTGGAGGTACCGCCGGCGTAGTCGCCGCGCTCGAGCAGCGCCACCGAATAGCCGCGCGAGGCAGCATCGAGGGCGACGCCGGCGCCGGTGACCCCGCCGCCGATCACAACCACCTCGAAGTGCTGCCCGGCGATCGCCTCGATGGCTGCTGCGCGGGAGAGCATCAGTCGAGATAGACCGTGGTCTCGGTGGCCGCAGGCCGCTGCGGCGGCTCCTTCTCCTGGCGGGGATCGCCGAGGTGCAGGAGGGCCACGAAGCGCTCCCCGTCGGGAAGGCCGACCGCCGTGCGGCCCTCCTCTCCGCGCAGCAGGGCCGGGGTGCGCCAGTAGCCGCCGAGCCCGCGCGCGTGCGCGGCCAGCAGAACGATGTAGGCGGCGACGGCGGTCGCGTGCAGGTCCTCCTCGTCCTGGATGGGGTCGCCGCCGCCGGCGCAGGAGACCACGATCAGCGTCGGCGCGCGGTCGAGCTTCGCCGCCCCCTCCGGCCCGGCGACCTCCTTCAGCCGCGCGAGCGCGCCCGGCCCGACCACGCGAAAGCGCCAGGGCGCCGTCAGGTGATGGTTGGGCGCCCAGCGCGCCAGCTCCAACAACGCTTCGATCTTCTCGCGCGCCACCGGCTCCGGCCCAAACGCCTTGTGCGTCCGCCGGGTCCTGATCGCCTCCTCCACCTCCATCCCCGGCAACATACCCACAGCCGATCGGCAGGGGTGGACTACCAGGCGCGGCGGCGGCCGAGGAAGACAACGGCGCCGAGGGCCAGGCCACCCGTGGCGAGACCGACGCCGATCGGTGCCCACGGTGACGGGCTGCCGCCGCCTTCTATCGGCTGTCCCGACGCGGCCGCTGGAAGCGAAGAGGCCGCGGGACCCCGCCTCACCCGCCCGCCGGCCGCAGCTGAGCCGGCCGGCGCCTTGGGGCTGGGTCGGCCGGAGGGCGCAGAATGCACGGCGGGGGCGCCGAGGCCTGCTCGCCCCGTGCCGCCAGGGAGGGTGGGGAGTGGAGGCAGCTGGGAGGAGCCCGACCTCCCGGGGGGCAAGGGCAGGGATGGCTGCGCCTGGGGAGAGGGGTTGGGGGCGCGAGCGGGGACGGGGACAGGGAAATGCTTGCCGGCGACGGCGACCAGAACCTCACCGGTGACCCAGATCGGGGTCTGGTCGCTTGAGGCGGAGTAACGGTAGTGGCCATCGCTCGCCTGCTGGGCGGCCAGGTAGTCGAGGGCGGTCTTGCCGCCGGCGGCCACCTTGGCGGGGTCGGCGCCGACCACGAGCATCCCCTGGATCGCCCAGGCCGTCGACTGCGAGTTGACCGGGCCGCTGCCGCCCGCGAAGCCGCCGCCGGAGTGCTGGTGGTTGCGCAGATAGGTGAGCCCGCGTTCGGCGTTCTTGGTGCCCGGTATCGCCTGCATCGCCGACGCGGTGACGTCGACGTTGCTCTGCACGCCGGGAACGTCGCCCCAGCCGCCGTCGCCGTTCTGTACGCCGGCCAGCCACGACAGCGTGCGGTCGAGGCCACCGGTGGCGCCGGCGGTCCGCAGCGCGACCGCGCTGAACGACGTGGTTCCCGGCCAACCCTGGAACGAGCCGTTATCGGCGCGACGCCCCAACAGGTCTTCGACCAGGTTGCGACCGGCGAAGGAGCGCGGGTCGACGCCGGCGCCCTCGAGGGCGAGGATGGTGCGGGCAAGGTCGCCGCTGCTGCTCACTTCCTTGATGTTCGCGCGGAGGAGGTCGACCGGTGTGTGGCCGAGCCGGGAGACGTCGAGCGGATTGCGGCCGGCAGCCTCCAGGCCCAACATCGCCCAGCCGGTCATCGCCGCGCTCGACCCGTCCCCGGGGGAGGCGCCGAAGCCGCCGTCGAGGTTCTGCGCCGATTCGAGCCAGTTGGCGGCGCGGCTGACGCCCGACGCTTCGGCCCGCGCCGGAAGGGCTGCCGCAAGCGCGATAAGCAGGATCGCCGCGACGCTCCCGCTGCGCAGGCCCGGGCGAGATATCGCCTGCCCCGAGGCCCTCGGGGACCCCTCCCCTCTTCCCCACTGGAACCGCTCGCGGAAGCGGACCAGCATCCGCACCATCGCGGGCCCCGCGACCAGGGCAAAGGTGACGTTGCCGATCGCGTGGGCTGCGTCGAAGGGGACCGCGCGGGCCTCGAAGAACAGAAAGCGCTGCAGCGAAAGCTCACCGCCGTAGGTCATTTCTGAGAAGTTGAGCAGAGCGCCGTAAGCGATGCCGGCAAGCCCGCAGATGACGGCGAGGCTGAGCCGGCCGGCGTTGCGCCCGCCCAGCGCCAGCGCCGCGCCGAGGACGCCGCACAGGCCCCAGCCCGCCATCTGCCACGGCGTCCACGGCCCCTGTCCGAACCAGAAGTTGGAGACCAGCCCGGCCAGCGCGCCGACCGCGAAACCCGGCGCCGGGCCGAGCGCGTAGCCGGCGAAGATGACGATGTCGGTGGTCGGCTTTACGTTGGGAAAGGCGGCGAAGGCGATCCGCCCGGCGATCGCCAGAGCGGCGAGGGCGGCGACCAGGGCGACCACCTGCGAGGGTGGGCGCGAGCGCTCGTACCAGGCGAAGCCGGCGAGGAGGACGGCGCCGAGGATGAGGAAGCTGGTCAGCTGCCAGCTCATTGGTCTCCCGCCTCGCCGTTCAGCACCGCCGCGCCCTGCTCGGCCGTGATCACCCCGGGAAGGTCGAGGACGCGAGCGACCTCCGTGGCGAAGTACCAGCCCCCCGACAGGATCTCCTCAATCGGGCCGTCGGCGATCACGCGGCCGTCGCCGAGCAGGACGGCGCGCTCGGCGAAGGCCGCCGCGAACTCGACGTCGTGGGTGGCGACCACGAGACCGGCCCCCCGGCCGGCAAGATCCTCAATCAGCCCGACGAGGTCATCGCGACGGGCCCGATCCATCCCCCGGGTCGGCTCATCGAGGGCGACGAGCCCGGGCAGCTCCTCGCCGTCCGTCCGTCCTGCGAGGACGATCGCCAGGGCCAGCCTCTGCCGCTCCCCGCCGGAGAGGTCCCGAGGGTCAGCGTCGACGACGTGCTCGAGACCCACGACGCAGAGCATCTCCATCCCGACCTCGCCGGGCAGCTCGTCCCCGGCCCGCTCTCGGACCAGGTAGTCGCTTGGGCTCTGGGCCAGCAAGGCCATTCCGCCAGGCGTCTCCACCCTGCCTCGCACGGGGTCGACCAAGCCGGCCGCGGCTCTCAGCAGCGTGCTCTTGCCGGCGCCGTTGCGTCCCATCAGCGCCACCCGTTCACCGCGCTTCACCCTCAGATCGACTCCGCGCAATACATCGCGCGGCTGCTCCCCTCGCGACAGCTCGATCCAGAGCCCGCCGGCGCTTAGCGCCGGGATTGGCGAAGGTCGGGCCCCCTCTCCACTTAATTTGTTTCGGGGGGACGTGGGTGGCCGGCCGCCCGCGAGTTGCCGAAGTAGTGCAAGACGTTCCGAGGGGGCCCGCCCCTCCCCATCAGCCGGTTCGCTCGACGCGAGAATTGCGCGGGCATCGCGGACGCCTACGGGCGGGGGGTCGATGCCGGCCAGGGAGAAGAGGCGCGCGGACGGGGTGGTGAGGGCCGGATCGGCTTCTTGGGACCAGGCGAGGAAGTCTCTGGAGGCACCGTCGAAAGAGACGGCGCCCGAATCCATGGCGATGACGCGATCCGCCGCCGCCAGACAGCGCTCCAATCGATGTTCGGCCAGGAGGATCGAGACCCCCCACTCCTCATTGAGCCGTCGAAGCAGCCAGATCAGCTCGTCCCCGGCGACCGGATCGAGCTGGGACGTCGGCTCGTCCAGCAGGACGAGCCGGGGGCGGGTGACGAGTGCTGCCGCAAGGGCCACTCGTTGCAGCTCTCCGCCGGAGAGGGTGTCGACCGTACGGTCCAGGAGATGCGGGATCGCCAGGGCGAGGGCAACCTCCTCGACGGCTCGGGCGCGGGAGGTTGGAGGATCGCCGCGCATCTCCAGCGGCAGCTCGATCTCGGCGGCGACGGTGGTCGAGACGATCTGGGTCTCGGGGTCCTGGGCGACGTAGCCGACCGCTGCCGCCAGCTCACCCGGGCCGGAGGAGACCGCATCCAGGCCGGCGACCTCCACCCGCCCGTCGATCTTGCCGCCGTGGAAGTGCGGGACCAGGCCGCAGGCAGCGCGCAGGAGCGTCGACTTGCCGCTGGCGGAGCGACCGGCGAGCAACGCGAACTCACCCTGGGAGAGCTCGAGGGAGATGTCCCGCAGGGCCTCCCCCGCTGTCTCGGGGTAGCTGTAGACGAGGCCCTCGATCGTGAGGGCCGGGACGGCGCGGGTGCGGGTCGCGAGGTCAGGCACTGGAGGCCTCCACGCGCAGGGGGCGGGGCGAACGGCGTGGCTTGCGCCGCAGCGGCGCGAGCCCGGCGAGGACGATCGCGGCCGAAAGCGCCAGGGTCGGCGGGCTGGCGCCAACCCCAATCGATGGATAGGCGCTGAAGCCGTCGGCGCCCAGCAGCTTTCCTGCGATCGCAGCGACGAGCACGGCAATCGCCACTGCGTAGAAGCGCGCATCGTGGCGGGAGGGGGCTTTGCGACGCTTCGCCCTCGGAGCGTCGAGCGCGTAGCCGCGCAGCTCGAGGGTCGCCGCCACGTCCACGGCGCGGTCGAGCGAGCCGGCGAGCAGGCGCCGGGCGAGGGCGCCGCGCCCCACCTGGGCGGCGCCAGGTCCGCGGAGCCGGGCGGCGTCGCGGAGCCGGGCGGCGTCGGCGGCGGCGACCGGGACGAGGCGGGAGACGAGGGTCGCGGTCAGGGCCGAGCGGCCGGCGATCGGACGCAGAGCGCGCAATACCCGGTCGGGATCCACGCAGGCCGAGTAGACGGCGAAGACGACCAGCACGACCGCCGCGCGCAGGCCGAGCACGGCCCCGGCCGCGAGCGCCTCGGCGGTGACGTCGACCCGCCCAAGCAGCGGCCACTCGCCGAGCCGGGCGAGCACGGTGTCGCCGCGGTTGACGACCAGGCGCGTTGACGAAGACGATCAGCAGCGCCAGGGTGAGGCCCATTCGCAGGGCTGCGCGGACCGCATTGCGCGCGCCGGCGGTGAGCCCGGCGAGGGCGGCGGCGGCGCCGGCCGCGACGAGCACGACCGGGCTCGAGTAGATGAACGCGACGGCGGCCAGCGAGCCGAGGTAGGCGACCGCGGCTCCAGGCGACGCCGCCTGGAGCGGGCCCGGCCTCGACGTGTAGGCGAACGGCGATCTCATCTCAGCGGCAGGGCCGTCTCCTCCCCGCCCTCGGTTGCCACCGCGTAATGGTCGCGCAGATCGGCGCTGTCGAGCAAGCCGGCCGCGGCGCGAACGCCGCCGGCCGTGACGCCGCTGACGACCCAGACCGGCGGCGCTTCGCCGCGGCGCGTCGCCGCAACCAGGCCGGCGCCCGGCCCGAAGTCGCGGGCCGGCTTGCCGGCTTCGTCGAGACCCTGCAGATCGAAGCTCCCGCCGCGCCGGGTGAAGTCCGCGAAGACGCCGCTCACCTGCGGCCCTTCCTCGATCTGGGCCGCGGCCGGGTCCTCGCGCACCCGCGTCCATCGCCCGACCAGAACCCGGATCGCCCCGCTCGGCGAGCCGGGCGAGACGTCGGCGCCGGCGCGGTTCAGCGCGCGCCGCACCTCGCCGCAGGACGCTTCCCCGCCCAGGCACTCCACCGAGACCGCCCGCCGCCGACCTTCGTAGCCGCCGGCGAA
Organism: uncultured Solirubrobacterales bacterium; assembly: GCA_963838035.1. GTDB lineage: Bacteria > Actinomycetota > Thermoleophilia > Solirubrobacterales > 70-9 > CAVVNN01. The sequence continues at coordinate 473,519 of CAWIPM010000002.1, forward strand.
GGGCTGCGGCCAGGAGCCGACCACGGCGGGCACCTGCATCGCCGCCGACCAGTCCCGATAGTCCCACCAGATCCGCTCGCCGCCGTGCAGCGTGTAGTCGGCGGCGCCGACGCTCGCCTCGACCCCGTTCACGTAGAAGAACCAGTCCGTGGAGTGCCCGAAGCGCTCCTGCGCTTCGACCCCCCCGATCGCCTGCACGAATCCCCCACCGTAGCGAGTCGAGATGTCGGCGCTGCGGTCGAGCACCCGCATCACGGTGTCGGATTCGGTGACGCCGCCGACCGCCTTTTCGAGCACGGGCTCGGTGCCGAAGTCGCGCGTCACCGTCAACCTCACGTCGCCGACTCCCGATCCGGGGCCGAGGCCGCAGCCGGCGGCCGCGAGCGCGCCGAGCAGCGCGATCGCGACCGCCATGCCGCGGCGAGGGGTCATGGCGTCGGGCAGGCCCCGTCGGGCAGGCAGATCGCGATCACAGCGCTGTTGGACGGGATGTCCTTGCCGAGGCGAGCTATTAGCGCCGCCTTTTCGCTCAGGGTCACCATCGCGTGCCCGCCGGCGTCGGTCGGGCCCGAGGCGCCGGTGACGATCGCCCCCGCCGCCGGCTTCTTCTTCCCCTTGTCGTCATAGGAGTAGACCGTGACTTCGAACGGCACGTTCGAATTGGCGCTGAACGGTGCTACCAGCGAGAGCTCTTCCGGGTAGGGAAACGGCTCGAGGGCCCAGAGGACTTCATCGCCCGGGCGGACCTTCACCTGTTCGCCACCGCGCTGTGGGTCCTTGTGGTTGACCTTCAGGTACCAGGAGAGTCTCGAGGTCGCGTTCGAGTGACCGATTCCGCACAGCCCGAGGCCGAATTCGGCGAGGAAGTGGTCGGTGAGAAGCAGCGGCCTCAGCGTCGAGGTCGACTTCGAGGCCCTGGCGAGGACGCCGAGCGCCGTCGCGCCCTTGATCTTCACCGCACGGCCGCTACCACCGGTTCCCCTGCCGAGGCAGTTCGCCTTGGGGCTGGTCTTGATCGAGACCCTGCCGGAGGTCCCGACGGATCTTTCCGCAAGCACCTTGCCGCCCCGGCCGACGACGCGCAGTCGCGGAGGCTGGTTGGTCCCGGGCAGCGCCGAGGCCGAGCCGGCGATCGACAGGGCAAACATGAGAGCCAGCGCGCACGCGGCGGCCGGCCGGAGTGGAATGAGTCTTGGCATTGAAGCCACCCTTTCCTCGAGGGTTGTCATGGCTGGCCGGGGACAGGTCTCCTGGCTTCCGGGGTGGTCGGCCGCACCTTCCCGGGGAATCGGTGTCATCCCCAGTGGCCGGCGCCGAGGCGCCTGCGGCTCCCTTTCCCGGTCACAGTGGCGGGACCGCGCCGGCTTCGCACCGGACTTCCCTTGACCACCGACCGTATGTACGCGGGCGAGTGTACCCGGCCGGGACTCGCCGAGCTAGGCGGAGATGTCGCGGCGTTCGAAGAGCCAGGCGCCAAGCGCCGCGAGCACCAGGGCGGCGGCGGCGACCCCACAGAAGCTGAGCGGGTCGATCCCATTTTCGATCGCGTTGCCGTAGTACTTGAAGACCGAAAGGAAGCGGATGCCGTCGAGTCCCGGATCGAGGCGACCGACGAGGTCGATCACGTACATCGAGACCAGTACGCCCGCCACCGATCCGGTGACGATGCTGGTGCGCAGCGACCAGCCGCTGACGACGACCCCGAGGCCTGCGAACACCAGCGCAAGAGGCCAGACGTTGGCGAAGCCGGCCGCCGCCGGGCCGGCTGGCAGGCCGGCGCCGGAGAGAAGGCTGCCGGCGGCGGTGAGGACACCGGTGAGGGCCAGCACCGCAGCCAGCTCGATTGCCGTTCCGACAAAGCTCGCCGCGACCAGGGCCCGGCGCGAGACCGGCGCCGAGAGCAACACGTCGAGCCGCCCGCTTTCGGCGGCGCCGGAGAGCCCGCTCGCAACCGCCCGCACGGCCATGTAGCCGAGCGCCAGCGGCACTATCAGGCTCAACATCTCGGCCTGCAGGTACTGCTCGACGTTGGACAGCTCGCTGATCCCGAACGCTTCCTTCAACGCCGGCGGGTAGCTCTGGATCGCCTTGGACAGCGCGCCTTCGACCGAGGGGAAGATCGAGACGACGAAGGCGGCCCAGAGACCGAGCGGGATCCCCCAGGCGAGGATCGAGCGACGCCTGTCCCGCAGGTGGGCGGCGACCAGATACCTCATCCGGCCCTGCCTTCCTCGTAGTAGGTGAGGAAGACCTCCTCCAGCGTCGGGTGGGACACCTCGAGGTCGACGATGTGGTTGCGGGCGATCGCCTTGACCGCCCGGTCGAGGTCGCCGGCGATCCGGAAGGAGACGTGTCCATCGCCCGCCTCGAGGTCGCTGACACCGGGTAGCGCCCGCAGCTCCTCGAGATCGGCCGGCCCCGACAGCTCGAACTCGACCAGCCTCTTCGCCTTGCCAAGCAGGTCGGCGATCCGCTCGACCGCAATCAGGCTGCCGCTCCGCACGATCCCGACTCGGTCACAGACCCGCTCCACCTCGTCCAGCTCGTGCGAGGAAATGAAGACGGCGCAGCCGCGCTCCCGCTCTTCCGCCACCAGGGCCAGGAACTCCTCTTGCATCAACGGGTCGAGCCCGCTGGTCGGCTCATCGAGGATCAGCAGCTCGGGGGAGTGAAAGGTCGCCAGGATCAGGCCGACCTTCTGCCGGTTGCCGCGCGACAGCTGTCCGAGGGGGCGATCTAGATCGGCCCGGAATCGCCTTGCCAGCGCCTCGGCGCGCCCCAGGCCCTCGACCCTCCGCAGGCGGGCCAGCAGCGAGAGTGCCTCGCGACCTGTGGCCGAGGCGCCGTAGCCGAAGTCGCCCGGGAGGTTGCCGAGACGGGCTCGGATCGCAACGCTGTCGCGGCGGCTGTCGAGACCGAAGATGCGAGCGCTGCCGCTGGTCGGATGGAGAAGGTCGAGCAGCGTGCGGATCGTCGTCGTCTTGCCGGCGCCGTTGGGGCCGAGGAAGCCGAACACCTCGCCGGCCTCGACGGAGATCGTCACGTCCTCGATGCCTCGCGCACTCCCGTAGCGCTTTGTCAGGTGCTCGGTCTCTATCAGCGGCACGAGGTCATGCTCCCAGGACAGGGTCGCATCGGGCGCGGTGGTCAAGGTATCCCGGCCATGCCCGACCGCGCCCACCGCACCCCCGGTCGCCACACCCACTGGCGCCTCGCCCGGCGTCGCCACCTGCTGCTGCGCGCCGGCGGAGGGGCGGCGCTGCTCGCCGTCGTCGGCCCGGGCCTGCTGGCCGGGCTATCCGACGACGACCCGGCCGGGATCGCCACCTACTCGATCCTCGGCGCCAAATACGGCTACGAGCTGCTCTGGGTGCTCGCCCTCTCCACGGTCACGCTGATCATCTTCCACGAGCTCGGGGTGCGGCTCGGGATCGTCACCGGCAAGGGGCTGCTGACCCTGGTCCGCGAGCACTATGGCGGGCGCGCGGCGGCCATCGTCCTCACCGCCCTCGTCGTCGCCAACACCGGCACCCTCTGCGCCGAGTTCGCCGGCGTCGCCGCAGGGATGGAACTGCTCGGCGGGATGAGCCGCTACATCAGCGTGCCGCTGGCGGCGATCGGCGTCTCGGCCCTGGTCCTGCGCGAGAGCTTCCGCCGGGTCGAGCACGTCCTGCTCGCCCTCGGCTCGGTCTTCGTCGCCTACATCGTCTCCGGCTTCCTCGCCCACCCCGACTGGGGCGCGGCCGCAAGGGGCCTCGTCGTGCCCAGCATCCCGCTCACCCGCGACGCGCTGCTGGTCGCCGTGGCGACCCTGGGCACGACGCTGGCGCCCTGGGGCCTCGCCTTCATCCAGTCCTACGCGGTCGACAAGCGGCTGCACGTCAAGGACATCGACTACGAGCGGATTGACGTCGTCACCGGCGCGGTTCTGACCGGCGTCATCGGCCTCTTCGTCGTCGTCGCCTGCGCGGCGACGCTGCACGTGCAGGGAATCGCGATCAACGACGCCCGCGACGCCGCCCGCGCCCTCGAACCGCTGGCCGGGGACACAGCCGCGACCCTCTTCGGCATCGGCTTCCTCGGCGCCGCCCTGCTTGCGGCGGCGATCGTCCCCCTCTCCACCGCGTACTCGATCTCGGAGACCCTCGGCCGCAGGGCCGACATCGATGACAGCTTCGCCGAGGCGCGTTCCTTCTACCTCAGCTTCGGCGCCGTCACGCTCGCCGCGGTCACGATCGTGCTGATCCCCGGCGCGCCGCTGATCCCGATCCTCTTCCTCTCCCAGGCCCTCAACGCGGTTCTCCTGCTGGTCCTCCTCCCCTTCATCCGCTCGCTGGCAAAGGACAGGGGGCTGATGGGCGACCACGCACTCGGCCGCACCGAGCGCTTGGTCACCGGGGTCGCATTCACCCTGATCGCGGTCTCGGTGCTGGCGCTGGGGGTGCTCACCGTCCTCTGAGCGCTTGACACGTCGGGCGACGGGTGTACGGTCATCCCAACCAGTCGACCGGAGTAGAGGAAATAGATGACACCAGTGGTTCTCGGCGCGCTGTTCGATCTGAGCAACCCAGCGGAATATGTGCACTGGCATTTCTTTCAGATGTCGGTGGCGAACGTCGTCGTCATCCTGCTGATGATCGCCGTCTTCATTGCCGCGATCCTGATCCCCTTCCCGAAGCGGCCCCGGGCATGAGCGCCGAGCCTGGACGCCCCCCCGTGTCGCCGGCCGAGAAGCGGATGTGGACGACATGGGTGCGTGAGCGCGCCGTCTCCTCGTTGCCGCCGGAGAAGCTGCTCCCCGACCGCCAGCCCTCCTATGTGTCGTCGTGGATCTACGTCTTCGGCGTCGCCGCGATCGCCTCGCTGATCGTCGTCGTCGTCTCGGGGATGATCCTCGGGCTGAAGGGGCCGGAATGGTGGCATGTCGCCGAAGTCGGGCGGTTCTTCAACAGCATCCACCTCTGGGGCGTCGAGCTGTTCTTCTTCACCATGGTCGTCCACCTCTGGGGAAAGTTCTTCATGGGAGCATGGCGGGGGGGCCGCGGCCGCACCTGGGTCACCGGCGCGATCACCTTCCTGGTCGCGATCGGTGCCGCCTTCACCGGCTACCTCTCACAGCAGAACTTCGACTCGCAGTGGATCGCCAGCGAGGGCAAGGACGGGCTCAACTCGGTCGGGATCGGCGCCTTCTTCAACGTCGCCGACTTCGGCCAGATGTACACCTTCCATGTGATCCTGCTGCCGGTCGCCGTCGTCGCGCTGGTTATCTGGCACGTGCTGCTCGTGCGGCGCAACGGCGTGGTTCCCCCGTACCCGGCCAAGGCCCAGGTCGCAGCCGCGCGGGAGACGGGTGAGGGAGGCGTGCGGTGAACGCTGCCCCGCCGACCTCACCGGACCCATCCGTCCCCTGGCCCGGCCCCTTCGTCCGCTACGACCTGGTCAAGGAGCTCGCCGTCGCGCTCGGGGTGATCGCGGGGCTGGCGATCCTCCTCACCATCCTCTTCTCCTCCCCCGACGACACGCCGACGACGATCCAGAGCTGGGCCCAGGCCGACCCCGGGGACTTCCTCGCCACCTCAATCACCGAGCTCAACGGGACCAGCGAGGTCGCCGAATACGGCCCGCCCTACAACCACACCCCCGACGCGACCCAGAAGATCGGCCCGCTCGACCTGCAGAGCACGGCGGGCGTCCACATCCCGATCGACACGGCGAAGGAATTCGTCACCGAACCGCTGGAAGAGATCCCCGCCGACCCTCGCCTCAAGGTCGCCCTCGCCGCCTATCAGGCCGCTCCCCCAGCCGTCCAGGAAGCCTGGACCGGCGCCTATGAAGAAGCCTTGCCCAATGCCCATATCGTCCGCGGCATCCCGATCCTGCCCCCCGGCCACTACGGTCCGGTTGCGCCGATGATGACCGCGCTGCTCGGCCTCGCTCAGAGCGGCGGCCTCGACGGGGCCCTGGTCGCCGGAAACCACCGCTTCTACGAGACCAACTACACCAAGCCGCTGCTCTTCCTCTCCGGCGGCAGCTACTTCGAGGAACGCGCCGAAGGCCAGCACCTGCTCGGCGAACAGTGGGGGATGATGAACGAGACCGGGAGCTATCCGGGCCAGGTCTGGCTCTGGCTCTACACCGTCTGGTACCAGATCGAACCGTTCAAGAGCTCCGAAAACGCCGACGCGCTGATCTTCGCCCTGATGGGAATCCTCAGCCTCGCCTTCATCTGCATCCCATTCATCCCTGGCCTGAAGACCCTTCCCCGCCATCTGCGTGTGTATCGGGTGATCTGGCGGGATCACTACCGCAGCGTCGAAGGCTCGTGAGAGACCTCTCGGCGGCACTTTAGGGGGCGTTAATCACACCCTCCCAAGCTCGGCGGGTGCGCCGCCGCCTGATCCCCCTCGTCGCTGCGCTTGGGGCCGTTGCGGTGGCCGTCGTCCTGCTCACGAGCGGAAGCTCGGGCACCCGCTCGGCGAGTTCGAGTCCACAGTCGGCGGCGAAAACCGTCCTCCGCGCCCGCGCCTCCGCTGCGCCGCTCCCGGCGCCGATCTCGGGTGAGGCCGTCGCGCCCGCCCCCGGCGGCCCGCTGATCCTCGGCGGGCTGGACTCGAGCGGCGCCTCGGCGAGCGGCGTCTTCCAGCTCGACGCCGCCGGTGCTCACCTGCGCCAGGTCGGCTCGCTGACCGGGCCGCTGCACGACGCGGCCGCCGCCGCCATCGGAGGCCAGGTGCTCGTCTTCGGCGGCGGCACCGAAGCGAGCACCGACGCGGTCCAGGCGCTGCCGGCTCCGGGAGGCGCCATCGCCTCGGGGTCGACGGCGCGCGAAGTCGGGCACCTGCCGAAGGCGCGCTCCGACCTCAGCGCGGTGACGGTCGGCGGCTACGCATACGTGCTCGGCGGATACGACGGGACCACGATCGATGACTCCGTCCTGCGCAGCAGCGACGGCGGGAGCTTTGCCCAGGTCGCGACCCTCCCCGTGCCGGCCCGCTACATGGCGGCCGCGGCGCTCGGCGGACACATCTACGCCTTCGGCGGCGAGACGGCGAGCGGCGGCGCCAGCGACGCGGTCCAGGAGGTCGACCCCGAAGCCGGCACAGCCCACATCGTCGCCCACCTTCCCCGGCCGCTTTCCCACGCCAGCGCCATCGCCCTCGGCGACCGCGTCTACGTCCTCGGGGGCGAAGCCGGCGGCGCGCCGAGCGACCGGATCTGGAGCTTCAACCCGGCAAGCCGCACCGTCTCCCCCGCCGGGCGTCTGCCCGAACCGGTCTCCGACGGCGCCGCGACGACGATCGGCGCGACCGGATACCTGATCGGCGGAACCGGCGCCGGCGGCTCCGCGTTGGGCGGTGTCGTCCTCCTCCAGGCCCACCGTGTCGATACCCCACCAGCGCAGGAACAGGAAGCCTCGCCGGCGCAGGCCCACGGCCCTCCCCCGCCCTTCGCCGGCCGCCTGCTGATCGCCGACCGCGGCAACGACCGCCTGCTCGTCGTCGACGCCAGCAAGCGGGTCCTCTGGCGCTTTCCCTCCCGCGCCCACCCGGCGCCACCCGGCGGCTTCTACTTCCCCGATGACGCCTTCTTCACCCACGGCGGCACCCAGATCATCTCCAACGAGGAGCAGAACGAGCGGATCGTCCAGCTCGCCTTCCCCTCGGGCAAGCTGCTCTGGTCCTACGGGCACCCGGGGATCGCGGGCTCTCAGCCCGGCTACCTGCACGAGCCCGACGACGCCTACCTATGGCGCGACGGAACCGTCTCGGTCGCCGACGCCCAGAACTGCCGGGTGCTGATCATCTCGCCGCGGAAGCAGGTGCTGCACGAATTCGGCGACCCCTCCAGCTGCAGCCACGAACCGCCGCACCGCCTCGGCTCGCCCAACGGCGACACCCCGCTGCGCAACGGCGATCTGCTCGTCTCCGAGGTCAACGGCTCCTACATAGACGAGATCACCCGCGGCGGCAAGCTCGTCTGGAGCGTGCAGCTGCCGATCGAATACCCCTCCGACCCCCAGCAGCTGGGGCCGGACCGCTACCTGGTCGCCGACTACACGAGCCCCGGCGGCATCTACGAGTTCAACCGCGCCGGAAAGATCCTCTGGTCCTATCACCCATCCGCCGGGAACGGGATGCTCGACCACCCCAGCCTCGCGGAGCGCCTGCCGGGCGGGCTGATCGCCGCCAACGACGACTACCGCCACCGGATCGTGATCATCGACCCCCGCACCCGCCGGGTCGTCTGGCAGTACGGCCACACCGACAGCCCCGGCCGCGGCCACGACCACCTCCGCATCCCCGACGGCTTCGACCTGCTGAGCCCGGGCGGAACCACCCCCACCCACCCATACACCGGCTGACAACTGTATTTCCGTCCACCGGCCCGATCCGGTGAAGTAGCTTGCCGCCCGAATTTCCCGGCCTGGCCGGGTCTCGTCCGAATCACGCAAGAGGGAACGATGGGCAGGATTCTGCGCCGGCCATCGCCGGCACTGTTCGTCTCGCTGATCGCGCTGTTCGCGGCGCTCGGAGGAACCGTCTACGCGGCGGGGAAGGCGGGGAGGGTCAACGGCAGGGCGGTCAGGGTGAAGTCGCTGCCGGGCAACCGCCTCAAGCTCAGGTCGGTTCCGGGCAACCGGCTGAAGCCGGGAGCGATCTCCGGCGCCGGCCTGGCGCCGGGCTCGGTCGGCGGGAAGCAGGTCGACGAGGCGACCCTGGGCCAGGTGCCGAGTGCCGCGCACGCGGAAACCGCCGACTCGGCGATCGACGCCGAAACTGCGCTCAACTCGGTCAACGCCGTCAACGCGATGACGATCAACGGGCACGAAGTGGGCTGCGGGGATGAAACGCGGCTCTTCGCCGGAGCCTGCTGGCAGATGTCGGCGAGGCCGACGGCGACCACCGCCCCTGCAGCCGCGGCCGACTGCGCCGCGCTGGGCGGGGCCCTGCCGGAGGCGCTTCAGCTGGCCGCCTTCGCCGCACAGTCCGGAGTGGTGCTCGACTCGGGAGATGAGTGGTCGAGCGACATCACAAATGTCTCCGGTTTGAACCTTTTTGGCGTTGTGACCGTGGCTTCAAATTCGGACATCAACTCAGCCCTCTCCACCAACCTCAAGAAATACCGCTGCGTCATCCCCCTCCTCACCTGACCGCCCGAGCTAGGCGGCCGGCAGCGAGTCCTCGCTTCCCGACTGCGAGCCGGGGTGCTCGGTGCCGGGAATCGAGTCGAGGAATGGCGCCAGGTGCTCGCCGACGATCTTGCCCTCGTGCTCCCAGAGCGCCTGGTCGCTGATGATCGAGGTCTCGCCGTGGCCGCCAGTGAGCCGGCTGTAGAGGAACTGGGGCTGCTCGCCCGTCCACAGAGTCCCGCGCAGAACCGGGTCGAAGCCGCGCGGCTCCTCGCCGCCCTCGAGCTCGGCGACGATGGTGGCGGCGACCACGTCGGCCTGCTGGGTGGCGATGCCGCCCTGCTTGACCGGGAACGTGGTCACGTCGCCGGCGGCGAAGACCCGCTCCATGCCGAACACGCGACCGTGGCCGTCGACCGGGATGAAGCCGGAGCGGTCGCGGGGGACGCCGGCGATCCGCTTCCCCTCGAGGCGGGGCGAGCTGACCACGGCGTCTGCCTCGATCGGCTCGCCGGGCGCGATCTGCAGTCTGCCTGACTCGAACCTGACCGGATGGGAGTCGACGATGACCTCGATCCCGCGATCGTCGAGCATCTCCCGCACCTGTTCGCTGGCTCGCGCCCCGAACAGCCGCAGTGGCGCGTCCTCGGGGGTGACGATGATCAACTCGGCGTCATCGACGCCCGCCTTCCTCAGCTCGATGTCGGCGAGCAGCGCCAGCTCGTAGACCGGGAACGGCCAGCTGCTCCCCGGCGTGGTGAAGATCACCCTGCGCAGCTCGCCGCCACGCAGCCGTCGCACCACGTCGGCGACACCGCCCTCGTCGGCGACGCCCCAGAAGGTGACCGCCCCGGGGACAGCCCAGAGCATCCGCACGCCGGGGGCGACCACGAGGTAGTCGTAGGGGACCTCCCCCCCGTCGTGGGTGAGGATGCGGCGGCGGTCGCCGTCCACGCCGAGGACGCTGCCGAGCTTGAACGAGGCGCCGCCGCGCGCGGTCAGCTGCTCGAGGTCGAAGTTGACGACGCGGCCGGCGCCAAAGGGCTCGCCCACCGCGAGCGGCCGGTAGGCGAACTCGGCCCGGGGCGCGTGGAGCTCCAGCTCGACCCGGTCGCCGGCCCGGTCGCGGAGGGCGAGCATCGCCTCGAGGCCGGCGACCCCGCCGCCGATGATCGCGACTCGGACCTTGTCCTTGGCCTTGCCGTCTGCGCGCATCTGCTCCATCGATCGAGCCTACGAGTGGCCCAGCTCCCCGCCATCCGGGGTAATTACGGCTTGGTACCTAGGTCTCGACCATGCCGTGCTCGAGTGCGTAGCGAACCAGCTCAGCGCGGCTGGAGAGTCGCAGCTTCTGCTGGATGTGGGCGCGGTGGCTCTCCACCGTGCGGATGCTGAGGTAGAGCTGCGCGGCGATCTCGGCGTTGGTGTGGCCGAGCGCGATCAGCCGCAGGACCTCGCGCTCGCGCTCGCTCAGGTCGTCACTGCGGCGCGCATCGGACTCGGTGACGAGGCGGGCGCCGAGCGCCGGCTGCAGATAGGTGTCGCCCGCCGCGGCGCTGTGCACCGCCTGCACCAGCTCGGCATCGGCGGCCTCCTTGAGCACGTAGCCTCGCACTCCGGCCTGCAGCGCCCGGCGAGCGAAGGCGGGCTCGTTCTGCATCGTCAGGACGACGATCTCGGTACCCGGCGAGGCCTGCTTGATGTCGGGTACCGCCTCGAGGCTGGGCCGCCCCGGCATGTTGAGGTCGAGGATGAGGACGGCCGGCTTGTGGCCCCGGACATAGCGAACGGCCGCATCGGCGTCGCCGGCCTCGGCCACCACCTCGAAGCCGGGCTCGGTCTCGAGCAGCATCCGCAATGCGCTGCGGACAACCACGTGGTCGTCGGCGAGGACGATCGTGGTCGTGCCGGAGGCGGTGCTTTCGGAGGCACGCTCTGCCGGCATGGCGGTCAGGTTAGCCGCGCCCTCGGCGCCGTCGCGGAACGGAGTCATACGACCATCTAAGCCGGAGGCTTGGCGTCCGGCATCCGTGTTTTCCCGCGAGCCTGAACAGGGCGCGGCTATCCTTGGCCTTGAAACCTGGGTCCCGATGGACGCAGGCGCGCCGCGCACGAATGATGCGACCGGCCCCGAGGCGAGGTGAGGATGGCGAGGGAAAAACAGAGGTACGACGCTCTGGACGAAGCTCGTCTGCGCAATCTGATCGAAGTGGGAAGCGGACTGGTCGCGGAGCTGGACCCCGAGGTCGTGCTCGGCCGCGTGCTCGAGCTCGCCTGCGAGCTGACCGGCGCCCGCTACGCAGCGCTCGGCGTGCTCGACCGCGACCGCGGCAGGCTGGAGCGCTTCATAACCCGCGGTGTCGACCCCCGGACCAGGGAGGTGATCGGCGACCTTCCGAGTGGGCACGGCATCCTCGGCCTGCTGATCGAGGACCCCCGGCCCCTGCGACTCGCCAACGTCGGCGAGCATCCGCGCTCCTACGGGTTCCCACCCGGCCATCCCCCGATGACCTCCTTTCTCGGCGTCCCGATCGTGATCCGGGGCGAAGCCTGGGGCAACATCTACCTGACCGAGAAGGAGGGGGGTGAGTTCGACGAGGCCGACGAACAGGCGGCGCTGATCCTCGCCGGCTGGACCGGCATCGCAGTCGAAAACGCCCGCCTGTACCACCGTGTCGAGGCCCAGCGTGACGAAATGGAGCGCGCGGTCCGCGGGCTCGAGGCAACGACGGAGATAACCCGCGCGATCGGCGGGGACACCGACCTCGACCGGATTCTCGAAACGATCGTCAAGCGCGCCCGCGCCCTGGTCGACGCCCGCTCGATGCTGATCCTCCTGCGCGACGGCAATGAGATGGTCGTCGTCGCCGGCGCCGGCGAGTTCCCGGACGACCTGCCCGGGTACAGAGCCAAGCTCGAGGGGTCGATCAGCGGCCACGTAATCTCAACCCGCCGCGCCGAACGGCTCGCCAATGTCGGCGACCGCCTCCACTTCGCGCTCGGCGAGCGGATCGAGGCGCGGACGGGGCTGATTGTGCCGCTCGTCTTCCGCGGCACGGCGCTCGGGGTGCTCAACGCCTTCGATCACGAAGGGGTCGAGGAATTCAGCTCGGAAGACCAACGGCTGCTCGAAAGCTTCGCCGTCAACGCCGCAATGGCCGTCGCCACCGCCCAGTCGGTCGCCGAGGAGAGGTTGCGCGCCAGAATCGACGCGACAGAGCGGGAGCGCGGCCGCTGGGCGCGCGAGCTCCACGACGACTCCCTGCAGAGCATGGCCGGCCTGCGCGTGCTGCTCTCCGCCGCCCGACGCACCGAGTCGCGCGAGGAGGTCGACAGCCTGCACAAGCGGGCGATCGGCCAGATCGACGACACGATCGCCGAGATGCGCCGGCTGATTGCCGATCTCCGCCCCGCCACCCTCGACGAGTTGGGGCTGGCGACCGCGATCGAGGGCCTTGCCGAAAGGATGACCCGGGACAAGAAGCTGGACATAGAACTCGTGCTCGAGCTCGAGCACGAGTCCGGGCGCCATGCCGCTCGCCTGACGAGCCAGGTGGAGGACACCGTCTACCGCCTCTTGCAGGAGGCGCTCAACAACGCTGCCCAGCACGCTGGGGTCGGCGCCGCCCGGGTCGAGGTCAGGGAGGCCGAGGACAACATCCGCGTGCGGGTCAGCGACGACGGCCGCGGATTCGATTCATCGGTCGAGTCCGGCGGGTTCGGGCTGCGCGGGATGCGCGAGCGGCTGGCGCTTGCGCGGGGCACGCTGGAGGTGCGAAGCGCAGCGGGCAAAGGGACGGTTGTAACCGCGGTCCTGCCCGCCCGCCATCGGGGCGAAGAGGTGGAGGCCAAGCCCATCCTGCCGCGCAGCCGGTGGGGGGAGGAGCTGAGCGGGGGGCCCTAGGAACGGAGCGCGGCGACGACCTCGTTGTCGCTCACCTGGGAGAAATCGCGGTACCACTGGCCGACCCCGTAGAGGAGCGCCGGAGTGCGAAGGCAGATCACCTCGTCGGCCTCCTCGCGCAGCCGCAGCGCCGCCTCGGGAGCGCAGACCGGGACGGCGAGGATCACCCGGCGCGGTCGCCCGCGCCGCACGGCTCGCAGAGCGGCGGTATCGGTCACCCCCGTGGCGACGCCGTCGTCGACGACGACGACCGTCCGTCCCTCCAGGTCAAGCGGCGCCCGGCCACGGCGATAAGCCGCGACTCGCCGGTCGAGCTCGGCCGCCTCGCGCTCGACAATCGAATTGATCGTGCCGCCGTCGATACCGAGCACGGCGATCGCCTCGGCGTCGATCACCCGCATCCCACCCTCGGCGATGGCGCCGATCCCGTACTCGGGGTTGTGGGGCGCGCCGAGCTTGCGGACGACCAGCACCTCGAGCGGGGCGCCAAGCGCTGCGGCGACCTCCTGTGCGACCGGCACCCCGCCGCGCGGAAGCGCCACCACGATCGGCGCCTCGCCGGCGACCGCCGTCAGCCGCTCCGCGAGCAGCCGCCCGGCGTCGCGCCGATCGGCGAAGCGCCCGTTCTTCACGTTTGCCTCCCCCGGGAGCGTCGAGTTGGCCATCTGGAGCGATTCTCCAACCGGCGCCCCCGCGCTTCATCGGGTTATTACCGCCTTTCGGGCTGCGGCTTTTCCCCGAGGCCGGACCCCCGGCGCTCAGTAGCCGAGCGGGTGGCGGGCCACGTAGCCCGCGGTGGAGACCATGCTCCTGTGCCAGCGCGGACCGGTGCCGCGGGAATCCCCGGCGGTGTCCCAGCGCAGGCCGTCGATCACCGCGAAAGCGTGGCCGGCGTTCGCGTAGACGGTGATCCAGCGCCCCCTGCCGGGAGCTCCCCACTGCGTCATTTCCCCCGATGTCATCGGCGAGCGGAGAAGCCCGCCTCCGTGCAAGGCGAAGCTGACCGAGCCGGAGCAGTCATAGCCCCGGGCCCACCAACCGGCGTGGCCGCCGCCCCAGATGTAGGGCTTGGTGCGGATCGTGTTGGCGGCAGCGATCGCGGTGAGGACAGCGTGCGGAGTGGTCGGCGGGGGGATCGCCGCGCCCTGGACGAGGCGGGCCTTGCGCAGGGGCGCACAGGCGCCGGAGTTCGGGACTCCACCTGCTTCGGGCGCGCAGGCGCCCGCCGGCATCGTCGCATCGCCGGGGCTCTGGGCGGGAATCGGCATCAGGCCGCCGCCGGAGGCGGCTAGGGCGGCAGCCGGGCCGACGACCAGGGAGGCCCCAAGGGCCAGAGCCACGGTGACAGCCTTCGCCTTTTCTCCCGCGAACCGCAAACCAGTCTCCTTTGTCGGCCTGCGGGGTTAGCTGTCGGGCTAGCGCTGAAGGAGCCTGCGCCCCCACGAGAATCGTGGGCTCGCCCCGGTATTGGTTCCCCCGCTCCAAGGCTTTGGGGGCCTCGGATTCGGCTTACCGGTTTCGAACGTGCAGCAGTCTAGCGAGATGGGCGGCGGATGTCAGCCCGTCACCTGAGAGCGGCGGCCGCACCCCGGACTGCTACGGTGTCCTGGTCGGGCTTGGCGCGGTCGCCGCCCGAGAGGTTCCGTTTCCTCCGTGCGCTTCTGAGCGTCTTGGGGCCGCTGGATCTCCCCCCTGAATCGCTCATAAAGGAGCACACATCATCATGTCGTTTGCCGATCTCGGCATCTCTAAACCTGTGGTTGGCGCGCTCGCGCAGCGCGACATCACGCAACCCTTCCCCGTTCAGCAGATGGTCATCCGCGACGCGCTCGCGGGCCACGATCTGCTGGTCCAGTCGCCAACCGGCTCCGGCAAGACGCTCGCCTTCGGGATCCCGATGGTGGAGCGCGTCGCGCCCGGCGCGGCAGGCCTCTCCGCCCTGGTGCTCGCGCCGACCCGCGAGCTTGCGAGCCAGATCGTCGACGAGCTCGAATCCGTCGCCCGTGCCCGGCGGCTGCGGATCGCTGCGGTCTACGGCGGCGTCGGCTTTGGCCCCCAGATAGCCGCTGCCCGCCGCGCCGACATCGTCGTCGCCACCCCGGGGCGGCTGGAGGACCTGCTCGAGCGGGGAGTGATCTCGCTGGCAGACGTCCGCGTCCTCGTCCTCGACGAGGCCGACCGCATGCTCGATATGGGCTTCAAGCCCGCGGTGAGTCGGATCGTCGCCCAGACCCCGGCCCGGCGCCAGACACTCTTCTTCTCGGCCACGCTGGAGGGAGCGACCGGCAAGCTCGCCGCCGCCTACACCCGCAAGGCACGCCGCCACACCCAGGCGGCCCCGGAGCGCGCCGAGGCCGACGTCGAACATCGCTTCGTCCACGTCGACTCCCAGAGCGAGAAGCTGGACCACCTGGCCGGGCAGCTTCGCGACGCCGACGGCGGGCGTACGCTGGTCTTCGTGCGCACCAAGCGTGGCGCAGACCGGCTTGTGAAGCGACTCCGCAGCCGCGAGCTGGAGGCGGTCGCGATGCATGGCGACAAGAGCCAGCGCCAGCGCGAGCGGGCTCTGGCACGGTTTGAGGACGGCGAGGTCGGCGTCCTGATCGCCACCGACGTCGCCGCCCGCGGCATCGACGTCGCCGACGTCACCCACGTGATCAACTTCGACGCCCCCGGCGACCGCGATTCCTACGTTCACCGCGTCGGCCGCACCGGCCGTGCCGGCCGCAGCGGCGCCGGGATCAGCTTCGTGCTGGCCGACCAGGCCGCCGACATGCGCCGCATCGCCCGCGACCTCGGGCTCGCCGGCGAGTTCGACCAGGGCCGCAGCCGGGGCAACGGAAACGACGGGAAGCCCTCCGCGCCGTCCGCAACCGCCAAACCCCGTCGCCGTCGGCGCAACAGGAAGGCCAGAGTCCCCGCATGAGCGCCGGCGCCCACACGGCCACGAAGTGGACCTGCGACGGATGCGGCATGTCGGTGAGCCGGATCGACGGCGAGCGAACCGTGCTCCCTCCCACCTGGGCAAGCTCGGCCGCAGGGCGATTCTGCCTCGTCTGCAGGCGAGAGCAGGCAGCGAACGCTGCGCTGGAGGCGGCGCCGAGCGACAGCCCGATCGATGTCCGCGCCCGCCTTCGGCGCGCCGCGATGATCGAGTTCGAGGTGCGCCGCACGCCCGACCACACGGACGGAGCGATCGCCAAAGCCTGCCGCACCTCGGCCTCGACCGTTGCGGAAGCGCGCCGCCGCCTCGAGCTGCCGGGCGCGTCCCCCACCGGGGCACTCTAAGCCGGGCTGCGGGAGTCGCCTGCGGCGCTCGGCTGCGGTCGGGGCGCCGGGGCACGCCGGGTCGCCTTCGGCCTGTAGCGGAGCGCGAGCAGGGTGACGACAGCCGCCGTGCTCACGATCGCGATTGCCCGGAGCCAGAGGCTGGCGCCGTCCGTTCCCGAGCCGAGCGAATGCGCGACGGCGAGGGCGAAGACCACGACAGTCGCACGGTGGATCTGGCGCCAGCGACGAGCGCCTATCCGGCGCCGCAGATAGTAGGTCGGCCCGAGCACCAGCGCCAGGTAGCCGGCGAGGATGCCGAGGCCGGTCCACAGTGGCCGGTAGGCGATCGTGAACGGGATCGCGATACCGGTGATGCCGGGCTTCAGCCAGGCGTCACCGAGAAGCAGGACGCCGTGCGCGCCGATCGCGGCCAGGGCGGCCAGCGCGACCTGCTCGTGGATTTTCACCAGATTGCGCTTCAACCCGGGCCGCCGGTAGACGTTCGAGGCCATGAACAAGCCGAGGAGGACGGCGGTGGTGATCAGCAGGAAGGCGACTATCCCCGCCGAGCGGGAGGCCAACCACCAGGGGTACTTGCCAGGGTCCGGCTCAGTCACCGCGGCCTCCTTCCTCGTTCTCGACCCCCTGCTCTCCCGACGGGGGAGCGCTACGGGCCGGCGCGCTTGTGGGTGCCCTGACCGCCACCGTGGTGGGGCCGCTGAACATCGTGTATGCGGCCAGCGCTGCGAGCGCGAGCACCACCGCGACGGCGGCGATCCGCCCCCGCAGGCTCGGACCCCCTGGAACCGGTGCCATCTGTTCGTTGCCTGTTCGCTCCGCGCTCATGGTGGCGGCGCCGGCGAGGTGCGGCTGACGATCGCGGTGGCCTGCTGCTGGGCCTGGGCGCCCTTGCCGGTCGCGGCCGGCTGGGTAAGCGCGGGGACCGCCGGCCCGGGCCCGAGCGCCGGGTCCCTCCCGTTGCGCACCTGAATCGCCAGCAAGGTGAGGACGACGAAGAAGAGGCCGAGCGTGGCGGTGATCACCGAGAGCGGGCTGGGTGGGGGGCGCCGGCGCGAGGTGCGACGGGGCGGCGGCTCAGGTGGCTCGGGCATCCGGCCTCAGTCCTCTCCGCAGACCCGGAACCCGTAACCGCGCGCGAAGCCGCCGAGAGAGCGCGAGAGGCTGTCGAGCTCGGCGCGCAGGCTTCGCAGCCGGGGGACGTCCACCGCCGCCAGCGCGCTCGCGATGCGCCGCCGAACCGTGAGCTCCCGCCTGATCACTTCGAAGACGTTGGCCCGCAGGAGCGCTCGCTCGCCGGACGGGACCGGGATTGCCTCAACCTGCCTCAGCTCCTTCCGGCCGAGCGCGATCGTGTCGTCGTAGGCCTTCGCTGCCTCCCCCGGACGCGCAGACGCTCTGACCCGCTCCTGCGCCGCGCTGCGCTCGGGGTCGAGGCGGCCGCAGATCGAGTCGACACGTGCCACGTAGGCACGGCGGGCTGGATCCGTCACCTTGGTCGCGATCACCGGCCCACCGGTCCCCGCCCGCTGCGGCGCCGCCGACGCCGGAGTGGGGTTGGGCGCAGCGGCGGTGGACTCGCTCTCGGCCCGCCGCGTATCCCCGCCGCAGCCGGCCACGAACCCGACCCCGATGAGGACCGAGGTGGCGAGCATCAGCGTCATATGGCTCGGACGCGCCACGGAACGCCGAAAGTACACCCCGCCCAGGCCGACTTCATCCGCAATTTGCCGTCGCGATAACTCGCCGTCTTTTGCGCCGTAGTCGGGTGCGCAACCCGGCGCCGACGCGGCTCCGGCGGGCCGCGCTACTCTCGGACCCCGTAGCGCCTACCAAAGGAGAGAGCGTGAAGGTCCCGAGACTCACGAGCCTGATCGCGGCAATTCTCTCCACGTTCTTCCTGGCTTCGGATGCACAGGCGGCGACCGTCACCGTGGGCAGTCCGCTGACCGGTCCCTACGCGAGCACCATCACCTGCGGCGACCCCCAGGGCTGCACGTGGGCAAACATAGCCTTGGCCGAGGCCGGCGCAAACGTAACCTCGCCGGTCTCGGGCGCGATCGTGCGCTGGCGAATCGCGGACAATTACTCCGGTGCGTTCAGGCTTCGGGTCCTGCGGCCGGCCGGCAGCCAGTACACGGGAGTCAGCACCAGCGTGCCCGTCGAAGCCAACGGCACGACTTCGGTGACCTTCCCGGCCGACCTGCCGATCAAAGCGGGAGATTTGATCGCCGTCGACTACGAAGATGGCCGACATCTCGCCACCGCAAGCGTCGCCGGCTCCGGATTCTCCCTGTGGGCCCCGGCCTTGGGAGAGTTCGCCACCGGGACGGCGACCTCCCTATACGCCAACCTGGAGATTCTCTTCAACGCCGACGTCCAGCCCGCCCCGACGATCACCTCGATCAGCCCAGCCTCGAGCTCGATCAGGGGCGGCGCGACGGTCACGATCACCGGCACCGATTTCGAGGGAGCGAGCGCGGTCGTCTTCGGGCCGACCCCGGCCAACGGCTTTTCCGTCGACTCCGAATCCCAGATCACGGCGGTGGTTCCAGCCAGGGCGGTCAATGGCCGAGTCGACGTCACGGTCACCACGGTGGCCGGCAGCAGCGCGAAGGTCGACGCCGACCTGTTCGACTACACCGCTTGCGTTGTCCCCAGGCTGAAGGGGAAGAAGCTCAGGCCCTCTAAGAGGAAGCTGAGGGCCGGCGGCTGCAGGGTCGGCAAGGTGAGAAAGGGGAAGGGAGTCAAGGCCAGGACGGGCAAGGTCGTCAAGCAGAGTCCGAAGCCGGGAAAGATCCTGGCGCCGGGCTCCAGGGTCAACGTCAAGTTGGGGTAGTCGGCGTCCCGCCAAGAAAACCCCGATAACCGCTGGGTGTCTTCGTCGGCGCTGACAAGCGGCAGGTCGAGCGTCAGCGCAGTCGCCGCGATCATGCGATCGAAGGGATCGGGCATCTTGGCAGGCAGCGCCTGATCGACGGCGTCCGCACCGCGCGGACTCTGCCCTGTGAAGTGATGTCGGCGCTTTCTCACCCTGATCGCGACTTTGAAATGCCTCCCCAGGTCGAGGCGGCCAACTACTGACCCAAGTGTGCGGGCGAGCCCCCGCTGGACGCGAACGACCGCGGGCCTAGTTTCAGCCTCGGACGAGCGTATCGGGCGCCACACGCCGAAACGCCGGTGCTCCTGCGTGACAACGAAAGGACATGGCGATGAGCGACCACAAGAGCAATCGGGGGGGCCAAGCGGCTGCAGAACGGGCGAATTCCCGACTTCATCCGCTCCAATCTGCTGGGCATGATCGCGATCGTCCTTGCTCTCGGCGGCACCGCATATGCGACCGGACATGCGCCGGTCAGCCCGACTCGGACCGATCAACCGAGTCGCGATGCCCAGGTTGCCCAACCGCCAGGGAAGCAGCACGAGCTCCGCTAAGAAGCTGCCCAAGAATTCGGTCGGCACAGCGCAACTCAAGAACAGCGCAGTCAACGCGTCAAAGGTCAAGGACAATTCGCTCACCGGCGCCGATATCAATCTCTCCACGCTTGCCACCGTCCCGAGCGCCGCCAACGCCGACACCCTGGACGGCAAGCACGCTTCGGAGTTCCTCACCCCTGCATATCCGCGATCTGGCAGTGTTCAGTGTGAGTGCCCCCCCGGGGAATGGCAACGTCATTCAGGTAAACGTCGGCGGGTTCGGATCGGGGTTTGGCTGCCAGATGTCCAACAGTGAGTACTCCTGCACCGCCGAAGGCGGTGCCAATTCTGGTGGACCGGGGAACAGCCTTGTGACCTCGATCCGATGACGATCATCACTCGGAAATAGATTCCGGCAACGGAAATCATGGTGGGCTACCTGCTTACGGCTCATTGAATGGGCCAGGGGATTCGAACCCCGGTTTCCGGACTGAGAATTGGCTCTAGAAAGCCGTTTGCGGCCGATTCGTGCCTGAGAAATCCAAGGAGTTCGGCTGAGTTCGATCTGTTTCGGTGGAATCGGGGACATATTTCGGGACACGGCCAAGCAGCGAGAGCTCGGAACCCGGAGCCCAACATCCGGCTCATCGGAGAAGGTGCCGCGTGCCGTCCAGTTCGATCATCTCCCACCCCCTTGGCCGCCGCGACTCGCTGCTCGACGACCTCGCCACCGCGGTCGTCGTGGAGGGAGGCCGCCGCGATGGCAGCCCCGAGACGCGGATAACGATTGACGCTCGTTACCCCAATGTCGTCCATGAGCATGAAGGACAGCGCGAGCGCTGGCGGCTACGAACCGCCCGGCGGAGACTGGAGCGGGCTCCGTTTCCGCGTGAGGTCCTCGCCGCTTTCCACGGCGCCGAGGCCGAGAAGGGCCGACGGCTCACGGCCGTTGATCTGAGAAACCAGAATCGGGTTGCGGCGCTGATGGCCTGGCACTTCGAGCCCGCCCCGCGCAGGGAGGCAGCCGGCGCCCACACCTGGTGGTGGCTCTCGCGCTCGCAGAGGATGCGCAAGGGACGCTGCGGGGCGAGTACCTGACCGCTTGCTGGCTTCTATGCCTGATCGGCCTGGCGATCGATCGCCGCACCGTGGCCAAGGGCCGCATCGGCGTTGTGCTCGACTCGGCGATCGAACTCCCGAAGGAAGAGCTGACCGTGCTTGGGTTCAAGCGCGGTGGGCGGCGCGGCGGTTATTCCGGCGACTACTTCGAGCTGGTCGCGTGACGGCGGTAGATCGCCTCAGCCCGTTGGGCATATCGCTTCGGGAGAGCGTCATGGAGCTCGGTCAGGAAGTCCTCGGGGCGATCGGGCCGGCGCGGAGGAAATGCCGCGAAGAAGCGGCCTACCTCGGCATTGACCGCACCTAGCTGGTCTGGGTGCTGGCGCTTGACGTCAGTCGAGTAAACCGCCCGCCACCTCCTCAACCGAGGCGCGCTGGAGATGCACCGCGAGTCCAGCAGATCGCCGACTGCGAGGTGCTTCTCACGCCGACCCCAAGGGAGCGGCTCGAGGCCAAGCTCCTCGATGCCCCGGGTGACGCCGGCAGGGCTGATGTCGATCAGCTCGGCGGCGCGAGAGAGCGTCGGCAGGGCGCGAACGTAAGCGGTGCGGGTTGCGTCGGCGGTCGCCATAGCCCGTGAAGTGTAGCGCAAGTGTTGAAAGAATTAAAAGTATCTCCATGCGCTTGAGCTGGCCCGGGTCGATCCGTGGCAAGCTGAGTCAATGGCCCATCACAAGCGCAAACGCCCCAAGCATCGACGCAACGGCTGTCTGCTGTGCAAGCCGCACAAGCTGACCGCCAATGTCAAGGCGGAGCGTCGGCGGGATCAGAGTCGATGGACCAGCCACGAGAGAGCCGCCTGGTAGCGACGGCGTGCTGAAGGCACCACGCCGCGTTAGGTTGCGGACCGATGGCACTGCCCGCTGAGGTCTCGGATCCCGCGATATCGCTCATCGCGACCTACTGCGCGACGAAGGTGCCCGCCGAGCACGACGACAAGCTGAGAACCGAGTACAAGGTCCGCGGAAACACGATCGCGATCTACGAGTGCCGCCCGCCCTGGCGGGAGGAGATTGGCCCAGACTGGACCAGGATGCGGATCTGCACTTTCGAGTGGGACCCGGGAACCCGCCTTTGGACGCTTTACGCGCGCGACCGAAACGACCGGCGACTGGAGTACCCGTTCATCGAACCCGTACGCGACCTAGCGCCGCTGCTCCGCGAGCTCGACAACGATCCCACCTGCATCTTCTGGGGTTAGCGTCGAGTTGGGCGTCTTCTGAGGTACCGCTACGGGGATTCGAACCCCGGTTTCCGGACTGAGAATCCGGCGTCCTAGTCCCCTAGACGATAGCGGCGGGGAGGCGCGATTCTAGCGAGCGGCGGGGGCGTGCCGCGGCGCCGCGCAGGGCTCGGGTTGGTGGCGACAGTCGGTAGATTGCCTGCTCCCGCGGCTGTGGCGGAACTGGTAGACGCGCACGGTTCAGGTCCGTGTGGGCGAGAGCCCGTGAAGGTTCGACTCCTTTCAGCCGCATCACCTGGCGGGCCCCGCCGGGACCGGCGCCAGGCGTCAGGCGGGCTGGCCCTGCCGCGGCGCGACCGCCCGCCCGCGCCGCGTTGCCGGCGATCTCCTCGACGAAGGTCGGCCAGAGCGGGCGCGGCAGATCGTGGCCCATGCCCTCGATCATGCGCAGGCGCGCGCCGGGAATCGCCTGCGCGGTCGCCCGGCCGCCCGCCGGCCGCACCAGTGGGTCCTCGGCGCCGTGGATCACGGCGGCCGGCAGATCGAGGTTGCGCAGGGCGGGCGTGCGGTCGCCGGAGGCGGTGATCGCGTGCATCTGGCGGATGATCCCGGCGGGGTTGTGGGACCGGTCATACATCTCCCCGGCCACCCTCGCCAGCCGCTCCCGGTCCGTCGGATACCCCGGTGAGCCGATCACTTCGAAGGTCCTGAAGACGCGCGCCACATACTCGTCACGGTCCCTCGGATAGGAGGAGAGGATGACCCTGAAGGCCTTCCAGGTCGGCCAGCCAAGCCGGCGGTTGCCGGTGGTGGACAGCATCGAGACGAGCGTCCGAACCCGCTCGGGCCGCTCGATTGCCATCGTCTGGGCGATCATCCCTCCCATCGAGACGCCGGCGATGTGCGCCGTCTCGATACCGAGGTGGTCCATCAGGCCGAAGGTGTCGTTTGCCATGTCGGAGAGCAGGTACGGAGCCGTTCGACGGCGCCCCCGCAACATCTCCAACCTGCTCGGCACGCCGGCCGGATCGAGCATCGTCGAGTGCCCGATGTCGCGGTTGTCGAAACGGATGACGCGAAACCCGCGCTCGGCCAGAAGCGCGCACAGGCCCTCGTCCCAGCCGAGCATCTGCGTCCCGAGGCCCATGATCAGCAAGAGCGGCTGACCGGCACGGTCGCCGATCTCCTGGTAGGCGATCTCGATCCCGTTTGCCGGCGCCAGGCGCTCCTCGCCGAGACTGGTCATCTGACGATCTTAGCTGGGACTGGCTGTCTGGCCAGGAGGATGAGGAGGCGGGCGACTCCAACGGCTAAGTTGCCTTCGTGCGCACCGCGATCGTCTCCGATCTCCACCTCGGCAGCGTCTTCAGCGAGGACGTCGCGCGCGACCCGGCGATCCGCAGCGCGCTGCTGGAGGAGCTCGCGACCGCCGACCGGGTCGTCCTCCTCGGCGACGTGGTCGAGCTGCGCGAGCGGCCGATCGGCGATGCGCTGGCGGCGGCTCGGCCCTTCTTCGAGGAGCTCGGCGAGGCGTTGGGCGACCGCGAGGCGATCCTCGTCCCCGGCAACCACGACCACCGCCTCGCCGAGCCACTGCTCGACGAGCTGTCGGTCTCGGGCGGGCCGGCCCTTGGGCTCGAGCACCGGTTCCCCCCCGCCCCCGGCCCGGCAGCCCAGATTGACCGCTGGCTCGGCGCCGCCTCCCTGCAGCTCGCCTACCCCGGCATCTGGCTGCGCGACGACGTCTACGCGACCCACGGCCACTACATCGATTGCCACCTCTCCCTGCCCCGCGCCGAGTGCATCGCAGCTGCGGCGGCGATGCGCTCGCACCCGCTGCCCAGCCCGGCGGGGCCGGCCGACTACGAGCGCGTCCTGCGCCCGATCTACGGCTTCAGCTTCGGTCGCGCTCAGTCCCGCCGCGCCGCGCGGCTGACCGCCGCGGTAGACCGCCCCTCCGAGACCGCCTGGAAGCTGGTCGCCGGAAGCGCCAACGGGGTGGGCGTCGGGCGGCGGATCGCGGGCGGAGCTCTGCGAGCGAGCGTGCCAGCGGCAATCTGGACGCTCAACCGGCTGCTCCGCTCAGGCTTCGACCCCGACTTCTCACCGCAGGCGATCCTCCACAGCGGACTGGCTGCGGCGGGTGAGCTGGCGACGCGCCTCGGCATCGACGCCGCCCACCTGATCACCGGCCACACCCACCGCGGCGGCCCCGGAGAGGACGAGGGCGAGTGGCCGCTGCCCGGCGGTGGCCGCCTGCACAACACCGGAAGCTGGGTCTTCGCCACCGCCTTCCACCACCCCGGGACCCCGCCCAGCCCCTACTGGCCGGGCACGGTCACCTGGATCGAGGAGGCAGGCGGGGCGCCGCGTCGCGTTCAGCTGCTGCGGGAGCGCACCCACGAGGAGATGACCACGGCCGTCTCGCTCATCCGCTCTGCAGCCACTCCCCGATGACGCGGCCGATCTCCTCGCCGGCATCCTCCTGGAGAAAGTGCCCGGCGTCCTCGATCTTCCGCGGCGGCGCGTAGCCGAGCTGCTCGGAGACCCGCTCGCCGACCGAGAAGGGAAGGACAGGGTCGGAGTCGGCCCAGAGGACGAGGGTCGGGCGGTCGTCGTCGCGCAGCGCGTCGGCTACGCGTTTGCCCTCGGCAGCACCGGGCGAGTCGGGCTCGGTCGGCAGGATCAGCGGAAAGGCGCGAGCCCCGGCCTTCGACTCGGGGCTGGGATATGGCGCGTCGTAGGCGGCGATCACCTCGTCGCCGGGGTCGTTCTTGCAGCCGCCGCGGATCAGGAACCCGACCGGCACGTCCTCGGTCTTGCGCACGAACTCGCGGAACTGCAGCCACGCCTCGCTCATCCGCTGGTGGCCGGTGAAGGGTCCGGTCTCCATGATCACGATGCGGGAGAAGCGGTCCGGGTGCTCGACCGCCAGCCGCAGCCCGATCGGCCCGCCCCAATCGTGGACGACCGCGGTCGCCTCGCGAACGTCGAGCTCCTCCAGCAGCTTCGCGATCAGCTCGACGTGGCGATCGTAGGTGTACCAGCCGAGGTCGGTGGGCTTGTCGGAGCGGCCGAAGCCGGCGTAGTCGGGAGCGATGCAACGGAAGCCGGCGTCGCGCACGGGCGGGATCACCTTGCGCCAGAGGTAGGACCAGGTCGGCTCGCCGTGGAAGAAGACGACTGGCTTGCCCTCCCCCTCGTCGAGATAGGCAAGCCGCAGCCCGTCGATCTCGCGGTATCTGGACTCGAAGGGGAAGCCGGCCAGCCCCTCCAGGCGCTCCTGCGGCGTTCGCACGAAGTCGACGCTCATCCCGGACGCGAGTCTATGGCAGGTGCCCCAGGAAGGCCCCCACCTCGGGGCCGAAGTACGGCGAGTAGAGCCGGTTGAGGTTGCCGGAGTAGCCATAGCTGGTGACGCCGTCGACATACTGGCCGTCGGCGATCCAGGCGCCGCCGCTGGAGCCGCTCGCCATGTCGCAGGAGGCGGGCACCGTCGGCGGGCCCTCGAAGAGGTTGGTGAGGGGATCGCTGCCCAGGCCATGGGATCGGCATGAGCGCAGCTCTTCGCCACGGGAAGCGCCGGCCGGATAGCCGAAGATCTGGAATGCGGTGCGGCGGGATCGCCCCGTCTCGTATCCCCGGGCGCCGACCACGCTCGCAAGATTGCCCAGTCGATTCGGAGCGACCTTCAGCGCGGCGACGTCGAAGTCGTTGTTTTCCGACCTTCGCCACTGCGGCATCACGTAGACGGCTTCGACGGTGAAGGTCCCGAAAGGCCGCTCTTCGCGTTCGTAGCCCGGCACGAAGACGAGGCGTCGGCCCCAGCTACCGTTTTCGAGGACGCAGTGCCCGGCGGTGAGGACGATCGAGCCGCTGGGCGTGTTGAGCGAGGTGCCCGAGCACGAGTACGGCCCCTGGCGCGGGTCGATGCCGAAGATCCGCCCGTTTGCCCGGTCTTCGGGCGCGGAGGCTTCGAGGACACGGAGGCTGCTCGCGCCCGCGATGTCCGCGGCGCGAAAGCGTTTGTCGGGCGGGCGGGGAGGGACTCGCAGAGGAGCGAGCGCATGAGCCGCGGCCGGCACGACCAGCGATATTGCGATCAGCGCAGGGAAGGCCACCCGCACCGAGAGTTCCCTGGCTACCGACATGGCTGATGAATGGTGACACACCGGCGGTCGCTTTCTGGCAGGCTGGCCCCATGAGAGGGGAGCGGGCAGGCGTCCATATCTCGCTCTTCGCGCGGCGAGCGAAGCGCGAGCTGTTGCGATGAGCGCGGAGAATTCGAGCGGCGAGGCGATCACCGCCGCGGGCATCGCCGCGCTGCGGGCAGAGCTCGAGCAGCTCGAAGGGCCGGCCCGCCAGGAGATGGCGGCACGGATCAAGGTCGCGCGGGAGCTGGGTGACCTCAAGGAGAACGCCGATTACCACACCGCCAAAGAGGACCAGGCCCATCTGGAGACACGAATCAAGCGACTGCAGTCACGGCTGCACAACGCGGTCGTGGTCGAGGTCGACGGCGACAGCGACGGCGAGACCTTTGCCTTCGGCCGCACCGCCGAGGTGTTCGACGAGGGCAAGGCCGTGACGAACACCTGGACGCTGGTCGGCTCCACCGAGGCCGATCTAGCCGCCGGCCGCCTCTCCGCGGAGTCGCCGATCGGCCGGGCGCTGCGGGACGCGGCCCTCGGCGAGACAGTCGTGGTCGAGACGCCGAGCGGCAAGCGAGCCTTTTGCGTGCGCAGGATCCTCGGGTAGTGTGAGCACAGGAAAGGGCTTGGACACGCCGAACCCCTCCCCCGGGCGTGTCATCCAGGCGCCCAACTGCGAACGAAAGGGTCACGCATGAACGAGGAGAGCACACTCAGCGGCTGGTGGGTCTTCGCCGGCATCCTGCTGCTGGTAGCCGGCGTTCTAAACATCATCTACGGCATCGCCGCGATCGGTGACTCGAAGTTCTTCACCGCAAACGCGACCTACATCATCAGCGGTCTCCACACCTGGGGATGGATCATCCTGATCCTCGGGGTGCTCGAGCTCTTCGCCGCTTTCTCTCTGTTCGCCGGCGGCGAGTTCGGCCGCTGGTTCGGCATCTTCGTCGCCTCGCTGAACGCGATCGGTGCCCTGCTGTCGATCCCCGCCTACCCGTTCTGGTCGCTGGCGATCTTCGCCCTCGCGATCATCATCGTCTACAAGCTGGCCGAGGGGCCCGAAGGCTCGGTTTCCTAGCCGACCCGAGCCAACTACCCAACCGGCACCGAGGGCCCCGGGGAATCCGGGGCCTTCGTCGTCCCCGGCTCGCGAGACGCCATGGTCGACCACGGCGCCGGCGCCGGGCGGTCCTCCTCAAAGACCACGTCGGCTCCGGAAAGCCGGTCCTCCCAGGCCCGCCGGCGGTCGTTGAAGAGGATTCCAAGGAAACCGATCCCGAAGGAGAGGATCGAGAGGCCGAGGCCGACCAGGCGCCTCAGCGCCCGCCGCGGCCGGATCCGGCCGCCCTCGATGACGATGTGGACGAACCTCATTCCCGGGGTCTGCCCCGCCAGCGACCAGAAGGTGAGCAGGTAGAGGCCGCAGAGCAGGAACCAGGTCGTGCTGCCGACCACGAGCGCCAGGCTAGAGACCCCGCTGCTGCTGCCGGTGATGGCCGTGTCGAATAGCGCGACGATGGCGACGATGGCGGAGAAGGCGAGGTCGACGATGACGAGGTCGATCCCCAGCGCCAGGCCACGGCTGACCGCGCCCGCATGGTTGGACGGCTCGGTCCGTCGCTTGCGGAAGAAGATTCGCCGCACGACCCGCTCCAGCGCGTCGTCGAGGCGCCGCGTGGCCCTGCCGACCGAGCGGCCGATATCGCCGATCAACCCGACACCCTGGGAGCTGATCGCCGCCCGCAGCTCGGGGGCCTCGGCGATCCGCTCGACCAGCTGCTGAGCCTCGTCGCTAGCGAGCAGGCGCCGCCAGACCTCGTCGACCAGCTCGCTGTCGAGCGCCTCGATCAGCGCCCGCTTGACCGCCTCGCTCTCCAACGCCCCCTGCACCGCCTCCTCCACCACCGGGCCCTCCAGCACCCTGGCCAGCGCCCGCTCGACCGCCTCGCTCTCGACCGCCGCGACAATCGCCTCCTCGGCGGCGGCTTCGACGGCGCGGTCGATCCCGGCGGCGCGGGTGACGGTCCGCGCGCCCCGCACCCCGACGCCCAGCAGCCGGGTCGACAGCGGCAGCTGCCCGTTCTGACTCGGGTCGCCGGAGCTAGCAGCCCGCGGAGTGGAGCCGTTTTCCATCTCGAGCCGAGTATACGTTCGCTAATCGAGGAGGTCGAGCAGGCGGTCGACCAACTCTGCCTGGGCCGGGTTGATCTTCTCCCGCGCCGCCTCCGGGCCGAACCACTCAGCCCGGTCGACCTCCGGGAACTCACGCTCGAGGCCAGAACGAGGGGGCCACTCGATCGAGAACGTGTTGCTGCGCAGCCGCGCCGGGTCGAAGTCGGCCTCCGCGGCCCAGGCCTCGACGAGCTTTCCGCCCCTCTGCCGCACCGACCCCAGCACGACCAGCGCGGCAGCGCCCAGCTCCGGCGCATTGCCCAGCTCCTCGGCCAGCTCGCGCAGCGCGCAATCGCACGGGTCCTCCCCCTCCCCACACTCCCCCTTCGGGATCGACCAGGCGCCGAGATCCCTCTTCGCCCAGAGCGGCCCCCCAGGATGCACCAGCAGCACCTCCGGTGAGCCCCCGACGAGGCGATAGAGCAGGAGTCCGGCGCTGCGCGGCCGACCGCTCATCCGTCGCCACGGCCGGTCGCGGAACGGTCGCCTACGCGAGTCTCGACGCAGTCGAACATGGGCAAACCGTAATCGTCCTCGCAGTAGTGTTGGGATCGCGATGCCTGGGCCGATCCCACATGTCAGGCCGGCGATGGAGGACGACCACGAGGCCGCCGCCGAGGCGCTTGCGCTGGCGTTCGCCGACGACCCGGCCTGGGCGCATCTGCTCCCCGATGCGGCTAACCGGGCGGAGCGGCTTCTCGCCTTCTTTACAGCCGAGATAGCGAACCTGACCCCCGAGTACCGCCAGGTCTGGGTGACCGACGATGGCAGCAGCGCGGCTGTTTGGGGCCCACCCCGGCGGTGGCGAGTTCCGCTCTCGCGAACGCTGAGCCAGGCGCGCCCGATGGCGAAAGTCTTCGGCCGCCGGCTTCCCCTGGCAACCTGGACCCAACTGCGGGTTGAGCGCCACCACCCCCGGACGCCGCATCACTGGTACCTGCATTACCTGGGCGTCGAGCCGCGCCACCAGGGACGCGGTTTCGGCACCGCTCTGCTCGCCCCGGTGCTCGAGCTGTGCGACCGCGAGGGCACGCCCGCCCATCTGGAGTCGAGCACCGAGCGAAGCCGGGCGCTTTACGAGCGCAATGGCTTCGCTCTGCGTGGAACCTTCGACATGCCCGTCGGCGGCCCGCCCCTTCGCGAGATGTGGCGGGATCCCTGAAGCGGCCGATACCGAGCCTCATATCCGCAACGCGACCGCGGCGATCGCCAGCACCGGGACCGCGACGGAGAGAGCGCGGAGAGCCCCGTCGAGTGGCGCCGTAAGGCGTTCGGCGTCGAGGCGCCGGGTCGTCCCGTCGGCGAGTCGTTGCTCTCCGCTGACGGCGACCGTCCGGCGTCGAAGCTCCCGCGCCGGCGTCGAGAGCCGGCGCTGAGCGACGCTGAGCCAGAAGCAGGCGAGCACCGCGGCGGCGGCGGCGATCGCTCCCCGCAGCGAGGCCAGGGCCAGCGCGTTCGACCACCAACCGGTCAGCGCCGGGAAGGCCCCCCAGGCCGCCGCGAACCAGAAGTCGGAGTGGAACCGACCGCCGAACAGCTCCAGGTTGTAGGTGAGGACCAGGAAGCCCCCGACCGCGACGAACGGGGCCAGCGTCGCCGAGACCGCGAACACCCCGGCGACGCCGATCGCCAGCGCTCCGCCGAGGCCGAACGCGCTCAGGGCGAGCAGCGCTCGACGGGAGAGGAGGGTGCCGAGTGGGCGCCCGTGCAGCTCGTCGAGCGAGTGGGCGCCGATCCCGACGGCGAGGAAGAAGGCGGCGATCGCGGCGACGAGGCGACCGACGTGGATCTGCGGCGCCGCGGCAGCGCCGATTGCCACGTAGCTGACGTGCCAGAGGGTGTATGGAGGGTGCAGGAGGGTGACGAGGTCGCGCCAGCCGCCCGGTCGCAGCGCGTAGAAGGCGGGGCGCCGCTCGGCCTCAGCGCCCAACCGTGCCCCAGATGACGACGCCGCCGCCGAGGCTCATTCGCCGGGCAGTGGCCTGTGAAATGCCGGCCTCCCTCCACATCTCCAGCTGGCACCCCAGCGGATAGCGCCCGTAGAAGCCCTCGATGCTCGGCCCGAGGAACCGGCCCACCTCATACCACTGCCGGGAGGCGAGCCGCCCCAGGGCCGCCAGCACGAATCGGGTGTAGAGCCGCCATAGCCAGAGCGAGAGTCCGCCGGGAACGCAGAACTCCAGGCAGGCGATCCGGCCGCCGGGCTTCACCACCCGCGCCAGCTCCCGCAGGGTCGCCCCGGGGTCGTCGACGTAGCGAAGCAGGTAGGTGAAGGTCAGGTGGTCGAACTCGGCGTCGGCGAAGGGCAGCGCCTCGGCTTCGCCCTCGACCAGCTCGACCCGCTCGGCCAGCGCCGGGTCCGACGCGAGCTTGGCCCGAGCCCGGCCCAGCATCGGGGCGCTCTGGTCCAGCCCCACGACCCGGCAGCCGTAGCGCTCGACCAGCGCCCCTGCGACCAGGCCTGTTCCGGTGGCTACGTCAAGCACCCGATCATCGGGCGCCGCGCCAACCGCCGCCACCATCTCCCGCCGCCAGCGCGGGTCCTGAAAGAAGCTCAGCGCAGCGCCCAGCTCGTCGTAGCGTGCCGGCAGCTCCTCGAACAGCTCGAGCGCATGCTGCTTGCGCGGAGACGAGGTCGATGTCATGGCAGAAGCGTCTCAGATACGGCGGGCCAAGCTTCCAATTCGACGATTGACGCACCATCGGCGCTCCCATACCCTCGCCCCCACCAGCTGGAAGACTGCGAAGAGCCGCAGTTGGGAAGCTCCCTCACTGTCTAAGCAAAGGAGACCCAGATGCCTGACTCGTTGCGCCGACTCACAACGCGGAGAAGGCGGGTCTTGGGAGCGCCTCTGGCTTTGGCCCTCGTCGTCGGGCTCTGTGTGAGTGGATGTGGCAGCAGCTCAACCACCACCGAAACCACGACCTCGATCACCAAGGCCGAATTCGTGGCCATGGGCAACGCAGTCTGTGCCAAGGGCGAAAAGGAGCAGGAAGTTGAAACAAACGCTTACTTCAAGGCACACGGCGTCAAGAAGAACCAGAAGCCGACCAAGACTCAGCTGACCGAGGTCTCCGAAACCATCTTCGTTCCCAACATCCAGTCCCAGATCGATGGTGTCAAGGCCCTGGGAGCGCCGAGCGGCGAGGAGACACGTGTGAGCGCCGCGCTGGAAACGGCGCAACGGACACTCGACAAGGTCAAGGCAAATCCGACCCTGCCCTTCGAAGACGAAAACCTCTTCTCCGCGACCGGCGCCCAGCTGCACGCGCTCGGTCTCAAGAAGTGCGCGGCGAACAGCTGAGCACGCTACACCGCGGCGGTGGACACCCTGGACTTATGGGACATATCAGTCGGTACCAAAGCGGTACGACGCAGGGGCCTCGGTGGCGGTCGGCGAGGCCGACCCCGGTGTGTGGAAGCTCAGCACCCGGGCGCGCCCCCGGCAGTGATGCCGGTGGCGCATGCCGCCCGAGACCGAGATCAACGTGCCCGCGCCGGCTGTCTCGCGCATTCCTCCGAACGTCGTTTCGAGTTCTCCCTCGATCAGGAATAGCGAGTTCGCTGGGCAACCTCGTAGTGAGAACGACAGCCCGCTATGGGGTTCGCGGAGATGCCACTCGACGACGCAGAGGTCGGGCAGCGCACCCCTGATCGAGCCGAGCCGATCCTCCAACTCCAGTGGCTCACGCTCGACGCCGGGGCTGACGATTGCCGTCCTTGCCGGGAGGCCGCCATCGGTGGGAACCGCGGCGATGTCCCACTCGATCTCCACGCCGTCGCGAATACCGCGCATGAACGCGCCGAAGCCGCCGTCGGCTGCGTGGATGGTGAGCCAGCGAGCGGGTCGACGGGCGGCGTTGCCGAACGAGTGGGCGACTCCCGGGGGCACAGCTACGAATCCGCCTGAGGGGACTGCAATCGTCTCGGGCTCGCAGCCGACCCGGAAGGTCAGCTCGCCTTCGAGAACGTAGAAGGCATCGGTGTGCCGCTGGTGAATGTGCGGCCCGGCCACATTCTGACCCCCTGAATACCGCGCGTGGGTGATCGTGATCTCCTCCCGCGCGGCGAGGATGCTGACCTCGCGCCCCTCACCCCGATGGATCTCCTCGCCATCGCTGGTGTGTGCGAGCCCGAAGGCGGTGTCGAGATCGGTAATCACGGCGTGCGTGTCCTCGGCACTCATGCCTGCGCCGCCTCAGCGGGCGGAATTGGTGTGAGGCCATGCCGGCGCATCACCTCCGCCAGCGCCGGGATGTCAGGCGGGCCGCCGGCGGATGCGGCCAGAACCTCGCCGACCTCGCGGAAGTAGTCGGGCCCGAAGACGCCGGGGCTGGCAATCGCGAGAAAGGTCGCATTCGCGGCGCCGCGATTCTCAAAGCCGTGGATCGCGCCCCGCGGCACGCATACCGCATCTCCCACGCCGACCTCGGTCGTCGCGCCGTCGATCGTCCAGGTCGTCACGCCCTCAAGCCCGTAAATCGTCTCCTCGAAGGCATCGTGGCTGTGCGGCGCCGGCATCCTCGAGCTCGCCGGGACGTAGCACTCGAATACGCTGACGCTGCCGTTGGAGTCGGCGCCCTCGACGAGGAAGCGCACGCCCATCTGGCCGACGGTGATGGTCTCTGTGGTCGCTTCATTCATTGCGGTCTCCTTCTGCAGTTGCGTAAAATGGCTTGACGACTATATGCGGATCGGGGTAACTTGTCAAATCACTTGACTCTTTCAAAGGACAGACCGGCTCCCGGCCCACCGCTGATTGGTGCGCTGCTCCGCATGCCCTGGGAAACCGTGCACGAGCGGATGCTTGCTGGCCTGCACCAGCGCGGCTATGAGGACTTGATCGCTCCGCACCTGAGCGTCCTGCAGTACCCGGGTCCGGAGGACATGCGTCCTTCGGACCTCGCGATCCGCACGCGGATGACCAAACAGGCGCTGAATTACCTGCTCGGACAGATGGAAGCGCTTGGCTACCTGGAGCGCGTGCAGGACAGCGCTGATCAGCGTTTCAAGCGCATTCGCCTCTCGCCGCGCGGACGCGCGGCGGGCGCGGCGATGCGTGAGATCGTCCTCGAAATCGAGGCCGAGTGGAGGCAGAAGCTCGGTCCGCTGCGATTCGCCGAGCTGCGCGACCTCTTATCGCAGCTCAGCGAAGACTTCAGCTGATATGGACGCCCATTTGTCAAGTCCCCAACCACCAAAGGCCCGCTGAGAGCGGGCCTTCTTCTTGGCCCAGGAGGCGGCGGTCGGCCTGGTGCGCGACTCGCGGTCAGGCTGATATGCGCGGGTTGGCTACCGCAGGACCGGGTTTCGTCATAGCGCCCGCCGTCTAGAATCGAGCGTCGCCGCAGGGCGGCTGCTCATAGCTGAATCGCGGATGCGCTGCGCGAGGGACCGAGCTCCGCCGCCTCCTGGGCCAAGCAGTGCTTGGTGGTCTCAGTTGGCGGTCGACACCGCCCAGCAGAAGCCGGCCAGCTCCCTGGCAACGGCGACCGCGCAGAGGGTGCGGCGCTTGCCGCGCTCGGCATCGAGGCGCACCCAGCTGCGGTGCAGGCGCTGCTGGGCCTTCCAGGAGATCGCGCAGACCGCCTGGGGCTGTCCCTCCTGGCGGCGTCGGAGCTCGCGGCCTTTGCGCGGCGCGCGGCGGTAGTGCCAGGCGGCCTCGACCAAGAGGCGGCGGGCGTGGCGGGAGCCCGACTTGGTGATCGAGCCCTGCCGGCGCTTCTCGCCCGTCGTGTTCTCCGAGGGCACCAGGCCGAGGTAGCTCATCAGCTGCGCGGGGCGCTGGAAGCGCTTGAAGTCGCCGACCTCCGCGCAGAGTCCGAGGGCGGAGAGGGTGTCGATGCCGCGCAGGCAACGCAGGCGAGCGACCGTCTGCTTCCAGGGGGATCCCTCGACGAGGGAGGCCATCTGGGACTCGAGGCTCTCGCGGCGCACCAGCAGGGAGTCGATCGCGCCGATCCCGTCGAGCAGGACCGACTGCGCCACCGGCTCGGGCAGCTCGACCCGGCCCAGCCAATCGAGGTGGCGCTGGGTCCAGTTGTTGCCATCGAAGCGAAGGTCGTGGCGCAGCAGCAGCTTGCCGACGCGGTGGCGAGCCCGCATCAGATCGCCGCGGACGTCCTCGCGCGCCCTCACCAGGTCGCGCATCGCCTCTTCGCCTGGCGTCGGCACCCGCACCGCGTGCAGGCCGCCGATCATCAGCAGGCGCACCAGCCGCTCGGCGTCGCGGCGGTCGGTCTTGACCCGATCCTGAGTAGGCCGCTCGATCTTGCCCGGGGCGGCCACCGTGCAGTCGATGCCCCTCGCTGCAAGTTCCCGCGCCAGCCCGAAGCCGGTCGGCCCGGCCTCATAGGCGACCCGCACCGGCGCCGGCAGTCCGGCGCAGAACCCCGCGACCTGCTCGGTGGCGCCGCCCATCCTCCGCACCGCCAGCTCGCCCGACTCCGAGTCGGCGAGGGCCGCGACGACCTTCGCGGCGTGAACATCGAGACCCACCCACGTCCTAACCTGAGCCATGTCGGCACCCCCATGATTGCGGTCCTCGCCGAGGCCATTCCTCGGCGACAAACCCGCGCATCTCATGCGCGGGTGCCGACCTTCACACCGGCGTCGGATTAACCCAGGCGCTCAGGTGGGCGGTCCATAGGGTCTAGCGTGACGCTCTAACCGAAGCCAAGCCGTGGAAGGAGAGCGCGCACGATGTTCGTCCGGATCGCGCAGTTCGAAGGTGGCGACCGCAACTGGGACGAGTTCGCGGCTGGAATCCGCGACTCGATTCGCAGCGGCGCCCAAGGCACCCCCCTTGAAACGAGCCTCGACGCGGTCAAGCGCGTCATGCTGCTCGTCGATCGCGAGAGCAACCGCGGCGCCAACCTGATCGTCTGTGAGACGGAGGACGACCTGCGACGGGTCGACGCTGCACTGAACGAGATGACGCCGGCCGGCGGGCGCGGCGCCCGCACATCGGTGGATATGTTCGAGGTGGTGGTGGACGAGGAGCCGTAGGCGACCCCTGCCTCGCCCTATGCCGACGCTCAGACCAGCGCAGCAGCCCTGAAACGGGTCGTCGAGCGGAACCCAGCAACGCGTCGCAATGCCGACGTCATTCGCAAGGTCCAGACCGACATGCGCGTGATCCGGGTCGACCTCGATCGCGGGTAGCTCGACTTCGTTCCTTCCGGGGTCTGTGCAACGACGATCGAGCTGCTGCTGCCCTTCGCGTGGTTCCGAGCGAGTGGGGCGACGGCTGTCACGCTCATATGATCGAGGCGCGGTGGCCGTGGGCTAGCGCTTGACGATGTTGTGAACCTCAATCAGCTGTGGCTCGCCGGGGTCGATCCCGACCTCGGAGAGGACCGGCATCAGCCGCTCGCCGAATGCGTTGAGCTGCTCCTGGGAGTCCCAGATCTCGCTGACGCAAAGGTTGCCGTCGGTGCCGAAGCAGAGGTGGTAGTCGAGGCCGTCGGGCGGGAAGTCACCCGCCTCCTCGAGCTTGCGGATGCTCTCGTCGTACTGTGCGGCCGTCAAGGATGCGGGGGAGAAGCGGATAAGGACGCTCATTGATCTCTCCTTGGTCGGGTTCAGACCGACTCTACTCTGGGCCAGCAGACCATCGGCTTGACTCCCGGCGAGCGGCAGATGTACTGTCGGTGGTCTTGGTTGCAGACACCGAGATGGAGAGGCCATGCTCAGCAAGCTGAATCCGCGTCGTTCCCCCGGTACCGTCATCGCCGTGATCGCGCTCGTCGCGGCGCTCGGTGGGACTGCCATCGCCGCCGGTGGCCTGACCGGGAAGCAGAAGAAGCAGGTGAACAAGATCGCGACCAAGGTCTTCAACAAGAAGATCGGCGGGGCGAGCGTTGCCCACGCCGGTACGGCGACCAAAGCGACGAGCGCCGACACCGCCACGACCGCCAACACCGCGAAACACGCAACCACGGCCGATACGGCCACCAAAGCGACCACTGCCAACACCGCGACCAAAGCGGCCGACGCCGAAAAATTCGACGGCAGGGCGCCCGGCGAATATCAGCGCAAGCTGAAAGAAGGCTGCGCGCCGCCGACTTCGATCGCCGGCCTCTCCAACGAAGGCGACGTCACCTGTACCTCGCCGGTGCAGGCGATCGTCATGACCCCGGGAACCCTCGAAGCCCCGGTTCAGGAGCTCGGCAGCGGGTTGCAGCTCGTCGCCGTCTGTCACGACGGGGGAGTGTTCATGGGCTTCCAGAACATCGGCGCGACTACGGCCACGCTCAACTGGTTCTACGGGGACGCTGAAGCGGCACGGGCCAACGGCGCAAACGTGAGTCCGAGTTCAGAACAGGAGTTCTCCTTCGTCGCACCCACTCTGAAACGGATCGAGGGCCAGTTCATCTGGTCAGTGGGAAGTACGGTGATCACCGTCAACCTCCACGCCTTCGACGGCACCACCTTCTGCGAGGTGCGGGGCACGGCGGAGACCGCAAACGGGTAGCGCCTCGCTCTCCCGGTGCGCATAGGGGGCGAGGCTTCGGCGGACGCCGCTCGCGCTCCTCTTCCGGACGAGGACCCGAGCGCCGACGTTAACGCGGGGCGACTCGACCTCTGAGAAAGCTTGATCTTTGTCCAGCTCGCACGTCGCGACCCCCAGCGCAGCTCAGTGGATCTTGCCAGAGATCAGGTCCTTGACCAGGGTGATCACGTGAATCAGGGAGATGTCGCCCTGCTGAGCGACTCCGCCGGCTGACACCATCAGCTCTGTTCCTCTGGGCGAGCGTCCGTACCCGATCACAGTGCTGTGCGTGAGCGCGGGCTCGCCGGCACAGATCGGGCCGGTGCGCACTTCCAGCGGCGACGGGGCCGGCGCTTCTTCGGACCCACACGGCGGCAGCGATGCGCTCGTCGTCGTGCC
Source organism: uncultured Solirubrobacterales bacterium (assembly GCA_963838035.1). Taxonomy (GTDB): domain Bacteria; phylum Actinomycetota; class Thermoleophilia; order Solirubrobacterales; family 70-9; genus CAVVNN01. The sequence continues at coordinate 510,777 of CAWIPM010000002.1, forward strand.
TGTGACAAAGAACGCCTTCTTGCCGACCTTCAGCGCTTTGCTCACCACGCCGAACTGCTCGTGTTCCCGCGCGGCCGAATGCACGGCGTCGCTTTCGGCCACGGAGAACAGTTTCTTACTCCAGGGGACGATCTGGATTACAAGCAGGGGTTTGTAGTGCCCAGGCCTATGACCCGAAAAAGTGCATAGGTTGCCGATCTTCTTTTCGAGCGCTACCGGGTTTCGGTACCAGGCGTCGGGAAGCTCTCGAGCATGGTCGAGGTTTTGCTCACGTTGGCTGGACCCCCGGTGATCAGCACGTCACCGGGATTGCATGCCTCGTCGATGTAGTGCGTTTCCACTTCGAACAGCGTGCCTTCTTCGATTGCGGATTCGTTCTTGTAGATGCTGGCGGAGGTGAACGCCGTCGCCGCTTTGCCTCCGAGCTTGGCCGCGTCGGGAACCTGTCCCAGCGTCGACTCGTCGATGTTCGCCCCCGTCAGCGAATCGGCTGCGACGTTCGTCTTGATCGGGGACATGCTGCGCGAGAGCTACCTCTCGCCGGCTCTTCGCGCAGCCCTCTATCGCGTGGTCGCGGAACTTCCCGGCGTGAAGCTCTTGGGAGATGTCCGCGATCCGGTCGGCCGCATCGGCACAGGCGTCGCCTACACCGACCATCGCCGTGGCACTCGGCACGAGCTGATCTTCGACCCCGGGACCTCGGCTCTGCTCGGCGAGCGCGACATCCTCGTCGCGCCGCAACCGAACGGCCTCAAGGCTGCGCCGGGCACCGTCTTCGGCTACGCCGCCTATCTGGAATCGAAGGTTGTCGACTCCACCGGGGAAGCCCCGCGTGGGTCGCACGGCGGCCACTGACCCCTGAGATCTGGCCAGAGTCATGGCCAGGTTGACTTAATTTACGAGCGGCAGCGAGGAACCTCGGCAGGGCCGGGCAATTCTGGAATGCGGAAGCCGGAATAGGGCAGGATGGTCCGGTGCCAGAGCGGCCCGCTGCAATCAAGAGGCTCGACGCCCTGTTCAGCGCCTCGATGATCGCCCACGAGGCGATCTTCGAGATGTGTCGTGAGCTGATCGCGAAGGGACGCGGCAGCGCAGAGCAGGCGCGGCTGCTCGAGGAGTCGGCTCGAATCACGGCGAGCGAGCTGCCGCGGTTGGCGGCCACTGCGCGAGAGCTGGCCGCGCGGTGGACGGAGCAGAGCCTGCTCGATCCCGACGCGGCCAAGGCCACCTTGCGCGAGTTCGAAGCGGAGTTGGGGCGAATCGAGCCCGAGGCTCAGGCGCTGCTGGAGCGACAGCGCCAGATCGCGGTTGCGCTGCGCGCGATGCTCAAGCCGTAGGGCTACGCGGAGGCGAAACGGGCTGCGGCGGCCTGCTCGTAGCGATCGGCCAAAGCCAGCGCGGCGTCGTGAAAGCCCTTGATGTCGGTCTCGGCGGCCTGGGTGCGGAGCTCCTCCGCGCGCGCGGAGAGCTCTCGAGGGGCTTGGCTGGTTTGCTCCAAGCGCTCCTCCATCAGCTCGAGCGCCCAGCGCTGCTCGTCGGGGAGGTCGGGCCAGGGGTGTGCGGACATAGGGAAAGTGTAGCCGCGCCTGCCGCGGTCCCGAAAGGACTACGTCCGGCTCTTGGCTTCGGCGACGGGTAGGCTACCTGTGCAAGCGAGAGCGGGCTGGTTGTGAATCGAGCTGTAGGGCCAAGTTCGGAACGGGTCTCGAACCGCTCCCGGATTTTTGGCTCTACGGAGCAGCCGGAGAAGCGGACGACGGGTCTCGAAGCCGCGACTCAGTCGCAGGCTGAGCAGGAAGCTAGCGCCCGTGCTTCGGCATGCAGGTCCGGTAAGCGCGGGTCAGGGTCAGGGTGCGACCGTCGCTGAGCGTGACCTTCACCTTGACCTTGTAGCTGCCGTTCGGCAGACCGGTGACCTCGATCTTTCCCTTTGCGCGTTTGCCCTTGTAGGTCTTGACTTTGCGGCCCGCGACCTTCACCGAGACCTTCTCGACACCGAGACCCTTCGGTGGCCTGATCTTGAGAGCGAGGGCGCGGCGGCGCGAGCACTTCGAGGTCGCCTTCGGCAGCGAGATCACCGAGCTGGCCTTCAGCTTAGGCAGCGGGCCCGCTCCGCTTCCGCAGCCGGTGAGGCTGAGCGGACCCAGCGCCACCGCAGGGGCGGCATCTCCCTCGGCGTCGGAGAACGACGTCCCGGTCAGCACAGCCGTGGCCGCGCATCCCGAGCTCGCCGAGTGCGAGGCGTGGAAACTCAGCGTCGCCGTCTCTTCCTCGAGGCTCGGGATCGTCCAGGTGACGTCCGAGCCGGCGATCGCGACCGTGCCCTGCGAGGCCGCCGGCGCCGATGCCGCGAAGCCCGGTGTGAGGTGGAAGGCCCAGGAAACGTTGGTCGCGCCCGGCAGCTTCGTCGGCTGGGCGGCGTAGTCGCCGCTCAACTGTGCGGCTTCGGTCGGATAGGGAACGGTCCCGTCGCTGTCGAGCGCTTCGAGCCCAGTGCCCGATGCTTCAGAGCCCAGGCCGATCACGCGGCGCTCGACCCCAGCCGCTTCGTCGGCGGCGAGGGCTTCGGCGAGCGTTGGAGGTTCCACCGTGTTTTCGCCGTCGGCCACCAGGTAGGCGATGCGCTTGTGCGTGGCCGAGCTGGGGATCGCGGTAAGCAGTTCCGCGGCCTGCTGCAAACCGCAGCCGATGCAGCTTTCGCCTTCCGGGCTGCCCGAGTCGATGGCGGTCGTGATCGCCGTCTGATCGGCGGTCGGCGCCACCGCAGTCGTAGCCGCAGTGGAGAACAGCACGACGCCGACCTTGCCGCCGCGAGCGAAGAAGCCGTCGGAGTCGAGTTCGCCGACGAAGCTCTTGGTCGCCGAGCTGAGAACGCCCCACTTGGTCGAAAGGCCGAACGAGCCGGCCATGCTGCCCGAGTTGTCGAGGACGAAGACGATGTCGACAGCCGCCGACTTGCCCGTGATCGAGACGCTGTAGCCGGTCCCGCCGTCAGCGGCAACGGTGGAGGGACTTGCGGCACCACCGGAGGCATGGTCGTATGCGGCTCGCGCAGGGCTGACCAGACACAGCACGAGCGCCATCACGAGAAGCGAACGCCGCATAGACGGAGGATACCGGCTCGCGATCGCGCGGCCTCCCCGGCGGGTCCGGCCCGAAAACCTCGAACCCCGGCGAAGAATTTGGGCCTCCAGATTCGGTTTTGCCGAGCGGTGGATGATCGGCGCCGTGCCCGCCAAACATGTCCCATTGACCGTGGTGCATCACTCGCCAGGTTTCCGTGCATCACACCTGCATCACAGATGCCCCCGAACCGCCCCGCAAGGCCGCCCCGCCGTGCCTGGCGTGGTGCGGCTTTGCGGAGGGTTGCTAGGCACGACGGGGAGAAACTGCCAATCGGGGCGACTGGATTTGAACCAGCGACCGCTCGGCCCCCAGCCGAGTGCGCTACCAGACTGCGCCACGCCCCGTGGCTGACTTGCATTCTGCCGGATTGGCGGCAGACTGTCCGTCCGCGCGGCGGTAGCTCAACGGTAGAGCCTCAGCCTTCCAAGCTGATGACGCGGGTTCGATTCCCGTCCGCCGCTCTCACGGCCGGTCGCATCGTTCGTCAGCTGCCGGCCATCTCGCCCTTGGCGTGCAGCGGCTACCAGGAGGCGCCGAAGCAGGCCGACTTGCCGCCGGCGCTTTCACGTCGTCGCCTCTCTTTGGGAACCGCCGTACATCGCTGTCTTGCCGCCTCCGATCGGGGCGACGAAGGTCCGCCCACCGGCGTGGACGACGAGGGCGCGGGCGAGGTCGAGGTCGAGCGCGGAGCTGAGCACTGCCGACTCGTCACCGCCCCAGCGGTAGCGGAAGGTGCCGGCCGAGACATCGGCTCCACCCGGGCCGCGCATGGACACCCGGCAGAGCGTCCCCGACCTGATCCCCTTCACGTACATCTGGATCTCGGTCCCGTAGGCGTGCGGGTAAAGGGTGGCTGCGATCGTCACCCCGGCCGGAACGGAGCGGAAGGTGACGTGCTGCTCGGGCCCCGGCTCTCCTCCTCCGGACAGCACGAAGATAGCCAGGGCCGCCGCGGCAACCGCGGCGGTCGCGCCGCTCAGCGCCAGCCCGAGCCGCAGGCTGCGGCGGCGCCGACCGGCGCCGCGCTCCGCCGCGACGGCGGCGGCAACCTTCCCGGCAAGCGCGGGTGGCGGCGCCGGTGCCGGGCCGAAGCGCTCGGGGTCGCCGTGGGGTAGCAGGCGCGCGACCAGCGCCAGCGAGTCGGCCTCGGCGCGGCAGCCCGCGCAGCCCTCGAGGTGCGCCTTCAGGCCCGCTTCCTCCTCGACGGGGAGCTGGCCCAGCGCGTGGGCGCCGAGCGACTCCCTCCACTCGCGACAGCTCTCAGTCTTCATAGCCCATCTCCTCGAGCACGACCCGCAGGGCGCGCAGACCGTAGTAGACGCGGCTCTTCACCGTGCCCTCCGGGACGCCGAGCTCCTCGGCGACCTCGGCGTAGGGACGGCCGCGGTAGTAGGTCTCGACGATCACCCGGCGATGATCGTCGCCGATCCTCCGCATCGCCTCCTCCACCTGCCAGGCGAGCAGGGCGTCGTCGAGCGGCTCGACCGAGGGCTCGACTCCGCCGTCGGCGACCCCGGGCCGGACGGCGCGGGCGCGCCCGAGGTCGATGACGACATTGCGCAGGATCGCGAACAGCCAGGTCCGCAGCGAGCCGATCTGCGGGTCGAAGCGCTCGCCCGCGCGCCAGGCACGCAGGAACGTCTCCTGCACGGCCTCTTCGGCCAGCCCGGAATCGCCGAGCGAGCGCATCGCGAAACCGTAGAGCTCGCCGGCGTGCGCCGCGTAGGCCTCGCGCACGTCTCGCTCGCGGGTGAGTGCCCCGGATGACATCAGAGCGATCTTGAGGCGGGAGTCGTGTCCATTGCAGCCGGTAACGCCATCAGCGCACGACGATCTTGCCGTGCATGAAGGAGTGGATCTTGCAGTGGTACGTAAAGACCCCGGGGCTGGCGAAGCGCACCGCAACGGAGTGCCCGGGGCGGATGCGGCCGGTGTCGAAGCCGCCGCCCCGCGTCGCGGTGTGTGTGACGGAGCTGCGATTGGCGAAGACAACCCTGGTCCCCCGCCCGACGGTCAGCGTATGGGGATGGAAGGCGAAGCTGCGAATCCCGACGCTCACCGTCGTCGCCCTCAGATGGGCTCGCTGGCGGGGCTGCCACTTTCCGGCGGCCGGCGATTCGGCGCTCGCGATCAGGGCGACCGTCAGCGCGATTGCCACCAGGCCGGCGGCCGCCGGCCGCCTCCTGCGGCGTGACTCGCGGATCGATCGCATCGTCTTTTCTACGGGGAGAAGGGCAGCCGGGTTCAAAGCAGATCATGATCGATCGCCGGCGTCCAACCACATCGACGGCTACGCGGCCGTCGCCGCCGGCCGGGCGGGGGCGCTGCTCTCCCCCTCGGCAACCGGGCGCGTCGGCAGTCGTCGCGTGAACCACAACGACAGGAGCGCCGCCGCTGCGACGGCGCCAAGCGCAAGCCGCAGCGCCTCAAGCTGCGCGTCACCGTAGTCCGTCGCGACCGCATTGGCCTGCTCCTGCGTCAGCCCACCCTCGATCGCCGCCTTTTCGACGTCCTTCACGGGCACGATGTCGATTCCCTGCTCGGTATTCGCGGCGATCGTCTCGCGGGCGGCCGCCGGAATGGCCGGGTTGTCGGCGATGCGCTGACTGAACCCTGTCGCCAGCGAGGCGAGCAGCACTGCGCCGATGACCGCGGTCCCGAGCGAGGAGCCGAGGTTCTGGGCGGTGCCCTGGAGCCCGCCCCCCTCGCTGCTCTTGGCGGGCGCGACGGAGGACATGATCACGTTCCCCAGCTGCGAGGCGAGTAGGCCGGCGCCCGCTCCGATCAGGCCGAGCGCGACCTTGAAGCCGATGTCGTTCAGCGTCATGTCGAGCGTCGCCAGCATCACGATCGCGCCGATGCAGACGGCGAGCAACCCGAGCTGCGCGACGGTGCGCGGCGTGCGGCGTGCGGCGATCCGCGGCCCAAGCAGCGCGAAGACGAGCATCGCCAGTGACAGCGGAAGCAGTCGCTTACCGGTCTCGAACGCGTCGAAGCCCAGCACGACCTGCAGGTACACGGGGATGACGAAGAAGGTGCCCATCAGGACGAGCTGCTGCCCCAGCAGGGTCGAGAGCCCCGCGCGCATCTGCCCGATCCCGAGCAGAGTCGTGTCGAGCAGCCGGTCCCGGCCGAGGCGGGCACGACGCTGCTCCCAGACGACGAACGCTCCGAGCAGCGCCAGGCCGCCGAGGACCAGGAACGGCACCGGCGAGAAGCCCAGCGGCGTGATCTCCGTGCCGTTGATCGTCGGCGGCGTGCGCGGCATGACGAACCCCCAAACGCTGCTGCGCAAGACCGCGAACACGACGAGCCCGAGCCCGCTTGCGGAGAGTGCCACGCCGCCGATGTCGAGCTGCGGGCGCCGCCCTGTGCCTGCAGCCCTGGGGATCTTGCCGCGAAAGAGCAGGATCCCGATCACGACGATCGTCTCGGCGGCGAACACGTAGCGCCAGGTGTATTCCGTCGTCACCCAGCCGCCGATGAGCGGGCCTGCGGCGACCGCGACGGCGGCGACGCCGCCGAGCAGCGCGTAGGCCAGCGCCCGATCGTGGCCCTCGTAGCTGGCCGCGGTAAGCGCTGCGATCGCGGGGATCACGAGCACGGCGCCGAGCCCCTCGATTCCCGACCAGCCGATCAGCAGAACGGCGAGGTTCGGGCTCAGCGACGTGGTCAGCGACCCCACCCCGTAGAGAGCCAGGCCGATCGCGAAGGCGCGATTGCGGCCGAGGATGTCGCCGAGCTTTGCGCCGAGCAGCATGAACGCCGCCATTACCAGCGTGTACAGCGTGATCGCCGTCTGCACCCCCTGGATCGTGGTGCCGAGGTCCTTGACGATCTGGGAGATCGCCACGTTCATGACGCTCGTGTCGAGCACCATCACGAACTGGGCCGAGGCCAGCATGAAGAGGGGAATCCACTTCCGCATGGTCGTTCGCCGATCCTACTTCCGGCCGGCGATCACCTTGATCGCCATCGCTCCGACATTCGGCGTCTCACTCCACCGGGCGCAGCAGCCCGGCTGCGCGGGCCCAATCGACGGCCTCGCGCCGCGAGGACACACCGAGCTTGCGATAGACGGCCTGCGCCTGGGTCTTCACCGTGTTGGTGGAGACGTGGGTCTGCAGCGCGATCTGGGGAAACGAGTGGTGGGTCGGGAACCAGCCAAGGATCCGCAGCTCGGCGGGCGTCAGGTCGCTCACCGCAGAGGCCGAGATCGTCGCGGCCTCCGCCTCGGCCCGGCCCAGCCAGTCGGCCAGCAGGGTCGCCTCGGGCAGAAGCGAGGCCAGGCGCCGCGCCTCGCCGAGGAGGTCCTGGGCCAGGCTGACCTGGTCGAGCTGCGCGGCGGCTCGGGCCAGCACGATCCTGGTCTCGCTTTCATACCAGGGGGCGAACTCGTCGAGCCTGCGCATCAACCGGGCCCCGGTTCGCAGGTCTGCGGACGCCTCCTCGGCCATCCCACGGTGGGAGCGCACGAATGCGGAGACGGCGAATGCGAGGGCGGCCGTCGTGTAGTCGCCGAGGCCGGAACGCTCGATCTGGGCCCTGGCCTGGGAGGCGAGCATTTCCGCCACCTGCCAATCGGGCTCCTCGACAGCCATCAGGGCCAGCTGGGAAAGGCAGAGGACCTGGATGTGGGGACCGCCGACTGCGCCCCTTCGCGCGCCCTCGCTCAACCGCTCGCGCGCCTCCTCTGTGCGGTCGCGCAGGAGCAGGCTCGTCCCGTCCATCAGGCAGCACATCGAGAGCCAGGGACTCTCGTCCGCCATCACCTCGGCCGCCGCCGCGGCGCGCTCGCTCATCGCGGCCAAGCCGGCTCGGGCGAGCCCCGCTTCGGCCAGCGCGAGCCCCGCCGCCAGCGACGCCCCGTGAGCGGACGGGCGCATATTCCCGAGCAGGCTGCGCGAAACGGCGATCCAGTGCTCCGCCATGCTTCCCTCGCCACGCGCCAGGCAGCCCTGCGCGGCGGTCAGGCTCAGGGTCGGATGCTCCCCCAGCCGCTCCTCGCCGAGCCGGTCCAGCCATCGCTTCACCGTGGCGACGCGCCCGCGCGCGTTGTAATCGGGAACGCTCGCCCACAGCAGGTCTCCGGCGCGGTCGTAGGCCTTTGCCGCGATCGCGTGCTCGATCGCCCGATCGGTGTCTCCGTGCTCGGCCCACCAAATCGAAGCCCGCAGGTGCAGCTCGGGCTCCTGCTCGGGCTCGATCAGGCGCAGCTCGGCACTCAGCATGTCGGAGAAGAGTGCGTGGAGGCGGAACCACTCGTCCTTGCGGTCGAGGGAGAGCAGCAGCATGTTCCCGTGCAGAAGATCGCGCAGCGCGGCGGCCGAGCCGGTGCGCTCGAGGACCGCGTCGCAGAGGTCCCCGTTGAAGCGGTCGAGAACGGCGACCCGCCGCAGGAGATCCAACCGGCGTCGCGATATCGGCGCCAGGAACTCATCCCTGATGTAGTCGGCGACGATTCGATCGTCACCGGCGAAGCGCGAGATCGCGGCCCCCGGTTCGGCATCGTCGAGCAGCGCCGTCCCCGCCAGGTATAGAGCCGCCGGCCAGCCCTCGGCGCGCTCGACCAGAAGATCGAGGTCGCTCGGGCCCAGCTCGATCCCGATGCCCGCCAGTAGAGCCTGGCACTCCGGTTTCGTCATCGCCAGCTCGCCACGGTCGATCTCGGTAAGCATGCGGTTTGCGCGTAGCCTCCCGAGCGGCAGCGCCGGCTCCGAGTGGCTTGCCAGTGCGATCTGCGTTGCGCCGCGCGCATGTTCCGCCAGCACCCGGATCGTCAGCAGAGATTGCGGGGACTCGATCTGCTCGAACTCGTCGAACACCAAAACGGCGCCGTTCTCGCGGGCCTCGATCGCCCCGCCGAGCCGCGGCAGCACGACGCCCTCGATGTCGGGATCGGGCGCGGCGAGAGCCGCAGCGATGTCGCCGGGAAGCGGCTCGATCCGGTCGAGCGCGTCGACGACCCACTCAAGCAGGACCACCGGGTCGTTATGAGCGCCCCCGAGCGTGACGGAGGCGAACGGCCGTGGGTCGCGGGACGCCCACTGGGCCAGCACGATCGACTTGCCGTAGCCGCTGGGGGCGTTGAGAAGTATCAGGGAGGAGGTGCTTGCTTCGAGCCTGTCGACCAGCCGCGACCGCTCGACGAGGCCGGCGAGCGACGGGTGATCGAGATCGACCCCCGCGATCGGGCGGGCCTCCAGAGGCGTGCAGTTGTCGGTCGTCATCTCAAACGCTCGTCTCTGCCGCCCGAACCACCGGCGGCGATGTCGCGAACCTTCCCCGAGCCGGCACGCCGGGTCATCGGTAGAAATCACCCCTATCGGGGGATGGGGCGTACGGATACGCGGTCCGGCCTTCGCCAGAGATGGCTCTGGGGTCAACCAGCCGCGGCGGCGCCGATGGCGACGAGGTCCTGCGGGTGGATCCAGGTGTCCACCAGGGCCTGGCCTCCCGCCTCCGCGATCGCGTCGCGGAGGGGAATGGCCCAGCGATGCTCGAGCAGGGCGACAGCGGCCACGGACCCCGGTGGGATCGCGTCGGCCAGGTACCAGACCTGCTCCTCGTCGATCAGCGAGCCGCCCTCGGCGCGCTCGGCGCCGGCCAGCGCTCCCGCCTCGGCGCCCTCCTCGCCGGCCGCCCCGAACCCGATCAGCGCCCCGGCGATGGCGCCCAGCTCGACCGCCTCCTCGCGGGGGATGTCGCTCAGCTCGACCTGCTCGATCTCCCCCTCGTCGCCCTTGCGAACGACGATCAGGTCGATGAGGCGGACGATGCCCTCCTCGCGCAGGCGGCGCAGCTCGGCGAGGGCCTTGCCCTCGAACTTGCCGTGCTCGAAGCCGACGACGAGGATCTGCACCGGTCCGAACTCCATCTGGGCTCCTTCCATCGGCTGCGGCCCCTACATCCCCGCCAGCAGCTTCTGCTTCTCGGCCTCGTACTGCTCCTCGGTGAGCACGCCGGAGTCGAGCAGGCCTTTGAGCTTGGTCAGCGCCTCGATCCGCTCGGTCTCCGAGGACGGCGATGCCGCTTCCGAGGCCGGCGCCGCCGGGGCCGGAGCGGTGGGCTCCTGAGCCTCCTGGCCGGCTGCGGCTCGCTTACCGACGGCGTAGCCGGCGCCGCCGACCATCGCCGCGCGCAGCAGCGGCCTTCTTCTCCCGATCAGCGGCATGGCGACATCGAACCGCACCGGGCGACCGGGGTCATCGTGCGAACCGGGTGAAATTTGGCGAAGCCCCGCGGCTCAGCGCAACCGTGATCAGGCGGGCTCCTCGCGGTGCTTCCAGCGCGCCTCGAGGGCCAGCTTGGTCAGGAAGGCGACCACCACCCCGACGATGACCAGTGGAGCGGCGCCAGGTCCGGCCGTGGCGGTGAGAACTATGCCGAGCACAGCCCCGGCCAGCGGCAGCCCGAGCACCGAGACGACTCCGGCGCCGATGCCGACGGCCACCGCCGGGGTGACCGCGAAGCCGGGCAGCTGAGCGGCCATCAGGCCCGCGGCCGCGCCGAGGAACATCGCCGGGAAGACCGGGCCGCCGCGGAAGCCGCCCAGCGAAATGCCGTAGGCGATCCCCTTGAACGCGAACAGCAGCGCGAGCGCGGAAACAGACCAGGCGCCTGGATCGGCGCCCAGGGGCCCGAGTGCGTTCTGCCCGGAGAACAGCACCTGGTCGACGCCCTTGCCGGAGGCCTCCGAGAAGGCGATCGCCAGCGCCGAGATCCCGAGTCCAAACGCCGGCAGCAGGAGGAGCGGCTTCGACGAGACGACCCGCCGCATCTCGCCGGCCAGGCGAAAGATCGCGAACATCGCCACCGCAACGGCGACGGCGAGCAGGATCGACCATCCGAAGTCGCTGAAGCCCGGGCTGGCGAATGCGGGCAGCTGCAGCGGGCTGATCGCGATGTCGCTGGTGCTGAGGCCGGTCCACGATCCCATCCCGATCCAGACCAGGGAGCCGATCCCCGAGGCGAGCAGGCCCGGCACGAGCACCAGCGGCAGTTTCGGCCCGCCCAGCCCGGAAGCCTCGATCAGGATCACCGCGGCGACGATCGGCGAGCCGAAGAGAAAGGCGAGCGCCGAGAAGGTCGCCGACGCCGCCAGGACCTGGCCGACCTGCGGCGACGCGCCGGTCCGGAGCCGGTGCGCGACAAAGAGGCCGAGTCCGCTGCCGATGGCGATCAACGGAGCCTCCGGCCCGAGCACGGCCCCGAGGCCGATCGAGGCGAGGCCGGCGAGGATGACGCCCGGGACCTCGATCGGCTGGGTGGGCGTGGGGTTGAGGCCGTCGGCCGGAACGTGACCCCCGCGGCCCGGCAGGCGGACGATCGCCGCCGCGGCCACCGTACCGGCGATAGCCAGCACGGGGAGAGACCACCAGCGGGGGACGGCGGCGAAGCCGAGCGCTTCCGGAAGATCGGTGAACAGCCACTTCTGGGTGTAGAAGACCAGCTCGAGGAAGCCCCAAGCGACCAGGGCCGCGATGACACCCACGATCGCCGCCAGGGCGAGCAGGGCGAGGAACCCGCGGCTGCGAAGGATCGCGACTGGATCAGGCTCCGACGAACCCATCGGCGACCCTAATCGGCTCCGAGCAGCCCATCCTTGGCCGGCGGCGGCTCCTCTGCGAGGATCTGGCGGCGCAGAAGCTCGGCACCCACCCCGAGCAGAATCGCAAAGAGCAGGACCCCGGCCGGCTTGCGGAAAGCTGCTATCGGAGCCCAGGCGATCAGGGCCAGATAGACGGCTCCTGCCGCTGCGTAGGAGCCCGCGCGGTGCTCTCGCGCGTAAGGGGAGGCCGCGCGACGAAGGGCGACCGCGGCTCGGGTCGGCCCGGCGAGCCAGGCGCCGATCACGACGAGGATGCCGAAGGCGATTGCCGAATCGGCGACGCTGACGAGCAGCGAGGTGCCGATGCTCCATGTGGCCTGCGCCGCGGGGTGCGCCGCCGTCGACGTCGCGAGAGCATCGACCACGTAGCCACCGGCGATTTCGCGCGCGATCAGCGCGACCACCCCTGCCACGACAAAGCAGAGCCCCACCGACCTGAGAGCCTGCCGTCTGAGCGGGCCGGCGAGGTAGACGGCGAGCCCGAACAGCAGCAGCACCAGCAGCGAGAGGACGACCGGCAGGCGCCTGATCAAGCTGACCGCACTCTGCGCAGCCGAGAGCTGATTTGACTTGAGGATCGTCACCTGGCCTGCTTCGGGCGGGATCTTCGATTCGATCGCGCCGCCGACCCCGATCCGGTCACCGATCTGAGTCACCAGCGACCCCAGGTCGAGGGTCACTTCGCCACCTTCGGTCGAGACCGTCGAGCCGCCACCGTCCAGAACCGTAAGCAGCCGTTCGTGCGCGATGCGATTCGAGGTGCTCCAGAGGGCTTCGAACTGAGAGGTCCCCAGCGCCTTTTCGACGATCTGGGGAGCGAGCTGCTGCAGGCCCCCGGCCGCCGGGCCGGCGAGGGGCGCGAGCCGCGGCGGCAACGCCTTCTGCAGTTCGGCCTGGACGTCCACGTTGGCAAAGAGCTGATCCGCCAGGTAGGTGGAGAGACGCGCCTTGATTTCTTCGTTCTGGAGCAGCTGGTCGCTCGTGTTCACCCAGTTGTCGGTGTTCAGCGCCTGTCGGTTGACCCAGATCGAGAAGATGCCGACGAAGGCGAGCAGCGTGGCGAGAACCAGCACTGCCACCACCGCACGCGGATGACCCGTCTTTCCCTCGGACGGGCTTCCCTCGGCCGCCACCTCTATACCCCGCGCCCGACCGTCATCCAGCATTTCATGTGCCTCGAAGCTAGACCTGCGCCGAATCGGGCACATCACGCGGATCGGGTGATCTTTGCGCTCCTGACTCGATCGCCCCGAGGAGGGTGTGGACAGGAAAGTGCGGGCCCCCCGACCCGTGGAGGATTGACAGGGCGTCTGCCGGGCGCAACGATCCGCCTGTGCCAAAGACCTCAACGCTCGGCGGCGAGTTCGCCCGAGCCCTCGCCGCCAAGGATTTCGACCAGATCCGCGAGCTCCTGCACCCAGAAATCGACTTTCGCGCTCTGACTCCAAAGCGCCACTGGGAGGCGAACGACGCCGATTCGGTGATCTCTGGGGTGCTTCTCCGCTGGTTCGAAGACTCCGATGAGATCCAGGCGATCGAGTGCCTGGAAGGCGACTCCTTCGCCGACCGCGAGCGAGTTGGCTACCGATTCAGCATCCGCAATCCGGAAGGCCTGTTCCTAATTGAGCAGCAGGCCTACCTGGCGACTCGCGACGGCCAAATCGGGTGGATGCGCCTGGTGTGTTCCGGGTATCGCCCGTCGGCTCCTCTCTCAAGGTGAGCGCAGAAAGCGCCACACACCCGCCTCGCCGGCGTTTTCGATCGCCACCGGGTCGACCACCACGGCACGGCGACCGGGCCTGAGCGAGGGGATTCGACGGGGCGCGCCGCCGCGCGTGGCGTAGAGCGGCCCACGGGGCCCGGCGCGGAGAATCGTGCCGTTTCGGGGGTAGCGCCGGATGTGGCCCCAGCGACCGCTGCCGCCGGCGCGCGCCAGCGCGGCAGGGTCGATCCTCGTGTCCCGCCGGCGGCCGCCCACCCGTGCCCAGCTGCCGATTGCGATCGGCGCCCCGCCGGCGATTCGGTACGGGCGCCCGTCGGCGGTGACGAGGGTCCCATTGCCGGGGTATCCACGGAGGCGATCGAATCGCGCCCGGGGGATCGGCAGGACCGGGTGGCGCCCACCGAAGCTCGACCAGTGAGTGACGGGGATCGGCGCCCCGCCGATCAGGCGATAGGCCCCTCCCTTCCCCGGCGCTGAGACAAAGTCACCGTCGTGGAGCCGCACCGGCAGGTCCCTGAAATGGATATAGGCGTCGGGCGCCCCGGCCGGGATGCGGCGGGTGTCGAAGCTGCCGGTCCCGGCGTGGTTGTACTCGGCGACCTCGACCGAGCCGAGATATGCGTTGGCCACCCAGGCGACATGGCCGAAGCCGTGGAACAGCTCGGCGCCCCACCAGGCGACCGCACCGCGGGCGGGGTTGTGATTGACGCGGTAGCCGCGCGCCCGCGCCGCCCCGGCCCAGCCCGACGCGTTGCCGAGTCCTCGGTAGTCGCCGAAGCCGTTTGCCGTGGACAGCTTCCAGGCGACGTAGTCGGTGCAGTTGCGGTAGGCGTAGCCGTATGGGGAGAATCCGTAGCCGCTGCTGTTCGTCCAGGTGTAGGTCGCCTCGTTGCTACCCGGCCCGTCGTAGTTCGAGTACGGGTAGCCGCCGGTCCGGACGTGTGCCTGGGCCGCACCGGCCAGTGCGGCACAGAAGACGATCGCGACGCAGGCGTATCGGCCTGTGCGGGCAATTCCCACCCGGGCATTTTCACCGATGGACCGGTCCTGCGCCAGAGATCGCCGAGTTTCCGCTCGACTCCTCGGTGGACAGGCCTTAGTGTCTTACCAGTCAACGAAAGGAGTGCAGATGCACGCGCGCGTGGCTACGTTCGAAGGTGGGAACCCAGACCAGGTTCGGGAGATGGTCGAGGACATCGACCGCCGGTCGGACTCAGGGCCGCCGGAGGGTGTTCCCGCAGTCGGCCTGCTGGTGCTTCACCAGCCGGATCAGGCCAAGGTCCTCGCGATCAGCCTCTTCGAGACCGAGGAGGACCTCAAGCAGGGGGACGCGACGTTGAACTCCATGGACCCCCCAACCCCGGGCGGCATGGGCCGGCGCACCTCGGTCGAGATGTTCGAGGTCCCGATCAAGCTCGACGTTTGATCCACCGAAATATGCGCCAACCACGCTCGCGTGGCTGGCGGGGCTGAGCGCGTCGCCACTCGTCGCGGGTCGGCAGCCTGCCCGCCCTCCTCTCGACGAGCACGCACTGGCTGTGGGCGTGCCGGCGCCGGCTCATGTCCCCTTCGGGAGCAACCAGGACATGCTCGCTGAGGGCAGGGAGATACCGGCCGCAGAACGGACACCGATACGTGGCCGGCTTTCTGTTCTGCGCTCTTCGCATCGACCACCACTGCGCGCGTCCGGCCGCAGGCTTCACCTCGGCCTCCGCCCGCTATCGACAGGCTCGACGCGCACCCCCCGATGATCCCTCTTCCGCCGGCGCGCTACCGTGGTCCCATGGAAGCCGACCGCGCCCGAGAGCTGCTCGCCCGCGAGCGAACGCAGATCGAGCAGGAGATCGCCGCAATGAATCGCGAAGGCCCTGAGGAGGGAGACGATCGGGTCGAGCCCGGCGACCTCGACTCCGAGGGCCTCTACCAGGATGAGTTCGATTCCGGGCGCGCCGAGGATCTGCGGAACCGCATCGCCGCCATCGAGCGCGCCGAGGCGCGCCTCGTCGAAGGGACCTACGGCCTATCGACCCAAAGCGGCGACCCGATCCCGGACGAGCGACTCGAGGCCTACCCGACAGCGGAGCTCACCGTCGAAGAGCAGGAGCGCAGGGGCTCTCCCGGCTAGGGTCGGCGTTGTGCGGGAGACCGCGCTCAGAGCCCTCAACCCACTCCCCCGGGGCTTGAGGAGCATGGGAAGTGTTGACGCGTGACCTTCAATCTCTGGGGTCGCACTCGAATCTGGGACGATGCCCGCGCCAGTGGATCCAGAGTCCAGTGCCGCTCGGCTTGCCTCCTCGCAAACCCGGGGGCTGCGCGACTCGCTGCTCGCGCTGCTGACCTCGCGCCTGTTGATCTGGTCGGCGGGAATGCTGACCGCGATCGTGCTGGGACTCCATGCCGGCTCGGCGACCTCCTTCGACCCGCGGCGACTGACCTCTCCCTTTCACAGCACAATCGCCAACGTCCTCATCGCGCCGACGGCACGCTGGGATTCGACCTGGTACCTCAGCATCGCCCACTCGGGCTACCGGCACGTCTCCGAAGCAGTCTTCTTCCCCCTCTACCCGAGCCTGGTCGGGCTCGCCGCCGCGCCGCTGGGAGGCGCGGCGGCCGTGGTCGTCGGGGTCGGCGTGGCTACGGTCTGCGCGCTCGGGGCGCTGTTCCTGCTGCACAGGCTGGTCGCGCTTGAGTTCGACGAGCGGGTCGCCCACAACACGGTCTGGATCTTCGCCTGGCTTCCGATCGCGCTCTTCCTCTCGGCGGTCTACTCGGAGTCGCTCTTCCTGCTGCTGGTGGTCGGTTCCTTCTACGCCGCCCGGCTGGGGCGCTGGCCGGTGGCTGGGGCGCTGGGGGCCTTGGCGGCGGCGGCTCGAAACAGCGGTGTGGTCTTGGTCGTGCCCTTGGTGCTGCTCTACCTGTACGGGCCGCGGGAGGATCGCCAGCCCGACCGACCCCCGAGCGGGCTGAGGAGGCGCTACGACCTCCGGCCCGATCTGCTTTGGCTTGCCGCGCTACCGCTTGGCCTGCTCGCCTATCTCGCCTATCTTCAGATCAGCTTCGGCGACCCGCTGGCGCCGTTCACCCAGCAGGCTCACTGGCATCGGAGCTTTGTGCCGCTCGGCGGAGTGCCGTCGGGCGTTTGGGAGGGACTCAAGGCCCTGATCTCCGCCGTGCCAGGCGGCGCGTCGATGCTCGGCACGCACCTCAACACGGACTCGATCACGAGACGAATCGTCGAGCTCGCTGCTTTGGTCCTCGCCGCCGCGCTGCTGCGGCTCTCATGGAAGAGGCTTCCCATGCCGTATACGGCTTTCGCCGGGCTTGGTCTGTTGCTGGCGGTCTCGGCCCCTTCGAGCGTCGAGCCGTTGCGCTCGCTGCCTCGCTTCACCCTGGTGCTGTTCCCGCTGTGGATCGCATTGGCGCTGTGGGCGACAGAGCGGCATCGAGTGCGCGCCGTGATCTGCATCTCCGCCCCTCTGCTCGTCTTCTGGACCTACCTGTTCGTGTCTTGGACCTGGGCCGCATAGCTGGCGACCGTGTCGCCTGCTGGGGCTGGCTCATCCCCCCTTTAGACACCGAGTGAAGAGTTCGCCGATGCTTCTCGACGAGTGAATGCGAGCCAGCGCTGAGCACTGAAGACCCTGCGGCACCGACGCTTGGATTTCCCGACCCTGCAACTGCGGACCCGATCCCCGCAGGCACGGTCGACAGAGTCGCAGAGCTGCGGTTGAGCGACGAGCGGCGGGACGCGCTGCGCGATGTTCTATGCGCGTTTCTCTCCTCCCGGATGGTGGTCTGGGCGGCCGGGATCGCCGCGGTACTGCTTCTCGGCTGGAGGCCGGGCGCCGTCGCCCAACTCGACCACGCACATCTGACCATGCCGTTCCACCAAGGGGTCGACAATCTCCTGATCGCGCCCGGGACGCGCTGGGACTCCGCCTGGTACCTGAGCATCGCCCAATCCGGCTACGCCCTCTCTTCCCAAACCGTCTTCTTCCCGCTCTACCCAGGGCTGATCGCCCTCGGGGGCGCCTTACTCGGGCACGGCCTCGACGCGGTCGTCGGGATCGTCGTCTCCTGCCTCTGCGCGATCGGGGCTCTCTATCTGTTGCGCCGGTTGGTCGCACTGGAGTTCGACGAGCAGCTCGCCCGCAACACGATCTGGATCTTCGCCTGGTTGCCGATCGCCCTGGTGCTCTCGGCCGTGTACTCAGAGTCGCTGTTCCTGCTGCTCGCGGTCGGCTGCATCTACGCCGCGCGGCGCGGCCGCTGGGCGCAGGCAGGCCTCGCGGGCGGGATGGCGGCGGCGACCCGCAACAACGGGGTCTTGCTGCTGGTTCCGTTGCTGATCCTCTACCTATATGGCCCACGGCCCGACCGCGAGCCCGACGGGGCGGTGGCAGGCCTTCGGCCCAGATACCGACCGCGCCGCGACATCCTCTGGGCCGCTCTCGTGCCGCTCGGCCTGTTCGCCTACATGGCCTACCTGCAGATCCAGATCGGCCACCCGCTGGACCCCTTCACCCACCAGCAGCACTGGGGCAGGCACTTCATCCCACTGGCCGGCATCCCGCTCGGAGCGTGGAGCGTCGGGCGGGCGCTGGTCGCCGCGGTTCCGGGCTTGGACCCGAACCTCGGCGCTCACGTCACCGTCGGCGAGCAGCTGCGGCACGTCGCGGAGTTCGGGTTCTTGGTCGGTGCGCTGGCGCTGCTGCGCCTGTGCTGGAAGCGGCTGCCCCTTGCCTACACTGCCTTTGCGGTGATCAGCCTCGCGACAGCGGTCTCGGTGCCGACCGGCAACGACCCGCTGAAGTCGCTGCCCCGCTTCACCCTGGTGATGTTCCCTCTCTGGATAGCGCTGGCGCTGTGGGCGACCGAGCGGCAGCGGGTACGGGAGGTGATCGCGATCTGCGCGCCGCTGCTGGCCATAGGCACCTTCCTGTTCGTCAGCTGGAGCTGGCCTCCGTAGACGCGGATTGTCGAAGCAGGCCGGCCTCGACCTCGGCTGCGGGGTTCAGGGTCTAGCCGCGGAGACGCAGTGCTCGTGCCCGTTGCCTGCCACCCATGGCGGCTAGCCCTGAGCGGCGAGCCAGGGCTGGACGTCCGTGTCCCATACCGTCTTGGATGTGCAGATCCGCGGCTTGACCGCGAGCGAAGCGCTCGCTCGGCCCGGCCGGCGACCGCGATGTGTAGCTCGCCGTCCTCGTCGATCCCCATCAAGAGGCCGGTTGGCCCGTCGAGCGCTCGAAGAGCCCTCCGTTCACGGCCGAACTCTCGAAAGTGGGACCGCTGATCTTGCGGCCGGCGCTGTATTTATGAGCCGCAACCCGCTCCTCGAGCGGGCATGCGGCTTCTCAAGCCAAACCCAGTGAACGGGGCAGCCAGGACTCGAACCTGGAATCGCCGGTTTGGAGACCGCGCGCATAGCCGTTAACTCACTCCCCCAGGCTTGCTACAGAGCCAAATCCTAGTCGAGACCTCCCCCAGGGGAATGCCTGGGGGAATGAAAGGCTCGGCGCTTGATCAGTCGAGGATGGCGATCTCGCAGTTGATACCGGCCGCTCGCTTCATCCTTCCGTCGGCCGTCACCAACACCGTATCGAGCGCCTCGGCGAGTGCCACGTAGGAAGCATCGTAGGCGCTGAGGTTGTCGCGCAACTCCCATACCCGGGCGAGTAGCGGCAGATGCGGAACGCGCCGAAGGGGGAGCGCGGCGAGGTCGGTTAGCGCCTGAGCGGATCGGCGCTCATCGAGCCTCTTTGCCCGTGCCGCGCGGCGCAAGGTCGAGACGACCTCAAGGTCGATCAGCTCCGGTGCTGCGAGCTGCTCGCCGCGCAGGCGCTCGCGGGCTCGGTCGCCGTCGGCGTCGTCATCGGCGAGCGCTGGTGCGAGTACCGATGCGTCGACGACGATCACGCCACGCGCTGGCGGTCGTCGCGGAGGCTCTCAGCCGCGAAGGCGAGGCCGAGCGAGCCGCCAGCGCGACCACCTGCTCGGTCTAGGACCTCCTCCAGCGTCTCCGCCTCGGCCTGCCGGGTCAGCTGGGCAAGCAGGTACTCCTGCATCGACTGCCCTGCGGCAGCGGCCCGCTCGCGCAGGACTCGGTGCACATCGGGCGGAACGTTCTTGATCTGGACGCTTGGCATGGCTTGAACCTCCTGGGGGCAGTTTAGCGCCACTTTGGCGCCACGACAGGAACTTTGGCGTTTGGGTCGGACGGGACAGGCTCACCGCCCGGCGAGCGTCAATGCTGGGGCGGGATCGTCCTCGGTCCGCTCGATCAGGAACTTGTCGAACAGGACGCGGGCACGCTCCAGCTCGCCCGGCAGCATGTGGGTGTAGACCTGCAAGGTGATTCGGGCAGCGCCAAGCTGATACTCGGGCGTCTTGTGGCCGACGAACTCTGAGACGACCTTTGGTGAGACGCCGGCATGGTCGAGCCAGGTCGCCGTCGTGTGGCGTGACTCGTGCAGGCCGATGGGCGTAAGACCCTTGTTCCTTCCAGCGCTTGTGGACCCTGGCCTGGAGATGGGCGCCGGCACCGGGCGGAACCTCCCCTATCTGGTCGAGGCGGTCGGACCTACCGGGACCGTCATCGGCGTCGATGCCTCGCCGGGGATGCTGGCCGAGGCGCGCAAGCTGATCGAGCGGAATGGCTGATCGAACGTCGAGCTGCTCCAGCAAGACGCCACCCAGCTCGAAGTTGACCGTGACCTAGACGGGGTGCTGTTCAGCCTCAGCTACTCGGCGATGCCCGAACCGCGTCCCGCGTTGGCGCGGGCATGGGAGCGCCTGCGCCCGTCCTCTCGCGTCGTCGTCTTGGATATGGGGCTGACCCAGGGCGGGCCTTACCGCCTGCTTGCCCCAATCGGCCGTCTTCTCGTGAAGTTCGCCCCAGGCGATGCCTACTCCGATCCGTGGAGTGACCTCGTCAACTACGGCCAGGTTGAGACCAAGCGCTTCCTGTTGGGCTTCTTCTACGTCAGCTCCGTCGCAAAGTAGTCGGCGTAGATCAAAACCTCAGCCACCCGGAACCCCAGCGCCGAGCAGGCCAACCAACACCCCCACGGCCCCAGCCGCAACGAGCACCAGGACGACACTGCCCCGCGCGATAAGCAGGGCCACAGCAGCGGCGGCCAGCACCGCAGCCTGCCACGGCTCGGTCAACGCCATCCCGAGGGGGACCGCCGATCCGATGATCGCCCCGATCGCCGCCGGCCCGGCGCCATCGAGGAAGGCGAGGACGCCGGGATTCCGGCGCAGCTGATCGAAGTGGCGAGCGCCGAGCAAGACGAACGAGAACGACGGGAGGAAGGCAACAAACGCAGCTAGAAGCGCCCCGCCCATTCCGGCGGCGGCGTAGCCGACCACAGCGACCGTGTGAGTCACCGGCCCCGGCGTCACCTGCCCCAGTGCAACGGCATTGAGGAACTGCGGGTCAGTCATCCAGTGGTAGCGATGAACGGCGTCGCCCTGCATCAGCGGCACGATCACGAAGCCGCCGCCGTAGGAGAGAGCCCCGACCTTGACCGCCGTCCACACCAAGGCGAGAAGACCGCCGCTGGCTCCGCCGATAACCGCCAGAAGCGGCCAAGCCTGGAGGCTCAGACCTTGCCCCGGCGCCCTCGCCCGGCGAAAGAGGACCTCGATCAAGCCGCAGGCGATCAAGACCAGGACCAACCAGGCACCGACGAGCGCCCCGGCCACCGCGCCGAGCAGGGCGTAGGCGATCCAGCGAGCGTGGACCTTGGCTCGATCCCAACTCGAAGGGATGAGGTCGAGGCCGGCCTGCACGGCAACGGCCGCAACCGCCGCACCGGCGCCGGCTCCGGCTCCGCGCACCCAGACCGGCGGCGATCCGGCCAGAAAGAGCACCGAGAGACCGATGATCACCAGCAGGCCGGGCAGGATGAACCCGAGGCCGCCGAGCAACGCACCCGACCTTCCTCCAACCCGCCCGGCGCAGAAGATCGCGAGCTGGGTCGAGGCCGGGCCGGGCAGCAGGTTGCAGGCGGCGATCGCGTCCTCGAACTCGTGAGGCGAAAGCCAGCCGCGCCGCTCGACGCATAGCTCGCGCAGGAGGGCGATGTGGGCGGGCGGGCCGCCGAAGCCGATGCAGCCGATCCTTCCCCACTCCCTGACGATTTCGCCTGGGCTCGGCTGTGCGCTAGGCGACTGCACCGCGGCAACCTACTCGCGAGGCGAGTCAGCGTTCGCACCCCCTCATGGATCTTGCCCACCGGGACCCTCTCAGGGGAATGTCCAGGGGAATGAAAGGGGTCGAAACAGCCTTTTTCTGACTTTCGCTGACCTTCGTTGACCTCTCGGCCAATCCGAGGCAGCGCCGCCGCAATTCCGCACCGGGAGCGGGAATGCAGCCTACAGAGCCAAGCGAATCGAGCGGGGCAGCCAGGACTCGAACCTGGAATCGCCGGTTTTGGAGACCGGCAATCTCGGACGATTCTCGGCAGTCTTGCCGCTCTAGCAAGGCAAATCTAGATGGCGGCGATTCTCTAGGGAACACCCTAGGGAACGAAACTTGAGCGAAAAGTCTCGAGCGAGCGGTCTGAGGGGCTCAGGTGACGATGGCATTCGGGTCCCGAGATTGCGGCGCGCTTGCGCTCGAAGAGCGCTCGCGGGATGCCCCCTTGATCACCTGGCGAAGCCGGCGCGAGACTAGCGTCCGCAAGCGCGCACTCTCGATCCGCTCAGTCCATTTCTTGATCTGGTCGGCTTCGAACCCTGCCGTTAGGGTGAGCTCAGGAAAGAAAGCTCGGCTGCTGGAAGCGGCACGGACATATACGGCATCAAAAAGAGCCTTCTCCGGCGTGGCCAAATACCCGCTCTCTTCAGAGCCCTCATAGCCACCGAAAACCTCGGGAGTGAGGTGGTGGATCTCATAGATGCCGAGGGTGGTCGTAATCCGCTTGGCTCGATCGAGCGAGGCGACTGAAATCTGTCGCGGGATCTGTTCGATCATCTGGTGACGGGAGAGCGCCGAGGAAAACGAGACGTAGGCCGGGAAGGGCGCGGTCAAAAAGGGGGCTATCGCAAATGGGGGGACCTCGGCGTCCAGCGCCCAGAGGCCCCGGCGCAAGCGGCGCACTAGCCCGCCCTCGTCCATCGCCTTAAGGCGCCGGCCGGCGGTGCGCTGAGTCGTTTGCCACACCGCCGCGGCCTCGCTAGTGGTGATCACCGGGCGTTTGATGCGCAGCAAGTGGCCATAGTCGCTGGCCGGAGTCATTTCGCCTCCTCGAGGCGCTCGGCGACAAAGGTCTGCATCTCCTCCCAGGCGGCCTCGCCCTCGTAGAGCTCGACCGACTCGGGCTCGAGAAAGGAGAGAACCTGACCTTGAAAGGCGGCGTAAGGCAACTGCATGGCTAGATCGGCTGCCTCCGTAAGCAGCTGGGAGTCAAGAGACCCTGGCGCCAGTGGCCGGCGGCGAAGCAAGAGGTCAAGATCAAAGACGTCGCGCGCCTGGGTCTCGGGGCGCTTGGCGAGAGCGAGGACCTTCTGCTCGATCGGCGCGTCATCGACGTAGTGCTGGACTAGCGGTGAGCGCAGCGCGTAGGGAGCGACGATGCGGGGAGGGATCGCCTCGAGGCGATATTGGCCCTCGCCCTCTCGGTAGCTGAACTCGATTTTCGTTCGAATCAGCTCAGAGTGTCCGGGGGCCTGGAGCCCGATCTTCCAACGCTGCGTTGTGTCGGTGCGCTTGGGGTTTGAGCGCTCGGCGATGCCAAGCCCAGCGGTGCGCAACAAGACCGTGATTGGCGCTGAGGAGAGCAGGGCGTCGATCTTCTCGTTGAGTCGCCAGGGGGGCACCCCTTCGACGTCGAGATCGATGTCCTCCGAATAGCGCACGCTGTCGAAGAAATAGCGGAGGTTCGCCCCTCCCTTGAGGACATAGCGAGCAGGCTCGAGGCGTTTGGATAGGACCTCGAGAAAGGCGACGTGAAAAAGCTCAGTTACCTGTGGTGTGCTGAGCGTGTCCATGCCTCAAGGATACAAATTAGAGGCGTTTTATGGTCCTAATCTGTATTCATAATCATAAGTTGCAAAATGCCCAAGCGCCAGCAGAGCTTGACAGCCACCCCCGCTCGAGATCACTCAGCCATGCCGGCGCCGAAGAGATCGGCCTGGGGAAGCGAAGCGAACTTTAGCTGCTCATTCTGCCCGATCCCCTTCGGCGTCGCCCGCTCGATGCCGCCCTCACTCACAAGCTCCCGCAGGCAGACATTGAAGTCGGTTTGCCGCCATTCACCGAACTGCTCCGAGGCGAAATGCATGTAGACACTGAGCGGGGTTGCGGTCTCACGCTGAAGGCCAAAGGCATGGACTTCCCTTTTCAGCACCGCTCGTCTTTCGAGCCGCGCGGCGTCCTCATGCCCGGAGAACAGGGTCCCCTCGTTTTTGGCCTCGAGCAGCGCCCTCGCGTAGCCGCAGACGAAGTCGCTCATCAGGTAGACGCCATGCAGCGAGGGCGTGGCGAAGATCAGCCGGTAAATGGTTGGGCCGTCGAGCCTGTCACGCATTTGAATGCCGTGAACATGTTCGATGCCCCGCGCCCGAAGCCGTTCTTCATAGAGCGCGGCGACCTGGTCGAGTTTCTCGTCGCTGGTGAGCCTGGGGTTGCGCCGAGCTCCCTGCCAGAAGTTCGTGTCCATGATCTCGTTCAGCCGCCGCACCTTCGTCGTTGCACCGGCCTTCGCCGAGGCCTTCTTGGCTCCATCGGCATCGAGGTTGCCGGCCATGCGTCTGAAGCCCGCGTGGCTGAAATTGATCAGGAGCTCGGTGACCGTTTTGCCCCGGCAGGCGAGTATTCGGTCGATCATTTGAAGGTCAGCGCCCTCCATGCCAGGGGGATCAATAAAGAAGAAGGCTGGGTCAAGCCGGTCGTGGCCGGACCTTCACCTTCTTGATCGCCGGGGTCGAATCGGCGCCGCTGGAATTCAACGCGCGAACTTCGAATCGGTAGGTACCGGGCACGAGGTGCTTGTAGGTCTTCGGCGACTTGCACGTCGAGAAGGACGCTTCGGGCTTCGGATGGCGCTTTCGGCGCGGCCCGATCAGCTCGCATTCAAACCTGCGGGTCATCGTCTCGGTTGCCCTAAAGTTGAACCTGAGGGTGGCGGTGGACCTTGTGTGGGTGATCGTCGTCGTGGTGATGGTCGTATCGGGGCAATGTGGCCTAAGTTCTGCTTCCCTCTGGGGTTCCGTTAGCTTGACATGCTGGGACTGGCCGCCCGCGCTGCCAGCCGCGTTGGTCACTTCGATGCCCCATGCATATTCCCCGCCTGGTTCCAGCACCGCCGCGCTGCCGACATCCAGGCTCATCGCCCGCCGCTACCTCTCGGAGGAGTCGCTCGCCCTGGTCCTTAAGGACCAGGGCGATGAGGGAAGGGAGGTGGTCGGAGAGCTACAAGCCGCGTGAAGGGACCGACGAGCGTTACACCACTGTCGCCTACTTGACTCCTCAAGCCAATTGCGTCATACGGGGCAGCCAGGACTCGAACCTGGAATCGCCGGTTTTGGAGACCGGTGCCTTAGCCAGTTGGGCCACTGCCCCGAGGGGGACGGATCGTAACGGCGCCGCCGCGACGACCCGATCGTCATGCGGGCGGGGGGTCTTGACCCCACGGGCCGAAGCCCACCAGGACCGAAACCCACGCCGTGCCCAGACCGTACTTACCGCCACTTTGGCGACGCTGCTGACCGGCGCACCACTGGCGCGCGGCAGGGTGGCTTGTTCCGCAATCTCCGCCCGGCAATCGAGATTGAGAGAACATTTGGCGCGGCAGGATCGTCTGCCTTCGAAGAAGACCGGCTTCGACCTGCCTTCTCGGGTTAGCGATACCGCAGAACCTCGTACTTGCGCCAGTCCACCTGGGGTCCAACGCCAGACCCTTCGACTTTCGGCCGCATTTCGGCAGCCATGGCCTGCATGCCCTCCTCGGACTGCCAAAGGTTCACGACCATGATCCCTCGATCTGTCTTGACGACCGTGTTGGAGATACCGCCGTGTTGGCTCGCCAGTTGCCGAACCTCCTCGTCGGCGACCGCGCTGTCCATATTGCTTAGGAGCTCATCGGGGTCGCCGTGGATCTCGAACATCGTGAGAATCGCCATGCTTGCCTTTCCCGTTGGAGGTGCGGAGGACGTCGTCTCGACGCTATCCGACCGTCAGACCCATACGCAAGGACTCATTCGGGTCAGCGGACCGATTCCCGACGCTGGAGGCGTTGCCCGGCCGGACCCGGGAGCCCCGGGAAGCCCAGTGCGGCACCGACTGGCGCCGGGCGCGATAGATCGCGGTCGGCATATGAACCCCGGGCTCGTCGCTTACGTAGCCGCAGT
Source organism: uncultured Solirubrobacterales bacterium (assembly GCA_963838035.1). Taxonomy (GTDB): domain Bacteria; phylum Actinomycetota; class Thermoleophilia; order Solirubrobacterales; family 70-9; genus CAVVNN01. The sequence continues at coordinate 536,594 of CAWIPM010000002.1, forward strand.
ACCGGCCTAAACGCCCCTACGAAAGGAAGGTTCCATGAAAAGGTTTTCGATCGCGGCATTGGTCGCGATATTCGTGGTTGGAGTCGTCTCCGTCCCAATGGCCTACGCCGGATCGGGAAACCCGCAAGGCACTGGCCCGCCATCCCAGGACTGTGTGGGGCTCGTAGAAAGCGGAAACGGGGCACTCCCCGGTCATGCCGAAAGTTCTCCGGGCTCGCCGTTCAACGAGGAAGGACTCGGCGGGACAGGGGGCACCGGAGGTCGGCACTACACCGAGAAGTCGCAGTACGACGTGGCCTGCTACCACCAGATGTAGCGCTGACACTCGGTCGGGAGCCGGGCCCAGCGTCCGGCTCCCGACCCCGCCTAACGCTCGGCGGCATCAAGATAGGCGTCGACCAACTCGCGTGCCTTCTTGCGAGAGCCGGGCATCTGGTGCCCACCCTGCGATCGCGCTTCGCGAGCCGCGCTGGCGCACCGACTGGCGCACGGAGGTTTCCCGGCACCGCTTGCCGACCCGCCAGGGGCGAGCAAACGGCGCTATAGCAAGGAGTGCGGGCGGAGGGACTTGAACCCCCACGGGCCGAAGCCCACCAGGACCTAAACCTGGCGCGTATACCAATTCCGCCACGCCCGCGTGGCTGCCCCGATCGGGGGCTCATAGGTTCTTAACGCACGACCAATGCCGCGTCGTCGCTCACAGATTCTATGATCGGCAGCGTGACGGTAGGAGAGCTGAGGCCGGGCTACGAGCTCTGGCGTCCAAATCGGGAGAAGGCGCAGTCGGTCACGACCAAATTCGTCGTCGCCTTCCTTCTCGCCGCGACAGCTGCCATCGCGGCCGTGGTGACGATCGCCGGCTTCTCGCTCCTCTCCGGCGGCGGGGCCATGGGTCTCGTATGCTTCATCTTCGCCGCCCTCTACGCGTTCTTCGCCTTCCTCGTCGGCGCCCGCTGGAACCGGGGAATCCTCCCGGTTGCCGCAGCGCTCTCGATGATCCTCGCGATCTTCTGCTTCGTCGGCGCCAACAGCTGGTTCGCCCGCGAAAAGACGGGATTTGACGAAGGGCTGCTGCCGAGCTCGCTGATCGGCCTCCTCGTCTTGATCCTCGGGCTCCTGCAGCTGGTCCTGATCGCGGGGTGCCTCTACGCCTTCAACCAGGAGTGGCACGTGGAGGAGGAGCGCCCGATCGGCTCCGGCGAGGACTACGGCGCCGGCGCCCCGCCCGACGGGGGCGCACCGCAGCCTGCCTGAGCCGCGACCCGGTGCGTTTCGATGCCGGAGGTGGGATTCGAACCCACAAGCCCTTGCGGGCAATTGAGTTTGAGTCAATCGCGTATGCCTGATTCCGCCACTCCGGCCTGGCCGGAACGATAGACCGCGGCGGCGGCGCGCGGGTGCCGTGTCACCGTCGCCGACCCCTCAGCCGGGGCGCGTCTAGACTGCCCCCGCGGCATGCGCATCCACCATCTCAGCTGCGGGACGCTGTGCCCCCATGGGGCGCGCCTGATCAACGGGGAGGGAGGCCTGTTCTCGCCCGCCCATGTGGTCTGCCACTGCCTGCTGATCGAGGCAGCGGACGGGCTGGTTCTCGTCGACACCGGGTTCGGGGCCGAGGACGCGCGCAACCCCCGCCAGCTCGGGGCCATGTTCCGAGCCTTGATGCGACCCCGCCCGACGCTCGCGGAGACCGCGATCGCCCAGGTCGAATCGCTCGGCTTCACGGCCGGCGACGTGCGCCACATCGTCACCACGCACCTCGACCTCGACCACGCCGGCGGCCTCCCCGACTTCCCCGCGGCCGAGGTCCACGTCTTCGCTCCCGAGCTGGCGGCGGCCCTGCGCCCGTCCCTGCGGGAGCGAACCCGCTACATCGGCGGCGCCCACTGGACGCACAACCCGCGCTGGGTCGAGCACCGAGCGACGGCCGGCGGCGACTCGTGGTTCGGCTTCGACAGCGTGCGCATCCTGCCCGGGCTCGACACCGAGATTCTGCTGATTCCCCTGCTGGGACATTCCCGCGGGCATACCGCCGTCGCCGTCAACAGCGGCGAGAGATGGCTACTGCACTGCGGCGACGGCTACTTCAACCACGGCGAGCTCGCCACCCCGCCCAGCTGCCCTCCGGTCCTGCGCATCTTCCAGACGGTCATGGCCACCGACAACGGGGCGCGCAGGGCCAACCAGGAACGGCTGCGCGAGCTGGCCGCCTCACACGGCGACGAGGTGGCGATCTTCTGCGCCCACGACCCGCACGAGCTGGCGCGCGAGCAGACGAGGGCGAGCACCGCCGCAGCGACCGAGTGACCGCGACACCCTGCGGAGAAGCTCTGGGAGCCGTCCGCCGAGCTGGTCGAGCGCTCCCGCCTCACGGAATACATGCGCTGGCTCGAGGCCGAGCGCGGCCTGCGCTTCGACGGCTACCACGAGCTTTGGCGCTGGTCGGTCGACGACCTGGAGGGGTTCTGGGGGTCGATATGGGAGTTCTTCGCGGTGCGGGCCGACGGCGACCCCTCCCCCGTCCTCGCCTCGCGGGAGATGCCGGGGGCGGAGTGGTTCCCGAACACCCGGCTCAACTACGCCGAGCACGCCTTCGCCGGCCGCGACGACGCCGATACTGCGATTCTGCATTCCTCGGAGCTGGGTGAGCTGGGTGAGCTGAGCTGGGGGGAGCTGCGCGCCCAGGTCGCCGCCGTCGCCGCAGGGCTGCGGGAGCTGGGAGTCGTGCGCGGCGATCGCGTCGTTGCCTACATGCCCAACATCCCCGAGGCGATCGTCGCCTTCCTCGCCACCGCCTCGATCGGCGCCGTCTGGTCGAGCTGCTCTCCCGACTTCGGCCCGGCCAGCGTCGTCGACCGCTTCGCCCAGATCGAGCCGAAGGTCCTGCTCGCTGTCGATGGTTACCGCTACGGCGGCAAGGACTTCGACCGTCGCGAGACGATCGCCCGCCTGCAGGCCGAGATGCCGAGCCTGCGGCGCACCGTCGTCCTCCCCTATCTCGACCCCGCCCCCGACCTCTCCACCCTGCGCGACGCGATGCGCTGGGATGACCTGCTCGCCTCCGGCGAGGGCGCCGGCCTCACCTTCGAGCGGGTCCCCTTCGACCACCCGCTCTGGGTCCTCTACTCCTCCGGCACGACCGGGCTGCCCAAGGCGATCGTCCAGGGACAGGGCGGGATCCTGCTCGAGCACCTGAAGAAGCTCCACCTCCACGTCGACGCCCATCCCGGCGACCGCCTCTTCTGGTTCACCACCACCGGCTGGATGATGTGGAACTTCCTCGTCTCGGGGCTGCTTACCCGCGCCGCGATCGTCCTCTACGACGGCAGCCCTGGCCATCCCGACATGGGCGTGCTCTGGGACCTGGCCGAGCGGGCCGGGGTGACGATGTTCGGCACCAGCGCCTCCTTCATCTCGGCCTGCATGAAGGCCGGGGTCGAGCCGGGCGCCGGTCGCGACCTCGGCCGCCTGGCGGCGGTTGGCTCGACCGGCTCTCCCCTCTCCCCCGAGGGATTCGACTGGATCTATGAGCACGTCGGCGCCGGCACCTGGCTCTTCTCGACCAGCGGCGGCACGGACCTCTGCACGGCCTTCGTCGGCGGCACCCCGCTCCTTCCGGTCTACCGCGGCGAGCTGCAGGCGCGCGCGCTCGGCGCCGCGGTCGAGGCCTGGGACGAGGACGGCAACGCGGTCATCGACGAGGTCGGCGAGCTTGTCGTCACCGAGCCGATGCCATCGATGCCGGTCCGCTTCTGGGGGGACGAGGACGGCAGCCGCTACCGGGCCAGCTACTTCGAGCACTACCCGGGCGTCTGGCGCCACGGCGACTGGATCGAGATCACCTCCCGCGGCACCGCGGTGATCTACGGGCGCTCTGACTCGACGATCAACCGCTCCGGCGTCCGCATGGGGACGAGTGAGATCTATCGCGCCGTGCTCAGCCTCGATGACGTCGTCGACGCGCTCGTGGTCGACATCCCGCGACCCGGCACAGAGGGCTGGATGCCGCTCTTCATCGTCCTGCGCGAGGGCGCCGAGCTCGACGACGCGCTGCGCGGTGAGATCGCTCGCCGGGTACGCGAGCGCTGCTCCCCCCGCCACGTCCCCGACGAGGTCTTCGAGATCGCCGAGGTGCCCCGCACCCTGAGCGGCAAGGCGCTCGAGGTTCCGGTGAAGCGGATCCTGATGGGAACCCCCGTCGAGCAGGCCGCGAGCCGCGACTCGCTCGCCAACCCCGCCGCCCTCGATTACTTCGTCGAGCTGGCGAGGACGCTGGAGTCCTGATAGCCCCTACGGCGTCCGCCGCCGCAGCGTTGCGGCGCCGAGCGCCAGCAGCAGCACCGTCGCTCCGACGATGACCGTCACGTCGAGCCCGCCGCGGGGGCCGAGCGACCCTTCGGTCGTGACGCTGTTCAACGCCTCGAAGGCGTAGGTCAGCGGCATCGTGTCGGAGACGATCTGAAGCACCCCGATCATCTGGTCGCGGGCGACGAACAGCCCGCAGAGGAGGAGCTGGGGGAAGACGATCGCGGGCATGAACTGGACCGCCTGGAACTCGGTCCGGGCGAAGGCGCTGACGAACAGCCCCAGCGACATCCCCAGCACGGCGTTGCCGACCGCCAGCGCCACCACCGCGGCGGTCGAGCCGGCGACTTCCAGCCCGAGCAGCCCGAACGCCACCGCCGCGGTCAGCATCGCCTGGACCACCGCGACCAGGGCGAAGGCGACTCCGTAGCCGAACAGCAGATCGAGCTTCGCCAGCGGCAGCGACATCAACCGCTCCAGGGTTCCGGTCGTCCGCTCGCGCAACATCGTGATCGAGGTGACGACGAACATCGTGCTGAACGGAAACAGCCCGACCAACGGCCCGCCGACTCTCTGGAAGGCCTCGGGGTCCTGGTGATAGGCCCCCTTCAGGAGGGTGAGCAGGAACGCCGGCACCAGCATCAGCAGCGCGATCGTGCGCGGGTCGCGGCGCAGCTGGGTGAGCACCCGCAGCGCGGTCGCCCAGGTGACCCGGGCGCTCACCGTGCCTCGCGCTCCTCGATCAGGGCCAGGAACGCCTCGTCGAGCTGCTCGCGGCCGGTCCTCGCCCGCAACGCATCCGGGGACTCGGTCGCGAGCAGCTCCCCGTCGCGCATCAGGAGCAGCTCGTCGCAGTGCTCGGCCTCCTCCATCACGTGGCTGGAGACGAGCAGGGTCGTACCGCCCGCGGCCAGCGAGCGGAAGCTCTCCCAGAGGTCCCGGCGCAGCACCGGGTCGAGGCCGACCGTCGGCTCGTCGAGGACCAGCACCTCGGGCTCGCCGAGCAGCGCCGTGGCAAGCGAGACGCGGGCGCTCTGCCCACCGGAGAGGCTGGACACGATCTGCTCGGACTGCTCGCCCAGGGCGACGGTCTCGATCGTCTCGTCGATCCTCTCGTGGCGGGCGCCGAGAACCCGGGCGAAGTAGCGCAGGTTCTCCCGCACGCTGAGGTCGCCGTAGACCGACGGCGCCTGAGTCACGTAGCCGATCCGCGAGCGCAGCCCGGGCGAGCCGGCGGCCTCTCCGAGCACCGAAACCCGCCCGCCCTCGACGATCTGGACGCCGACGATCGCCCGCATCAGGGTGGTCTTGCCGCAGCCGCTCGGCCCGAGCAGGCCGGTCACCCGGCCCCGAGACACCGCGAAGGTCAATCCGTGCAGCACCTCCTTCTTCCCCCGCCTCACGACCAGGGAGTCGGCGGCGATCGAGGGGCCTTCGCTCATCCCGGTCGAGCTATGCCGGCGTCACCGGGTTGCGCCGCTCGGCGAACGAGCGATCCTTGCCCACGGCGAGGGCGAAGCGGCGGATCAACTCGGCGCGGAGGTCGTCGGGCCCGACGATCGCATCGACGACCAGCTCGGAGGCGAGGTGGAGGATGTCGATGTCCTCCGCGTACTCCTGGCGCTTCTCGGCGACGAAGCGCGCCCGTTCCCCCTCGTCCTCGATCGCCTGGATCTGGTTGTAGAAGACGGCGTTGATCGCCGCCTGGGGGCCCATCACGGCGATCGAGGCGCTGGGCAGGGCGATGCAGCAGTCGGGCTCGAAGGCCGGCCCGGCCATCGCGTAGAGGCCGGCGCCGTAGGCCTTGCGAACGATCACCGAGAGCTTCGGAACCGTCGCTTCGGAGACGGCGCTGATCATCTTGGCGCCGTGGCGGATGATCCCCTGACGCTCGACCGCGGTGCCGATCATGAAGCCCGGCACGTCGGCGAGGAAGAGCAGCGGCACGTTGAACGCGTTGCAGGTCTGGATGAAGCGGGCGGCCTTGTCGGCGGAGTCGACGAAGAGGACGCCCCCCTTCTGGCGCGGCTGGTTGGCGACGACGCCGACGACGCGGCCGTCGAGGCGGCCATAGCCGACGATCAGCTCCTTTGCCCAGCGCCTGTGCACCTCGAGGAACGAGTCCGCGTCGAGCAGCACGTCGAGCACCTCGCCCATGTCGAAGGGCTGGTTCTCGTCGGCAGGGACGATCTCGGCGATCGAGGCACTCGAGGCCGGGTCGGCGGATGCGGCGACGGGAGGCTCCTCCTTCCAGCTCCCCGGCATGAACGAGAGGTAGCGCTTGGCGAGGTCTATCGCCTCCTCGTCTGTCTTGACCAGGAAGTGGCCGCAGCCGGAGACGCCGGTGTGCATCTTCGCCCCGCCCATCTCCTCGAGTGTCACCTTCTCGCCGATCACCATCTCCGCCATTCGCGGTGAGCCCAGGTACATCGAGGCGTTGCCCTCGCGCATGATCACCACGTCGCAGAAGGCGGGGATGTAGGCGCCTCCGGCGGCGCTCGGCCCGAACAGGAGGCAGACCTGCGGAACCTGGCCGGAGAGGCGCACCTCGTTGTGGAAGATCCGCCCGGCGCCGCGGCGCCCAGGGAACATCTGCACCTGGTCGGTTATCCGGGCGCCGGCCGAGTCGACGAGGTAGACGAGCGGGACCCGCAGGCTCAGTGCCCGTTCCTGGACCCGGAGGATCTTCTCCACGGTCTTGGGGCCCCAGGAGCCGGCCTTCACGGTCGGGTCGTTTGCCATCAGCGCGACCCGGCGCCCGCCGATCGTCGCGAGGCCGGTGAGGACCCCGTCGGCGCCCAGACCATCCTGGTCCCAGTTGGCGAGCAGGCCCTCCTCGGCGAAGGAGCCCGAATCGACCAGGCGCTCAACTCGCTCGCGCACGGGCAGCTTTCCCTGCTCGGCCGTCTTCGCGTGGTGACGCTGGGGCCCGCCTGCCAGGGCGGCCTCGAGGGCCTGGGCGAACTCGGTCACGGGCGGGAGCCTAACCGCGGTGCCAGTCCACCGGCCCGGCACGCAGGACGTGGGCCCCGAGCGAACGGCCGAGCACGCCCTGGGCGGCGCGGGAGGCCTCGATCAGCAGCGGCAGGTCGATCCCCGTCTCGATCCCCATCTCGTGCAGCATCGAGACCACGTCCTCGCTGGCGACGTTGCCGGTCGAGCCCGGCGGCACCGGGCAGCCGCCCAGCTCGCCGAAGCTCGACTCGAAGGACTCGACTCCCTCCTCCAGCGCCGCCAGCACGTTTGCGAGCCCCTGGCCGCGGGTGTTGTGGAAGTGGGCCGTCAGCTCGGCGTCGCCGAGGCGTCCGCGGGCGGCGGCGAAGAACTCATGGGCCTGGCGCGGGTTCGCCATCCCCGTCGTGTCGCCGAAGCCGATCTCGGCGCAGCCGGCGGCGGCGAGCCGCTCGGCGATCTCGAAGACGCGCTCCCTCGGCACCTCTCCCTCGTAGGGGCACCCGAAGGAGGTCGCGATCACCCCCTCGCAGCGCAGCCCCGCCTCGCGGGCGCCCTCGAGCGTGAGCTCCAAGCCGTTCAGCGACTCCTCGATCGAGCGGTTGACGTTGCGCCGGTTGTGGGTCTCCGAGGCGGAGAGGAAGACGCTCACCTCGTCGAAGCGGTCGCGCATCTCCAGTGCCCGCTCCAGCCCCTTCTCGTTCGGGATGAGGACCGAGAAGGCGACGCCGTCGCGCCGCTGTATTCCGGCCAGCACCTCGGTGGCGTCGGCGAGCTGGGGGATCACCTCCGGACGCACGAAGGAGGTCACCTCCATTCGCCGCAGGCCGCTCGCGGAGAGCATGTCGATCAGCCGGATCTTCTCCGCCGTCGGGATCGTCTCCGGCTCGTTCTGGAAGCCGTCGCGAGGCCCGACCTCGCGGATCTGCACGGCGCTGGGAAGCTCGACCATCGCTCTCCAGCTTATGCAGGCCGCCTCCGGCGGTCGACTACCGCTCCCCACGCCTACGCTCGAGAAGACCATCTGCAGTCGCCTGGAGGACCGCCTGCACATGTGCCGGCTCGTCGCGCACCTGCTCATGGGTAAAGCGCAACTGCGTCAGCCCGGCGGCAGCGTGTGCCTGGTCCCGCAGGCGATCCCGGGCCTGCTGCGCGGGCGCGCGGTGGTAACGCAGGCCATCCGTCTCGACCACGAGCCCGAGGTCGGGCCAGTAGAAGTCGACCTCGAAGCCGCTGACCCACTGCTTGGTCAACGGCGGCGGCAGGCCGGCCGGCCCCGCGAGCAGAAGATACTGTCGCTCCAGCTCGGAGCGGGTCAGCCTGAACGTACGCCGATCGAGCATTGCCCGCAGCGGCCTCACACCCGGCTCACAGCGGTGGGGCTACAGCTCGACGCGCAGCGTCGGCGGGTCGATCAGGTCGAGCCCTGCAGCAGGTTGGTCCCACACCCTAAGTGTGATCCAGGCCCTGCTGGGGACCTGGCCGATCATCAGGGCCAACCGGCTGAGGGTTCTCGATGACACCGAGAAGGTGAGGGCATTGCTTGCGGCGCCCGACCTGCTGGAGCGCTGTCTGCGCCAGGCCACCTGGCGAAAGATCGGGGTGACCCTGGTCGAGGTGGAACCAGACGGCGACATCCTGCCGACCCGGGCTGCCTATGACCCCGCGGGCCTTGACTTCGGGATCGGCGTCAACCCCCTCCACTACGAGGGTCGACTCTGGTACGCGCTGCCCGATCTGCTCGCGGCCCGCCTGCTCAATCCGGACAAGCCGCTCCGGGTCCTCCGCGCGCTGCGCCTCGCATTCCGTGGCAAGCAGCCGGGGCTTGAGACCGTCCGCCTGCGGGGTGGCATCGAGCTGGACCCGAGCGGCGATCGCGACCCCTACCCGACCATGATCGAGCAGCGCCACCGGGTACGCGAGGACCCTCGGCTGAGTGAGGAGGAACGTGAGCGGCTGCAGCGATTCCTGAAAATCACCGCCAACGGGACCTCCTACGGCTCGCTGGCCCGCTTCGACCGCCGTGAACGCTCCGAACCCGAGGACCTTCTCGTGCACGGCCCAGACCCCGACCCTCGGCGATGGAAGCTGAGGACCCCCGAGGACCCGGGGCCCTACTGCTTCCCGCCCGTGGCTGCCTCGATCACCGCCGGGGCCCGCCTGATGCTGGCCCTTCTCGAGCGCCTGGTGACAGATGCCGGAGGCACCTACGCCTTATGGATACCGACTCGATGGCGATTGTGGCTGCTGAGCGTGCGCACAAGATCGGCTACCGAGATGGGGAGGTCGAGCGGTCCGTCCCGGTGCTGGACCACGACAGCGTGCGCTCGATCCTCGGGCACTTCGAGGCGCTGAATCCCTACGACCCTGAGCTGCTCGAACCCTGGAAGGTCGAGTACGAGAGCCTCGATCGCCCGCTCTGGTGCTACGCGATCAGCTCCAAGCGCTACTGCCTTTACCGACTTGGGTCTGAAGGGAGGGTCGAGATCCTCAGCGCCGAGGATCTCGAGGACGCCCGGGATGAAGAGCAGCTCGCGGACTGGTCAGAGCACGGCCTCGGTGCCTACATGGACCCGAGCGGCCGAGCACCTGAGGATCAGCGCGATGAGAAGGGCCGGCGGATCTGGATCCGCGAAGCCTGGGAATGGATCATCGGCAATGCGGTGGGCCGCCAGGTGCGGATGCCTGCTTGGGCAGAGCGCCCGGCGCTCACCCGCTTCACGGTCTCCAGTCCACGGCTGGCCCGCTGGTTTCAGCATGCCGAGGTGCGGCCGGGGAGCTTCGGCTTGCTCGCCCATGCCGACAGCGCCTTCTATGGCCAGGACCGAGGCGATTTCACGGAGAAGGCGGTGCCGATGCCAGCTGCACCGTATGAGCAGGATCCCGCGAAGTGGACGGATCTGGACTGGCACGACCGGCACAGCGGAAACTCGGTTCGGATCGCGACTCTCGTTGGGAAGTGCGACCCCGATGCGCTCACGCAGGGTGGAGCGGTGGTTGTGGAGACGATGGCGCGGGTTCTTGGCCGCTACGTCTGCCGCCCCGAGCACAAGTCGCTGGCGCCCAGCGGCGCGCCGGCAGGGACAGACACCATCGGCCTGCTGAAGCGGCGACCTGTCTACGGGCACCCCGACAGCACCCGCCTGATCGGCAAGGAGGGCAACCAGTTGGTCGAGCGGCCGGGCGGCCTGGTGGAGGGGGCCGGTGAGTATCGGAACGACTACGGGACGCTGGCCGATCCCTGGGAGCGCACGCTTGAGCGGCTGCGGGAGATCGGCGCCGGGAAGATCATCGAGGAGACTGGGTTCTCCCGGTCGGCAATCTACGCGGTCCTAGTGGGAGCGAAGCCACACCCGCGGAATCAGGCGGTATTTGCAGAAACCGCCCTTCGCCATACCACGCTCGGGAACTGAGGCCCCCCCTACGAATACTGAGGTTGACTCACCTGAAACCCCGCCATAGGCTCAAACGGCTTGGCTAGGCGGGGTAGGTAGGGCCAAGCTCGACAGTTTCCAGGACCGGCCAGTTTGACACCGCGCCAAGCGCTACGTGAGGAGGACTCGTCACCGCAATCAGACCACGCTTCAGTCACCGCCTTGTCAGTTGTCTTGCACTGACCGGCACGATGGCCTTAACGCTCTTAGTGGTACCTACAAGTGCAGTCGGCTCCAGCGGTTCCCTGCACTGGGTCGGCACAATTGAAGCAAGCTACAGTGACCATGAGCAAAACTTAGGTACCAATATTAGTTATGACCTGCCAGTCCTCACCATGAATAGATCTACCACCGCGCGCTGGCTGGTGGACGGCAACACGTATGAAGGTTTCGGGACTTACCATCAATTGCACTACACCAATGCAATCTGGCATTGGCGGAACGACGAAACGTTCGATGATGGCTCATGCGGTTCTCCTAACGACCTCGAAGAAGGAAACGGCCCAAGTCAACCCAACGACGTAGGAAGTGTAGAGCTAGGTGGCGAACTATCACTAAATATTTCGCCTGACCGCTTCGAACTCACTCCAGAAACCCCCTTCGGGTGGTACACGCGAACGTTTACGGGAGACGGCTGCCTTCCTTCAGAATCATTCCCGTGGGAAGAAGCCACTATTCCTGCGCAGTTTCCTTGTCACATTGGTCCTCGCGATATACCCTTGACTCTGAGCGAATCAAGGTTGGTGGCGGAATACACGAGTAGCGAACCGTGCTCCGAATCATTGAGCGTGTCTTCCTCATGGGAACTTAAGTTTGATTTGGAAGTAACCTGTCCGGACGGTGTTCCTCCTGACGCGGAATGGAAGTGCCCCCCGCCTAACACCGTCAGGCTCCATGTGCACTTCCCCCAAGAGGCCGCCGCTAACTCCACCCTCTCTGCCTCGGGAATAGCTGAAGCCGCTACTCCCTCCGCCCCGACGATCGGCAGCGAAGCCTTCAACGGCTCCCGCCACTTCGACCTTTCGACCGCCGGCGATATCCCGCTTCAGGTATCGGGCCTGAACTGCAGCGGCGAAGGGGAATGGTCGCCCGCCGGCCCCGCTGGAGCCTATACCGGCCTTGACACGACTCTGGGCGAAGGGCAGACGCTGGATTGCACGGTGACGCTCGGTCCGGCGCCCGTGTCTCATGTCAAACTGCACGCCGGATTTCCCAACGATGCGCCTCCGGACTCGGCCCTCATCGTCACGGGGTTCGGGCGATCTGCCACGCGGAACGAACCCGACATAATCAGCGATCCGGTCGCTGGCCATCGGCAGTTTGTCTGGCACATCAGTGACGATGGCTCCGACCTGCGGCCTAATGGCAGCCCCCCGAACCTTCAGGCCGTGAACGTCACGTCTGTTCAGTGCAACGGTTTTGGCAATTGGAGCGTGGTAAGGGGCTCCGCCTGCAGGGCTGCGCACTCCAGTCGGCCCAAACGATTACACCCCGCCGGTGGTAGCCACTGGTTTGGATGTAGATCTAAGCCCGGGGGAAACCCTTACCTGTACCGCCACACTGGAATGGCTTTATGCACCGGAGGTCCCATGCCAGGTTCAAGCGGTGCCAGCCGGGACCCCCGATCCCTGTCCAACACCACCTGTGGCTGCGGACAACTTCGATGGGGAGAGTGCGCTGACGGGCTTCGTGGACGCGGCCCAGGTGGCGACCTCGTGCACGCTGGCCGGTGCGGGCGTTGTGGGGGTGATTGGCGGTGCGCCAACAGGCCCAGTGGATGTCGTAATCGCCGCGGGCGCCAGTGTCGCGACCGAGCAATGCAGTGATGCAATCGCTCAGACCGCCGTCGATGCGAAGTTAGATCCCCCCGACCTCACCTACTCTCAGATCATGCTCCCCGCCTCGTTCGGGGGGACCGGCCGACCGGCCGGCCGGTGCCGCCAGGTCCGCGGCTGTCCGCGGGTTGCGGCGCTGGCTGTAAAGCTTGCCCACGCCTATTCTGCGGTCGCCAACCTGCGCGTCGCGATCCTAGTTTCCAGAAACCGCTTCAGCGGTGCCCGGGCGGCAGGTGCCGATTCGGCTGCTGCTGGCCAGATTGCCGCAACGCGCGCCTACTTCGGACTGTTGACCGAGGCGCTTGCGAAGCGTCAAAGCCTCGCGGGCAAGCTGGTAGCGGCCATGAAGGCCGCCGGTGTCCATGCCCCTACCATCGCCGACTCGGTGATCAAGAAGACACTCACCCGCGTTGAGTCCCGACCTCCGCTCTCAGCCCGAGGGCGAGCCGAACTCCATCGAGGCCGGCGTCAGCGGGGACGAGCTGAAGACGTTGCTGAAGCAGGTTGCAAAGGAGACGCATGTCGCAAACCGCCGCTTCAGCTACTTCTCAGCGATCACCGAGCCGACACCTACGACGACGATGCGCCGCCAGTACGAGGCCATGCATCTCTCCAACCTCACGACCCTGGTTGAGCAGTTCCTCGCAACGCATATCCTGGGCGCCCATCAGGGCGATCTGTTGAGGGCAGAGGCGCAGCAAGCCACCGAGGCGTGCCGCGCATCTCTGCGCGCCAAGGCGATCAGGAGGTTCATCACGCTCACCAAGAAGCTTCGGGGCCCGGTCCAGCGTCTGCTGTCCGCCGCCGCGACCCCGCTCAAGAGCTACCGGCCTGGGATATCGGACACATTCCCAACCTGCTGAGCTCGTCCGGGGACGATCCAGGTCCGTACCTGGGGTGCGGCTCTCCGCGGACGAGAGGAGATAGACGAACCGCCTGCTAGCGGCGATGGAACCAGGTCTTGGGATTGCATGGATGGGCAGTGAAGCTGAACGGCCGCGCACTTCCGACCCGCAAACCCTGAGAATTGAAAGCGACGGCGCGAACGCCCTTCGGGGGGACGCAACCGGAGATCGTAAGCGCGTAGGCGCCAAACGGTTCAGTCTGATGCAGCTCAGTCAGAAGTTCGCCGCTGATGAGTGCCGTCGTCGGCACCCTTACCACGCGCTTGTGTTGGCCCCTGTGGTGGAAGATCACCTTCACCCTGGCCACGTTTGCCCCGAGCACCCCGTCGAGGTGCGAGCGTGCAGGCGGCCCGCTCCAGCCTGACTGAACGGTGATAGGGCCGAACGGGGCCCTCGGAAGAACGAACTGGCCCTCCGAATAGCCGAGAGGGCCGCTGTCGGCATAGACCGCAAGTCCTTCGCTGGTATCGAAGGCGACGATCTCGTGGGGCTGCCCGAGGAGGCGCCGCCCGCAGGCGATGGTCACGATCGGTCACAGCCTCTTGACGCCGGGTGCGATGCGGAAGAAGTACCACGCTGGCGGTCCTCCCACTTTGCAGGGGATGCTCGCGGGTTCCAGAGATCGGAGGCGATGCGCTCACACTTACGCTGGCGGCTGCGAGCAGGCAAATCACGGCGATGAAGTCCCCAATGCCCGCCTGGCTCCCATGAGTTGATCCTAACGGCGAAGAGCCGGGGCGGCGAAAGGCTGGTGGTTCGCGTGAAAGGGGAGACACGCCGTGTCCGGTTTCCGAGGGGCTCTACATTTCTCCCCCCTTTGGGGTGGGGAATGTCAGGTTTGCGGCTAGACCATGCCGAGGCCGCCGCTGACGCCGAGGGTCTCGCCGGTGACGTATGTGGCGTCGTCGGAGGCGAGGAAGGCGACCGCCGCGGCCACCTCGTCGGGCTGGCCGAGGCGCTTCATCTGGGTCGCGTCCCTCATCGTCTCGATCACCTTCTCGCCGATCTCGCCGAACTCCTTTGCGCCCATCAACAGGGGCGTCTCGATCGGCCCGGGGGCGATCGAGTTGGCGGTGATCCCGTAGCGGGCGTTCTCGCGGGCGATCGCCTTCATGAAGGCGACGATGGCTCCCTTGGCCGCCGAGTAGACCGCGGAGCCCTTTGAGCCGACCCGCCCGGCCTCCGAGGAGATGCTGACAATCCGGCCATAGCCGGCCTGCTGCATCGCGGGGAGCGCCGCGTGGGTGCAGTTGAGGACGCCCCCGAGGTTGATCGCCAGCACCCGCTGCCACTGCTCCGGCGAGGTGTAGGTGAAGAAGCCGAACTCGTCGGTGCCGGCGTTGTTGACGAGAATGTCGAGCGTTTCGCCCGCCTCGACCGCGGCGCGGGCAGACCCGATCTCCGTCACGTCGAGCTCGATGGCGTGGCCGGCGATCTCGCCTGCGACCCGCTCGGCTCCCTCGACGTCGATGTCGCCGACCCATACCTCCGCGCCCTCGGCAGCGAGCCGGGCCGCGATCGCGGCGCCGATCCCACTCGCCCCTCCGGTCACGAGCGCCTTCCGTCCCTCCAGCCTCATCGAGCGTGAGCATAGACTGGCCGGCCTTGGCGGAGTTCCCCCCCATCCCGATCGTCGGCGGCACCGGCGCCCTCGGCGCCGGCCTGGCACTGCGCTGGGCCCGGGCAGGGGCGCCGATCGCGATCGGCTCGCGATCGGCCGAGCGAGCCGAGGAGGCGGCGGCGAGGATCCGCGAGGCGGTTCCCGGCGCCGAGGTGGAGGGACTGCTCAACGCGGATGCGGCCCGACGCGCCGAGATCGTCTTCCTCACCGTCCCCTTCCGCGCCCAGTCGGAGAACCTCAACAACCTGCGGGACGCGCTGGCGCCGGGACAGATCCTCGTCGACTGCACCGTCCCCCTCGCCGCCGCGGTCAGCGGCAAGGCGACCCGCTCGCTCGGCGTCTGGCAGGGCTCGGCCGCCCAGCAGGCGCAGGAGATGGTGCCCGACGGCGTCACCGTCGTCGCCGCCCTGCACACCGTCGGCGCGCCGACCCTGGCCGACGCCGACGTCGAGCTGGGCGAGGATGTGCTGATCTGCGGCGACCGCAAGGCCGACAAGGCCCGGGTGGCACGGCTGGTCGAGCTGATTCCCGGCCTGCGCGCGGTCAATGCCGGCCCGCTGGAGATGGCGAGGATCGTCGAGCAGCTGACCCCGATGCTGATCTCGGTCAACAGCCGCTACAAGGCGCATGCCGGGATCAGGCTCACCGGCCTTCCCGACACAGACCACTGGGCCTAGCAATGCGGGTCGCGCTGCTCGCCGGCGGCACCGGCGGCGCCAAGCTCGCCGCCGGGATGCAGGAGGAGATCGGCGCCGACCTCGCGGTGATCGCGAACACCGGCGATGACATCGAGACGCTCGGCGTCCACGTCTCTCCGGACCCCGACCTCGTCACCTACTGGCTGAGCGGGGAAATCGACGAGCAGCGCGGCTGGGGCCTGCGCGACGATGGCTTCGCCGCCTTCGAGCGCCTCGCGAAGCTCGGCGCGCCGGACTGGTTCAGCCTCTCCGACCGCGACCTCGCCGCCTGCCTCTACCGCCGGCAGTTCCTCGACGAGGGCGGGAGGCTGACCGACGCGCAGGCGCAGATCTCCCGTGCGCTCGGAGTCCGGGCGCGGGTGCTGCCGATGTGCGATTCGCCCGTACGGACCAAGGTGACCACGGCCGCGGGCCGGCGCGACCTGCAGGAGTACCTGATCGTCGACGGCGGGCGGCCGGAGGTCCAGGGCGTCGAGCTGGAGGGGATCGAGAGCGCCGCGCCGACCAGGGAGGTGCTCGACGCGCTGCGCCTCGCCGAGGCGATCGTGATCGGCCCCTCCAACCCGGTGATCAGCATCGGCCCGATCCTCGCGGTCCCCGGGATGCGCGAGGCGATGGCGGCCGCGCCGGCCCCGGTGGTCGCGGTCAGCCCGTTCGTCGCCGGCGAGGTGGTGAAGGGGCCCACCGAGCGCTTCATGCAGGCGCTGGGCCGCCCCTCGACCGCCTCCGGGGTCGCGTCGCTCTACGCAGGGCTGATCGACGCGATGGTGGTTGACGAGGGCGACCCCGACCCGCCGCCGGTGGAGATCCCGACGCTCGCCGTCCCGACGCTGATGGAGGGAGCCGGAGGGCGCCTTCGCGTCGCCCGCACCGTGCTCGACTACGCCGCTAGCCTCGTCGAGGATTGAAAGCCACCGCCATCCTCCCGGTCAAGCGCTTCGACGCGGCCAAGAGCCGCCTTGCGGCGGGAATCGACGACGAGCGCCGGGCGACGCTGGCCGCGGCGATGCTGGAGGACGTCCTGGAGGCGATCGGCGCCGCCCGCACGATCGAGCGGACGATCGTGGTGACCGCGGAGCCGCGTGCCATCGAGGCGGCGGCCGCGACGGGCGCGGAGGTCCTGTCCGACTTCGCCGACGAGGGGCATTCCGAGGCGGCGCTGGCGGGAATCGCCGCCGCCGAGTCGCGGGGGGTCGATTGCGTCGTGCTGCTCCCGATCGACTGCCCGCTGCTCGATCCGCGCGAGCTGGACCACCTGCTGACCGGAGTCCCGGAGAGCTACGTGGCGATCGTCCCGGATCGCCACGGCACGGGGACGAACGCGCTGGTGCTCTCCCCCCCGAGGGCGATCCGCCCCGCCTTCGGCGCCGGGAGCTGCGCTCGTCACGTCGCCGCGGCGCGCGAGGCGGGCGTCCCCTTCGCGGTCGAAGAGCTGGCCTCGTTGGGGCTCGACCTCGACACCCCCGCCGACGTGATCGCCCTGACCCGCGAGCTGGAGGCACGGCCGGGCCACGCCGAGCGGACCGCAAGGGCGCTGGGGATATGAGCGAGCTGCGGGTGATCCCGGTCACAGGCCTGCCGGAGGTGGCCGAGGGGATGGCGGTGGGCGAGCTGATCGCGGCGCGCGCGGAGCTCGCCGACGGCGACGTCGTCGTCATCTCGCAGAAGATCGTCTCCAAGTCCGAGGGCCGGGTCCGCCGCCTCTCCTCGGTTCTGCCCGGCGGCGAGGCGCGTCGGCTCGCCGCCGTCCTCGGCAAGGAGCCGGCGCTGGTCGAGCTGATCCTCGAGGAGAGCAGCGAGGTGCTGCGTGCCGAGCGCGGGGTGCTGATCGTCGAGACCAGGCACGGGCTGGTCTGTGCCAACGCCGGCATCGACAGCTCGAACCTGCCCGAGCCCGACACCGTCTGCCTGCTGCCCGAGGACCCCGACGACTCGGCCCGGCGGATCCGAAACGAGGTCGGCGCCGCCGCCGGAGCCACTCTCGCCGTTGTGATCGCAGACAGTTTCGGCCGCGCCTGGCGCCTCGGGCAGGTCGAGGTGGCGATCGGCTGCGCCGGGCTCGCCCCGCTCGACGACTGGCGCGGCCGCGACGACAGCAGCGGCCGCCGGCTGGAAGCGACCCTGATCGCGGTCGCCGACGAGGCGGCAGCCGCCGCCGACCTGGTCCGCGACAAGGCCGACGGCGTCCCCGCCGCGATCGTCCGCGGTCTCGGCCGCTTCGTCACGACCGAGGATGGCCCCGGCGCCGCAGCGCTCCGCCGCCCCCGACCCGAAGACCTCTTCCGTTAGGCGATCCGCAGCACGGCGGCCCCGCGGAGGCTGCCGTCGCGGATCGAGGCCAGCGCCTCGTTCGCCTGCTCCGGCGTCCACACCTCGACCTCGGTCCGGATCGGGATCCGCGGCGCCAGCGCCATGAACTCCTCGCCGTCGCGACGGGTCAGGTTGGCGACCGAGCCGAGCACCCGCTCCCCCCAGAGGATCTCGTAGGGGAAGGCGGGGATATCGCTCATGTGGATTCCGGCGCTGATGATCCGCGCCCCCTTGGCGCTGGCGCGCAGCGCCGCCGGCATCAGCGCGCCGAGAGGAGCGAAGACGATCGCCCCGTCTAGCTCCTCGGGCGCCGGGCCGTCGGAGGAGCCCGCCCACTCGGCGCCCAGCCCGCGCGCGAACGCCTGCCCCTCCTCGTCGCCATCGCGGGTGAAGGCGAAGACGCGCCGCCCCTGGTGGACCGCCACCTGGCAGAGGATGTGGGCCGACGCCCCGAAGCCATAGAAGCCGATCCGCTCGGCGTCGCCGACCAGCCGCAGAGCCCTGTAGCCGATCAGCCCGGCGCAGAGCAGCGGCGCCGCCTGCTCATCGGGATAGCCGGCGGGGATCGGGAAACAGAAGCGCTCGTCGGCGACCGCCAGCTCGGCGTAGCCGCCGTCGATGTCATAGCCGGTGAAGCGAGCCCGGTCGCAGAGGTTCTCGCGCCCACCCGTGCAGTAGCGGCACTCGCCACAGGTCCAACCCAGCCAGGGCACCCCGACGCGGTCGCCCGCCGAATACCGCTCCGCTCCCGCCCCGGCATCGACCACCGTGCCGACGATCTGATGGCCGAGGACGAGCGGCAGCTTCGGCTCGGTCAGATCGCCGTCGACGATGTGCAGGTCGGTTCGACAGACCCCGCAGGCGCGGACCGAGATCAGCAGCTGCCCTGCGCCCGGCCGCGGGGCCGGCAGCTCAACCGGCCGCAGCCGCTCCCGCTGCTTCTCCAGGACCATCGCGCGCACCGGCCAATCATGGCCGCCGCGGCGGTTTGCCGCTAGTACGTCTCGACGATGTCGTAGAGGGTCGTGCGCTGGGCCGGGACCCGGCCGGCGGCGCGGGCGGCGCCGATCAGCTGCTCGGGCTCCAGCCTCACCCCATGCTGGGAGCCCGCCATCCGCGAGATGTTCTCCTCCATCAGGGTGCCCCCGAGGTCGTTGACGCCCCAGCGCAGAGCCTCGGTGGCGGCGTCGAGGCCCATCTTCACCCAACTCGCCTGCAGGTTGGCAATCGTCTTCCCCAGGGCAAGCCGGAAGGCGGCGGTGTGCTTGAGGTTCTCCTCGGCCGAGATCTCCTCGATCCCGTGCGTGCGCCCCAGCATCGTGTTGAAGGGAATGAAGCTGAGCGGGACGAACTCGGTGATCCCGCCGGTGCGCTCCTGCAGCGCCCGCACCACCCGCATGTGGCGCGCCAGCTCGCGTGGCTCCTCGATGTGGCCGAACATCACCGTCGAGGTCGAGCGCAACCCGGCGCGGTGGGAGGCCTCGACGATCTCGACCCAGCGCCCGGCGGGAAGCTTGTTCGGAGAGATTCGCTGCCGAACCCCGTCGTCGAGCACCTCGGCCGCCGTTCCCGGCGTCGACCCCAGCCCGCATTCGATCAGGTACTCGAAGACCTCGTCGGGGCCCTTGCCGCTCCTCTCGCACATATGGTCGACCTCCATCGGCGAGTAGGCATGCAGGTGCAGCTGCGGCGCGACGTCCTTTGCCAGGCGCAGCCACTTCCCGTACTCCTCCAGGGTCAGATCCGGGTGGATCCCGCCCTGCATGCAGATCTCGGTGGCCCCGAACTCGACCGCGTCCCGCACCCGCTCGGCAAAGTCCTCCTCGGAAACCTCGTAGGCGTCGGGCGAGCGTCGCCCCTGCCCGAACCCGCAGAACGCGCAGCCGACCACGCAGATGTTGGTGAAGTTGATGTTCCGGTTGACCACGAACGTTGCCCGGTCCCCGACCAGCTCTGCCCGCAGCTCGTCGGCGGCGACCCTCATCTCCTCGATCGCCTCGGGCCGCGTCTCGGCAAACAGCGCCGTCAGCTCGTCCTCGCTCAGCTCCTCCCCCGCGCGCCCCTTGACGATCGCCCGCTCGGTCAGCCCCGGCTCGAGCGACTCATCGCAGCGACGCCCCGACCCCCGCCGCGGGATGAAGCTCCAGTACTTCAGCTTGATCACGTCGAGGACCCCCTGCTCCATCCACTCGGGGTCCATGTACTGCGAGTAGACGCAGAGCCGCTCGGTCAGCGCATACCCCCTGGGGGCGAGCCCCTTCCTCACCTCGTGCGGGCTCGGGAAAGCGTGCTCAGGCGAGATGTGATCCCCGTTGGCCGACAGCCCGCCAAGATCGGTGGCTCCCGCCTCCACCAGCTCTCCCCACGCATCGGACAGATTCGGCGGCACCTGTATGCCCACATCGGGCATCAACCGCCGGCACTCGGATATAAGGCGCTTGATGTCCCCGACGGTGACGGGAGTAGCCCACTCTGGAAGCTCGGGTAGAGAGGGCGGGTGTCCCTCCGACGGAAACTCTGGGAGCGAGGACGCTTCCGTCCCTGCTGATCTGTGGGGCGGACGGTTTCCGACGGAGGGGTGCCCGCCCTCTCCCCCCCATCTTGCGAGAGAAGCCTCGTCGGCGATCTCAGCGACCTCCCGCCCGTAGTAGCGCGGGTGGGGAACGAAGTTCTGGAGGATCACCTCCTGGATGTGGCCATGGCGATCGTGCAGATCGGCGATCGCTTCGAGCGAAAGCAACACGCTCCTCCTCC
Organism: uncultured Solirubrobacterales bacterium; assembly: GCA_963838035.1. Classification (GTDB taxonomy): domain Bacteria; phylum Actinomycetota; class Thermoleophilia; order Solirubrobacterales; family 70-9; genus CAVVNN01. The sequence continues at coordinate 557,408 of CAWIPM010000002.1, forward strand.
GTCTCGCCGATGCCGACCAGGATGCCGCTCGTGAACGGGATCTTCAGCTCGCCCGCGGCCTCGATCGTGGCCAGCCGCCGCGCCGGGCTCTTCGTCGGAGAGCCGGCGTGGACGGTCTCCATCAGCCGCTCGGAGACCGACTCCAGCATCAACCCCTGCGAAGCGGTGACCTCCCGCAGCCGCGCCAGGTCGGCGTGGCCGAGCACGCCGATGTTCGTGTGGGGCAGGATGCCGCGCTCCAGCGCCCGTTCGCAGGCCCAGACGACGTAGGAGGTGAAGTCCTCATGCCCCCACTCGGCCAGCCGCGCCGCGACATCCGGGTTCACCTCGGGCCGCTCGCCGGTGAGGACGAGCAGCTCCTTGGCGTTGCGGCGCTGGGCCTCGTCAAGCCGACTCTCGACCTCCTCGGGAGCGTATATGTGCGCCCGGTGCGTCGCGAACGCGCAGTACTTGCAGTAGCACTGGCAGGTGCGCGAGAGGGAGAGCGTGTAGTTCCGCGAGAAGGTGACCCGGCGCACGCGGGGGAAGCTACTGAACCGCCGGGCCCGGCCGGGCCCGGCGGCTCAGGAAGGTCTGATCAGCTGGAGGGCTCGGGCGTCGGCGGCTCGGGCGACGGCGTTGGCGGCTCGGGCTTCTTCGGCGCCGGCGGCTCGGGCTTCTTCGGCGCCTGCGGCCTGACCCGCTCGGGCGGCTCGGTCGGGGCCGGGCCTCCGGGCTCGAGCACGAACTTGAAGACCGCGGCGGCGAGCAGCGAGCCGACGATCGGGCCGACCAGATATGGCCAGGTCCCGCCCCAGCTGTTGCCGACCAGCGCCGGGCCGAACCAGCGGGCCGGGTTGAAGGAGCCGCCGTCAAGCGGCCCCCCGACCATGATCAGGAAGACCAGTGTGGTGCCGATCGCAAGCGGCGCCCAATCCTTGACGCTCTTCTTGGAATAGACGGAGACGAGGATGACGAGGACGAGACAGAAGGTGCCGACCGCCTCGACCACCGAGCCGGCAAAGTTGCCGCTGAGCAGGCCGCTCACCTGGACCGCGCCGTAGTGCGTGGCGCGCCCCTCGTCGAGCAGCAGCCCCTTGCACAGCAGGGCGCCGAGAACGGCGCCGGAGAGCTGGGCCAGCATGTAGATCGCCGCGTCGATCGGATTGATCCGCCGCAGCGCCGCTGCCGCCAAGGTCACCGCCGGGTTGAAATGCCCGCCGCTGACCACGCCGAACATCACGATCACGCCGAAGAGGGCGAACCCCTGTGTCAGCCCGACGACGGCGAAGTCGGAGCCGAACTGCGCCTGACTACCCGTGGCGACGAACAGCACAATCACGCTCGTGATGAAAAAGACCAGCAAGAAGGTGCCGATCAACTCGGCAAGGTATGCCGCAAGTCCTCGTTCCTGCACTTCTCTCCTCCTACTAGATCCCGGATCGGTTAGCGGCGGCAGTCTATCCGCTGCGCTCCCCGCGCGGGTCCATCCTGCGAGAGGCGTCACCGATTGACGAAGAGAGAGCGGACCCTCGGCTCGCTCTGAAGCAGGCCGTGCACCACGTCCCAGCGTGCCCAGCGGCGCAGGACCGAGTGGTCGAACGGGGCCGGCTTCAGGATCGGAAGAAGGGCTTCGAGCTGGGCGCTCTGATCAGCTCGATCGAGGCTGGGGACCGCGGCGAGCAGGTCCTTGAGAGCGCGGGCCGGGTGCCGGGCCGTGAAGCCGTAGCCGCGGGTCGTGGCGGCAACCACCGAGGCGACCAGCTTCGGGTCGTGCTCCAGGGTGCGCCGCGAGGTGGCGAGAACCAGCTCCGGGTAGGGCGGGGCGCCGTAGCGGTCGACCCGGAAGATGCGGATCGGGACGCCCCGGCGCCGCAGGGCCACTCCCTCGTCGTTCCAGAATCCGGTGGCCGCGTCGACCCTGCCGGCCGCCAGCGAGGAGATCGCGTTGAAGCCGATGGTCACTCGCCGCACCTTCGCCGGGTCGCCGCCGTCGGCGCTCACCTCCGAGTCGACCACCGCTTCGTCCGACGGCAGACCGGTGACGCCGACCGTGTGGCCCTGCAGGTCCCGCGGGCGGCGCACCGGGCCATCGGCGCGCGCGATCACCGCGGCGAGCGGCCGCTGCGCGATCGGCATCACACCGACCAGGTCGAGGCCGCGCTCGCGGGCGATCCCGAGGTCGTGGATGTCGAGGATCGCGAAGTCGGCGCGGCCCGCCTCCAGCAGCTTCGGCGCATCGGTCGATTCGCCCGGCTGGCGGATGGTGAGGGCGACGCCCGCATCCCTGTAGTAGCCCTGCCGCTGAGCCGCGTAGATGCCGGAGTGGACGGCGTTGGGGGTGAAATCGAGCACGAGCGTCGCGCCGTTTGGCGCGCCCGGTTCAGCGCCGCTCCCCCCGCAGCCGGCGGCGCCGGCGAGCAGGAGGGCGGCCGCCAGCAGCGCGACGACCCCTCTCATCTGGCGGGGAGCCTAGAGCAAGCCCTCGACGAGCTGCGGCAGTTCGCGAGCCATCCGCGACCGCGGCACGACCAGGCCCAGGCCCGCCGCCTCCGCCTCCCGCCGCATCTCCACGTCGACGTGGGAGTAGAAGCCCACGGCCGGGATCCCGGTCGCCGCGACCGCCGCCGGGGCGACCGTGTCGAGATCGCAGACGATCGCGTCGGCCTCTGGGGCGTCGGGAAGCGACGGCGCCACCGAGACCTGATGGCCGGCCGCGCGCAGGCTCTCCTCCACCCGGCTTGCCAGCATCAGGTCCGAGACGACGGCGACGATGCGCGCCATCTCGCCTACAGTGAACGGCGCTCGCGGAACTCCTCGCGAACGCTCTCCGGCCGGCCCCACATCTGCACGACCTCTGCCCGACCCTCGCGCACCTCTCGCAGCCCCAGCTCGCCGGCGACCCCGTCCTCGTCGAGCCTCGCCAGCACCCCCTTCACCGTGGGCGCCGCGGCTGCGTGCCCGAAGCTGTGGGCGACGATCAGCCGCCACTGCCACTCGGATTCGTCGTAGGGCCTGGCGTTGACCTGGCTGAGCGCGACCGCGGTGTCGATGTAGCGCCCCGGGTCCTCGATCCGCAGATCGACCTCGATGTCGGTCCACTCCGGTGGCACCGAGTCGAGGATCAGTTGGAAGTCGCCGGCCAGGCCCATGGGCGCAAGCGTATCCGCTCAGCCGAAGAACGCCTGATACAGGAGGAAGGCGTTGAGGGCGATGATCAGCGCGGCGATGGCGCCGGCGAGGGCAGTCAGCCAGCGCGGGTTGACGAGTGAGCCCATCACCTCGCGCCTCGCCGCCAGCATCAACAGAGGCACCAGAGCGAACGGGATGCCGAAGGAGAGGACGACCTGGCTGCCGACCAGCGCTTCGGTCGGGTCGATCCCGACCGCGAGGACCAGCAGCGCCGGCGCCAGGGTTACGGCGCGGCGGATGAAGATCGGGATGCGCCGCCGGATGAATCCCTGCATCACGACCTGCCCGGCCATCGTCCCGACCGAGGAGGAGGCGAATCCCGAGGCGAGCAGGGCGACGCCGAAGATCGTCGCCGCATTGACGGAGACGAGCGAGCGCAGGGCACTGTAGGCGCCGTCGATCGAGTCGACCCCGGTCAGGCCGCTGCTGTGGAACAGCGCCGCGGCGACGATCATCATCGAGAGATTGACCAGCCCCGCCAGCGCGAGAGCGATCACCACGTCGACCCTCTCGAAGCCGAGGATCCGCCTTCTCTCTCCCTCGTTGCGGCCGACGATCCGCTTCTGAGTCAGCGCCGAGTGCAGGTAGATCACATGCGGCATCACGGTCGCGCCGATGATCCCGGTGGCGAGCAGGATGCTCTCGGTGCCGGCGAAGCCGGGGACGACGAGGTGGCGGGCGATTTCGCCGCCGTCGGGGCTCGAGTCGAACAGCTCGACGATGAAGGAGAGGACGACGACGCCGACCAGGGCCGTGATCCCCGCCTCCAGGCGGCGGTACCCCATCTGCTGCAGGCCGAGGATCGCGAAGGCGCCGATGCCGGCGAGGACTCCGGCGGGAAAGAGCGAGATGCCGAACAGCAGGTTGAGCCCGAGCGCGGCGCCGACCACCTCGGCGATGTCGGTCGCCATCGCGACCACCTCGGCCTGCAGCCAGAGCCCGATCGACGTCCGGCGCGAGAACGTCTCCCGGCACAGCTCCGCCAGGTTCTTGCCGGTCGCGATCCCCAGCTTCGCCGACTGGGTCTGAACCAGCATCGCGATCAGGTTGGCGGCGAGGACCACCCAGAGCAGCAGGTAGCCGAACTTGGCGCCGCCGGCGATGTTGGTCGCGAAGTTGCCGGGGTCGATATAGGCGACCGCGGCGACGAAGGCGGGGCCGAGGAAGGGCCAGATGCGGCCGATGCCGCGGGCATCGCCTTCCAACGAGCGCCGCGCGGCGACGGCGACGGCGGCCTCGCCGGGGAGCACGTCCTCGACGGTTGCCTCGGTCAGACGATCGGGCGGAGGAGGCGGAGGCTGCATTCGGGCCAGCCTAGAATGAGTCATGTGGCGGACGCGCTGACAGCGACGGTCGAGCTGGACGCCCAGTACCGGCAGCTGCGCGAGGAGTGCGGCCTGCTCGACCGCTCAGGCCGCGGCAAGCTCGCGGTGAGCGGCCCCGACGCCGCCGAGTACCTGCAGGGACAGCTGACCAACGACGTCGAGGCGCTCGAGCCCGGCGAGGGCTGCTACGCGGCGCTGCTCGACCGCAAGGGCCACATGCAGGCCGACATGCGCGTGCTGCGCCCGGCGGCGGAGGAGCTCTGGCTCGACACCGAGCCCGAGGGCCTGGAGGCGGCGCGAAAGCACCTGCAGATGTACAAGATCGGCCGCGAGGTCGAGGTCGCCGACGTGACGGCCGAGCGGGAGATCCTCTCCCTGATCGGGCCGCGAGCCGTGGAGGTCGCCGGCACGGCGGCGCTGCCCGAGCACTCGTGCGAGAGGGCCACCGTGGCGGGAGTGGACTGTCTGGCGGCGGGGACCGCGGGTGGGATCGACCTGATCGCCGCGACGGGCGACGCGGGCCGCCTGCGCGAGGCCCTGCTCGCCGCCGGCGCGGTCGAGGTCGGCGCCGAGGCCGCCGAGATCCTCCGGATCGAGGCCGGCATCCCCCGCTTCGGCGCCGAGATGGGCGCCGAGACGCTGCCGGCCGAGGCGGGCATCGTCGATGCCGCGGTCAGCTTCACCAAGGGCTGCTACATCGGCCAGGAGACCGTCGCCCGGCTCCACTACAAGGGCAGGCCGAACCGCAACCTGCGGGGGCTGCGGCTGAGCGGCGCGGCTGCGGCCGGCGCCTCCCTCCGCCTCGACGGCAGGGAGGTCGGAGCCGTCGGGGCCGCCTGCGTCTCCCCCGCCCTCGGCCCGATCGCGCTGGCGATCGTCCGCCGCGAGGCGCAGACCGGCGACGAGCTGGCCGTAGGTGAAGATGGCGTTACGGCTCGCGTGGTCGACTTGCCGTTCGGTTAGATTCCGCCCCGAATGGGTGGCAGTGGGAAAGGGAAGGCAGTGCTCGCCTGCGCCGTCGGGGCGCTGGCCATCGTCGTGACCGGCTGCGGCGCCCAGAGCCACCCCAACACCCCTCGCCCCCAGGTGCCGACGCGGGTCAGCGTCACGATCTCCCCCAAGGCGGTCAACGTGCAGCCCGCGGCGATCGGCCTGGGCCCCGAACGGACCCAGCAGATCCCCCAGAACCAGCACGCCGGCCAACCGCCGATCCGGACGAGAAAGCCGCTCACCGTCGTCTTCGTCGCCGCCAACCTCACCGACTTCGCCACCCATCTCGAGATTCACGGGCCGCGCAACGCCACCTCGGGCCCGCTCGTCGCCAACGGCGCCGGCACCCTTCAGGTGGACCTCCCCACCGGCGTCTACAGGCTCAGCGCCGCCGACATCCCCCGCGCCCGCCCCACGCGGCTCGCGATCGGCCCCTACCGCACCTCCTCCAAGAACGACGTCCTGCTGCCGTAGTCCCGTCTGCTCGGTTCGTCACTATCGGTGGCTGTGACCGTCGCGCTCGCAATCGCCGTCATCGTCCTCGCCGCCGGACTCGTCTACGCACTCGCCCTCCGCCGCGAGCCGCCACAACCCGACCTCGTCCCCGCGATCCAGGAAGCAACCTCGAGGGCGGTCGCCGACCTGCTGCAGATGAACGAGGAGTCGCGCAAGCTCGACTCCAAGACCGCCGAAGCCGCGCTGGACAAACGCCAGGCCGAAATCAAGGGCCTGACCGACCGGATCGCAGACGGTCAGAAGAAGATCGAAACCGAGGTGCGCCGTCGGGGCGAGACCGACCTGCAGACCCGCGCCCTGATCGAGCAGATCGGCCAGACGGTCGGCAACCTCAATGCAGAGACCGCCGGGCTGAAGAAGGCCTTGCGCCAGCCTCAGACCCGAGGGCAGTGGGGTGAGTTGCAGCTGCGCCGCTGCGTCGAGATCGCTGGGATGACCGAGCACGTCGACTTCGAGCTCCAGGAGACGCTCCACACCGAAGGCGGACGCCTGCGCCCCGATGCGCGCTTCCTCCTGCCCGAGGGCCGCAGCTTCATCGCCGACTCCAAGGTTCCGCTCGACGCGTTCCTCGACGCGCAGGAGGCCGAGGTTGAATCGCAGCGGCTCGAAGATCTGGAACGGCACGCGCGCCAGGCTCGCGAGCACATCCGCAGCCTCAGCTCGAAGGATTACCAGGGACAGTTCAAGCCGGGTGAAACGCCGGACCTGGTGATCTGCTTCATCCCTAACGAGCCTGCCCTGCACGCAGCATTCGCCGCCGACCCCACCCTCTTCGACTACGCGCTGGAGCGCGGCGTGCTGGTCGTCAGCCCGACCTCGCTGATCGGCCTTCTGCGCACGATGGAGCTCGGCTGGCGCCAGGAGAGGATGGTCGAGGAGGCAGCCGAGATCGCCGACGCGGCAGGGACCCTGCACGCTCGCTTCACCAAGTTCCTCAACGAGCTCAACAAGGTCGGGAAAGGGCTGCAGACCGCGGCAAACGCCTATGACGGGGCGGTGCGGTCGATGGAAGGGAGGCTGCTCCCCCAGCTGCGCAAGGTCGAGGACATGGGCGTTGCGGCCGGCAAGGAGATCGAGCCTCCCGAGCCGGTCAACATTGCCGTGCGTGAGATCGCAGCGCCGGAGCTGCGGGAGCTCGAAGAGGCCACCGAGGCCGAGACCCCCGTGCTTGACTAGGATTCGCCGCGCCCGTCAGCAACCGATCCGCGGAGGACCCTCTTGGCAGTCGACACCAGCGCAGTCTCGAAGCTAGACGTGGAGCCCGGAACGCTGCCCGAGACGATGGCGGCCTGGGTGATCCGCCAGGAGCGCGAGGGCGAGCCCAAGGACGCCTTCCAGCTCGAGCAGATCGAGGTTCCGGAGCCCGGCGCCTTCGAGGTGATCGTCCGCGTGATGGCGGCCGGGGTCAACTTCAACAACGTCTGGGCGGCTCTGGGCAAGCCCGTTTCGGTCTTCGGCTACGGCGACCACCCCGAGTACGGCCACCACATCGGCGGCTCCGACGCCTCGGGGATCGTCTGGAAGGTCGGCGAGGGCGTCACCCGCTGGAAGCCCGGCGACGAGGTCGTCGTCCACTGCAACCAGGCCTCCTACGAGGACGTCGAGGTGCACGGGCTCGACCCGCTCGCCGCGCCGAGCCAGAAGATCTGGGGATACGAGACGACCTGGGGCTCCTTCGCCCAGTTCACCAAGGTGCAGGCGCAACAGCTCCTTCCCCGCCCCCAGAACCTGAGCTGGGCCGAGTCCTCCGCCTACGGCCTCACCTACTTCACCGCCTACCGGATGCTGATCGACCAGTGCAAGCTGCAGCCGGGCCACAACGTGCTTATCTGGGGCGCGGCCGGCGGACTCGGCGTCTTCGCCACCCAGCTCTGCGCCGCCGCCGGGGCCAACGCGGTCGGCGTCGTCTCCTCCGACGAGAAGGGCGAGCTGGTCAAGCAGCTGGGCGCCGTCGACTACATCAACCGCCGCGAGTTCGGCGAGATGATGCGGACGCCGGAGAACCTCGCCGATCCCGCCGCCGACAAGGAGCGCTTCAAGGCCTCGCGCGGGTTCGCCAAGCGGGTCAAGGAGATCCTCGGCGACGCCCCCGACATCGTCTTCGAGCACGTCGGCCAGGCGACCTTCCCGACCTCGGTCTTCGTCGTCAAGCCGTTCGGCAAGGTCGTCATCTGCGGCGCCACCTCGGGCTTCCAGCTCGACTTCGACGTGCGCTACCTGTGGATGCGCCAGAAGCAGATCATCGGCTCGCACTTCGCCAACGCCTACGAGTGCATGCGGGCGAACCAGCTGATGGCCGAGGGCAAGATCCGGCCCGTCCTCTGGCAGACGATGGACTTCGAGGGCGTCCCCGCGGCACACCAGCTGCTGCACGAGAACAAGCACCTCGGCAAGATCTCGATCCTGGTCGGGGCCGAGTCCGAGTCCGAGGGCAAGGTCGACGACGGCCCGGGAGCGATCCGGGCGGAGGTGGGAGCATGAGCGAGGTCTGCGTACTCGATTGGCACATCGCCCCCTTCCGGGCGGACCGCTGGCTCGACCTATGGGAACCGGCGGCGGCGAGGATGCCCGCCTTCGGCGCCCGCAGCTGGTCGCTGACCCGCGCCGTCGACGACCCCCTCTCCTTCCAGCAGACCTCGGCCTGGGACAGTCGCGCCGACTTCGAGCGCTACTGGTTCTCGACCGAGATCGAGGAGGCCCGCGCCAGCGTCATCGACCTCTACGACCTCCCCCTCCTCCCCACCTGGCACACCCTGGTCGCGGCCGAGTAGCCGCGACGCTCAGCAGCGCTCCAACGGCGCCATCGTCAACCCCGCAGCCTCGAGCTGCTGCCAGTAATGCTCGGCGGGCTCGCGGGGGCCGGTCCAGACGATCGCCAGGCCGCTGTTGTGGATCCGGTCGGCGAGCTGATGTCCCTGGTCGAGGCTCACCCCGGGGAGTACGCTGGCCAGTGTCTGCGCCACGTGGTCGAAGGTGTTGTGGTTGTCGTTGCGCACTACCACTCGCCAGCTTCCCCCCGTGCCTGTCCCCGGCCCGGCGCCGCGGGGTCGCTCTACGGTAGTAGTCGACATTGCCGGGATTATGCAGCTGGCACCTGCGGTAACACGCCGCTGACGCTCAAGGAGCTGTTGAGGAGGACCCGAAACCTCTCTTAAGGATGAGCCGGCCACAGGACAAGCGCTTCCCCTACCTGCCCGGGATCGACGCCCTGCGGGCACTGGCGGTGCTCGCCGTCTTCTTCTACCACGCCGGAGTCGGCTGGATGCCCGGCGGGTTCCTCGGCGTCGATGTCTTCTTCGTCGTCAGCGGCTACCTGATCACCTCGCTGCTGCTCGGCGAGTACCGACGCGGAGGCCACATCGCGCTCGGCCAGTTCTGGCTGAGGCGGGCGCGGCGCCTGCTGCCGGCGGTCGGCGTCTTCATCGCGGTGACGATGGTCGTCGCGGCGATCGTCGAGCCCGGCCGGATGGACCAGCTGCGCGGCGACGCGATCGCCTCGCTCCTCTACTTCGCCAACTGGCACTTCGTCCTCGGCCACCAGTCCTACTTCGAACAGTTCCAGCGGCCATCGTTGTTCCGCCACCTCTGGTCGCTCTCGGTCGAGGAGCAGTTCTACCTCTTCTGGCCGCTGGTCTTCGCCGCCGGGATGTCGCTGTTCGGCCGCAGGCGCCTGCTTGCCGGGGTGGCCGCCGGCGCGCTCGGCTCGGTCGCGCTGGCCTGGGTCCTCTTCCATCCCGGCGCCGATGCCTCGCGCGTCTACTACGGCACCGACACCCACGCCGTCGGGCTGCTGGTGGGAGTCGCCCTGGCGCTCCTCTGGAGCCCGCTCGAGCTGCGCCGCCGTCGGACGGGCCCGCTCGTCGGCCCGCTGCTCGACGCGGTGGGAGTCGTCGCGCTCGCCTACGTGGTGCTCAGCTTCATCCACGTGCACGACTACGACCTCGCCCTCTACCACGGCGGCTACCTCTGGCTGGCGCTGGTCACGGCACTCCTGCTCGCGGTCCTCGCCCACCCGGCGGCGCGGCTCGGCCGCCTGCTCGGCCGGCCGCCGATGCTGTGGCTCGGCCTGCGCAGCTACAGCTTCTACCTCTGGCACTGGCCGGTGCTGGCGCTCACCCGGCCGGGGATCGACGTCTCGCTTCCACGCGGGATCCTTATCCCCCTCCAGCTGGCGGCGGTCCTCGCCCTCGCCGACATCTCCTACCGCTTCGTCGAGCTGCCCTTCAGCGGCAAGGCGAAGATGCCCGCCCTCCCCGACGGCTGGCTTCGCTTCGGCCGGCCGGCGCTCGCGGTTGTCGTAGTGGCGGTGGTGCTGCTGATCGGCTGGAGCGGAATCGCCGGCAGCGGAAGTGAACATCTGCAGCCGGATCTCGCGGCCGCCTCGACCGCGGAATTCGCCAAGGTGACGGTGAGCAAGCTGCCTCCCGAACACCCCCCGCGCGGCCCTGGCGCAGGCGGCACGACAGCGCCGTCACGACCGCCGCGGATCATCGCGATCGGCGACTCGGTGATGATCGGCGCCAAGGCGCCCCTCGTCGCCCACCTCGGCTCCCGATTCTCGATGAACGCAAAGGTCGGCCGACAGGCGGGCGAATTCGTAGATATAGCCCGCAAGCTGAAGGCCCACGGCCACCATCCCGATGCCCTGATCATCCAGATGGGCAACAACGGACCGCTCTACAGCGACGAAATGAGAGCACTGCGGCAGGCGACATCGGGCGTCGGCGAGCTCTTCCTGGTCAACGACCGCGCGCCGGTCAGCTGGGAGAGCGAGTCCAACAACGCCCTTGCCGAAGCCGCTGCGGACTGGCCGAACACGACGCTGATCGACTGGCACTCGGCTGCAGGATCCCGCGACGGCCTGATGTGGGATGGCATTCACCTCACCCCCGCCGGCGCGGGCGTGTACGCCCGGCTCGTGGCCGCAACGGTGCAGGCGGCAATGCGCAGGGCGGGGACTACACCCGCGCTACCTCGAGCATGCCCGCCTCCGCCGCTGCATCGAAGTCGGCATCCTGAGTGCAGACCGCGGCGCCGTGGGCCATCGCGGTGGCGGCGATCCAAGCGTCCATGACCTTCATTGCCCTGCCAATCGCCTTGAGCCCAACCCGCAGGCGCGCCAGCTCAGCCCCGACCGCCTCGTCTATGACCAACGGCGCCGCGATCTGCCGCGCTGTCTCCAGCGTGCTGAGGCGTCGCGCCATCTGCTCATGACCATCGGCCGCGAGGACGCCGTGGCGCAGCTCTGAGAGGGTTACGACGCTGACGGCGACCTCCTCGGGGAGAGTGCCGAGCGGGCGCTCCTGCTCGCGCGCGAGGAAGACCGAGGTGTCGAGCACCGCCTGCACGCGGGGTCGATCGCCTAGAGCTGATCCGTCGTGTCTGGAAACGCCTGGTTTAGCTCAGCGGACAGGCCCGCGTCGGCCTGGGAGGTCGCAATCAGATCCCGGGCGCGGGAGCCGGCCGTCCAAGAAGGCGCTGCATCGATCGGGACGAGGTCGGCCGCGTCGCGCCCTGCAACCGTGACCCGCAGCTGCTCGCCGGCCATTACGCGCCGCAACACAGCCGAAACGTCGTTGCGCAGCTCGCGCTGCGGAATGCGCTGCATATTGTGTGACTGTAGCCGAACTGCTACACACCCCCGCCGATAGCGATTGCGAGCGTTGCGAGTCAGAACGGGCTGGGGACGCGAGCGACCACATCGTCGACGCTGGCGATCGCGCCGGAGGAGTTCTTCGCCGAGCCGATCGCCACGCCGGAGGCGCGACCGGAGAGGTCCCCGGCGCCGGCGTCGGTGACTTCGGCGACGAGCCTGCTGCCGACGGTGGCGCGCAGGACGCACTGGCCCTTTTCGGGCCCGCTGGTGACGTTCACGGCGCTGAGGCGGAGCTTGTTTGCCTTGTCGAGCCCCTTCACCGCGCTGACTTCCTTTTCGATCGCCAGGTACTTGACGCTGCCGTCGGCGAGGTACTTGCGCAGCTGGGCCTTCTGCTGGAGCGGATAGACGACGAGCTGGTAGCGGGCGCCGCCGCCGGACCGCAGCACCAGGCCGAGGAACATCTTGCGCTGCAGCGCCTTCGGGGTGCCGCTGAGCAGGCGCTCGGTGGCCGCGATCTCGAGGTCGCGCCCGACCACCGGCGTGCGGTAGGAGCATTCGCCCGTGCGCTTGCCGAGCACGATCCGCAGAGCGTGCTTCGAGCCGCCGCGGGCGCAGCTGCGGCCGGAGAGCTTGACCAGCTGGCCGCGCTGAGACGTCGTCTCCATGCTGTTGCGATAGATGCCGACCATCGCCCCCGTTGCCGCGGCGGCGAGCACCAGAGCGCCGGCGAGAGCGGCAAGAGCAATGGCTGTGGAGCGGGCCTTCATGAGTTAATTTCGCGCTTCGCTCAGTCGCAAAGAGTCAGATATGGATGCTCCTACGCTCCGCGCTCACCGGCAGCCTAAACACAGGGCAGGGGGAAAGATGCGGCCCCAGTGTCTCTGAACGGGGGATTTCGGCGCGCGCCAAATATCATGGGGCGATGAGCAAGCACCGCCTGCCCGAGCGCGACCGCCCCTGGGTGATGCGCACCTACGCCGGCCACTCCGACGCCCGCCGCTCCAACGAGCTCTACCGCGGCAACCTCGCCAAGGGCCAGACCGGCCTCTCGGTCGCCTTCGACCTCCCCACCCAGACCGGCTATGACCCCGACCACGTCCTCGCCCGCGGCGAGGTCGGCAAGGTCGGCGTCTCGATCGCCCACAAGGGCGACATGCACCAGCTCCTCGACGGCATCCCGCTCGACGAGATGAACACCTCGATGACGATCAATGCCACCGCGGCCTGGCTGCTCGGCCTCTACGTCACCGTCGCCGAGGAGAACGGCGTCGACCGCTCTCAACTCAAGGGCACGACCCAGAACGACATCATCAAGGAGTACCTCTCACGCGGCACCTACGCCTTCCCGCCCGAGCCCTCGATGCGGCTGATCGCGGACATGGTCGCCTTCACCGTCAACGAGGTGCCGAGCTGGAACCCGACCAACATCTGCAGCTACCACCTGCAGGAGGCCGGGGCGACGCCGGTGCAGGAGATCGCCTTCGCGCTCTGCACCGGGATCGCGGTCCTCGACGAGGTCAAGGCCCGCGGCCAGGTCGCCGAGGCCGACTTCCCGAAGGTGTTCGGCCGGATCTCCTTCTTCGTCAACGCCGGCATCCGCCTGATCGAGGAGACCGCCAAGCTGCGCGCGATGGGCCGGCTCTGGAACGAGATCGGCCGCCGGCGCTACGGGGTGACCGACGAGAAGATGCTGCGGTTCCGCTATGGCGTCCAGGTCAACAGCCTCGGGCTGACCGAGGCCCAGCCGGAGAACAACATCCAGCGGATCGTGCTCGAGGCACTCGCCGTCACCCTCAGCCGCGACGCCCGCGCCCGCGCGATCCAGCTCCCCGCCTGGAACGAGGCGATGGGCCTCCCCCGCCCCTGGGACCAGCAATGGAGCCTGCGGATCCAGCAGGTTCTCGCCGAGGAGACCGACCTGCTCGAGTATCCCGACATATTCGAGGGCTCGAAGGTGATGGACGGGCTGGTCGAGGAGCTGGTCGAGGGAGCCCGGGCCGAGATGGCGGTGGTCGAGGAGCACGGCGGCGCGGTCGAGGCTGTCCCCTATATGAAGGCGCGCCTGGTCGAGTCCCACCGCGCTCGGGTGGCGCGGATCGAGAGCGGCGAGCAGAGGGTGATCGGGCAGAACGTCTATACCGAGAGCGAGGGCTCACCGCTGACCGCCGGCGCCGACGGCGGCATCCTCACTCCGGACCCGGAGGTCGAGCGCGAGCGGGTCGAGGCGCTTGAGCGCTGGAAGGCCGAGCGCGATGAGAGCGCGGTCCGCGCCGCTCTCGACGAGCTGGCCGCAGCCGCAGCCGATGACAGCCAGAACATCATGCCGGCGACGATCGCGGCAGCCAGGGCGGGCGCGACGACCGGCGAGTGGGCCGGGGTGCTGCGCGAGGCCTTCGGCGCCTACCGCGCTCCGACCGGTGTCGATGGCGCGGCGCCCCCCGCCGACCGCGAGCAGCTCGACGAGATCCGTCGCCGCGTCGAGGAGACTTCCAAGCGGATCGGTCACCGGATCAAGATCCTGGTCGGCAAGCCCGGCCTCGACGGCCACTCCAACGGCTCCGAGCAGATCGCCCTGCGCGCTCGCGACGTCGGCATGGAGGTCGTCTACCAGGGCATCCGCCTCACCCCGGCGGAGATCGCCGAGTCAGCGCTGCAGGAGGACGTCGACGTGGTCGGCCTCTCGATCCTCTCCGGCTCCCACCTCGAGCTGGTCCCCGAGGTCGTCCGCATGCTGCGCGAGGAGGGCATCGACGTCCCGGTCGTCGCCGGCGGAATCATCCCTCCCGCCGACGCGAAGCGCCTGCGCGAGGAGGGCGTCGCCGGCGTCTACACGCCCAAGGACTTCGACATCAACCGGATCATGGGCGAGATCGTCGAGCTGGTCGGCAAGCGTGCCGGCAGTGCCGCGCCAGCTTGAGTCGCACCCGCGGGCGATAAGTAAATAGCAGACCGTTAACGTCGGTGACATCTGATGTCGGTTACGTTGGAAGCCGGTAAACTCCCGGGATGTTCATCAACCGGCAGGACGAGCTAAGGGCTTTGCGGAGGTGGTGGGAGCGCCCGGGCTCGGCGCTCGGGCTCGTGTGGGGGCGTCGTCGCGTAGGCAAGACGTCCCTGCTCGAGGAGTTTTCGCGGGACAAGCGAACGGTCTTCCATACCGGTGCCGGCCGGCCTGCGAGCGACGAGCTACGCCTGCTCACCGAGGCGGCGACGCAGGAGATCGACTCCGGACCGCGCAACCTGGCCGATCGCCCGTTCGACAGCTGGGACGACGCACTTGACTTCCTGGCCACAGCGGCGACCCGCGAGCGCCTCCTGCTGGTGATCGACGAGTTTCCGGACCTGGTCAAAGTCAGCCCGGAGCTACCCGGCATCCTGCGTGCGTTCTGGGATCGGGCCCGCGCAAAGACCAAGCTGCGCATCCTCATCTGCGGCTCCGCGGTGCGGACGATGGAGGCGATCCAGGAGGAGCGGACGCCGCTCTACGGCCGCTTCGACCTCGCCCTCCTCCTACATCCCTTCCGCCCTAACGAGGCAGCCCAGATGCTTGGTGGACTGACTCCAAGCGAGAAGGCGCTCGTGTGGGGAATCGTCGGCGGTGTGCCGCTATATCTGGACTGGTGGGACACCGGCCGCAGCCTCAAACAGAACCTGCTGCAGCTCACGTGCACGCCTGGCGGACGCTTGCTGGACGAGGGGCAGCTCGTGCTCGCGACGGAGGGCGACATGGGCGACATGGGCGGGCTCGTCCTGCGCGCGATCGCCTCTGGACGGACCCGCCACAACGAGATCGAGCAGGCCGTGCATGCCGAGCCAGGTCGGGTGCTGGAGCGTCTGGTCGAGTTGCGCTTGGTCGAGCGACTCGTTCCGGTAACCGAGAATCCAGCCCGAACCCGCCGCCGCGTCTACCGCATCTCCGACAACTTCCTCGCCTTCTGGCTCGGCCTCCTCGACCGGCACCGCTCGGCGATCGGCAGGGGCCTTGGGAAGCAGATCCTGCCCGTACTCGTCGAGCAGCTGGACGGCCACATGGGCGAGCGCTGGGAGTCGGCTTTCCGCCAGCACCTCGCTCGGCTGGCAGCCGCGGGCGAGCTGGGCCCGGAGATTGTCGACATTGGTCGATGGTGGCGAGACGCGCCGCCGGTGGAGATCGATGCCGTGGCGCTGGCCGGCCGTCGCCGCGAGGCCATCCTGGTCGGCGAGGCGAAGTGGGCCCGTAAAGTCGACGGCGCAGCCATCCGAGCCAAGCTGGCACAAAAGAGTCAAGCCCTTCCCCGGCTCAGCCCCACTCCCACCTTCGCGATCTGCGCCCGTGAGCAGATCGACGATCCGGGGGACGTCCTCGCGGTCGTCGCTGACGATGTCTTTGAGGCTGCGGGACAATGAAGCGATGAGCGAGCTGAACGGCGACAGGTCGGCCTGGCTGCGGTGCTACCGCTGCTGGTCACAGAGCCTCGAGATCCAACTCCACTACGACGCGATCCGCCGCGTCGACCCGGAGTCCGGCATCCCGGTGGAGGGCGTCGACGAGGTGCAGGAAGCGGTCGTCCAGTGCCTCGACTGCATGCACGACCAGCCCCATCTCACCTTCCAGGGCGACCGGGTCGTGCCGATCGAGGACCGTTGGGAGCGGATGGTGGCCGGCACCCCCTGGGTCGCCTCCTGCACCGTCACCGTCGACCAGGACCGGGTCGAGACCTGCTCGGGCCCGGAAGGGATCGAGTTCCTCACCTACGGCGCCTTCGGCGAGGCCGGGGTGCGCGAGTTCTTCACCCACGTCCGCTTCCACAAGCACGCCGAGGAGCAGATCGTCATCCACATGCTGGTCGAGCTTTACGCCCGCTCGGCCGAAGAGGCGACCGAGGTCCTCGAAGCCGCCGCCCACGGCCCCCTCGAGATCACCTCGCTGGCGGAGGAGTCCCGCCCGCCGGCACACGCTTCAGACGAAGCGCACTGAGGTGCTCCACGCATCCGGCATTGACCCCTGCGGGGCGGGGTGAATGTCGGATGCGTGGGCCAGGCTCCGAGAGCGCCGACTACAGCGGCATCGACGGGGTCGAGGAGAGCCGTGCCATGCCCCGGTAGACCGGCCTACCGCCGCATTCCCAGGTCGAGCGTGTAGGTGGCGGCATTGGAGCTGCCGCGGTAGGGGAAGCTGCGGGAAACGCCGACGCCGAATTCGCGGAATCCGCGGTCGAGGATGTTGGCCCGGTGCGGAGGGCTGTGCATCCAGGCGCGGTAGACGCCGAGCGGCGAGCCGAAGCGGCGGCCCCAGCCGCCGCCGATGTTCTCGCCGATGAAGTAGTTGCTACCCCGGGCCAGATAGCCCGACCGCGTGACCCGGCCGCCCAGCGTGCTTCCGTTCAGGCCGTAGTGGGAGAAGTAGTGGTTGGCGACCATGTCGTTCGAGTGCCCGGTCGCCGAGCGGCGCAGCTCGGGGTTGTAGTGGAGGGGCGCCAACCCGTAGCGCTCGCGGGCCAGGTTGACCAGGCACAGCACCGAGCTGCGCAGGAAGTGCAGGGTCGCCGTGCGCGGCGCTCGGTCCGCTCCGGCACAGCGAGGGCTCACCTGGGTCGCGCGAGCGGGGCCGGGCGAAAAGGCGAGAAGGAGCGCGACCGCCAGCGCGACCGCAGCCAGCGATCCAAGCCGCTTGAGAGCAATTGGCCTCCCGCCGCTCACAAGAAGCCGATCACTATACCCAGGCCATCAAACGGATGCTCGGCGGGCCGCTTCAGCCCACGGCGCGGCCGGCGTGGAGGCGGGCGACTCGCGGCGTGGCGTGCCGGCGCGGGCGCGGCGGGCTGCAATGCGAGCCGAAGTCCTGCGTCCAGACGTGGACATCGGAGCGGCCTCCGAGCTTCCCCACTTTGAGGCCGACGCCTATCTGGCTGTAGTGGCCGAGGATGTTTTCGCGATGCGGCGGGGAGTGGAGCCAGGTGCGAAAGATCACTCGGACGCTGCCCCTTTCCCCTCTCCCCTGGGCGATGTTCTCCCCCACCCTCCAGCAGGGGGCGGGGATGTAGCCAGTCTGCTGCATCCAGTAGGTCAACCCGCGCCCGCAGGCGTAGTGGCTGAAGCTGTCGCAACGGATGATGTCGGCCGACTTGTCGACGGCGGAGCGGTCGAGGTCGGCGGCGCGGCCGAGGCGGCCCATCCTCATGCGCTGGCGTGCGTAGTCGCTCATGCAGCGCATCGCTCGCTCCTGTGCACCGGCGGGCGCCCGGGGGTCCGCCTGGTCGGCGCAGACCGTGGTCGGGGCGATCAGCCGCGCCAGATCCATCGCACCGGCCGAGGGCTCCAGCAGAGCGCCGGTGAGAGCGAAGAGAGAGGCGAGGAGGAAGACGTTGCGGATCACACTGTCCTTCTCGCCAGGACGCGGTAATCGCTTAGTCGTTCCGTTGCAGCGGACGTTCGTATGAGGGCGGCGCGTGCCAGACTTCGCCGGGTGCGGCGCTTCGGCCACATCCTCTCGATCGCCTTGATCACCGCCGGCCTCGTAGTCCTCGCCGACGTTGGGATCACCCTCGCCTACAAGGAGCCGCTCTCCTCGATCTACGGCTCGATCAAGCAGGGGGAAGCGGCGAGCCAACTTAGCGACCTGGAAGCGAAGTACCCGACCCGGGCCGACCGCCTTGCCATCGCCAGGGTGAAGGAGTCCAAGCGCAGGGTTGCGATCCTGGCCCGGCGCTTCGCCCACCAGACGAGCACCGGCGACGCGATCGGCCGCATCATCGTCCCCGCGATGGACGGGCTTAACATCGTCGTCGTGCAGGGCACCGACACCGCCAGCCTCGAGAAGGGGCCCGGCCACTACCCCGAAACGCCGTTCCCCGGACAGGGCGGCACGGTCGGAATCGCCGGCCACCGCACCACCTACCTGGCGCCCTTCCGCCACATCGACTCAATGAAGCCAGGCGACCCGATCACCCTCGAGATGCCCTACGCGCACTTCTTCTACCGCGTGCAGAAGACCGCGATCGTCGACCCCACCGACGTCGGGATCGTCAAGAAGGTCGGCTACGAGCGCCTCGTGCTGAGCGCCTGCAACCCCCTCTACAGCGCTGCCCAGCGCTACATAGTCTTCGCGCGGCTGGTGCGCGAGCGACCTGTGGCGGGAGCCTGAGGTTCCGGGCAATGGCATCCGTCGACACGATCCCGAAGGAGGAGGCGGGCCCCTCCCAGCGACGCCGGCGCCGAATCGACCTCGCGCTCGGAATCGCCCTCGGCGTCGTCCTCGGCTTCGCCGTCATCGTCGCCTTCGTCTTCTACGGCAGCGAAGGCTCGGTGGATGCGCCGCGCATCTCCGGCGTCGACACCGGCAAGCCGGCACCTCGTACCCAGGCGGGTGCAAGTGCCACAACGGCTCCCGAACTACGTCGCACCCCGCCGTAGACGCCGCTATAAACGCCAGATGGTCAATCGCTGGCGGAGGCTTCGGGCGCTAGCTGCGCAAACCCCCGAACTGGCCGGTCGCATCGGATTCAACGGCCTCGCGCAGCTTGCCCCGATGGCCGTCGTCCTGGCGATCACGCCGTTGCTGCTCGACCGGCTCGGCCTCAATCGCTTCAGCATCTGGGCGCTCGCCCTCGTCGTCCTCAACATGCTGCGATCTCTGGACGGGGGGATCTCGGCCTCCCTGGAGCGCTTCTTCGCGATACACGCGGCCCACAACGACCGCGCCGGAGCCGGCCGGCTTCTGCTCGGCTCAATCCTCTTCCTGGCGCTCCTCGGGATTGCCATCACGGTGGTCTTCTTTCCGCTGGCACCGACGATCGTGAGCCTGGTCAACGTACCGAAGGGGCTCGAAGGCGAAGCGACGATGGTAATGCGCTGGCTGCCCTCGCTGGCTGCCCTCGCGATCATGGGGGAATCGACCGCGGCGCTGCTGGCCGGCAACGGTCGGTTCCGTGCACTGGCAGGCACTATGTGGGTGTCCGCGGGGGTCTTCGCCCTCGCCGTCGTATTTTTCGTCGATAGGGGGGCCCATCTCGAGACGTTGATGATCGTGACCGCCCTGCGGTTCGCCAGCCTGGTTGTCGCCAACCTGCTGCTGGGAGCGCGGCACCTTTCGATCGGGGCCCCATTCCTGCCTTCTCGCGACGCGATACGCGAAGTTGCGCACTACTCCTCCCGCATGCAGCTCTCGGCGCTGACGGGGTTGATCAACGCTGAGACCGACGCCCTCGTTATCGCCGCCTTCCTACCGATCCACTACGTCGGCCTCTACCAGGTCGGCATGCAGATGGCGACGGCGGCGCGCAGCCTGCCGCTCTTCGCCTTCCCGCCCCTGCTGACCCGCCTCACCACGATCTTCCGCCTGCAGGGACGCGCCGCGGCCGCCGCAGAATTCGTCCGTCTCGAACGCGGTTGGCTGCCCGGCGCGCTCGGCTATGGGATCGTCACCGTGGCGGCGGTCGGGTTCGCCGTCCCCGTCTGGCTGGGTGACCGCTACGGCGTGAGCGGCGCGGTGGCGGCGGTGCTGCTCGCCGGCTACACCGTGCACGTCGCCCTCAGCGGAATGCGGACCTGCTACGTCAGGGCGGTCGGCCGACCCGGGCTTGAGATGCGCTCATCGGCGGCCTGGACCGCGGTCAACCTCGTGCTCACGATCCCCTTCGTCATCCTCTTCGGGATCATCGGCGTGGTCAGCGCGACGGCGCTTGCCGGCGCGAGCGCAGCCACCTATTTCGTGCTTCTATGCCGCCGCGAGGAGAACCTGCCGATCCTCCTCCCCGAGCGGCGCTGGTGGTTGCTGGTTGCCGCGGGCGCTCTGATCACCCTCGTCGGCGAGCTGGCGATATTCCACACCGGCCTTCACGGCTACCTCGCCCTTGCGCTGACCGGCGTACCCGCCTTGCTGGCGTGGGCGCTGCTGACCCGTGGTCTGCGCAGAGCCCTGCGGCGCGTGGCCGACGCTTCCCCCATCGAGATCCCCCCTGTCGCTGCGCACACCGGAAGCGTCTAGTGACCCCGGGTCGAAGCAGCGACGCCTTCGGCGCCGCGCCGAATCGCCGCCTCGATATGCGGCGTTACATGGCGATAGCCGGGGTCGCGGAGAGCCTCGTCAAGGGGCTTTAGCGTCCTCTCCCAGGCCAGCTCCTGGGCCTGCTCGTAAGCTTCGTCACTGACGCGCTGCCACTCGGCCTGGTCTCCGAGCGACTCGATGACGGAGAGAAAGGTGTCCTCCTCATAGGGGACGCAACCGCGGATCAGCTCCATGTGGCGGCGCCAGGCGGGCACCATGACCGGTAGGCCGTGGGCGATGTACTGGAGTGTCTTGTTCGAGAAGCCCTCGCGACGCAACTCGTCGGTCGAGCAGGTGATCAGCCCAACCTGATACTGGCTTAAGACCGAAGGCGACGCCCAACCCAGATAGTTGAGACCGAGCGAGGGGTCTGGCGGTGGGCCGCCGTAGACGTCGATCGGGTAGAGCTTCGCCAGCCGCGATAGCAGAGGCAGGTTGATGAAGTTGGAGCTGAGCGAGCTGAGGAAGACAACCCGCGGCGGGTCCGCGAACCCGACGCGCTCGCGCGCGGGTGCGCAGCCGGTGTTGAGCTGGAGCAGGTTCTCGCCGCCGATCCCGTAGTGGGTGATCGCATATGAGGCGTACGTCTCCCAGTGAAAGGAGAGCAGGTCGACGTGTTCGTAGAGTTCCGCCTCTTGTCGCCGGAAGCGCCGGTGCTGCGCCTCGGTAAGCATGCCCTCGAAATGGAGCTCGTCCGCCCAGGGCGTGGCGCAGTCGTAGAGCGTGCGCGCCGAGGTCGGCACGGTCATCAGCTCCGAGTCGATCGGGTGCTCGCCGATGATCATGTCGAACTCGTCGAGCGACAACGATGAGCTCAGGATGCTCCGCCGCAGGCGCAGGTCGGCGCGGATCATGTGGTAGGAGAGGTGATGCTTCCCCCACTTCCACCGGCGGGTGAGCAGTAGTGAAGCGAACTGCACCAGATAGAGCGCCAGACGCTTCGGCGCGGGGTGTGGCAACTTGCGAAGCGGGGAACTCTCGTCACTCGAGGCACGGCTGAGGTGAAGCGTGTCGACCAACTCCACATGGTGGCCTTGCTCACGGAGGTGGCGCGCCACCTCCACCGGCTTCTGGCCGTTTGCATAACCGTCTACCTCGCCGACGATCAGGACGCGCTTGACATCCGAGCGGCCCTTGATCGCCCTCTCCATATACGGGGTTGAGTAGCGATAGCCGGGGTCGCGGAGAGCCTCATCAAGGGGCTTTAGCGTCCTCTCCCAGGCCAGCTCCTGGGCCTGCTCGTAAGCTTCGTCACTGACGCGCTGCCACTCGGCCTGGTCTCCGAGCGACTCGATGACGGAGAGAAAGGTGTCCTCCTCATAGGGGACGCAGCCGCGGATCAGCTCCATGTGGCGGCGCCAGGCGGGCACCATGACCGGTAGGCCGTGGGCGATGTACTGGAGAGTCTTGGCCGAAAAGCCCTCGCGACGCAACTCGTCGGTCGAGGAGGTGATCAGCCCGATCTGGTAGTCGCCTAGTACCGCGGGTTGCGCCCAACCCAGGTAGTTGATGCCGAGCGACGGGTCTGGCGGTGGGCCGCCGTAGACGTCGATCGGGTAGAGCTTCGCCAGCCGCGATAGCAGAGGCAGGTTGATGAAGTTGGAGCTGAGCGAGCTGAGGAGGACGATGCGTGGCGGATCAGCGAATTTGACACGCTCCCGAACAGGTTGGCAGCCCCAGTTGAGCTGTAATAGGTTTTCGCCACCGATCCGGTAGCGGGTGACCGCGTAGGGCGCGTAGCTCTCCCAGCTGAAGGACAGTAGGTCGGCGCGCTCCAGCACCTCGGCCTCTTGTCGCCGGAAGCGCCGGTGCTGCGCCTCGGTCAGCGAGTCCTCGAAGTAGAGCTCGTCCGCCCAGGGTGTCATGCAGTCATACAACTTCCGCGCCGAGGTCGGCACGGTCATCAGCTCCGAGTCGATCGGGTGCTCGCCGATGATCATGTCGAACTCATCGAGCGACAGCGATGAGCTCAGGATTCTCCGCCGCAGGCGCAGGTCGGCGCGGATCAGGTGGTAGGAGAGGTGACGCTTCCCCCACTTCCACCGGCGGGTGAGCAGTAGTGAAGCGAACTGCACCAGATAGAGCGCCAGACGCTTCGGCGCGGGGTGTGGCAGCTTGCGCAGCGGGGAACTCTCGTCACTCGAGGCACGGCTGAGGTGAAGCGTGTCGAACAGCACCACGTCATGGCCGCGATCACGGAGGTAGCGCGCGATCTCCGCCGGCTTCTGGCCGTTTGCGTAACCGTCGACCTCGCCGACGATCAGGACGCGCTTTCCGCGCCCGTCCTGATCGTCAACGGGAGGGGCTGTCCCCGGAGCGGGCATCTTTCAGGTATACCGGGTTCAGCCCTCACGGGCTGATCGGTCATGTGCGAGCTATGCTCCCGGCGAGCCCGACCGATGCCACAAATCAACCCCATCCCGCCGATCTTGTGGATCAGCGCGCTGCTCGCGCTGGCGCTGATGGTTCCGGCTTTCAAACGGGCACGTGCGGCGGGTGACTTAGACTCCTCGGCGCTGCTGACGTTATCGCTGGCATGGCTGGTCAGTCTGCCGATCGTGATCGTCGTGATCTCGGGAGGCCTCGTGCGGCGAATGGATGCTTCCAAAGAACTCGTTCCGATCCCACCAGGCTGGTACTCGAGCGCTCTTCACCTATGTCTTGCAATGGTAATCGGCCTCGCTGCGGTGCTCGTGATGAAACGGATGATCTCCGAGGGGCGGAATCTGCCGCTCAATTCGGCCGGCCTGTTCGCGATCGTGCTCTGGCTGGTTGCGCACCTCGCATCGTCTTTACAGGGTGAACCGTTCCTGACGCTCGACGGGGCTGTCTTGCTCGCCTGTCTGGTGGCGGCGACCATGTTGCCCCGTGGCCGAGGTTCGTGTGTGGGAATCGGTTTTTTCGGCGTCACGCTTGCGATAGCCAGCACCATTATGGCCGCCGTGAGCTTCCACACCGCATCGGTTCCATGCAGGCATGAGTGCATACTCGGGGCATCGCTCACCGGAGTTCTCCCCAATGAGAATCTGCTCGGCACGTCCATCGTCGCAACACTTCCATTTGCCTACCTGGGATTCCGGGGGCGGGAGCGTGGATGGCTGGTCGGCTACCTCGCCGCCGTGGCGATCGCCTCCGGCAGCCGGGGAGCTCTCCTGACCGCCGTTGTTACCGTGATCCTTCTGTTGATCGTTCGGCCGGCGCTCGACGCAGATCGACCGAGGCCACTACGCAACGCTTTCGCCGCCCTCGTCCTGAGCGGCGCGTTGCTTGCTTCAGCCTATGTGGTGCTACACAACTGGGGGGCCGCAAACTCCCTAACCACTCGTCCCCAGCTTTGGAGCGTGGCCAAGAGCTACATTGGCGAATCGCCGGCCTTCGGCTACGGCCCCTATAAATGGGAAACTCTCTACACAGATACCGGGGAAATTCCGGAGGCGGCGCTCCATTCCACTCACAATCAATGGATTGAGGTGCTCTTCACCGCCGGAATCGCCGGCGCTGTCCTCCTCATAGCCTTCATGGTGGCGGCGTTGCGCTCCGCGAAATACGCGCTCCCAGCTGTCCTGACGACGCTGGCCACGCTATTGCTGGTCGGGGTGAGTGAGCGGATCTGGTCGATTGGGGTGGTCGACTTCGCGTCGTTCTCCCTCGTGGGCTTTATCCTGCTGGGGCCGACGAGGGCAAGCAAGCCCGCCGCTCCTGCAGCTCAGTCCGTCCATGCGCCCGCACGACGCCCACTGGTTGTCGCCTCCAGCTAGGCCAGTCCAAGACACACGATGGACATCGACTCCTATATCCGCGTGATCCGCTCCCATCTGAGGCTTGTCGTCATCTGCATATTGGGGGGTGCGCTCGTGGCAACCGTCATCGAGTGGACCAACCCACCGACATATGAGGCGACCCTGCAGCTGTACGGCTCGGCCGGCGGCATCCCGAGCAAGGAAGAAAGTGCCTACGAAGGCCAGCGCTACGCGCAACAGCGCATGCGCTCCTACGCCTCCCTCCTGTCTGGAAGAGCAGGGGCCGAAGCCGTGCGCAGGCAGCTGGGCCTGAGCGCAACCGTCGGAAGCATCCGTCAAAAGATCCGCGTCAGCGTCCCGCCCAACAGCACCCTGGCCACGATCGCGGCACGAGATTCCTCGCCACAGCTGGCAAGAGCAATGGTCGAAGCTCTCGGCGACCAGGCGCCGAAGTTGATCGCCAGTCTGGAAACCCCGGCAAAAGGCGAACGGCCTTCCCTCTACTTGAGAGTCACGAGCCCCGCCCGTGTGCCAACCTCTCCAGTTGCCCCGAGGATCGCCTACCTGGCGCTCGGGGTGCTCCTCGGGCTCGTCGGCGGAGTCGGAATCGCCGTCTTCCTGGATAGGCTCGACGACCGAATTCGGGATGAGGGCGACGTCTGGGCCGCAACGGGGGCCCGGGTCCTTGGCAGAATTGGTGATCAGCCACGTCAAGAGCGCTCGCCGGTGATGTCAGCGAGCGCTCATTCCCCCAATGCGGAGGCCTATCGCTCGCTGCGTGCCAATCTCGTCATGGTGGGAGGCGAGCACGACGCGCGAGCCCTCGTCGTATCCAGTGCGGTGCCGGGCGAGGGGAAGACGGAGGTGGTCGCCAACGTTGGCCTGGCGTTGGCTCAGGCAGGAGAGCGTGTCGCCTTGGTCGATGCGAACCTGCGCTCACCGCGGCTCGCCCCGCTGCTCGGAATGGCGCCGGGCCCCGGATTGACCGATCTGCTCGAGGGTCAGCTGGGACTCAATTCGGCGCTTCTCCCCCACCCCGTGGGATCGCTTGATCTGCTGGCCGGCGGATCACCGCGGCCACATCCAACCGAACTGATCGGGAGCAAGCGGTTCAAGAGCCTCCTTGGCGAGCTGACGGATCGTTTCGACTGGGTCCTCATCGACACTCCGGCGATTCTTCCCGTGACCGACGCCCTGGTGATTGCCCGCAGTGCGCCGGGAATGATTCTGGTGACTCGCGCCGCCTCAACTCGGCTCAGGGAGCTGAAGCAGGCACGACAAGCCGTGCGCATGGTCGAGACACCGGTGCTCGGGGTCGTGCTGAACCGCGTGTCATCGTTGAACAACGAAATCTACTCGCGCCACCAGCACCTCCCAGCCGACCAACAGCCCACCCCGACCACCCTGATCCGCCCGGGCATTCACGGGAAGGCGTAATGCTCGCTCTTGTCACCGGCGCCGCAGGGTTCATCGGCTCCCACCTGTGCGATCTCCTGCTCGCTGAAGGCGATCAAGTGCGGGGAGTGGACTGCTTCACCGATTACTACCCTCGTGATCGGAAGCTGGCAAACATCTCCCCGCTGGCCCGTGAGGATCGTTTCGAGCTGGTCGAGGGTGACCTCGCCGACATCCACCTCGTAGACGTGCTCGACGGTGTGGATGTCGTCTATCACCTGGCTGCACAGCCGGGCGTGCGATCTTCCTGGGGTCCGGACTTCGCGACTTACGTCAAGCACAATGTGCTTGCAACGCAGCGACTGCTGGAGGCCTGTCGGGGAAAGCCGCCCAGCAAGCTGATATTCGCCTCCAGCTCCTCCGTCTATGGCGATGCCGCCTCTTACCCTACCTCGGAGAATGCACGTCCTCAACCGGTCTCCCCGTATGGCGTCACCAAGCTTGCCGCCGAGCATCTGTGCGAGGTATACCGCATCAATTTCGGGCTTCCCACAGTGTCGCTGCGACTGTTCACCGTGTACGGACCCCGCCAGCGGCCCGACATGGCCTTTGCTCGCCTTGTCGAACGCGCGGTTCGCGGCGGCGTCTTTGAACTCTACGGCGACGGCGAGCAAACGAGAGACTTCACCTACGTCGGCGATGTCGTGCGGGCGATGCGCGATGCGGCGGATTCCAATTGGGTTGGCGTTGCCAACGTCGGCGGAGGGATGCAGGTCTCGATGAACGAGGTGATCGCCCGACTGTCGAAAATCTGCGCCCCCATAGAGGTACTCCGTAAAGCGCCGAGCCCCGGGGACGTGCGCAATACCGGCGCAGACGTCAACGTCGCCACCACCGGTTTCGGCTACAAACCACGAACCAAGCTCGAGGAGGGCCTCCGGGCAATGGTTGATTGGGAGCGCACTCGAAAGGTCGCGAGCACGTGAACTACCGGTGGCCGACAACAGCGGAACCCGTCGCTTCCCCATCCGAACTGCCGGAAGCCCCGTCGCAACCACCGATAAAGGTGCTGCACGTCGTGACGCGCTTCATAGCTGGAGCGGGGGGCAACACTTTGCTCAGTGCGCTCGGCGCCGATCATGAGCGCTACGAGGTGTGGGTTGCCGGCGCGGAGGGGGGCTCCCTCTGGGAGCGAGCGGAGGAGAACGGCATCAAGACCGTCAAGCTGCGTCGGTTCCGCGAGGTCATTTCCATCCTCGACGATCTGGCCGTGCTGGGGGAACTGGTGCGACTTATTCGCCGCGAGCGCTTCTCAATCGTGCATACGCACTCGACCAAGGGAGGTGTCCTGGGCCGGGTCGCCGCGTGGCTCTGCCGCACTCCGGTCGTCGTGCACACGATCCACGGCTTCAGCACCCACGACTTCATGCGCAGGCGACGCCGCTGGGCATACCTTGCGATCGAGCGGGCGGTCAGACCCCTCACGGATGCCTTCCTCGCGGTCGCCCCCGATGTCGCACGTGAGGCCGTGGAGAAGCGCCTCGCCCCCCCCGGTGGGGTCTTCGTCGTCCCCTCGGCGGTCGAGCTTGAGCGGATCCCGACCGAGGCGGAACCCCAGATGCGCGTCGAGCTCGACGTCCCGGTCGACGCCCCGCTTGTGGGTACGGTGGGACGGCTCGACTACCAGAAGGCGCCTCTGGATTTCGTGCGCATGGCAGCGCAGGTTGCGGAGGCCCTGCCTGAGACATGGTTTGTGATGGTCGGAGACGGTCCCCTCGCAGATGCCACTCGCAAGGAGGCGGAGCGGCTCGGCGTCAAAGTGCTCTTCACAGGGTTTCGGGAAGACGCCGCCAGAATCGCAGCCTGCTTCGACGTCTTCGTCATCTCATCTCTCTACGAGGGGCTCGGCCGTGCGCTCACGGAGGCGCTCGCGTCGGGACGACCGGTTGCATCGACCGCCGTGAATGGCGTGGTCGACCTCGTCCAGCATGGGTCGACGGGCCTGCTCGCCCCTCCCGCCGACCCGAAGGCGCTGGCGCGCGCCGTAACCTGGCTGCTCGAGCATCCCGACGATGCTCAGACGATGGGAGCGGCCGGGGCGGCACGCGTCCACTCGCTTTTCCATCCCGCCACGATGTGCTTCCTCATCGAACAGATCTACGCCCGGCTGCTCGGGCTTCCCGAACCGGTCGCGGCGGGCCCCGGCCCCGCGGCCGTCGACCGCGGCCTCGGGCTCTAATCCCAGGCAGGCACGGCTGGCGCCGGCGTCTCCATGGCGCCCACCCGCTCATAGGCGTATGAGCCACCGACCGGCGCCGAGACACCGTTCAGCACGGCGCCGATCGGCTGCTTTCCAACCGCCGCGAGTGCGTCGGCAGCGGCGTTGAGCTGATCGGTCTGCGTGGAGGTCGCTCGTGTCACCAACAGGACGCCCGTGCTCGCCCGGGCGATGATCGCCGCATCGCTGACCGGCAGCAACGGCGGGGAGTCCAAGATCACGATGTCGGCTCGCGTCATCAGCGAGTCCAGAAGGGAGGCAAGGCGATCGGATTCCAGCAGCTCGCTGGGGTTGGCAAGCAAAGAGCCGCTTGAGAGCACAGACAACGGGAGGTTTCTTTCCACGTGCAGCGTCTCGCTCGCAGCACCCGAGAGCACGTCACTCAAACCCAGGCCTCCACTGAGCCCCAACATCTCGCTCAACTTCGCGCTGCGCATGTCAGCGTCCACCAAAACCACCCGGTGACCGGCCTGGGCGAAGGCGAAGGCGAGGTTGGCGGCAATCAACGTCTTGCCCTCGCCCGCCACAGCGCTCGTGACGAGCAGCGAGTGCCGATTGTGTTCGATCGTCAGAACACGCAGATTGGTACGCAGCCGCCGGTACGCTTCGGCCTCGACCGAGAGCGAATCCTCCACCACGACGAGGGGTCGCGTGGCGGCGTGACGGTCACGCGCGATGTAGCCGATCACCGGAGCCCCCGCGACCGCCTCGATCGCTGTGTCGTCCTTGATCCTGCGGTCAAACATCTCGCGAAGAATCGCTGCTCCGATTCCGAGCACTAGGCCAAGCAGGGCGCCGACGATGAGATAGAGGACCTTGCTTGGAGATTCGGGGCTCTTCGGCAGTTCAGCCGGACTACTGACGCTCACATGCACGGAGGACTGCTTGCCAGGCGTGGAGCCGGACCCGGATTCGAGGTCGTTGACGAACGTCGGGAATTCGGCACCGACCGCATTGGCAATCGCCTTGGCTTGAGCTGCAGACGGATCTTCCACTGTCACATTGATCAATACTGTTTCTGGCAGGACACTGGCACTGATTGCGGATTGGACAAACTGGACGCTGCGCTGCAATCCCAGTCTCTGGATCACCGCTTCCGCCAATTTCGGGCTGGATACGAGGCGGGCGTAGGATTCGGCACGCGCCTGTGAGGCCAGACCACCCTGGTAGACTTCCGAGGGAGTAAGGTTGGCTGGCGTTACCGGAGTTGAGACGAACAGTTGGGTGCGCGCAGCATAAACGTCTTCCCGGGTCCATGCGTACGCCCCCGCGCCGGCGGTGCAGACCAGTACCGTCACAAGGATTAGCACCCAGTGCGCTCGCAGAATTTGGATGTATCGATCAGTTCCCATAGTGGAGCCCCAGCCAACGAGAGGGCGAGGAGGCAATCAGGATAGACGATGGATCGGGCGGGTTGCCGGCCCTCGCCGCGATGTCAACGGTTGTCCCATGTCGTCCGCTCAGCGCTCGCGCGGAATCGGTCCCTGGGCGCCGCGGTAATAGGCCACGATCTCACCCGGCGAGAGCTCTCGATCCGAGCGACGACCGAGAAAGTAATAGGCCGACGCATCGTCCATCGCATACACGGTCGGAACCAGTCGATCGAGGTAACGCAGCCAGAAGAAGATCCCGCGCGCGAGCTTCCCCGCAAGCTCTGAGCGAGACAACCCGCGTACCAGATGGTCGACGCTGATTAGCATCTGCGCCCCCGGCCCGGCAACGGGCCCTGCGGAAATCTCTTCGAACGACCGGAACAGGTAGCGGTGGCCGCTGCTCGTGTAGCGGGTGAAGTCATAGGCGCCGGCATGCACCTGCTGTAGAAACGGGGTCTCGGCGTAGACCACGCCATCTGGACGAAGGACCCGGTGAATCTCGGCCACCACCTGATTGGGCTCTAGCACATGCTCGAGCACCGCCTGGACCACTACTGCATCGACGCTTCCCGTGACCAGCGGAATGGAGTGGGCGTCAGCGATGAACTGCACCCGCGGGGACCCGTATATGTCGAAGGCCACGACTCGCGCCCGGGAATCGGCGTACAGCTCCTCCACCCCATTTCCGATGGTCCCCCCGCCAACCACGAGGACAAGTGGTGCGACGCTCGGGAACAGGTTCAGCATGTCCTCTATATTGCGGGCCGCGACTAGGTTTCTCGGCTTCCACCACGACTGTAAGCGGGGCGGCAGTCGGTCGATGGAAAACCGGCTGCGGGAGCCTGGGCTTCCATCCCCCGCCGGTCTGGCCGGGTCGAGAATGCTGTGCTCGAAGTCGACCAGGACCGGCCACGAAGCGGACGATTGTAAGCTGGCCGGAGCGGCCAGTGCACAGGTGCTCGAGGTGCACTGAAACCGCCCGCCAGCCTCGACGAGCGGTGAGTGGCACCGCGGGCAGGCGAGAAGCGGCAGAAGTTCGGCGAGGTCCATCAATCCCATTGGCTCCCCCCCTAGCTCCTGAGCACGGGGTCGCCGAGGAGCGTGCGATAGGCGCCCAGTATCGCCGAGGCATCGGAGCGGCTGCGCCGCAAAAAAGCCTGAAACAGACGAGCCGGGAGCTCTATCCCGAACGTGAGAACCACGAGAAGGTTCGCCTTCCAGGCCGACCAATGCTGCCTGGCGTAGAGGAGCCGGCTGCGCATCGAGTGGTAAAGACGAAATTCGCGGACCTGATCGGAGCTGACGTTGGCGGCGTGAAAGGCGCTCGCCTCTTTCAGAAAGTAGGAGCGAAAGCCGAGCCGCAGGGCACGCATGGCGAAATCTACGTCCTCGAAATAGATGAAGTACCGGCGGTCGAAGCCCCCAAGGCGCTCGAAGAGGTCGCGGCGCACCAGGTAGAAGGCCCCGATCACCTGGTCGACGGGTCCGCTCTCCTGGGTCTCCTCAAGCCCGAGATGATGACTGGGAAAGAACCGCGGCAGAAGCCGATCCAGCTTCGTCATCTTCCCGATCATCACACGCAGGGTCGGGAATCTCTCGCATGAGATCGTGGGGTCGCCCCCCGAATTCAGGATCTCGACCCCGCAGATACCGACGTCGGCCGCCCGCTCGCTCTCCATGAACCCAGTGGCGATCGACAGCGTGTCCTCGAACAGGCGAGTGTCCGGATTGAGGAAGAGCAGGTAGTCGGAGCTGCTCCGCTCGGCTCCCTGATTGCACGCGGCGGCGAACCCCACATTTCGCTGGTTGCAGATGACTTCGAGCGGCAGGTCGAGATCGTCCAGACCCTCCGTGGATCTATCCGAAGAGGCGTTATCAACCACCGCAACACGTGTGAGCTCTACCCCGTCACGGTTAGCCCGCTCGATAGAGCCCAGGCATTCAAGTAGATGCTCGCCGGTGTTCCAATTGACGATCACGATGTCGACTGAGCCGCTCATCCGCTCAGCCCCATAGCGGCTCGCCACCTGGGAAGCCACGAGTCGAACGAGTAGTGCCGCTGCACGATGTCGCGCGCACGCCGGCCCTTGGCTGCACGCGCGTCTGCTGCCTGGGCGAGTAGCACCAGGATTGCGTCAGCCCAATCCCCGGGGCCGTCGGGCGCCGGCATGCCGAGCTCGGCGAGGAGCCCGCGGTTGATACCAACCGGACTGGCAACGACCGGTGTACCCGCCGCCGCGTATTGCAAGATCTTGTAGCCACACTTCCCACGCGTGTAGAGCTCGTCTGGAACGGGCGCGATGCCGACATCGAGAGTCGCAAGCAGCGCGTGCTGTGCGGACTCCGACCAGGGCACCCGATCGATCAGGGCCTCCAGCTCCCCGAGCCTGGGTCTCGTTGTCCCGATGAGAGTGATGCGAGCGCCGGTCTGCCGGTGAACCTCCTGCAGGGCTGGAGCCACGAGGTCGAGGTAGCTCTCGTTGTCGGCAGACCCGATCCACCCGAGACGAGGCGGGTCTCCAACCGCATAGTCGACCTTCTCGACGTAGCGCTCGGGTGCAACGCAGCTGGGGATGATCACGACATCCGAGTTGTACTCGGCTGCCCATTCGGCCAGGATTGGATTCCCCGCCGTCACCCGGTCCGCATGCCGGACTGAGATCTGGGCCTTTGGAGCCTTTGGAGCAAGGCCCCGAAGCCACCCGCCCTCCCCCCAGTCCCACTGAAGGGCATCATCGAAGTCGTAGACCGAAAACTCCGAGTGCTCGAGCAGATCTCGCTCAAGCCCCCCTCGACTTAGCGGCGAAGCCTCTCGATGCAACAACAACCTCGCCGGTCGCGAGGCGGCCATCCTCCGAAGCCGTAACTCTGCTCTGAGCAACGCGAGGGGACGCCCAGCCAAATCGGACGGCTTGGCGTTATGGTGGGAGATATAGCTGCTGACCGACCGCGGCTCCGGAATCCGGTCCAGCCACTCGAATACACGCACCCTCGAGCTGGGTCCCCTTCGTCCATACGGCGTAACGACGTTGATCACGAGCCGGCAAGTCTGACAGAGCGCTCGAGCCCTTGTCAGAGCCTGGGCATTAACACGGCGTCGTGGAATTCGTTATCGACGCTTCGTTGGACCCACCTGGGTAGGAATTGCCGCTGATGTTGACGCCACACGAGCTATCCACGCTGGCCATCGTGCCGCTCGTCATCGCCACAGTGTTACCGCTGACCACAAGACCTTCGATCCCGTCGAAGTTCATCGCCGCCGGCGCAACCGCGGTATCTGAGCTGTTGCCACCAATTCTCAGTTGCTGCGGTCGATAGGTCCCGTTGACGACCCCAATCTTCAGGCCCTGGCCCACAACACGGTTATTGATGAATTCCTGGTCGATAACGGGCGCATTGCCAATAACCGTGTAGGCCTTCATGTAATACGAGCCGATTGTGTTTGCGTCGAATACAACTTGTGAGGCACCAGAGCCGGCAGCAGCGTTGGGCTCCACATCGAACGTGATATAGCCAATTCTGTCCGTGGTCACATTTTCTACTCGAATGTTTTCCCCAGCCGTAACCGACACAGCGTTTCGGCCGATCTTTTCGCAGGAGCCCCCACGGACGGCCCCGGATGAGCGCGTTGCGCCAAGTCCGAAGTACACGCAGTCTCCGCCCAGATTGCTTGCTGAAACATTTTCGATGATCGCATGCGTTCCGCGAAGATCGATCCCGTGCGAGTGTTCGAGGCTGGCGTTGAAGACTCCTCCGTTGGCGTAGGAACCGACGATGCTCAGATTGCGCAAGGTGATGGTCGAATTCCACAAGCGCCAAATCGCACGCTGATCTTCGGGAGAATTGAATGACCTGAAGGTTGCGCCGTTGCCCTCGACCGTCAGAGTGCGGTTGCGCAGTTCAAGCGTGCCCTCAATCCGGTAGCAGCCGCCCTGGCCGAACGAGATCGTCGAGTTGTCCGGCACCGAAGCGATCCACGACAGGATCTGGCCGGTGGCGTCGGTCGAGCATCCGGACGGTACAGAGGATGGCACCGTGTACACGGAGCTGTCGGGCGCCGTGATCGTCCAAGTCCTGGCGGCAGGCGTGGGGTCGACATTCCCCGCCCCATCCTTGGCGACCACTCGGAAGGTATGCGATCCGACGCTCAGTTCGCCGTAGGACTTGGGGGAAGTGCAGGCAGAGAATTCTTCGGAGTCGAGTGAGCATTCGTAGCTGACCACTCCGGCGTTGTCCGTGCCCGTGAATGAGAAGGAAGCATACGTGGACGTGGTCGACGAACCGTCCGCCGGCGATTCTGAGGTGATGCTCGTATCCGGTGCCGTCGTGTCGGGCGAGGTTGCCACGTGTGACGGAGGAGAGACGATCGTCCAGGAACGCGTGGCCGGCGTCGGGTCCGGGGTGCCGTATCGGTCAACGGCATAGACGGTGAAGTGATGCGAGCCCTGCGTCAAGCTGCTGTAAGCGAAGCCCGAGGAGCACTTCGTCGAAGGTGACCCATCAAGCGAGCAGTAGAACGTCGCCTTGACCGGCGAGGAGGAGGAGAAGAAGAACTCTGCGCTGGTCGAGGTCGTTTCGGAACCTTCTTCAGGGCCGCCCGTGATGGTTGTTTCCGGTGCCGTGATGACCTTGAGCGTGCCCCCCCCACCATGATTTGCCGTCGCACGCAGGAGGTGCCTACGTGAGCGGGCTGCCCGCCGCACGGCCGCCACTGAGACCCTCTTCCGTCTGTGGCGGGTGACGAGGTGGGCGTTGACGACTGCGTTGGCATCGACACCGACGACCCGAAATCGCTTGACCGCCTTATGGGACCTCTTGACAGCCTTATGCTTGCCGCTCAGCGCCTTGAAGGTGTGAACCTCGGCATTGGCGGGAGCAGCCGCAGCGAAGGGCAGCAGGGCAGCGATGATTGCCGGAAGGACCAGACGGCTTGAGGTTGTTCGAAACTGTCGAGGCATTGCGGGCTTTCTGTCGCTGTCCGCCTTGTCGGCGGAAAGCCCGATCCGTGCCTTTGGAACGAACAGATCTGGACATCTGTCGTACGGGTGGGATAACTACTTCTGGTTCGATGTAAAGCTCGCGCGAATCTGCTGTTCCATTGCGCGATTGAAGGCCCTTGCGTCGATCCGTCTCCGCGCCAGAATCAACTGACGAGCCTTTTGTATGAATGGATCCTTGCGGCTCAGTTGACGCGCGCGTGTGATCTCTGAACGAGCGAGACTGAACTGACCTGCCTGCGCATCGAGCAGCGCCAGCTCCATGTGCGGATACCAGACCTGTTCGACTTCCAGGGCCTGTCCGAAAGCGCGCTGAGCGCGTCCGGCCTGCCCAAGGCTCACCGCGATTGAACCCTCGGTCATACGCGGGGCACTCGAAAGGGGGTTCAGCGTCGCAGCTCGATCGAGGTCACGAAATGCACCAGCCGGATCACCACCCCAGGTGGAAAGCGCCCGATCTATGTAGCGCTTTGAGAGATAGGGGGGCACCAGGGCGACGAGCGCAACTGCCGCCAGCACGGCCGTGGCTGCAACGACGGTCCCCCGGTGAGTCCGTCGTGGAAGACTCGTCGACTGCTTGCGCCGATGGGACAGTGCGAGGCCTATAAAGGCCAGGCCAATCGCCGGTGCTGCCAGAGCTGGGATCTCGTCCAGCCAGTCGAAGGAGGCGTGAAGGATGAAGTAGCCGATGACTGCCAGGCAAGCGACGACCACAACGCGCCTATCCCCGTCGAGCCGACGCAACGATGCGAGTGGGACGCCAAACAGCACAAGCATCATTGCCACCAGTAGCCCGAACCCGATAATGCCGGTCTCGCCCAGCGCACGAAGCCAGATGTCATGGGCGTAGCGGGAATACTTGGCGTCGTGGCGGTGAATCGTGTACTGCTGTTCGAAATTGCCGGCGCCCGCGCCCCCAATCGGGTCTTCGCGGAACATCTCAAGTGACACTCGCCAGTAATCGGGGCGTTCGTAGAGGGTGGTCTTGGTAAAGCGGGTATTCCCTGGATTGGAAGCTTCCTTGCCGGAGGTGATCGCGGTCCACTCGCTGCTTGCGTGATCGGCCAGCCAGCCTCCGTATGCCACGAGCAGCACCCCCGCGGCAACCGCGGCCAGCACGGCCCCCACCGCTCTCGCGCGTCTGACTCGGCGGGTCCCGGTTGGCCCGAGACGAGCTGTGCGCTCAAGAACACCGATCATCGCCCCGGCGACTCCGGCGAGCACGCTCGTGACCGCGATCCAAAGCGCCGCCCTGTCGATCGCATGACCGACACTGTGGCCGGCCTTGGCGGCTGAGTACACGTCGAGGATCGAAGGCGCGGCGAAGCCAAGCGCCACCCCTACGACCGCCAGTCGCAGGAGGAGCCGCCAGCGGTCTGGCATCAGCGCCACGAATGCCAACAGGATCAGGATGCCTGCGGCAACCGCAGCGCGGCTCTGGGCAAGGAGCGAGAACTCCAGAAGAAAGCTGGCAGCCGCGAGCAGGAGTCCAAGCAGCGCGACCGGAACTTGACGACGGCACGAGAGGGCCAGCGCCGGGATGAATGCCATGAATCCGATGGCGGCGTTGGCGTTGGGATAGCCGATCGGCAGCTGGAACCGAAATGCGTAGAGGAAACCGCCCAGCTGTGTCGCGGAGACCGCTTCCAGCAGCGTGATCGTGCATACCACGGCCACCCCGACTGACCAAGCCCCGAGAAAGATGCCAGCTGATCTTCCGGTCCAGGGAACAAGCGCCAGCACCCACGCCGTGGCGAGGTAGAGCAGAAGCTCGTTGGACGCTTCCCAGGCGCTCCCCGGCGAGCCGGCCCACAGCATCGAGAGGTAGTTCCAGGCCACAAAGCCGGCCAGCAGGGCAAGTGCCAGGCGCACGGTTCTTGCCTCGGGTAGAGCGCGGTTGCCTGCGAAGGCGGTGACCGCCAGCAACAGGATCAGCGTGATCGCTGCCGGGTACCAGTCCCGAGCGAAGTAGCCGCCGCTGAAGTGGGTTCCCACCAACCAGAGAGCCAGGACCAGTGCCGCGGGGAGATACAGGGCCGGCGACCCGGCAATCCTGCCGTCGGCCGACGGGATGGCAGCGCGGAGACGGGCTGCAAGCACATTGGTCGCTCGTTCGCTTGACTCGGCTTCGATGCGCGTAACTCTGCCATGTGGACCGGCCAGGCCGATGGTGCTGATCCCGGCCGAGCGCGGATAATGTGGCCCGACCGATGGACGTGCCGCTCTTCGACATGCGCTTCGACGATGGCGATCGGGAAGCGGTCGACGACGTGCTGCGCTCGGGCTGGCTCACGATGGGGCCGCGCACCGAGAAGTTCGAGCAGCGCTTCGCCGCCCATCTGGGCGTCCGCCATGCGATCGCGGTGTCAAGCGGCACCGCGGCATTGCACCTGGCGTTCCTTGCAGCGGGGGTCGGCCCAGGCGATGAGGTGATCGTGCCGGCGATCACCTTCGTCGCGACGGCGAATGCCGTTCGCTACTGCGGCGGCTCACCGGTGCTCGCCGACATCCAGGGGCAGCACGACTTCGGCATCGACGTTGCCGACGTGAAGCGGCGAATCACAAGCCGGACCAAGGCAGTCTGCGCCGTCCACTACGGCGGCTATGCAGCTCCGGTCGAGAAACTCAACGGACTCTGTCAGGAACACGGCCTTTTGCTGATCGAGGATGCGGCGCACAGCCCAAGCGCCACAGCGCCCGGCTCGAGCAAGAAGCTCGGAACGTGGGGCCTGGCCGGCGCCTTCAGCTTCTTCTCGAACAAGGTGCTCTTCTGCGGGGAGGGTGGGCTGCTGGCAACGGACGACGATGAGGTGGCCGAACTGGCTCGTAGCCGCCGCTCTCACGCGATGACGTCCAATACCTGGGATCGCCATCGCGGTCACGCACAGGGCTACGACGTCGTCGGGCTCGGGTTCAACTATCGAATCGACGAGATCCGCTCCGCCCTGCTCTCACACCGGCTGGGCGGGCTCGAGGCTGACATCGAGAGGCGGCGGAGGCTCGTCGGCATCTACCGCAAGGAGCTGAACGAGATTCCGGGGGTCGGATTACCCTACTCCGACGATGATGTCTCGCGCAGCTCCTGCTACATCATGCCCGTAACGGTTGCAAAGGTCATCCGGGATCGACTTCGAACCCTGATGTTGGATCGCTTCGGGGTGCAGACGAGTGTTCTCTACCCCTCCATCGCGGACTTCACCGCCTACCGCGACATTCAGTCCGGATCTCTGGCGCACAGCGACCTTGCTGCGCGGACCCAGATCACGTTGCCCCTCTTCCCGCACATGAGCTCCGCTCAGCAGCGGACCGTGCTCGACGCGCTTCAGTACGGACTGGAGGAGGAGGGCGGCAGAGCTGGTGAAGACGCCCCTCTAGAGACCGGATGAAGCGGCGCCGTTGCCAAGCAGTCGAGGCTTGACCTGCTCGAATTCCAGAATCGCGCGTTCGTAGTCGTCGTGCCGCCCGATATCGAGCCAGAAGTCGTCGAATATGTAGGACCCGACCTGCTCGTCGTTGTCGATCAGAGTTTGGACCAGATCCGGCATGTCAAAGTACTGACCCTTGGGGATATAGTCGCTGACGTGCGGCTTCAGTATGTAGATGCCCATGCTGACGAGGTATGGGATCTCGGGCTTCTCCTCGTACGCAGTTACACGACACGTATCGGCCTCCGACTCCGACTCGGTTGTGTGTAACACTCCGTAATCCGTCTTGACCACACGCCGGTGCGAGGCAATCGTCATCGCGTTGCCGGAGGCCTTGTGGGCATCGAAGAGCACGTTGTAATCTAGGGTTGTCAGCACATCGCCATTCATTACCAGGAAGCTGTCATCCATTTCACCGATCGATGCCAGCGCCCCGGCCGTTCCCCGTGGTTCGCTCTCTTGGTGATATTCGATCGACACGTCGAAATTGGAGCCGTCGTTGAATACCGCGCGAATGAGGTGATCGAGATAGCCGACGGCGAAGGTCAGCTGCGAGAATCCATATGAGCGAAGCTGACGCACGACGACCTCGAGGATCGCCCTGTCACCGATCGGAAGCAGTGGCTTGGGCAATACGGTCGTATACGGTCCCAGCCGTTCGCCCTTGCCACCGGCGAGGATGATGGCCCGCTTGCTGTGCTTGAGTCCCGCGGCGGTCGGCGATGAGGAAACACTGGAGGTTCTCGATCGCATCGGCGTCAGCGCATTCGGAGGTTCATCCTGCCGGTATTGCGATGCACGGCGACTGGGCGCCTCAGCAGCACGGCCGCAGCGGTCCAGAAGAGGATCCGAAGGTTGAGCCAGGTGGTCTGCTCCGTTGCGTACATCCTGTCCATTGTCAGCTTCTGGGGCAGCAGCCGGTACACGTAGTGAGACATCGGGTCATCTGAGCTGAGAATATGGCTCTCTTCGGCGAAGGCGATCTGGGAGAGCCCAGTGATACCCGGCCGAACTTTCAGGATGACTTCGTAGTCCTTCCGCATCAACTTGACGAACTCGGGATCCTCCGGGCGTGGTCCGACCAGGCTCATCTCTCCGGTCAAGACCTGCCATAGCTGGGGTATCTCGTCGAGCTTCAGGCGCGTAAGCCAGACACCCACGCGGGTAAGGCGGTGGTCCTCCCCGGAAGTCAGCCTCGGGCCGGTGGCGCCGTCGCTCATCTTGCGAAACTTGAGCATTCGCAGCTCACGGCCCTTGTAGCCAACTCGCCGGGCACGATAGAGGACGGGCCCGGGGGAGTCGAGCTTGATCAGGATCGCCATGACCAGGATCACGGGGAAGAGCAGGAACAGCAGGATGACGCTTACGAAGGTGTCAAGCGCCCGCCTCGCAGCAGCATCGAGTGCGGCAACAGCCGCTCCCCGGATCCGCGGCTGTGCGCCGGGTCGCTGAAGAACCCGACGTGGGGCAGAAACGTCGGGCTGATAGGTCGTGTCGTGGGTTGCATGCATTGGTGGTGGATTGGTTGGAGGGGGCACTGCTTGCTTCTTCGGCAACGACGAGCTCCGGCTTGAGGTCTCGCTCGCCCCGATGACAGTGCGCAGTCTTCGATGATAGGGACCTGCTCACCTCGACCATGACGGAAGTGTCAACCGTCGGCTTCGGAAATTTCAATGCGACCAACTAGTCGGTAACGAATCGGCCGATTAGTTTCGGTCTCTCGAATCGCCGGCGCGAGAACCCCCATGGGCTCCTCCGATTGGGCTACCATGCATGGCAGTTCCGACCGCAACCTTCCGGGCAGTGCTTCGCCCAGATGTATGCAGATGTCGGAGAGCCTGGTTCACCGAGACGCTGGGCGGTACCGAATAGATGACTTCAAAAGGAGCCCCCCACATGAAGCTCGCAAAGATCATCGCAGTCCTGACAACGTGTCTCCTGCTCGCTGTCGCCGCCGGAACAGCGACTGCGCAGTCCACCCCCACCCAGGACGCATACAGCGGAGTGGCAGGTCAGCAGGAAAGCGGCAGCGGCGGCTCGACGAACAACGTCACCGTTGCGCCTGCGAGCAGCTCTAGCTCTGGCGGTGGCAGCCTTCCCTTCACGGGCACCGATCTGGTCCTGATCGGCCTTGCCGGCACGGTGCTGGTCGGAACCGGGCTCGTCATGCGGCGCACAATTCGCCACCACTCCGCCTGAGCAAGGCCGGACAAGGCCGCGAGAAGCAACGACGGCGAGCCGTAGGGGCCGGGCTGGAACAGGCTCGGTCGTACTGGCGCATATAGCCTTGGCTCGATGAGCGGGATCGATAGGCGCAGGATTCTCGTCACTGGCGCGGGGGGCTTCATCGGCGCACATCTCGTTGGTGCGCTGATAAGCGCTGGGGCCGATGTGCGTGCGCTGGTGCGCTACAACTCGCGCAGCGACCGGGGCAGCCTGGATTGGCTCGACCCTGAGGTGACCGCCGGCGTGGAGGTCATGCTCGGCGACCTGCGCGACATCGAGTCGGTCGCCGCAGCCGTCGACAAGATCGAGATCGTCCTCCACCTGGGCGCCCAGATCGCCATCCCCTACTCCTACCTCAACGCTCGAGACTTCTTCGAGACCAACGTGCTGGGGTCCCTGAACGTCGCTCAAGCAGCCCTTGGGGCCGAAGTCGAACGGGTCGTACATACGTCTACCAGCGAGGTATATGGCACTGCCCAGGCAGCGACGATCACCGAGGACCACCCGCTCGAGGCCCAGTCGCCCTATGCGGCGAGCAAGATCGGAGCCGACCAGCTTATGGACAGCTACCGCCGATCCTTCGATCTACCGCTGACGATCTTGCGGCCGTTCAACACCTACGGACCGTTTCAGTCAGCTCGAGCTGTGATCCCCACGATCATCACCCAGGCACTGGCGGGAGGCCCGCTCCGACTCGGATCGCTTCACCCGAAACGCGACCTCACCTTTGTGGCGGATACCGTCGCCGGGTTCGTCGCGGCAAGCACGGCGCCGGAGGCCATCGGGCGCACAATCCAGCTTGGCACAGGCGAGGATCACTCAGTCGGCGAGGTGATCGAGATCGTCGGCGAGCTGCTCGGCCACGAGATCGACGTGCAGATCGACGAGCGGCGCGTCAGACCCGAGAACAGCGAGGTGCAGCGGCTGACCTCGGACCCCGCACTAGCTCGGAAGCTTCTCGGCTGGGAGCCGGAGACGAGCCTGCGCGAGGGCTTGTCGCGCACGATCGACTGGATCGACAGCCATCGTGACCTCTACAGATCGGACGAGTACGTTCGCTAGGCGGGTCAGCTAGCTACTTCCCCCGGAAATAGTCACGCCTGAAACGGCCGTTCCGTCCACCCCGCGCAGGATAATTTCCCTGCAAATCATGGATGAAGTAATGAATGAGAGGGGTGCGGATGCTGCGCTTGGAAGGCGTGCAGGCCGAGTGCCTGTTCGACGAGGTGCTGCCAGTGGAGGTGCGCGAGCTGCCCGAGGACCTGGCTCGCCTCGACGAGCTGCTGGCCGACCCGGCGCTGTTGGCGCCGATCGCGGGCCACTGGCAGCGGGAGGCCGATCAGCGGGGTAGCTCGGCCGCCGGCCACGGCCGGCCGACGATCCCGATGGCCACCTACGTGCGGCTGATGGTGGTCAAGCAGCGCGCCGGCTGGGGCTACGAGACCCTGGTCAAGGAGGTATCGGACTCTCTGCACCTGCGCCGCTTCTGCCTGATCGGCATCACCGAGCGGGTTCCCGACGAGTCGACGGTCAGGAAGCTGACCCGCCGCCTCGGGCCCGAGACCGTGGCGGAGCTGACCCGGGCGGTGATCGCCAAGGCGGTGCGCGAGCGCCGCTTCCGGGCCCGGGCGGCGCGGATCGACTCCACCGTGGTGGAGGCCGACGTCCGCTACCCCTCCGACGCGGTGCTCTGCCTGCAGGGAGCCAAGGCGCTGGCGCGCTCGGGTCGCAGGCTCGCGGGGCGGGTCGGCGAGCCGGCAAACGCGGTGCGCGACCGCTCGCGCGCGGTCGGGCGGCGGGTGCGCCAGATCTCCCGCACGCTCGCTCGCCGCACGGGAGAAGCCCGCGAGCAGGTGATCGCCCTGAACGCCGAGGCCGGTCGCCTCTTGCGCCGCTCGGCCCGCGAGGCCAGGCGGCTCGCCGCGCAGACGCGTTCCAAAGCGCGCGGCCGCGGCGCCCGGGCCAAGCTGCGCTCGGCCGAGGCGATCGAGCAGCTGGCCGAGCGCTGCGAGCGGGTGGCCGAGCAGACCGCCCAGCGCCTGCGGGGCGAGAAGATCACCGGGCGCATCGTCTCCCTCGCCGACCCCGATGCGCGCCCGATCCGCAAGGGCAAGGCGGGCAAGCCCAACGAGTTCGGCTACGTCGCCCAGATCTGCGAGCTCACCCAGAACACCAAGCCGGGGGCGCGGGGCTTCGTCTTGCCGGCGGCAAGCGGCGCCGGCAACCTGGGCGAGAACACGCTCCTGCCCGACACCGCCGCCGAGCTTCAGGGCCTTGGCCTGGCGCCGCGGGAGGTGGCGCTCGACGGCGGCTTTGGCCACCATCGCTCCGAAGAACAGCTGGCCGAGATCGAACCGGACCGGGTCTTCGTCTCCGGCCGCCAGGAACCGGGCTCGGCGCGAACGAAGCGGCGGCTACGCCGCTACCGGACCGGGATCGAGGGGCGAATATCCCACCTCAAGCGCGGCTACGGGCTGCGGCGCTCGAGGCTGAAGGGGCTGGAGGGCCAGCGCATCTGGAGCGCCTGGGCGATCCTCGCCTATGACCTCGACACCTTCGCCGTCCTAGTCCGTTGAGAAGATCGGGAGGCTCGAAAGGGCATCCATGATTGCAACTGAAAACGGCCGCGCCGGCACTCCGCGCGGCCGTTTTCATGCCCCGGGGTTTTTCCGGGGGAAGTAGCTACACGGGCCTGCGCGGCACCAGCACCAGCCGCTTGAACTCCGCGACCAGCACGCCGTCCTGGTTGAGGACCCGGGTGTGGACCTTGACCACGCCGCGGTCGGGCTTCGACTTCGAGGGCTTGACGTCGAGCACCTCGGTCTCGCAGAAGAGGGTGTCGCCGTGGAAGACCGGGTTGGGGTGGCTCAGCTCTTCGGTCGCCAGGTTGGCGATCGCCTTGCCGGAGATGTCGGAGACCGACATGCCCAGCGCCAGCGAGTAGACGAGC
Organism: uncultured Solirubrobacterales bacterium; assembly: GCA_963838035.1. Taxonomy (GTDB): domain Bacteria; phylum Actinomycetota; class Thermoleophilia; order Solirubrobacterales; family 70-9; genus CAVVNN01. The sequence goes on from CAWIPM010000002.1 coordinate 600,418, forward strand.
GGGCCGACGACGACGTTGCGGCCCTGCTGGGAGCCCTTCGCGTAGACGTCGTTGAGGTGCAGCGGGTGATGGTTCATCGTGATCAGGCAGAAGAGGTGGTCGTCGGCCTCGGTCACGGTCTTCGCCGGCCAGTGCTTGTAGACGGCGCCGACCTCGAACTCCTCGAGGTAGCGGCCATAGCTGTGGGCGCCGGACGCCTCGCGCTCGGCCTGGTCGGTGGTCAGCTCGTACTTCTCATCGCTCATCGGTCTGCAGGTCTCCTCTGGAATGGACGGCGCGGGATGCTATCCGCGCGGCGGCCTCCGCGACCTGCCGGCCGCAGGCGCGGTCAGTCGTCCAGGTCTTCGAGGATTCGCTGGGTGACGCGCCCGGCGTCGTGATCGGCGACGAAGTAGAGCGCCGCGTGCTCGGCGAGCCGCTGCGCGGGAACGCCCTGGCGGGCGGCCTCCCGCTCGAACTGGCTCCAAAGACGCTCGTCGACGCTCAGCTCCAGCTCCGCCATCCCGTCGAGAGACCGGTCGCGCAGAAAGTCGGAGCACGGCCACTCCCCTCGGCCCGAGTCGCTGTCCTCGAGGTAGTAGCGCATCGCGCGGGAGACCCTCGCCGGAACACGGTCCATTTCGGCCCTGTCCACTCCTGCCAGGGCATCCAAGGTGAACTCGCCCAGCTCGAGGGATACGCTCTTCTTCATCGAGTTCCCTCAAGCGGTCGAACCGGGGTTGGGGGCCGGCAGCCAAGACGTCGGGGGCACGATCTCACAGGATTCCTTCTTCTTCCCGACCCCTGCGTCGGCGGGCTTGGGTGCCTCCCTTGAGACTGAGAATAGCGATCGGCCTGCCCGGGCCATACCTGGAAATGGAGCCAAATTAGAGCATTCGCAGGCGGACATGAAGGCGGTCCTCGTCACGGGCGGCTCGCGGCCTCCTCCGGCCACCGCATCGGCGGTCGCGCTCCCTTTTTTTGGCCCAGCAATCGCCCTTCTGGGTGGAGAACCCTCCACCGTAGGCCGATGGGCGCATGGCGAAGGCCGGCACCGTCGGGCTGCCCGCAAGCCGGGTGACGAGACGCGGGCAGCCCGCCCCAACAAGGTTCCGGCCGCCTGGCGGCCGAGGGCAGGGTCTCGGCGGCTGCGCGCCCCCGCCCCCCTCGTTTCAACCGACCCTCAATCGTCTCTGCCTGGCCACCGGTCTGAAAAAGGTGCTGCTCGGCCCATATCAGGCCCCGGTGCGTCAGATCTTGGCTACGCTCGACCTCGTGCCCAAGCTATTTCGCACAGCGATAGTCGTCATTGCATGTGCCGTGCTCGTGGGCGGTGGGGCGACGCTGGCGATCGCCTCCGAAGAAGGCGGCTCGACGGGCGACGCGGCCGAAACACAGTACGGCGGGGCACAGGGCTGCACCCTGGGCTACTGGAAGAATCACACGAGCGAAGCTGTCTGGGGAACGACCTACAGCCCAAGCGACTATTTCGACCAAGTCTTCGGGTTCGGCCCCCACATCACCCTTCTCGAAGCGCTGAACGAAGGGGGCGGCGGTTTCAGTGCCCTGGAGCGCCAGGCCGTGGCCGCGCTGCTGAGCACCAACAACGCGAACATCAACTACAAACTCTCCGAACAAGAAGTCTTCGAACTCGTCAAGCAGGCCTACGAATCGGGCGAACCGGAATTGGTCAAGGACGAGTTCGACACGTTCAACAATGGCGAATGCCCAGTCAACGCGAACGGCGAAGTAACCGGCGGTTAGGGTTGCGGCCGCCCGGACGGCGGCTTTCCTCCCGGCTGTCGCAGCGCTCGCGCCCGCCGCGGCGCGCCTAGCGCGACGGCCGGGAGCGATGACCACCACCCGGGGGTGATCGGGGCGACCGAGGGGATGTGGCCGAAGCGCCTCATCTCACTAGTACGAACGTCCGCTGCGGGAAAGCGGCGCCCAAGGGATGACGCCCATATGGCGAGACAAGGGGCGTGGGTCGCAAGATCTTCATCTCACTCGCCCTCGTTGCGCTTGTCGGCGCTGCGCTCGCCCCGGCCGCGGGAGCGATGGACCTGAGCCGATTGATCGCGCCCCCCTCGATCTGCGCCAACCAGACCGAACGCGGTGCCTCCGCGGCGGCGCAGGAGAGGGCGATGCGGTGCATGACCGACTTCGCTCGACGCCGTGCCGGGATGGTCGGGCTGGTCAATGCCAGGGCTCTGGATCGCTCGGCTCTCGACAAGTCAGGGGACATCCTCCGCTGCGACAGCTTCAGCCATACCGCCTGCGGGCGGGCATTCAGCTTCTGGATGCGGCGAGTCAGCTATCTCCCCGCGCCATGCTGGCGGGTCGGCGAGAACCTCGCCTGGGGCACCGGGAGCTACGACAGCGTGCGCTCGATCTTCCGCGCCTGGATCCACTCGCCCGAGCACCGAGCGAACATCCTCGGCCACTACACCCAGATCGGCGTCGGTCTCAGGGTCGGCGATCTGGGTGGCGACCAGGAAGTCCACGTCTGGACCCAGCACTTCGGCTCTCATTGCGGTGCGGCGCCGAGGCAGGCAAGGCCTCGCGAGGGCCTCTCCCCCGCGTCCGCCGTAGCGCCGGCCGGCTAGGCCCAGCCGGCGCTCCCGCCGCGATCAAATTTGGCGCTTCGTTTCGAAGCGACGCTGTGCCACGCCGGCCAGGACGAGCAGCAGCCCGACGCCAGCCAGGGCGAGTGCGTCATACCCCGTGAACGGTAGGCCGCTCGCCGCCGAGGCGGAACCTGAGCCGCCCTGAGCCTCCTGCCCAGCGCTGCCCGACCCCGGCCCGCCACCGCCCGAGTTCATCTTGCCTCCGGCTTCGTGGGCTCCCTTGACGCCATGGCTTCCGTGGGTCGCCTGAACGGTCTCGTACTGGCTGATCGCGGCATTGCTCGCGTTGCTCGACCCGCCGGCAGCTGCTAGGGCAAGAGCCCCGCAGCCACCTACGAGAAAGATTGCCAGCGTCGCTGATAGCAGTCGGTTGATCATGGATCGCCTGGTTCTGGTGGTAGGAGGGGCGCGCTGTGAGCAGCGCGTTCCCAGGCACGCTTGTTAACCCCTCGAAAACGAAACGGCGCCGAGTGGGCAAGGCTTTCGTAGGGGTTCAGCGCTGCGGCCCGTCGCGCGGCGCCCCTCGGGTCAAGCCCAACTCCGGCTCGCGCGACCGCGAGCCCGTAGTGCAGCGCCCAGTTGTTGGGATCGCGCTGCAGCGCGCGCTGCAAGGCGATCATCGCCGATCCGTAGCGGCCGCGCCTGATGTCGCAGTAGGCAATCACGGCGTACGGCGTCGGCCTCTGGCTGACCTCGGAGAGGGCGCTGTTCGCGTCGGCCTCCGCAGTCGCGCAGTTGCCGCTCTTCAGCGCCCCGATCGCCGAGTCGAGGCTGGCCTGCGAGAGCGCGACGCGGGCCGGGACAATCGCCACGAACAGGAAGGCGATCACACCGCCGGCCCGGACCACGGTCGTCCTCAGCTCGCTGCGGTGCCGGCGGCGCCGCCAACGCAGCGAACGCGCCAAGGCGGCACCCCCGAGGGCAAAGAGCCACAGCGTCACAGCCGGCATCTGCCAGTCCCAGTCCACCCCCGCATGGACAGCCCAGGCCAGGCCGGCCGCCAGCAGTGCAGCGAAGAGCGCACGGTCCGGGCCACGCGCGCGAAAGGCGAACGCCCCGAGGATCAACCCGATCGCGATCACCAGCAGCACCAGCCCCACGATGCCCAGCTCCCCCAGCACCTCGAGGTAGAGCGAGTGCGCGTTGACGACCTGGCCCCCGTTGGGCCGTTCCCGCTGCCATCTCAGCGCGTAGGTGCCGGCGCCGCTACCGTGAAGCCGGTTTTCCCGGTAGGCGTCCAGGGCGACGTGCCAGAGGTCGAACCGGCCCTCGGGCCGGGCGCTGAACAGCCGCGCTTCCCCGGCGGCCGGTGAGGTGTTGGCGCGGTCGGTGAACTCGTGGTACTTGGCCTGGACCACGTTCGGCGCGTTCGCCGCCACACCGGCGGCGAGGACGAGCACCAGCGCCGCGGCCGCCGAGCCCGCCAGGACCGGCCGCCGAGCGCGCTGCGGCAGCCGCAGCCCCACCAGCCATCCGTCCAGCGGCAGCAAGCTGGCCCGCAGCACGCCAGCACCGAGCATGCACCCGGCGAGCACCAGCGCCACGTGCTTCCCCTCCGCGACCATGCCGTTCGGATAGCTTTCAGCGATCGTGCTGGTCGGGATGGCCACCGCCACGGCAATCAGAGTCGTCGGAACGGTCGCGATCACGCCGCTGATCAGCGCTCGCGGCCTCCCCACCACCACGTAGACGACCAGCGCCCCCGCCGCCGCCCAGATCCCCCCGCGCGAGAGCGTGTAGAGGAGCGTCAGGGCGAACAGCGGCACCGCGGCGGCTCCCAGCACCCGGGCGACCCACGAGTCCCGCGTGCTGCAGGCGAGGTGCACGCAGAGCACCGCCCCTATGCAGCCGAGGATCCCCAGCGCGTTCCAGTAGGTGAGCGGGTACCCGAGCCGGTGCTCGCTCGCCAGAGTCGGGTCGAAGATGACGTGCGGGAGCAACCGCGCGATCAGCGCCGCCGTGCAGATCGCGACCGCAGCCGCCGCCACCCCGTAGACCATCCACCGAATCCGGCGGACGCTGAACGGCAGCATCCCGAAGAAGAGCAGCGTCAGCCCGTAGAGCAGCGCGCGTGAATACTCGGGCAGCGCCCTGCTCATCGAATGCGACCAGTCGGACGAGAGCAGCGTCCAAGCGCAGAAGCAGGCCATCGCGATCGCAGCCACGGCAAGGGGCGTGCTGACCCCCTGCAGGGGTCTCCGCGCCAAGGCGAAGCGCAGCCCGATCACCAGCGCCATCTCGGCCGCCGCGAGGCTCGTAGCGCCGACGTAGAAGCCTCCGCTGCGAAAGCCCAGGAAGACCGTCAGGGCGCCCGGCAGGAGCATCGCCAGCATCCAGCCGGCCTCCTCGAGGCGCTGCCGCCGATCCGCGTCGCTGCTCGACTCTCGCGACATCACACCAACAACGCACCTGGAGGCTCAATACGTGTGCATTTCACCGCTCCTCAAAGTCGATCTTCACCACGTCGGGCGACCTAAAGTCGCCGCACCCACGGCATCGACGTGGAAGCCCGGGCCCGCGAGCAGGAGGTCACTTAGTTCGAGCTCAGCATCGCCTAATTGTCGTCCGGCAGAATCGCCGGTCCCCAGACGTTGAGGAAGGATGGCGGACGATGTTGGTCAGCTGAGGCCCAGTGCTCCTGCCGTGGCTCCCGCAGCGACGTTCACCCGCTGGCTCCTCGGCCGCGGAGGGTTGAGTGCGCCCCCCACATCGCCGCTGACGGGAGCGCGCTCGGCGGTCGAGATCCTGCTCGGGGCGCCTCGCCTGTCGGTGGAGCTGACGAGTGCTCCGAGCGGAGAGCACATCCGCGACTATCTCCTCGCCCGCCGCCGTGGCATTCGAAGTCACCTCTACGCTCGGAGCGTCCTTCGCATTCCGTCGTTCGGTGCGCCGATGCTGAAGGGTCGCCGCTTTCGCGCTGCCAGGACCAACGTGACGCGGGCTCGCCACGAAGGCATCAACTGCCGCGCGCTGTCGGGACCGGAGCGTCCGCGGGTCTTGCGCGAACTGGACCAGCCAGCGTGGCTGCTGGAAAGGACGGTTGACAGCTGGTGGCTCGCCGAGGACATCGACGGTTCGGCAGCGGGAGTGGCCCTGGCGACGGTCGATCGGCACTGGGCGATGTTGAACGTCTTGGTCGCTCCACGCTACACAGCACGCTATCTGCTGCATACGCACATGGTCACCTCGCTCGGGGAGCTTGGCGTCCGCTATCTGACGACGAGAAGCAGAAGCGCGTTGGTCCTTCCGGCGGGGCTTCTCTACCTCCAAGCGCGTCTGGGCTATGAGATCGCCAACCTGCGGATTTCGCCGGGCGGGCCGGTGACGTCTTCTCCGGCCAGGCGGCCAACCCTCTGGTGACCTCTCCAGTGGAGTCCACCGCGGGGATCCATTGCCGTGTGATCGAGAGCTTCGACGAGGTCGAGCGCTACGAGGCGCAGTGGGATCGCCTGGCGAGAGAATGCGGAAAACCGACCTGCCGGCCCGCATGGATGCGAGCCTGGTGGGAGGCGCGGTGCGCTCCCGCGGACCGGGAGTCGCGCGCTCTTCGCGTTGCCGTGGTGACGGAGGGCGAGCGGCTCGTCGGGTTGTTCCCAGGCTTTCTGGTCGATCGCGATTCTCGTCTCCCCGACCTGCAGTTGATCGGCAAGGCGACTTTCTGGTCAGTTGAGCCGCTCGTGCATCGCGACGCTCCGAAGGAGACCCTTTCGCTGTTTGCACACGCGCTCAGCGAGAGTTCTCCGCCGCCTGCACGCTTGGCATTCGGCCCTGTTCCCTCGCGGGCCGTATGGCCGCATGATCTGCGGCGTCAGTGGCCCGGCGGGCCGGCATGGCTGCGCCGCGGCAACCCAGGGAAACTGCTGGTGGTCGAGGGACAGACATCTCGCGAAGCCTGGTTCAGCGGCCTGCCGCGGCGCAGGCGCACCGACCTTCGGCGTCTCGTTCGCCGCAGAGCCGAAGCTGGCCTGGAGATCCGGTGCACGGAAAGCGCCGAGTTGGTCCCACATGACGTCCGGGCGCTTGCGGAGCTGCACCGTGCGCGCTGGCAGTGGGAATCGGGATGGCTGATCGATGGTGTGGAAGAGACGATCGTTGAGGCCGGCAAGCGCCTCGTAGCCAGCGGAGACTGGCGCCTCTGGAAGGTGGCCTGCAAAGAGGAGGTCGTGGGCGCGGCTTTGTTCACGCGCGCCGGTGACGTCAGTGAGATATTGCTGACCGCCTTCGATCCGGCCTGGGGCAAACTCTCCCCGGGTCTGGGCGCGGTGGTCGCCGGGATCGAGCACGAGCTCGACAGCGGGGCTCGCCTGATCGATTTCGGGCACGGCGGATTCAGATATCTGCAGCGGCTCTCAAACGCGGAGCGCCCGATGTTCGACTATGAGTTGTTCCCGGCCCACAGCAGGCTGCCGGCCGCCTGGGCACGCTGGCTCGCCCCGCACGGCCGCGAACGAATCAACATCTTGCGGAAGCACCTCCGGCTTGGCCAGCGGGTGCGAGCGCTCGCGGGGGAGGAAGTAGATTGAGCTCGAGCCCGATCAGCCTGCCGTCACGTCGATGCGATACCCCCGACCCAATCAAGGAGAGGCTCGGAGCCCCGCATGACGGCCGACAGCGCTGAACAGCGTCTCGTCGCCGTCGAGTCGATGCCCTTCTTCAGCGATCGGGTGTCGCCAACAGGTGGGGAGCCCAAGCCCATCCGGACTCCAATGGCTCTACTGAATAGCCGGGAAGCCATGTTGCGAGCTGGGTAGCCGCGTGCTCAACCGGTCCGACCATGTGCATCTCGCAGAGAATGGTCGGGCGGTGCAAATCGATGATCTCTTTCATCCCGGCAATCACCTGCTGCTCCGCTCCCTCCACATCGATCTTCACGAGGGTCGGCGGCAGAAGATCAAGCGCATCGAGTGTTGTCGTCTGAACGGTCATCGACCCTTCTCCCAACCTAGCGCTCAGACTATTCCTCCCATTCGACCAGCTCGATAGTCCCACCGAGGCGCATACGGCCAACTCGAAGACCTCCACTTGGTCCAGCGAATTGAGCGTCACGTTCGCGCGCAACTCGTTGGCCGTATCCGGCGCGGGCTCGAAAGCGTAGACGCGGCCGTGCCGGCCCACAGCGACCGCGGCCACCAGGGTGAAGAAGCCCACATTAGCTCCGAGGTCGTAGCAAACCGCTCCCAGATCGAGGTGTGCGAAAAGAACCTCTTGAACCATGGGCTCAGTAGTGCCAAAGCGATAGCCGGGATTAGCGTTCCGCGTTCTGATCTTCAGGCCCTTTGCCCCCCCATTGCGAATAGTTGCAACAGACGGAGTGACGAACTGATAGCCCGCAGCGATTAGGCTCCTCGTCCTCGGGTGCTCTGCCGAAATCCGGCCGATGCGACGTATCAAAGCCTCCATGTGATCAGCGAACGGAGAACTCAGCTTCTGACTTTCACAGGACGACCCGGATAAGCATGCATGCTGCCGGCGAGGCAGCGCCCCCGCGTGAACTTCACCGAGGACGTAATGGACCGATCATCGGCCTCACCCCTTCGCCTATCCAGTCACCACTTCATCGCTTGAAAGCGGATCCGGTCGACTTCGCCCTTCTTACTTGGCACCAGGCGACCGAAGAGCCTTCCGAGCGCCGAAGCACGCAACCACAGCGCGAGGCGCGCCTCAACCCGAAGCCGCAACCGAACGCCTGAAGATCCGACCATCCTCGCCGCGTCCATGGCGAATTCCTCATCGATCGAACCTCTCTCTCGGCTTTCGAGGTCGATCAATGCCGCTCGCCAGGGGAAATGCTCGGCAACGACGGCTCTGTAACGCCGCCGCAGCTCAGGGTCGTCTATCAGATATCCAGGATCGAGTTTGAACCGGTGGGCGTAGTTCAGGCTCCAGCTCGACCTGTTGCCGGGCGCAGGCCTGGAGAGTATTCCGCCTCGAACGGAGATCGACATCTGATCGGTTAGGGCTGCCAGCTGAATGCCCAGCGTGGGTTGAGCATGGCTGAAGCGGGCGTCGAGCCGGACATAGCGCCTTCCAACATTGGTTCTTACGACGCGATGGAAGAAATTGTCGGAGAACCCGTAGGCAGCCCGGCTTTGCTCGATCAGCTCGACGTAATCGAGAAGCGTCGCGATGTGGTGGCGCTCTTCAGCGGGAAGGCCCGCATGCCAATAGAGGACGGCGGCCTCCGGATCCTGCTCGATCGCCGCCGCGACCTCGTCCCCGGCCTCCGGGGTCATCAGCCAGTCGTCTGCAAACGGCCAGGTGTATGGCGCACGGGAAACCTCCAGGGCGCGCAGGATGTTGAGGCTAGCTCCGAGATTGAACGAATTTCGGATGATCCGGAGTCGTTCGCCGTGGGACGTCTCCAAAACGCGGACGTCGGCCGTGTCGGCTACCGGATCCGGCGAGTGATCGTCGAGAACCGTGACTCGAAACGGCGTGTTCACCAGCGCAGATTCGATGGCCAGGGCAAGGCCCTCGGGCCGCCCATAGGTCGGAATCACGATTTCAACCAGTTCGCTGAGCGAAGCCATCTCCAAGTCCACGCCGGCTGCGTCGTCCACGCGTGTCGACGGAATCTTGAAGACGCACTCGGACGTTTTGCGAAGGCTGGGGCGATGTGCAAGACAATATGCGCCACCGCAAATGTTGAACTGGAAACCGCTTCGCCGAGGCCAGATCGGGCCCGCCGTCCGGAATCGCCGACTCCGCCGGTGGCAGCCGGCGCCAGGCTGCTAGACCGCGTGCGACGACGAGGGGAGCTTCCGGTTGTCTTCGGCATTGATGTTGAGCCTGACCCGCACACCTTCGACCGCCGCGAGCGGCCTCCATGGAGCGGTTTCAACCGCTTCGTCGAGCGACTGCCGGCCTTGCGCGAGCGCATCTCGGAGGCCACCGGCGCACCGGCCGTCTTCACCTGGTCTCTGCGCATGGACCCACAGGTGGCGGAGACTTGGGGATCGGCGAGCTGGTTGGTGGAGACACACGGAGACGACCTCGCCCGGTTTGTCGACAGCGGCGACGAGCTCGGCTTGCATACCCACACCTGGCGCTGGGATGCAGATGCCGGCGACTGGTTCGCCGACTATGAGGACGAAGCCTGGGCCGAGCACTGTCTGTCGACCGGCCTCGAAGCCTTCGGGTCCGCCTTCGGCCGGGCACCGACCTCGCACAGGGCTGGAGACCATTTCTTCAACGGCGCCATGCTCCGCGTGCTGCCGATGCGAACGTCAAGGTTGACTGGACCGTTGAGCCTGGTTGGCCGCCGGCTCCACTCCACCACAGTCCATGCAGAGGTCTGCTTCCGGACCTCTCACGGATCCCGCGACGTCCTTACTATTCGAGCCCGGAGAGATTCCCTCAGCCAGATCGCGAAGGCGGCGGTCCTCTGCTCATGCCGCTGTTCAGCCCTCCTGCCCGGAGCCAAGCTCATCGGATCCCGCTTTGGCCAGATCGAGGCAACTTCGTCCAGCGCCTGGCGCTCGAGTTGTCGGTCGCGCCACCATCCGTTCTCCCCCTGGTCGTCCGCAGCAGCGCGGACCAGGACCGGTGGGACGTCATCGCCGCCAATCTCGAACACATCGGCCGCCACCGAGGAGTGCGCTTCGTGACCGCCACCGAGGCAGCCGACCGACTTACAGCCACTTCGCGTATCGGCTAGAAGAAAGACTCAGAACTGCTCAGCCAGCTCTCGGACGCGGCGCCGTGGCGCCAGGGTCAAAGCCAAGCGCTCGTGCGCTGCGGCGCAAGGATGCTCGCGGCGCAGGCGTTGGCTTGATGGCGACCTCCGATTCGTGGAACCGACCCGCATCGACATCCCTGACTCACTGCGCTGGGCGGCCCAGAACTTCAGCGTCGACCTCGTCACGGCCGAGGTGACAGCCGCTTTCGACGCAGCCGAGATCGACTCCATCCTGCTCAAGGGCCCAACGATCGCGACCTGGCTCTATGGAAACGACCAGCCGCGATTCTACGGAGACACCGACCTGCTGATCCAGAAAGGCGACTGGGCCAAGGCACACCGGGTCCTGCAGAGCCTTGGCTTCCTCGACGACCTGGCCCAACTCGAGCATCCGCGGATGGAGTCGGACCAGGGCTATTCCTGGTCACGGCCAACCGACGGCGCCGGGGTCGATCTCCACTGCACTCTGTTTGGACTCGGCGCGGAGCCCGACGAGGTTTGGAAAGCCTTCTCCTCAAGCGGGATGCTCGAGCCCGTGGGCGGAGAGCTGGTGCGAACCCCGTCCCACGCTGCGCGCCTCCTACACATCGCGCTGCATGCGGTCCAGCACGGCGGCGAGACGCCCGAAACTCCCATGGGAGCACTCGAACGCAGACCGATGGTCGACCTCGAACTGGCCCTGGCTCGTGCCCCTCTCGAGGTCTGGCAAGAAGCGTGTGACCTCGCCGAGCATCTCGGGGGCACGCCGGCCTTCGCCACCGGCCTGAGCCTCACGAGAGAGGGCAGGCGCATGGCGGTCGGACTCGGTGTCGATGACGAAAGCTCCGTCGAGGCGAGGCTTCGCCTCCAGAACGTGCCGATGTCAGAAGGCTTTGCGGAGCTATCAGCGGTGAGCGGTCTCCACGCCAAGGCCGCGCTCCTTTGGAGTGAGCTCTTCCCCAACAGGGACTTCATGCGGTGGTGGAAACCGTTGGCGAGCAAGGGCTGGATTGGCCTGGGAACTGCCTATCTCTGGCGACCTTTCTGGCTTGCGTACCGTGCAATCCCCGGCTACCTCGCTTGGCGACGCGCGTCAAGGTCAGCCGGCTGAGCATGCCGCAGCGACGCCTCCAGCACCTGCGCTGACCGCGTCACCTGTCGCTCGGCTAAACGTCCACGACGCTGAGCTGGTCTGACGAGCAGCCTCAGCTTTGCCGATGACCCGGGCGCTATGGCTGCGCGCAATTATCTCGGCGACGGCGCGATAAGCCGTCCCACCCTCTGTGCTCTGGTGCTCACGGTTCTGGCTGTCTGCATGCAGTCGCCGGCAAGAGCCTACGCCGCCGACCCCGTCACGATCACCAATTACACGGACCCCGGACAGGCGATGCCTTTCGGACCGCGCTCCCATTGGGAGCAGCCCTGGCGGTCCTATCTGGACACCGTTCCGGCAACCACCTTGCTCAACGCGATCGGCATTAATTTCAACGTCTACCCTGCTGAAGCTGCCGCAACGGCACGACTACTTGCTGACAGTGGCTTCAAGCGCGCGCGCATCGAGGTGGGCTGGAATAGCCTCGATTACGCGGATCCAAGCACGCTGAACGAACGCGATCGAACCAGTCTGGCCACTATCCTCACGGCGTTTCGCGAAAACGGCATCCGCCCCTTGATATTGCTCAACGCGAACGCGGGTGAACCCTGTCCTGTCACGCCCGATATCGTCCACCTGGTCAGCCCCGCAAACGTTGGGGCCACCGAAATCCATTTGGCTCCCGAAGACGTTGCATCCGTGATACCGGGTCATACAGGCATCTCGTTTAGCGGAGTGGCCGCACGACAGCTCATCGCCTCGATTAGCCCCGACGGCACCGCGCAAATGTCGACACCCCTTATGACCTCGTATCCCGCTGGCGAACTCAAGCTCGCTACCCTTCGATACGAACCATTCCGGCAGCCGGTACTTAAGGAAAGCGGGCCCAACCCGCGATTCGAAAAAACGATGTTAGGCTGGCTGAACTACGTGGGAGTTGTCACCAGGGAAGTAAAGGCACTCCTCGGTTCCGATAATTTCGATGTCGAGGTGTGGAATGAGCTCAGCTTTGGCTCGAGCTTTCTGAACATCAACAACTACTATTCCCCTCCTCTTGAAGGCCCGGGCGAAGGTCTCCAGATGGAACTTCTCACCCGTACCATTGACTATCTGCATGACCCCGCCAATGGTGTGCCGGATGTGCAGGTCGGAAACGGATTCGCCAGCCAACGCCCGTGGGATAGCGGCGCCTGGATGCCTCTGGGTCTCGCGGCCATTGACAAGCATCCGTACCAAGGCTGGGTCCACTTCCCCCCGGAACACGGCACCGGGAACCGCCCGCTAAACGGCCTCGGCGAACCGTCCGGCTGGCAGGACAGCGAAGGCCAATGGCACGAAACGTTTACCCCTGAATATGACGCCTTTTTCCCCGAGTATCCGCTTACCGGCATCGAGACGGAGACGCTCATCCACGACCTCGCTCCCTATCCAACCCTTTTTGGCGGTGTGGAACATGGACGATTCACGCACCCAGAAGGCGGCGCGCCACCCACCATGTGGATCACAGAGGTGAACATGGAACCATCGGATGGGCCCGTTCCGGCGAAGGATTTGTCAACCGCCGATATGGAACACATCAATGCCAAGGACGTCTTGCGCTATCTCACCTCCTATGTCAACAAGGGCGTCACCGCAATTGACTTCTACGCTGTTCATTCCGGGTCCGCCTCGCTCGTTCCCTCATCCTTTTTCGAAGCGCTCGCTAAGTCCCCTCATAATTATCCCGGCGATGCGCTTGGCGGCGTTGCCATGGAAGCTGTCCATCGCCTTGTGACAGCCATGGCCGGCGCTGAACCGATCGACATCCCGAGGGAACTATCGCTGCGACGATTGACGTCGTTTACCGATAACATTCAGTTCGAAGGAGACTCGGCAGATCCAAAGCACTTTCCTCCGCTATATAACCGAGAGGTGTTCGCCTTTTTCCCCTTCCAAGTGACAAAGACAAAGTTCGTTATTCCGGTATACGCTATGACCAGGGACGTCATGAATGACTATGACCCCTCATCGACAGAACCCAGCCGTTTCGACCTCCCCTCCGAACCGTACGAGCTCGCGATAGCGGGCGTCGACGGCAACGTTGCTGCCGTCACTGCGAGTGATCCATTGACTGGCTTGTCGGTCCCGGTACATGTTGTCGGCCGCTTTTCCGACGAAGTCGTCATCAAAGTGCCGGTTACTGACTCGCCGCGTCTTCTTCAAATAGAGGAACACCAGCCGTCGGAAAGACTCTTGGGCACCAGCCACCCTGCTGACAGCACTTCCGCAAGCCACCCCAATGCTTCACCACGTGCGGTACTCCGGCTGTTTGGTGTACGGCAACTTCCGCGCCGACGCAGTCTTAAGGCGCTTGTGCAGTGTGGATCCTCATGTCAGCTCAGGGTGCGCGGCGCGTTGCGCATCTCCGGTCGATCCTTCCGGATGGCTGCCAAACCACGACCGTTTGTCGAAAGTACGGCTCAAAGCCACGTCACGCTCCACATCTCTCGCAGTACCGCAAGTGCTCTCCGGTTAGCCATTCATCGGGGGGCTAGGACAAGTGCTTTAGTAACCGCGCGCGGGGTTGGGACATTTGGACGTTCAGTCATGCTCCGCCGCCGCGTTCAGATCCATTAGGCAGAGGCCTTGAAGCACCATCGCGAGCCGGGTGGGCCATGACGATGGGGTGGCGGCATGCCCGTCGCTTGACCCTCTGTCGCGCCTGGCAATAGATCCGGCACGATTCGCCGCACCCAACGAAATTTGCTCGAACGCCCCGCGTCCAGCCAGCCCTCCCCGTAGCTGCCCCAAAAGGAACCGACTCCTTCTGACGTTGACTTGTTGTTGGATCCCAACGGCATCACATCTTTGCATTCTCAGTGCGCTTGGCGAACGGCTGCGAGGGACGCACAACAGCGATCTCTTCCAAGCGGCCCAACCGTGGTATCGTCGAGCGGGCCCTACGGCGTGGGCGGTTTGGGACAGCACCTCGCTGCTGTCGTCGCCGCTCTGCGCGGCGCCGGTCGACTTCACTCCTACCTAACGCCCGAGCCAGCTACGAAAGACGACCGGCGGACTGGAGTTGAAATCACCGCACCGACATTACGAAGTCGTCTCCACACTTTGCCGCCTGTCCGTTTCTCACCAGGGCTAAGAGTACTACTCAACAATACCGTCTTTGATTACACTGCAGCAAGTCACCTGCCAAGGACCGCCGATCACCTACTCGTCTTCAATGGATGCGGCCTACGTCAGATTAGAAGAGCGCGGCAACACAAATATGGATCCGTTGGACTCGTGTCAGCGACGGTGCACCTCGGCCACCTCGCGAAGGAATATCGGAAGGCCTGGGAACAGTACCCGATAGAGAAACCCTGGGCCGACAGTAACGTCAAGAGGAATCTTAGCGAGTACCGAGACGCTGACTATGTGCACGTCTCCTCTGAGTACGCATGGAACTCCTTTGTAGGGGAAGGATTCCCGAGTGAGAGGCTCAAGCTCTTCCCCCTTGTCCCAGATCGGCGCTTCAGTCAGCGCAAACAGGCACCGACAGCCTCCACCTTCAATGTGATCTACATCGGTAGCCTGAGTGTCGCGAAGGGAACACCTCTCCTTATCGAGGCGATCCGCGGCCTGCCATATGATGATTTGCGCCTCGTTCTTGTTGGCGGCTGGAGCACTCGCGGCATGCGCCGTTACATTCAAGCTGCATGCGCAATGGACCGGCGGTTGACTATCAGTCCCGGTGATCCCCTGCCACATCTACTTCAAGCCGGCGTCGCCGTTCACCCAAGTTTCGGAGAGGGCTGTTCCTACGCTCCCGGGGAGGCACTCGCCACTGGTGTACCCCTGATTGCGAGTGACAACACTGGCTTAAATGCCAGCATTGCAGCTCCCGGCCAACTCCATTTTGTTAGCACCGGCGACCTCCCGGCACTCCGCAATGCAATTGACGTTGCATATCACGGCAACCTTGCCTGACAATCGTGCGGCTCAAGCTACGTTTGAGAAGTGATTGCAACTACGCCAAACGGGACATCGCATTCATGAACACACCCTCGCGTATATATCACTATCACATTCGTAAGACGGCGGGTTCTAGTCTCGACTCGGCCTTCTTGGGCCTAGGTGGCTTTGACGGCATCGGCGTCTTGGAGTCCTCCGCCCACACGGCACTCATCGGAAATGGAAAAAGATTCGTTGCGCATAATGCGGACCTAATCCGGAGCGGAGACTACTTCTTCGCAACGTCGCACTACCCGGCGTGGTGGTTAAACGTACCAGCCAACACATTCACGGTAACAATCTTGCGAGACCCAACTGCACGCTTGCGCTCGTACTATCGATACCTACTCTGGGCCAGAAATAACCCTCGTGCACGCGTGGTGGAGGCAGGCCACAGCGATTTGCTCGTCGAGAGCGCGGCGATACATGGCGGGCCATCGTACTCTCTCCGACAAATATACCCGTCTAACCTCGCCTTCGAACGGGGCGCCGTTGGGGCGTTTGGACCAGCGGCATTTTTCAAGAGATTGGCGCCTTGGCGTCGCGAGAAGAGATTTAGCGACTTTGTCTCTCGTCTCCCACCACGACACCTATTCGCTCAGCTGTATATGTTTTCCCAGCAATTCGACCCTGCTGAGGCAACCGAGAGCGTTCTCGCGTGTTCGGCCGTCTGCTTCACGGAGAGCTTCAGCCAGGACCTCAAACGGCTCGGCGCCAGACTTCACCTAAACCTCGAGGAGCGGCACGAGCGCCGGTCCGGTGAAAGCATTGAGCTAACGCGCACCGAGCAGGAATTGCTTCGCGATCGGTTGTCCCCTGAGTATGACATGATCGACCGTATCCGTGCTGCGCTATGTTGAGCCAATCGTGCGGAGAAAATGCGCAAGAGCAGAGAGGTCTTTCGAACCAATCTCATGAATGAAAAGCTCTTATCTGATCATCTATCGAATTTGCAGACTGATCGACAGTTCCAATACTCCAAGGAGAGACGTAGGTAGATCAAGGCGTTGTTTTCAGCCGCGTTGCTTGGCGGATACGATTCCTTGCACGTCCCGCTCGAACTCTGAGATGGTGTCGGCAATTAACGCCCCGCCTCAGAGCCACTATGAGGTCTAGCGGGCCATCTACTGAGTAGACCATGGTTCGGCGCAGGCAGGCAGGATTTGAATTGGGACCGTTTACGCCCTCTTGAGTCGAGAAGGAAAGCGCGTATCTCGTGTGAGCCAGCATCTTGGCCTCCGGTGAGATGGAACCATATGGATAGGCGAACATCCGGACCTCCCTATCCAAGAGAGCCTAGAGGTCATCCGCACTCCCAATCATCTCCTCGTAGAGGCTGGCCTCGCCAAGGGTCCATAAGTCAGGGTGCGTGCGCGTGTGTGATCCAAACTCGATACCTTCGGTCGACCACCGGCGAATGTCATCCGCCGACATGATCTTCGCCCAACCTCCGTCCCACGTGTTTCTCTGGCCCACCAGGGCCGT
Source organism: uncultured Solirubrobacterales bacterium (assembly GCA_963838035.1). Lineage (GTDB taxonomy): Bacteria > Actinomycetota > Thermoleophilia > Solirubrobacterales > 70-9 > CAVVNN01. Next base: position 617,243 of record CAWIPM010000002.1, read on the forward strand.
TGGGACGAACACGATCGGCACCAAATCCGTATTCGCGCAGAACCGGAAATGCGTAGTCGCAGAGGTCGGCATAAGCATCATCGAACGTGATCGCTACGAGGCGGTCTTGGGTCAAAGCCCCATAAATGCAATCCAGGCAGTCCTCTTCCGTTGCACTTCGATAGCCCTTGGCAGAGAGCCAAGCGACCTGGCGCCGGAACCGATCCGGGTCAACGACGAGGCCGCGCGGCACCCGGGGATTACTAGGGCCAACCCCGTGATAAAGCAATATCGGAAGACCACCCATCCCTTGAGCCTAGCTCCTTAGGCGTGTATACAAACTTCGCCTTGGGTCCGGTCGCACAACCGGCCAACGCAAGGAGATCAACGGCTGGCGCGTTAGATTTCTAGTGCGCCACGTCAGGAATACTGAATGAGCAGGCTGATCCCCTGGCGGCTCCGATGGATGCTCGGCGATCGCATGCGCCCGATTGCTGCTCTCACAGCTGTTGGCGTCCTCAGCGGTTTCTGCGAAGCGGGAGTTCTCGCGATCTTCGCGGAGGTCGCTTCCGCCCTCGTCTAGGGGAACACGCAGCGCGCATTTCGATCTTGGTCCCCTGCACATACAGCCAAGCCTCAGCGCCTGCTCGCTCTAGCATTCGCGCTCGCGTTTGCGCGGCTGGCTTGGGCATGGCAGGATCATTCCTTGCCCCCGAGATCATGGAAATGTGCAGGCCAAACTCCGCCAAGAGCTCATGGCCGCGTTCCTCGGAGCTTCATGGCAGGTCCAATCACAGGACACGGAGGGCCACCTGCAGGAGATGATGACCAGTCAGGTCAGCCAGGCCAGTCAGGCGGCCGGCGCGGCAACCGGACTCGTCGGTTCGGTGCTGACTTTCTTCGTCCTCGTCGTAAGTGCGGTCCTTCTCAGCCCCTTTGCAGTTCTCGTAGTGACGTCGATGTCAGTGGTTCTCTTCGCGATCCTTCATCCCGTCCGTGCCAGAGGCCGTGAGGAAGCTCGGTCTCTATCAGAGGCCCAATTGGATTTCGCGAACGCCATCGGCGAGACGAACCGGATGGCCGAGGAGACACATGTCTTCGGCGTCGCCGCGGCGCAGTCGGATGTCGTCCGACGTTACATCGAGCATGCACGTCGTCTCTTCGTCCGATCGCAGGCCATGCTGATTCTGGCGCCGACCATCTACCAGAGCATCCTCTATGTCTTCATGGTCGTCGGGCTCGCCTTGATTTATGGCACGGGTGTCGGCAACATCTCGTCTCTAGGCGCGGTCGTCCTCCTTCTCATCCGGGCCGGCACATACGGACAGGCGATTCAGGGCGAGTACCACATAGTGCACCAGTCGATGCCATTCGTGGATCGTGTTCGCGAGAAGAGCAGGATTTATTCGCACAGTAAGCTCGCTCCAGGCGGGCGATAGGCATTGGTGAAGATTTCGACATTGTCATTTGACCACGTGTCGTTTGCCTATCGCCCGGGCGTCGACGTCTGACGGACATAAGCTTCGACGTCGTCGCAGGAGAAGCAATCGGAATCGTCGGACGTCCGGCGCGGGGAAGTCCTCGTCATGCAGATCCTGCTGCGCCTCAGAGAGCCGACCAACGGTCACTATCTCGTCAACGGTGTAAATGTCACCGCATTGTGCCGCAAGGACTGGGAGACACGCGTAGCGTACGTCCCTCAAGATCCACACCTCATCCACGCGACAGTGGCCGACAACATCCGATACCTTCGCAACATCCCTGACGCCGAGGTCAAAGGGCCGCCCGCATGGCTCATATCCACGACGTGATAATTGCTGGGACAAGGGCTATGATACGGTCGTGGGGCCTCGCGCCGACGCAGTCTCAGGGGGGCAGCGAGCAAAGGATCTGTCTCGCACGCGCACTTGCCGGTTCGCCAAGGTCCTTATCCTCGACGAGCCCACAAGCGCACTAGATCCGGTATCTGAAGACCTCGTGCGCCGATCTCTCGATGAACTCAAGGACGATCTCACACTGTTCATAGCGGCTCACGACTCGGCGCTCCTCGAGATTTGCGACCGATTTATCGCCCTTGCCGATGGTCGCCTCGACTCCCGCCACGGCGCCTCTTCGCAGGATCGATTCCGACACCCAACTAGAAACACAGGCCATAGGATCCTCGCGCGAGAAGATCAGCTGAATCAAGTATGTCCGACCTGAGCGCGACTAGTCGACAAGTCTCGTCACATCAGGAAGTCGCGATTGCGACAGCTTCCGACGAGCGCTATGCGGCTGGTCCGCAACCGCGCTGCTGTCCGGCGGCGACAGCGTGCTCTCAGCGCCCACGGTGTGTGTTCCTCTCATGCGGCCTGGATCCTGGAACCGAGGAGAGGCTGCAGGAGATCTTCGAGGCGAACGGCATCAATCTCATCGTACTGCGACTGGATGCAGCGGATCTCGCGGATATGCCTGTCGGCGCCCATTTCAGCTCCGCAACGTACGGCAGGCTCTTTCTTCCCAAGCTCCTTCGAGAGGTGGCGCCCCGGACCCTCTACATCGACCCAGACACATTCACAATAGGGCCGATCGATCAACTACTCTCAATCGATTGCATGGCCAGCCGGTCGCGGCGGTCCAATCAGATCGAATTCCCTTTGTATCCATTAGCGCGAGTGGGGTCCCGTGGGCGACTGCTCGGGATACCACCGGCCACCGCATATCTAAGTGCGGGCGTGCTTGTCATCGACAACAAGATCTGGTCCGATTCTCGCGTCGAAGAAAAAGCGCTCGATCTCTTCGCGGAGCATGGCGATGTAATGGATTACGTTAGATCAGGACGACTTGAACGCAGCCCTAGCCGGAGCTTGGGTCCCAGTCGATGACCGCTGGAACGCAATGGTTCCGAGATCGGCCAGCGTAATGCTTGGCAAGCGAGTCATCAGTCGCCACGGCGCGACCAAAATCTCCGACCAGCAGCATCCTGCATTTTCCAGGTGTCGTGAAGCCCTGGGATCCGTCCTATGCCCCGTCGGGTTATCGACGTCTCTATTGCGCCGCGCGTGACCGCTTCGGCGTCACCTTTGATCGTCCTAAGTACTGGCACCCGATTCGGTGGGCCCTTTCCAGACCATGAACCCCAACGCTGACGCCGCTGGTCGACTTGCGAGGGAGAGGGATTTCCATGACAGGCTTGCGGAGGAGCTGGACCCAGCGCGCATGCCCGTACAGCGTTTGAATCAGCTCGATCAAGCGATGGTAGACAGCGCGGGCAATCTCAGGGGCAAGCGGGCCTGGACCTCGGATGTGGCGCGGGGGACCTCAGCCTAGTCCTTGCCCATGCGGGCGCCAAGACCATCGGGATTGACCTCTCGCCCGGCATGGTCGATGTTGCCAGACGCCGCCTCGAGCACTTCGTCCCAACTGCTGAGGCGCGATTCCTCGCAGCCCCCGCCGAGGCGCTTCCTCTGGACGACAACAGCGTCGATGTGATCGTCGGAAGGTTCATCCTCCACCACCTCGATATCGCGCGAGCCGCGAAAGAGTGCTCACGGGTTCTCGCCCCTGGCGGGATCGCCGTTTTCGCCGAGAACTCTGGTCAGAATCAACTTCTCATGTTCGCCCGGAATCGCCTGGCGGGCCGTTTCGGGATACCCCGGTATGGGACCGTCGATGAGCAGCCCCTCGCCGGCAGGGACATCGAAATGCTGAGCCACCATCTCCCGCGGTTGCGGCTCGAGTACCCGGTATTTGACTTCTTCGCCCTGTTCGATCGACAAATTCTCAGGCACCGGTGGTCGCGAGCCACGCGCCTCCTGCAGGGGCTTGATCGCGTAATCTGGCGATGGTTGCCTCCTGCCCGTCGATGGTCTTTTCGCGTCATTGTGATTTCAGGTACCTGAGGCGACCAATCACGGCTGCTATCCGCGGGAGAGGAGGCTGCCGGCCGCTTCGAGCTCCATCTCACTGACTCAGGACTCAACACAGCGCGGAAAAATACGGCGAGTCGCCTCGGTGAGGTTTCGTCGATTCGCACACACGCTCTGATCAGGGTTTCGAGCTGCCGCTCTGGCGAGAAGTACTCCTCCCACAACAGCCGGGACTCGTCGACCCAATTCCGCAGCTTCGTCTTCCCGCTCGCGCAGGATCGCGGGAAGGTCGGCGGTGGCATCCTCGGCAACCCTGACAGAGCAGGCGTCCCAGTCAACGAATGGCGGCGGCAACCATTCGTCGGAAACGATCACGGGAGCCCGGCCTGCCTGCATCGCCTCGAACAGCCGAATGGAGGCCGGGCCCCGACCTCGGGGGCAGACGATAAACGTCGATCTGCCAAGCGTCTCGGCGTACAGGTCAAACGCCTGTCGGCTCTCCTCGCAATAACGTGTCTTCCAAGCCCACCTGATCCGCGCACTCCAATCAGCGGTATCCTTGACTATCGCCCTGGTGTCGTGGAGCTCGAGAAGGCGCTTTCGCACCGGGTGATTCGATGCCGTCCCCATGAAGCTCCAAAGCAGATCCGGCTCCATGGATCGAGCGGCCTCCAACCCTTCGCCCAAGCCACCATCTTCGCGGTGATGCTGCGGTACGTAGAACCCTCCACTGAATGCGCTGGTCGCCCGCCGCGCCGGAAGCGACGCATACATCCCCGGGGCCCAGGCAAACGGCTCGTCCTGCTGGCAAAAGACATAAGTCCTGAGCAGCTCCCTGCGGCCGAAACTGCGGGGATCGTCATGGCCGTCCCGCCCCGAGCGGCAGGCCTCGGGCAGATGATCATCTCGGCCTCTCGCCTGGACTCGGCCAAAGTGGCGAGCCGCTCGTCCACAGTGCCCTGCCGCAAGAGCTGCTGGTGGACCCACGGGTCGGCCTTGGATAGATAGACGATCTTGCTCATTGCTTCTCCCGAAAAGAACGTCCTGACTCTGTTTCATGCAAGAAGACGGGGGGCGCGGCAGCTATTCTACTGGCGGTCGGCTCGAAAGTGGTCAACCCGGCCGCGGCGCAACTCCTGGAAGCGGAGTGATCCTTCCCACCCTCAGACGGTCTCTCTCCGCCGCGGCTCTCCAGCCTGTATTCTGGGTCAGCCTCATCCGGTCTGGAAGAGCGCTGGCTTCGGTCCGCCCGTCATCGGGCCAGGGCCGATATCAGCATCCCCCGATGCTCTTGGAAAAAACCAGGGGCTCATTTCGTTATCTTGCGAGGTGGTCCGCCGTCATATACACAACTGGCTCTATTTCCCTCTCTACGTCTATCTGACCCGATGTGCCTGCTGGAACGCGGTCGAACGAGACATCCTTCGTGCCCGCCTTATTCATCACGCAGAACGAACCGTCCTGGCAACGCCCAGTAGTCGCGCACAGCGGCGATGGGACATACTCAGCACGTTGCGCCAACGCCAGGCCAGATCTGTCTGCTACTACCGCCTACGACGCGGAACGACCCAGGAACAAATCGCTGCCGCGATTTCGGACTTTATCCTACGGGGACTTAGAGATGTCGAGATACACTGTCCCGATATTGGCCCTGGGTTTGTCCTGAATCACGGATTCGGCTGCGTTATATACGCAGAGCGCATAGGGTCTGATTGCACAATAGGACATCGTGTTACATTGGGGCTGAAGAATGGAGCTTTTCCAATTCTCGGAGATCGGGTCTGGGTGTGGCCCGGTGCGACCATCATTGGCGGTATCGCGGTTGCTGACGACGCAACGGTGGGTGCACACGCGCCCTCGTCCTTCGCGACGTCCCCCTTGGCGATACTGTCGCTGGAACGCCAGCGCGTTCAATCGCAATTAGCGGGGAAGGAACCTAGCGATGCTCTACATCGCTACGGTGCATTTTGGATCACCGCGATGGATTTGAGATTCAATCGCGGGAACTCAAACGGCATATCAGCGCACCGTTTCGCGTCTGGGGCTCACTTGAGGGAATCGAGTACGATTTCGCTGTCTACTTCGACCGGGTTTTCCCACAATGGGGAGGCCATCCGGGGAAGCTGAATCACCTGGCGTTCGAGATTGCACGAGAGGCTGATGATCAAGACCTGCTTGTGTTCCTCGATGGAGATGCCTTTCCGATCGGCGATCCGATGCCGCTCATCGAAGAGGGATTATCGGAAGCTCCCTTCATGGCGGTGCGCAGGGCGGAGAATGCGGGGGATCCACAACCTCACCCGTGTTTCGCAGCAACTACCGTGGGTTGGTGGAGGTCTTTTCAGGGCGATTGGACAGCTGGATATGTGTGGCCCGGAGGAGGGGCCGATGCTGGCTCACTGATGTTGAGGAAGCTGAATGCCTCGGGAACACCGTGGGTTGAAATACTACGCTCTAATGAGCACTCCCTCGATCCTCTGCATTTTGGCGTTTACGGGGGTACTATATATCATCACTGCGCCGGCTTTCGGGATGAACTTAGCCGAGCACATCGCCAGCTCGGCCCTCATTCATCGAGCATTCGGATACTGCACCGTCTTCGATGGATGAGGTGGGAACGGTCCCTATCTAGAACCCAACAGCGGCACTCAAAGCGCATTTACGATTTGATCTGCTCGCATAGCGATTGGCTAAATGAGATAGGCGCCAGCGAAGTCACACACCAGCGGCTTCGACTGTCCGGCCGGACCTTTCGCAATAGTCCTACCGTCTAAGGCGGGCCAGCTCTTCGCTTTCGGGGTTCGCCTTTTCCGCACTCCTGAAGGCGCGGGCAGGGCGGGTCCGCCCCACCGCGGCGGCGTTCGCCGGCTCGGTGGGTCTGCCGGGCTATGCGGCGGCCGAGCAGAGGAAGGTGTACGCGGTGCGGCTGCGGGCTCACCTCGCCGGCAGTGCTTGGATCGGAATCAACGTTGGCCCCCCTCCTTGGCGCCGTCCGGCCACCCAGGCGGAGATGACCATGCTGCGGTTGATGCAGACCTATCGACGGGTCAACATGGGCCCGCGAGGGCGTCGCGTTCGGCGACCGGCCCCTCAAGTTCGGGTTTGTGCTCGCGGAGATCAACAACGCCGACTATTAATGGTCGCCAGGACCGACAAGATGGCTCACGTTCCCGTTATCTGTTCATGCCGCTGAGTCAAGCGCTGAGCCGCGTGTGGCGTGCTTTGCGACCCAAGGCACGGGGCATGGAGAGGAGGAGCGAATCAAGGCGCTGACGAGCCGCCTTGGTGGCAAAGTCCTTCCCTTCGATCATCGCACAAGCGTCGATCCGCCGTCTCGCTCGTCCGCGCTCTCCTGAAGGAGCGACCGGATGTGGCCGTCATGGAGGGGACCGGATTGGCCGGCGGCCTGGCTGTGCTCACGGCGAGGGCAATGGCAGGGGTTCCATACGTCGTCTCTAGCGGTGACGCAGTCGCGCCCTACATCGGGTTGGCGCACCCCCGTCTCGCGCCGATTGCGGCGCTCTATGAGCGACTCCTATGTCGGTTCAGCGCGGGCTTCATCGGCTGGACTCCATATCTCGCCGGTCGCGCGATGACCTTCGGCGCACCTCGCGCCATGACGGCGGCGAGTTGGTCTGCTCCCGCCCGGCCCGAGGACCGGAAACGTCGCCGCACGGAGCTCGGGATCCCGGCAGATGCGATCGTCTTCGGCCTCATCGGCTCGCTCATCTGGTCCGACGACATCGAATACTGCTATGGACGCGAGCTCGTCGACGCGATTCTTCAAACCGACCGAGCCGATATTCGTGTCGTGGTGATCGGCGACGGTTCCGGCTTGGAGCGACTTCGAGATATCGCCGGCGACGAAGTGGGCAACCGGGTGCTCGTGCCGGGACGCGTGGCCCGCCAGGACGTGGTCAGCTACCTGGCCGCAATGGATGTCGCCAGCCTTCCGCAGAGCGTCAACGGGGTTGGTTCCTTCCGCTACACGACCAAGATCAGCGAGTACCTCTGCGCCGGTCTGCCGGTTGTGACAACGCGGATTCCACTGTCCTACGATCTTGACGACGGATGGCTCTGGCGTCTCGCGGGTCGAGCTCCCTGGGATCGTCGCCACATCGCAGCGCTGGCGAAGCTCATGGAGCAAATCACACGGGAGGAGCTCGATGCGAAGAAGTGCGCCGTTCCAACCGATCTCCCACTCTTCGATCGGGAACGACAGGAACGACAAGTAACGGAATTCCTCACCGACCTTATCGACGACCTGCAGGAGTCGGACCGTGCATGAGGTGCTCCACGGGGCGCTCGGCTACCCCGCCAGCGTTGCCACCTGCAGCGAACGAGGACAACTGAGCGACGGCAAGTGAGGCCACACCCTGCCAATACCTCGTCTGGGCGTCTGCCACCTCGTCGGGGTCGCGAGGGCTGTGACGGCCGTCCTGCTCAGCCAGCCAGGCAGTCATCTGCCGCACGTGCGTTCTCTCGAAGGTCCTCGCCTTGGGCCAATAACGCGCCGCGCCAATGTCGAACGCGGCAAGAGGCACGCCCATCACCTGGGCATCGATCCCGACGATGCCGCCGGGCTCGGGCCATAGAGACGGAAACACCACCGAGCGCGCCCACATCAGCACCCCCGCGATCATCTGCTGCGGAACCTGACCGCAGAGCGTGCCGTCCGGGAGTCCCGAAAGCTGGCCGCCCAGATATCCGTCGCCGAAAACACGCAGGCGCGAATCCGCAGGGAGTTCCTCGGCGAGTCGGTTGAGAAGCTCGCCACCCTTGGTCTTGCTGAGTCTTCCGATGAATGTTGTCGCGGAGCGCCACTCTGGGGGCACCACCTCGGCCGCCTCGCTCAGCGCGGATGAGTCCTTGCGAATGCCGAGATTGGGAAGGGTGATCAGCTGGGAGGCGGCGACGCCATGCCGTATGTAGAGCTCGGCCTGATCGGTACTGACGCAGAGCACGCCGATCCGCTCCGCGATCAATAGCCTCAGAAGCGATTGTTGGGCGGCGACGCTCCCTGGCTGCAGGGAGTGCCGGAGGTCATTGCAGCCGAGGATGGGTCGCAAAGCCGCACACTTGACGCCCGCCCTCACGGTGCACGGGCGTTTGAGGCGATACCAGTATCGCGACGTATCGGCACATGTCCCCAGATGCAGATGCGCGTGCATCAGGGTCGGTGCAACGTCCAACGAGGCCCGAAGGTCGTCCGCGTCGCCGGTTCCGATAACGACCAGGCTGGGTGCGGCCCGTTCCAGAGAACGCCTCAGCTCTGCCGATCCGGCTTCATCTGAGGCAGGGCGCGGAACTCGTCGGCCCAGGTGCTCGAATTCGGATGGCGCCTCGCCGTCACAGTAGAGGACCTCCGCCTCCGCGCCGGCCTCGACCAAAGCCGAGGCGAGCCGGAACGTGGCCAGCGCAACCCCGCCCTCGGGAATGACCTCCCGAACGAAGAAGACCGCCTTCATGCGCGACCACCTGCGAACTCCGAGTAGAGGCCTCTGTATTGCTCGACAACGCGGGACCAGGAGAACCGCAGGCTGTCCTCGCGTGCGGCGGCCCCCATCGATTTCCTCAGCTGAGTATCGGCACACATTCTCTGAAGACGGTCGCGGATGTCATCGGGGTCGCGCTCGATGAACCAGCCATTGGCACCATCTCGGAGCAGATCCTCGACCCCGTTCACACGTGTGACCAGGAGCGGCATGCCCGATGCCGCCGCCTCGTAGGTGACGAGCGAGAATGTCTCGTAGGCGCTGGGGAGCAAGAACACGTTTGCGCGCCGGTACCACGGGGCGACATCTGTCGTCGGGCCCGCAAAACTGACCCGATCATCGACCCCAAGGCGCGTGGCGAGGCTGCGGTACCCCTCTCGATCGCCGTCCCCGAGGACAATCAAAGACGCGCCCGGATTGTCCTCCAGGGCTTCGATGGCGAATCGCAACCCCTTTCGCTCCCACTCGCTGCCGACGAACAGCGCAGCCACTGAGCCGTTACGAGCGTCGCGGTCGGACTCCGGCGGGTGGAACACCTCTGTATCCACGCCGTTTGAAATGACGCTGATCCGCTCGCCCATCTTCGGGTAATGCTCCCGGAGCTCACGAGCAACACCCTCGGACACGCCTACCAACCGATCGGTCCTGCCCGGGCGATAGCACCAGCGCTCGGCAAGGCGGCTCAGCCGTTTCGAGACCCACGCGTTCGCCCGGTACAGAGGCCCGCTTCGAGAGGCACGAGAGAATTCGGGAAGCCCTGCGACTGCCCGGTGGCAGAAGTGGACCGTACACACCGAGCTGCGGTTCAGGACGATCGCCCCGGTGCTGTGGACGATTCCCCGACCTCGAACCGTCACCAGCAAAGAGGCGACCAGAAGGAAGATCGGATAGGCGATGGCGAAGGGGCGCGAGGGTCCCCAGACGCGGATCCACCTCAGTCTTGGATGCTTCGGCAGAGCGCAGGTCCAGGAGATGATGGTCACCATGTGGCCGCTCTCCAGCAGACCAGTGATCAATTCGGTCAGCTGACGCTCCATGCCCCCTTCGGGGCCGATGTCGTTCGCGACGATCGTCACCTCTGGCTGCAAGCTAGTGCTCAGCCATGGGCGGCCCCGACCAGCGAGGAGGTGAAGTGTGTGGCCATTCGTTCCGCCGAGAAGAGCTCACCGCACCTGGATCTCCCGGCCTCCCCCATCGTTGCCCTGCGATCGGGATCGGCGATCAGCGCTTCGACCGCCTCGGCGATCAGCTCGGGATCGGCGCTTGCGACGAGCGTGCCTGTGACGCCCGGATCGACGATGTCGATGGGGCCTCCCCGCTCGACCGCCACAACGGGGATCCCGGCGGCCATCGCCTCGAGCAGAGCTATTCCAAAGGACTCCGCTTCCGTCGCGTTGACCACAAGATCCATCAGCTCGTAGTATGGCCCGACGCTGTCCACCTGACCGGTGAGACACATCCGCTCTGAGAGGCTACGTTGTTCGACCAGGCGGGCGAGGTCAGCCGCATAGCGAGGAGAGAGGCCGTAGGCGTCTCCACCGACGATCAGTCCGTGGACGTCCTTGCCGCGTTCGCACAGCTTCGCGATCGCGGCGATAAACCGATCCTGACCCTTGGACGGCTGGAGGCGGCCGACAATGCCGACAACGGTCCGGCCGACAGGGATTCCGAGCTGCGCCCGAAGGCGGCCGGGTCGCCCTTTGCGACCGTTGCTCAGGGCGATGCCTGGATTCACAACGAACGACGGGCGCCGGGGAGACAACTCGCGCCTGGGCTTCCTGCGTTGCCCTCGACGAGCACCCGATCGCACGAGCGGGGAGCAGCGTGGCCAATCGATCCAGCCAGTGGCGGTCGGGTACCTGATGCTGCCACCAGACAACGCGATCGCTCATCCCGGCGAGTCCCGCTGCGACCCCTCCGTAGAGCTGTGCCTTGGCGCTCCAACTGAGCACCACATCAGGGCCTCTGGGCATGCAGCAGGCTGCTCAGGTCGGCGAATCGCTCTCCCTGCCGCTCGGGGCTGCCGCAGCCTTCCCGCCGGAATCACCGCCGTCGGTATCCCGAGGTCTGACACCTCATCGACGAAGGGCCCGGGACTCAGGAAATTGACTGTCGGCTCAAGCAGCTCCCTGTCGACGTGGGACAGCAGGAGCAGGAGCATCTGCTCGGCGCCGCCGAGGCGCTCCCCCCAGGGTGTGACGATGGAAACGCGTAGTGGCACTAGTCCGAGGGAATCCCCATCAGGAACCGCTGGCAAACAACGTCCCAGTCGAATTTGTCCTCATAGAGCTGCCGTGCAGCGTGCGCAGTGGAGTCACGAGCAGCTTCGTTGATCGCTAGCCGCGCGGCGCAATCCGCGAATGCGGAGCTGTCGCCGACCGGCACCAACACCACCGCCGAGCCCGCTTCGCGTAGAAGCGAGTCAGTCAACGGTCCGTCGGTGCCGACCACCGGCAGGGCGTGCTGGAGGGCCGCCATGACCGAGGATCGGCGGGTGGAAACTCCGTCGACGAGCGGCGCCAGAAAGAGATCGGAAGCCGCGAGCTTCCCTGCTAGCTGCTCCGCGTCGAGATAGCCCGGGGCCCACACCGTTATCGAAGGCGCCATGCTGGTAAGCGGCGGCACCTCGGCGCCGAGGCTGAGCAGGACCAGCCGCCGTCCGGTTGCGGCGATGGCGTTGACGGCGTCTTCGACGTACTGCCGGAGCCAACCTGGATGGTCACGGCCGAGGGAGGCGACCAGCAGGGTCTCGTCATCAACGCCCATGCGCTCTCTCTCCTGCATCCGCGATTCTCGACGGTCGGGAAAGTTCGATCCCACCGGCAGGTGGTGCACGCGACGCTTCGGGAACTGTGCCCCGAGGCTTCTCGCCCAAGGATCTATCGATGCGAACGAGACATCGGCGGCAACCCTGACCAACCACAGCTGGAGCCTCTGCCACAGGCCCATCAACGTCCATCGCCATGAATCCATCTCGACATAGGGCTCATGCACCATCACGGCCACCACCGGTCGATTGCGACCGACCTTGACAAGGAAAATCCACAGCGGTAGGTACGGAGCGAAACCCCAACGGGCGAAGCAGAACGGGCTGTATTGGAGGAGAACTGCCGTTTGCGAATCGCGCGCCCGAAGATCTAGCAGCGCGGTGAGCCAGTCCAAAAAGGCCTGACGCGGGCGACCGGTGCGCTGCAGCCGCAGGTCGGCCTGGACGGACCGCCGGGAAAGCTCCTCGGCCATCCGCACACTGTTGTCGCGAATTCCATCCACGGTCCTTCCTCGATCGCCGTGAACGACCATCACCCGATCGACCATCGCTTACCCCGCCGGCACCAGGGCGGTCCTCGCGACCCCCTTTGCCCGCAACAACGCTCGGCTCCCCTCTCCGAGCAGCCAATAGGCCATGATGCCGGCGGCGAACCACAGGTAGGGAGCTGTCGGTGTCGATGTCGTGTTCACGCCAACATACCCGGTGGCAAAGATTGCCAGGAGCGGGGCGGCGATACCAGTCAGCAGGATGCGAAGTTCGCGGTCCACGATCCGCCGGATCCTGGTAACGCTCAGTAAGAACAGCGCTAGGAAGAAGCCGCCCATCACGAGGAAGCCGGGCAGGCCGAGTTCTATGAGGAGGAAGGTGGGCTCGCTCTCGGCATCGAGGTGTCTGTTCGGCCCTTCGCGCACGCTTGCCGCGGGCCCGGCCTCTCCAAACCCGGCCCCAAGCGGATATTCAGCCGCGTAAGTCGGGATTTTCGAGAGCGTCGCGCTTCGATAGTTCACCGCTGTGTTGACGGCTTCACCTGGGCTGCTGATCGTCTGGTAACGGTCGAAGGTTCCCTTGCTGGAGTCCGAAGTCAGCGCTCCCACAGTTCCATACGTGACTGCGACCGCGACAGCGATCGCGAGCACGGTCCTCAGGCCGGCGCGAGAGGTGACGGTCAGTGCCGCGAAGGCGAAGGCGGCAATGACAGCACCCACCACCGCCACCCGTGCCTCAGACGTGGCAACCGCAAGTACTACACCGGCCGCAAGAATTGCGCTGGCAATGCGCACCCCAGGACGTTTGGACAGGGCAAGAAGAGCCAGAGCGGCCGGTATGGCGACCAGACCAACGATTCCTCCGAAGCCGAAGTCGCCGCCCAGGCCGAACGGTCGAATGCGTTCCTTGCCGCTGTTGTCGGCAAAGGTCCTCGAGGAGAGGTCACCTTTTCCGTTGATCGCCTGTTCATAGCCAGGACCCCAGGCCGACAGCTGCTTCGGGGTGAGGTTCAGCTGGACCAGGCCGACGATCCCGTTGACGGCGGCGAATCACCAGCAGCAGGAAGAGAAACGCCGTAGCCGAGCCCGGGTCCGCATCACGTAGTAGCCGAGGAAGAAGAGCGGTACCCACTCGACATGCTGGCGGACAGACGCGAAGGAGTGATAGACGGACCCGTTGTCTGGATTCGCGATCTGGATCGACGACGACCACCAGCCAGGCGATGACCCAGCCGCTCAGCGGCGGCCAGCGAAGCGCTTTCGCCGCGCACCGCCATCCGGACCAGCGCGCCCGCGACGATCGCGTAGAGCAGAAGGTCGCGCACGAGCGTGACGTGCGAGGAGCCGGTGCTCAGCTTGAGGTAGCCGTCGGCGAGCCCGATGTAGAGCATCAGGACCGCGAGGCTCCAGCTCATAGCGCTCGCTGAAGAGCATCCAGGCGGCCGACCGCGATGACGCCCGCCGACGACGAAGGCGTCAGCGGCGTGGCGCTCGGGAACTTGACGCGTGACCGCCAGGCCGATGACGGCGAGCAGCCCAGGCGGTCGCGCGAGGGCGCCGAGCGGCCTGAGAGGACTCGATCGAGGCTGCGCGGTGCTGCTAGCCGTAGTAGTAGCCATACGCCCGGGTCCGGTAGGTGCGCGGAGGGATCCCGTTGACGACGACTCCGAGGACGTTGAATGTTCGGAGACGCGCTTGAGCTCGCTCAGCAGCCGCTTCGCCGAATCCCGCGTGCTCACGCCGAGACGGGTCACCAGGAGCACGCCGTCGACCTCGGAGAGCAGCGGCAGGACATCGGCCGCAGCCAGGAAGGGCGAGGAGTCGATCAGATACCCTGTCGTAGATATCCGTAGCCGAGTTGAGGGTCTGCCGCATGCCGCCCGAGGCGAGCGTGGCGGCGAGGTTCCCGTGGTGCGGCACCGGCCGGCACCATCGCGAGATCGCCATGACTCGCGCTGCGCCCGGGCAGCGCCACCAGCGGATGGCGATGTGGGCCCCGCCGGCTCCGTTGCCGTTTTCGCCTCTGGGCACAGTGACTTCCTGAACCGCCTGGCCGAAGGTCGCCCGGCCGGCGAGGATGTCGGTGAGTCCGGGGCCCTCCTGCGCGTTGAGCAGGCCGCCGAGAGTCGCCTTGCGGAAGTCGGCGTCCAGCACCGCGACATTGCGCCCGGCCTCTCGATATGCGAGTGCGAGGTTGCGGGTGACGATCGACTTGCCCTCTCCGGGAGCGGCGCTGGCGACCAGGATCGTGCGCAGCGGCCGCTCGTGGGAGAGCATGTCGAGGTTCATCTGCAGGCGATGGAATGGCTCATGCAGCTGTTTCTCCATCACCAACGCCGTCCGCGTCGAACGGCGCCGGCGTATCGACCTTCGGGATCTCGGTCAGGACCGGAAGCTCGAAGATCTCTTCCACGTCCTCGACGCTGGTGATCTTTCGGGTCAGGTACTCCAGCCCGAAGGCAGCGCCGATCGCGAGCATGAGGCTGAGCACGAAGGCGAAGATCGCGTGCGATTTCGGGTCGTGGTTGACGGGCACCGATGACGGGGTGGCCGGTTCGACCTGCCTGATCCCGGCGCTGCCCGGCTGCGCCGCTGACCAGCTGGAGGGTCTGGATTTTTTCTTCCAGCGCCTTCGCGCTGGGTGATGGCGCTGGGCCCCGTGCCGAGGTTGGCCGAGCTGCTTCTGGCGGCTTCGAGCGTCTGACTCGCTTCGCCCCGGAGCTGGCGCGTCTGGATGTTGGCGAACGCATTGGCGTAGGCGTTGGCGAGCTGGGCGGCGCCCCGCGGGGTCGCCGCAGTGGCCGAGATGACGATGAAGTTGCTGTTTTCGATCGGCTGCGCTGAGATGCCGCCGCCGGCCGTGCGAGCGTGCTCCTTGGCGAGTTCCTTGTCCGCCTGCTCGGCCACCGCCCTGGTCTGGATCAGGAGCGCGAGGTTTTCGACGGTCGACTTGCTGGTCGAAGCTGTGTTCGCCTCCGACCAGGAGCTGGTTCAGCGTCGAGGGCTGGACGAAGAGCTCGGTCGAGGCCGAGTAGACCTTCGGCTTGTGGTCGTAGTAGAGGTAGGTGCCGACCGTGACGATGGGGACGACGGCGAGGATCAGCCACCAGCGCTTCAGCACCGGCCGGAGGTAGGCGCGCAGATCTCTTTTGCTCCATGGAGTCGGTGCTCACGACACCAGAAACGCTCCGCAGGGTCCCGGGCTTCCGCGCCGGACGCGACTCGTCCCGACGACTGCAGAAGCGGCTCGGCATCTGGCCCGTTGTTCGAGTGGATATGGCGCTCATCGACAGGGCGTCACAAGCCATGCCGTCTATGTGCGGAATCTGCGGATCTACCTCGGACCCAGACCGGGTCGCCGTTTCCGCGATGTGCCGGGCGCTACGCCACCGCGGGCCGGACGACGAGGGGACCTACCTGAGCCCAACCGGCGACGTCGCCCTCGGCGCTCGGCGGCTCAGCATCATCGATCTCGAGGACGGCCACCAGCCACGCCCCAACGAGGACGGGACGATCTGGACGGCCTTCAACGGCGAGATCTACAACCACCCGGCCTTCCGCGAGCGGCTCAAGAGCCGCGGGCACATCCTCCGCGGGCTCTCCGACACCGAGATCCTTCCTCACCTCTACGAGGACTACGGCGAGGATCTGGTTCACGTCGTCGAGGGGATGTTCGCGTTGGCGATCTGGGACTCCCGCAGGGAGCGCCTGCTGCTGGCGCGGGACCGCTTCGGCGAGAAGCCGCTCTTCTACGCCAGGCAGGGGACCGGACTGGTCTTCGCCTCGGAGCTGACCGCGCTCGTCGAGGGGCTCGGATCCACGCCGGACGTCGATGCCGCGGCGCTCGACGCCTTCTTCGTTCTCGGCTACGTGCCAGGTGGCAGCGGGTCGATACTGGAGGGGATCCGCCAGCTCCCGCCGGGTCACCTGCTGGTCTGGGATCGCAGCTCCGGGAAGATCGAAGAGCGGCGCTACTGGAGCCCGCCGGCGCCGGTGACCGAGCTGAAGGAGTCCCCGCGGGAACTCGCCGCCGAGGCCGGTCGCCTGCTGGAGCGCTCGATTCAGGGAAGGCTGCTCGCCGACGTCCCGCTCGGCGTGTTCCTCAGCGGAGGCGTCGACTCGACCGTGATCGCCGCGATCGCGGCGCAGCAGTCATCGAGCCGGTTGAAGACGTTCACGGTCGGCTATGAGGGGGGGGACGGGGCTCACGACGAGCGGACGGCTTCTCGCCGAGATGGCGGCGCTGATCGGCAGCGACCACCGCGACATCGTCCTGGGCTCGGACGAGGCAGCCGCCCGGGTCCCGAGCCCTGCTCAGCGGCACTCGACCAGCCACTGGCGGACGCCGCCGTCGTTCCCCTGCACTCTGTCGCCGAGTTCGCCAGGAACGAGGTGACCGTGGCGATCGGGGGCGAGGGCGCGGACGAGCTGTTCGGCGGCTATCCGCGCTATGCGTGGCTCGGTCGCGCTCCCCAGGGGTTGAGCTGGAACGGTCAGTCTGAGCGGCGATCGGCGATCGCATCCCGCGAGCAAGCTCCACGAGCCCGCGGATCCGGCGGGCGCTCGACCTCGCCGTTCCGCGTCCGGTCGCGGAGCGACACCTCGACTGGGTCACCGCCGGGCGCCGGCACGAAAGGCATGGCCTCTACGGGCCCCGCCTGCTCGGAGCGCTCGATCGAGGATCGCGTGCTCGCGGACCTGGAACGCGATATCGAGGAGTCGCGCTCCTACTCGGTGTCCGGCTCGCTGATGCGCCTCGACCAGCTCCACTGGCTGCCCGACGACGTCCTGGTCAAGGCCGATCGCGCGGGGATGCTGGCCTCGCTGGAGCTGCGGACGCCCTACCTCCAGCGTGAGCTCGCCGAGTTCGCCACCAGCGTCGCCCCGTCGACCCACCTCGTCCGGCGGCGGCAAGCAGCTGCTTCGGCTGCTTCTCTCCGAGCTCCTTCCCGATGCGCCACAGCGCCGCAAGGTCGCGTTCCTGCCGCCGATCGCCGAGTGGCTGCGGGGGCCGCTCGGCCCGCTGATGGAGGATCAGGTCGCCCGCGGCTCGCTCTACACGGAGGGATGGGTGCGCGGCGACATCGCCTCGCAGCTGCTCGAACGAGCACCAGCGCGGGCAGGCCGACCGCAGCCACATCCTCTGGCCGTTGCTGGCGGCGGGACTGTGGCTCGACAGGTTCCGCGGGGTCGACACGGCCTGATGCGCACGCTCGTCCTCACCCCGGACTTTCCCCCCGCGCCGGGCGGCATCCAGCACCTGGTTCACCGGGTCGTCCGCCACGCCCCCGGGCTGGAGTGCCGGGTGGTCACTCTCGACACTCCCGGCGCGGACGAATTCGATCGCGCGGGGGACCTCGAGGTGAAGAGGATTCCGCTGCTGCCGGCGCCGCGACCGATCTCGACCCTTGCCCTCAACGCGGCGGCGGTTTCGCAGGCGATCGCGTTTCGGCCCCAGGTCGTGCTCAGCGCCCACACCGTGATGAGCCCGGGTGCGTCGCTGATCCGCAGGGCCCTGAGAATCCCGGTGGTCCAGTACTTCCACGGCAAGGAGATCGGCGTCAGGCCCAAGCTCGCCGGCTTCGCGGCGCGAAACGCCGACGCCTGCATCGCAGTGAGCAGCTACACCAGCGGGCTGGTTGCCGCCGCGGGCGGAGCCGCGGAGAGGATCCATCTGATCCATCCGGGTGTCGATCTCCCGGAGCATTTGGCAGAGACGAAGCGAATCGACCGCCCCACCGTGCTGACCATCGCCCGCATGGAGGACCGCTACAAGGGTCACGACGTGATGGTGAGGGCGATGTCCCTGGTCGCCGCCCGTGTCCCGGGCGCCCAGTGGATCGTGATCGGCGACGGGCCGCTTCGCGCGGCCACCGCCGAGCTTGCCCAGTCGTCCGGTCTCGGCGAAGAGACGATCAGGTTCCTCGGGGCGGTCAGCGACGAGGAGCGCGATGCGTGGCTCGACCGTGCCCACGTCTTCGCGATGCCGAGCCGCATGCCCGCCGGCGGGTTCGCCGGCGAGGGCTTCGGGATCGTGTACCTGGAGGCCAACGCGCACGGCTGCCCGGTGGTCGCGGGCGGGGTCGGTGGCGCCGTCGATGCCGTGGTCGACGGGGAGACCGGGCTCCTGGTCGATCCCGAGGACCACATCGCGGTCGGCAATGCGCTGGTCGAACTGCTTCAGAACCCGTCGCGGCGACAGGAGATGGGCGCGGCGGGCGCCCGTCGCGGCCGAGGAGCTTCGCCTGGCCGCGCACGGCCGAGCGCGTGGCGCAGCTGATTGCCGAAGTCACGTCCTCCGACGACCGCCGCAACTGACCGTGCGAGCGCTGTACGTCAACCACACCAGCCGGATCAGCGGCGGCGAGCTGTCGCTGCTCGCTCTGCTTGAAGGCACTGCCGGCCAGCATCGAGCCGACCGTCGCCTGCCCCGAAGGCCCACTCGCAGACCGCTTGCGCGGCCAGGGGATCGACGTCGCTCTCGATTCGTGGCACGGATGGCAGCCTGCGGCTGCACCCGACCAGGACGCCCAGGGCGCTGCTCGAGATGGGCCACGCCGCGCTGCAGGTGCGGAGGGCAGCCAGCGGCAGCGCGTGCCGACCTGATCCACGCCAACTCGATCCGGGCGGGGATCATCGCCACCGGCGCCGCAAGCGCCAGTGGCCGACCGACGATCGTCCACGTTCGCGACTGCCTGCCAAGCGGCGGCGTCTCCGCGCTCTCGCTGCGCGCGATCGGCCGCGCCGACGCGCTGATCGCCAACTCCGCCTATACGCGATCCTCCCTGGGCCCTGGGACGAGATGCGGCACACGTGGTCCACAACGCCGTCGACCTCGTCGCGGTTCGAGCAGGTCGACCTCACGCCCTCCGAAGCGCGCGCTTCGCCTCGGGCTCGGCGAGAGCCGGGCCCGTCCTCGCGGTGATCGCCCAGATCACGCCGTGGAAGGGCCAGGACGACGCGATCCGGATCGCCGCGGAGCTGATCGATGCACATCCCTCGCTGCAGCTCCTCCTCGTCGGCTCGCCGAAGTTCGACCAGCGATGCCACCCGCTACGACAACACCGCGTACTTCGAGTCCCTGCGACGCCAGGTCGTCGAGCAGCGGACTGACGGACTCGGTTCGCTTCCTCGGCGAGCGCGACGACATTCCGGAGATCCTCCGCGCCGTCGACCTCCTGCTCGTGCCCTCATGGGAGGAGCCGTTCGGGCGGACGGTCATCGAGGCGATGGCATCGGGGGTGCCGGTCGTCGCGACGGATGTGGGCGGCCCCCCGGAGATCCTCGGCGAGGACGGATGCGGCCTGGTGCTGCCGCCGCGAGAGCCACGGGTCTGGGCCGAGACGATCGAGATGCTGCTCTCCGACCCAGCTCGGCTCACCGCGATGGGGAAACGAGGCAAGGGAGGCCGCGAGTCGCCGCTTCGGCATGGAGCGGCACGTGAGCGAGATCCTCGAGGTCTACGAGGGCGTGCTCGGCACGCCCGTCGCGGTCCCGGCGTGAGAGCCGGCCGGCTGCCCCGCCGATAGCTCGACCTCCTCGCGGAAGCGCCTGCTGGAAGGCGGCCTTCGAGAAGCCGTGCGCGTGCGCGACTATCCGGCTCGAATCGAAGCGCTCGAAGTCGGTTCCCGCCAAGCCGCGAGCAAGAGCATCGAGGTCGTCGGGCGCCACCAAAATGCCCGTCTGCCCGTCGATAACGGTCTCCAGGGCGCCGCCGGCGGCGACCGCGACGACCGGTCTTCCGGCGGCCTGCGCCTCGACCGCGGCGATGCCGAACTCCTCGACGTTCGGCAGCACGAGGGCGCGAGCGCGCGAGTAGAGGTCGGCGAGCTCTAGGTCATCGACCCGGCCGAGAAACTCGGCAGTGCCCGCCGTTCCGCCGTACTCGGACTCCAGACGGCTCGCGATCGGGGCCCTCCCCGACCACCCGGATCGTCACCCCGGCGCGCCTGGCGGCCTCGAGCGCCAGTTCCACGCGCTTGTGGCGGACCAGCTCGGTCACGACGAGGAAATACGGCTCGGGACGCGCCGCGGGCAAAACCTCTCCACCTCGACCGGCGGGTGAACGACGTTCGACTCGCCGATCCCAGTAGCTGGCGATGCGCTCCCGGGTGATCGCCGAGTTCGCCACGTAGCGGGTGACGCCGCGTGAGGCCGACCGATCGCTCTCGCGAATCCTGGCAAGGACGTCGCTTGAACGCCGGCCTCAGAGGCCGCAGCCACCTCGCCGAGCGCGCGCTCGCGTCTCGAACCAGGCGTAGCGGAACGGGCTGTGGCAGTAGCAGACGTGGTGAGCGCCGGCTGCCAGCCCGGACACCGTGGGCGAAGGCGCTGCTGCTCGAGATCACCAGGTCGTAGCCGTCGAGCGGCAAGCGAACGTGCCGCCCTCGGGAAGGCGGGCAGCAGGCGCACGGAACCCGCCTCTGCCCCACTCCCAGCTTCTGCAGGTAGGAGGTGTGGACCTCGCGATCGGCAAAGCGCCCCTCGGTTCCCTCCTCGTCGTAGAGCAGGGTGTAGATCGGCGCCTCCGGCCAGCACTCGGCGATCGCGGCGAAGGTGCGCTCGGCACCCCGCATGACGAGCAGGTAATCGTGAACGAGGGCGACGGACGAGGAACTCACGGCGACCGCCGTCGGAGGCGCTACTTCGGTCGGGATCGTGAGGATCCCGAGCCCTGCACCGGACTGAGGATCGAGGATCACGGTGGCCGCCTCACTTGCGGGAGGAGACCCCGAGCTTGGCGAAAGCCGAGGAGAGGTGGCTCTTGACTGTGCTCTCGGCCAGGAACAGCTTGCCGGCGATCTCGGCGTTGGTCATGCCCATGACCACCAGCCCCAGGATCTGCTTCTCTCGGGTGGTGAGCACCCCGGGCTGTCCGCCTTCCCGAGCGCCTGCCGGTATCACGATCTGGCCCGCAAGGGCGGCCCCGATCGATGGGATGAGCGCGCTCTCGATCAATGGCTCGGTGACGACCGCGTGCGCTCCCGCCTGTAGGGCTCGCCGCACATCCCCTGAGCTCGCCTGCGCAACGACCAGGATCACCACGCTGTCGGGAAAACGGCTGGCGAGCTTACGCAGTTCGGCGCAAACGGTGGCGTCCGCACGCTCATGGGCGCGTATCACGATGTCGTTTTCCCCATCGGCCTTCGCAGCGACCGAGCAGCCGGTCTCGAGCAAGGCCTCGGTGATGCGCTCCGTGAAAGGAACGCCGTTCTCTATGACCCCGGCGTTGAGGGACGGTGGCAGGTCGGACAGCGTCATCCTTGCTTGTGACGGGGCAGTGGCCATCTCACGTCCCAACCATTTCGAGCAGGCCGCGCTCGATCAGCTCATCGCATAGATTGGTTAAGTCCCTCTCGACTACATCGGCCGGCTGGTCGAACTCGTCGCAGAGTCGGGTGATCGTCTCGCGAGGATCGGCAACCTCATCCAGCATCTCCAACATCCGACCGGCGGTTGGATTCAGTCCGTGATATGTGCCGGTCTGAAGGTTGAGCACCACGGTCTCCGTCGGAAACGCTCGGTGCACCACATGCTGGGGCACAGCGACCCGGGCATTGCTGAGATCAGCGGTTGTTTGGAAATGGACGTTCACCAGACGCTCCTTCTCCTCGACGAGGATCGGTGTCCCTAGAACGCGCGAAGGCCCCCCAACCTTTCGGTTGGGGGGCCTTGATTCCTGCTTGAGCGGTTCTCAGGTCGTGTGCGTTTCGCACACAATGTTCGACCCGTAGGTTCCCGTCTGCGAACCCTGCAGGCCACCAAGGTCGCCAGCCGCACCTTCGCAGCCCTCGGTCAGCTCACGAAGGTCGCCGTAATCGACGATCTCGGGCGTACCGTACTCAAGCCTCTTTTTGTGGTTCATCTTGCCCCCTCTCATACACTCGGGATCTCCTTCGATCACTAACTGCATGCAGGGTAGCCAGCAAGGGGCCGTATTCAAGGGGGAAAAAGGTCGGAGGCGAGAAAGGCATCAGGGGACGAGCATCCGCTGATCCTCCAGCAGCCGCTGCGGCAGAGACGGATCCTCCTGAGATCGCAGCCAGACCTCGGCTGCGGCAAGGCGGAGCACGTGCGACGTCCAGATCGCGATCGAGTCGCGCTGCCGCGGCGGAACCTTCTCCAGCAACTCGCGCAACGCCGCTGGGTCGACGTACGCGCCAATCTCAGAGGCATTGCCCAGGATCTTTCGCAGCGCCGGGAGCTCAGGGCCGGTCAGAGCCTCCATCATGACCTGATCGAAGACGCTCTTGCCGGGGCGCAGTCGCACCGCGTCGGGACTGAGACCCTTCATCGCCTCCCGGAAAAGGGGCCTGCGTGAGGTTCCCCTCTGAGCACAACTCGGGAGGAATCTTCAGCATCAGGTCGAGCAGGTCGAGGTCGTAGAGCGGGTGGCGCGCCTCCAACCCGGCCTGTCCAGCCCGGCGACGCACATGATCTAGCAGCCCGAAAGCATGCGGCCCCTCGGTGAGCGTGTAGCTGCAGAAGGCCCACCAGCGCGGGCTACCGCCATCTCGCCACGAAGGGGAACCTCCGGAGCGCAGCAGGCGGGCGCAGCGCTTTGATGCCCACCAGGGCTCCGCTCCGCCTCGTCGCATCAGCCGTTCCCATAACGCCTCTACGGAGGCCGGTGGCACCCCTTGAACGCCGTAGTGCCAGAGGAGATTGGCAAATACCTTTCTCGGCGCACGGCCACCGAACTCCGGAAGGCCACGTGCGAAACGTGCCGCCGAGAGGAAGCGGCCTCTGAGCATCAGGTCGGCGATCAAGTAGTAGCGGCTTCCGAACATCTCGTCCCCTCCGTCACCGTCGAGTAGGACGGAAACGCCACGCTCAGGAGCCCCCCGAAGCAGCGGCTGGATCCAAGCCTCGCTCCAAGCATGAAGGGGAAGGCTCCATTGCAGCATGTACTCGAGTCCGCTCGCCAGCAGGCCCGGACCCCTCGCGGGATGGCGCACTGTGGGAATGCCTGTGGCGCTCTCGATCTCGTCTACCCAGACAGACTCGTCGATGTGCGGGTAGTCGGGGAACGTCGCAGAAAATGCTACTGCGCCGTCCTCGGCGACCTCGTGCGCGAGGGCAGCGACACTGGTCGAGTCCAAACCGCCACTCATCAGAACGCCGGTCGGCGCGCCGGGGGTCACCCGCCTTTGCACTGCGCGCATGAGCGCGGTCCGAAGCTCCTCAACCAGCTCATCGCGGGGTAGCCGTAGCGGCTCCTCAGGCTTGAGCTGCCAGTAAGGATGCGCTGCCCACCCGTCGGGTCTGAGCTCGATCAAATGCCCGAGCGGGGGCCGCCAGATCCCCTCGTACAGGGTCGCACCACCGGGAGCGCTTCGTTGCGCCAGCCAATGACTGAGGGCGACGGGATCAGGTGCGGGGCGACTGCGCAAAAGTGGAAGGACGTTGCGAACCTCCGACCCGAACCAGAGCCGCTGCCCTTCACCTCGCACGAACAAGCCGCCAATGCCAAGCGGGTCGGGAATGAGCAACCCGCGTTCGCGCCGGCGGTCCCATATGAGCGCGACGAACTCCCCCCGCAGTCGCGGCGCAAGCTCGACACCCCAGCGGCAGAACCCTGCTGCGAGCACCGTCTCGGGCGAGGACGAGGGATTGAGTCCCAGCTCCAGCGCCAGCTCGCCGGCGTTGTAGACACCGCCGTCGATGGCGCAGATGACGCCATCGGTACTGCTGACGCCCCCGCGGGCAGCAACAACAACGGCGCCGCCGTCCGCGATCTGGACATCATCGCCAGGCACCGCCCTCGGAAGCGCCTGCATAGCGCGGTCGCGGCCACTGCCATCGCCAATGTCGAACACTCCAGCAAGCGGGCGAAGCATCTTCCGCTACAACTCCAGCAGCCGCTCGTACTCGCCGTCGCCAGGCTCCAGCAATGGGGTCCCCCTGTACTCGATCCATGCATGTGCTTTGAATCGCGGTTCGGGGCGGACTCCGATCACGAGCATCGTCGCGGCACCCCGGCGGGAGAGCACCGCGAGCAGCACCAGCGAGCGAACCAAGCAGCGGGCGTCGGTCGGCAGGAGCCGCAACGTCTTGACAACCGGGAGGGCATATCGCCATCCGCCCCCCGCCGCCAGCTCCGCCTCGCCGTCCACATCGCGGTGGGGTGCTTCACGCAGGGTCGTGACCACCTGTGGCAATCGTCGTTTCGCAAGCAGCCACCTGACGCGGACATAGGTGGTGAGGATCTCCTGGGCCAGCCGCAGCTTGTCGCTCCGCGCAAACCCGACCGTCGGATCACCGTGCGGGAATGAGACCGGCATGCCGAGTCACCTTCAGACTGGCTCGCCCGCGACCGAGAGCCGATCGAGGATGGCTTCGGCGAGGGCAGCCGGATCCGAGTGTGAAGAGAATCTGACTTCGAGCGCACGCGCCTCGGAGGCGAGGCTCGCGCAGACCCGGAGCAGTCGCTGCAGGCGCTCGGGCCCGCGAGCAAGCGCGTCGAATGTCGAGGCCATGAGGCGGTTGGGTGGACATGGCGCGAACTGCGGCGTGTCGACAGTCTCGTCGCGCGTGAGGGCGATGAACGCTCGGATCGGCCGCGCGCGGCGGTCGCCACTGGTCTCGGCGATGACCTTCGGGACGCCATCCAACCAGATCGCTTGGTCGAGGCCGAGCTGCCGCACCTGAGGCGGTCGCAGCGAAATCAGCCCCGGCCCCGGATATGCCCTGGTCTGGCTGGCGGTGATATCGACAGCCAGGACATCGTCAACGAAGAACCTGGCCCCTGCGGTGATCAGTGCTGCTGCGAGCGTGCTCTTACCCGCGCCGGACGGTCCAGCGAGGGCGATTGCGCCGTCCTCGATTGAGACAGCGCTCGCGTGGAAGATCTCGAGTCCCTGGACGCTCGCGGTGATCGGGAGGACCTGGCCAAGGACAAAGCGTTGCCAGAGCTCCGGCGGGACGCCGTCGATCGCCGAAAGGATCGTTCGCCCCCCATCGGCTACCAGGTGTTCGCCGTAGCTCTCGGTGCGAATCAGCTCCCCTCCCGAAGCATGCTGGTGGTACTCGCGATAATCGACACCTTCGCCGTAGAAGCGGACCTTCTCCAACTGCCCTTCTCCGCACCGCTCCGTGATCGCTTCGGGGTCTACGAGCCGGTGCGTCACAAAGCGCGAACCTGCATGGGCACTTGGAATCCCAAGACCGGGGAGCCCAGCATCGGAATCGATCGCGAGGCCGAGCGCACCGGCCGCGACCGAGCGCTCCTCCTTCGCCGCCGGCAACGGTTTGGTGTCAATACTCAATGATCGTCCCCTGTCGCTGGCCTCGGGCGATCCCACGCGCCAGCAGCCAGACCGAGATCGGCAGGAGGATCGCGACGAAGCCGACCAGCTTGACGATGTAGGTCCAAACCGGGTCGGTCGTCGGTAGTCCGACAAGGAAATGCCGCATCAGATCGACTGCGGGCGTAAACGGCTGGACTTCGGCGACCCAGTGGATCCAGCCCGGCAGCAGGCTGACGGGAAAGTAGAAACCTGAGACCAAGGCGATGACGGAGATCACCGCGTTGACTCCCGGTGCCTGCTTGAAGACCAGCACGAGCGCGGCGATGATCATCGCTATCGCACTGAAGGAGAGGGCCGCGACGATTCCAACCGGGACCGCCAGTGCGACCGTGGCCCAATGCAGCTTCAGCCCGAAGATCGTCGATGCGACAACAAGGGTCCAAAAGCCGGTGAACATCGACAGGGTCATCGGGAAGATCAGCATCGACAGGGTGCTCCTCACCGGGCCAAAGGGCGAGAGGAGGATGCGCTCGAATGTGCCCGCGACCAGCTCGGACTCGCAAGGCCCTGGGAGAGGACCAGCGTCGACTGCGTGACCGAGAGAATGACCAGCCCGACGACCACGAACGCGTAGTAGGCTGTCGGGGCGATTCAAAGGTCTGAACCCTCAGCAAGCGAGAGATGTAATAGAAGAGCGCAAGGCTGAAGATCACCGACAGGAGCTGGGTGAACGCCTGCGCGCGGTAGCTCAGATATAGATGCAGGTCGCGGCGGAAGATCGCCGCACCCGCTGCTAGGCCGGCTTCATCGCGACCGGCCGGTCGTAGCTTGCCGTCCTCGAGCCGAGAGCTGGAATCGAACATGACCGGGGCGACATCGGTTCCAGGAGAGCACCACAGGGCCGCGCCACCGCGCTGCGTAAGCTCGGCCAGAGATGGCCGACCAGCTCAGCCGCCGCCTGGTCAAGCGAGTTCAATGGCTCGTCCATCAGCACCACGTCGGGCTCATGCATGAACGCCATCGCGATCCTCAAACGTTGCCGTTGACCCATGGACAGTCGATCGACCCGCTTACTCACCAGGCCCTCCATCTCCAAGGCCGAAACCACGCGCTCGATGGCGGGTTCGATGGCACCGCGCGGCAGCAGAGAAAGCCGGCCCCACAGCTCCAGGTGCTGGCGCGCGGTGAGCCGCGCGTAGAGACCTCTGTCGCCGGCAGCCAGGAAGCCGATCCGCCATTGATAGGCGATCCGGTTCCGCCGCGGGTGCAGGCCATCGAGCTCGAGCACGCCCCGGTCGGGGTCGATCAGCCCGGCGGCGATCCTGAGCAGTGTCGTCTTGCCGATCCCGTTGGTGCCGGTTATCGCGGTCAGCGAACCGCGATCGAGCACCAGCTCAAGGTCGTCGAGCACGACGTGATCCCGCCAGCTTTTTCGAACCTCGTGCAGCCCTAGTAGCTCGTGGGTTCCGCCGTCCCCATAGGACTCCGCCTCCCGGAGCGCCCTGAGAGGAGGCTCCCGCACATTGGTCAGGCGTTCCCCGGCGGCGCTCACGTTCCATCAACGCCCCGTGCGCCGCCAACTTTCGACCGTTCCCGACTCCACCGGGCACTGACTGACGTTGCCCAAATCATCAAAGCGAGAGACCGCGAGACTAGAGTGCGCGATGCGATGGGCGTGAATGGACGCGGCGCGTATGGCTTTCGTCTGGTCCCTCCGGCCCATGAGGCCGAGCTGCCGGATTTGACCAGCCTGGATCGCGGCGCGCCGATGGTCACTTTGGTGTGGCAACACGCTGCGATGCTGGCTGAGCGGCGGCTGGTCGACGAAAACCGCGTATCGCTCGCTTGGCGGCGGGGCTCGATGCTCGAGGTGCGCCGCAATCCGCCGTTGATCTCGCTCGCCTTTCCAGACGCCCCCACCCCAGAGCTACTGGTCCATCCGCTGCTGACCGGGCCGATGTCGATCCTCGCTCGCTGGCGTGGTGACCTCACCCTCCATGCAGGGAGCTTTTACGCGAACGGGCTCGCCTGGGCGGTGCTCGGCGCAAAGGCGACCGGCAAGAGCACGATGCTGGCGATGCTCGGCAAGGGGGGGTACCCGCTCTTGGCGGATGATCTGCTCGTCCTCGACGACGGTGTGGTTCGCAGTGGCCCCGCCTGCGTCGACCTTCGCCCAGACGCCGCCGAGCGAGTTCCCGAGGCGCGGTTCATAGGAGAGCTGAATGAGCGGCCTCGATTCCGCCTCTCGATGCCGATCGGGCCGGCGAGAGCCGAGCTGGCTGGGCTCTTCCTGTTGGACTGGAGCGAGAATACTGTGAGCGTCGAGTCAGTCTCCGCCGGCGAGAGCCTGCGCATTGTCTACGAGCATGAGTACATGGGACTGCTCGGCCCCGCTAACCCGGGCAAGGTCCTCGACTTGCTCAAGATCCCGATGTGGCGCATCCGTCGGCCTCGGGAGTGGAGCGCCAACGATGAGGCCATCGACCGCATTCTGGAGATCACCACCAGACGGAGCGCCTAACGCGCCGTGGAGTCAGGACCCGGAACGGATCCAGCAAAGATGCTCGTCTGCACGGTCAGCACGGCGTGATTGCCGTATCGATCTAGAACGTGGTGGACTTCCGAAACCCCTTGCACGTCGATCCCCCCGTCGCGGTAAAGCCGTGCCGTCAGAGTCTCGAGGTCATAAAAACTCTGGATGCTCTCCACGCCTTCGAGAGTACCGGTCACTTGCCTGGTATCGAGCTCAACTAAGCCCGCATGTCGCTGTAACAGGGGAATCATGAACCCGATCCACCCCTTGCGCTCGTCGCGCTCTTGATACTGCTCGAAGACGGCGGCAAGCTTGGCGAAGCTGGCACCGGGAGGGAGCCTGACGGAGTTGCGACTCTCGCTGACGACCACCCGACCTCCTGGGCGCACGACTCTGGACATTTCGGACAGAGCCCCGGCAGGGTCGGAAAGATGCTGAACAACCCGATCGGCACGGCAGGCATCGAAGCTGTCGTCCTCGAACGGAAGGTTCATTGCGTCAGCCACCTGAGCATCGGCAGCTACGTCCAGCGGCGCGATCCGCTGACGCGCCAATCCGATCATCAGGCGGCTGCTATCGACACCGACAACCGTGCCGTCCGGCGCCACCATCTCGCAAAGGACTGCCAGATCCTCTCCTGGCCCGCAGCCCACGTCGAGCACGCGAGACCCTGGTTCGATCCGCAGTCCGAGGTAAGAGGACTCCTTACCTTCTCGCACAGGTGCGAGCGAGGCGACACGCCGTTGATGGTCCGCCAACAACCGCGCATTGCTGGCGGAGTCAAGGTCCCTAAACGACTTCCACGAGGATGACGGATGGTTCAAAGGAGATGTCCTTGCGCCCTCCCCGGACAGCTAAAGCCCCCGCCGCCCGAGCACGAACGGCACCGTCCGCAGCAGGATCTTGATGTCCAGCCAGAGCGACCAGTTCGCCCCGTAGAGGTAGTCGATCTTGACCATCTCGTTGAGCGGGATGCGGGCGGAGCCGAAGATCTGCCAGAGGCCGGTGACGCCGGGGGGGACGAGGAGGCGGTGGCGCTGGTGGCCCTCGATCAGGCAGTCCTCGTCGACCACGAGCGGGCGGGGGCCGACCAGGGACATGTCGCCGCGGAGGACGTTCAGCAGCTGGGGCAGCTCGTCGAGCGAGGTGCGCCGGAGGAAGCGGCCGACGCGGGTGATGCGCGGGTCGTCCTCGATCTTGAAGAGGCCGCCGCCGGCTTCGTTGCGGTCGGCGAGCGCCGCGCGCTGGGCGTCGGCGCCGTCGACCATGGTGCGGAACTTGTAGATCTCGAAGACCTCGTCGTCGCGGCCGACGCGGCGCTGGCGGAAGAAGACCGGGCCGCGCGAGTCGAGCTTGATCGCCGCAGCGATCATCGCCATCAGCGGGGCGAGCAGGACCAGGACGAGCAGAGAGCTGACGCGAGGTCGAAGCTGCGCTTGATCATCCACGAGGAGCGCGAGAGGCCGTGGCGGCGGACGCCGAGCAGCGTCGCGCCCTCGACTTCGTCGAACTCATAGGCGGAGCCGACCGCCTCGAAGAGGCGCGGCAGCACGCTGACGCGGACGCCGAGGCGCTTGACGACCCGGATCGCGTTGAGCAGGCTGGTGGTCGTTGTCGCCGCCGCCCGGGCGCGATCAGCGCCCGGTCCACCTGGTGCTCGGCGATCAGGTCCTCGAGCGCGTCGAAGCGGCCCAGCAGGGGCAGTTCGTTGACGCTGGTGTCGTCGGGGCTGAGCGGGACGCGGCCCACCACGTGCGCCTTGGCCCCCTCGCAGCGCTCCAGCTTGGTGGCGAGCCAGTGGGCGGCCTCGGCGTTGCCGAGGATGACGCAGCGCTCCTCGTCCACGAGCGCGCCGGCGACGGCCCTGGCGACGCCGCGCAACAGCAGCATCGAGACGAACAGGAGCCCCCAGAGGACGGCCGCCTGCGGGCGCCCGAAGGTCCCTTCGACGACGTTGGCGCCGGCGAGGAACGCCAGCAGGGTGTAGAGGGTGGCGACGTGAAGATCGCGGGCGCCTCGTCAAGGGTCCGCTTGTGAAGCAGGTGCTCGTCGCGGTCATAGAGCCCGGCCAGCTTGCAGACCGGGATCACCATCGCGATCGCGACGACCGTCCAGAGCCCGAGCGAGTCGTGGCCGAGGACCGGGATGGTGATGACGAAGGCGGCGGTGGCGGCGAGCACGTCGGCCGCGGCGAGCAGCCTGCGGTAGACGCCGTCGCGCGAGAGCGGAGGACGGCGTCGCAGTCGCCCTCGGTGACGGCGTCGGCACGTCCTGCCGACCGGCTGCGGCGCCGCATCGTCGACTCCCGGGCAGCCGCTGCCGGCGCCGAAGTGGTGGCGGCCCGTGCCGACTCGACCGCACTCGAGGGCTCAGTGCCGCCTCGTACATCCCCCCGAAGCGTAGCCGATTCTGTCTCTAGCGCGTCGTGAGTCGACATGGGTCGCCATGCAGGGAACGCGCCGGGGCCGGCGTCGCTGGTGCGTATGGGCCGAATTTCCAACCGCCGTGACGAGCGCCTGCGCGACGGGCTCCGCGGCGGCCGCTCTGCGCAGCCGCAGCGCGACCACCAGGCCCGGCAGCAACCCGATCCAGGCGAACAGGGATATCGCCAGCGGCATCGTCATCGGGGAAGTCCTCCCAGGGTCACTCTCTCCCCCACATCGGACGAAAATGCGCGCCTCACGACCGAAACCGCGAGGTTCGTCCGTTTCTCCTACCGGGGTCTTGGTTCAGGTCGGCCAGGTGACAATATCCGCGCATAGACCGTAGCAATCAGTGCTACAGTCGTGCAGATGAGTCGTGACGTCTCGATCCGCGAGCTGCGCAACTCCACCGCCGCGGTGGTCTCCCAGGTCGAAGCCGGGGAGCGCCTGACGCTCACCGTCAATCGCCGCCCGGTCGCCGACATCCTCCCCCACTCCGAGGGGCGCGACCCCTGGGTACCCGCCGCCGAGCTGCGCCGCATCGTGCGCGAGGCCCCGGCCGATCCCGGGCTGCTCGCCGACCTCGCCGAGGTCCGCGGCGCAGAGATCGACGACGATTGAGCCGGGCGATCGCCGACACCTCGGTGTTCATCGCCCAGGAGTCGGGGCGCGAGCTGGGCGAGCTCCCGGAGGAGATCGCCGTCTCGGTGATCACCGCCGCCGAGCTGGAGCTGGGGGTGCTTCGCGCCGCCGAGGGGGACACCCGCGCCGTGCGCCTGGCCACGCTCTCACGAGTGCGAGCCACCTACCCGCTGCTGCCGGTCGACCCCGAGGTCGCGAGCTGCTTCGCCCGCCTCGCATCCGAAGAGCTGGAGCGGGGCCGCCGCCTGCGCCGCCACGACACCTGGATCGCCGCGACTGCCCTTCGCCACGGAGCATCGGTGCTCACCCAGGACACCGACTTCTCCTCGTTCGACAGGGTCACGGTCGTCCGGGTTTGAGCGGGGCCGAGCCTCACCGACCTGCGGGCCTTCCTCCTACCGCTGGCTGGTCCTATGGCTGCTCGCGCGACCAGTGCTCATGCACGAGATCAATCGCCTCTTGCTCTGTCAGCCTCTCAATTTCTTCGGCCGTCATGTGAAGCTCACCGACGAGCACCGCGATCACCCACGGCTCGTGCTCCGCGACTTCCTTGCCGTCAATCTCAACCGGCCGTTCGACCGGCTCACCGCTGCGGATTGCCTCCCAGAACTCGGCTCGTGAGACCTCGAGTTGCTCCCGCATGATCGTGCTGAAACGGCCAGGGCTGATCGTGCCTGATCGATCATGCGAGATGTGGGTCTGAAGTAGGCGCCCGTCGGGCAGTTCCTTCTCAAAGAAGATGTGGGACTGCCTGCGACCCCCGCGCTCGCTCGCCGGTATCTGCCTCCAGCCATCGGCGCCGAGAAACCGCTCGACATCGGCCCAGCTCGGCGATGTCGGCGTCACGCAGTCTGTGGTGGCCGAGCCTCACCAGCGGGCGACGCCGGAGAGAGGAGTAGCGCGCGCCGCTTGTCGGAAGCCGTCAGCGCGAGCTTCAGCAGCCAACCGAGCTGGCCGCGCCGCTCGGTCTGCATGTAGTAGTCGAGGCGGTCGAAGAAGTCCTGTGCCTGCTGCTCTGCAAGCTCAACCAGCTCGTCGAGCGCATCCTCGTAGCTCGCACCCCCCGCGATCAAATTCAGCTCGGGAAGGCGAACCACGAATTCCCCGTCCGACACGCTCACGCGCGGGTGGAATTCGAAGCCCTCCAGAAGCATCCCCAGGTCGTCGACGGAGACAAGCACCGCCTGCTCCTTGCCACGATGGCGGTCGATTACCTGCAAGCGATGGTCGTGGACAGCCTGGTCCATGAGGTCCGACAACCTCGCCTTCGCCTGCGCGAAGGCCTCCTGCGCCAAAAGTGGAGTCGCCGTGTCACTCACCGCGAGCAAAGCCTACCAAGAGTAGTCAATCTGGTCAAATTGGTCCGCGTGCATCCTCGTGGCCCGTGAGGACGTTGTCTGTCGCGTTCCGCCGGGCCTCAAAGAGCTCTTCTCGCATCCGATCCCCTGCGGGGGCGGCGTCCAGGTCGGCGAGGTAGACCAGCGCTGCGTGGTGGAGAAGCTCGTCCATCGAGACGCGCTGGCGATCGGCCTCCTGCTCGAGCTGACCGCGGACCGGGTCCTGGAGGGGGAACTCGACCACCTGCGTCGCTCCGTCGCCGTTGTCGCTCCGTCGCCGTTGCGAGCCCGCGGTAGAAGACGGGCATTGCTCGCGGCTTGCGCCCGGAGCGCAGGCGGCGGGCGTAGTGGATGCAGGCCTCGCGCAACGACTCCGCAACATCTGACCCGAAACGGGTCTCGAAACTGGCCTGGACGAATGTCCCGATCGATACCTTCACGATTGCCTCCGAGGAACTCGCCTGCCCCTCGCGGATTTCCCGCTTCAATGGGAATACCTCCAAAGTTCCGCCCGTTTGCGTCTACCCAGAGTTCCATCCGATCACGTCCGTCCCTGAGGCGAGGGCGGAAATCTGGACGAATTTTCGATATTGACAATTCGGCGATCGATCGTGAGTCTTCCGATCCGACTTGGACAAATCGAGAGGCGGGACCCAGCGAATGACCAGTCAATCACCAGAGCTTGAGGGCAAGAGGGCGAAGGAGCCGGGCGACCGGGAGCAGGCGGACAGCCGGCTGGTGATGGCGGCGGTCTCGCGGGCCCAGCAGGGCGACATGGAGGCCATCCACTTCCTCTACGTCCGCTACGCCGACGACGTCCTCCGCTATGTCCGCAGCTTCGTCGGCGACCACCACGAGGCCGAGGACATCACCCAGAACGTCTTCGCCAAGCTGATCCACGCGATCAACAAATACGAGCAGCGCGCGGTCCCGTTCACGGCCTGGATCCTGCGCGTCGCCCGCAACGCCGCCCTCGACCACCTGCGGGCCCGCAGGGCGACGCCGTGCGAGGAGGTCCGCCTCGAGGACGACGGGCGCAGCGAATTCGCCGCCGAACGAGGGCGGGACCTGCGACAGGCGCTGAAGCGGCTGCCCGAAGACCAGCGTGAGGTCCTCGTCCTGCGCCACATCGTCGGCCTCTCCCCCACCGAGATCGCCGACACGCTCGGCAAGACCGAGAGCTCGGTCCACGGGCTGCACCATCGCGGCCGCCGCACCCTGAAGTCCGCCCTGCGCGACCTCGGCGCGGCCCCCGTGGTGGCGCCTGCCTGAGGCCCAACGGCTCTTCAGAGCAGCGGAGTGCCGGGCATCCGGCTCGTCTCGGGGGCGGAGTCGAGGTCCGCCAGGTAGACGAACACGGCATGGGTGAGGACTTGGGCCAGCGACACGCGCTGCCTGCGGGCGTCCCGCTCCAGGGCGGCTTCGGTCTCCGGGCCGATCGCCAACTCGAATTCCGCCTCTGGGTCCTGTGCGGCTCTCTCTCGGCAGAACTGGGGGATCCCGACCGGCGGCCATCCCGACCTCAGCCGGCGCGTGTAGTGCAGCAGGGCCTCCTGGACGCCGACGGCGACGTCGGTCCCGAGCCGGGCCTCGATACCCGACCGCGCGAATTTGCCAAGCGCGATGTTCAAGTTCCTCCTCGCACGAGGAAACTACCCCTTGCGACCCAGGTTTTTTACACGAGCCCCCAGAAATCGTCCTAACTTGGCCCCGTTACTCCTGTGCAATACCTGTGCAATTGCAGCGACTTGAGCGTCGGGAGTGAATTAGGACGAATATTTGGCATTGACATTGGACATCGGATCGCCTAATCCTGTCGGTGATTCGATCAAGGAATTTGCGAGTTATTTGGGCCTTTGCGCGCCAGATGCCAGGAACGCGGGGCCCGATCTGCAAATACCAAGCCGAGGGAGAATTCGGAAGTGCCGGAAGTCCCCAGTCAGCGGACAAGCGAAGGGCGTAGGGCAGGAGGCCCCTCCGGGGGGTCGGAGCGCCCCGACAGCCGGCTCGTGCAGGCCGCCGTCCGCCGCGCCAAGCAGGGCGACCGGGAGGCGCTGCACTTCCTCTACGTCCGCTACGCGCCGGACCTGCTTCGCTACGTGAACAGCTTCCTCCACGACCATCACGAGTCCGAGGACGTCGTCCAGAACGTGTTCGCGAAGCTGATCACGACGATCGGCAAGTACGAGGAGCGCGACGTCCCGTTCACCGCCTGGATCCTGCGTGTCGCCCGCAACGCGGCCCTGGACCACCTGCGCGCCAAGCGCGCGATCCCGACCGAGGAGGTGCGGGTCGCCGACACCGGCCAGGCGCAGGTCGGCTTCGAACGCGGCCAGGACCTGCGCCACGCCCTCGAGCGACTGCCGGACGACCAGCGCGAGGTGCTGGTCCTGCGCCACATCGTCGGCCTCTCACCGGTGGAGATCGCCGACACCCTGGGCAGGACCGAGAGCTCGGTCCACGGGCTGCATCACCGGGGGCGCCGCACGCTGCAGGCGAACCTGACCGAGCTCGGCGCGGCCCCCATCGTCGCGCCCCAGTAGCACCCATTACATCCCTGCTGTGAGCGAGACCGCTATCATTGCTATCATTTTGAGATGGCCCAGCTGCTTGTCCGTGGCATAGAGCCCGACCTCGCCCGCGAGCTGAAGCTCCGCGCCGCCCGTCATGGTCGATCGGCGGAGGAGGAGCACCGCGAGATCCTCCGCGGGGCGTTGAGGCATCCCGGGCCGCCGAGCTCCCTGAAGGAGCTTCTGCTCGAGATCCCCGAGGTCGGCGAGGATCGGGATTTCGAGCGACCGCACGACCGTGGTCGTGCGGTCGAGCTCTGAGCGCCGGCTGTGCCGTACCTGATCGACACCAACGTCATCTCCGAGTTGCGCAAGGGCGAGCGCGCCGATCCCGGGGTCAGCTCCTGGTTCGCCGACCTCGCCGAGGAGGACGTTTACCTCAGCGTGCTCACCTTGGGCGAGATTCGCCGAGGAATCGAGAGCATCCGGCGTCGGGACCCTGAGGGGGGAGCGGCGCTGGAGAGCTGGCTGGCGCGGGTCTCCGAGGCCCATCGAGATCGCATCTTGCCGATCGATCGTTCGATCGCCGAGGAGTGGGGGCGGATGAACGTGCCCGACCCCCTTCCCGTCGTCGACGGCCTGCTTGCCGCGACGGCGAAGGTGGCGGGTCTTACCGTCGCCACCCGAAACAGGGACGATCTCGCGAGAACCGGCGTCAGTTTGATCGACCCATTCAGCGCTTCTGGCGAGAACAAGTAATCCACCGCGGCGCGCTGCCGTCGCGGTAGGAGCGCCCGCCCTCAGCGCCCTTCAGTGCACTTTTTTCAGCTTCGCGCGTTCCTCTTGGCGCGCAACCACCTGGGCGATCAGCTTCAGCACGTTTGAATCGCCGCTGGCCTTGATGTGGCCGGTCTCATAGGCCTTGCGGTAGCTCTTCAGCGTGCCGCGCTCGGCCAGCTCATTGAACTGCGGGCGGTCGACCTGGACCAGCACCCGCTCGTCCTGGGCCAGGTCCTTCTTGATCTTGGGGCCCGGCACCTCGACCCGGTAGAGCTGGATGTCGTGGCGGGCTTTCAGCTCGAGGCCGAAGACGAGTTTGAGGTTCTGCAGCGCCGGGACTTCCGCCTGGAACCGCTCGACCGCGGTCTGGATCAGGTCAGAGGTCGACGCCATCAGCCGCGATCCTAGCCGAGGCACACTTTCCGCTCATCGGAATGGATGCCCCGCAAGCCACGGACTCCGAACTGTCCCGCCCATGAACTCCGAGTTGTCCGCCCTCTGTACTCCGAGTTGTCCCGCCTCAGCGCTACCCTGGCTGAGATGGCGTTCATCCCCCGCCACATCGACTCCGAGGTTCGCGACATCCTCGCCAGCAGTCGGGCCGGCGCCATCCTCGGCCCCCGCCAGGCAGGCAAGAGCACGCTTGCGAAAGAGCTTCAGCGCAGCGGCGTCGTGCCTCACTATTACAACCTCGACAAAGAGGCCAACCGACGCGTGGCGAGCGAAGACCCGGATGGATTCATCGCCGACATCGACAAGCCGGCGGTGGTTGACGAGGTTCAGCGGGCGCCGGGCCTCCTACTGGCGATCAAGGCGGCGGTCGATGCCTCGAACGCGCGCGGTCAGTTCCTGATCACCGGATCGGCAAACGTGCTCGCATCGCGCGCCGTCGCAGACGCTCTCCCGGGACGTGTCGAGTACGTGAACCTATGGCCTCTCTCACAGGGGGAGATTGAGGGGCACCGAGAGACCTTCATCGACCGGCTCCTCGCAGGGTCCCCCCCGCGGCTCAGCGGAGAGCCCGATGGCCGTGCTGCCCATGCGGAGCGCGTTGTCCGCGGTGGGTATCCGGACGCCCGCCGTCGCACCGACCGGCAGCGCGGGCGCTTCTTCGAGTCCTACGTCCAGGCCATCGTCAGCCGCGACCTCGCAGCAGTGGGCAGCGTTCGCGTCGCCCCCGACACACTCGCCCAGCTCCTCAGGCTGCTGGCCGCACGGTCCGGCAATCTCGTTTCGTTCAACCGGCTTGCCAAGGAGCTTGAGCTGGACGGCAAGACGGTCAAGGCGCATACGGCGATGCTCGAAGAGCTGTTCCTGGTCCGCCGCCTTCGCCCCTGGTCTCGCAACATCGGCTCTCGCCACGTCAAGACCCCCAAGCTCTACCTCACCGATACCGGGCTGATGTCCGCGCTGATCGAAGTCGATGCGCGTCGCTATGCCGCCGTGGACCAAGGCGAGCTCGCGGGAATGCTGCTGGAGACGTTCGTGCTGATGGAGCTGGTCAAGCAGAGCACCTGGGCCTCTGCCCGCACCGAGCTCTATTTCTACCGGGACGCCCGGCAGCGCGAGGTGGACGTGGTGATCGAGTCGATGGGAGGCGATGTGTCCGGCGTCGAGGTGAAGGCCGCGGCTTCCCTCAGCGGATCCGACAGCGCCGGGCTTCGCTTTCTGCGCGACAAGCTGGGCACCCGCTTCACCGCCGGCGTCGTGCTCTACGCGGGCTCGGACACCCTCCATCTCGACGATCGGATCTGGGCCGTGCCGATAGCGGGGTTATGGGCTGGATAGCCCGAAACGACTGCCCGAGCAAGGACCTTCAGCCCGCTAGATCTTGTGCCTCTGCAGGAGCTTCTTGCCGATCACCATGCGCTGGATCTCCGAGGTGCCCTCGCCGATCAGCAGCAGCGGCGCGTCGCGGTAGAGGCGCTCGATCTCGTACTCCTTCGAGTAGCCGTAGCCGCCGTGGATGCGGAAGCACTCCTCGACGCACTCCTTGCCGGTCTCCGAGGCGAGCAGCTTCGCCATCCCCGCCTCCAGGTCGGAGCGCTCGCCGGCGTCCTTCATCCGCGCCGCCTTGCGGGTGAGGAGGCGGGCCGCCTCGATCTTGGTCGCCATGTCGGCGAGCTTGAACTGGATCGCCTGGTGCTGGGCGATCGGCTTGCCGAAGGTCTTGCGCTCCTGGCTGTAGCGGAGGGCCAGCTCGAGCGCCCGCTGGGCGATGCCGACGCCGCGGGCGGCGACGTTGACGCGGCCGACCTCGAGCGCATCCATCATCTGCACGAAGCCCTCGCCGACCCCCGCCTCCTCGCCGCCGAGCACGCGCTCGGGCGGGCAGCGGTAGCCGTCGTAGACGAGCTCGGTCGACTCGACGCCCTTGTAGCCCATCTTCTTGATCTTGGGCGGGACGGTCAGGCCCGCGAAGTCGCCGCTGTTCTCCTCCGCCCAGGGCTCCTTCTCGGTGATGAAGCAGGTCATCCCCCTGTAGGCGGGCTCCGCCTTGGGGTCGGTCTTCATCAGCACGAAGACGACGCAGGAGCCGAGCCCGTTGGTGACCCACATCTTCTGGCCGTTCAGCTCCCAGTTGCCGTCCTCACCCTTCCTGGCGGTGGACTTGATGCCCTGCACGTCGGAGCCGACCTCGGGCTCCGAGAGCGAGAAGGCGGCGCGGATCTCCCCCGTCGCCATCTTCGGCAGGAAGTAGTCCTTCTGCTCGTCGGTGCCGAACTTCATCAGCAGATAGGAGCCGATGAAGTGGGTGTTGACGACGCCGGAGATCGAGATCCAGCCGCGCGAGAGCTCTTCGACGATCATCGCGTAGGTGGTCAGGTCGAGCCCCATCCCCCCGTACTCCTCGGGGATCGTCACCCCGA
This sequence comes from uncultured Solirubrobacterales bacterium, assembly GCA_963838035.1. Taxonomy (GTDB): domain Bacteria; phylum Actinomycetota; class Thermoleophilia; order Solirubrobacterales; family 70-9; genus CAVVNN01. Next base: position 656,165 of record CAWIPM010000002.1, read on the forward strand.
ACAGGCCCAGCTCCTTCATCTGCTCGACGATCGGCTCCGGGAAGGAGTCCTCGTGGTCGAAGTGCTCGGCGTTGGGGATGATCTGCTCGTCGGCAAACTGGCGCACCATCTCGGTGATGTCGCGCTGGATCTCGGTCTGCTCGCTGTAGGCGGTCTCTACGGCCATTGCTCCTGCTCGGTCGGGTGCGGGCGGATGCGAAGGATATCGACGCGAGAGCTCAGGCAGAGAGGATGCTGGTCCGTATCACGCGTGATACCGTGGTCTTCCATGGCAAGGGTCAGCATTCGCGATCTGCGCAACCACGGCGGTGAGGTCGTCGACCGAGCGGCGCGCGGAGAGCGGATCACGATCACGCGCTCTGGGAGGGCGGTCGCCGAGCTGCGGACGCTGAGCCAGCGAGCCCTGTCAAGTGAGGAGCTGATCGAGCGGTTCAAGCGCCTGCCGCGGGTCGACTACAACGAGCTGCGCAACGATCTCGATTCGGTCATCGATCCGCAACTGTGAACCCGGTGCAGGGTGTGCAGCACGAGCGCGGGATCCTCGACACCAGCGTGGTGATCGCGCTGACCGGCACGCCCGCGGAGTTCCTCCCGCAGCTGTCTCTGATCGCTGCAGTCACTCTCGCTGAGCTTTCCGTCGGCCCGCTGCTCGCCAAATCCGAACAGGCCAGGAATAGCCGCCAGGGAAACCTGCAGGTGGCTGAGGCGAGCTTTGACCCGCTCCCTTTCGACGCCGCGGCAGCTCGTGCCTTTGGGAGAGTCGCGGCGTCGCTGCGGCGCTCCGGCCGCAAGGCCAACGCGCGCGCCTACGACGCGATGATCGCCGCGACGGCGCTCGCCAACGACCTCCCCGTCTATACGTGCAATCCCGAGGACTTCAGCGGCATCGACGGGCTCGAGGTGATCGCGGTACCCGTTCCCGCGTAATCGGGCGATTGGGGGACGGGCTCAGGCAGAGAGGAAAGCGCCGGCGAAACGTTCGATCTCATCCTCAGGTAGGTCGGCGTCCCGTGCCGCCGTGGGCCAGCGGGCTACGGCCCTGTCGACCTCGGCGATCACCTCTTCGGCCCGCTCCGCAGCGAGGCGGTAGTGCGACGCCGTCTCGCGAACGACGTCCAAGTCCGGGACTCGCAGCGAGTCATCGAAGGCCAGGCTGTGCTCCTGCTTCTGCAGCGACGGATTGACGTCGAAGGCAGGTGAGAGACGCCATCCGCCGCCGGTGCGCAGGAAGCCATGGTTGCGGAGGTGATCGTCGCGATTCGCGGTGAGGACATTGAACACGATGCGACGGAAGAGCTGCTGAAGATCGTCCACGATCGCAGCGGGGTCGCCGTGGTCCACGATCGCCCGCGCAACGTCCAGATAGCTGGCTTCTTCATGATCGCGCCGCCCCGTCAGCGTCATCGCCGAGGCATAAAGGCGCCGGCTCTCGCCGAGGCGATCGAAGCGCCGCGCGCAAAAGGTTCGGTGCGGCGAGCCCAGACGCAGCAGCCTGGCCTCCGAAACCTCTATCCCAGCGCCCGCGGCGAGCCGTGAGATCACATACTCCCAGCCGCCGACATCGTGCCGATCCTCCGTCGAGGGGAACTTGGCGATCCAAAGGATCCCATCGTCGAGAAAGCTCGCCTTCGGCCTTGCCCCGCCGAGCGAGCTGCCAGGCGCGATCAGGGTCGCGATCCAGCGCTCTTCTTCGCCGATGGACTCGGGCAGCCCATACTCCAGCTCGCGCGCCCAGTGCTCGAGGTCGCGCAGCTGCGCGCTCGGTGGGATCGTCAATTGGCGGTCGTCGACAAATGCGCCATCGCTCGCGCGCGCGAAGCGCAACGCTCCCATCCGCGTTCGATCGCTGACGCCGACCAGGCAGTCCCAGTCGTCCAGACTGCGCTGCTTCCTGCCCTCGCGCCGTGCCGCAAGGGCCTCACGGCGCTCCAGCAGCGTGCGCCCCCAGCGATCCGGCGCCGCGTCGGCGAAGATGCCTGGCAACGCCGGCGGGTACTGCTCGCCCTCATAGAGTGGAAGCGAGGGATCCAGCGCGAACGAGGCGGGCGTGGCGACCCAGTCCGGCTCATACGCGAACGAGATCACGCTCTTCGCTCCTGCCCGCTCCCTGGCCAGCGCGCCCACCGCCTGCCGCGGGCCGATCTCCGCCGCATCGAGATGGACGGTCACTCGGTCTCGGTCACCGGCCATCTGGCTGGCTCCCCTTCGACGGTCGGCGCGGCCGGCGCAACCGAACGTCCTGCAGACGCTGACCCAGCTCGTCGTCCTGAGCCAGCCGATCGAGATCCTCTTCCAGCCCCAACACGGCCAGGACACGTGCCAGCACTCCCAGGCCGGTCGAGAGCTCGCCCCGCTCGAGACGGGAGAGGGTGTTTCGCGTCACATCGACGCGGGCCGCCAGCTCGGCAAGCGACATGCGGCGCCGGAGACGAGCGAGGCGCAGCCGCTCGCCAAGCGCCTCGGCGCGACGTTGAGTTTGCGGAAACAAGGGATGGGCTGGTCGCGGCATTGTTATAGATTAACCCATAAGTCCTTTATCGCTATATCTATCAAGCCATAACGCGCTACCTCACTGGCTCTCTGCGGCCGCGAGCGCCCTCATCGGCGCCTGGGCCTTGAGCAGCATCTCCTCGTACTCCTCCTCGGGATCGGACTGCACGACGATCGCCCCGCCTGCCCCGATGCTCGTCGACTCTCCGTCGACCACGATCGTGCGGATCGCGACGCTGAGGTCGCAGCCGCCGCTCAGCCCGAGGTAGCCGATCGCGCCGGAGTAGACGCCGCGCGCCTCCCCCTCCAGCTCGTCGATGATCTCCATCGTCCGCTTCTTCGGCGCGCCGGTCATCGAGCCGGGCGGGAAGCAGGCGCGAATGCAGTCGGGCGCCTCGACGTCCTCGCGCAGCCGGCCGCGCACGGCGGAGACGAGCTGGTGCACGGTCTCGTAGGTCTCGACCCGCATCAGCTCGGGCGCCTGCACGGTGCCGAACTCGCAGACGATGCCGAGGTCGTTGCGGAGCAGGTCGACGATCGTCACGTTCTCGGCGCGGCTCTTCTCGTCGCCGCGCAGCTCCTCGGCAAGGCGCGCGTCCTCCGCCGGGGTATCGCCGCGGCGGCGGGTCCCCTTGATCGGCCTCGCTTCGGCCCAGCGGTCGCGGCCGATGCCGAGGAAGCGCTCCGGGGAGGAGCTCAGCACCGCGACCGCGCCGAAGCGCAGGAAGGCGGCGAACGGCGCCGGGTTGAGGCGGCGCAGGGTGCGGTAGAGACGCAGCGGGTCGGGATCGGCCGCGGCGGCGAACCTGTTGGTCAGGCAGACCTCATAGGTCTCGCCCGCGAAGAGGCGCCGCCTGCAGGCGGCGATGTCCTCGAGGTATTGCCCGTGGGAGCGGCTGAGCTGGAAGCCCGCCAGCTCGCCATCGTCCGGCGCCCCCGCCTGCTCCGGGTCGCGGAGCGGCGGCAGCGACGCCAGCCGGCGGCTCGTCTCCTCGATCCACCTCTCCCCCTCCCCCACCCCGCCCGGCTCGGTCGCGCAGAGGACATAGGTGCGCCGCTCCAGGTGGTCGAAGGCGACGAGGCGGTCGGCGAAGACGAAGGCGGCGTCCGGCATTGGGGACCGATGGGCGGCGTCGCCGTCGCAATCGGCCTTCAGCTCGTAGCCGAAGTAGCCGACAAAGCCGCAGTCGAGGTCGAACGGCAGATCGCCGCTGGAGCTGCGAAGCCGGCGGGTCTCGCGGCCGAGGTAGTCGAAGATCGATTCGTCGAGGGTCTCCACCTCGCCGCCGCGCTGCACCGTGACCTCGCCCGCGCCGACGTCGTAGGCGATGACCGCGCCGAGCGGGCCGCTGCTGTCGCCGATGAAGGAAAAGCGGGCGCGCTCGCCGACCCCGCTGCTGTCCAGCCAGAAGGCGTTCGGGCTGTCCCCGTACAGGTCGGCGAAGGCCCGCTCGGCGTCGTGCAGGACGTCGAGTCGCCCCACTCCCAGCTCCAGGGGCGCCTCGATCGGCGGGGTCTCGAGCGGCCGCTCGGTAAGCATCGCCCTCAAAATAGCCCGGCATGTCCTCCCACCCCCATCCCGACCGCGCAAAGGGCGTCTTCGAGACGATGCTCGTGGTCGCCGGCCGGCCGGTCGAGCTCGACGCCCACATGGCGCGGCTCACCGCCAGCCTCGCGGAGCTGTTCGAGGCCCCGGCGCCGGCGGGCGCCCGCGACGATCTCCTCTCCCGGGCCGGCGAGGTGGCATTGGGGCGGCTGCGACTGAGCGTGGCCCCGGGGAGCGGTGGGGGCCTCGAGCACGAGGTCGCCGTCGCCGACGTCGAGCCCGCCAGGGTCTTCCCGGGGTGGGGGCGGGGCGCGGTGCTGCGCAGTGTCACCGTCCCGGAATGGGCGGGTCGCCACAAGTGGGCCGACCGCTCCGGCCTCGAACGCCTCGAGGCTTCGCTCGAGGGGGCCATGCCGCTGCTGCTCGACGAGGGCGGCTCGGCGCTGGAGACCTCGCGCGCCAATCTCTTCGCCGTTCGCGGCGGAAGGCTCGAAACCCCGCCGCTCGACGGGCGCATCCTCCCCGGCATCGCCCGCGCCCGCACGATCGAGTTCGCCGCCGCGATCGGCATCGGGGTGAGCGAGCGCGGCATGGCGCTCACCGACCTCCTCGACGCGGAGGAGGTCTTCCTGACCGGCTCGATACGCGGAATCCAGCCGGTCCGATCGCTGGACGGCGTCGAGCTCGAGCCGCGCAGCGCCGTCACGGCGAGCCTGGCCGCCGAGCTCCGTGGGCGCTGGCTCGGCTGAGCTCAGCCCGTGGTCCCGGCGGTGCCGGGAAGGGGAACTCGCTCCAGCTCTCGCAGCCGCAAAGTGATCCGGTTTGCCCGTTCGATGAAGCTGCGCAGGCTCTCGTCCTGCGGGAGGGGAGTGGAGGACGGCTTGCCCGCCTCACTCGGCTGGCCGGCGCGGCTCCCGGCGAGCATCGCGGCGCTGGCGCGCTCGGCCAGCTCCGCCGCGCGCCGCGCCTGCTCAGCGGCGTCGATCGCCGCCTCGCCGACCGCCATCACCGCCGCCTCCGACGCTCGCGCCGTCGCCACCGCCTCGTCGATGCGCTGCGACAGCTCGGCAATGGACGGTGGGCGGGCGCTCTCCGGCAGTAACCAGTCCTGCGTGCTGTCGCGCTCGGAGCCCTCCATGGCAACCTGAATGTAGGGCGCCTGCAGGCGGCAAAAGCCTCTAGATTTCGGCGCCCGACCCACCCGACCCGAGGAGCAGCTTGAGAAACCCCAGAGACTTCTTCCAGCCGCAGGCGATCGGCGCCCCCGAGCCGCTGCGCGAGATCCCCGTGAAGCCCTCGCGGATGATCCACTTCCTCGACTTCTCCAACGAGAAGATGGTCGCCAAGGCCGCCGACATCGCTCAGAAGACCGACATCCTGCTCGGCAACCTCGAGGACGCGATCCCGGTCGACCGCAAGGAGGCGGCGCGCGCCGGCCTGGTCAAGGCCGCCAGGGAGTCCGACTTCGGCCAGACCGCACTGTGGACCCGGGTCAACTCGCTGGAGAGCCCCTGGGTGCTCGACGACCTGACCACGCTGGTGGCCGAGATCGGCGACAAGCTCGAGGTCGTGATGGTGCCCAAGGTCGAGGGCGCCTGGGACATCCACTACGTCGACCGCCTGCTCGCCCAGCTCGAGGCGAAGGCCGGCCTGCAGCGGCCGATCCTGATCCACGCGATCCTCGAGACCGCGCAGGGCGTCGTCAACCTGGAGGAGATCGCCGCCGCCAGCCCGCGCATGCAGGGGATGAGCTTCGGCCCCGCCGACCTCGCCGCCTCGCGCCGGATGAAGACGACCCGGGTCGGCGGCGGGCACCCCGGCTACCGCGTAATGGAGGACCCCGCCGACCCCGAGAACCCCGAGGCCGACCGCATCAGCGCCCAGCAGGACCTCTGGCACTACTCGATCGCCCGCATGGTCGACGCCTGCGCCGCGACTGGGATCCTGCCCTTCTACGGCCCCTTCGGCGACATCAAGGACACAGCCGGGTGCGAGACCCAGTTCCGCGCCGCCTTCCTGATGGGCTGCGTCGGGGCCTGGTCGCTGCACCCGGTCCAGATCGAGATCGCCAAGAGGGTCTTCAGCCCGCCACCCGACGAGGTCAGGTTCGCGAAGAAGGTCCTGGAGGCAATCCCCGACGGCCGCGGCGTCCACATGATCGACGGCAAGATGCAGGACGACGCCACCTGGAAGCAGTGCAAGGTGATGGTCGAGCTGGCCGAGATGCTCGCCGCGAAGGACCCGGAGCTGGCGCAGGCCTACGGGCTGTAGCGCCGGCCGGCGCCTGGGCTCAGCCCAGGCGCCGCTCGAGGTCGGCGAGCTGCTCGTGCAGCTCATCCGGCAAGTGCTTGCCGAAGCGGGCGAAGTGCTGGTGCATCGCGGGTAGCTCGACCCGCCACTCCTGCGGGTGGACCGCGAGCAGCTCGGCGACTTCGTCCTCGGAGATCTCCAGCCCCGTCGTGTTGAGGGCGCCCGCCGCCGGCACCAGGCCGATCGGTGTCTCCTCGGCCTCCGCGGTCCCCGCGCAGCGTCGGAAGACCCACTCCAGGACGCGGCTGTTCTCACCGAAGCCGGGCCAGAGGAAGTTGCCGTCGTCGTCCTTGCGGAACCAGTTGACGTAGAAGACCCGCGGCATTTGGGCTCCCTCGCGCCCACCGACCTTCAGCCAGTGGGAGAAGTAGTCGCCCATGTGGTAGCCGCAGAAGGGCAGCATCGCCATCGGGTCGTGGCGCAGCTTGCCGACCTCGCCGGCGGCGGCGGCGGTCGTCTCCGAGGACATGATCGAGCCGAGGAAGACGCCGTGCTCCCAGCCGAACGCCTCGCGCACCAGCGGCACCACCTTGGAGCGGCGCCCGCCGAAGAGGAAGGCGTCGATCGGCACCCCTGCCGGGTCCTCCCACTCCGCCGCGATCGAGGGGCAGGCCGAGGCCGGCGTGGTGAAGCGGGCGTTGGGGTGGGCCGAGGGTTTGTCGGAGTCGGGCGTCCAGTCCCCACCATGCCAGTCGATCAGGTGCGCCGGCGGGTCGGAGGTCATCCCCTCCCACCAGACGTCGCCGTCGTCGGTCTTGGCGCAGTTGGTGAAGATCGAGTCGCGGGCGACGGTCTTCATCGCGTTGGGGTTGGTCTTCTCCCCGGTTCCCGGGGCGACCCCGAAGAAGCCAGCCTCGGGGTTGATCGCGTAGAGGCGACCGTCGGCGCCGAACTTCATCCAGGCGATGTCGTCGCCGATCGTCTCGACCTTCCAACCGGGCAGGGTCGGGATCAGCATCGCCAGGTTGGTCTTGCCGCAGGCCGAGGGGAAGGCGCCGGCGACGTACTTGACCTCGCCCTCGGGCGAGGTCAGCTTGAGGATCAGCATGTGCTCGGCGAGCCAGCCCTCCTCGCGCGCCATCGCCGAGGCGATCCGCAGCGCGAAGCACTTCTTGCCGAGCAGGGCGTTGCCGCCGTAGCCGGAGCCGTAGGACCAGATCTCGCGGGTCTCGGGGAAGTGGACGATCCACTTGTTCTCCGCGTCGCAGGGCCAGGGCACGTCCTCCTCGCCCTCCGCCAGCGGCGCCCCCACCGAGTGCAGGCAGGGCACGAACTCACCGTCGGCGCCGAGCACGTCGAGCGCGCCCTTGCCCATCCGGGTCATGATCCGCATGCTCGCCGCCACGTAGGCCGAGTCGGTCAGCTGGACGCCGATGTGGGCGATCGGCGATCCCAACGGGCCCATCGAGAACGGCACCACATACATCGTGCGGCCCTTCATCGAGCCGGCAAAGAGGCCCCGGAGCGTCTCCCGCATCTCCTCGGGCGCGCGCCAGTTGTTGGTCGGGCCGGCGTCGGCCTCGTCCTCGGAGCAGATGAAGGTGCGGTCCTCGACCCGGGCGACGTCGCCGGGGTCAGAGAGCGCCAGGTAGGAGTTGGGGCGCTTGGCCTCGGAGAGGCGCTCGAAGGTCCCTGCGTCGATCAGGGCCTGAGCGAGGGAGTCGTACTCCTCGGCGGATCCGTCGCACCAATGGATGGCGTCCGGCTGGGTCAGATCTGCGATCTCCCCGACCCAGTCGAGGAGCTTTGCGTGCGTGGTCGGCGCTGCGGCCGCGATGGTTTGGCTCATTCGCCCCACTTTACTTATTGGCCTTCAGGTCGATCATGCTGACGTCGGCTTCCTTGTTGAGGATCTTCAGCGTCGCCGTCGCCTGTTTTCCGTTGGCGAAATCGACCGTGCAGTCGAAGGTGGCGCCCGTTTCGACCTTCTGCGAGGACGGGCAGGAGACCGAGGAAACCTTGTCGTGGAGCGATTTTTCGAGGTTCGACTGGATCGCTCCCTCGGCCTTGCTGGAGTCGATCACCGTTTCGCCACAGCCGACTGCAGCGAGGGCGGTGGCGACAAGCGCCGCGACGGCGGCGAACCGGACGGACGAGCTCATATTCCTCCTCTTCGACGGGCCGATCACGGAAGTATCCCAGGGGTCAGGCCCTCGCCACCCGCCCTTGGATAGGGTTGCGCGCCGCTGATGCGCTTCTACGAGTTCGAGGCACGCAAGATCGTCGAGCTGGCGGGAATTCCCGTCACCAGGTACGGCTTCTGCACGACCGCAGAGCAGGCCCGCGAGGCCGCGGAGGAGATCGGCGGGCCGGTGGTGATCAAGTCCCAGGTGCTGAGCGGCGGGCGGATGAAGGCGGGCGGGGTCAAGTTCGCCGACACACCCGAGGAGGCCGCCGCCCACGCCGAGGACATCCTGAAGCTGGAGATCAACGGGCACATGCCGCGCGGCGTCCTGGTCGACCCGAAAGCCGAGGTCAAGCAGGAGTACTACGCGGGCGTCGTCTGGGACGGGACCGCGAAGCGGCCCCTGATGCTGTTCAGCGACATGGGCGGGATCGACATCGAGGAGGTCGCCGAGAGCCATCCCGACCACGTCGGCCGCGGGCACGTCTCCAACCTGCTGCCGGTCTCCGACTTCGAGGCGAAGCAGGTCGTCGCCGCCACCGGCGTCAGCGGCTCCCAGCTCAACCGGGCGACGCCGATCCTCGCCCGCCTCGCCCGCCTCTTCCGCGACAACGACATGACCCTCGCCGAGATCAACCCGCTGGCCGAGCTCGCTGACGGCAGCTTCGTCGCCCTCGACGCCCACATGGAGATGGAGAACGAGGCGGTCGGGCGGCAGAAGGCGCTGCTGCGCAAGCAGCTGGAGATCGCCGAGGACGACACCCGCGAGACCTACGAGCCCTCCGACTTCGAGCGCAACGTCGCCGCGATAGACGCCGCCGACCATCGCGGTGTGATCCAGGGGCGCGACCATGGCTTCGAGGGCAACCTCGGCCTGGTGATCGGTGCCGGCGGCGGCTCGCTCACCCTCACCGACGCGGTCCGCAGCCAGGGCGGCAGGCCGGCCAACTACTCCGAGATCGGCGGCAACCCCTCGGTCGCCAAGGCCTGCGGGCTCGCCAAGGAGGTGCTCGAGAAGGACGGCGTGGAGAAGATCGCCGTGATGATGTCGATCGTCTCCAACACCCGGGTCGACATCGTCGCCCGCGGGGTGATCAAGGCCTGCCTGGAGCTGGGCAAGGACCCGGCCGAGACGATCGCGATCTTCCGCATCCCCGGCGCCTGGGAGGAGGAGGGCTTCAAGATCCTCGACCGCTACGGGGTCGAGTACTGCGACCGCTCGGTCTCGATGTGGGAGGCAGCGGGCCGGGCCGTGGCGAAGATTCAGGGAGCCCCGGCATGAGCATCCTGCTCACCAAGGAGACGACCTTCATCGTCCAGGGGATCACCGGGCGCGAGGCGGTCAACCTGACCCGCGAGTGCCTCGACTACGGCTCCCAGGTCGTCGGCGGCGTCACCCCCGGCCGCAAGGGCCGCGAGGTCCACGGCGTGCCGGTCTTCGACACCGTCGCCCAGGCGGTCGAGAACTACGGCCGCCCGATCGACGGCTCCGTCGTCACCGTCCCCCCCGCCTTCACCAAGGACGCCGTCCTCGAGGCGATCGAGAACGGGATCAAGCTGATCGTGATCGTCACCGAGCGGATCCCGCGCGGCGACGTCGCCCAGATGGTCGAGCTCGCGGAGATGCGCGGAGCGCGGATCATCGGCCCCAACTGCCTCGGCCTGATCGTCCCCGAGGTCTGCAAGATGGGAGGCATCGGCGGCCCGGCGAAAGACGCCGCCAAGGCCTACGCCCCGGGCCCGGTCGGCGTGATGAGCCGCTCGGGGGGGATGACCACCGAGATCTCCTCCTCGCTGACCCAGGCCGGCCTCGGCGTCTCCACCGCGGTCTCGATCGGCGGCGACGCGATCATCGGCTCCGCCTACGCCGAGCTGATGCCCTACTTCGAGGCCGACGAGCAGACCAGGGCGATCGTCATCTACACCGAGCCCGGCGGCCGCATGGAGGCGCAGCTTTCCGAGTGGGTCGCCGAGAACGACTCGCGCCTGCCGATCATCGCCTTCATGGCCGGCAAGTTCATGGACGACGAGGAGATGAAGGGGATGAGCTTCGGCCACGCCGGCACGATCGTCGAGGGCAAGGAGGACACCGCGACCGAGAAGATCGCGCGCCTCGAAGCAGCCGGCATCCGCGTGGTCGAGCGGATCGACGAGATCCCCGACGCGGTCAAGGAGAAGCTGGGGGCGGCGGCCTGATGGCGGAGCGGCTCAACAAGGTCTTCATCGACGTCGAGGTCGATTCCTCGGTCGCCGCCGATGCGGCGCTTGCGACCAAGCTGGAGGAAGTCTGCCCCGTCGACATCTTCGCCGCGACCGAGGCCGGCGTCGAGATCGTCGAGGACAACCTCGACGAGTGCGTCCTCTGCAACCTCTGCGTCGACGCCGCCCCCGCGGGCACGGTTCGCGTCGTCAAGCTCTACGAGAAGTAGCGGCAGACGATTCCGTCGGCCTCGAGGTCGCGCAAACTCCGGTTCAGCACGTCGGTTGGGGCGCCACCCGCGCCCTAACCGCCGGCGGGCATGTGCGTAGAGCCACACGGACCTTGACATCTTCTGATGTCATGTAACCTGTGCACAGATATCTGTAACATTTGATAAGAGGTTCGACAAGAGGTGTCTGCAGTTGATCGATAGACCCCGCCGCATTGCCGTCATCGGCGGCAACCGGATTCCCTTCGCCCGCTCCGACAGCGCCTACTCGCATGCCTCCAACCAGGACATGCTGACCGCGGCGCTCGATGGGCTCGTCGACCGCTTCGGCCTCCAGGGTGAGGCGATCGGTGAGGTCGCCGGCGGCGCCGTGCTCAAGCACTCGCGCGACCGCGACCTCACCCGGGAGAGCGTGCTCAGCACCCGGCTCGCGCCCGAGACCCCCGCCTTCGACGTGCAGCAGGCCTGTGGCACGGGGTTGGAGGCGACGATCCTCGTCGCCAACAAGATCGCCCTCGGCCAAATCGAGTCGGGCATCGCGTGCGGCGCCGACACCACCTCCGACGCGCCCATCGCTCTCAATGAGCAGCTGCGCGAGACGCTGCTGGATGCCAACCGGCAGCGCTCCACGGCGGGCAAGCTGCTGGCTCTGGCGCGGGTGCGACCGGGCCACATCGTGCCGGCCATACCGCGCAACGAGGAGCCCCGCACCGGCCTCTCGATGGGCGAGCACTGCGCGCGGATGGCGACCGAGTGGAACGTCGGCCGCGCCGAGCAGGACGAGCTGACGGTCGCCAGCCATCACAAACTCGCCGCCGCCTACGAGCGCGGCTTCTTCGACGACCTCCTCACCCCCTACCTCGGGCTCGAGCGCGACCAGAACCTGCGGCCCGACTCCGACACGGAGAGGCTGGCCAAGCTCAAGCCGGTCTTCGGCGGGCCCGAGGGCACGATGACCGCCGCCAACTCGACCCCGCTCAGCGACGGCGCCTCGGCGGTCCTGCTCGCCTCCGAGGAGTGGGCCGCCGAGCGCGGCCTGCCGATCCTCGCCTATTTGACCGAGGCACAGACCGCCGCCGTCGACCACGTCCACAAGCGCGAGGGCCTGCTGATGGCGCCGGCCTACGCGATGCCGCGGATGCTGGACCGGGCGGGCCTCGGGCTGGAGGAGTTCGACTACTACGAGATCCACGAGGCCTTCGCCGCCCAGGTGCTCTGCACGCTGGCCGCCTGGGAGGACCCGACCTTCTGCAAGGAGAGGCTCGGGCGCGCGAAGCCGTTCGGCACGATCGACCGTGCCAAGCTGAACGTCAACGGCGGCTCGCTCGCTGCCGGACACCCGTTTGCGGCAACCGGCGGGCGGATCGTCGCCGGCCTCGCCAAACAGCTGCACGAGGACGGTGAGGGGCGCGGCCTGATCAGCATCTGCGCCGCCGGCGGCCAGGGTGTCGTCGCCGTGCTCGAAGGACCGAAGTCATGAGGGTCCGAATCGACGCGCTGAGCTCCGCTCATTCGAGTCCGAATCGATCGAGGTTCTCCTGGGGTGTGCGATGAGCGACCGCTATTCGCAGATCGTCAACGCGCCGGTCATCTCGGCGCTCGCCCGCCAGCTCGGGCTGCCCCAGCCCGCCTCCCTGGACCGCTACAAGCCTGGGGCTCCGGTCGTCTCGGGCCCGGTGCTCTCAGGCGCCGCCCCGGGCGGCCGGCTCGGGAAAGCGCTCTCGGCCTGCCTCGACGAGATCAGGGCGGAACGCGCCGGGGCCGAGGGCCCGGCGAAGGCGCTCGCCTTCGACGCCACCGGGATCGCCGACTCGACCGAGCTGGTCGAGCTTCAGCGCTTCTTCTACCCGGCCGTCGGCCGGCTCAAGAGCAGCGGCCGGGTGGTCGTGCTCGGCACTCCGCCCGCCGAGGCAGGCTCCGCCCGCGCCGCGACCGCCCAACGCGCGCTCGAGGGCTTCACCCGCTCTCTGGGCAAGGAGGTCGGTGGCAGGGGCACCACCGTGCAGTTAGTGCTCGTCTCCGCCGGGGCGGAGGACCAGCTCGGCTCCACGCTGCGGTTCCTACTCTCACCCCGCTCGGCCTACGTCTCCGGCCAGGTGGTGCGGATCGGCGCGGGCGTCGCCCCCACTCCCCAGATCGATTGGGAGCGCCCGCTCGACGGCAAGCTGGCGCTGGTCACCGGCGCCTCGCGCGGCATCGGCGCCGCGATCGCCGCGACCCTGGGGCGCGACGGCGCCAAGGTCGTCGGCCTCGACCTGCCGCAGGCCGCTGACGAGCTGGCCAGGGTGACCGCGGAGGTCGGTGGTGAGGCGATCGAGCTCGACATCACCGCCGCCGACGCGCCCGAGCGGATCGCCGAGCGCTTCGCCGACGGCGTCGACATCGTCGTCCATAACGCCGGCGTCACCCGCGACCGCACGATCGCGAAGATGCCCGAAGACCGCTGGACGCAGCTGATGGAGATCAACCTCTCCGGCGATGAGCGGATCGACGACGCGCTGCTCGACGGCGGCCTGCTCGCCGCCAACGGCCGCATCGTCTGCGTCTCCTCGATGTCGGGGATCGCCGGCAACTCCGGCCAGACCAACTACGCCGCCTCGAAGGCGGGCGTGATCGGGATGGTCGAGGCGCTGGCGCCCGAGCTCGCCAAGCGCAAGGCGACAATCAACGCCGTCGCCCCAGGCTTCATCGAGACGAAGATGACCGCGGCGATGCCGATCGGCCCGCGCGAAGCCGGCCGCAGGCTCAGCAGCCTCTCCCAGGGCGGGCTGCCGATCGACGTGGCGGAGACAATCGCCTGGCTCGCCTGCCCTGCCTCGACCGGCGTCAACGGCAACGTCGTGCGGGTCTGCGGACAGAGCCTGCTGGGGGCGTGATGGCGACCCGCACGCTCGAGCGCTCCCCCCACATCCTGCCGCTCTTCGCGCGCGCCGCGGCGTCGCTGATCCCCGGTGTCTCACTGCTGCCCTTTGTCCCGGGCGGCGGCGGGGAGATCCCCGACCTCGACCTGACCCTGGCCGGGGTGCGAGCCGAGCAGGAGGCGGTCGCCGCCTACGCCAAGGTCTGCGGCTTCACCTTGCGCAACCACCTGCCCCCCACCTACCCGCACGTGCTCGCCTTCCCCCTCCACATGGCGGTTATGGCCGACGGCAGCTTCCCCTTCGGCGCGGTCGGGCTCATTCACGTCGAGAACCGGATCGTCCAGCACCGGCGGATCGGCCTCGACGAGCAGATCACGATCCGCGTCCGCCCGACCAAGCAGAAGCGACACCCGAAGGGCCGCACCTTCTCGCTGCTGACCGAGGCCACGGTCGAGGGCCAGAAGGCCTGGGAGAGCGTGAGCACGATGCTGCGCCGCGGCGGTGGCGAGGGCGACGGAGGGCAGAGCGGCGACCCCCTCGCTGAGCCTCACACCGACATCCCCGCAGTCACCGAGTGGCGCCTAGACGGCGACCTCGGCCGCCGCTACGCCGCCGTCTCTGGCGACTGCAACCCGATCCACATGCACTCGCTGACCGCGAAGCCGCTCGGCTTCCCGCGCGCGATCGCCCACGGGATGTGGACCAAGGCGCGATCTTTGGCGGCGCTCGACAACCGCCTGCCCGACGCGTTTGCCGTCGACGTCCGCTTCCGCAAGCCGATCCTGCTGCCGGGACGAGTCGAGTTCGCCGGCGCCGACAGCGGCGAGGAGATCGTCTTCGAGGTGCGCGACGCCAAACGACAGACACCTCACCTCGATGGCCGCGTGAAGCCGCTCGAGGGCAAGCAGAACGCAAAGACCGGGGGGAAGAAGGCCCAGTGAGGACCACCACCGACAGGGGGATGGCGGAGCGGAGCATGGGATTCGCCCTGCGCTGGCTGAACCGACTCGCAAGCTCAGATCTGCTCGATCGCATCCGCATGCGCAAGCAGGTCGAGCGGGCCGTGTTCCAGAGCACCAAGAACGGGTTTCGCTCCGCAACCGTCGCCGAGCGCACCTTCAAGGCGGCACAGCAGCTGGGCAAACCGGCGCGCCAGGCGAAATGCAAGTCAAAGGGCCTGTTCGACGTCACCCCGGACGACGAGCAGGAGATGTTCCAGGAGGCGGTCGCGTCGTTCGCCACAGAGAAGGTGCGGCCCGCGGCGGGCGGCGCCGACGCGGCCTGCGCGACACCGCCGGAGCTGCTCGCCCAGGCCAACGAGCTCGGCATCAACATGCTCGGCGTCCCCGAGGAGCTCGGCGGCGTCATCGACGAGCAGGCCGCCGTGACCGCGGTCCTCGCCGGCGAGGCGCTCGCCCGGGGGGGCGACATGGGGATCGCCTACGCGGCGCTTGCCCCTGGCGCAGTCGCCACCGCGATCGGCCACTGGGGAACCGCCGAGCAGGAGGCGACCTACCTGCCCTCCTTCACCGGCGAGGACATGCCTGCGGCGGCGCTGGCGATCCTCGAGCCACGGCCGCTCTTTGACCCGCTGAAGCTGGAGACCAAGGCCCGTCGCGTCGGCGAGGACTGGGTCCTCGACGGCGCCAAGTCGCTGCTCGCCCGCGTCGCGGAGTGCGAGCTGTTCGTCGTCGCCGCCGAGGCGGAGGGCGTCGGCCCGGCGCTGTTCGTGGTCGAGTCGGGAACCGCCGGGCTCTCGGTGCAGGCCGAACCGGCGATGGGCCTGCGCGCCGCCGCCACCGGCCGCCTCCTGCTCGAAGACGTTCGCCTGCCGGGTGCCGCCCTGATGGGCGAGGGAAAGCCCGAGGCCTACGTCGAGTGCGCGCAGCGCTCTCGCGTCGCCTGGTGCGGCCTTGCCGTCGGCACCGCCCAGGCGGTGCTCGACTACGTCATCCCCTACGTCAACGAGCGGACCGCGTTCGGCGAGCCGATCTCCAACCGCCAGGGAGTCGCCTTCGCCGTTTCCGACATCGGAATCGAGTCCGACGGGATGCGCCTGGCCACCTACCGCGCCGCCAGTCGCGCCGATCAGGGAGCGGAGTTCGGCCGCGAGGCCGCGATCGCCCGCCGGCTCTGTGCCGCACACGGTATGCGGATCGGCTCCGAAGGCGTGCAGCTGCTCGGCGGCCACGGCTTCGTCAAGGAGCATCCGGTCGAGCGCTGGTACCGCGACCTCCGTTCAGCGGGCGTGATGGAGGGCGCCCTGCTCGTCTGAGCGCAGCGGATAGATGATCAACCTCGAGATACCGAAGAAGTTCAAGCCGCTGGCCAGCCAGGCCAACCAGGTCGCAACCGAGGTCTTCCGACCGATCTCGCGCAAGTACGACGTTGCCGAGCACGAGTACCCGAAGGAGCTCGACATGCTCGCCTCGCTGATCGACGGGATGAACGAGGGCAGCGACATCGGCGACGCCGGGGCGGCCGGGGTGCGGCGCGAGTCGAGCAGCGGCGGAGGCCAGGAGAACCGCAACGGCTCCAACCTCTCCACCGTTCTCGGCATCATCGAGCTCTGCTGGGGCGACGTCGGCCTGCTGCTCTCGATGCCGCGCCAGGGGCTCGGCAACTCCGCGATCGCATCGGTGGCGACGGAGGAGCAGCTGAAGCGCTACGGCGGCCGCTGGGCGGCGATGGCGATCACAGAGCCCGAGGCGGGCTCCGACTCCGCCTCGATTCGCACCACTGCCGAGCTCGACGGCGAGGGGTACGTCCTCAACGGGGAGAAGATCTTCGTCACCTCCGGCGACCGGGCCGACCTGATCGTCGTCTGGGCAACGCTCGACCGCTCCAAGGGCCGGGCGGCGATCAAGTCTTTCATCGTCGAGCGCGACAACCCGGGGCTGAAGCTGGACCGCCTCGAGCACAAGCTCGGGATCCGCGCCTCCGACACGGCCAACTTCACGCTCCAGGACTGCCGCGTGCCGAAGGAGGCGCTGCTCGGCAGCCCCGAGGTCGACGTCAAGCAGGGCTTCGGCGGGGCGATGCAGACGTTCGACAACACCCGCCCGCTGGTTGCCGCGATGGCGGTCGGCGTCGCCCGCGCCTCACTCGACGAGGCGCGCGAGCGGCTGGCCGAGGCCGGGGTCGAAGTCGACTACTCCCGCCCCGCCCTCTCCCAGCCTGCCGCCGCCGCTCGCTTCCTCGAGATGGAGTCCGATTACGAGGCCGCGCGCCTGCTCACCCTGCAGGCCGCCTGGATGGCCGACAACGGCAAGCCCAACTCATTGCAGGCCTCGATGGCGAAGGCAAAGGCAGGGCGCACTTGCGTCGAAGTCGCCCTTGGCTGTGTCGAGCTCTGCGGCAGCGTCGGGCTCGCCGAGAACGACCTCCTCGAGAAGTGGGCGCGCGACGCGAAGATCCTCGACATCTTCGAGGGCACCCAGCAGATCCAGCTCCTGATCGTCGCTCGGCATTTGCTGGGGAAGAGCTCCAGCGAATTGCGGTAAGGCGGCTCGTCGGCCCTGATTTACTGCCGGGCGTGAATTTCGTTGAGTTGATGGAAGGCTCGCCGGCCTCGCGACTGGGGCTGGTGGCGATCGACGCCGAGGGCAGCCGGCGCGACTGGCATTTCGGCGAATTGATCGCCTGCTCCGCCGGGCTCTCGGGCGCTTTCGCAGCGCGGGGGGTGCGGCGGGGCGACGTGGTGATGACGCTGGCCGGCAACCGGGTCGAGTGGGCCCTGACCCTGCTCGCCTGCTGGCGGATGGGCGCCGTCGCCCTCCCCTGCAACACGCAGCTGCGCCGCCACGACCTCGAGCTGCGGGTGGCCGCTGCCGACCCGAAGCTCTGCGTCGGCGAGGAGGGCCTGCTCGGCGAGCTGCCCACCGGGGTGGCGGCGATGACGATGGCCGAGGTCGCCGCGGTGCTCGACGAGGACCGCGACCAGGAGACCCCCGCCAACGTCGAGGACATGGGCGCCGAGGACCCGGCGCTGATCGTCTTCACCTCGGGCACGACCGGCGAGCCGCGCGGCGTCGTCCACGCCTACCGCTACCTGCTCGGCCAGCGCGCCCAGGCCGAGCACTGGCTCGGCTCCCGCGAGGGCGAGCTGGCCTGGTGCACGACCGCGCCGGGCTGGTCGAAGTCGGCGCGCAACGTCTTCCTCGCCCCCTGGCTGACCGGCGCCGCCGCGGTCATCCACGACGGGCGCTTCGACCCCGCCGAGCGGCTCGACATCGCCGAGGCGCTGGGGGTCGGCGTCCTCTGCCAGGCGCCGACCGAGTACCGAATGCTCGCCAAGCGCACGGCGCTGCGCCCCCTCCCCGCGCTGCGCCGCATGGTCTCCGCCGGCGAGCCGCTGGAGCCCGAGACGATCGCCGCCTTCCGCGAGGCGATGGGGCTGGAGCCGGCCGACGGCTACGGCCAGACCGAGACCGGCCAGATCAGCGGCAACCTCCTCGGCGACGCGGTCCGCCCGGGCTCGATGGGCAGGCCGCTGCCCGGCATCGAGACCCGGATCGTCGACGGCGAGCTCCAGCTCCTCGCCACCTCCTCCCCCACCTTCTTCTCGCGCTACCTCGACGGCGAGCGCTTCGAGGGCGAGTGGTGGCACACCGGCGATCTGGTCCGCACCGACGAGGACGGCTACCTCTTCTTCGAAGGCCGCGGCGACGACATCATCCTCTCCTCCGGCTACCGGATCGGCCCCTTCGAGGTGGAGTCGGCGCTGCTCTCCCACCCCGCCGTCGCCGAGGCCGCCGCCGTGGCGGCCCCGGACCCCGAGCGGGGCGCCGTCGTCCGCGCGATCGTCGTCCCCCGCGAGCGCGAGCCGAGCGCGGAGCTGGCGCGCGAGCTGCAGGAGCACTGCAAGCGCGAGACCGCCCCCTACAAGTTCCCCCGCATCGTCGAGTTCGCCGCCGAGCTGCCGAAGACGCCGAGCGGCAAGATCAGGCGAGCGGTGCTGCGCCGCGGCTAGTCTTGACCACGTGGAGCAGATCGACCGCAGGCGGATCGCGGCGCTGACCGAGGCCCAGCAGGAGCAGTTCCGCAACCGCACCGGCGCCTCCGCGAAGACCTTCGAGCGGGCCGTGAAGGTGATGCCGAACGGCGTCCCCTCCTCCTTCCAGTCCAACGATCCCTGGCCGGTCTACATCGAGCGAGGCGAGGGCAGCCGCGTCTGGGACGTCGACGGCACCGAATACGTCGACTTCCACAACGGCTTCGGCGTGATGTGCATCGGCCACGCCAACCCGGCCGTGGGCGCCGCGGTCAAGAAGAGGATCGACGAAGGGACCCACTTCGCCGCCCCCACCGACGGCTCGATCGCCGTCGCCGAGGAGCTGAGCCGCCGCTTCGGCCTGCCCCAGTGGCGCTTCAACAACTCCGGCACCGAGGCGACGATGGATGCCGTCCACCTCGCCCGCGGCGCCACCGGGCGCGACACGATCCTCAAGATCGAGGGCTCCTACCACGGCCACCACGACACCGTGATGGTCTCGGTCTACCCGCCGCTGGAGGCGCTCGGCGCCCGCGACGACCCGGTCAGCGTGCCCTACGGGGGCGGTGTCCCGGCGGCGATGAGCGAGCTGACCCGCGCCGTCCCCTTCAACGACGCCGACGCCCTGGCGAGCGTGCTCGACAAGCTCGGCGAGCAGGTCGCCGGGCTGATCATGGAGCCCGCGATGATGAACATCAACATCATCCCGCCGCGAGCCGGTTACCTGGAGCGGGTCCGCGAGCTGACCGCGAAGCACGGTGTCAAGCTGATCTTCGACGAGGTCAAGACCGGCTGCACGATCTCCGCAGGCGGCGCCACCGCCCGTTTCGGCGTAGTCCCCGACATGATCACCCTGGCCAAGGCGAGCTGCGGCGGCTACCCCGGCGGGGCGATCGGGATGAGCGAGGAGCTGGCGGCGATCGTCGCCGACGGCGCGGTGAAGCAATACGGCACCTTCAACGGCAACCCGCTGGTGATGGCCGCGGCGGAGGCGACCCTGACCCAGGTCCTCACCGACGACGTCTACGCGAGCTTCGAGGCGACCAACCGGCGCCTGCTCGACGGCTGCCAGGCGATCGTCGACTCCTACGGCCTGCCCGCCTACACCGAGGGGATGGGCGCCAAGGGCTGCGTGATCTTCTCACCGCGACGGATGCACGAGTACCGCGACTACCTCTCCGATGTCGACGGCGAGCTCTCCACGCTCGCCTGGCTCTACCACATGAATCACGGCATCTTCATGACGCCGGGAACCGAGGAGGAGTGGACGCTCTCGATCGCCCACTCCGACGAGGACCTGCAGCGCTACCTCGACGCCTTCGAGGCCTTCGCCCGCGACGTCACCGAGGGCTGAGCGGCAGCGAAGACCGTTACGCGGCGAGCGCCTTGGCGGCGTCGACGGGGCGCCCCAGGTGGTAGCCCTGGGCCATGTCCACCCCGTACTCGCGCAGCATCTGCGTGGTGGCATCGTCCTGGACGTACTCGGCGATCGTCGTCTTGCCCAGCCCGCGGGCGATCTGGACGATCGCCTTGACCGTCAGCTGGTCGGCGTCGTTGCGCGGCATGTCGCGGATGAAGGCGCCGTCGATCTTGATCAGGTCGAAGGGGACCTGTTTGAGGTAGTGAAAGGGGCCGAACCCGGCGCCGTAGTCGTCGATCGCCACCTGGCAGCCGAACTCGGTGAGCCGGTCCGCGAAACCCGCCGCCGCTTTGTAGTCACGGACCCGCGCCGTCTCGGTGATCTCGAAGGTGCAGCGCGAGGGGTCCGCGTCCCCTTCGTCGAGGCGGCGTTCGATGAATTCGAGCACCGAGATGTCGACGAGGGAGGCTCCTGAGATGTTGACGTGCAGGGAGATCGGGCTGCCCGAGCGCTCCCGCTCGGCAAGCATCTCCAAGGCGCGGGCCACCACCCAGCGATCCAGCTCCTGCACCATCCCGGAACGCTCAGCCACGTCGATGAACGATGCCGCGGGCAGCAGCTCGCCACTGTCGCCGGTCATCCGCAGCAGCAGCTCGTAGCGCTCGATCCCCCCAGACGCCAGGCTCCGGATCGGCTGGCTGTGGAGGCTGAGGCGATCGTGCGTGAGCGCGTCGCGGATGCGGGCCGAGGTCGTCTGGTTGCGCCGCGGCTGCCGTTTCGACTCGCCCGGGTCCTCGAACAGCGCGATCTGGTTGCGGCCTTCCTCCTTCGCCCGGTACAGAGCCTGGTCGGCGGCCATCAGGACGGCCTCGGCGTTGACGTCCTGGCTGCCGCCGAACATCGTGATCCCGACGCTGATCGTGGTGGCCGCCTCCTCGGTTCCCGGCGCGGCCGCCCGCTCGGCGACCTGGGCGCGCAGGTCCTCACCGAGCTGCAACGCCCCGGCGACATCGGTCTGCGGCATCAACACCGCGAACTCGTCGCCGGAGAGACGCGCGGCTATGTCGGTTGCTCGCACGCGCTCGCGCATCACCTCGGCGACCTGGCGCAGAAGGTTGTCGCCGACGTAGTGACCGTGCGCGTCGTTGACCCCCTTGAGGCCGTCGATATCGATGATCATCATCGCCCCCTGGCCGCCATAGCGGGCGGCGAAGGAGACGTACTGGTCCAGCTCGGCGCGAAAGCGGCGGCGGACCAGCAGCCCGGTCAGCGAGTCATGGTCAGCCAGGTAGCGAAGCTGGGCTTCGGTGCGCTCGGCGCGATCCAGCGCTCCGCGAACGATCTTTCGGTCCTCCGTAGGAAGCCGCTTCAGCACGGCCACTATCTCTGGCTCGCTCTGTCCCGGAAGTCGCTCGCTCGCCACTAAGAGAAGGTAGACCCTCGGCACCCCCGGGAGGTGCTCCAACGGCACCAACGGAGTGGTTGTGCCCAAGTTTCGGGGACGGCGAGCGGCCAATAGTGAGCCTCCACTCGGCCGAAGTAGGCTGGGTCCGATGCCCAACCGCCTGGCACAGGAGACCAGCCCCTACCTGCTCCAGCACCGCGACAACCCGGTCGATTGGTACCCCTGGGGATCGGAGGCGCTGACCCGAGCAGGCGAGGAGGACCGCCCGATCCTGCTCTCGGTCGGCTACTCGGCCTGCCACTGGTGCCACGTGATGGAGCGCGAGTCCTTCGAGGACTCCGAAACCGCCGCCTACATGAACGAGCACTTCGTCTGCGTCAAGGTCGACCGCGAGGAGCGCCCCGACCTCGACGCCATCTACATGGAGGCGGTGCAGGCGATCAGCGGCCACGGCGGTTGGCCGATGACCGTCTTCCTCGACCCCGACGGGGTGCCCTTCTATGGCGGCACCTACTTCCCGCCCGAGGAGGGGCGCGGGATGCCCAGCTTTCGCATGGTGATGGAGGCGGTCGTCGACGCCTTCGCGACGAAACGCGACGAGCTCGGGGAGCGAGCGCCGCAGATGCGGGAGCGGCTGCAGGCGATCGGCACGGTCGAGCCCGACCCCGACTCGCCCGACGACCGCCTGCTCGAGCAGGCGGTCGAGGGCCTGCTGGCCGCCGCCGACCCCCGGCGCGGCGGCTTCGGCGGCGCGCCGAAGTTCCCGCCCGCCTCGGCGCTGGAGCTGCTGCTCGCCCGCAGCGCCACCGAGCCGGTCGAGAGGACGCTCGACGCGATGCTCGCCGGCGGCATCTATGACCAGCTCGGAGGCGGCTTCTCGCGCTACTCGGTCGACGCCGCCTGGCTCGTCCCCCACTTCGAGAAGATGCTCTACGACAACGCCCTGCTCGCCGGCGCCTATCTGCACGGCTGGCAGGCGCTCGGCCACGAGCGCTACCGGCGAGCATGCGAGGAGACGCTCGACTGGATGCTGCGGGAGATGCGGGGGCCCGAGGGCGGCTTCCACTCGGCGCTCGATGCCGACTCCGAGGGAGAGGAGGGGCGCTTCTACGTCTGGACGCAGGCGGAGATGCGCGAAGTCCTGGGCTCCGCGGCGGACCTGATCCTCGACTTCTATGGCGTCACCGAGCAAGGCAACTTCGAGGGCCGCAACGTCCTGTCCATCCCTGAGGGGGTCAACGCGCCGCAGCCGGAGGGTCTCGCCGAGGCGCGCGAAGCGCTGCTCGAGGCCCGCGCCCGGCGGGCCCGTCCCGGCCTCGACGACAAGCGCCTCGCCTCCTGGAACGCGCTGGCGATCTCCGCGCTGGCCGAAGCCGGCGCCGTGCTTGGACGCGACGACTACCTCGTTGCGGCCCGCAGCTGCGCCGAGTTCGTCCTCACCTCGATGCGCGACCCCGACGGCCGCCTGCTGCGCACATACAGGGACGGCGGGGCCCGCCTCAACGCCTACCTCGAGGACCACGCCTTCGGGCTCGAGGCCCTGCTCACCCTCTACGAATCGACCTTCGAGCAACGCTGGTTCGTGGCGGCCCAAACCCTCGCCGACACCATGATCGAGCGCTTCGGCGACCCCCGACGAGGCGGCTTCTTCTCCACCTCCGACGACCACGAAGAGCTGATCGCGCGCCGCAAGGAGATCGGGGACCACCCGATCCCCTCCGGCAACTCCTCGGCAGCCTTCGGCCTGCTCCGCCTATCGGCCCTGACGGGCGACCGCGCCTATGCGCAGCAGGCCGAATCGGTGTTCCGCCTCTTCGCCAAGCCCGCGGCTCAACATCCCGAGTCCTTCGCCCACCTGCTCAGGGCCCTCGACTTCCACCTCTCTCCGACCAAGGAGGTGGCGCTGATCGGCGATGACCCGGCCCCGCTCGCCAAAGTCGTCCGTTCTGCATACCGGCCCCATCTGGCCCTGGCAGGAGGCCCCGAGAACACGGCCACTCCGGCCCTCCTCGAGGGACGGCTCACCGTCGACGGCCAACCCACGGCCTACGTCTGCGAGCACTTCGCCTGCCGGGCTCCGGTCACCGACCCCCGGGCCCTCAGCGCGCTGCTCTAGAGAATCGGCAGGAAGTTCTCGATCTCATACGGCGTGACCTGGACCCGGTAGTCGTCCCATTCCTGCCGCTTGATCTCGACGAAGCGCCGGAAGGTGTGCTCGCCCAGCGTCCGCAGCACAAGCTCGGACTCGGCGGCGACCTCGATCGCCTCGCCCAGCGTCGCCGGCAGCTGCTCGATCCCCTGATGAGCGAGCTCCTCCTGGGAGAGGTGGTACAGGTTCTGCTCCATCGGCTCGGGCAGCTCGTAGCCCTTCTCGACGCCCTCCAGCCCCGCCTGCAGCATGCCGGCGAAGCAGAGGTAGGGGTTGCAGGCCGGGTCTGGGCAGCGCAGCTCCGCGCGGGTCGCCCCCTCCTTGCCCGGGTGGTAGAGGGGCACCCGGATCAGCGCCGAGCGGTTGCGGCGCGACCAGGCCAGGTAGACCGGCGCCTCGTAGCCGGGCACCAGCCGCTTGTATGAGTTCGCCCACTGGGCGAACAGCGGCGAGATCTCGCGCGCGTGCTTGAGCTGGCCGGCGATGAACGACTTGGCGACCGGAGAGAGGAAGTACTGGTCGTCGGGGTCATAGAAGGCGTTGCGGCCGTCCTTGGCGAGCGACTGGTGGACGTGCATCCCGGACCCGTTCTCGCCGAACAGCGGCTTCGGCATGAAGGTCGCGTGCCAGCCGTATTTCATCGCGTACTCCTTGACCACGATGCGGTACGTCATGCAGTCGTCGGCCATCGCCAGGGCGTTCTTGTAGCGCATGTCGACCTCGTGCTGGGAAGGGCCGACCTCGTGATGGGTGTACTCGACGTGGATCCCCATCTTCTCCAGCGCCAGCACCGTCTCGCGGCGCAGGTCGGAGCCGGCGTCGAGCGTGGTCAGGTCGAAGTAGCCGCCCTCGTCGAGCACCTCGGGCACGCCGTTCGGCGGTTTGGCGGAGCGGAAGTAGAAGTACTCGAGCTCGGGGCCGATGTTGTAGGCATCGAAGCCCAGCTCCTCGGCCCGCTTCAGCGCCCGCTGCAGGATCCAGCGGGGATCGCCCTCGTAGGCGCCGCCGCCGGGCACGCGGATGTCGCAGAACATGCGGGCAACGGCGTTCTCCTCCTCGGGGCGCCAGGGGATCAGCGCAAAGGTCGAGGGGTCGGGCATCGCGATCATGTCCGACTCCTCGATCGGGTTGAAGCCGGTGATCGAGGAGCCGTCGAAGCCCATGCCGCCGTCGAAGGCGTCCTCGAGCTCGGCGGCATTGATCGAGAAGCTCTTCAGCTGGCCCAGCACGTCGGTGAACCAGAGGCGGACGAAGCGCACGTCGCTTTCCTTGACGATCTGGGCGACGTCTGCGGCATTCTTGGGTTGCTCTGCCATTCCAGCCTCCTTGGCTTGTCCGCGAGAAGGCCGCAACCATAGGCGAACTGAACCTGCGGTGTGCCAGCCGTCGTATCCCCGGCAGAGGAGGGGCCGAGCAGCGACTTGCAAGGCTTCTGAAAAGCAGGTATAACTTACTCCTCGTAAGTTATCGGCTCAAAGTAAAGTAAAGGCCATTTAAAGGCTCTGTAAAGCCAAATCAGAGCGGAAGTGGGAAGCAACGTGACAGTAAAAACAGATGTCAGCAGGTTCCAGATCCACGACGAGCTGACGGCCCCGGACGAGAGCGCCCCCCTGCTCAAGAGCGTCCAGGCGGCCGGCGGCGCCGTCACCAAGTTCGTCGGCGTCCTCGCCGGGGCGCCGGCGGTCCTCCGCGCCTACACGCGTATGCGCTCTGAGCTGCGCGGCGGCGTCCTCCCGCAGGCGACCCGTGAGCGGATCGCCCTGGCGGTCGCCGAGCATCGCGAGGACAGCTACAGCATCGCCCAGCACGCGAAGTCGGCCCGTCGCGCCGGCCTCGGGCTCGACGAGGTGTCCCGCGCCCGCAGCTTCGGCTCAGCCGACCCCAAGGAGGCGGCCCTGCTCGCCTACCTGAGGGAGGCGCTCGACGCCGACGGGTCCCCTCCGCTCCACCTCCACGAGGAGGCGCGGGAGATCGGCTGGACCGACGAGGAGATCCTCGAGGCGGTCGGCCACCTGGCGCTCAACGAGTTCCAGAGCCTGATCGCGAGCGCGGCGGCACTCCCCAAGGACCAGGCCACACCGCGGGTCCTGCCCTCAGCGGCGTAGGGGCGCGGGCCCTCTCACGGGGTCAACCCTCGGTCAGCGTCGCGGTATAGAGCAGGCGCGCCGTGGAGTAGCGACAGCCATAGACGGCGCGCTTGCCGATTTTGGTCTGGGGCTGGCCCTGGCGGACATCGGTCGTGTTGGTGCACTTGCCGGGCGCGCGGCTGGCGCGCCAGATGTTGCTGGAGGAGAGGTTCTGGGAGAAGGCGGGGGCCCAGGTCGGAACTGTGAGGGCGACGATGTCGCCCTTTTCGACCTTCAGAGAGGCGCCGAACTTGACGGTCTGGCCCAGATAGGGGCTGAGCACGCGGATCGATCCCTGGCTGCGCAGGCTGTAGCGCGGCGGGTTGGTTCCGGGGGTGCGCCGCAGGATCGACAGTCTCGCCTCGGGCGGGGTGCCGAAGAAGCCGTTGAAGAAGGAGCGCTGCTTGTTGGTCGGCTGGGCGAGGGTCAGGGTCCAAGCCGTGATCTTGCCGCTTTTAGGGACGCTGAACGGCAGCCTGGTCTGGCCGTTGTTGAGCTGGAAGCCGGTGACGCTGCCAACCGCCTGGCAGGGAAGCCCGGGACAGGAGGGGTCCGGCGTGGTCGCGGTCTGCCCGAGGACGACCGTGGTGCGCGCCGTCGTCGTCGCACCGGCGCTTGCCACAATGGCGACGAGGGCCGCTAGACAGCCGGCCGCCAGCGTCGCCACCGCCAGCCGACCGCGCCTCCGGGCGGGATTGGCGGCGGGGTGCGCCTCGTGCGAAGACCTCGACATACCCTTGCTCCTCTCCTAGATATCCAGCCTGAGCAGGGCAGATTAGCCGCAATCGCGGCAGAAGCCGCGTCGTCTGCTCAGTGGGTGCTGCGCGCGTAGTTGAGCGCAACTGCGTAGTGAACCCGGCCCGAGCCGTTGAACCCGAGCGCCAGGCGGGCGCCGTTGGTGAGGTCCCAGGCGTTGCCCGTGGTGTAGGGCCCGCGGTCGATGACCTCGGTGACCAGGTAGTGGCCGTGGTAGGAGAATTTGACCGTCGCTCCGCAGGGCAGGCTCCGATGGGCGACGCCGATCGTGCTCGGGCGGAGGATCTGTCCACATGCCGTCTGGTGGCCGTAGAACCCGGGGCCATACCAGGTTGCGCCGGCACTCCGCATCGGGCTGAACGCGAACCCCTGCCCGGCGCCTCCGTAGGCGACGCTGGAGGCTCCTCCGGGAGAGGCCTGGGCCGACGTCGCGCCGGCGGCGAGGAGGGCGACCGCGATCAGCAGCGCTGCCCAGCGTGCGCTTCCGTGCCGGCGCCCGCCGGCCCCGTGCTCGATTCGGATGTTGTCTTGCCGCCCACGGCGGCGCTCGCCTGTCTGCATATCTCTTTCCATGCGCTTGCGGGGTTAGCTGACGGGCTCGCGCTGAAAGAGCTGCGCTACGCGGCAGATGCCGGCGATTCGCCCCAACCAATGGGTCCCCCGCTCTCCGCGGTATGTAGGCGGAGATTCAGCGGAAGTTGGCGGCAGGTTAGCAAAGACTAAGACAGAATTATGTGAACAGGTTGTAGCCCGCTTCTGCATGCCGATGCATCGACCCCGGCGCCGGGTCCGTCCAGCCCTGCATGGGAGCGCCCGGGCATAGGAGAGGCCCCTTTCGGGGCCTCTCCCTTAGCGGGCCTGTAAGCCGGATCCTGTCTCGAGCGGCCATCTGTCTCTCCGTGGCCGGAGCCTCGGAGGGGCCGTCAGCTGACGGCCCTGCGGCCTACCTGGACCTCGCCGGGCAGGGTCGACGGTCCTGCTTGGCCTTGCACCGGGCGGGGTTTGCCTGGCCGTCGCGTCACCGCGACGCCGGTGCGCTCTTACCGCACCATTTCACCTTTGCCTGTACGCGACTCACGTGTGGCCGCGCCATCGGCCGTGTGTTTCTGTGGCACTGTCCCGCGGGTTTCCCCGGGTGGGCGTTACCCACCGCCTCGCCCTCTGGTGTCCGGACTTTCCTCGAGGGGTTTTCTCTCCCCCCGCGGTCGCTCGGCCCGCTTCACGATAGTAGCCCTTCGGAGACCCGCTGCAAACCGGCGGTTCAGACCTTGCGGAAGACGCCTACGACCCTGCCGAGGACGCGGGCTTCGGTAGTCCGTATCGGCTTCATCGCCGAGTTCTCGGGCTGCAGGCGGACGTGATCGGACTCGCGGAAGAACCGCTTTACGGTCGCCTCTTCGCCGATCAAGGCGACGACGATCTCGCCGTCTGACGCGTCGTCTGCCGGGCGCACGACCACGTAGTCGCCCTCGAGGATGCCGGCGTCCTTCATGCTCTCGCCGCGCACCTGGAGGATGTAGTCGCCATCCTCTCCGCCGATCACGTCGGGAACTTCGAGGTACTCCTCGATGTTCTCCTCGGCCAGGATCGGCTCGCCGGCGGCGACCTGGCCCACCAGCGGCAGCCCACTTTCGGGCCGGATCGTCTTCTTCGCCTTGTCGAAGAGCAGCTCAATCGCACGCGGCTTCGAAGGGTCGCGCCGCAGCAGGCCGATCTTCTCCAGGTTCGACAGATGCGCGTGGACGGTCGAGGAAGAGTGGAGCCCGACGGCTTTGCCGATCTCCCGCACGGTGGGCGGATAGCCGGTCTTCGCCGCGTAGCGGCCGATGAAGTCGAAAATCTCCTTCTGCCTCTTGGTCAGATCAAGGTCCACTATCGGTCTCCCTCACCGTCCCGTGACGGGACGGAATTCGTTCGAACACATGTTCGCAGGCTACAGATTCGATCGGACACCTGCAACCCGCACCGCACCTCCCTCCCAAACATCTAGAATCGGCCGCCCTCGAGCGGCTGTGGCGGAACTGGTAGACGCGCAAGGTTGAGGGCCTTGTGGCCCCAACGGGCCGTGGAGGTTCGACTCCTCTCAGCCGCACTTATAAATCCCTGCAAAACTGCATTTCTGGTAAGCGTTCAGCCCGGTAGGGGGACATAACCGCCGTCCGGCGAATCCTCAGGCGTGGAGCGCGCCGAGGCCGAAGCGGTCTATGACGCCGGCCGCAAGGCTTGCGTGGAGTTCTTGGTCGAGCTGACGGCGCGCTATGAGCGCCAGGCAACTCGTCTGGAGGCGCGGATCGAACGGCTCGAGGAGAAGCTGCGCGAGAACTCCCAGAACTCCTCGCGTCCACCGTCGGCCGACCCGCCGGGAATGCCTCAACCCCAGCGCGGACCGAGCACACGCAAGCAGCTTTGGGGGCTGGCGCAATGGTCGCGGTCGTAGCGTCGGGCGACCCCTAGTTCCCAGGGGGCACCACGCATCTATATGGCAGGGCTTGGGGTTCGGTACCGGATACTGGATAGGACCCGAAGACGGTGCTGAGTTCGGTGACGGAGACCGACACGGCGTAGTAACTGCTTCCCGAATAAAACAGGCTGTCGGTCCAGTCCACGGTGCCGGGGTTCTTCGCATAGGTGTAGCCGGTTAGCTCCCCCGGGGAGGGGAGGCGACGGCTCGCTTTCGCACAGATTTTCGTCGCGACGACCCAAGTGGCCGCGCTCCGCTCGGCTTCCTCGACGCAGAGGTTTGCCACCATCGCCGTTTCAGCCGGGCATGTGAGTTTGGATTCGCCCGTGAGCTGTTCGGCGCTCTTCCCACTCAGGGTCTGGGCGTCGCCGGCCGTGCTGGCGCGGGCGGCAGACGGCACGGTTCCGAGCGAGGAGAGCTTGATCTTCACCCCGGTCACCGCGCCGTTCCTGATTTTCGCCGTGGTGACGGACTTCTTCTTTAGTTGCCTGGTGCCGACGCTGTTCTTCGGCAGGTGGATGGCGGCATAGGCTCCGCCGCCCAGAGCGAGGAACAGCGCGAGCGTCGCCACGACGTTGGCATAGGTCAGACGCGGCGCTAAGCGATTCATGGAGTCCTCCTGGCTGATTGGATCGAGGACGAGACGAGAGCGAGCTTCTCAGAGCATCAGGTCAGGGACAAGTTGCAGCAATGGCGTGAGAGCTAGCCCAGCTTCCGTAGAACTTCAACCCCGGCGCCAGGATCGTCCCTGGCTAGGGGTTCTCCTCCTTGGCCGGTGCCTGAATGGTTACATTTTCTGAAGCGCGCCCACCGGAAGATTTTTCCTAGCGCAACGGCCGTGGGCCCAATAGGGGCCTATTTTCTCTGGTGATCGGTCAATACCGGGCAGCGGCGCACTCCCTGGCGGGGACCCCTTCGGGGCAGTAATTAGGGATCGAACCCGAATCAGCCGGAGCCCGAGCCCTGATCGAGCTCGTCGAGCAGGGCGACGTTCCGGCTTCGCGCAGCGGGCAACTCGGAGGCCACGACCTCCCAGACAAGGCCGAAGGCCCGATGAAGACGGTCAGAGTCGTGTCTGGTTCCGGGGCCGAAGAGAAATTCGTGATCTGGCCGCGCGAAGAGTCAGCCGAACGAATTGACCGGGCGATAAGGGCAGCTCAGATGGCTCCCTAACCTGAGTCCGCAGCACGCCCCCAGCGAGTACGAGAGCGCGATGGCCGAGGCTCCGCTCTCTCCGCAGGTGCCCTCAGCGGCGTGACGATGCCGGCGCGTCGGCGCTGCTGATCTGCCAGCGAACGCCGGGCCCGAACTCCAAGACGACGCCACCGGGGGTGATCAACTCCCAGTTGGGCGGGTCGTCATCCGCCTCGCGGGCGGCGGGCTTAACGTCGAGGACCACGCCCTCGGACAAGCTCAAACGGAGCTCTCCGGTCTCCTCGTCGATCTCGGCATCCACAACGGAGCGACCGACCAGCTCCCCTGGATCTTCAGGCGACCACTCGGCATCCTGGGTCGCAAGGTGCCAAAGGTCTCCGCCTGCATCGCGGATCTCGACATGAAGCACCTCCGGATAGGCGAGCTGGGCGGCGACAATCGGCCCGCGCATCGAGCGCAGGACGTTGGCGGGCGAAGCGTCTAGAGCCAGAGCGGTTGCCATTAGCGTTGCTTCCATTGTCGCAGCCAGCCCAGCAACTCGCCATAGCTCATGTGCTTCTGCGTACCCGACGAGCCCTTCTCGGCGTGCAGCGCCTCGCTGGCCGCATAGCGCTCCTCGGCGGTCAGCCCAGCCTCCTTGCAGGCCTGCCTGAACTGCTTGATGTCCCGCTTGCGCGACACGGCAGCGAGTCTATGCCGGCCCCTGTGGACGCCAGCGCGCCCCTGGATCGAGCCTCCGAAATCCCGTCTGCCCATTCGCGGGCGGCGCTGCTGCTCAAGCCGATGCTGCGACCACGACCGAGACCTCGTCGTGGTCGATCGCTCCGCGCTTCTGCGCTCGGTCAGTGACCAGCGACGGGCTCGTGGGGGCAACATCGAGAACGAACTCGATCCCGAGTCGCCCGACGGCGTTGATGATCGTGTCGATCTCGGGATTGTGCTCCCCGGACTCGAGCTTCACTACGCGCGGGCTGGGAGACGCCGAGCTTCTTCGCCACGGTCGGAAGTGCCCGTAAATCGGCCTCGCGTGAGCGACTTTCTTCGAGCCTCCTCCTCCGCCCCAGGTCGAGATGAGGCCCGCATCGCGTGCGGACTGGATGGGACCACCGCGCCGCGCGGTGCCGACGGTAGTGTCGATCGAGCGCGTGGTCGCGCGGAACGATGAGGTCGGCATCTATCTGGGCTGTTTCTCCGCCTATCCGGCGGGCTTTGAGTTCGAAGTCTTCGTTACCGCGAAGGACGAACTGACCGATTTGGATCCGCTCCAGTTCGATCACACCTACCGCGGCCAGGGCTCGGGTGAGATTCCGCCCGGGCAGCTGCGGCTCGGCTTTCAATTTTCCGACGGAACCAAGGTCACCAACACGTGGCCGCTTCGACTGGGGCGGAGAGCTCGGATCGGCGCCGAAGTCGCCGGTGATGCGGGGCGGACGGGTTCGGCTCCGTCCAGCAGCGGCCTACGGTGAGAGCAGGGTGAGGGACCAAGCTCCGCCCTCGCGCTTGAAGAGGCGGCGCTCGTGAAGGCGGTCGGGCGATTCGGACCAGAGCTCGACGGTCTCGGGGCGGACACGGATCGCGCCCCACTCGTCGGGGCAGGCGGGGCCTGTCTCCTGAACCTCTGCGAGGTGGGCGAGCCGGTCGCGAAGGGGCCCCAGGTCGTCGATCGGCTCACCCTGGCGAGAGACCAAGGTCTGAAGCTGGTGGACCAGATCGCGCTCTGAGAAGAGCTCCTCGGCCAGCGCCCGATCGGCCCGCGAGGCAACGCCGGTGACGTGAGCCTGGCGACCGAGTGCCGGCCAGTGGAAGAGCAGCGCCACGCGCGGGTTGGCCTCGACCTCTCGGGCCTTGCGCGTCCACAGGGCGGTCGTGAAGACCAGCGCGTCGTCCTCCAATCGCTTCAGGGTGACCGTGCGGGCGGAGGGCGATCCGTCGCCCCCGACCGTGACGAAGGCAACCGAGGCCGGCTGCGGAAGGCCCTCCGCCCGCGCGGCCTCGATCCAGCCGTGCAGCTCGGAGAGGGGATCGGCGTCGGCCATTAAGCCCAACCTAGACCCGGTGGCGCCGCCGGAATGCCAACGTGGAAGCTCTGACCGCTTGCATGGCTGGCTCGAGGGACCGACTAAGGGCCGGCGGCGAGGGCCCGGTCGATGAACGGGCCGAGCAGGCTCACCGCCGCGGCGGCGGTCTCCTCGGGCGGGCCGCTGGGCGCGGTGACGTGGCTGATCGCGAGGCGGACGAGGGACTCGGAGAGGAGTCGGGCGTCGGCCTCCGCGGCCCGGGGCCAGCCCTCCTCGATCACGGCGGTGAGGCGGGAGGTCGCCCACTGGACCACGGGGACGCCCTGGGTGGTGACGAAGGGAAGCATGCCGCCGGTGCCGTCGTCGCTGAGCAGGATGCGGATCAGGGGATCCTCGCCGGCGGTGCGCAGGAACAGCTCCAGCGCGGCGGCGACCGCGGCCCGGGGGTCGTCGAGGTGCTGGCGGACAGCGGCCTCGACGTCATCGAGGAAGCGCTCTCCCACGTGGATCACGAACGCCTGGCCGAACTCGTCGCGGCTGCCGAACTCCTTGTAGAGGGTCTGGCGGCTGACGCCGGCGACGCCGGCGATGTCGGACATCGTGATCTCCGACCAGGCGCGCTGCTCGAGCTGGTCGCGGGCGGCGCCGAACAGGGTCTCGCGCAACAGCTCCCGAGCCGCCTGCGGGTAGGGGGTGCGGGTGCTCACGCTCGCCATCGTCCCCATCGTCGCAGCGGGCGCGGTCACTCGGCGGGCTCGAAGTCGACCTTGTCGCGCACGCCGCAGTCGGGACAGGCCCACTCGTCGGGCACCTCGCTCCACGCGGTTCCCGGCGGGAAGCCCTCGCGCGGGTGCCCGGCCTCCTCGTCGTAGACGTACCCGCAGACCGGGCAGCGCCAGCGGCTCATCCAGTGGCTCCGTAGCGGGCGAGGAGCCGGCGACGGGCCCGCGGCTGGATGTTGGCCCGGGTCACATCGCCCTCGTAGTGAGCGAGCAACCGCGGGTCCATCACCCGTCTCCAAAGCGGCGGGAACATCGCCAGCACGATCATCCCGGCGTAGCCGGTGGGCAGCTGGGGCGCCTCGTCGACGTGGCGCAGGGCCTGGTAGCGGCGGGTGGGGTTGGCGTGATGGTCGCTGTGGCGCTGCAGGTGATAGAGCAGGACGTTGGAGGCGACGTTGTTGCTGTTCCAGCTGTGCTCGGGGCGGCAGCGCTCATAGCGGCCGTCCTCCCGCTTCTGGCGCCGAAGCCCGTAGTGCTCCAGGTAGTTGACGACCTCGAGCAAGGAGAAGCCGAGGACCATCTGGATCAGCAGGTAGGGAAGAACCACCGGGCCGAAGGCGACGGCAAGGGCGGCGAAGAGGCCGACGGTCATCGCCCAGGCGCTGAGGACGTCGTTGTGAAGGCCCCAGTGCGACTTGCCGAGGCGGTCGAGCCGGGCGCTCTCCAGGCCCCAGGCCGAGCGCAGGCTGCCGGCGACGGTACGCGGAAGGAAGGCCCAGAAGCTCTCCCCCAGCCGCGCGCTGGCAGGGTCCTCCGGGGTGGCGACGCGGACATGGTGGCCGCGGTTGTGCTCGATGAAGAAGTGCCCGTAGCCGCTCTGCGCGAGGGCGACGCGGCTGAGCCAGCGCTCGGAGCCGGCGCGCTTGTGGCCGAGCTCGTGGGCGGTGTTGATCCCGATGCCGCCGACGACCCCCATCGTGAAGGCGAGGCCGACGCTCTCGGCGACCGAGAGGCCACCGTCGGACCAGAGCCAGCAGGCAAAGACGAGGCCGGCGTACTGGATCGGGATGAAGAGGTAGGTGCACCAGCGGTAGTAACGGTCCTGCTCGAGCCATTTGAGGACGCTGTCGGGGGGATTGCGCGAGTCGAGCCCGATCGCGACGTCGAGCAGCGGGAAGAATCCGAAGACGAGCAGCGGGCCGAAGAACCAGAGGGCATCAAGGCCGGTCGCCTTGACCAGGCCGAAGGCGATGAAAGGCGAGAACGGGACGATCAGCCCGAGCAGCCAGGCGTAGCGCTTCGGGTCGCGCCAGGTGGCTGGGTTGAGCTCGTAGTCGACGCCGTGGGCGTGCGAGTGAGTGGCGGCCTCCATGCAGTAGATCTCCTTGTCAAATCATCTGTTGCCGTCGTCTTGGTTGACAAAATAGCCGATCATGTAAATCAGGGCAACAAAGCGACCGAAAGTGTCAGGAACCCCGCCCTGCGCCGGGTCGCTACCATGCGCCGCGTGTACACGATCCTCGGCGTCCTCCAGGTCATCATCGCGTTCGTCC
The DNA here is from genome assembly GCA_963838035.1 of uncultured Solirubrobacterales bacterium. GTDB lineage: Bacteria > Actinomycetota > Thermoleophilia > Solirubrobacterales > 70-9 > CAVVNN01. The sequence continues at coordinate 690,624 of CAWIPM010000002.1, forward strand.
TGATCTTCCTGATCCTGCTGCACTCGGGCAAAGACGCGGGGCTCTCGGGAGCATTCGGAATCGGCGGCGGAGGCAGCTCCTTCGGCGGCGGCTCGATGGTCGAGCGCAACCTGGATCGAGCCACGGTCTTCTTCGCGGTCCTCTTCGCCCTCAACACCTTCGTGCTGTTGAAGATCTAGACCGGCTCGCGGTCGAGGATCTCGACGGCCTCGGTGCGCAGCTCCGCGTCGAGCAGGGCGTAGTCCTCGTCGGAGAGCTTGCCCGCCGCGTGGTCCAACTCGGCATCGCGAATCTCGCGGTACTTGGCTTCCTTCAGCGCATCGAGCTCGGTGCGAGGGCCAGGGCTGCGCCGCCTGCCGCGGGTGGGCCAGAGCGCGATCAGCGCCCCGGCCAGCGAGATCAGCCCGCCGATCCAGATCCAGGTCACCAGCGGGTTGACGATGACCTTGAAGGTCGCGGGCGCGCCTTCGCTGACGTAGCCCTTGGCGATCTGCTTCGCCGTTGCGACCTGCAGCCGATCGATCTGGTCCAACGCCGCGGGACGCAGGCGCGGATTGGCAAGCGCGGCCCGCATCATCGCAGCGACCGCGCTGCATTGCGGTGGCGCTCCCGGCCCTCCACTCACACAGATCCTGAAACCCTGGTCAGCGGCACGAGCGTGGCGCTGTACCGAGGTGATGTCGGGCTGTATCGCAGTCCAGAAGTCGCTGCCGAGCCCGGCCTTCAAACTGATATCGCTGTCCGATTCGCCGCCGAAGTAGTTGGAGATCAGGGGCGCCCCCGCGCCGGTGGGCCGGTAGAAGCGACGGTCCGGGCGCAGCGTGAACATCTTTCCGCCCTTCTCCACTCGCAGCACCGCGCCCGCCGTGAAAGCGAGGCTGTCGACACTCGCGGTCGGCCGCACGTAGGTGATCTTTCGGCCGTCGACGACGGTGCTCTGCCCCGGGCGCAGCGTCACTTCGCGATTCGTCTGGAAGCTGGACGAGGCGGCGATCCCGATCAGCAGCACGGCGATGCCGATGTGGACGACGTAGCCGCCGTAGCGGCGCCGGTTGCGAGAGGTGACGGCGAGCAGCGCCGCCGGGATCGAGCCGCCCGAGGTCGAGCGCCGCGCCGCCGCCCCCTGCCAGAACTCCTGCGCCAGCCCGGCGAGGGAGAAGGCGGCGAAGACGAAGAGGGCGAAGGCCCAGGGCTTGTGGGTTGCGTCGGTGGCAACCGCCAGCACGACCCCGACCGCGGCGGCGAACAGCGCCGGCTTGAGGAACACGCGCCGGGCCGAGGCCCAGCTGACCCTGCGCCAGGCGAGCAGCGGCCCGATCCCCGTGAAGAGGACAAGCCCGATCGCCAGTGGGGTCGTGTAGCGGTCGAACCAGGGCGCCGCAAGCGAGGACTTGTTTCCGGTGAACAGCTCCGAGATCAGCGGGAAGAAGGTGCCCCAGAAGATCGCCACCGTCAGCGCGACCAGGAGCAGGTTGTTGACGAGGAAGACCGACTCGCGCGAGATCAGCGAGTCGATCCGTTTCTGCGAGCGCAGGTCGTCGAGGCGGGAGACGATCAGCGCCGCTGAGCCGATCAGAACGACCGCGATCAGGCCGAGCAGGTAAGGGCCGACAGTGTTGTCGCCGAAGGCGTGGATCGACTCCAGCACGCCCGAGCGGACCAGGAACGTCCCCAGCAGCGCCAGCGAGAAGGTACCGACGATGAGGCAGGCGTTCCAGACTTTCAGCATCCCGCGCTTCTCCTGGACCATGATCGAGTGCAGGAACGCGGTGCCCACCAGCCAGGGCATCAGGGCCGCGTTCTCGACCGGGTCCCAGGCCCAGTAGCCGCCCCAGCCGAGCTCGGTATAGGACCAGCGGGCGCCGAGCAGCAGCCCGAATCCGAGGAAGGCCCAGGCGACGAGCGCAAAGCGACGGGTCGCGCGGATCCACTCGGCGTCGAGCTTGCGGGTGATCAGAGCTCCGATCGCGAAGGCGAAGGGCACCGTGAAGGCGACGTATCCCGAGTAGAGCATCGGGGGGTGGATCATCATGCTCGGGTGCTGGAGCAGCGGGTTGAGCCCGATCCCGTCGGCGGGCGTCGGGCTGAGGGTGGCGAAGGGGTCGACGCCCGGGGCGAACAGCATCAGCCCGGTGAAGAAGGCTGCGACTCCGGCCATCACCGCGGTCGCATATGGGACCAGCTCGCGCAGCCGGTTGCGGGTGGCGTAGAGGGCGATGCTCGCCGCGATCGAGAGCACCCAGGCCCAGAGCAGCAACGAGCCCTCCTGGCTCGACCACATCGCCGCCATCTTGTAGAAGGCGGGCGTCTCGATCGAGGAGTGTTGCTGGACGATGTTGAAGGAGAAGTCGTTGCGGGCGAAGGCGGCCTCGATGATCGCGACGCATACGGTGAGCAGGCCGAGAAGGGCGTAGACCGAGCGGCGGGAAGCGTCGATCCAGCGGCGCTCCCCGCGGCGGCCGATCAGCGCCGCCACCGCCGCGAAGACCGCGGCGAGGAAGGCCAGCACCAGCGCGGCGCTGCCCAGATCAGCTGTCATTCTTGGTGGTGAACTTCGACGGGCACTTGGTGACCAGGGTGTCGCGCTGGCCGACGAAGGTGCCGTGCTCGACCTCGCCGGTGAGGACGATCTCGCGGCCGGCGCGGAATGGGTCGGGAATGGTGCCGCTGTAGGTGACCGGGATGCTCGCGCCGCCTCCGCTGCGGTCGGCGACGCGGAAGCGCAGGGCGTCGCCGTCGCGATGGACGGACCCCGGCACGACCTTGCCGGTCATGTCCGCGCTCGTGCCCGGCGCCGCGCCGAGCAGCTGCGAGGGTTCCTTGGCTTCGGTCGCAGCGGTGAACGAGGTGTAGACGAGCGCAGCGGCGAGCAGCACGGCGACGCTGAGCGCGACCACGAGCCGGATCTTCCTCTTTCGCTGAGGATCCACGAGCGCGGGATTATCGCAAGACCGGCGCCGGGAGCCCTCGGCGCCGTTCGATTCATTTTCCCCACCATGGTGTGGAAAAAACATCGAACGGCGCAAAGCGGTCTGCCAGAATCGGCGCGATGGCCGAAGAAGTCAGAGACGACCCTGTTCTCCTCATCACCGGGGCCGGCAGCGGGATCGGCGCGGCGACTGCCCGGGCGGCCGCCGGCTCCCACAGGCTGGTGCTATCCGCGCGGCGGCTCGAGCCGCTGGAGGAGTTGGCCGCCGAGCTGGGCGGGGAGGAGCGGGCGGTCGCCGTCAGCTGCGACGTGGCCGAGTGGGACCAGGTCGAGGCGATGGTCGCGACCGGGCTGGAGCGCTTCGGCCGCATCGACGCGGTCTTCGCCAATGCCGGCTTCGGCGCCTCGCGTGGCTTCCTGGAGGAGTCGGTCGAGCACTGGCGCTCGATGGTCCTCACCAACGTCTACGGCGTCGCACTGACGATCCGAGCCACCCTCCCCCACCTGCTCGAGCGCGGCGACGGGCACTTCCTGGTGACCAGCTCGGTGGCCGGGAGGCGCGCCCTGCCCGGCTCCCTCTATTCGGCGACGAAGTGGGCGGCGACGGCGATCGGCGAGGCGCTCCGGGCGGAGCTGCGCCAGATGCACGAGAACCATGCGATCAAGGTGACGCTGATCGAGCCGGGGATGACCGACACCCCGTTCTTCGACAACCGCCCCGGCGAGTGGGCATTGCGCGACTCAGACATCGCCAAGGCGGTGATGTTCGCGCTGAGCCAGCGCGACGGGGTTGACGTCAACGAGATCCTGATCCGCCCGACCAACCAGCCGACCTAGGGCCGTCAACCGCTACCGGGACAGCCGCTTGAGCAGTGCGCAGGTCGCCCACCAGTAGCTGCGCAGAGCAAGGCGAGCGGGCAGCGAGCGGGCCGGCGACCCGATGAAGGGCGAGTCGAGGTCGGCGGTGAGCCAGGAGGCAAACTCGGCTGTGCTGACCGTGCGGGTCGCCTGCACCCGGCGGCGCTCGCGCAACAGGCGGGGCAGCCAGCGGAGCAGGTCGAAGTTGGCGGCGAGCTTCTGCCTCCCCCATCCCCCGGCGATTGAGACCGGGATCAGCGCCAGCTCGGTCGCGAGCAGCGCCGGAGCGAGCAGGGCCAGCAGGCTCGCCGGGTAGACGCGGATCAGGAAGGCCCAACGGTTGCGCTCCAGCCAGCGCCACTTCAGCTCGCGGGCGCCGAACTCGTAATCGTGGTCGACCACCGCGGCGGGCTCGATTCCGAGCCTGCCTCCGCGCAATCGCAGGCGCAACGAGAGGTCGACGTCCTCGTGGTAGAGGAAGAAGGGCTCGGCAAAGCCGCCGACCTCCTCCCAGGATCGACGGGGGATCGCAAGACAGGCGCCGGAGAGGGCGGTGACCTCGCCGGCGGCGGGCGCGTCGGCAATCGGGTGGCCATGGCCACCCGCCCAGACGATCCCGGTGAAGTGGACCGGATTGCCGGCAGAGTTGATCCGAGCGCCGGCGCCTTCGGCGACCAGCGCCTGCCAGGCGGCCCAACCGCGGTCCTCGACCCAAGGGCGGCGGATCGCATCGCCGAATCCGGGCAGCGGGGCGGCGTCGGGGTTGAGGATGACGAGCAGCTCGCCACGAGCGGCCGCGGCTCCGGCGTTGCAGCCGGCGGCGAAGCCGAGGTTGCGCCCGCTCTGCACCAGGCGCGCCGAGGGAGCCAGGTTCGCCACCACCTCCGGGGTGCCGTCGTCGGAGTCGTTGTCGACGACGATCAGCTCGTCATCCGCCCCCAGCTCCGGCAGCAGCGCGGGCAGGGTCCGAGCCAGCTCCTCGCGGCTGTTCCATGCGACGATGACGATGGAGAGCGTCGGACGCACCGACGCCGCAGGCTAGCGCCGGTGATCGCGCCCTCGCCTGTGCCTCGCCTTCTTGGGGCAGGACGTGCGCAGCTTCCGCCGTTGGTTCGCCTTCTTGCCGTTCTGGGCTTTGAGCCTGACGATCGCGCGGACCCCCTTCCTCCCGCAGAGGTTGCGCGAGTTGACCAACAGCCCCCTCCTGCCGCCCGGCAGGGTGAGGATGAATTTGGAGACGGGCACGTCGGGGACCGTGTCGTAGGTGGTTCGGAGGCCACCGTGGAAGGTGTCGACGCGGCCGACGAGGTTGATGTCGACCTGGCCATGCAGGGCCGCAACGAGATCGGGTAGCAGGTTGTCGGACGAGCGCAGGTAGACCGGGCCTTCGAGCGGCTTGTCGAGCAGCGGCGTGAACGCGCGAGCGAAGCCGTAGACCGACCCCGAAGGGCATTCGTGGGCGGCGAACTGCACCCGCGTGCAGATCTTGCTGAGGCTGCTCTGCTTGAGGATCAGCGCATGCGGTAGGGCGACCGCGGCGCGGCTGATGTTGGCGTCGCCTTCGCGGGCCTGGAGCACCGCCCGCAGCCTCGGGCTCTGCGCCCGGCTCATGCCGCCGAACAGGCGCAGGTGGAGCTTCGGCTCGAAGCCGAGCTTCTCGCACCCGCTCGCCTGGAAAGGAGTCGAAACAGGGTCAGCGCTGAATGCCGCCGGGTCGGTGGGGTCGGCGCCTCCACCGCGCAGCGTCGCAGCGACCGCCATCGGCGAGCAGTTGGTCGGGTTGATCGAGAACTGGTTGCGGTCAATATGGACGGCGACCGAGCGGAGGTCGAGCAGCGCGCCGCCGAAGACGTGCGGGATCGGGTCGGAGACGGCATGGATCTGCGCCGTTTCCGGGTCGACGAACAATGCCACCCTCACCACGACCGTGCCCAGGTCAAAGGGCCCGGCCGTGGCGGGGGTGACGATTGCCAGGGAGAGAGGGGCCCCGTCATAGGGGCCTGCGAGGAAGGCTTTTCCGTCGATGTGGAAGGGCGAGGAGCCACTGCCGGCGGCGATCGAGGCGCTGCCGATTTGGCTGGCGGACGGGCAGCTGGAACCGGCTGCCTCGGCGATTCCGCTGCTCGCCGCTGCCGCCGCAAGCGCCGACTCCGGGCAGTACGCGACCCCGGCGAGCTTCGCGGTCAGGCCGGGCGGCAGGTCGATCGTCGCGCCCTTCAGCTCCTGGTTGCCGTCGGAGCGGGCGATGTCGACGTTGAGCTTGGTGTAGGCACCGCCCTGGTGGTTGGTCGTCTCGGCGGCGAAGCTCGGTGCGAAGGGTCGCGCCGCCAGGGCTTTCGCGCAGGCACCGCCGCCGGGGGCGGTGGTGAGGGTGAAACCTGCTTCCGGGGTGGCGTCCGGGTTGCCGGACCAGGGGGTCATCCGAGCCGTGGTCGCATTTGGCCCGCAGATTGGCGGGCTGGTCAAGGTTGCCGTCGGCCCACCGTCGAATTCGAGCTCAAACGATGTGAACGGAACCTGCGGAGTTTCGGAAAAGGTCGTGGTCAGCTGGCCGGTTTTCGGGTCTGCGCTGACATTGCCGACCAGACGAACCGAGATTCCGTATCGCGCCGACTCGGCGTCGACGAAGATCCTGTACTCGTTGCCCGAGGCGGGGTCGCGACTCTCCTGCCGGCCAACGTAGACGTCGCCGGTCAGATTGCCTTCCGGTAGCGGCGGCGAGGTGATTTCCACCGTGCCGATCTTCGACGCGGCCGGGCAGGCGACCGGGTCTCTGGTCCCCTTGCCGAACTGTTCGTCGCTGCAGGCCTGCAGGCCATTGGCGGCCGAGGGGTTGATGCCCATTCCCGAGGGCAATCTCACCGCGGCGGTCCTCGTGTCGGAGCTGTCCTGTTCGTGCGGGTCTTCTCCCGGCAGCAGGTGGGGGACCGTGACCGTCACCGCAGCGCCGGAGGGCGAATCGGTTTCGGCGGTGTTCGGATCGACGCCAATCGAGGGCTCGTAGGGAATCGTGTCGCATTCCCTCGGTTCGGTCCCGGGGGGAATCGGCGACTCGAGGGCCGGCGCGGCGCTCGCCGGAAACTCATATCCCTGCGCGGCCTCTTCTGCGTAGGAGCCCGCGAGCAGGTAGGTCGAGTAGTCGTGTTCGTGCGGCGCCACTGCCGGCCCGAGGCAGGTGCTGGGGGTGGTGATGAAGGTGCCGTCGCCGGCGCGGCCGTCGAAGACGAGGCGGTTCTTGAGAATCAGGCCTTTGACCAGGGGTTCGAGTTCGGCGACCCGGGGAACGGCGATCGTGAAGCCCTCGTGGTAGTCGCCGTCCCAGGAAATATCCGCTTTCAGGAACACTTCGTGGCCCGCGAGTTCGAGACCGAAGAGCGCCGGTTCACCGTTCGGCGGGACGACGTTGTAGACGGGAACCAGGGTCAGGGGCGGAGTCGGTGGCGACGGCACCCCCAGCAGCGACGCCGTCACAGCGCTTTCGCCAACCTTCGACCCGATCGGGCAGCCGCTTGCGCCGCTTTCGAAGGTTTCAAGCGGGCAGCGTTCGGCCGCCCCTGGATTCACGCTGAGCCCGACCGGGAGGTCGACGCGGACAGTCTCGAGTTCTCCTTCCGGGGTTTCGAGCGGGCCGACCGTCGAGTGCTTGACGATGAACTGGGTGAAGCCGACCTGGGGATGCCCGGCGGCCTGTTCGAAGAACTGCCCCGGGGTTGCGACCGAGCAGGTCGGCGTGTCCGAGGTGCAGGTCCCCGCCTGCCAGCCGGAGTCGACCTGCGGGCTGTGGGGATCGCTCGGCGCGATGATCCCGGCCGTGTCCGCCTCCGCCATCGGCACCGCAACCACCATCGCCGCGGCGACCAGAGCCAGAGCCAGAGCGCATGCCCGTCCCATCGGTTTTCCCCCTCCGCAATTCATCCCGACAAAGAGACTACCCTATTTTCGGTAAATTGCCTAATCTCTTTTTGGAGGAGAAGCGGACGACGGGTCTCGAACCCGCGACCTCGAGCTTGGGAAGCTCGCGCTCTACCAGCTGAGCTACGTCCGCCTGGTGGAATTCCTGATCCCAGAGCCATCCTAGGCGATTCCGCATCAGCAGGTAGAGCGCGAGTAATTCGTTCGTGGTGTTGATTGGTGCAAGACATCGGCTCCTGTCGCACGGGCGGAATTCCCATTCTCAAGCCATTTGGGGCGCTCAAGTCTCATTTCGAGGACCTCGAAACAGGTTGGATTGGCGCTCTACCGGTTCGAGCCTGAAGCCGCCCGAAGAATTCCTGACTCCCAAGCCATTTGGGGCCGAAGACATCTCGCGCCTCTGACCAACTCCGAACAGATCCCGAACACTCGATTCGGAGTTCAGCTCTTGGCATTCATGTTAAACAAGCCGATATGATGCCTTCATATGAGCCGCCTTCTTTCCGTCTCCCTGCCCGACGATCTCGCTGAGGAGACTGACGCTCTCGCCCAGAGCCTGGGCAAGACCCGAAGCGAGATCGTCCGCGACGCCCTGCGCCGTCACGTGCAGGTCGAGCGCTTCGCTGAGCTGCAGCGCTACGGGCGCGAGCGCGCCGAGGCCCTCGGGATCGGACCCGATGACAGCGAGACTCTGGTTGACGAGATGCGCTCCGGGCGCGGCTGATCCTGCGAGTCGCCTGCGACACCAACGTCCTCGTGTCGGCGTTCATCGCCGCCGGACCGCCAAGCCGGGTTCTCGAGGAGACCATCGACGCTCGCTTGGAGCTCGTCCTGCCCCAACCGGTGATGGTCGAGCTGGAGCGGATTCTCACCGAAAAGCTGGGCTTCGAGCCGCCGCGCTGGCAAGCGGTCGAGGAGCTTCTCCTCGACCTCGCGGCCGAGCTGGTTCCGGCGCCTGAGGGCCCGCCCGAGGCGGTGACGGGCGACCCAGACGATGATCTGATCCTTGCCTGCGCGATTCAGGCTGCGGTGGAAGTTCTCGTGTCCGGCGATCATCGGCACCTTCTCCCCGCAGGAGAGCATCGGGGCGTTCGAATCATCACCCCGCAAGCACTGTTGGCAGAGCTACGAGGGGCATAGGGCGGCCTTCGCACTCAGTGTCGTCGAGATCGAGGCGGTCAAGCAAAAACCAGGCAGCGGCCGCTCCCGCTTTCACACGCGAAGGAGGCACGTCGGGCTCGAGATCGAGGCGACCGCTCTCGGTCGAAAGGAAGACCGCACCTGGCGAGGGGTCCGGATCGTCGCCGCGCCTCATCACCCGTTTGCCCTCGCCATATCAACCGAGCAGCCGCAGCAGATCCTCGCGGTCAGGGCCTGGCATCTGCAGGCGCTCGTGCTGACCCGCCAGTTCGAGGATGCGCTTGGGCACGCCGTCCTGCGCGAAGGTCTCGCTCAACGGCGTCAGGCAGGAGCGGGACTCCAGGAAGGCCCTGAAGAGGTCGGGATCGTGCAGCATCGCCGTGAGCAGCGCTCCCCGCAGGGCCTGCGACGGGTCACTCGGCCGTGGCGGCTCCAATCCTTCGCGCAGCGCCTCGATTTCGTTCAGCCGACTGCGATCCTCGGCGACCGTCTCCCGATACCAGGGAGTCAGCCGCGCCTCGGTGGCCTCATCCCACGCCTGCGCGAACTCCAACGGGCCCTCCAAATGGGAGCTGACGACCTCGCGCAGGGACTGCGCGTGCACCAGTCCTAGGGAGATCCCGCGACCGAGCGAGGGGTTCGTGCACGCGCAAGCATCACCGAGCAGCGCGATGCCGGTGAGCAGCGGCTGCCCGTCGCGCAGCGGGCGGCGGTAGCGGTCGATCACACCGCCCATCGCCAAGAGGTCGCTGATCGGCTCGCCCTCCAGCCAGTGCGCATGCGCTGGGCACGCCTCGACGACGGCACTCCACGCGTCGGGATCGCGCATCCGCTTCAGCGGCTGGTCTCCGCTTGAGATGAAGGTGGTCACTGCCCACGTGCCGTTGTCCGACGGGAGAGTCAGGATCGAGAAGGTCCCCAGCGGCGCCAGCAGGGGACCGTAGGGCTGCGGCGTCGTACCGTCCGCCGAGCGGAAGAACCGGCCGTAGTAGATGAACCCCGAATCCTCGGACTCCTCGTGCAGGGGCCCGATGTCCGCGTCACTACACCAGCGCGGCAGCTGCGAGCCCCGGCCCATCGCGTCCACCACAAGATCGGCCTGCAGCGTCTCGCCCGAGTCAAGGCGGACGCCGGTCACGTGCGGCGTCCCGTTGCCGGCCTGAATGATCGGCTCCTTCACAGTCACGCCCCGGCGCACCTCCACGCCGGGCTCGCCCTCTGCCGCCGCCCCCAGGACCTGCTCAAAAACCGGGCGGCGAGCCGTGTAGGTCACGAACCGCTCATCGCCTGACCGTGGGCCGCCATCGGCGAGGTTGGGGGGCATCAGGCCAAGCACATCCAGACGCATCGCGCCCGCCGCGACGAGCCCATCGAGAACGTCAGGGAGCTCTTGCTCCAGCACCGCGCGACCCGCGGGTTGCAGGAAATGAGCCATGCGGAACTGAGCCACGCCATCGCGCGACCACTGCTCCCACGCCTCATCGACGGACTCCGGCACGGGATCCGCGTCGCGCTCAAGCACCGTTACCTCGTGCCCGTCGCGCGCCAGCATCAGCCCTGACGCCAGCCCGCACACCCCACCGCCCAGCACCACGATCCTGGTCATTCTTCGCTCAACCCCCCACCGCTCCCCCGCGCCGCTCACCGCGCTCACAGACACCACAGCACGGCTCGAGACAGAAGCTCATGCGGGCAGGAAATCTACCAGCAGCCGGTTCACCGCATCCGGCGCCTGCAGTTGCATCCAGTGTCCCGGGCCGTCGAGGCGCTCGTAGCGCCACGGACCAGCCACCGCCCCGGCCGATCTGGTCATCTGGCCCTCGGTGAGCGCGAAGTCGCCTGAGCTCCACACGCCCATGGTCGGCACCTGTATCGGTGGCGGCTGCAAGCCGGAGAGCAGAAAGCGCTCCGGGGAAATGTTCGCCCGGTAGTAGTTCAGACCAGGAGTCAGCGAGCCGTCAGCCTCCAATTCGGCGATCACCGCATCCGTGTCGGGGTGCCGGCCCCAAGCACGCAAGTTGGCCCAGTCATCGCCCGACAGCCACTGCTCGGCGACTCCGGCGAACTGGAACAGGAGCATGTACCACGACTTTTCGTACTGCTCGAAGCCGTCCGTGAAGAACGTCGCGGGATGCCCGACCGACATCGCGACGAGATGGTCGACGCGCTCGGCGGCCATCAACGCAGTGGCCCACGCTACGCCGGCCCCCCAGTCGTGACCCACCACATGGGCCCGATCGGCGCCCGCCGCGCCGATCACCGCCAGCACGTCACCGACAAGCAGGTCCATCGTGTAGGCGCCCACGTCTGCCGGCTTGTCCGATCGGCCATAGCCACGCATGTCAGGGACGATGACCTTGAACCCCGCCTGTGCCAGCGTCGGGACCTGATGGCGCCACAGTCGCCCCGAGTCGGGAAACCCATGCAGCAGCACCACCGGGCGACCCTCGCCGGTCACCTCATACTCGATACCCACACCCCCAACGTCGACGCGCATGATCACTGCACCCTATAGCTCAGATTCGGCTCCAGGCCGAGCTCGGCCAACGCTCATCGACCGTTCTGAGCCGGCCAAACTCCGAACAGATCCCGAACGACTCTGGCGGGAGGGGAAGCAAATCGCAGCTATGGGAGGCGAAGCCGAGACCGCAGAGGAAACACGACTTCGCTCTAGCAAGCCAAAGCCTCCATGCCGTCTTGGCCTCCCCTCGCCTCTGCTCCACTCCGCGAAGCTTGGGAAGCTCGCGCTCCACCAGCTGAGCTAGGTCCGCGTCGGAGCTGATTCTACGGTCGCCGGCCCAGGGTCGCCGGCAAGGGCGGAGGGCTAACCTCCCCGTCCCGTGAACGTGCGCGCCATCTTCGCCTTCCTCGCCGTCGTCGCCGTCGTCGGGCTGCTCGTCTACGGCCTGCTGAGCAACGGGACGACGGGGGTCGACCCGGGCGAACAGGCGCCGGCCGGCGCGCTGCCCCGCCTCGAGGGCAAGGGGTCGGGGTCGCTCGCCGACTACCGCGGCCGCTGGGTCCTGGTCAACTTCTGGGCTTCCTGGTGCACCGAATGCCGCCACGAGACGTCGGCGCTGGAGAGCTTCCAGCGCCGCTACGGCGGCAACCGGTTCACCGTCCTCGGGATCGACACGCGCGACCTCAGCGGCGACGGGCAGAAGTTCGTGCGCCGATACGGGCTGACCTACCCGCAGCTGCGCGACGGGAACGGTCAGCAGGCCCACGACTTTGGCACCACCGGCGTCCCTGAGAACTTCCTCGTCGACCCCCGGGGCAGGCTGCGTCTGGCGCGGGTGGGCCCAGTGACGGACGAATACCTGCGCCGGTACGTGGCACCGTTGCTGCAGGGCAGCAGCTCGTGAGGATGCTGGCGGTTGCCGTCTTGCTCGCCGCGCTGGTTGCCTCGGCGCTGCCCGCCCAGACTGCGGTCGCCCAAACTCCCCCGACGCTCACCGAGATCTCCGGTGAAGTGATGTGCCCGATCTGCGGGACGCTGCTCGAACTGGCGGAATCGCCGCAGGCCCTGCGCGAGAAAGCGTTCATCAAGGGCCTGATCGCCGAAGGGAAGTCGAAGTCCCAGATCAAGGACGCCCTGGTAGGCGAGTACGGACAGGAGGTGCTGGCCCTGCCGAAGGGGTCGGGCTTCGACCTCTCCGCCTACCTGGTCCCGGTGATTGCCTTTGTCGTCGCAGCGGTCGCGCTGGCGGTGGGCGTGCTGCGCTGGCGGCGCGACCCCGGGCCGCCTGGGTCGGATGCACCGTCACGCATAGGGCCGAGCGACGAGGACGCCCAACGCCTCGATGCCGACCTGGCCCGCTATGACCTCTGAACCACGCCCGTGACGGGCACCGGGAGCTTCTTGGGAACGGAGGCGCCCGCCGAGACGCAGGCGATGGTCGCTTCGGCCTCGCCCGCGGCAACCGCCAGCGGGGCACCATCCTGCGCCGTCGACGGCCCGTCGATAAGCACCAGATCGTAGGCGCCCCGCAGCTTCGCGACGGCGTGGCGGAAGCCCTCCGAGGCGAGCAGCGCCAGGGCATCCGGGGCCGGCTCGCCGGCCACCACGCAGACGACCGGGTCGGCGACGCCGGCCGAGGCGGGGCCGGCCAGGGCCAGGGGCTGGAGGATCTCCGGCGCTGTCGCCTCCCCGCGCAGGTACTCGCGCAGGCCCGGCCTGGCCCGCAGCCCGAGCATCTCGGCGAGCCTTGGCCTGAGGAGGTCACACTCCAGCAGCGCCGTCGCGCGGCCCGAGGCGACAGCGGCAGCGGCAAGGCCTGCCGCGACCTCCGACTTGACCGCCTCCTCGCCGGTGAGCAACACCACCCGGCGACCGGCGAGGCGCTTCAACAGACTGCCCAAGGCGTCGAGATCGGCGCGGCGCAGCGCCCCGGGCCGCGCTCCCTCGGCGGCGCCTTCGATCGTGGCCAGGACGGGGATCTTCCGCCGGCCAAAGCGCATCACATCTGCTCGGGCGCGGAGATGCCGAGCAGGTCGAGAGAGGCGGCGATCGTCCGCTTTGCGAGCAGGCAGAGCGCCAGCCGCGAATGCTCGACCCCCTCCCCCTCCGCATCGAGGACCGGGCAGTCGCGGTAGAAAGCGTGGAAGTCGGCGGCGACCGCGGTCGAGTAGGCACAGATCCGGTGGGGAGCGCGGCGGGCCGCGGACTCGCGAACCTCTTCAGGGAACTCGAGCAGGCGCTTCACCAGGGCCTTCTCGGTCGGATCGAGCTGGGTCCCGGGCGTCGGCTCGCCGCTGTAGCTCGCCGCCCGCTCGGCGCGGTCGCCGGCCTTGCGAAGGATGCTGGCTATGCGGGCGTGCGCGTACTGCACGTAGTAGACGGGGTTGTCGCTGGACCGGCTCCGGGCCAGCTCGAGGTCGAGGTCGACCGGGGTGTCGTGGCTGCGCCAGAGCATGAACCAGCGGGCCGCGTCGACGCCGATGTCGTCGATCAGCTCATCGAGGGAGACAAAGTCTCCGCTGCGCTTCGACATCTGCGCCCGCTCGCCGTCTTCGACGATGTGGACCAGGCGCATGATCAAGGCCTCGAAGGCGTCGGTGTCGGCGCCGAGCGCGGCGATCGCGGCGCGCAGGCGCGGCACGTAGCCATGGTGGTCGGCGCCGAGCACGTCGATCAGCCGGCCGAACCCCCGCTCCAGCTTGTCCCAGTGATAGGCGACGTCGGGCGCGAGGTAGGTCGGCTCGCCGTCGGCGCGGATCAAGACCCGGTCCTTGTCGTCGCCGAAGGTGGTGGTGCGGAGCCAGAGCGCGCCATCGCTCCTGTAGGTGTGGCCGTTCTCGTCGAGCTTGGCGAGGGCGGCCTCGACCTCGCCCCGCGCATAGAGGTCTCGCTCCGAGCACCAGCTGTCGAAGCCGACGCCGAAGCGCTCGAGGGTCTCGCGCACCCACCCGAGCACCAGCTCCACCCCGCGCCGCCCCACCGCCTCGGTGTCGGCGGGGTCGACCCCGTCCGACTCCATGCGTTCGGCCAGCTCGGCGACGTAGGCCCCGGCGTAGCCGTCCTCGGGCGCCTCGCCGCCGCTCATCTGAGCGGCGATCGAGTGAGCGAAGCGCTCGATCTGACCACCGGCGTCGTTGACGTAGAACTCGCGCTCGACTTCGTTGCCGACCGCCTCCAGCAGGCGCACCAGGGCATCGCCGTAGGCGGCGTGCCGGCCGCCGCCGACGTGCAGCGGCCCGGTCGGGTTGGCCGATACGAACTCGACCAGGATGCGCTCCGGAGAGGCCGTGGGCGCCGGTCCAAGCTCCTCGCTCGCTGAGGCAAGCCTGGCCATCGCCCGCCGGTACCAGGCGTCGGCGAGGAATAGATTGAGGAACCCGGGCCCGGCGACCTCGATCCGCTCGACGTTCTCTCCCCCGCCAAGGCTCTCTTCCAGCTCGCCCCGCAGCCGGTCGGCGACGGCGCGAGGGTTCTCACCCAGCGGGGCCGCGAGCAGCATCGCCGCATTGGAGCTGTAGTCGCCCAGCTCAGCCTTCGGTGGACGCTCCAGCGAAGGCTCGGTGCCGGTCGGCTCTCCACCGCGGAGAGCCCGCGCAGCCTGGCTCACGGCCGAGCGAAGCTCGGAGATCGGGTCGGCGGCACTCATCGTGGGGCATCGTATGACCGGAGCGCGCCGGGGTACGCTGCCCCACTTGCGCGTTGCCGTCATCAGCGACATCCACTCCAACCTGCCCGCGCTCTCGGCCGTGCTGGGTGCGGTCGATGCAGCCCGCGACGAGGAGGTTTGGTGCCTCGGCGACGTGGTCGGCTATGGGGCGGCCCCCGACGCCTGCGCCGACCTCCTCCGCGACCGCTGCCAGCTCTGCCTGGTCGGCAATCACGACCTCGCCGTGCTTGGCGAGCTGGACGTCGCCGCCTTCTCGGAGACCGCAGCGGCGGCGGTCGACTGGACCCGCGCGAACGTCGCGGAGGAGACGCTGGAGTTCCTGCGCGAGCTGGAGCCGTCGGGGCGGCGCGAAGGGATCGGAGCCTTCCACGCCTCGCCCCGCGACCCGGTCTGGGAGTACGTGCTCTCCGTCGAGCAGGCAGATGCCTGCATGGACGCGCTTGATGAGCGAATCGGCCTGATCGGGCACTCGCACATCTCGCTCTTCTTCGCCAGGCCCGGCGGGGAGGAGACCGGCGAGACTCGGGGAGCCCCCGCCGGCGATGCCGCCCTGGTCGACCTGAGCCACGGCGAGTGGCTGATCAACCCGGGCAGCGTCGGCCAGCCGCGCGACGGCGATCCGCGCGCCGCCTGGCTGGAGCTCGACACAACCGAGCAGACCGCCCGCTTCCACCGCACCGAGTACGACATCGCGGCCGCCGCCGAGTCGATCGTCTCAGCAGGCCTGCCCCCGCACCTGGCGACCCGGCTCTACGCCGGTCACTGATGCCCGAATTGCAGGCTAAAAACGCCCTTAGGGCCGTTCTCTAGACTCGCACCGTGGGTCGCGCAACCGCATCCCTGCTCGCTCTCCTGCTCGGCGCCGCCGTGGCGCTCACGCTCGCTTCCTGCGGGGGCGGGAGTGACGCCAAGCTGCTTCCCGGCAGCACCGCGAACGAGATCACCGCCAATCTCGACCGGGTCAAGCAGATGGTGAGCGGCGGCGAATGCATCGGGGCCGAAGACGCCGCCCAGCTCGTCGCGACCCAGATTGACGAACTCGGCGGGGTCGACAAGAAGCTGAAGCAGGCGCTGCGCGAAGGCGCCGGGCGGCTCAATGAAGTCATCTCCGAATGCGTCGAAGAAACGACGGAAGCCGTCGAACCGAGCGAACCCGTGACCGAAACCAGGGCGAGCAAGCCGGCGAAGAAGGAAACGAAGCCGAAGACGACCCCCGCGGCGCCGACGGCTCCCACCCAGACGACTCCGACAACGCCGGCGACGCCACCGTCCACACCGGCGGAACCGCCCACCGAAGGCGGCGGAACGGGCGCCCCGGCCGGCGGTGTGAGCCCGGGGTCCCCCGCGGGCGAAGGGCAGTGATGAAAGCGACACTCTCCGGCCGCTATGAGATCGGCGAGCGCCTCGGCTCGGGCGGCATGTCGAACGTCTACCGGGCAACCGACCGTATCCTCGAGCGCACCGTCGCGGTCAAGATCCTCGCCGAGCACCTCTCCGACGACGACCGCTTCGTCGCCCGCTTCCGGCGCGAGGCGCTGGCGGTCGCCAAGCTGATCCACCCCAACATCGTTCAGGTCTACGACACCGGCGTGGACGAGGGCCGCCACTACATCGTGATGGAGTTCGTCGAGGGGCGCTCGGGGGCGCAGATCCTGCAGAAGCACGGACCGGTGGACGCCGAGATGACCGCCGAGATCGGGATCCAGGCCTGCGCCGGGCTCGACTACGCCCACCGGCGCGGGATCATCCACCGCGACGTCAAGCCGGGCAACCTGATGATCGTCGGCGGGCCGGTCGGCGACGGGGCCCAGCCGACCGTGAAGCTGACCGACTTCGGCATCGCCCGGGCGATCGAGCAGACGCGGATCACCCAGGTCGGCTCGGTGGTCGGAACCGCCGCCTACCTGGCGCCTGAGCAGGTTCGCGGTGAGGAGGCGACGCCGGCAACTGACGTCTACGCGCTGGGGGTCGTCCTCTACCAGTTCCTCACCGGGCGGCTGCCCTATGAGGGCTCGACCCTGGCCGAGCTGGCCGTGCGCCAGCAGAACGAGAGCCCGCTGCCGCCGAGCACATACAACGACGAGGTGTCGGAGACCCTGGGCGGCGCGGTGCTGCGCGCGCTCGAGGGCGACCCCGGCCGCCGCTACGCCAGCGCCGACGAGCTGGCCGGGGGCCTGCGGCTCGGCCTGCTCGGCGAGGACGTGACGCTGCCGATCGCCGAAGGCTCGACCCCGACCCGGGTGCTGGGCGGCGAGACGGCCGCGACCCGCCATCTCCCCCGCACCGCCCAGGCCGAGCGCCGCCGGGCGCCCGTCCGCCCGGCCCAGAGCGCCCCGGCGGCGGCGCCCGTGCAGCCGGCCGAAGAGCGCAGGCGCAGCGCCTTCTCCCGCTTCGTCCGATTCGTCATGGCGCTCGTCGCCCTCGTCCTGATCGCGGCGGCGGTCGCGGCGGCGGTGATCATCGCGACCGACAAGGCCGCCGGGGTCAAGGTGTCCAAGGTGGCCGGGAACACGGTCGAAAAGGTCGTCGAAGAAGTCAAGGACCTGGTCAAGAAGAACACCGAATAGCGTCCCACGGCGCCACTCCGGCAAGAGTCTCCCGGCTGAAGTCCGCAAAGGCTCCGTTGAGGATCGCGATGCGGGCGTGAGTGGTCAGCTCGCGCATGTATGTGAGGTTGTGGAGGCAGAGGAGGCGGACGGCGGTCAGCTCCTCGGCGCGGGAGAGGTAGCTGACGTAGTCGCGATCGTGGCGCCGGCAGGCTGGGCAGGGACAGCCGTCGACGAGGGGGTCGCGGTCGCCCTCCCAGCCGGACTTGCGCAGGTCGAGGCGGAAGCGGGTGCCGGGGCTGGGCGCCAGGGCGACGCCGTGGCGGGCCAGGCGGGTCGGCACCGCGCAGTCGAAGATGTCGAGCCCGAGCGCGATGCCGGCGAGCAGGTCGTCGACCTCGCCGATCCCGAGCAGGTGCTTGGGCGCCTCCGGCGGCAGCAACGGCGCGGTTAGCCCCAGGACCTCGTCGCATCTCGTCCTTGTCGCGCCCCAGAGTCCCGCCGATCGCGATGCCGTCGACGCCGGCCTCCGAGACGGCCTGCGCCGATTCGCGCCGCAGGTCCTCGTGGACACCGCCCTGGACGATCCCAAACACAGCCTGGCGCTCCGGCCCGCTCTCCCCGTGCCACCTCAGGCAGCGATCGAGCCAGCGGTGCGTGCGCTCGGCGGACCGAGCCGTGTACTCCCGGTCCGCGTGGTAGGGAGTGCACTCGTCGAAGACCAGCGCGATGTCGGACCCCAACTTCGCCTGCACCTGCATCGAGACCTCGGGGGAGATGAACAGCGAGCTGCCGTCGCGGTAGGAGCGGAACTGCACCCCCTCCTCCCCGATCGAGACGACCGAGCCGTGCTCGCCACCCTGCCGGCCGCTGCCCTTCACCTCTTCGGCGACTCCCCCGTGCGCCAGCGAGAAGACCTGAAACCCACCGGAGTCGGTGATCAACGCCCGCTCCCAACCCATGAACCCGTGCAACCCACCCGCGGCAGCGATCCTGCTCGGCCCCGGCGAAACGAACAGGTGATAGGTGTTCCCCAGGATCAGCTTGTAGCCGAGGCCGGCAACCTCATCGGAGTCCAGGCCGCGCACCGTTCCCTTCGTCGCCAGCGGGATGAAGGCGGGGGTCTCGACCGGCCCGTGCGCAGTGTGCAGCACTCCGGCGCGAGCGGCGCCGTCCCGCGCTTCGATCTCGAACCTAAGCCTCTCGGGCTCGACCCTCATCGTGCCGTAACCGACTTTGACCCCACTAGAGGGGGGTCAAAGTCGGATGCGCGAGGAGCGAGTGGCCGGTCATCGCCTCCGGCTGAGGAATGCCGAGCAGCTGCAGGGCCGTGGGGGCGACGTCGGCGAGGATCCCGCGGTCTCTCAACGCGACGCCCTCGACGGTGACGATCAGCGGCACCGGGTTGAGCGAGTGCGCCGTGTTGGGCGACCCGTCCGGCTCGAGCATGTGGTCGCAGTTGCCGTGGTCGGCGGTGACGATGCAGGCGCCGCCGGAGGCGCGCACCGCCTCGATCACGTCGCCCAGGCAGGAGTCCACCTCCTCGACCGCCTGCACCGCGGCCGGGATCACCCCGGTGTGGCCGACCATGTCGGGGTTGGCGAAGTTGATGATGCCGAACCGGTAATCGCCCTCCGACCAGTGCCCGACGAAGGTGTCGGCGGCGGCGCGGGCACTCATCTCGGGCTTGTGGTCGTAGGTCGGGACGTCGCGGGCGGACTCGACCAGGCAGTGCTCCTCCCCCTCCCACTCCTGCTCCCGCCCACCGTTGAAGAAGTAGGTGACGTGCGCGTACTTCTCGGTCTCGGCGACGTGGAGCTGGCGCCCGCCGGCCTCGGAGATCGTCTCGGCCAGGGTCGTCTTCGGCCTCTCCTCGGGGAAGGCGACCGGGTTCGGCCAGCCCTTGCGGTACTGGGTCATCGTCGTCAGGTCAAGGACCGGGATCCCGCCGCGGGAGAACTCGTCGAAATCCGGCTCAGAGAGGGCGCGGGTCATCTGCCGGGCGCGGTCGGGGCGGAAGTTGATGAAGATCGCGACATCGCCCTCGGCGGCGCCGTCGTAGTCGCCGACGACGGTCGGCTTGACGAACTCGTCGGTCTCGCCTCGCTCGTATGACGCCGTAATCGCCTCCTCGGCGCTGGCCGCCCGCAGCCCCTCGGCGTGGACGATCGCGTCGTAGGCAAGCTTGGTCCGCTCCCAGCGGGTATCGCGGTCCATCGCGTAGTAGCGGCCGCCGACGGTGGCGACGCGGCCGGCGTGACGCAGCCAGCGCTCCAGCTCGGCGAGGTATTCGCGGCCACCATGCGGGAGGGTGTCGCGCCCGTCGGTGAAAGCGTGGAAGACAAGGTCGGGAACCCCCTCCTGCGAGGCCAGCTCGATGCTGGCCTCGATGTGCTCCCAGCCGGAGTGGACGCCGCCGTCGGAGACGAGCCCAAGCAGGTGCAGCCGCCCACGCGGGCTGTTGCGCGCGCGCTCGCATGCGGCGAGCAGCGCCTCGTTCTCGAAAAAGCTGCCGTCGGCGACGGCGTCGTCGATCCGAGCCAGGTCCTGCTTGACGATCGCGCCCGCGCCGAGGTTGAGGTGGCCCACCTCGGAGTTGCCCATCTGGCCGTCGGGCAGGCCTACGTCGCGGCCCTGGGCGGAGAGCCGCGTGTGGGGGAACCCGTCCCAGAGGCGATCGAAGACCGGAGTCTGCGCCTGGGAGATCGCGTTGCCGGGGCCGGGCGGGGCGAGGCCCCAGCCGTCGAGGATGACCAGGGCGAGGGAGGGAATGGGCAGCTCGGTCAAGCCGCTTCCACGATCGCCGCAAACTCGGCCGGGTCGAGGCTGGCGCCGCCGACCAGAGCACCGTCGATATCCGGTTGGGACATCAGCTCGGCTGCGTTGCCGGGCTTCACCGAGCCACCGTAGAGGATTCGCACCTGCTCGGCCGCGGCGCCGTGGATGCGCAGCGTGTCGCGGATGAAGGCGATCGCCTCCTGGGCCTGCTCGGGGGAGGCGGTGCGGCCGGTGCCGATCGCCCAGATCGGCTCGTAGGCGATGACGACCCGGGCCAGCTCGACCGGCTCGACCGCGGCGAGGTCAGCCTCGAGTTGACGCTCCAGCACCGACTCGGTCTGATCGGCGTCGCGCGCCTCCTCGCTCTCCCCGACACAGAGGATCGGCTCGAGGCCCGCCGCCAGCGCCGCCGGCACCTTGCGCCCCAGCGCCTCGTCGGTCTCGCCGAAGAGCTGGCGCCGCTCGGAGTGGCCGAGGACGACGGCGTCGACTTCGGCCTCGAGCAGCATCGAGGCGGAGACCTCGCCGGTGAAGGCGCCCGAGCTCGCCTCGTGCATATTCTGGGCGGCGACCCGCACCGCGCTGCCGCGCGAGCGCTCGACCACCTCGCCCAGCGCCAGGTATGGCGGGCAGATGACGACGTCGCTCTGCGTGCCGGCTATCCGGGGGAGCAGGGCATCGACGAACTCGGCGGCCTCGGCGACCGTCTTGTGCATCTTCCAGTTGGCGGCGACGTAGGGCGTGCGCTCAGGCATCGAGCAGGGCCTCCACCCCGGGCAGCTTCCTTCCCTCCAGCAACTCCAACGAGGCTCCTCCTCCTGTCGACAGCCAGTCCACCTTCTCACCGAGGCCGAAGCGCTGCAGCGCCGCGACCGAGTCGCCGCCGCCGACCACGGTCGTGCCGGGCGCCTCGGCGACGGCCTCGGCGACGGTGCGAGTCCCGGCGGCGAAGGGCTCCAGCTCGAACGCCCCCATCGGCCCGTTCCAGAGCACGGTGCCGGCGCTCAATACCGCCTCGGCGTAGGCCTGCGCGGTCTTCGGCCCGATGTCGAGCCCCATCCAGCCCTCCGGCACCTCGACGTCGTCGGCCTGGCGACGATCGGCGCCGGCATCGAAGCTCTCGCCGAGGACGAGGTCGACCGGCAGCACCAGCTCGCAGTCGGTGGCCCTGGCTCGCTCCAGTGCCTCCGCCGCGAGCTTCACTCCCTCCGCCTCGACCAGCGAGTCGCCGGTTGGGATCCCCTGTGCGCGGAAGAAGCAGAAGCACATCGCGCCGCCGATCAGGATCCGGTCGGCGATTTCCAGAAAGCGGTCGATGACGCCGATCTTGTCGCTGACCTTGGCGCCGCCGAGGACGACGACGAGCGGGCGCCGTGGCGACTCGACCACCGCGCTCAGCTCGGTCACCTCGCGCTCCAGCAGGAGGCCCGCGTAGCCCCGCAGCTGGTGGGCCACCCCCTCGGTGCTGGCATGGGCGCGGTGGGCGGCGCCGAAGGCGTCGTTGACGTAGAGATCGGCGAGCCCGGCGAGCGCTTCGGCGAGCGCCGTGTCGTCCCTCGTCTCCCCCGGCTCGAAGCGCACGTTCTCCAGCAGCAGCACTTCGCCGGGCCCGAGGCCCTCCGCCATCGTCTCGACGTCGCCGCCGACGACGGCAGGCGCCTGGTGGACCTCGACGCCGAGCAGCTCGGCCAGCCTCTCCCCCACCGGCCGCATCGAGAGCGCGGGGTCTGGTCTGCCCTTCGGCCGGCCCAGGTGGGAGACGAGGACCACCGCGGCGCCTCGATCGCGCAGCAGCTCGATCGTCGGCAGGGCCGCCCGGATCCGCGTGTCGTCGGCGACCCGCCCATCGTCCAAGGGAACGTTGAAGTCGACCCGGACGAGCACCCTGCGGCCCGCGACCTCCGCATCGCGGACGCTTGCCTTCGAGAAGCTCACCGCGCTAACCGGCGCAGCTCAGAGGACCTTGCCCGCCAACTCTACGCAGCGGTTCGAGTAGCCCCACTCGTTGTCATACCAGGAGACCGCCTTCGCCAGGCGGCCGTCGCCGATCACCATCGTCTGGCCGGCATCGAAGATCGAGGAGTGGGGGTCCTGGACGATGTCGGTCGAGACGATCTGGTCCTCGGTGTAGGAGAGGATCCCCTGCATGGGCCCCTCGGCGGCGGACTTGACCGCGGCGTTGACCTGCGCGACGGTTACCGGCTCGGGGGTCGTGAAGACTAGGTCGACGACCGAGCCGGTCGCCACCGGCGCCCGCATCGCCAACCCGTTCAGCTTGCCGTTCAGCTCCGGCAGCACCAGGCCGACTGCCTTGGCGGCGCCAGTCGTGGTCGGGATCAGGTTGAGCGCCGCGGCCCGCGCCCGCCGCAGGTCCTTGTGCGGCATGTCCTGGAGGCGCTGGTCGGCGGTGTAGGCGTGGATCGTGGTCATCAGGCCCTGCTCGATCCCGAACGAGTCGTTCAACACCTTCGCCAGCGGGGCGAGGCAGTTGGTCGTGCAGGAGGCATTGGAGATGATGTGATGGCTCGCCGGGTCGTAGTCGCTGTCGAAGTTGACGCCGAGGGCGACGGTCACGTCGGGCTCCTTGGCCGGGGCGGAGATGATCACCTTCTTCGCTCCCGCCGCGAGGTGCTTGGCGGCGTCGTCGCGGGCGGTGAAGAAGCCGGTCGACTCGATCACGACGTCCACGCCGAGCTCGCCCCAGGGCAGCGCCGCCGGGTCGCGCTCGGAGAGCACCTCGATCGTCTTGCCGTCAACGGAGATCGAGGCGTCGCCGGCCTCGACCTCGCCCGGAAAGCGTCCGAGGATCGAGTCGTACTTGAGCAGGTGGGCCAGCGTCGCCGGGTCGGTGAGGTCGTTGACCGCGACGAACTCGAGGTCCGCGCCGGCGGCATGCGCTGCGCGGAATACGTTGCGGCCGATGCGACCGAAGCCGTTGATGCCGACCTTCACTGCCATGAAGTCAAAACCTCCTGGAGTCGTTGTCTGTCGATGCTAGTCACTGCCGATCGTGATCTCGATTTCGTAGCCGTCGGGATCCCGGAGGAACGCCGAGTAGGAGCCGGAGCCGTGGGAGCGCCTTTCCCCCGGCTCGCTGACGCTGACGCCGCCCGCCCCTACCCCCTTCTCCCAGGACGCCTTGACGGCGACTATGCCGAGGCCGGAGAAGCTGAGCAGGCCGAAGCCGGGCTGCGGTTCGTGGTGGGCGGCGACGAAGAAGACAGGCTTGGCGATGCCCCACCCGATCGTGCTGTCCTCGTCGAAATGGCGCCGCCAGCCGAGCGGCGCGAGCAGCGCGTCGTAGAAGGCGGCGCTGCGATCGAGGTCTGCGACCTCAAGGAGGACGTGGTGCAACACGGTCGCGCAGGCTATAGGGGCTAGCCGTTGCGGGGGGTCCAGCGGAAGTAGCGGACCGCGAGCAGGAGGCCGAGCACGCCCCAGGCGGCGACCACGGCGAGGTTGCCCCAGGAGACGCCGGCGCCTCCCCCACCCGCCGGGACGTAGGCGTCGAAGAAGGCCTCGAAGAAGTGACGGATCGGGAAGGCGTCGGCGAAGTGGATGACGCCGCTGGGCAACTGGTCGTCGGGGATGAAGACGCCGGAGAGGAAGTAGAGCGGCAGCAGCAGCGCGTTGATGATCGGTGCGGCTGCGTCCTGGGTGGGGATCGCCGCGGTCAGCGCGATGCCGAGGCAACAGAAGGCGGCTGCGCCGACGACCAGCGTGACGATGATCGCCGGCAGGCCGCTCCAGGGGATCGGCACCGAGTAGAGGACCCGGCCGATCGCCGAGAGCAGCGCCAGCATGATCAGGGCGACGACGATCGAGTTGCCGACCCGGCCGGCGATGAAGACCCAGGGGGGCATCGGGGTGCCGCGGCCCCGCTTCAGGCGCCCGTCCTCGCGGGCGATCACCAGCGACATCGCCAGGCTCTGCATCGTCGCCGAGATCACCGAGAGGGTGATGATCGCCGGCACGTAATAGGTGGTGGTCTTGATGCCGCCGCGGACGCTGACCGTCTGGCCGCCGAAGATGACGGCGAAGATGAGGAAGAGGATCACGGGGAACAGGACCGTGAAGAAGACAGAGGCGGGGTTGCGCCAGAACGCCTTCTGGTCGTAGCGAAACTGGTGCGCCAGGAGAGCGAGCCCGCTCATTCTGTGGCCTCCACAGTGGCCTCCGATGCGGAGGTCAGATCCAGGTAGACATCCTCGAGCGTCGGCCGCGTCACTTCGAGCATCTCCAGGTCCAGCCCCTCCTCCAGGGCCCGGGTGGTCAGCTCGTTGAGGGTCTTGACCGGGGTCGTCGTCTCCAGCGCGACCTCCTCGCCGGCCTGCCTGTAGGTGATCCTCGCCGGCCGGCTCTCGCGGTCGCCGAGGTCCTCGGGGGTGCCGCGGGCGACAATCGCCCCCCTGGCGATGATCGTCACCCGATCGGCGAGCCGCTGCGCCTCGTCCATGTAGTGGGTGGTCAGGAAGACCGTCTTGCCGAGGTCGCGCAGGCCGGCGATCACGTCCCAGGCCTGGCGGCGCGCCGAAGGGTCGAAGCCGGTGGTCGGCTCGTCGAGGAAGAGCAGCTCGGGGTCGCCGATCAGTGCCATGCCGACGTCGAGGCGGCGCTGCTGGCCGCCGGAGAGGCGGCTCGCCCGCTCATCGGCCTTGCCCTCCAGCCCGACCAGCTCGATCGTCTCCTCGATCGAGCGCGGGGCGCTGTAGTAGCCGGCGTAGAGGCCGAGCTGCTCGCGCACCGTCAGGTAGGGATCGAGGCGGCAGCTCTGCAGCACGATCCCGATCCGCTCGCGCCAGGAGCTCCCGGCATGCTCGGGGTCCTCGCCGAGGACCGATACCTCCCCCCCGCTGCGCTTGCGGTAGCCCTCGAGGATCTCGACCGTGGTCGTCTTGCCGGCGCCGTTGGGGCCGAGGAAGGCGAAGACCTCGCCTCGGTCAACCTCAAGGTCGATCCCGCGCACGGCCTCGCTGTCGCCGTAGCTCTTGCGCAGGCCGCGGATGGAGATGACGGGTTCGGCCAAAGCGCGGCGATTCTATGGCGATCAGGCGTTGAGCTCGACGTCGCGGTGCTTGACGCGGACCACCACGTCGTCGCGCTCGGCGAGATCTCGGCGGATCCGGTCGGCCACCGTGACCGAGCGGTGGCGGCCGCCGGTGCAGCCGATGGCGATCGTCAGGTGGCTCTTGCCCTCCGCCACGTAGGCGGGGACGAGGAACTGGAGAAGCGGCAGAAGGCGGCCGTAGAACTCGCCCGCCTGGGTCCCCGACTCGACGTACTCGCGCACCTCGCGGTCGAGCCCCGTCATCGGCCGCAGCTCGTCGACGTAGTGGGGGTTGGGCAGGAAGCGCACGTCGAGGGTGAGGTCGGCGTCGCGCGGCGGGCCGTTCTTGAAGCCGAAGGTGAGCAGGGTCAGCGCCATCTTGCCGCTCTCGTGGCCGCCGGCCATCTCCTCTGCGATGCGGCGGCGAAGATCGGCCGCGGTCAGGTCGCTGCTGTCCATGACGACGTCGGCGCGGGCGCGCAGCGGCGCCAGCAGCTCGCGCTCGGCCCGGATCCCATCGACTATCCGCCCTTCGGGGGCGAGCGGGTGGCGGCGCCTGGTCTCCTTGTAGCGGTCGACCAGCGTCTCCTCGTCGGCCTCGAGAAAGAGAACCTTCGGCTTCAGCCCGTCGGCCTCGAGGTCGTCGAGCACCTGGAGCAGATCGTCGAAGTAGTCGCCGCCGCGAACGTCGGAGACGACCGCGGCGCGCTCGACCCCGCTGCCGTCGTGTCGGAACAGTTCGCCGAGGCTGCCGATCATCCGTGGCGGCAGGTTGTCGACGCAGAAGTAGCCGCCGTCCTCGAAGGCGGCGATCGCCTCCGACTTGCCGGCGCCGGAGTGCCCGGTGATGACGACCAGCGTCACTTCCCGGTTGGGCCGGCCGCCGTTGCGTGCTGCCTCGCCTTTCGTCGCCTTCTCGGCTTTCTTCGCCATCCGCCCTCAGCCGGTCCTGTTGAGTTGCTCGTGGATCTCACGAGCCACTTTGCCAGGCACACCGGGCACTGCCTCGAGCTCCTCCCGGGAGGCCGCGAGAAACCGCTCTGGAGAGCCGAAATGCTGGAGCAGGGCACGCTTGCGAACCGGGCCGACGCCCTTCAGCTCGTCGAGGACCGAGCCGGTCATCGCCCGGTCGCGGCGACCGCGGTGGTGCTCGATCGCGAAGCGATGGGCCTCGTCGCGCACCCGCTGCAGCAGCTTCGATGCCTCCGAGTCGGCGGGCAGGTCGATCGGGGCCCGCCGGCCCGGGACGTGGACCTCCTCCAGCCGCTTGGCGAGGCTGATGACGGTGACGCCGAGCTCGGCGAAGGGGCGCAGGGCGCGCATCCCGGCGGCGAGCTGGCCCTTGCCGCCGTCGATCACGATCAGCGATGGAAGCGAGGCGAAGCTCTCGTCGCGCGCCCTGTCGTGGGGAGAGTGGTCGGCCTGGTCGAGGTAGCGGCTCATCCTGCGACCAAGCACCTCCCCCATCGAGGCAAAGTCGTCGGAGCCGTTGCTGCGCTCGCCCCGCACCTTGAATCTGCGGTAGTCGGCCTTCTTGGTCGCACCCCCCTCGAACACCACCATCGAGGCAACGGTGTGCTCGCCGCCGAGGTTGGAGATGTCGAAGCCCTCGATCCGCACCGGCAGCTCCTCCATCCCAAGCGCCTCGCGCAGCACGGCGAGCGACTCGACCCGGCGCTGGCGGCGGTGCTCGCGGCGCAGCCGGTCCTGGTCGAGGGCGAGGCGGGCGTTGCGCTCGGCCAGCTCGCGCAGGCGGCGCTTGTCGCCTCGCTCGGCGACGCGCACCTCGACCGGCGAGCCGCGGCGCTCGCTCAGGGCCTCGGCGAGGACATCTGAGCGCTCGCTCAGGTACGGGCCGACGACGATCGTCCGCGGCAACGCCGGCGAGGCCGCGTAGTACTGGCCGATGAACTCCTCGGCGACCTCGGCGAGGTCGCGCTCGGCCTTGTTGTCGAGGTAGAAGCTCTGGCGCTCGGCGAGGATGCCGTCGCGAACCTGGAAGACCTGGGCGTTGGCGTCGGCCCCCTCCGCCGCGACTCCGATCAGATCGGCGGTTCCGACCGAGCCGCCGGCGACCCGCTGGCGCTCGAAGAGGGACCCGATCGCCCTGAGGCGGTCGCGATGCAGGGCGGCGCGCTCGAACTCCCGCGCCGCCGCCGCCTCGTCCATCTTGACCCGCTCGTCGGCCTCCACCTGGCGGTAGCGGCCGGAGAGGAAATCGACGATCGCGTCGATGTTGTGGCGATACTCGTCCCGGTCGACGTAGCCGACGCAGGGCGCCCCGCATCGCTTGATGTAGTAGTCGAGGCAGGGGCTGCCGGAGCGCCGCCCCGGCTCGGAGCCCTCGCAGGTGCGGAACTGGAACAGCTTGCCGAGCAGGTCGAGCGTCTCGCGCACCCGCTTGGCGCTGGAGAAGGGGCCGAAGTAGGCACGGCCGGGCCGGTGCTTCTCGCGGGTGAAGTAGACGCGAGGGTAGTCCTCGTCGAGGCTGACGGCGACGTATGGATAGGACTTGTCGTCGCGCAGGCGGATGTTGAAGCGCGGGCGGTGGCGCTTGATGAAGCTCTGCTCGGCGAGCAGCGCCTCGGCCTCGTTGGCGGTGACGAGGAACTCGATCCGATCGACGCGGCCGGTGAGCCGGCTCTCGCCGCCCGAGAAGTGGGAGGCGACGCGCTTGCGGATCGAGCGGGCCTTGCCGACGTAGACGATCTCGCCGCTGCCGTCGTGGAATAGATAGACGCCAGGAGCGTCGGGCAGCTCGCGGCGCTGCTGCGCGATCCGCTCGGCACGGGTGCGGCCGCCGTTCTGTTCGCCTGCTGCCATAGGCCAAAGGGTAGGCTCCTGGCCGCACGGCCAAACCTGTACGCAGACACGGAGAGAGCGAGATGACCACCCAGACCCTGAGCCCCCCCGACCTCAACACTCTGCGGATCGAGATCGACGGGGACATCGGCACGCTGACGCTCGACCGGGCCGACGCCTTCAACGCGATGAGCCCGGAGATGATCGGCGAGCTGACCGTCGCCTTCGCCTGGCTCGCCGACCGGGCGCCGCTGCGGGCGCTGATCGTGACCGGCGCCGGCAAGGCCTTCTGCGCCGGCGGCGACGTCACCTGGTTCCGCAAAGGCGTAGAGGAGGAGGAGATCGACCTCCCCTCCGAGGTGCGGCGTGGGGCGGAGGCGCTGCATGCGGCGATCGTCGACCTGCGGAGGATCCCCTACCCGGTGATCGCGGCCGTCAACGGTCCGGCGGCGGGAGCCGGCTTCTCTCTGGCGCTGGCCTGCGATACCAGGATCGCCTCCGAGGCGGCCTTCTTCGCCCCGGCCTACGGCCGCATCGGCGCCTCTCCGGATGGCGGCATGACCTACTTCCTGCCGCGGGTCGTCGGGCCGAGCAGGGCACTGGAGATCCTCCTCGACGACCCCAACATGAACGCCCAGGAGGCGCTGGCGGAGAAGCTCGTCGCCGAGGTCGCTGCTCCCGAGGATCTGATCGACCGCGCCCGGGCCAAGGCCGAGAAGCTCGCCGCCAAGGCTCCCCACTACGTGCGGATGGCGAAGCTGCTCTGCGGACAGAGCATCGAGAACAACCTCACCCAGCACCTCCAGCTCGAGCGCCACGGGATCGCCGACAGCATGGCGACGGAGGACCTGCGCAACGGTGTCGAGGCGTTCTTCGGCGGCGAGACACCCGAGTTCAACGGCCGCTGAACCCGGCCGGCGGACGGCTCGTATCCGGTTACAGTCTGTCCTACCGTCTCTCCCCCGGAAAGGACCCAGCATGAAGAAGGCCGCCGCAGTAATCGTCCTCGTCCTCGCCTCCCTCGCGCTGGTCGCCTGTGGTAGCAGCGGTTCGTCCTCGAGCTCGAGCACGACGACCTCCGAAGGCGCAGCCGCGACGGGTGGGAGCGCAGAAGGCGACCGGCGGCGGCGAAACGATCTCGCTCGAAACCGACCCCAACGGCCAGCTCGCCTACACGACGACGACGGCCACGGCGAAGGCCGGCGACGTGACGATCGACTTCACCAACAAGCAGCCGCTCGAACACGACGTCGCGATCGAAAACTCCAACGGCGAAGTGGTCGGCCAGACCGAACTGGTCGCCGAAGGCTCGACCTCAGCGCCGGTGAAGCTGAAGCCCGGCACCTACCACTACTTCTGCACCGTGCCCGGCCACCGCGAACAGGGCATGGAAGGGACGCTTACCGTCAAGTAGGGCCCTGCCGGAGCGAGCGGAGGCCGAGCTACTCGAGCTCGATCGCGCGCATCGTGTGCTCGTCCGGGAGCTTGTCGAGGATACGCCTGAGGATCTCGCGCTCGTCCGCCTGGCCGCGCTGAAGGTCGTCGAAGAGGAGCTTGATCGCGGTGTGGGTGATCTTCATCTGCGGCGGCGAGAGGGTGGCGGACACGATTCCGCGCTCGTCGGGCGCCTTTTCCATCGCCGCGATCGCCCCGCGGGCCAGCGAGCGGATCGGGGGCTCGTGGGCCTCGTCGGAGATCAGCAGGTTCAGCGCCGTCCGGGCAGAGCGAACCTCTTCCTCCTCGAGGAAAAGGTGGAACGGTGGTTCCTGCCCGCCTCCCCCGCCACGCACGGCTTCAGTCCGCCGGAGCCATCACGCGTGTGACCGAGTCGCCCACGAGGCAGGGCTTCTCGTTGCCCTCGACCTCGAGGGTGAAGCGGGTTACCACCTGCCACCAGCCACCGCCCACCTCGTCGACCGAGACCACCTCGGCCTTGCCGCGGACTCTGCTGTCGACGGGGACCGGAGCCGGGAAGCGGATCTTGTTCCAGCCATAGTTGACGCCGAGGGCGAAGCCGGTCGAGGAGATCATCTCCTTGCGGAAGCCGTCGACCAGCGAGAGGGTGAGGTTGCCGTGGGCAATCGTCGTCCCGAAGGGGCTCTCCGACCTGGCCCGCTCGACGTCGACATGGATCCACTGGTCGTCGCCGGAGACCCTGGCGAAGGTGTCGATGTCCTCCTGGGTCACGGTCCGCCAATCGCTCGGGCCGATCTCCTGCCCGATCAGCGCCTGCATGCCCTCGACTCCCTGCACCTCGACCGTTGTCATCGCCGGGCAGTCTAAACGCGCGGCGCAATCTCAGACCAGCTCAGACGGATGGGAGAGCCGCAGGCCGGGGACGCGCTCGAAGTGGGAGATGTTCCGGGTCACCAGGGTCGCCCACGCCTCCTCGCGCGCCTTCTCCCACTCCCTGACGTCGCTCTCGCTCCAGGCTCCCTCAGCGTCGCGAGTCAATTATCATCCTCTGGCGCGCGCATGTAGCCGGGGAGAAGCCGAACTACAATGATGAGCCGAGATGATTACGAATCAGAGCTTGGGCGGCGCAAGCGCAACACGCTCTGGTTCCTCGGCCTTCCAGTAGCACTTATGTTTGTGTTTGTCGGTTCTCTATCCGCTGCGGGACCAGCATCGGCATCGAATGTATCCGGGATCGCCTCGGCATGGGGCGACAACAGCTATGGCGAGCTGGGCAACGGTCAGGAAGGCTGGGCATCTGACAGCAAGGTGCCGGTCGAGGTGAGCGGGCTAAGCGGGGTCAGCGCCATCGCAGCGGGCGGTGCGGACGGTCTCGCACTGCTCGAAGATGGAACCGTGATGGCCTGGGGGAACAACGGCGCAGGCGGTCTCGGAGATGGCACCATCCTTCAACGAAACGCCCCCGTAACCGTCAACGGATTGACCGGGGTGAGGGCCATCGCCGCGGGCGATGGCCACAGCCTGGCACTGCTGGAAAACGGAACGGTGATGGCCTGGGGCCGCAACGACGAGGGTCAGCTGGGCATCGGCACCACCACCGGGCCGGAAACGTGCATGAGCGAACTGCCGTGCAGCACAACGCCGGTGCAGGTCAATGGTCTCAGCGGCGTCAAGGCAATCGCCGCCGGCTACAACGACAGCCTCGCCCTGCTCGAAAACGGCACGGTGATGGCCTGGGGAGAGGGACAATGGGGCCAGTTGGGCAATGGGACCGAGGGCCTCGCCAGCTGTGGGGACGAACTCCTTTGCAACCCAACTCCCATCGCGGTGCGCGGCCTTGGCGGAGTGACCGCGATCGCTTCTGGATTTACTCAAAGCCTCGCCCTCCTGGAAAACGGCACGGTGATGGCCTGGGGATTGAACGGGGCCGGACAGCTGGGCATCGGCACGACGGCGGGACCCGAAAGCTGCGGCTGGGAGATCCCGTGCAGCAGGACTCCCGTTGCGGTGAGCGGACTCGACAACGTGACCGCGATCGCCACCGGAGGGCTCCACGACCTGGCCCTCCTCAATGACGGCACGGTGATGAGCTGGGGCTACAACCTCAGTGGCCAGCTCGGCGACGGCACCAATACCAACCGCGACGTTCCGGTGCCGGTGAGCGGCCTGAGCGCCGTCACCGCGGTCTCGGCCGGCATGTACGACAGCATGGCGATTCTCGAAGGTGGCACTGCCATGTCCTGGGGGTGGAACGTGGTGTGGACGCTCGGCAACAGCAGCGCCGGAGAAGAAAGTCTGGTGCCGATCCCGGTCAGCGGCTTGACCGGCGTGACCGCGATAGCGGCTGGCGACTCCCACAGCCTCGCGGTCGCAGCGGCGCCTCCATTCTCCCCTCAGGTCTCCAGGGTCGAGCCGCACAACGGCCCAGAATCCGGGGGCACCGCGGTTGAAATCGCGGGCAGCAACTTCAGTGGCGCTACCGCTATCGACTTTGGCGCCAACGCCGCCGAAATCTTCACCGTCAACTCGGCCAGCTCGATCACCGCCGTCTCCCCGCCCGGCTCAGGAATGGTCCACATCACAGTGACGACCCCGGCAGGAACGAGCTACGAGAACGTAAGGGATCGCTTCAGCTATGGGGGGGCGCGGATCGAGAGGGTCGAACCCGACGACGGTGTGCCGTCCGGCGGCACGCCGGTGCGGATCATCGGCAGCGGCTTCGAAGGCGCCACGGCGGTCCGCTTCGGCTCGACCGAGGCCGAGGAATTTGAAGTGGATTCGGAAACCCAGATCACCGCCGTCTCCCCGCCCGGCTCGGGCACAGTTGACGTAACCGTGGAGGGCCCTGCGGGAATCAGTCCGACTAGCTCCGCAGACCTCTTCACATACGGCCAACCTGAACCGCAACAGGCGCAACCTTCAGCCGAGCTCCCGCCCCGCCCGGGATCGATCCAGCTGCTGAGCTGCGCAGCGGTGGAGCAGGCCAGGAGTGGTAGTGGTGCCCAAAAGCCGCGCTGGCGGTCGGGTGCGGACTGGGTCTGCCACAGCCCGCGATTCCCGGGACCACCTGAGGCGCCAAGCAACGCGAGGGAGCTAGCAGTCCGGCTAACACGCGGCAACGTCCTCTATGCAACCGGGACAGCAACCATCGGTCATCCCCGCGCACGGCTGGCATTGAGCCACCTGCGATCCCTCAGGCGCGGGCGCTACAGACTGACGCTTGCCCACGACCGCAGACTGCGGCACGCGATAGTCATCATTCGCTGAGAATCCGGCGTCAGCACAATCTCCCCATGGGGGGCCACCGCCTCAGAGGCTGAGGTTCAAAGAGAGGTCCAAGGAATGGGTTGGGCGATCCCCTCAGCGCCGGCCGAGGAGGTGGCGAAGGGGTTGAAGGTGGACTCGGCCATCAGCTGGGCGGCGAGCAGCGCCGCGGCGACGTTCCAGCGGGCGGCCGCGGCGATCAGCGGGGCTCGGAAGCGAGGCGGGACGAAGGAGGGCAGGGTCGCCCGCCGGGCGGCGCGCCGTCTCCCCCGCCCCCGGCGACCATGTCATCCGCCTCCGAGCAGGGCGGCGGGCCCCTGGCGTAGCCGTAGTGCTACGGGTTGTGTTTATGTGGTTTCCGCTGATGGGGTCGTCGGATTCGGAACGTTCCGAATCTTGCTGGCGTCGGGTCGATTCCGTATTCAGGAATCGAGGCGCGAACTTCGAAGAGGTGCGGGCCGTAGGACAGGTGCCCATAGGTTCTGGGAGACACGCACGGGGCGAAGCGCCCACGATCGAGCCGGCATTCGAAGCTTGCGCCCTCCAGGTCTGCACGGAACCAGAACCTTGCCCAGCGCCGCCGATGCCTGATGCGCTTGCGGCCGATGGAGGTCGTCCTCGGTTTCGTCTGAAATAGAGGAACCATGGGGAAGACAGAAGACCCATTTACATCGCTTTGCGGAATGGGTTCCTTGAGGGCAAGTTCGGCGTCGATGCCACTGTGAAGTTCCGGAACCGTCAAGGTGAGCGGCGTCGCGTCCGCGCGACTGGAAGCGCCCTGGTAGTACTGCTTGAGGTATCGGCTGTGCTCTTCGACCGAACCTTCTTCGTCGCCTTGTCGTTCGGGCGAGAAGACGACCAGGTATTCGCCACTCGTCATGCTGCCGACCACGTAGTTCCCGTCTTCGGAGGTTTCGTTGCACCGCGACCATTCATTGCCACCGATTTCCAGGGTGCAGACTTCGACAGACCGGGCCGGTCCGTGAGTTTCCGGATCGATCACCCTGCCGCTGATGCCCGCAGATTCGTTCAGCGCTTGATCTATGCCTGTTGCCGTCGAGCCTTGTACCACCGGGACGAGTTCTCCCCTTTCCTTGGAGGGGCTTTCCTCGTACCAGCGAGCGAAATAGTTGACGCGAAATTCGGGCTTGAACTTGACCCAGTAGGAATCGGTGAGCAGGCCCTTAATCGTGTAGTCGCCGTTCGCATCGGAACGATCGCAGTGGCCGGTGTAGTCGGTCTGGGAGCGGGCACAAACGTTGACTTGGGCAACGGGTTCTCCGCTCGAGGCGCTCGTCACCCGTCCGGAGATCTGACCACCAACGGCCAGCTTGATTTCGATGCCCGAGAGCGCTTGCCCGGCGTCCAGATGCAGGACCTGGGCTTCTTCTCGGCTCCGGACGCCGTCGTAGTAGCCGCCGATGAAGTTCGCCTCGGTGATCATCTGCAGCCTGTAGTCGCCTTCGGGCTGTTCGGGGATCAGGAAGTTGCCCGACGAATCAGACCACCGCGGCGTTCCTTGATACTTATCGGGAGGGATTTCTCGCTCGGCCGTCACCTGCACCCCCGGGATCGGTTCTCCGTTGGATGCGCTGGTGACGGTCCCAGAGATCGACCCGGTGTCGTCGCCTAGGGCCGGTGCAGGTGCGACAAGCAGCAGTCCACTTATGAGGCTCGCGAGGGCGAAACCGCCAAATCCCAGAGTGCGCGGATAGGGGGATATTGAGCGAGCGGGGCACGGGTTCTCTGTAGTCGAGACACGGCGCTCCCTTGCCGTTCGAGATGCCTCAAGCACTCGCTAATCGTAGCGCCGCGAACCACTTCACCTGCCGAGTACCCGGGAAGCTATCGAGAGACCGTGAACATCATTGAGTACCGTTGTGTACATAATCAGGATGATCGTTAGCAGTAAGTGCTCTCGGCTGACTGGGGCAAGGACGCCTCTGAGAGGCCAGGGAAGCAGACTGCTTCCCTGGCGAGCACCTGCGCGCTGATCAGGTCGGCCATCGGCGATCCGAACAGCGCCCGCTCAAGAGGTAGTGTGTGTGCGTGGTCGGCTGCGTCCAAAGGGCCGAAAGGCGCCTCGCGGGACGAGGTGGCTGCGGACGGGGAATCTAGGGAGATGTCTGGGGGGTTGGTCCGGGGCTGGATCCCTCGTTACAGTCTTCAACATGCAGGGCGGCGGGGGGAGAGCGCGGACCGGCATATTTGGTCTCATCGTCGGCTTCGCTGCATTGCTGGTCAGTTCGGCACCTGCTTGGGCCGAAGAACCGCCACGCTCACTCGGAGACCCGTCTTTGCTGCGCCATCCCATGCCCGCACCGTGGCGGCCACGGGCGCCCGCGTGGCGCGCTCAGCTCGGCGATTCAGCGCACGAAGCGAATCAGAAGACGAACGAGCGGCACACCGCTCAGATCTGCTCCGGCACCATCTCGATCGCGCCGCAGGGGCACTCGGCCACACACAGCCCGCAGCCCTTGCAGAAGTCGAGGTCGATCTCGTACAGCTCCCCCGGCTGCCCCAACTTGATCACCGCGTTGTCGGGGCAGACGCCGTAGCAGTTGTCACAGGAGAAGCAGCTGCCGCAGGAGAGGCAGCGGCGCGCCTCGAACAGGGCGTTGTCCTCGTCGAGCCCGCCGACCACCTCCTCGAAGCCCGACGCCCGCCGCGCCGCCTCGAGCCGCGGCTGCTCGGTACGCGGCGCGTCCGAGTAGTACCAGGTGTTGAGCGTGTCGAAGGAGGCCAGGTCGTGCTTGGGAGGGGGCTCGTAGGCGCGGCTGCGCAGCCAGCCGTCGATGTGCCGCGCCGCCCGCTTGCCGTGGCCGACCCCGACGGTGACCGTGCGCTCGGCCGGGACCATGTCGCCCCCGGCGAAGATGCCCTGGTGGCCGGTCATCATGTTCGGCCCGACCGCGACGACGCCGTCGGAGACCTCGATGCCCGCCACTCCCTCCAGCAACGAGAGGTCGGCTTCCTGGCCCAGGGCCAGCACCAGCGAGTCGGCCTCGAGCTCCTCGGTCTCCCCGGTCGGCTGCGGGAACCCCTCCTCGTCCAGCTCCATCCGCTCCAGGAGCAGCCTGCCGCCCTCGAAGTGCTTGACCGTCGAGAGCCACTTCATCATCACCCCCTCCTCAGCCGCCTCTTCGACCTCGAAATCGTGGGCCGGCATCCGCTCCGGCGTACGCCGGTAGACGACGACGGCGTCGGTGGCGCCGAGCCGCCTCGCCGTCCGCGCCACGTCCATCGCGGTGTCGCCGCCGCCGTAGACGGCCACCCGCCGCCCAAGCTGCGGCCGCTCCTCGCCCTCCATGCTCTCCAGCAGGGAGACGGCGTCGAGGATCCTGTCGGCCTCGCCCGCCGGGATATAGGCGCGGCGGCCGATGTGGGCGCCGACCGCGAGAAAGGCGGCGTCGAAGCCGCCCTCCCGCATCGAGTCGAGCACGTTGCCGACCTTGCGGTTCAGCTCCAGGGTGACGCCGAGGTCAAGGATGCGGCCCACCTCGGCCTCGAGGACATCGCGGGGCAGCCGGTACTGGGGGATGCCGAACCGCATCATCCCCCCGGCCAGCGGGCCCGCCTCATGGATCGTCACCTCGTGGCCGAGGCGGGTCAGCTGGTAGGCGGCGGAGAGGCCCGACGGGCCGGCGCCGACCACCAGCACACGCTTGCCCGATGGCTCGGCGTCGAGCTCGACCTGCCAGCCCTGCTCGATCGCCTCGTCGCCGAGGAAGCGCTCGACAGAGTGGATGCCGACCGCCTCGTCGAGCTGCCCCCGGTTGCAGGCGGTCTCGCAGGGGTGGTAACAGACCCGACCCATGATCGCCGGCAGCGGGTTGTCCTCCATCAGCTTGCGCCAGGCGCGCTCGTAGCCCGCCTCGCCCTCCTCGGCCTCATACAGCCAGGCCTGGATGTTCTCCCCCGCCGGGCAGGCGTGGTTGCAGGGCGGCAGGCGGTCGACGTAGACGGCGCGCTCGGTGCGCCAGCTGCCGGTTTTGTTGGCGAGGCTGGAGCCGACGTCGAGGGTGATCGCGTAGGGCTTCTCCATCAGGCCGCCTCCCCGCCGTCGGCCTCGGGGAGCAGGCCGAAGCGGTCGATGTTGCGGTCCGCGATCGCCTGGATGCGCGCGACGATGTCGGCGCGGGGATGCTCGCCGAAGAGATGCGCATAACGTCGCTGCGGCTTCAGGTACTCCTCGACCGGGACCTGGCGGCGGATCTTCGAGACCTCGGTCACCTCGCCACGCTCCGCCTCGAAGACCGGGAAGAGACCGCTCTCCTTGACCAGGCGGGCGAGCTTGATCGTGTCGCGCGCCTCCGCGCCCCAGCCCAGCGGGCAGGGGACGAAGACGTGGAGATAGCGGGCGCCGCGGAACTCCATCGCCCGCTCGACCTTGTGCTCGAGGTCGCGCAGCTCGGCGACCGTCGCGGTCGCCACGTAGGGGATCTCGTGCGCCATCGCGATCGCCGGCAGGTTCTTGCCCTGGCCGAACTCGTTGCCCGGGTGCTCGCCGATCGGCTTCGTGTTGGCGGTTCGCGCCGCCGGCGGGGTCGCGCCGGAGCGCTGCACGCCGGTGTTCATGTAGGCCTCGTTGTCGTAGCAGATGTAGAGCACGTCATCGCCGCGCTCGAACATCCCGGAGAGGCAGCCGAAGCCGATGTCGACGGTGCCGCCGTCCCCGCCCTGGCCGACGACCCGCACATCCTCGCGTCCCTTCGCCCTCAGCGCAGCCGCGACGCCGGTGGCGACGGCGGGAGCGTTGCCGAACAGCGAGTGGATCCAGGGGAGTTGCCAGGAGGACTCCGGGAACGGTGTCGAGAAGACCTCGAGGCAGCCGGTCGCGTTCGCCGCGATCAGCTTGCCTGCCGTGGCCCGCATCGCGGCGTCGAGCGCGTAGCGGGCGCCAAGGGCCTCGCCGCACCCCTGACAGGCCCGGTGGCCCGAGGTGAGGCTGTTGGAGCGGTCCATCCGCGCCTGCACCGAGCGCTGATCGGGATCGAGCAGCCGGTTGCCCACGACGAAGCTGCCCGCTTGGTAGAACTTCACCCGCTGACTGGCCGTGGCCGCCTCGTTGTCCCGTTGCTCTGCCATCGGCTCAGTGCGACCCGCCCGCGACGATGCCGATTTCGCGCAGCATGTTCTCCGCGTGCGGCCCGCTACGGCCCTTCTCTCCCATCCGTTGCAGCTCGGCCTCGACCCTCCCCCAGTCCATGTCGAGGAAGCTCAACGGCCTCAACCGGTCGGCGATCGCATCGGTGAAGAGCCGGCGCAGCGACTTGCCCGTGATCGGCCGCCCGCCGAGGCCGGCGATCACCGTGTACCCGCGCAGCTGGATCCCCGACAGCGCCATCCTCACGTTCATCGAGACGATCCCGCCGACCCCGACCGCCAGCGCCTTCTCGAGCACGACGACGCGCTTCGCGTGCGCCAGCGCTGCTCGCACCTCCTCCAACGGGAAGGGCCTGAACGACTTGACCGCGAGGGCTCCGATGCTGACCCCCTCCTCGCGCATCTCGTCGATCGTGTCCTCGATCGTCCCCAGCACCGAGCCGAGGGCGACGACGACGGTCTCGGCATCGTCGGCCCGGTAGGCGCGGACGAGGCCACCGGATGGGCGCCCGAAGGCCTCCTCGAACTGGGCCGCGACGGCCGGAATGAGGTCCAGCGCCTGCATCTGCTTGGCGTGGGCGAGGCATTTGACCTCGGCGAAGGCCTCCGGCCCGACCATCGCCCCGATCGTCACCGGGTCCGCCGGATCGAGGACCTGGCGCGGCTCGAAGGCGGGAAGGAAGGCATCGACCTGAGCCTGCGCCGGCACGTCGACCCGCTCGTAGGCGTGGGTGAGGATGAAGCCGTCCATGCAGACCATCACCGGCAGCGACAGCTCCTCGGCGATCCTGAATGCCTGCACGTGGAGGTCGGCCGCCTCCTGGTTGTCCTCGGCGTAGAGCTGGATCCAGCCGCAGTCGCGCTGCGACATCGAGTCGCTGTGGTCGTTCCAGATGTTGATCGGGGCGCCGATCGCCCGGTTCGCCACCGTCATCACGATCGGCAGGCCCAGGCCGGAGGCGTTGTAGAGCGCCTCGGCCATGTAGAGCAGCCCCTGGCTGGCGGTCGCGGTATAGGCGCGCGCACCGGCGGCGGAGGCACCGATGCAGACCGACATCGCCGCGAACTCGGACTCGACCGTGACGTACTCGCAGGGGTCGAGCGTGTTGGCGCGAACCAGGTCGGAAAGCCGCTCGACGATGTGGGTCTGGGGGGAGATCGGGTAGGCGCAGATGACCTCCGGGCGGCAGAGGCCGACAGCCTCCGCGACCGCAACCGAGCCCTCCGTCTGCCTAAGCACGGACCGCCCCGCGCGTCTCACGTTCGACATAGGCGTGGGCTGCCTCGGCGGCGGCGGCGTTGGCATCGCCCACCCGGCCGGAAAAGCGCTCGCGGATCGCCGCGGTGACCGAATCGAGGCCCACCTGTCCGGTGAGCGCGGCGAAGCCGCCGAGCAGCGCCGCGTTTGGCAGCGGGCGGCCGAGGTGATGGCGGGCAAGCTCGCTGGCCGGGACGCTGAGCAGGCGGTCGCGATCGCTCGAGGCGACCAGATCCCCGAGGCCCAGCTCCTCGAAGCTGCGGCCGCTGTTGATGAGCACGTAGCCGCGCGCGCCCAGGCCGCTGAAGAGATCCACCTGGTGCAGCAGCGTCGGGTCCTGGACGATCAGAGCGTCGGGCTCAGAGACCGGCTCGCGAGTGCGAATCGGCGCATCGGAGATGCGGCAGAAGGAGACCACCGGCGCCCCGGTTCGCTCGGAGCCGAAGCTGGGAAAGGCCTGAGCGTGGCGACCCTCGTCGAAGGCCGCGACCGAGAGCATCTCAGCAGCCGTGACCACGCCCTGGCCACCGCGGCCATGGACCCGTACCTGGAACATCGAGCTGCGACCCATCGCAACCCAACGTAGAACGCGCACGGTCCGGGTTCATCGGGAGTTTCCCGAACCTTTTCCGGAGTCATGCATCGCCGAGCAGGCGCGCGAGGAGGCGCGGGGGAAGGCCGCCGGCTGCGCCCGCAGGGAGGATGCCGGCGAGAGCGCGCCGCGAGGCGACCCGGCCGATCGGGCGCTTGAGGACGCCGACGCGGACGCCCCTCTCGCTCAGGGCACGCGCGGCGAGGGCGGTCAGCGCGCGGTCCCTGACGAGGTCGGCGCACAGCATCGCTGCGGCCGGTCGCACACGGCCATCGTCGAGGATGGCATGGAGGCGTGGCGGCGGCAGGCGCAGGACGCCGACCGAGCCCCGCGCCACGGCGAAGGCTCCCGCGATCGCCCCGATCCCATCGCCGTCGTCCTCGCCGTCGGGTGGCAGCGTGAGCCGGCAGACCTGGCCGCGCGAGGCCACTCCCGCGTGGGGCAAGTGGGCCGCCAGCCGCTCCTCCAGCTCCCGCGCCGCGACCGTGGAGAGGAGCCCTGGACGCGGCGGCCTGTCGGCGACGAGGTCGACGAGGAGGCCGGCCCGGTCCGGCTCGGAGCCGGCGCAGGCGAGCGCCGCGGCGGCCGCCCTCGAGTCGAATGCCCCACCAGCCGAGGTGACGAGGACAACCGTCCCCGTCATCTGAGAGCGGGCCGCGCGGCGGCGTGGCTGGTGACGGACAGATGGTCGGCGATGCCCGGCAGCGGCGACGGCGGTCGCAGCCGCACGGTCACGCTCCCACCCCGTACCGAGACGTCGACGTCGTCCCGTGCCCAGCCGGGCAGCGCGTCGCGGACGGCCGCGGCGGCAGGGCGATCCGACGCCAGCGCCAGCGCCCCGGCCTCGGCGGCGCCGTCAGCCAGGGTCAGCGTGTAGCCGGCGGCGAGCAGCTGCAGCGCGAGGAGCCCGGCCAGCAGCAGCGCCGGCAACGCGGCGACGAGCTCGACCGAAGCTTGGCCCCGCTCCTCACCCATCGCCGCCCTCCAGCTCGGACCTCGCTCCCACCATCACCCGCGGAAACGCGGGCAGAAGGTGCGGAACCTGCACCCGTACCGACACGCCCCCGGATTCGTCGACCTTCGACCCCTCGCGCATCGCCGGTGGCAGCGCCTGGCGCGCCGCGGCCTCCGCGTCGCCGCCGACCAGGGCCGCCCGCGCCCCCGCCCGCGCGGCGACGCTCGCCGACCACAGCGCCTGGCCGGCGACCGCGATCTGCGCCGCCACGAGAACCGCCAGCAGTAGAAAAGGGACCGTCGCGACCAGCTCGACCGAGGCGGTCCCGGCCTCCCCTTGGTATGCGCTGCTGGCGATCCGTGGCGG
Organism: uncultured Solirubrobacterales bacterium; assembly: GCA_963838035.1. Lineage (GTDB taxonomy): Bacteria > Actinomycetota > Thermoleophilia > Solirubrobacterales > 70-9 > CAVVNN01. The sequence goes on from CAWIPM010000002.1 coordinate 731,721, forward strand.
CACCGCCCGACCGTCCCAGGGTTCAACGGACCAGTTGCGCGCAAAGATAGAGAAATCAGTGAAATCTCATGCGCTTCAGGGTCACGCAGGTCACGTCGGTGAAAATGGTGTATTGGCGCGTAGGGCCAGTTACACCGCTCCTACCTACGACTTGGCTCGCTCCTGGCCGTAGGCGACGCGCTGGTCGCGGCATCAGACCGGATGCGAGCTCTCCCCTGGATCGTCACCCCCGTCGTCGCGAGGCGGCTTCAGCCTCGGCGGTTCGGGCGAACCGCCTTGGGGGCTTACCAGTGTCATTGCGGGTGAAGCGGACCCGCACAACGGAGGAACCGGCAGATTTGGGTTATGCGTGGCCGTGGGGGATTCAGGCGCGGCTAGCTTAGGAGAGCTCGAATCTTGCGTTCACCAGTCCAGTTGCGGTTCGTCGAAATCCAAGCGGGGAGAGATGTTCATTGAGTTTCTCCAAAGCCACTGCATCTTTGTACTCGGCGATAATCCGTTTGACGACGCCGCGGCCGAAGGTGGCGGCGCAGCCTTCCAACGCTTGGATCTCGTGGCCCTCGACATCGAGCTTAAGCAGGTCGACTGACTCAATCCCCTCGTCGCTGAAGAGCGTGTCTAGGCGGATGCACGGCACCTCGCGTGCCAGTGGTACCGATCGCGGCGAGCACGCTTGGAGAGCCGGCGAAGTTCATGAGGGCGGCGCCATCGTGGTCTGAAACGGCTGCCTGAAGTGTCGAGCCAACGATCCCGTTGGCCTGGAAGTTTCGCTTGAGGCGACGGTTGACGGCAGGATTGGGCTCGATGGCGATGATCCGCCGCGCTTGCCTTAGGAAAAGTGAAAAGAGTCCGACGTTTGCGCCGCAATCGACGATTGTCCATGAACTGAGTTCGGGCCCGGTCGGGATTACACCGTCATCGAAATCGCGCAGCATTTGCGCGTAGGGTGAGATCTCTCCCTGAGATAACTCAAATTCGGCATCGAATTGCTTGAACGTAACCTGGATGGAGGTGCGGGAGCTAGCCCCACGAGCGATACGCGAGCGGAGGAGGCGCGTGATCAGGCGAAGGCGTTCCCGAGGCCCCCGCACATCCGCCAATACCCGCCGGAAGTCGTGAATTACTCCCCCTGTTGTGCTGGTAGCAGACAGGGAAAGAACCTTACCGGAGCGCCTGAGTGCCGTCACCTGCAGTGGCCGTCCGGTACCCCCATCCCCGAGCCTTTCACCACTCGCAGCGCAATCGTGAATCATAGGTCGCCCCTGTCTTCTCAAGCGCCTCATGACAACCGGACGTGCTTCTTGCGGACTGCGTAGAAGATTGCGCCGCGAACGCTCGCGAAGTGCTGGCTGAAGTGAGCTACGTGCTTTGACTTCGATCACCCGCATGGCTCCTTGGCGGTGCTCCTCAGCCACGCTCGCGCGCGTCAGTACGTGTTTGCCTCCAGCCAGATTCGCCAGATCGCGGCTATCGAAGCGCCGAGGAGCAGGATCCACAGCAACGTGCCGCCGCCGGTGGAAAAGAGCATGTCGGTCCCGGCGACGAGCAGCGCGATCAGGCCCAGGGCTCCGTAGAGGATCGCCCGCCGGCCGTCGCTCAGCGTCGCCAGCGTCAGCTCGTTCTGCCGGCTCAGCGTGTAGATCGTCCAGGCGATCGCCGCCAGGAAGCCCATCGTCAGCGCGGTGAAGACCGCTTCGGCGAAGTTCCCCCCGTTCGGCGCGAAGGCGACGGCCAGCGCCAGCAGCATGATGATCCCGACGTCCCGCGCGGTGCGCATCGATCAATTGTACGTCGGTCTGGCTCAGAAGATCCGGGTTATCCCGTAGGCCGCCGCCCCGATCGCCGCCGCCGCCGGCAGGGTCAGCAACCAGGCGACGACGATGTTCCCGGCCACACCCCAGCGCACGGCCGAGACTCGCTTGGCGGCGCCGGCGCCCATCAGGCCGCCGCTGATCGCGTGCGTGGTCGAGATCGGGAAGCCGAGGAGGGTCGAGGCGAAAATCGCCACCGCCCCCGCGCCCTGTGCGGAAAAGCCCTGCGCCGCGTCCATCTTGATGATCCGCGCCCCGGCGCCGCGCATCACCCTCCAGCCGCCGCTGTAGGTGCCGAGCGCGATCGCCACCGCCGCCGCGACGATCGCCCAGAAGGGCGGGTTGGCGGCGGCGCCCAGCGTGCCGTTGGCGATCAGCGCCAGGGTGATCACGCCCATCGTCTTCTGCGCATCGTTGGCTCCGTGGGCGAGGGCGAGCAGGCCCCCGGAGGCGATCTGCCCGTGGCGAAAGGCGCGGCTGACCGGGCCCGGGCGGCTCCGCCCGACCAGCCTGTAAATGACCACGATCAGCAGGCCGGCGAGCCCGAACGCGGCAAGGGGCGCGACCAGCGCCGGCAGCAGCACCTTGTCCAGCAGCCCGGCGCCGTGCACCGCGCCGGCCCCGGCCGCCGCCAGGGTGGCTCCGACCACCCCCCCGATCAACGCATGCGAGGAGCTGGACGGCAGGCTGAAGTACCCGGTCGCGAGGTTCCATGCGAGCGCCCCGACCAGCCCGGCGAAGACGACGGTGGGGGTGATCGCGGCGGCGTCGACCACATCGTCGGCCACAGTCGCCGCGACCGCGACCGAGATGAAGGCGCCGGCGAAGTTGAGCAGCGCCGCGACGGCGATCGCCACCTGCGGGGGCGCCGCGCCGGTCGAGACCGCGGTCGAGATCACATCGTAGGTGTCGTGGAGGCCGTTGCTGAAGCCGAAGCCGAGAGCCGCGGCGACAACGAGCGCCATCACCACGTCGGAGCTCATGAATTCTTGATGACTATTCCCTCGAGGATCTGCGCCGCGGTCTCGGTCGCGTCGATCGCGTTCTCGAGTACCGCGAACATGTCCTTCCAGCGGATCACGACCATCGGGTCGATCCCGTTGGAGAACAGCGATGCGACCGCATCGCGTGAGATCCGGTCGCCCTCGTTCTCGAGCCGGTGGATCTCGATCCAGTAGCGGTCGAGGTCCTTGAAGCCACGCAGGTCCTCCAGCCCGGCGGCGAGCTGCTCGCACGCCCCGACCAGCACTTTCGTCAGCGCCTGGGCCTGGGCCATCGGCGCCTCGATCTGGTAGAGCCCGAGGAAATCGGCCGCCTCCTCGGTGTAATCGACGATGTCGTCGACCTGGGTCGCCAGCCCGTAGATGTCCTCGCGATCGATCGGCGTCACGAAGGTGGAGTTCAACCGGCTGATGATGTCGTGGGTGATGCGGTCGCCCTCCTGCTCGGCCTTGAGGATCTCCCGGCCGAGCCCGCGATCGTCGGGCCAGGAGCCCATCATCTCGTCGAGCAGCCGCGCCGCGCGGAGGTTGTTCTGGCCCGCCTCCATGAACAGCTCGAAGAAGCTGTCGTCACGGGGAAGGAAGGAGAGGCGAGCCACGGCGGCAATCCTAATGTCCGCCGCAGCCTCAGCTCGCTGCCGCGGCGAGCTGCTCGGCAGCTCGCGCGGCGTGGCGCTCGCGCAGCTCCTCCTGGACGCTGCGCCGGCGCCCCTCGGGGACGACCAGCCGCCTCCAGGCGCCGTCGGAGCTGAGCTCCCAGGCGTTGGCATTCTCGGCGAAGCAGCGCTCCAGCACGTCGAGCATCTCGGCTTTCAGCTCGGGGTCCTCGACCGGCGTCACCAGCTCGACCCGGCTGTCGAGGTTGCGCGGCATCAGGTCGGCGGATCCCATCAGCACCCGGGTCTCCTCGCCGCAGCGGAAGGCGTAGACGCGCGAGTGCTCGAGGAAGCGGCCGACGATCGAGACGACGCGGATCTTCTCGGAGATGCCCGGCACGCCGGGGCGCAGGCAGCAGATGCCGCGCACGTTGATGTCGACCCGCACCCCGGCCCGCGACGCCTCGTAGAGCGCCTGGATGCAGCCCGCATCGACCAGCGAGTTCATCTTCAGCGCGATCCGTGCCTCTTCGCCCCTCCGGTGGGCCTCGACCGTGCGCTCGATCTCCTCGACTATGCGGTCGCGCATCGTCGTCGGTGAGACCAGCACCTTGCGGTACTCGGCCGGCCGCCCGTAGCCGGTGAGGAAGTTGAACATCTCGGCGACATCGGCGCCGATGTCGGGGTCGGCTGTGAAGAGGCCGAAATCGGTGTAGAGGCGGGCCGTCTTGGGGTGGTAGTTGCCGGTGCCGATGTGGACGTACTCGCGCACCCTGTCGCCCTCCCGCCGAGCGACGAGGATCGCCTTGACGTGGGTCTTCAGGCCGGGAATGCCGTAGACCACGTGCACCCCCGCCTCCTCCAGGGACTTCGCCCAGTGGATGTTCGCGGCCTCGTCGAAGCGCGCTTTCAGCTCGACCATGCAGACCGCCTGCTTGCCGCGTTCGGAAGCGCGGATCAACCCCGGGACGAGCGGCGAGTCGTCGCTGGTCCGGTAGACGGTCTGCTTGATCGCCAGCACGTCGGGGTCGGCGACCGCCTGCTCGACGAAGCGCTCGACCGAGGTGGAGAAGGAGTCGTATGGATGGTGGACGAGGAGGTCGCCCTGGCGGATCGCCGCGAACATGTCGACCGGCTCCTCGTCCTCGCCCTGCAGGCGCGCCTGAGTGACCGGCGTCCATGGCGGGAAGCGCAGCTCGGCGTGGCCGGCGACGTCGGCGATGTCGCCCAGGTCGGCGAGGTCGATCAGCCCGTCGACGTCGTAGACCTCGCGGTCTTCGAGGCGCAGCGCGTCGACCAGCTGCCCGCGCAGCTTCGGGTTCATCCCCGCGGCGACCTCCAGCCGCACCACCTCGCCGAAGCGGCGGCGGCGCAGCTCGTCCTGGACCGCCTGCAGCAGATCGTCGGCCTCGTCGCTGACGGTGAAGTCGGCGTCACGGGTGACCCGGAAGTAACCATGGTCGATGACCTCGGTGCCGGGGAAGAGCGCGTCGAGGTTGGCGGCGATCGCCTCCTCCAGCGGCACGAACGCCTTCCCATCGCCCCCCACCGGCAGGAAGCGGCCCAGCAACTCCTTCGGCACCTTGACCCTGGCGATGATCTCGACCCCGCTGTCGGGGTCGCGCAGGAGCACGCCGAGGCTGAGCGAGAGGTTGGAGATGTAGGGGAAGGGGCGCCCGAGGCCGATCACCAGCGGGGTCAGCGCCGGGAAGACCTGGTCGTGGAAGCGCGCGTCGATCTCGCGCCGCTCCTCCGCGCTGGCGGTCTCCAGCGAGACGATTCTGATCCCATGCTCCTCCAGCGCCGGGCGCAGCTCGCCGCCGAAGCAGGCGTGGAGGCGGCGGTCGAGATCGAGCACGCGAGCCTGGATCGAGTCGATCTGCTCGCTGGGCGCGAGCCCGTCGGGGCCGCGGGCGTCGATGCCGGCATCGAGCTGGTCGAACAGCCCGGCAACACGCACCATGAAGAACTCGTCCAGGTTGGAGGCGTAGATCGCGCAGAACCTGAGCCGCTCCAGCAGCGGCATATCGGTTTCCTCGGCCAGCTCCAGCACACGCTGGTTGAAGTCGAGCCAGGAGAGCTCGCGATTGAAATAGAGAGCTGGATCGTCGATCGGGCCATCGTACTGAGGGGTTTGCAGCGCCGACTGTGGAGCTGACCCCGCCAGGGTTTGGTCAACTCCATGGCCGGCGTTCACTTCAGGCGGCGCGGGCAGGAGCTTGCCCACTGCCGAGGACGTCGATCCCGAGGACGCGCCGGTAGCCGGTGGCTAGCTGGTCAAGCGCCCGCTGCCAGGATCGGCAGCGGGCGGCGCGGACTCCGGAGGCGCCGAGGTGGCGGCGCAGCAGCGGCGAGGAGGCAAGCTGCAGCACGGCGCCGGCGAGGTGATCGGGGTCGGGGCGGCAGAGGAGGCCCGTGTGCCGGTTCTCGACCAGCGCCGCCGGCCCGCCCTCGGCCACGGCGACCACCGGCAGCCCGCTTGCGCCCGCCTCGATGATCGCCTGGCCGTAGGTGTCGGTGCTGCTGCAGAAGAGGAAGATGTCGGCGCTGGCATAGGCGCGCGCCAGGTCCTCGCCCTCGAGCCAGCCGAGGAAGGTGGCGTGCTCGCCCAGCCGCCCGCGCAACTCCACCTCCTCCGGGCCCCCGCCGGCAAGCAGCAGGTGCAGTCGCGGGTCGCCGGCGTGCGCGCGCAGGAAGCTCTCGGCGAGCAGGTCGATGCCCTTCTCGCGGCTGAGTCGACCGGCGTAGAGGACCTTCAGCTCGCCCGGGAAGGCGGCGCGGTCGGACTTGCCGGGAGCGAAGCGGTCGACGTCGACGCCGCGCTCCCAGCGACCCAGCCGCGCGGGATCGACGCCGATCCGAGCCAGGGAGGCATCCGCCGCCGGGCTCGGCGATAGGACCAGCGAAGGGGCGCCGTAGAAGGCCCGCAAGGCGATCTCGGCAATCGCCTCCAGTCCGTCCTCCCCGCTCCGCAGCCCCGTGTAGGCGCCGAGCTCGGTGTGGTAGCTGCCGAGGAGCGGCATCCCGGTGACGCGACCGAGCAGGGTGGCGGCGACGCCGGCCGGGCCGGGCGCGGTGACGTGGACCAGGTCGTAGCGGCCCTCGGCCAGGGTCTCGACCAGATCGGGTAGGCCCGGCACACCGAGCTTCATCCCCGCATAGAAGGGAACCTCCAGCTCGGCGGCGGCCGGCAGCCGCCGGTCGACGCCCGCGTCGGTGCCGACCACGTCGACCTCAAAGCCCGGGACCCCGCGCTCGCGGATCTCCTCGATCGTGCGGGTGACGCCATGCATCGAGCCGATCCCGTCGGCGATCAGAGCCACCCTCCGCGGCTCGTCCTCGCGGGCGGAGAGCTTCGCCTTCTCGGCGCCGAGGAAGGCTGCCGAGGGCGCGTAGGGTACCGCCGGCACCAGCGCCTCGAAAAGGCCGGATGCCGCGGAGAGCCCCTCTCCCCGCGCAACCGCCTCGGCGCCGGCCCCGACAACGGCGCGCAGGCGCCGCTCGTGGATGCGGCGAGCGCGCCGGTAGAGGTCGGCGTGGGAGAAGCCGTCGGACTGCAGATGGTCGAGCAGCTCGCGCCCCCGAACCTTCAGGCCGATGCCTCCCAGCCAGGCCTCGAGCAGCGCCCGGGCGTCGCCGGGGCCGATGTCGGTGGCGACCTTGCCCTCGCGGGCGGCGCCCTCGACGATCACCCGCTGGGCCATCTTCAGCACGGCTGCCGGGTCGGGAGCCCGATCGTCGCCATCGGGCCCTTCGAGGACGAGGGCGCGGGTGGCGAGGGCCATCGCCGCGTGTGTCCACTTGGCGGCGCTGCCCTGCTCGCCCCCGGCGGCGACGTCGGCCCCGCGTCGCAGGTGGCGCAGAAACTCTTCCGGCGTGGAAGCCGCGGGCGCCTCGGTGAAGGTGCGGCCGATGTCCACGCCGGCGTGATCGTCGGAGCCGCCGATCGCCGGTGCCCGCCGTGCGTCTCGATGTAGACGGCGGCGGGCATGTTGAGCTCGGCGGCTCGCGAGCCGTTGCGCACCTCCCAGATCGGGAACAGCTCCGCCAGCAGGCGGCGGTGACGCTGGGCGAGGGGCGCGTCGACGCTGTAGAACGGGTGCGCGAGGGCGCAGGCGATCTCGTTCTCGTCAAGGTATGCGGCGCAGGCGACGACGTCGCCGGAATTGGCCTGCAGCCACTCGTGGTCTCCAGGAGTGATCCCGTAGCAGAGGACGTGAACCGCCTGGGGCTCGCCGGCGAAGCGGGCGGTCAGCTCCTCGGAGACGAAGCAGTCGGGACGGCCGGCCAGCTCGAGGCAGCCGTCGATCGTGTCGTGGTCGGTGATCGTGACGAAGTCCATCCCGCGGCGCTTCGCCAGCTCATAGACCTCCGCAGGCGGCGTCGCGCACTCGGGCAGCCCGAGCGATCGCTGGACCCCGAGCCGCGAGAGCTGCGAGGCGGCGGAATGGCAGTGCATGTCTACACGGGAAGTCATCGGTGTCTCCCTCTTTCGTATTCGCTTTCTCGCTCAACAGATTCTGCGAATAGCAGGGAAAACTTGTGAAACGGCAGAGAACGAGATGTGAAGCTCGGGTGACCTCGCAGCTAGAGGGAGCGCTCGAGCTCCGTCCAGGTGCCGCGGCCTTCCTCGACCCGCCATAGCTCGCGGAAGCGGACGAAGAGGAGCTCCCGGCGGGTCCTCAGCAGGGCCTGCAGCGACTCGATCCCCTCGGCGCGGGGGAGCATCACGTCGCAGTCGTGGATGTCGCCGAGCACTGCCTGCAGATCCTTGGCCGCACGGCGGGCGGCGGGCGGCTGCGCGGCCGAAGCAGGGCTCGACGATCTCCAGCACGTAGCGCAGCCGCTTCGCTGCGATCCGCAGGTCGTGCTGCGCCGTCGCGGCGCCCGGCTCGAGCGCCGGACCGGCGAGGTCGTGCAGCTCCTGCAACCGGGCGCGCACGATCCGCGCCGCGTTGGCGCGCAGGGGCCCACGCGTGTCGAGCCCCCTTACGCTGCGCGGCTTCAAAGCCGGGCCTCCTCAACCAGCCGATCGAGCCTGCGGCGCAGCTTTGCGAGCCGCTTCTTCCCCACGAACGGCGCCAGCCCCTCGTTGGCCTGCAGCTGCTCGGCGCGAAGCCGCTCGACCAGCGCCGCGAGCGCTTCGCGGTCCGCCGCGCCGATCCGATCCGCGCAGCGCTGGAAGAACTCGATCTGCACGTCGCTGTCGCGCCGGGCGCCGAGCGCGTCGGCCAGCGCCTTCACCTGCTTCAGCGCCTTGCGGCAGGGCTTGCGGGGGAAGCAGGGCTCGAACACCTCCATCGCCGCGCGCAGGCGTCGGGTCGCGACCCGCATGTCGTGGACGCGCTCGACGTCGCCGGTGTCGAGCACGCCCCCCGCGTGGGCGAAGACCTCGGCGGCGCGGACCTCGACCACCCGGGCCGCAGCGTGCGCGAAGGGCTCGTCGCAGTCGAGGCCGGGCACATCGCGCGAACGAGCCAACCGGCCTGAGGCTAGCGCTCAGGCGGCGATCCGCTGCGGCGAGGAACCGTTGGCGTTGCCGTTGAGCAGGTCGAGGATGACGCCCTCGCGCAGGCCGCCCTTGCCGATCTGCAGCGGCTGCCCCAGCAGCTCGGAGATCTTCTCCAGCAGCAGCACGCCGGTGGCGAGGATGCGGACGCGCTCGGGGTCGAGCTCGAAGCGCCTCGCGACCTCGGTGGCCGGATCGCCGGCGAGGACCCGGATCCCCCGCTCCAGCGTCTCGTACTCGAGCACCGCGCCGACCAGGCGCCGCAGCGAGGTGGCGCTGCCGCCGACGGCGACGGCCTGGGCCGGGTGCTCGACCTCGACCCCCTCGAAGAGGTCGTCGATGCGATCGCGGACCTTGCGGATCTCCGCCGCCGAGGGCGGGTCGGAGGCGATCAGCTCGTCGGCGAGCACCCCGGAGCCGACCGACCAGGAGCGCACGCTCTCGACCCCGCCGGGCGCCGTGCCGAGAATCACCTCGGTCGACCCTCCGCCGACGTCGACGACGCCGATCTTCCCCTCCACCGGATGGCCCAGAGTCTTGGTGGCTCCGATGAACGAGAGCCGCCCCTCCTCCTCGTCGCCGAGGATGTCGACCGGCACCCCCGAGGCCCT
>CAWIPM010000003.1:0-286000 GCA_963838035.1 uncultured Solirubrobacterales bacterium
TTCATGTTTCTGTCGCCGCCTTTCGTTCAGTTACGTATTGTTGAACGCTTCGTCTGAGAGCCCATCGGGAAAGTTGGATGTGACGACGAAGACGATGTGTGAGTAGGAGGAGGTGATGGTGTCCAAAGCCATAAGGACAGCGTCGGTAGCCCGGTGGACATCAACGGGGTTGGCCGAGAGCGACGCCGCGCTGCGAGCGACAGCCGTCGACTCGATCTCGTCCAGTAGGACGACGGTCGGCAATTCGTCGGAGGCGAGAGAGGGGATATGGCTCGGTGAGCAACTTCCTCAACGGCTTGCTGAGACTGGCCGTGCTCGGCGGACATCAGGGCCGTAGGGATCGACCTCGATCAGCCCGTACCTCTTCTGAGGGACAACCGCTGCAAGGGAACTGGCCGCGCCCCTTGCAAGCGTGGTCTTGCCGGTGCCCGATCGGCCGATGAGTCGCAACGAGACCGTGCATGGCGACTCGCAGTGAAGTTGATGTCGGCCGCCCGCAGCTCGAGGGCAAGGAGTCCATGGTCGAGCAGGCGGACCTTGACATCCCTGTCAACGATCGATTGCGTCCCAGTGACCCGCGTGACGCCGGGTCAGGCGACAATGTCGCTGGAGATGGTGTCGGTTGATCGTTCATCGCGAATGACCGCTCGAGTGGAAGACGACGAGTGCCTGCCTACTTCTTACGACGAATTGTACCGGGCCTGGTTCGTCGGCTTCAGCGAGATCCCTTCTGGCTTGCATGCAGACTCGACAGACCCAGGTGTGCGGCCAAGACTTCAACCCGATCACTCGGGTCGGCATGTCCCTGCCCGGCGAGTCTGCGCGACTTCGCTGACATCAGAGGGCATCCACGGCTTGCCTGAGTTCGCGTTGACTTCGGTATCTCCGCTCCATTCTTCCTAGATCTTTGAACACGCAACTGCATGTAGGAAGAATCCTACGAGCGGCGCAAGACGGAACCGCGCGACTCCGCGCTCAAGGTTCCTGTGCGGCTATTCAGGCGACTCTTAGCCGGTAACGGCCGGTTCGCTTGCCGAGGCTCTCGACCGCCTCGGAGCGATTGATCTGGGCGAGAAAGGTCGCGAGGGGATCTTTGCCCCCCACCCGGTATCCATGTTCTTGCAGGAGCTGGAACCACTCGCGGTAGTGGATCTCTTGGCCGCGGCCCAGCTTCTCCTCGAGCAACTTGATGGCGACGTCGAGAAGGCGCTGGCCGCGCAGCCGTCCGTCGAGATCATCGATTGAGAGCTGCACCGCGCGTCCCAATGCCTGCTCGAGCTCGGCCAGGAGGCTCCGGTCGCGCTGCAGTCTGCTCATCGATGCGATCGGCGAGCTTGCGCAAACGCTCGGCCTGGTCGGCCTGTGCCTCGATCCGTCGCGCCAGAGCCACTGCCTCGGTCATCAGTGCTTTGTCAAGGGAGCCCGGCGGAGAGGACATGCCCGAACCCTAGGTCCCGCAGCGGAGGAATTTGCAGAGCGGACCGAGCCGTATTTGCGGTGTTTTGAGTCGCGGTCTGCTTCTCCGTGTGCAAGTGGGGCTGCCGGGCGGCGAGGCAGCCAATGCGGCGCGTCGGACCGCGCCAGGTCAGCGTGCCCTCAAAGCGCCGTCTCGCGAGTTAGGTAGCTCGCCAGCATCTCCGCTGCCTCATCCTCGTCCCCCGGCATCAGATGCCCATAGCGATCTAGGGTCATCGTGATCGTCGAATGCCCCATGTAGGTGGAGAGGGCTTTGGCGTTAACGCCGGCGGCGATCATGAAGGCGGCATAGGTGTGGCGGCACTCGTGCAGGCCGATCGGCTCAAGGCCCACAGCCTTCCAAACCTTCCGGGCACGTTCGATCAGCGCATCTGGGGCAAGCGGCTTTTCACCCCGGCCTCGGAAGACCAGATCCTCTTGTATGCCTCCGCTGCGCAACCGATGCGCGGCGAGAAAGGCCCTCAGTGGCTTCGCCAGCGGCACCCGCCGCTTCCCCGCCCGGCTCTTGGGCTCGATCGGGCCCTCCTTCGGATCCCAGCCGCGCTCGACGCGGATCAGGCCGGCCTCGAAGTCCACATCGCCCCAGCGCAGGGCACGCAGCTCGCCGCGCCTCAGCCCCGCATAGAGCGCCGTTGCCCAGACCGCTTGATCAGCCAGAGAAAGCACCTCGAGGAGCAGGCGCGCCTCCGCTGGGCGGGCAACCCGTTCGCGGCGCTCGCGGCTCGCCGGTAAGGCGAGCCCCAAAGTCGGGTTAATCGCCACCTCGCTGCGGGCAAGCAGCCGCCGATAGATCGCCCGCAGCGGCAGGATTGCGTTTCTGGTGGTGCTCGGCGCAAGCCCCTCGGCGAGCATCTCATCGACCAGGTCTTGGACCGCGTTGCGGTAAAGGGCAGAGGTCTTTAGGTGGCCGAAGCGAGGTAGGACCCTTGCCCTGAGCGCCTGTTCATAGCCGCGCAGAGCTCCCGGCTTATAGGCATCGCCCGAGCGGGTCCTGATCACGCCCGCGTTTGCCGCCTTGACCCAATCGTTGGCCGCCTGCTCAAGAGTCTGGCGCGAAGGCGCCCGAAGGGTGCTGTCAAGGCCGGTTGAAAACTCACCCCCTCGCGCCGGTTGAAAATTCACCCACCCCCCAGCTTCGGCGCCGGTTGAAAACTGGACCACCCCCGGGGATCGATGTCCCGCCTGCGGAGCCGAGCCCGTAGGGCGAGGCGGAGCAGGCGGGAGCGCTCAGTCGCGGGGCGGCGGAGAGCCCAGATCCTTGTCGCGCAGGCGGTAGCTGTCGCCCTTGAGGCCGAGGATCTCGGCGTGGTGGACGAGCCGGTCGATCATCGCCGCGGCAACGATTTCATCGCCAAAGATCTCCCCCCAGGCACTGAAGGGCTTGTTGGAGGTGACGATCAGCGAGGCGCGCTCGTATCTGGCCGAGACCAGGCTGAACATCAGGTTGGCCGCCTCGGGGTCGAAGGGGATGTATCCGACCTCGTCGACAACGAGCAGCGGCACGAAGGAAAGGCGTCGCAGCTCCGCCTCGAGCTGTCCTTGGCGCTTTGCCTCGCCCAACCTCGCCACCCACTCGGTCGCCGTAGCGAACTGCACCCGCTGGCCGGCCAGGCAGGCGCGGATGCCGAGGGCGATCGCCAGGTGCGTCTTGCCGGTGCCCGGCGGCCCCAGCAGCACGACGTTCTCGCGGCCGTGCAAGAAGTCGAGCTGGCCGAGGTGCTCGACCACCTGCTTCTTGACGGTGCGCTGGAAGGTGAAGTCGAACTCCTCCAGCGTCTTTCGGGCGGGGAAGCGAGCGGCCTTGATCCGGTTCTCGCCGCCGTGGGACTCCCGCGAGGAGACCTCGGTGGAGAGCACCGCCTCCAAGAAGCGCTCGTGTGACCATTCCTCCTCGCGGGCGCGCTCGGCGAGCTTGGGGACCGAGCGCGCCGCCGCCGGCGTCTTCAGTGCCCTGAACAGGTGGGTGAGCTCCGCCGTCTTCGTCATGCCGGGATCAGCTCGTCGTAGCGGCGCAGGGAGCGCAGCTCGACCTCGACGTCGGGTCCGGCGCGTCGCTCGCCGCGCAGCTTGTCGAGCAGCGCCTGGTGGCGGGGATCGGTGAAGGCGAGGCCCTTGGCGAAGGAGCGGCGGTGGGAGGCGGCCACCTCGCCGGTGTCGAGCGCCACGGCGCTGATCTGACGCTGGCCGATCCTCGCCTCGACGCGTCGACCGGCAAGGCGCGGGTCCAGGGAGTAGTCGTTGGTGTCCCAGCGCAGGTAGGGCTGCAGGGGCACCCTCATCACGAAGCGCACCTCGGTGTCGGGCATGCGCTCGGGCAGTGGCCGCATCCGCTCGCGCTCTTCGATCAGTCGCTCGGCCGGGCGGGCGCGGATCGTCCGCAGCAGGCGTCCGGCAACCCGCTCCTCCCAGCCGTCGAGCTCTGCCTGAAATTGCTCGGGCGAGGCGAAGGCGCGGCCGGGCTCGAAGTTGGTCTCCATGAAGCCCTGGTGGCGCTCGATGATCCCCTTGGCCTCGGGGTCGCGGGCCTCGCAGAAGTGCCAGCCGACCGGCAGGGAGCCGCAGAAGGCGGCGAACTCCTCGGTCGGTCGCCCACCGCCGGCGTGCAGGGCGCCCTCGCGGTCCCAGACGATCGTCTTGGGCAGGGCGCCGAGGAAGGTCAGGCAGCGCGAGATGCCGAAGCGCAGGTCGTGGCCCTGCTTGGAGAAGACCAGTGTCGAGGCAGCGGCCCGAGACCAGCCGAGGGCGCAGGTGACGACGTAGCCCTGGCGGGTCTGGCCGTGGCCGACCGGGATCTCGGCCTTCGGCTCCCAGACGTCGAACTGGCAGATCTCCGCGGGGCGATAGGAGGTGCGCTGGTAGGTGCGGGGCGCCTGGAAGCGGGGGCGTACCTCTCGCAGGTAGTCGTCGAGGATCGTCTTGCCGCCGGCGTAGCCCTCCTCTTCGATCTCCTCGCGGATCCGCTTGCCGGGCAGCACGGCGTCGTCCTTCAACAGCCGGTGGATCTGTTCCTTGAAAGGGTCCAGCTTGGACGGCCTGGGAGCCCGGCGGTAGCGCGGCGGGCCCTCGGAGCGAAGCGCCGCGCGGACCGTGTTGCGGTCGCGGCCGCTGCGGCGGGCGATCTCGCGGATCGAGAGGCCCTCGACCTTGTGCATCCGCCTGATCTCCGCCCACTGCTCCACGTCCAGCATCTCCCTCTCCTCGCCTCGGTCTGGCTGACCTGGCGAGGGTCGAAGCGTTGCCGGACGAGACCCCTATGCCCCTCAGGTGGGTGAGATTTCGACCGGCCCAGGTGGGTGATTATTGGACCGGCGACGACAGGTGCCTCGCTCGAGGGCGGCCTTGGTCTCCGCACGCCAGGCGCGGGCATCACCGAGCGTCTTGAAGGTCCTTCTGATCGTGCGCCGCTCTGTGGGCGAATAGACCTGGGCTTGATAGCCGGGGCGGCAGCTGCAGCCCTTTGCGCCCGAGCTCCCCCCACAGCGCGTCGAGTGGCGGATCACGATCCCCTCGGGCCTTGCTCTCGGTGCCATCGGCCAACACATCTAGCTCTGTTTGGCCACGATTGGAAGTCGCTGGCGCGATTGGAATGAGATCGCGAAAATCGGCTTCCCGGCGCGGTTTGCGGACTTGCGCGTTTTCTGCTGGGGTCGCCCGGCCGCGCTGTCATCTCAGGGCGATTGAGAAAGGCACCGGTGTGCAGGGGGTTTGGCGCGGTTCACCCCGTATTGGCCCGAGGTGGCCGAGGCCGCTGAATTCAGAGCAATGGCTTTCGAGACTGCCCCGTTCAACCACTCCGGCACCCCTCCGGGGCATCAGAGCCAAATCCTATCGACCTCAATCTGGAGGGAACGAAACCCGATCTGAAATCCAGACCGGATGTGCCCGGGCAGCGAGTCTGGCTGCAGGTCAGCGAGGCGCTCGGTCCTCGTCCAGAGCGAGAGCCAAACGGACCGCTCCCTGGTGCTCGCAGCTCCCGCATTGCGGCAGTCCGGGACCAAGGACATTCCACAACCCCCGCCCTCTGGTCTTAGGTCCTTAACCTCGCTTCCGCTTCAAGTGCAGGGCGATCCCGTGCAATTTCCAGTCTTCTACTGAACGATCTTCAGCTTGCTAAAGCGGGTCCGCTTGGAAACCTTGGTCTTCACCGTCTCTTTGACGAGGACGTTCTTGGCGACGGCAAGCTTGTCCCTGAACGCCGCCTTCGGTTTCAGTGAAACGATCACTGAGTGTCCGGCCTTGGCCTTGGCTTTGGCGACGGCGGTCTCCGCCTTGCCCTTTCGCTTCTTGCTCACGACTTGGACTTTGAACTTGCAGCCCTTTGGCCTTGCGCTCTTGGAGCACTTGAGGCGAACCCCAGGGTAGGCAACTGTGACGTTCTGCGTCTGGCTTGCCGAGGCCGAGCCGTTGCAGAAGGCAGTCTGCCCCGTGAAGATCAAAGTGGAAGAGCAGCCTTCGTTGTCGGTCAGGGCCAACGTCTCGGTGTAGATGCCGGGCGCTCTGTAGGTGTGGGCCGGGCTCGGACCACCATCGGTCGCCGTCTGCCCATCACCGAAAGTCCAAGCATAGGTGGCGATCGAGCCGTCGGGATCGCTGGAGGCTGAGGCGCTGAAGGCAAGCGCTACGCCGGGACGGGCGCGGGGAGCGGCGAAGGAGGCGAGCGGTGGCTGGTC
Source organism: uncultured Solirubrobacterales bacterium (assembly GCA_963838035.1). Lineage (GTDB taxonomy): Bacteria > Actinomycetota > Thermoleophilia > Solirubrobacterales > 70-9 > CAVVNN01. Next base: position 6,147 of record CAWIPM010000003.1, read on the forward strand.
GGGCGTGATCGCGATCCCCTCTGGAGAAAGCCCGATAGCGATCGGGGGGCCCACCACCTGGTCGGTCTGCGTGTCGATCACCGAGACGCTGCTTGAGCCATTGTTGGTGACGTAGGCGAATCGTCCATCCGGGGTGATGGCGATCTCGATCGGCGATGTCCCGACGCTGATCGGCGAGCCCACCACCTGGTTGGCATGCGTGTCGATCACCGAGACGCTGTGGTCACTGAAATTGGCAACGTAGGCGAACCTGCCCCCGGGGGTGATCGCGATTCCCCACGGACTTGTACCGACAGTGATCGGCGAGCCCACCACCTGGTCGGTCTGCGTGTCGATCACCGAGACGCTGCTTGAGCCATTGTTGGTGACGTAGGCGAATCGTCCATCCGGGGTGATGGCGATCCCATGTGGATCGGTGCCGACCGTGATCGGCGCACCCACGACTTCGTTGGTATCGGTATCGATCACCGAGACCGTGCCAGAGCCCGCGTTGGCGACGTAGGCGCTCTTGCCGTCGGGGCTGATTGCAACCGGGATCGGCAAGGAGCCGACGGTGATCGGCGAGCCCACCACCTGGTCGGTCTGCGTGTCGATCACTGAGACGTTGTCTGAGCCCTCGTTCGTGACGTAGGCAAACTGCCCGTTCGGCGAGACCGCAATCGCGCGCGGAGTTGTGCCGACCGTGATCGGCGAGCCCACCACCTGGTCGGTCTGCGTGTCGATCACTGAGACGGTGCCATCTTCGGCGTTGGCGACGTAGGCGCTCTTGCCGTCGGGGCTGATCGCGATCGCGCGCGGATCCCTTCCGACCGTGGTCGGCGAACCAACGACCTGGCTGCCCTGCGTCTCGAACACTGAGACGTTGTTCTCGCCTGGACCGTTGTTGGTTACGTAGACGTCTCGGGCAGACGCGGCGGGGACGAGGCCGGCCAGATATAGCACGGCGAGCGCGGAGACAAGAAATAAATCTCTGCGCAGAAGCTGGTCTTCCCGGGCAGCTTTCGGCACCGAAAGATTGTACTCAGAGTCCGCGGGCTCGTCGAACTCGGAGGACGCCGACGGCGGTGGGAATCAGGGGTCCTCAGGGGCCGGCGCATTGGAGGTACTCGTGCCCCCTTCGCATGGTTGAAGCTAGCGGCGAACAGCGCTGTTTCGCCGCGCGATGCGGGAACACGTTGGTGTTCAAACGCCCCTCCCGTTCCTCGTCCATTGCAGGAGCGCGGGCGGCGTCTGCCGACGCGCTCGCAACCACCGGGGCAGCACTCAATCGAGCTCGGATGGAAGGGCCGGCTGACGGGCTTTGCACTCTGGCGATCGCCGTGGGCGGCGGAGCCGATCTTTACGTGTGGCGACGTCGAGACCGCCAGCCGGCGTTTCGCTCTAGCAGCTCGCGAGCATCGCGGCGCCCGCTGGCGATGAGGGTGGCCTCTCGAACGAGGTCGCGGTTCATCAACGCGAGAAAAAGCAGCGATCCGAATATGACCACCGCGTCAATGCTCTCTCGCCCCTCCTTCGTCCAGTAGTCGTCCTGGAGGTTGAGCCACAACGCGAACTCATCGAGAGTCAGCGCCGAGGCCATGCCATAGCTGGCGGCCGAGGCCCGCGAGCCCCAGCGAAGTCTGGGGTCTGTCCCCAGGCCCAGCTGGGCGTTCCAGACGTATCCGGTGAGCAGCAACCCGAGGATCCCGAACGTCATGTGGTGGATGTGGCGGCCGCCGGGAGTGAGGTTGCGAAACGGACCGCGGCCCGCGCGAATCGAGTGGGTGATGCCGCGAACGGTGGCGAATGCCGCGATGAAGCCGACGTTGCCGAGAAACAGGCGCTCCTGGCGCGGGTCTGACAGGTGTTTACGGTAGAGCGCGCCGAGGACCTTCGGAGCCAGAAGCGAACGCGAGGGCGGAGGCAAGCTCATCACGCGACAATACCCGGCCCCGAACCTCCGAACTTGAGCGGGCCGGGCGTGGCCCTGCCTAGTCCGCCCCCCTGACGGCGCCCCGTGGACGACCATTCGCAGTGCCTCCCCAGTCGGAGCGCCCCGTCACCTGCGCCGCGGTCGCGACTTGTAACGGATTCACGTGTTCGGGTGAGGGTGAGGGTGAAGCTGGTGTCTCGGAACTCGGTCACGATGGTGCTGCTGGCAGCGCTCGTCTCCCTGCTGGCGGCCCCGCCGGGCGCCGAGGCCGCCTACCCGGGGCGGCCCGGGGTGATCGTCTTCAGCCTCACCTTCCACCAAGGCAATGAAGGCGGTGCCGGGGGCACGGAAACCGGCGGGCTCTACGCGCTGCGGCCAGGGAAGGCCGTGGCCCGCCCACTCACGGACAACCCTCGGGACGTCGAGCCAAGCTTCGCCCCATCGGGGAAGAAGCTCGTCTTCGTGCGGCGGCACGGGTTGGCCCCAGGGCAGCCGTATGAGACGACGAGTATCTCAACGCTGGACCTGCGCACCGGTGCCGTCAGGCAACTCACCTCCGGCTACGACGATCTCGATCCCTCGTTCGGGCCGCACGGGATGATCGTCTTCTCGCGCTACGAACCCATCAGCCGCACCACCTATCTCGTGCTTCGCACCGCCGACGGCCGGCTGCACCGTCTCACCAACGGCGCTGGCAACGACCAGACCCCCGTCTTCACCCCGAACGGGCGGCGGATCATCTTCGCGAGCGAGCGCGAAGGGCTTAAAACCACCCTCTTATCGATCCGCCCGAACGGCCGCGGCTTGCATAGGCTCGGCTATCAGATCGCGGCGAGCGCCCTCGACATCTCGCCGGACGGGCGCCTGCTCGCCTTCACCGGGGTCCGCGAACTGCCTAACGGGCAGCGCTCCTACGGCAGTTGGACCTGGCCGGTGTCCGGTGGGCCGCTGCGGCCCCTCGCCAGCAGCGGCAGCTACCCCGCTTTCTCCCCCAATGGCCGCAAGATCGTCTACTCCAACAACGCGGGCCTTTGGCTGCGTCCCGCTCACCGGCACGAGCCGCCCCGGCAGATCTTCGAGGCTGACTACGAATTCGAGAGCGGCAACGGCGCGCTGGCGACCGACCCGACCTGGCAGCCGCTGCACTGAGTCGACACCGGGCCCTCAAGACGCGCCGCGACCCCGCTCCACGCAGAGCCGCGTCCGCTCAGAACCCAACGCACGATAACCATGCATTACGGATACTTCTCCGAGGCCACGGGAGGCCCTTCCTTGGATTCTCGGGGCTTCTGAATATTGAAGTAGCTGATCTGGCCCAAGAACTCAGAGAGACGTTGGAGTCTCGGGTTAGGCTGGGCCGTGGATGAGCGACTCTTTTGAACTGGACACGTGGAGCCTCCGCTCCTTTCTGGAATCCCTGGCCCTAGAAGACAGTCCGGCTCTGTCGGCCCGAGCATTCATCGCCGCCTGGTCAGACGACGACACCTTCCTGCAGGCGATTCCGACCGTCTTGCTGGCCCAGCTGACCTATCTCCTCGGGATCTCGCCGCAGGTCACCCGGCTTCCGGTCATCCTCCTGCTCGCGATCATCGCCCCGCTCGCGGTCGCAGGCCTGCGCCTTACCCACGCCTCACCCAAAGGTCTCGCGCTCGCCAACGCTCTGGTCACAATCCTTGGCGTCGCATCGGTCCTATTGATCCTCTACCGGATCATCTACCCGCCGGCCTTCTACGTCGAAACGACGATCACCTCTGAAGGGGCGGTCCAGCCCCCGATCTTCCTGGCTCTGCTTTCCGCAGCGGGGATCGCCCTCGGGAGGCTTTCTGGCGTCGCGAGAAGGAAGCATCTTCCCCCCGGCCTGCGGGGGGGTTGTCATAGGGAGCAAGCGCGCATCGCGTAGTCAGATCTTCCCCACGAGTCGTGGTATTGCGCTGACGGGCTTTCGTATTCGGGTGGGAGGGGAAGTGCGGTGCCGGCCCGCCCGGGCTCCTGCTTCTCGTCCTTTGCGGGAGCGAGACCTGCGTACGTCAACGCGTTCGCAAATCGCGCGAAGCGCAAGCGGCGCGCTACGAGGTTGGGGAACAAGCTCGAACGAACCGGCTCCAGGTTGGTTTCCACTAACGACCTGCACGAAACTACGGAGTGACTCTGCTGCATCCTTCGGAGGCGGCCTTGACACCTGACAGTTAGCATCGTTAGAAGGCCATGGTTAGAAGGCGGAATGCAGCGACCCAGCCCAGCCGGAAGATAGCCGTAGCTCTCGTTGCCTGGATGGGCATCTCGCGGCAATGTCGGCTGGGGACGAACAACAAATGGAGGTGCTCCCATGCGGAGACTCGCTAACCACCGACCGTCGCCAGCACTGCTGATCGCTCTGCTCGCGTTGTTCGTAGCTTTGGGAGGGACGGTTTATGCCGCCACCAAGCTCCCGAAGAACAGTGTGGGCACGAAGCAAATCAAGAACAAGGCCGTCACCCGGCCGAAGCTTGACCCGGGTCTCCTGTCCTCGCTCGAGGGCAAGGCCGGCACGCCCGGCACGCCCGGCACGAACGGCACGAACGGCACGACCGGCACGAACGGCGTCGCGGTGATCCAGCGGACGACCGGCTCGGGTACTCCGGGCGACCAGGGCGGAGACAGCTCAAACATCACGCTCTCGAACGCCAGCTTCACCAATCCAGCGGCCAACACCGACAACCTGTTCTTCGCTAAGGCCACATTCACTCCCCCGGCGACGTGCACGACTGGCGACAGCCCTTTCATCGGCTTCGGCGGGCAAATCGACTCCACCCAAAATTTCGGCGGCGGCGGCGGTCCGTTCACACCAGGTTCTGCAGCCCAAACCGTTGATCTCGGCGTCGGGAGCGTCACCGCGCCTGGCGTGGGCCCGCATACCTTGACCCTGGCCTTCGAAACCAACTGCACGGGAGGCGGGCAGACCGGCACCATCACCAACGTCGAGATTGACACGGCAGCCGTGGGTTAGGCGAGCGATGCCTATCCGCTCCCTGCAGTGTGAACCCGGATCGTGGCACGAAACAGCAGTGGCGCCTGGGTTCCGGGGCCGTGTTGGTGTCCGCCTGAGCAGGGATTCTGTGGTTGCGAGCGCGTCGATGGCGGGGCGGGCCACGGTGCCTTGGTCGAAGAGCAGCGGCGAGCAGACGATAGCTTCCCACGGAAGGCAATAAGCGGCTCTCGGGCCGGCGAAGGTCAGGGCACATTCCCAAACACTCGCCTGGGCTAGCGGCCTCCCGCCGCTCTCGCTTTTCGTCCGAAGCGAGAGCGAAAACCGTCCGCCGATGGCGCTCGCAACTCGAGCAAGGCGGCACTGCTGGTCTGGCGGTGAGTAGTCTTGCCCGCGTGGCCGAGGTGCCCAGACCCATTACGGGCCGTTGCCTGTGCGGTGGCGTGACGTACAGCGTCGACGCCGAGCCAGTCTGGCAGGGGGTTTGCTACTGCTCGAACTGCCAGCGTCAGACCGCTTCGGCCTTCTCCCCGATCGTAGGCGTGCCGAGTAAGGCGCTCACGGTAGAGGGCACCACGCTCGCCTCGTTCAAGACCGCCAGCGAGGGCTACCAGAGCACAACGGAGCGGCGGTTCTGCTCGGCTTGCGGGTCGCCGATATTCAGCACGATCGAGTCGATGCCGAAAGTGGCCTTCCTGAAGGCGGGGACGATCGACGATACGTCTTGGTTCGAGCCGACAGCGGAGATCTGGACGCTCTCGGCGCAGCCGTGGGCGCCACATCTTGAGAACGCCACACGGTATGAACGCATCCCGGAATAGCTGACGGCCGTTCGGTCGCTGCGCTTCCGCTTTCGCGTGAGGGTGTCGCACAAATCCCCCGCTTTTCGGTCCGTCCACGCCGAGAAAATGGGTCATGCCTCAGAACTTCCTCAGCTGTGACCGTGACCAACCGATGCTGTTGCCGCCGGACCTCCGGGATTGGCTCGACGAGGACCACCTCGCCTGGTTTGTGATCGATGCGGTGGCGGAGTTGGACCTGGAGCCGTTCTACGTCTCCTATCGAGCCGACGGCCACGGCCGCGCCGCCCACGATCCGAAGATGATGGTGACACTGTTTGCCTACGCCTACGCGGTCGGCGAGCGCTCATCACGCGGAATCGAGCGCCGCTGCCGAGAGGACATCGCCTTCCGGGTGATCTGCGCAAACCAGGCCCCCGACCACGCGACGATCGCTCGCTTTCGCGTTCGCCATGAAGAGGCCCTGGCCGACCTGTTCGGACAGGTGCTGGGGCTCTGCGGCAAGGCCGGGATCGTCGACGTCGGTGTGATCGCGGTCGACGGCACCAAGCTCGCCGCCGCGGCTTCAGACGGGGCGATCCGCACCTATGAGCAGATCGCCGCCGAGATCCTCGCCGAGGCCGGCCGCATCGACGCCGCCGAGGACGAGGTCCACGGCGAGGCCCGAGGCGACGAGCTCCCGGAGGCGCTTCGCACCGCGGGCGGGCGCCGCGCCTGGCTTCGCGAGGCCAAAGAGCAGCTCGAGCGCGAGCGGGCCGAGCGCCCCGAGCCGGTGCCGCGCGATCGCTCCGAACGCCTTGAGACCTGCCGGCGGCGCTTGGTCGAGGACTGGCGGGCCGAGCATCGGGCAAACCAGGCATATGAGACCTATCGCGCCCGGGGAGTGATGAGCGACGGGCGCCGCTTCGGTGCCCCGCCGAAGCCCTACTCGCCGCCCGAGGTCCCCGATGGCAAGCTCAACACCACCGATCCCGACGCAAAGCGAATGAAGTTCGGCCGCAACTTCATCCCCGCCTACAACGCCCAGGCGGTCACCACCGAGGACCAGATCATCGTCGCTGCCGAGGTCGTGACCGAAGGCGGCGACTTCCGACAGCTCGACCCGATGATCACAGCCGCGGAGCGCGAACTGGAGAGCGCCGGTGTTGACGCCAGCCCAGGAGTGGTGTTGGCCGACGCCGGCTATTGGTCAAACGATCACATCGACTTGCTGCGCGAGCGCGGGATCACCCCGCTCGTCGCCGCCGACACCACCCGAAACCGGCCGCGCAAGACCAGGCTGGGCGGGCCCTATGACTTCATGCGCAGGGTGATGGCCACCGAGACCGGTGCCGAGCTATACGCCAAACGACAATGCATGGTCGAGCCCGTCTTTGCCCAGATCAAGGCGAACCGTCGGATCGAGCGCTTCAAACGAAGAGGCCGGGCTGCCGCCCGCTCGGAATGGCGCCTGATTGCGGCCACCCACAACCTGCTGAAGCTCCACCGGCACACTCTGGCAGCCGCAGCTGCCTGAGCTGGGGGCCGCGAGTCCCTGCCGTTTTCCGATCGGCTCGGGTTTCACCGTTTGGAGCGCGCGCTCGGCGCCTTTACGCGACAGCCTCGCGTCGTTGCGAGCGTCCACCCGGGATCGCCGACGCTTCCGCAAGGGACGAAAAGCGATAGTGCCGGGAGGCCGCCATCTCAGGCGAGGGTTGGGGAATGTTCCCCAGCCGGCTAGGCACCTAAGAGTCGCCTGAGGTCAGGCCGTGGGGGAATATGCTCAGGTGATGAAGTTGGCGACCATCCACTTCGACGGCGGCGGGCAGAGTCCCGGCCCGGTAACGGCTGCCTGCACTGTCGAGTTGAGTGACGGCTCCTTCGACCAGGCCGTCAAGCGTTTCGACCAGGGGACCCACAACACCGCTGAGTGGCAGGCGCTGATACTCGGCCTGCGCCTGGCGCTCAAGCACGGCGAGCGGCATGTGGTGGTCAAGGGCGACTCGATGCTCGTGGTGAGCCAAGTCAACCGCGAGTGGAAGACGAAGAATCCGGCGCTGCGGCCTCTGCGGACGCAGGCAGAGGAGCTGTTGGCCCTGTTCGAGAGCTGGCGCGTCAAGTGGATTCCGCGAGAGGAGAATCGGCGCGTCGACAAACTGGGGCGGGCCTAAGGAGTCTCGGACCCGTGTGTCCACTGGCGGCCCACTAGCGCTTTGGACGAAAAGCGAGAGCGGCGGGAGGCCGCTGGCTCAGGCGAGAGTTCGGGAATGTCCCCTGCCGTTCGCTGGCCTAAGAGACGCTACTGCCTTCCGTGGGAAGCATCACCTGCCTGCGCCTGCTCCTCGTCCGGAGCAAGAGCGTCAGCAACATCCACGTACGCGATCGCATCACGCGCATGCAGAAGCGCCGCGGCGGCGAGGCCACCTTGTCCGGAAGAGTTACCGAAGTCAGGCCAGGTCGCTGGCAGGCCGAAGATTACAGTTGGACGACACGACAATCCGCGGTGAGCGATTCTTCAGCGCACGCATGGGTGCCAGGGCTGCGCGAAGAGGTCATAAGACTTGTGAATTGCGCTGAAGTTCGATCGCCCGCGCGGTCTTGCAGTATTGCTTCGGCTCCTGTTCGTACTCGGCCTCGAAGACCGCTTTGCCGGCGCGGATGAAGGTGTTCTTGTAATAGCCGCATTCGTGGTATTGGAAGCACTGCTCGACGATCGCGAAGTCGAAGATATGGATCAGTTCTGCGGCCTGGCGGCCGTCGTTCTTCAGCGCCACCGCCATCCCACGCGCGTGGACCTGGCGGGCGACCCAGCGGTTGAAGCGAAGCTGGTCGGCCTTGGTGATCTTGAAGCCGGTGCGGTTTTCTTGTTCCCAGCCCGCGAGGTTGTCGGGCTCGACCGCGTCAAAACCCTTGCGCGCGCACATGTTGAAGCGCTGCTTCAGCGGCTTCTCAAAGAGATGGAAGCGGGCGATGTTGAGCCAGCGCTCGTCGGGGAAGCCGGAGTAGCGGCGCCCGATCACCGAGCGCGGGAACTCCGCCTTATCGGGACGGTAGGACTCCCAGCTGCCGACGTCGAGGTAGCAGATCACCTTGCGGCCCTGGCGATGGAGTCGGCGCACCGTGCTGGCCGAAGTTTCGAAGCCGTCGACGTCGTAGACGGAGGCGGGGACGCTCGTATCGATCTTCCCCTGCAGCTGCCACTGCCAGGGGGCGGTGGTGGGACGCGGCGACCAGCGCACCGACGAAGCGCCGGCGGTCGTGGTGCCCAGAATCGCCAGCAACCCCAACGTCCCAACAAGAAGCGCGATCGGTGCGGAAGCTCTGTTCGGCGTCGATCCCATCTCTCCACAAACCCGCCGATTCGGGGTTTGCTGCGGCTGAGCAGCTCGGCGTGCTGCTCGCCAGTCAAAGCGCCAACCCGAATGACGTGATCATGGCCGCGTTCGACCTCGATTGATTGCGCCCGCTTAGCGCGATTTGCAGCAATGTCCGCAACGCTCAGCGAACTTCTGCTCTCGCATGACGGAGCGGAAGCGCCATCCGGGCGCTCCAGCTCCCGCTCGGTCGGCTGGCCAGAGCCGCGGAACGGCTGCCCGGCATCGGCGCTCGTCTTCCATGGACGGACGAAATGATCTCCTCGGTCTCGATGCCCTGCAGGCGCGATCCATCGGCTCATGAGCAGAGCATGGGATTGCACGCGAGCCCGGCTCGAGTCCGAGTGGACGGGGCGTCACTTCGGCCCTCAGTAAAAGATCCGCCGCGACTGCGCGTGCGCATCCGCTGAACACCTCGGTTGGGAACCAACTGCCCGGCGCCTTGTACGGATTGAACAAACGCGCCATTAGCCGTTCTCCGTCCAAAATTCAAGTGACGACGGCGCTTCTGTCGAATAGTTGTCCGGGCAGCCTCGGGCGCTGTTCAGATTCCAACCCGACAGGAGAAACCAATGGATTGGTTGCACAAGCGGCCGTTCAAGACCGCAGTTGTCGCCTTCGCCCTGCTGGCGATGGCCGGTGCGGCTTTGGCCTATTTCACCTCGACCGGCTCAGGCACCGGGACGGCGACCGTCGGTTCGAGCTCGGCCATCACCCTTCACGGCAGCATCGCGTCGAGCCTCTACCCGGGCTCATCCAGCACCGTGACCTTCACCGTCGACAACCCGTCCGCGGGAAGCGAGCGCGTGGGCACGATCAGCCTCTCGAGCATCAGCGTGGACGCCGGCCATTCCGGGTGCAGCACGGTGATCAGCGGCGGCAATCCTGACTTCACGATGGCGCCCGTCACCGTGAATCAGAATTTCTCGCCCGGCAACGGCCAGGCTGTGACGCCGACTGGCACGCTGACGATGAACGACACAGGGGTAAACCAGGACGCCTGCCAAGGCGCCACGCTGACGCTGCATCTGAGCAGCAACTGACCCCGAGAGAGCAGACGGCGCAGCCGAAGGCCGAAGGCGATGCTCAGGCTCCTCGTCGGGGTGCTCGGCCTGATCGGCTGTGTCGCCGCCGTCGCTTTCGCCTCCGTGGATGGAGCGCCGGTCCGCGCCAAGGAGCCGCCGACTGTCCGGAAGTTTCGGCTCCGGCCGCTCGCCCTAGAGGGCAGACTCGGCTCCGCTCCGGCAAGGCCGAAGATCACGCGCCACCCGGCCCGGGTGACGGTCTCGACCGCGGCGACCTTCAAATTCCGTCTGCGGCGCCGTCACCTGCGCTTCGTCTGTCGCGTCGACGATCGGCGGGCGCGGCGCTGTCGGTCCCCGCTGAGGGTGAGTGACCTGGACGCGGGCCGGCACAGGTTCTCGGTCAGGGCTCTGAGCCGCTCCGGACAGAGGGGGCACCCGACGAGATTTCATTGGAAGGTAGTTGAGCCCCGGCCCTTCGAGGTATCGGTAGACACCGACAGCCTCCGATCGCTCTATCCCGGCGCTCCGCCGATGGAGCTGCCGCTCACTGTCACGAACCCAAACCCGGAAGCGATCCAAGTGGTGGCTCTACGCACCTTGGTTCCACAGAGCCCGCCGGGCTGCGAGGCGGCGGAGAACCTTGCCCTCACCGAATCCAGCGTCTCGGAGTCCGCGCCGCTCGTGGTGCCACCCGGGGGAAGCGCCGAGCTTCCCCGGGCCGGGATCTCCGCTCCTTCGATCCAATTGCGGGATCTACCCCGAAATCAGGACGCCTGCCAGGGCGGCCGGTTTGAGCTGCGCTTCGAGGGGACGGCACACGGATGATGCGGCGGCGTAGGAAGAGATCCGCGGGCCTCCTGCTCACCGCGATCGTCGGCGTCGTCATCTCCGGCTCGGCGTTCGGCTACTTCTCCTCTGCCGGCACCGGACAGGCCTCGGCGAGCGTGACCAGCTTGGCCGCGCCGGCGATCACAGAAGCGACTCCTCAGGTCGGGGGAATCGTGGAACTCAGCTGGACCGGCGTCAGCGGTCCCGGGCAAAGCGCAGTTAGGTACACGGTCCTGCGCGACGGTGCACCTGCCGGGGGCAATTGCCCCATCAACGCCGCGGCTAAAACGCAGTGCACCGACAACGGGGTCGAAGCCGGGGAACATAGCTACGCGGTCCTGGCGCATTGGCGGACCTGGAGTGCCATGAGCGCGCCGGTCAGGACGACGGTGTCGATCGGTGCCCCCAAATACCTCTCAGTCATCGTCGACAACCCGGCCCCGACCGCAGGGACCACATCCAACCTCAGTGTCACCGTCCTCGACGGCGAAGGCGACGTCGTGCCGACATACTCCGGCTCCCACAGCCTTACCTTCTCCGGTGCCGCCTCGAGCCCCGCCGGCAACGCGCCCACCGTCTCCAACAGCTCGGGCACCGCGGTCGCCTTCGGCTCGGCCACCTCGCTCAACTTCGGCTCAGGGGTCGCCACCGTCTCCGGCGCCAGTAACGGCGTGATGAAGCTCTACAAGGCGGGCGCGGCGAGCATCTCGGCCACCGATGGCTCGATCTCCAGCAGCGCGCCGCTCGCCGTCACCGTCGGCGCAGCCGCGGCCTCCAAACTCAGCCTCAGCGCCACCTCGACCACTCCCACCGCCGGCGCGGCCGACAACCTGACGGTCACCGCGCTGGACGCCTACGACAACAGCGCCAGCGGCTACTCCGGCTCCCACAGCCTTACCTTCTCCGGTGCCGCCTCGAGCCCCGCCGGCAACGCGCCCACCGTCTCCAACAGCTCGGGCACCGCGGTCGCCTTCGGCTCGGCCACCTCGCTCAACTTCGGCTCAGGGGTCGCCACCGTCTCCGGCGCCAGTAACGGCGTGATGAAGCTCTACAAGGCGGGCGCGGCGAGCATCTCGGCCACCGATGGCTCGATCTCCAGCAGCGCGCCGCTCGCCGTCACCGTCGGCGCAGCCGCGGCCTCCAAACTCAGCCTCAGCGCCACCTCGACCACTCCCACCGCCGGCGCGGCCGACAACCTGACGGTCACCGCGCTGGACGCCTACGACAACAGCGCCAGCGGCTACTCCGGCTCCCACAGCCTTACCTTCTCCGGTGCCGCCTCGAGCCCCGCCGGCAACGCGCCCACCGTCTCCAATAGCTCGGGCACCGCGGTCGCCTTCGGCTCGGCCACCTCGCTCAACTTCGGCTCAGGGGTCGCCACCGTCTCCGGCGCCAGTAACGGCGTGATGAAGCTCTACAAGGCGGGCGCGGCGAGCATCTCGGCCACCGATGGCTCGATCTCCAGCAGCGCGCCGCTCGCCGTCACCGTGGCCGTCGGCCCTGCGGCCAGCTTGAGCGTTGCCAACATCACGGTGAGCGCCGGCACGATCGGATCACCGTGCGCCTTGACGTGCACAGTCACAGGCCTGGGCAACGAAGGGACGATAAGAGCAAACGTTGGCGTCGCCGACGGCTCGGGCAACCTGCTGGGCGAACTCGGCAGCGGGCATTCGGTGACCGTGACCAGCAACGGTGGGACGATCAGCGGAGGAGCGCTGCTGATCGCCGCCACGGGACCCGCTCTCTCCACCGGCCAGTTCACCTATATGTCAAAAGCCAAAGGCAACTTCAAAGACACGATCACCGCCGCGACTTCAGCGGGAACGGTTTACACGAGCGCAACGATCGCCGCCAGCAGATAGAAACGCACCCTCGGACGGAGGGGTCGGCAACGGCGGGGTCCGGCGACCGCAAGGCTTCAGGACGATGATCGCTTCCAGCTTCCTGCCGTCCCCGTTTTGAGCCAAGCACGGCCGCCACCAGGCCGTTTTCCACAAATACGAGGTGCGGAGCGGGTAGGGCCTCGGGGAACTCGATCAGCGGCGGCGCGCTTCCGCTCGCGCGGGATTGCGAGCGCCTCGGTAGCCACTCGGAGACGCTCGCGAAGGACGAAAAGCAAGAGCGTCAGGCGGGGACAACTAGCGACGACTATCTCGCTCAAGGTATGCGCCGAGCATCACCGCCGCCTCGTCCTCCTTCCCCGGCATCAGGTGCCCGTAGCGATCAAGCGTCATCGTGATCGTCGAGTGGCCCATGTAGGTGCTGAGCGCTTTGGCGTTGACCCCGGCGGCGATCATGAAGGCGGCGTAGGTATGCCGGCACTCGTGCAGGCCGATTGGCTCCAGGCCAGCCGCTCTCCAGAGCTTCCGCGCTCGTTCGATCAGCGCATCGGGGCCAGCGGCTTTCCGCCCCGACCCCTGAAGACCAGATCCTCCCGGGTGCCCTGGGAGCGCAAACGATGCGCTGCCAGGTAGGAGCGAAGCGGCTTGGCTAGCGGAACCCGGCGCTTGCCGGCACGGCTCTTTGGCTCGATCGGCCCCTCCTTTGGGTCCCAGCCGCGCTCGACTCGGATCAGGCCAGCCTCGAAGTCGACGTCTCCCCAGCGCAGCGCACGTAGCTCGCCTCGTCGAAGCCCGGCATAGAGCGCGGTCGCCCAGGGCGGGCGATCTGCGGGGTCAAGGGCCTCGAGAAGGGCCCGTGCCTCAGCGGGGCGAGCGACCCGCTCGCGTCCTCCCCTAAGCGCCGGGAGGGCCAGCCCCAGAGTCGGGTTGATCGCCACTTCGTTTCGAGCGATCAGGCGGCGATAGATCGCCCGCAGGGGCAGGACCGTGTTTCTGATCGTGCTCGGGGCAAGGCCCTCGGCGAGCATCTCATCGACTAGGTCCTGGACCGCGTTTCGGTGAAGCGCAGAGGTCTTCAGGTGCCCGAAGCGAGGGACGATGCGGGCCCTGAGCGCCTGTTCATAGCCGCGCAGGGCTCCCGGCTTATAGGGATCGCCTGAGCGGGTCCTGACGACGCCCGCTTGAGCGGACTTGAGCCAGTCGCTGGCGGCCTGCTCGATGCGCTGGCGCGAAGGGGCCCGAAGGGCGCCGCGCTCCAGGGCGGCCTTGGTCTCCGCACGCCAGGCGCGGGCATCACCGAGCGTCTTGAAGGTCCTTCTGATCGTGCGCCGCTCAGCGGCCGCGTAGACCTGGGCCTGATAGCCAGTGGCCCAGAGCGGCCCGCACAGCGCGTTGAGTGGCGCACAACGATGCCCTCGGGCTTAGCTCTCGGTGCCATCGCCCAACACACCTAGCTCTGTGGGGCGCAGAATGGAAGTCCTTTGCGCGATCCAGATGCGATCGGGAGAATCCCCCGCACAGCGCCATTTGCCGCGATTGGGTGATTGCGGGGGCGCTCAGCCGCCGCCCGGCTCGGCCAACCCCGGTTGGGAAAGGCCCAGGTGTGCAGGGGGTTTGGGAGAGTGTTGTGGCAGGCCCGCTAAAGATGTTGTTCGGGCCGAATCGGCGGAATGGCTTTCGAGACCGCCCCGTTCAACCACTCCGGCACCCCTCCGGGATTCGGCCAGGCGGGTGATTCTAGGGCGGCTGCCGCCTCTCAGGACTCAAGGGGCGAAGGCGGCGTGACGACTGACGCTGCATGCATGGCGGTGAGCAGACGCGGGTGGGGCAGTTCTTCGATCGGCGCCCGCGGCTGTTGCGGGCGCTGGCGTTGGCGGCGTTGGCCTGGGGACTCGGATATCTGACCTGGCGGATCGGGTGGAGCGGGCAGGGGGCGAGCCCGGTTGCCTTTGCGATGCTGCTGGTGACCGAGCTGTACGGGCTGTGGGCGCTGGGCAGCCTCACCTGGTTCTCCTGGTCCCACTCACCCGCGGTGCGCCCGCCCGCCACTCCCGGCCTCGAGGTCGACGTCTACGTCTGCACCTACGACGAGCCGGCCGAGGTGGTGCTGGCGACCCTGGCCGGCTGCCGCGCCCTCACCTACCCGCACACCACCTACCTGCTCGACGACGGGCGACGGGAGGAGATGGAGGAGCTGGCCAAGCTGGCCGGCGCTCGCTACCTGACCCGGCCCGACAACTCCCACGCGAAGGCGGGCAACATCAACGCGGCGCTTCCACGCACCGGCGGCGCGCTGGTGCTGATGCTCGACGCCGACCACGTGCCGATGCCCGACGCGCTCGACGCGATGGTCGGGTACTTCGACGATGAGCGGATGGCGCTCGTGCAGAGTCCGCACGACTTCTTCAACCACGACTCGGTGCAGCACTACGTGGTCGGGCGGCACGAGCAGTCGCTCTTCTACCGGGTCATCTGCCCGGGAAAGGATCGCCACGGCGCCGCCTACTGGTGCGGCTCGGCGGCGCTGATCCGGCGCGAGGCGCTGTTGGAGATCGGCGGCGTCGCGACCGAGACGATCGCCGAGGACTTCCACACGACGATCCGGCTGCAACGGCATGGGTGGGTCAGCCGCTACCACGACGAGGTGCTGGTGCAGGGGCTGGCGCCTCACGATCTCGACGGCTATCTGCTGCAGCGCGACCGCTGGGCGCGGGGCAACCTCGCGGTCTTCTCCCTGCCGGAGTCGCCGCTGCGGGCACGCGAGCTGCGCCCGCTGCAACGACTCTCCTACTTCGTCAGCCTCGCCGCCTATCTGGCGCCGCCGATGCGGCTGCTGCTGCTGGCGACCCTGGGACTGGTGCTGTGGACCGGGGAGATGCCGATGAAGATCAGCCTGGTGGCGCTGGTGGCCCTGTGGCTGCCCTCGGTGACGCTCAACCTCTGCGCAGGCGCGGCGCTGGCGCGCGGCTACATGCGGATCGGCGAGACCGCGCACTACGAGCTGCTGACGATGGAGATCTACACGCGGGCGCTGCGCTGCGCGCTGCGGCCGGGGCGGACGGCGTTCATGGTGACGCCGAAGCAGGGGGACGACGGCGGCGGCCTGAGCGCCGTGCGCCGGCTGCACCTGGTGCTCGCCTGCGCGGTGGTGGTCGGAGGCGGGACCCTGTTGCGACTGCTCGACCTGGCCGGCGTGGGGCCGCTGCCCGACCTGCCGGGCGTGGCCGCGGTGATCGTGCCGGCGCTGGGGCTCGTGGAGCTGCGTCGCATCGGGCGAACCCTGCTGGCGGTCGGGCGACGGCGCCAGCGGCGGCTCGTCTACCGCTTCGAGGGCGACGCTCCGGCCCATGTCTTCTCCAACGACGGGCATGTCGCCAGTCGCCTGGTCGACGCGAGCGCCGCCGGCGTCGGCCTGGTGACCGAAGCGCCGCTGGAGATCGGCTCGCGGCCCGCGGTGCTGCTTGAGCTGGGCGACTCGGCCGGGGACAGCCACGAGGTCGCCGCCCAGGTGGAAGTTCGCTCCTGTCGAGAGGCGGGCGGGCGCTGGCTGATCGGCGCCACGATCGCCGAGATCGACTCCGCCTCCCGGATGCATCTGATGGAGTGGTGCTACGTGGTCTGCAGCCATGAGCGCCTGCGCGGCCGCCGCCCGCTGGCGCCGGCCCAGGCGACCGAGTCGATCGTGGTACCGCTGAGAAAGCCGGTAAGAGGACTCTTAAGCGCCGCTTAGTCGCTATTCACGAGTACAGCGGAGACTGGCCCAATGGTGAGAACGCTGCGGCCGGGGGCGGCACTGTTTCCGCTGAGGCTCTTTCTGGGTCTGACCTTCGTGTATGCCGGGGTGCAGAAGCTGAGCGACCCGGCCTTCCTGCACGCGGGGTCGCCCACGTACATCGGGACTCAGCTGGAAGGGTTCGCGCGGGCGACGCCGGGAGGGTTCCTGCTGCATACCTTCGCCCTCCCCCACCCCGAGCTGGCCGGGGTCGGCGTGGCGATCTTCGAGATCGTGGTCGGGCTGCTGGTGACGGCGGGCCTGATGACCCGGCCGGCCGCCGCGGCCGGGCTGGGGCTCAACTTCGTCTTCTTCCTCACCGCGAGCTGGCACACCAGCCCCTACTTCCTCGGCTCCGACATCGTCTTCGTCTTCGCCTGGCTGCCGTTCGTGCTGAGCGGAGCGACCGGGCAGCCGGCGCTCGACAACATGCTGGAGCACCCACCCGAGTCGCTGATGAGACGGACGCGATTGCACCCGCCCGATCCCGGCGAGGCCTATGCGGACACCCCGGGTGACACGTCGATGACGCGGCGGGCGCTGGTCGCGGAGGTTGCGGCGTTCGGGCTGGGGATCGCCGGAATCGCGGCGCTGCTGAAGGGCCCCTACACGGGCCCGACGGTGACGTCGCGGGCGCTCGGCGGCGGCAAGAGCTCGGCGGGCGGAGGCTCGGGGGCCAGCGGTGCAGGGGCCGGTGCCCCGACCGCCTCGACCTCGAATCCGTCTTCCGCCGCAGGCGGCCCCGGGCCCGGCGCGGCCCGGGGCCTGCCTTCCGGCGCGGTCAAGCTGGGGCCGGGAAGACGGCTGCCCAAGGGCCAGGCGGCGACCTATGCTGACCCGACCGAAGGGTCGCCGGACATCCTCATCCGCGACAGCGAAGGCGGGCTGAAGGCCTTCAGCGCCGTCTGCACCCACGCGGGCTGCACCGTCGGCTACAGCGAAGGGCGGATCTTCTGCCCCTGTCACGGCGGCGAATACAGCGCCGAAACCGGCGAAGTCCTGGCCGGCCCTCCCCCCGCCCCGTTGGCGCCGAAGCGGGTGGTGGAACAGGGCGGCCAGATCTACGCTGTGCCGAGCTAGGCTTCTGGACACTCCTGGAGAGGTGTCCGAGTGGTTTAAGGAGCGCGACTGGAAATCGCGTGGGCGGGGTTAACCCGCCTCGTGGGTTCGAATCCCACCCTCTCCGCTGACTCGCCGCGCGGCGAAGAAGTCGCGGAGGATCGCCGCGCACTCCTGCTCGCGGACGCCGGAGATCACCCGAGGACGGTGGTTGAGGGCGGGCTCGGCAAGGATGTCGAGGACGCTGCCGGCGGCGCCCGCCTTGGGGTCGGGGGCCCCGTAGACGATCTCGGGGATACGGGCGAGGACGATCGCGCCGGCGCACATGGCGCAGGGCTCGAGGGTGATGTAGAGCGTCGTGCCAGGCAGGCGCCAACCGCCGAGGGCCTCGGCGGCGGCGCGGATCGCAAGGATCTCGGCGTGGGCTGTGGGGTCGCGGCGCAGCTCACGCTCGTTTCCGGCTGCGGCGAGCGGCTCGCCCCCGCGGGCGATGACGGCGCCGATCGGCACATCGCCGTTGCGCTCGGCGGCGCGGGCCTGCTCGAGCGCAAGGCCCATGAGGCGCTGGTGGGCCTCATCGGTGGATGTAACAGCGCCTGCTCCCATCCATCGGAGAGTATGTGCGACTGACAACTTCCCCGCCGGGCCGGTGTTAGGAGAGTGCTCGCGCGAATGCAGGGACTTCCCGCGACTTCGAGACGCAGATGAGACGACTTCTTCCGACCCTGGCCGCGGTGGCCCTGCTCGCCGCGCCCCCCGCCGCCGCGGCGGCGGGGGAATTCGCCCCGGGCCGTGTGGTTGTCAAGTTCGCCGGGGAGCGGCACGGGCGCTCGGTCGGCCTGCCGCAGGGGATCGGCGTGCGAGGGGCGGCGGCGGCGCTGCGCGAGAACCCCGGGGTCGCCTACGCCGAGCCCGACTACATCGCGACCGCATCCGCCTCCACAAAGGCCTCCCCCACCCCGTCCGACGTGCCCTCCCTCTTCTTCCCCGACGACTCCGGCACGATCCCGGCGACGCCGGACCTCGCCGGCGCCTGGGCGCTGCGGCAATGGAACTTCCTGCCCTGGGTCGGGGAGCCGGTGGGAACCCCGACCTCCCCCGGCGGGATCGACGCGGTCGGCGCCTGGCGCAACCTGATCGCCGCCGGGCGTCCGGGTGCGCGCGGCGTCACCGTCGCCGTGCTCGATACCGGAGTCGCGTACCGCAACCTGGGCAGGCTCAAGCCTCCCAACCCCGCGCACGGCGCGCGCTTCCGGCGCAGTCCCGACTTCTCCGCGAAGCAGTTCGTCGCCGGCTACAACTTCGTCGAAGGCAACCCGCGACCGGTCGACACCAACGGGCACGGCACGCACGTGGCCGGGACGATCGCGGAGGAGACGGACAACGGGGTCGGGCTGACCGGCCTCGCCTATAACGCGAAGCTGATGCCGGTGCAGGTGCTCAACTCACACGGGCGCGGGCGGTCCAGCGACATCGCAAAGGGAATCAGGTTCGCGACGCAGCATGGGGCGCAGGTGATCAACATGAGCTTCAACTTCGACTGTGGACGGAAGGTGCCGGAAGTGGCCGAAGCGCTGCAGTTCGCGGCGAAGAAAGGAGTGGTGCTGGTGGCCTCGGTGGGGAACCTCGGCTCGGAGGCCTGCGTGTCGCCGCCGGCGACCGAAAAGGGCGTGATCGGGGTCGGCGGGACCACCGAGGGAGGCTGCCTGGGCGACTACTCCCTGGCCAGCGCCAACGTCGACCTGGTGGCTCCGGGGGGCGGGACCGGGGCCGCGGGCTGCCCGTCGGTGCTCTCGGCGCCGATCTACCAGGTGACCCTGAAAAGCCATGGGTCGCGCAACTTCGGGATGCCCAGTAGCTACGTCGGCACGTCGATGGCGGCCGCGCACGTGTCCGGAGTGGCGGCGATGGTGATCGCGAGCTTCGGCGTGGCGGGCAACGTCACGCCGCACTGGCTGAACAAGCGCGTGACACGACAGCTGGAGGCGACGGCGCGCAACCTGGGACTACCGGCAACCCAGCAAGGGGCCGGGCTGATCGACGCTGCGAAGGCGACCGAACCGGCTAGGTAGTGCGAACGATGATCACGCTGCAGGGGGCGTGATGGGAAACGTTGTTGGGGACGCTGCCGAGGAGGAAGCGGCGGGCGCCGGTCATCCCCTTGTTGCCGACGACGATGAGGTCGGCTCCGGTCTCTTCGGCGACGTTGAGGATGGCGTCGGCGGGATCGTCCTCGACCGGGTGGGTCTGGACCTCGACTCCTGCTTTCTTGGCCTCGGCGGCAGCGGCGGCGAGGATGAGGTTGACGTCCTCGCGCGGGCCGATCTCGTGCTGGACGTCAGGTGGCGCATGCTCCTTCTCCTCCTCCACCTGGCGTCTGCGAATGGGCTCATAGGCGCTGACGATGCTGAGGCCGGCGCCGGCCAGTTTGGCGAGGTCGATGGCCTGGCGGACGGCCTCGGCGGCGGTCTCGGACCCGTCGGTTCCAACCACGATGCGAGTGAACAAGCCGCCTCCTCTGCTCGGTCGCTGAACGGGGCGGATACTAACGCGGCATTCGATGCCCGTGCCAGCCGTGAAAGCCGGCGCCGAGGATTTCGGCGGGGGTGGTCGCCAGCCGCAAGATCGCGATCGCGATCGAGGCGAGCAGGCAGACGACCAATATGGCCATCCCGATCTTCCAAAGCGCCGGCACCGCGTGAACCCTAGCCGCGGGTAAGGTGGGCGGATGGTGAAGGTGGCGGAGGGGGTCTGGCTTTTGCGGGGGGACCTCCGTGGGGCGATGAACGTCTACTTCCTCGAGGACGAGGGAGGAGTGGTGCAGTTCGACGCGGGAACCAAGGCGATGCGAAAGGCGGTGCGGGCCGCGGGAGAGCAGCTCGGCGGGGTGACGCGGGTGGTGCTGGGACACGCCCACGCCGACCACCGGGGGACGGCTCCCTATGTGGACGCACCGGTCCAATGCCATCCCGACGAGGTGGCCGACGCCGAAGGGGAGGCGTCGATCGCTCCCTATATGGACCTCTCGCGGCTGCCGGCTGCGCCGGCCCGCTGGCTCTATCCCTTCCTGCTGCGCCGCTGGGACGGGGGGCCGGTGAAGATCGCGGGAACCGTGAGCGAGGGCGACGAGGTGGCGGGCTTTCGCGTCCTGCACCTGCCCGGGCACGCGCCGGGGCTGATCGGGCTGTGGCGGGAGAGCGACCGAGTGGCGCTGGTCAGCGACGTCATCTACCTGATCGACTCGGCGCGGCTCGGCAAGCCGCTGCCGAGGGGCGAAGCGAGCGTCCCCCACCCCGCCTGGGCCTGGGACCATGCGAAGGCGAAGGAGTCGGTGCGCAGACTGGCGGCGCTGGAACCGTCCGTGGTCTGCGCCGGCCACGCCGAGCCGCTGCGGGGTGAGAACCTGCGCGGAACGCTGGAGCGGGCCGCCGAGAAGCTCTGAACAGGCGCACGCGCATAGGCCATAGTCTGCGCCGCTGATGATTGAGACCTACGCCTCGGCGGTGCTGATCTGCGCCGCCTCGCTGCTGGTGGGGAGGGTGCTGCTCGCGCTCGGGGGGCGCGACTCCTGGTCGTGGCTGGAGCCGGCGGTCGGCTTCGGCGCGATTCTCACCGTGACCGGGGCGCTGGCGCGGGCGCCCGGGCACGGGACGACGGCGACGGTGGGGGTCGTGGCGCTGGTCGCCGCGGCAGGCGCGGTGCTGGCACTGGATCGGCGACCGACCGAAACCGCGGGCCGACGGGCCGATAGGTGGAACCCGGGTCCACTTATCGGCCCATCGGCAGGGGTTGTAGTGGTTGTGGTGGTGGCGTTGTCGATCCCGTTCGCGGTCAGCGGGCGCTGGGGGCTTCTGGGCGAGGGGTTCAACAACGACCTCGGGCTGCACCTGGCGTGGGCGGAGTGGCTGCGCAGTGGTTTCGGGCCGGCGCCGGACGCCGGCTACCCGCTGGGGCCGCACGGGCTCGCGGTCGCGACCGCCGCGGTGCCGGGGATCGGCCTCGCACACGCCTTCATCGGCGAGATCTTCGCGATCGGCGTGCTGACGGCGCTGACCGCGCTCGGTGCGCTCGGCGGCCTGCTACCGGGGCGGCGCGTGCTGGCCGCAACCCTGGTCGCACTCCCCTATCTCGCCGTCTCCTACTTCGCCCAGGCGGCCTTCAAGGAGACTGCTGAGGCGCTCTTCGTACTCGCCTTCGCGGTCGGCCTTCACGACCTTGACCGGCGACGGGCCGAGCCCGGTCGATCCGCGTCGGACCTAGGCTCCCCACCGGAGGGGTTGGCAGGGTGGGTTCGCATTGCGCTCGCGCCACTGGCGCTGGCGGGTGGGATCTTCTTCTCCTACAGCTTCGCCGGGCTCGCCTGGCCGATCGGGATCGTGGCGTTGTGGAGCCTCACCGTGCCCGAGGTGCGGCGGGCGCTGGCGCCGCGAGCGCTCCTGCGCTTCCTGCTGCGCCCGGCGACGCTTCTCACGATCGCCCTGCTGGCCGGCCTTGCCGCGGTGCTGACAGTCGCCGGGCCGTTCGGCTTCGCCCACGGCTTCAACAAAGTCGCCGGGAGCAACACATACGGCCCCGTCTCGCCGATCGAGGCGCTGGGGATCTGGCCGGCCTCCAACTACCGCCTCGACGCGGTCGGCGGCGCGCAGCTGACCGGGCTGGCGGGGGCGGTTGCTGCATTGGCGCTGCTGATCGGGGTCGCCTGGTGGGTGCGGCGGCGCGAGCTGGCGGTGCCGATAGCGCTCGGCGCCTGCACCGCGCTCTATTTCCTCTCGCTGCCGTTCAGCGGCGACTACTCGCGGGCGAAGGCGCTGATGATCGCGGCGCCGCTGGCGATGCTGCTCGCAGTGCGGCCGCTGCTGGCCGAGCTCGGCCGGGGAGCGGCGCTGCGACGGCTCGGCTGGGGAGCGCTGGCGCTCGTCTTCATCGGGGGGGCCGTCTACTCGAGCTTCCTGGCGCTGCGCGACGCGCCGGTCGGGCCTCCGGGCCACGGGGCGGAGCTGCGCGCCTTCCTCCCGATCGTGCACGGCAAGCCGGTGCTCTACGCGGGGCAGGACCGCTACGCCGCCTACGAGCTGCTCGGCGCCGATACCCACGTGCCGCTGGTCGAGTTCCCCGACAGCCAGGTCGCGCAGAACCCCGAGAAGCCGTTCGACACCGGCGACGCCTACAGCCCGATCGACTTCGACTCCTTCTCCCGCGACACCCTCGACCGCTTCCGCTACGCGATCACCGGGCGGGCGGCCTGGAACAGCCAGGCGCCGGCCAACTTCCGACGTATCGCCGCCACCCCCTCCTTCGTGCTGTGGGAACGGATCGGGCCGACCCCGGCGAACCGACACGTGCTCCTGGAGGGGACCGAAGCGGGGGCGCGCGCCGACTGCGCGGCGCCGGAGATCCGCATCCTCACCTCGAACCCGGGGCGCGCCTCGCTGTTCCCTGCGCCGGCGGTCGGCGGGAGGGCGCGCTGGGACGCCGGCAGCGTGCTGGGCACCGGCGCGCGCACGTCCCAGACGTTGAATCTGCCCGCGGGCCGTTGGAATCTCTCGCTCCAGTACTTCTCCCCATTCTCCCTGACGCTCTCGGCGCCGGGCTTCAGCGAACCGCTGAAGCCTGCCCTCGACGGTCAGCGCCCCAACACGATCAGCCTCGCCAACGACGGTCAGTTCTGGCCCGCGGGGCGCTACCTGAGCAGGGGCGGGCCGGTCAGGTTCACGATCTCCACCGCGGGGGCAAGCACCCTGCAGGAACTGAGCGGGTACGACGGCAAGGCCGACCTGGGCGCACTGGTCGCGGTCCCGGCCAGGCCCCACCGCATCGTCGCGCTCAACGCCGCCTGCAACGGCTGGATCGATTGGTACGAATCGCCTGCGGCGCCCTGACAGGACCCGCTCGGCCGGATCGAGCGGGGGCGGCGTCGCTGACCGCTCACCAAGGGTGAGGGAGGGAGCTGACCGGGACGCCGGTTGGTCAGGTGGCCTTGGAGACGAGGCGGTCCGGGCTTACGCGGACCACGTCCCAGACCAGGCCGACGCGCTCGAGGCCGTCGATCACCAGGGCGGAGATGTCGACCTGAAAGCGACCGAGGCCGTGGGTCGCGGAGGTGGGAAAGGCGTGATGGTTGTTGTGCCAGGCCTCGCCGAAGGTGGGGATCGCGATCAGGGCGAGGTTGCGCGACTCGTCGGTGGTCTCGAAATCGCGGTTGCCGAAGACGTGGCAGAGCGAGTTGATGCTGTAGGTGAAGTGGTGGAGGACGAAGACACGGACCAGGCCGCCCCAGAGCAGGCCGGTGACCGCGGCGAAGAGGGTGCCGCCGATCACCCAGCCGGCCGCGAAGGGGATGAGGAGGCCGAGGATCGCCCAGTAGATGAAGGTGCGGTCGACCCAGCTGATCAGCGGGTCATTGAGCAGGTCTGGCGCGAAGCGCTCCTTGTTGCCGCGCTGGGTATGGATGAA
Organism: uncultured Solirubrobacterales bacterium; assembly: GCA_963838035.1. GTDB lineage: Bacteria > Actinomycetota > Thermoleophilia > Solirubrobacterales > 70-9 > CAVVNN01. The sequence goes on from CAWIPM010000003.1 coordinate 30,155, forward strand.
GAGCCAGCCCATGTGAGCGTGGAAGAGGCCCCGCAGGGCGCCGGCGAGACCCTGGCCGTGGTCGACGTGGGGGCTGTGCGGGTCTCCCACTTCGTCGGAGAAGGCATGGTGCTTGCGATGGTCGGCGACCCAGGAGATGACCGGCCCCTCGATCGCCGCCGAGCCGAGGATCGCCAGCAGGCCGTGGAGCCAGCGCTTCGCCTTGAAGCTACGGTGGGTGAGGTGGCGATGGAAGCCGACCGTGATGCCGAGGCCGGTGAAGAGGTACATGCCGAGGAAGAGGAAGACGTCGCTCCAGTGCAGGGCCTTGCCCCAGACCTGCCAGGCGGCAAAGCCGATCGCGACGAACGGGATCAACGTGACCAGCCCGGTGATGATCCGGTCGCGAGTCTCGTTCGCGACAGGCTGGATGTCGGAGGGGAGGGGGCCTACGCCTTCCACGGCCATCGATCATACGGGCTGTGCGACACCGAACGGTGGCGCCGTCGGCGGCTGTGGGGGTAGGGTGCGCTCGATGCCCTTCGCCAGCACCGCGCCGCTGCGGCGCGAGATCGAGAGGCGGATACCGGAACGGCCGTTCACGGTCGAGTTCTGGGACGGGACGCGGCTGCCCGAGACCGGCGTCGACGGCGGGCCGACCTTCTACGTGCGCTCGCCGCGAGCCGCGGCGCACGTGCTGCGAGCGCCCGGCCAACTCGGCCTGGGCCGCGCCTACGTCAGCGGCGAGATCGAGGTCGACGACATGGACGCGGTGATCGAGCTGCTCGACAGCTGGAAGCCGCCGGCGCTGGACGGGGCCGACAAGCGAGGGCTGCTGCTGGGCGCGGTGCGCGCCGCCGGACTGACCCCGCCGCCCCGCCGCCCCGCCTCGGAGCTGCGCCCGAGCGGCCGTCGCCACAGCAAGGAGCGCGACGCCCGCGCCGTCCGCCACCACTACGACGTCTCCAACGAGTTCTTCTCGCTCTTCCTCGACGACTCGATGACCTACAGCTGCGCGGTCTTCTCGCGCGGGGCGGAGACGCTGGAGGCCGCGCAGGAGGAGAAGCTGGAGATGGTCTGCCGCAAGCTGGCGCTGCAGGAGGGCGAGCGGGTGCTCGACGTCGGCTGCGGTTGGGGCAGCTTCCCGCTCTGGGCGGCGACCCGGCACGGCGCCAGGGTGACGGGCATCACCCTCTCTCCTCCCCAGGCCGAAAAGGCGCGGCGGCGGGCGGAGGAGGCCGGGGTCGGCGACCGGGTCGAGGTCCGGGTCATGGACTACCGCGACCTGGCGGGAGAGCGCTTCGACGCGATCGCCAGCATCGGCATGGTCGAGCACGTGGGCGAGGAGCAGATCGACGTCTACGCGCGGACGCTTGCCGGGCTGCTGGAGCCGGGCGGGCGGCTGCTGAACCACGGCATCGCGCGCCTGCGGCATACCGACCCCGACGCCGGCCCGTTCTCGGAGCGCTACGTCTTCCCCGACGCCGACCCCCTCCACCTCTCGCGGGTGCTGCTGGCGCTGGAGCGGGCCGGCTTCGTCACCCGCCACGTCGAGGAGTTCGGCGCCGACTACGCCGAGACGCTGCGCCACTGGGCACGGAAGCTGGATCAGAACCTCGACCGCGCGGTGCAGCTGGCCGGCCCCGAGCGGGTCCGGGTCTGGCGCCTCTACCTGCGGGCCGCCCGCAACGGCTTCGAGTCGGGCTTCACCTCGATCTATCAGGCCCTGACGCGTCTGGGCTAGCGCATATCGGCGTCCTCGGGGAGCCGCTCGCGCGCAGAGCACGCCGCGCTCCCTGCGTCCTTGATCTGCTCAGCCCAGACCCGTCAGGCCGGGAAATCTTCTTCTACGGTTTCCAAGGCGAAGTCGGCTCCCGCGGCGCGGAGTTGGTCAACGGAAAAGTTGCCGGTGGCGACGCCGACTACTTCGATTCCGGCGCCGTGGCCGGCGGCGACGTCGCGGGGGGTGTCGCCGACCGAGATGCTGGCGCCATCGGGCAGTACCCCGCCGGAGACGAAGCGACCGCGCTGCAGGGCGCAGCGAGTCAGCTCAGCACGCTCGTTGGAGTCCGAGCCGTAGCCGCCGAAGGAGAAGAAGCGGTTGAGGCCGGCCCGGGCGAGCTTGATGTGGGCCGCCGCCTCGATGTTGCCGGTGGTGAGGCCGAGGAGGTGGCCGGCGTCGACGAGGCGCTCGACCAGCTCTTCGATCCCGGGCATGACGCGGTAGCCGTCGGACTCGTCGATGGCGTCGGAGAGGTGGCGCAGGTAGTGGGCCATCGCGGTGGCGAGCTCGCGGCCGTCGGGGTCGCGGCCGAGGATGTTGCGGAGCGCGACGCGACCCACCTCGGGGTCGGTCATCCCCGACTCGGTCACCTCACGGATGTCGAGCGGCGTGCCGTGCAGCTCCTCGAAGGCGCGGCGCCAGGCGACAGCGCCGGCGCCGCCGGTGGTGATCAGGGTCCCGTCGATGTCGAAGAGGACCGCCTCGATCACGTCGTCTCCTCCCCCTCCAGGAGATCGCGCTGGGTGAGCCAGTAGAGCAGGCCCAGGGCTGGGAGGACGATCACCGCGGCGGCGATGAAGACGACGATCACCGTGCCCAGGGTGTCGGGGGGCGCCGCCGACTGGGCGATCTTCAGCGAGGTCGGCAACAGGTAGGGGAACTGAGCGACCCCCCAACCCCAGATGACGGCCACGACCGCTCCGGCGGCAAGGGGGCGCAGCGGGCGTCGCGCGCCCCGCAGGAGGGCGACCAGCAGGCCGACCCCGCAGAGAGCGGAGATCGCGACCAGCGGCAGGCCCTGGTCGGTGAGGCGGTCGAAGACGTAGCGGGCTTCGGCGTGGAGCTCGACCAGGCCGGCGGCGGCCGCGATTCCGGCCACCAGTGCTGCGACCAGCGCGCGGCGGACGAAGTAGCGCTCGAGGTCCTCCTCTCCGGCGCGGCGGGCGTCGCCGATAAGGAAGACGGCGGCGAGGTAGGCGCCTGCGGCGACGAACATCGCCCCGGTGAGGAGCGGCAGGGGCGCCAGCCAGCTGGAGAAGGGAGCGCCGTCGCCGTCGCCGGGGACGTTGCCGGCGGCGATCGCCCCGACGACCGTGCCCATGAAGAACGGCGTGAGGACCGAGGAGATGGCGAAGGTGGCCCCCGCCGCCCGCCGCCCCGAGAGGCCCTCGATCGACTTGCGGAAGGCGAAGCCCGAGCCACGTAGGACGATCCCCACGGCGGCCAGGGCCAGCGGCACGTAGAGGGTCGTCATCACCGCGCTGAAGGCCGGCGGGAAGGCGGTCCAGAGGACGACGAGGATGAAGATCAGCCAGACGTGGTTCGCCTCCCAGACGGGGGTGAGAGAGCGCTGGATCAGGGCCCGCGGCCGCTCACCCTCGGCAGCGCCGCCGGCGACGAGGTCCCAGAGGCCAGCGCCAAAATCGGCGCCGCCGAAGAGCGCGTAGAAGGTCGCGCCGATCCAGAGGATCCCGGCGACGATGTCGGCGCGCGTCACCGCCCCAACCCCCCGCCGATGGGCCGATAAGTGGAACATAGGGCGACTTTTCGGCCCGTCGGCCTCATGGAGCGGGCTCCGGTGGGGAGTACGGGGTGCCGGGCTCCTCCCCACCCTCACGCCAGCGCCTCGACATCGCGCGCAGGACGAGGATCGCGACGGTCCCGACCGCCGCGTAGAGCAGGAGCACCGCGCCGAAGCTGAACCAGATCCCGTGCGCCGGGGTCACGGCTTCGGCGGTTCGCATGTAGCCCTGGACGATCCAGGGCTGGCGGCCCACCTCGGTGACGATCCAGCCGCACCAGAGCGAGAGAACCGCCGCCGCGCCGGAGATCGCGACCGCGCGCAGAAACCAGACGGTTCGGGGGATGTCGCGCCGCCGCCACCAGACGAAGGCGACCCAGGCGCCGAGGGCGATCATCAGAGTGCAGATGCCGATCATCGCGTCGAAGGAGAGGTGCAGCAGGGTGTTCGCCGGCGGGCGGTCCTGCGGCGGGAAGGAGTCAAGGCCGGTCACCTTGGTATCGGTGCTGAAGCCGACCAGGAAGGAGTCGAGGCCGGGGATCGGGACCGCCGCCTTTACCCCGCTGGAGGTGCAGATGCCGCCGATGTACTCGGTCTGGTCGGTCCCGGTCCTTTGGACGCACTCCATCCCAGCGAACTTGGCCGGCTGGTTGTCGGCGACGGCGCGGGCGGCGGTGTCGCCGACGAGGAACTGCAGCGGCGCGGCGAGCAGGCCGATCGTCAGCGGGATCAACAAGCCCAACCTGTGAAGCCGGTCGCGGCGCCCTTTCAGCATGCCGGTCGCATAGACCCCGGCGAGGAGGAAGCCGACGACTATGTAGGCGGCGAGGATCATGTGCGGCACCTCGTAGCCGGTGGCCGGGTTGAAGAGGATCTTCACCGGGTCGGTGTCGACGACCTTGCCGGCAGCATCGAGGGTGAAGCCCTGCGGCTGGTTCATCCACGAGTTGGCGGCGACGACGGCGAAGGCCCCGCCGATCCCGGTGATCACCATCGGCACCCCAGACCAGAAGTGAGCCCAGCCGCTCAATCGCTTCCACCCATAGATGTAGATCGCGAGGAAGATCGCCTCGGTGAAGAAGAAGATCCCCTCGATCGCGAAGGCAATGCCGAAGGCGGCGCCGAAGCGGTCCATGAAGCGCGGCCAGAGCAGCCCGAACTCGAAGGTGAGCACGGTGCCGGTGACGGCGCCGACCGCGAAGGTCACGGCCATCGCCTTGGACCAGCGCCGCGCCAGCTCCATCGCGTCGGAGTCCCCGCGGCGCAGCCCGAGGTAGTTGGCGACGAGGATCGTCGCCGGCAGGGCCACGCCGAGGCAGGAGAGGACGATGTGGAAGCCGAGCGTGAACGCCATCTGCTCGCGCGCGGCGAGCAGGTTCGAAGCCGACGCCGCCAGCGGGAGCGGGTCGAGCGCGGGCACCGCGCTACTCCTCGCGCCTCGCGTTGCGGTAGCGGCGGATCAGCGCGTTGGTCGAGCTGTCGTGGCGCAGCTTGGGCTCCCGCCCCGCCTGCAGCTCGGGAATGATCGCCACCGCCAGCGCCTTGCCCAGCTCAACCCCCCACTGGTCGAAGGAGTCGATTCCCCAGATGGACCCCTGGGTGAAGACGCTGTGCTCGTAGAGCGCGACCAGGGCGCCCAGCGTCTCGGGCGTGAGACGGGCGGCGAGGATCGTGTTGGAGGGGCGGTTGCCCTCCATCACCCGATGAGGGACGACCTCCTCCGGCGTCCCCTCCTCGCGCACCTGCTCCGGCGTCTTGCCGAAGGCGAGCGCCTCGCTCTGGGCGAAGACGTTCGAAATCAGCAGGTCGTGATGCTCGCCGAGCGGGTTGTTGGAGTGGATGAAGCCGATGAAGTCGCAGGGGATCAGCCGCGTGCCCTGGTGGATCAGCTGGTAGAAGGAGTGCTGGCCGTTGGTCCCCGGCTCGCCCCAGTAGATGGCTCCTGTGTCGTACTCGACGCGGGCGCCGTCCACCGTGACGTGCTTGCCGTTGGACTCCATCGTCAGCTGCTGCAGGTAGGCGGGGAAGCGGTGCAGATACTGGTCATAGGGGAAGACGCCGCAGGTCTGAGCACCGAAGAAGTCGCTGTACCAGACGGCCAGCAGGCCCATCAGCGCCGGCAGATTGGCGGCGAGCGGCGTTTCGCGGAAGTGCTCGTCCATGGCGTGGAAGCCGGCCAGCATCTCGCGGAAGTGGCCCGGGCCGATCGCCAGCATGGTCGAGAGCCCGATCGCCGAGTCCATCGAGTAGCGGCCCCCAACCCACTCCCAGAAGCCGAACATGTTGTCGGTGTCGATGCCGAACTTCGCAACCTCCTCGGCGTTGGTCGAGACGGCGACGAAGTGCTTGGCGACCGCCGCCTCATCGCCGCCGAGCCCGGCCAGGGCCCACTCGCGAGCGGTTCCGGCGTTGGTCATCGTCTCCAGCGTGGTGAAGGTCTTCGAGGAGACGACGAAGAGCGTCTCGGCCGGGTCGAGATCGCGGGTCGCCTCGGCGAAGTCGGTGCCGTCGACGTTGGAGACGAAGCGGAAGGAGAGCTCGCGACGGCTGTAGTGGCGCAGCGCCTCATAGGCCATGACGGGGCCGAGGTCTGAGCCGCCGATGCCGACGTTGACGACGTTGCGGATCGGACGGCCCGTGTGGCCGGCCCACTCGCCGGAGCGGACCCGCTCGGCGAAGTCGCTCATCCGGCTGAGCACCTCATGGACCTCCTTGACCACATCGACCCCGTCGACGATGAGGGAGCGATTGCGCGGCATCCGCAGCGCCACGTGCAGCACGGCGCGGTCCTCGGAGACGTTGATGTGCTCGCCGCGGAACATCGCCTCGCGGCGCTCCGCCATGCCGCGCTCCTGGGCGAGCCGGCCGAGCAGCATCAGGGTCTCGTCGGTGACGCGGTTCTTGGAGAAGTCGAGGTGGAGGCCGGCACCGTCGGCGACGAGGCGCCCGCCGCGCTCGGGGTCGGCGGCGAAGAGGTCGCGGAGGTGGATGTCGCCGAACCTCGCCGAAGTGGCGCTCCAGCTCCTTCCAGGCCGGCTGCTCGCGCAGCTCGGTCAAGGGGCGACTGCCCCGCGCTTGGACTCGATCGAGGAGAGCATGTCCTCCCAGGACTTGACGAAGGCCTGCTTGCCCTCCTCCTGAAGGCGCGCCGCCAGCACGTCGACATCGACCCCCGCGGCGGCGAACTCGGCAAGGACCTGCTCGGCGTCGCCGCCGTCGGCGGGCAGCGGCTCGCCCACCTCGCCGTGGTCGGCGAAGGCCAGCAGGGTCGACTCGGGCATCGTGTTGACGGTGAAGGGCGATGCGAAGCCCTCGATGTAGAGGACATCGGAGGCCTCGGGGTCCTTGGTCCCTGTGCTGGCCCAGAGCAGACGCTGCGGGCGGGCCCCCTCGTTCATCAACCGCTGCACGCGCTGGGAGGCGAGCAGCTCGCGGTAGGCGCGGTAGGCACGCCGGCCGATCGCGAGGCCAAGCCGGTTGCTCAGCTCCTCGGGAACGTCGCCGGAGACCGCGACGTCCCAGCGGCTCATGAAGATCGAGGCGACCGAGGCGACGTCGGGGTCGAGCCCGGCCTCGATCCGGCGCTCGATCCCGCGCATGTAGGCGTCGGCGGCGGCGAGATGCTGCTCGCTTGAGAAGAGCAGGGTGACGTTCACCGGGATGCCGGCGAAGATCGTCTCCTCGATCGCCGGCAGGCCGGCCGGACTGCCGGGGATCTTGATGTAGATGTTGTCGCGCCCCGCTTCGCCGTGCAGCCTGGCGGCCTGCTCGATCGTCGCCTCAGTTTCGTCGGCGAGCTTCGGCGAGACCTCCAGCGAGCAGAAGCCGTCGACCCCGGCGGTGCGCTCGTGGACCGCAGCGAAGAGGTCGGATGCGTCGCGCAGGTCGGTAAGGGCCAGCTTGAAGAAGAGCTCCTCGGCCGCGCCGGCTTCGGCGCTGACCGCGGCGATCTGCTCGTCGTAGGCGTCGCCGCCGGAGATCGCCTTGTCGAAGATCGTCGGGTTCGACGTGAGCCCGGTTACCGATAGCTCGTCGATGTAGCCGGCCAGCGTGCCGTCGGCGAGCATCGTGCGGGTGATGTTGTCGAGCCAGAGGCTCTGGCCCAGCTCATGCAGTCGTGCGGTTGGATTCATGCCTCGCTCCTTGAAGTGGTTTACGCGTTGCCGGTCGCCCGGTCGATCGCTTCGCGGGCCGCCTCGGCGACCCTGTCCGGGGTGAAGCCGAACTTCGTCTGCAGGTCCTTCAGCGGCGCCGAGCTGCCGAAGGTGTGCATGCCGATCTTGACGCCGCCGGGGCCGACATAGCGGTCCCATCCCAGGGTAGAGGCCTCCTCGACCGAGACGCGCGCGGTCACCGCGGGCGGCAGGACCTCGTCGCGGTAGGCGGCGTCCTGGCGATCGAACAGCTCCCAGCAGGGGAGGCTGACGACGCGGCTGCGGATGCCTTCGGCGCTGAGCTCCTCGTGGGCGGCGACGGCGAGCGCGACCTCGCTGCCCGTGGCGATCAGGATCGCCTCCGGGTCGCCGCCCCCGGCCCCGGCGAGCACGTAGCCGCCGCGTCGCAGGCCCTCCGCCGGGGCGTAGGTGGAGCGGTCGAAGATGGGCACGTTCTGGCGGGTGAGGACGAGGGCGACGGGCTGGTGGCTGCGGTCGATCGCCTCCCGCCATGCCTCGGCGACCTCGTTGGCGTCGGCGGGACGGATCACGTCGAGGCCGGGAATCGCGCGCAGCGAGGCAAGCTGCTCGACCGGCTGATGGGTCGGGCCGTCCTCGCCGAGGCCGATCGAGTCGTGGGTGAAGAGGTGGATGACCGGCAGCTCCATCAGGGCGGAGAGGCGGATCGCGGGCCGGGCGTAGTCGGAGAATGTGAGGTAGGTCGACCAGAGCGGGCGCAGCTTGGTGAGCGAGAGGCCGTTGGAGATCGCCGCCGACTCGTGCTCGCGGATGCCGAAGTGAAGCTGGCGGGCGGCGTAGGCGCCCGGCTCGAAGTCGGCGGCGCCCTCGACGCCGTCGAGACGGACCGAGGTCGAGTCGGTGAGGTCGGCCGAGCCGGCGAGCAGCCAGGGGAGGCGGGCGGCGATCGCGTTCTCGACCTGGTTGGAGGCCTTGCGGGTCGCGATTCCCTTCTGGTCGGGGTCGAAGCTGGGAATCCCGGCGTCCCAGCCCTTGGGCAGCTCGCGCCTCTGCATCGCGTCGATCTCGGCGGCAAGCCCGGGCTCCTCCCCGGCGTAGGAGGCGAGGGTCTGCTCCCACTCGGCGCGCAACTCGGCGCCGCGTCTGCCGAGCCCCTCGTCGAAGCGCTCCCTGACCCCATCGGGGATGAGGAACTGGGCGTCCTCGGGCCAACCGTAGGCGCGCTTGGTCTCGCGCACCTCCTCCTCGCCGAGCGGCTCGCCGTGGGCGGCGGCGGTGTCCTGCTTGTGGGGGGAGCCCCAGCCGATGTGGCTGTCGACGATGATGAGGGTGGGACGGTCGGCCTCGACTCGGAACTCCTCGAAGGCGCGCTCGAGCAGCCCGGTGTCGTTGGCGTCACCGACCCGGGTCACGTTCCAGCCGTAGCCGAGGAAGCGGGCGGCGACGTCGTCGTCGTAGGCGAGGTGGGTCACCCCGTCGATCGTGATGTGGTTGTTGTCGTAGACCCAGCAGAGGTTGTCGAGAGCGAGGTGGCCGGCGAGCGAAGCGGCTTCGCCGGAGACGCCCTCCATCAGGCAGCCGTCGCCGGCGATCGCGTAGACGTCGAAGTCGAACAGCGTCGCGTCGGGGCGGTTGTAGCGGGCGCCCTGCCACTTGGAGGCGATCGCCATCCCGACCGAGGTGGCGACGCCCTGGCCGAGAGGCCCGGTGGTCGTCTCCACCCCCGAGGTCCAGCGGTACTCGGGGTGGCCGGGGGCGCGCGAGTCGAGCTGGCGGAATCTCTCGATGTCGTCAAGCGACACGGCGGGCTCGCCGACCACCTCGTAGTCGGGGTCGACAGCCTTCACCCCGGCGAGGTGGAGAAGCGCGTAGAGCAGCATCGAGGCGTGTCCTGCCGAGAGCACGAAGCGGTCGCGGCCGGGCCAGATCGGGTCGGCGGGGTCGAAGCGCAGGAACCGCTGCCAGAGCGTGTAGGCGACCGGCGCCAGCGCCATCGGCGTCCCCGGATGGCCCGAGTTGGCCTTCTGGATCGCGTCGATCGACAGCGTGCGGATCGTGTTGATGCAGAGCTGGTCGATGTCTCGCTCGAGGGTCCCCATTCCGCCTCGCGATCCTAGTACTCCCCCGCCGATGGGCCGATAAGCGGACATGGAGGCCACTTATCGGCCCATCGGCGGTAGTCGACCGGGGTAGAGTGCGCGCCGTGGGGGCCGACGATGAGAAGCGGATCGCCGCCGAGGCGGCCGCCGAGCTGGTCCGGGACGGGATGGCGGTCGGCCTCGGGACGGGGTCCACGGTCGAGTTCCTGCTGCCGGCGCTCGCGCAGCGCGGCCTGAACGGCATTCGGTGCGTGGCGACCTCGGTGGCGACCGAGGAGCAGGCGCGCTCGCTGGGGATCCCGGTCGAGGAGTTCGGGACCCTCGATCGGCTCGACATCGCGGTCGACGGCACCGACCAGGTGACGCCGGACGGCTGGCTGATCAAGGGCGGCGGCGGCGCCCACCTGCGCGAGAAGATCGTCGCCGAGGCCGCGGAGCGCTTCGTCGTCATCGCCGACTCGAGCAAGCCGGTTGCGGAGCTGAGCGCGCCGGTGCCATTGGAGCTTTTCGCCTTCGGCCTGAGCTCGACCCTGGCGCGGCTCGGCGAGGCGGTCGCCCTGCGCGACGTCCCGCCCAGCCCCGACGGCGGTCTGATCGCCGACTACCGGGGGCAAGTCGGCGACCCGGCGGCCCTCGCCGCACGCCTCGAGGCCGACCCCGGCGTCGCCGCCCACGGCCTCTTCCCGCCGTATATGGTGAGCGAAGTTCTGGTGGGGGCCGGGGGCGCCGTGGATCGTCTGACGCTGACCTGATAACTCGAGGAGACCCCAGATGAGCGACTTCACCGAGCTGGCGATCGCCGGCCGAATCGCGAGCCCTAGCGATCCCGACTGGGACGAGGCGCGCGCCGCCTGGAACCTGATCGCCGACCAGCAACCCAGCGCGGTCGCCTTCGTCGAGAGCGCCGAGGACGTCGCCAAGGCCGTTCGCTTCGCCGCCGCCAGCGACCTGCGCGTCGCCGCGCAGGGCACCGGCCACGGAGCTGTCCCCCTGGCCGGCTCGCTGGCCGGCTCGATCCTGGTCAAGACCGAGCGGATGCGCGGCATCGAGGTCGATCCGGATGCGGGCACCGCCCGGGTCGAGGCAGGCGTCCTCTCCGCCGAGCTGGGCGAGGCAGCGAACGCCCACGGCCACTGCTTCCTGCCCGGCTCCTCCCCCGACGTCGGCGTCGTCGGCTACACGCTGGGTGGCGGGCTCAGCTGGCTCGGCCGCCGCCACGGCTTCGCCTGCAACCACGTCCGGGAGATCGAGCTGGTCACCGCTGACGGTGAGCGGCGCACCGTCGACGCAGATAACGACTCCGACCTGTTCTGGGCGCTGCGCGGTGGTGGAGGCGGCTACGCGATCGTCACCGCCCTGGTTCTCGACCTGCTGCCGATCGGCGAGGTCTACGCCGGTGCCCTGCTCTTCCCGGCGACGCTCGGCCGTGACGCGGTCCGCGCCTACCGTGACTGGGCCGCGACCGCCCCCGAGGAGGCAACCACCGTCATCCGCTTCATCACCCCACCAGATATCCCCGATGTGCCCGAGCCGCTACGCGGCACCCCGCTGCTGACGATCGACGGCGCCTATATCGGCGACCCGGCGGACGGCGAGGAGCTGATCGCCCCGCTGCGCGAGCTCGGCGAGCCGATCATGGACAGCTTCGGCCGGATGCCGACCGCCGGCCTCAGCCAGATCCACATGGACCCGGAGAACCCGGTGCCGGGGATCGGCGACGGGGCATTGCTCCGCGAGCTGACCGACGAGGCGATCGACGCCTGGGTCGGCGCCACCGGACCGGAGTCCGGCTCGCCGCTGCTGCTGAGCGAGCTGCGCCACCTCGGCGGTGCGCTCGGCCGACCGGCGGACGGCGGCGGCGCCCTCTCCCACCTCGACGCCGGTTTCGGCTTGTACAGCGTCGGATTGCCGATGACGCCCGAGCTTGGCGAGGCGATCCCACCCCACCTGCGCCAGCTGGAGGCGACGATGAGTCAATGGGGCGCCGACGGCGCCTACTTCAACTTCACCGAACGGCCATGCGACCTGGACGCGATCCTCCCCCCGGACACCTGCGACCGCCTGGCCGAGGTGAAGCGGCACTGGGACCCCGACGGCAGGATCCTCGCCAACCATGCCGTCTCACCCGCGACCGCCTGAGGCCGTCGGGGCAGCGAGCGATCGGGGTAGCGGTCAGGAAGGCGCGGCGGCCCGATCGGCCACCACGGTCATCTCGTCGTTCTCAACCCGTCCGGCGGGAATCGCGGCGTCGGAGACGAGGAGCTTGGCCAGGGGGTCTCGCTTTTCGCCGCCCGTCACCAGCCAGACCACCCGGCGGGCTGCCGACAGGGCCGGGTAGGTGAGCGTCATGCGGTGGTGGCCCTGGTAGGCGGTCTCGGTGAGGGCGACGCGGCGGTCGGTCACGTCGAGGACCGGGTCGCCGGGGACGAGCGAGGCGGTGTGGCCGTCTGGGCCGAGGCCGAGGTGGACGAGGTCGAGGCGCTCCGGCAGGGCGCCTTCGTACTCGCGGGCGGCGGCATCGAGGTCGCGCTGGGTCACCGGCATCGGGCGCAACGAGGACTGGTGGTCGAGCGAGAGGCCCAGCACCAGGTGGGTGAGGTTGCGATCTTCGCTGCCCGGCGAAGCGATCCGCTCGTCCACCTGGAACAGCTCGGTCTGGGCCCAGGGCATCTCCTCCATCTCGCCGAGGATCGCGAGCATCGCCCAGGGCGAACGCCCGCCGCTCATCGCCAGCGAGAAGGAGCCACGCTCCGCCACGGCAGCCCGGCCCGCAGCGGCGATCAGCTCGGCGGCACAGCGCGCCGCGGCTCGCTCGTCCTCGACAACCTCGAGGGTAGGCGTCACTCGCATAAGTGTTCGCGCTTCGCTCGCCCCGCGCTCACCGCTCGTCGTGCCCGCCGAACTGCTTGCGCATCGCCGAGAGCACCTTGTCGGCGAAGTCGTCCAGGCCGCGGGAGGAGAAGCGCTCGTAGAGCGCAGTGGTGAGGACCGGCGCGGGGACACCCTCGTCGATCGCGGCGATCGAGGTCCAGCGACCCTCTCCGGAGTCGGAGACGCGCCCGGCGAAATCGGAGAGGTCGGGTGATTCCTGCATCGAGGCAGCGGTCAGGTCGAGCAGCCAGGAGCCGATCACGCTGCCCCGCCGCCAAACCTCCGCAACCTCCGGCAGGTCGAGGTCGTACTGGTAGTACTCGGGCTGCTCCAGCGGGGCGGTCTCGGCGTCGGCCTCGCGCTGCACCTTGCCGGCGTTGGCGTTCTTGAGGATGTTGAGACCCTCGGCGTAGGCCGCCATCACCCCGTACTCGATCCCGTTGTGGACCATCTTGACGAAGTGCCCGGCTCCGTTGGGCCCGCAATGCAGGTAGCCGTTCTCGGCCGGGCCGGGCTCACCGCTGCGACCTGGCGTGCGCTCCGCAGACTCGACGCCCGGCGCCAGCGTCGCGAAGACCGGGTCCAGGCGCTCCACGGCCTCATCGGGCCCGCCGATCATCAGGCAGTAGCCGCGCTCCAGCCCGAAGACGCCGCCGCTGGTGCCGCAGTCGACGAAGTCGATGCCCTTCCCCTGCAGCTTCGCGGCGCGGCGGATGTCGTCGCGGTAGTAGGAGTTGCCGCCGTCGACGATCGCGTCGCCGGCCTCCAGCTCGGCGGCGACAGCCTCGACCGTCTCCTCGGTGATCTCGCCGGCGGGGACCATCACCCAGACCGCGCGCGGCGCGCTCAGCTTCGCTGCCAGCTCCGCCAGCGAGGCGGCACCATCGGCGCCCTCCCCCGCCAGCTCGGAAACCGCATCCGGGTTGACGTCGTAGGCGACCACCCGGTGGCCGTCGCGCATCAGCCGACGGGCCATGTTCGCCCCCATGCGGCCCAGCCCGACGATTCCCAGCTCCATAACGCCCATCCTATGCGCTGGGGGGTAGCCTGCGGGCGAATGCGGAAGGCCAGCGCCAAGCCCAGCGACAAGGCGGCCGACGTGCTGACGATCTTCGGGATCACCGGCGATCTGGCGAAGAAAATGACCTTCCGGGCGCTCTACCGGCTGGAGGCCCGGGGCAAGCTCGAGTGCCCGATCGTCGGGGTGGCGATCGACGAGTGGAGCGTCGAGAAGCTGCGCGAGCACGCCCGCGAGGCGATCGCCGCGACGATCGAGGACCCCGACGAGGACGTCTTCTCCCGCCTCGCCGCCCGCCTCTCGTACGTGCAGGGCGACTACGCCGACGCCGCCACCTTCGAACGCGTCGCCGCGGCGATCGGCGAGGCGAAGCGGCCAGTGTTCTACCTCGAGGTTCCTCCCTCCCTCTTCGCCACCGTGGTGCAGGGGCTCGGCGCCGCGGGGCTGACCGGCGGCGCCCACGTGGTGATCGAGAAGCCGTTCGGCCACGACCTCGAATCGGCGCTCGCGCTGAACGCCGAGCTGCACAAGGTGCTGGCGGAGGAGCAGATCCTGCGCATCGACCATTACCTCGGCAAGGAGCCGGTGATGGACATCGCCTACCTGCGCTTCGCCAACTCGGTGCTGGAGCCGGTCTGGAATCGCGAGCACGTCTCCCACGTTCAGATGACGATCGCCGAGGACTTCGGGGTCGAGGACCGGGGCCGCTTCTACGACGCCGTCGGGGCGATGCGCGATGTGATCCAGAACCACGCCCTGCAGGTGCTCTCGCTGATCGCGATGGAGCCGCCGGCCGGCAACCACCCCGACTCGGTCCGCGACAAGAAGCTGGAGCTGTTCAAGGCGATGCGCGCAGCCGACCCGGAGCGCTACGTGCGCGGCCAGTACGAGGGCTTCCGGGAGGTGGAGAACGTGGCGCCGGACTCGACCACCGAGACCTTCGCCGCGGTCGAGCTGGCGATCGACAACTGGCGCTGGAGCGGGGTGCCGTTCTTCGTCCGCGCCGGCAAGTGCCTGCCGGCGAAGTCGAGTGAGGTGACGGTGGTCTTCAAGCGGCCGCCACGGCTGGGGGTAGGGCCGGGAAGGCTGCCGGAGCCCAACCAGATGACCGTGCGGATCGAGCCGACGCCGGGGGCCCGCATCCGCCTCTACGCCAAGGCCGCGGGCGAGGAGGCGTTCGAGCCGGCCGACCTCGAGGTGCTGTTCGAGAAGGAGCCGGGGCAGGACCCCGAGCCCTACGAGCGGCTGCTCGGCGACGCGATCTCCGGTCGCCATCAGCTCTTCACCCGCGAGGACGCGGTCGAGGAGACCTGGCGGATAGTCCAGCCGCTGCTCGACGAGCCCGGCCCGGTGCACCCCTACGCCCCTGGCACCTGGGGCCCCGACGAGGCCAGGGAGTTGACCCGCGGCATAGCCCAGTGGAACGCGCCCTGGCTCCCCTGACTCCCCACCGCCGGCGGGGGTTGGCGACGCGAATACCGAGCGGGATGCTAGGGTTTGGGCTGCCTAATTAGGGCTGCCTAATTCCAGCGAGCAGAGGAGCCGCCGACCGCATGATCCCGACCTTCGTCATCGCCCTGCGAGAGGGGGTCGAGGCATCGCTGATCATCGGCATCATCGCGGCCTTCCTGGTCAAGGAGGGGCGGCGGGACGCGATGCGGCAGATGTGGGCGGGCGTCGCGGTCGCGGTCGCGCTCTGCGTCGCCGTCGCCGTCGCCCTGCGGGTGGTCGGCCAGGACCTCCCCGGGCGTCAGCAGGCCGGGCTGGAGACGGTCATCGGCCTGGTCGCGGTCTGCGCCGTCACCTACATGATCGTCTGGATGCGCCGTCACGCCCGCGGCATCAAGGCGACGCTGGAAGGCGACGCGGCCTCGGCGCTGGCCAGCGGCTCGACCATGGCGCTGGTCGCGATGGCCTTCCTCGCGGTGCTGCGCGAGGGCTTCGAGACCTCTGTATTCCTGCTCGCCGCATTCCAGGACGCGACCGACACGACCGCAGCCGGCGCCGGCGCGGTGCTCGGCCTGGTCGCCGCCGTCGGAATCGGGCTCGGCCTCTACCGCGGCGGCGTGCGGATCAACCTCACCCGCTTCTTCCGCATCACCGGCCTCGTCCTCGTCTTCGTCGCCGCCGGCCTGCTCGCCACTGCGGTCCACACTGCGCACGAGGCGGGCTGGCTGGGCGGCCTCCAGAGCCACGCGATCGACCTCACCTGGCTGGTCAAGCCGGAAACGATCTCGGGCTCGCTGCTGACGGGGATGCTGGGCCTGCAGCCCTCCCCCACGATCGGCGAGACGCTGGTCTACGTCCTCTACGCGGTCCCGATGGCGGCCTACGTCCTCTGGCCAGACCGGATCCGGCCGCGCAGGCGCGCAGTCGGTCGGACGCGCGGAGCGAGCGCCGCCCCGGCCGAGAACCCCGCCTAAACCCTCCGCCCGCCGGGGGATCGGTGATCAGGCGGTGCGGCGGAGGGCGATGCCGGTGACGATCTCGCGCACCAGGCGCTCGGCGGCGAGCGCGGTGACATCGGCCGATCCGACCGCCGTCGGGATCACCTCGACCACCTCGGCGCCCACCAGGTGCAGGCGTGAAGCGAGCAGCCGCGCCGCGCGCAGCAACTCGGCCGTGGTCATCCCGCCGGGCTCGGGAGTGCCGGTGCCGGGGGCGAAGGCCGGGTCGAGCACGTCGATGTCTATCGAGAGGTAGGCGGGACCGTCGCCGACCTCTGTCAGCGCCCGCTCGACAACAGCGTCGACCCCGAGCTCGCGGACCTCGTGCATGAAGATGCTGGCGATCCCCCGCTCGGCCTGCCAGGCGAACTCGGCCTCGCCGGGCCAGTACCCGCGCAGGCCGACCTGGACGTAGCGGGTGGGGTCGACATGCCCGGCCTCGACCAGCCGGCGCATCGGAGTCCCGTGCGAGACCTCGACGCCGAAGACCTCGCGGCCGGTGTCGGTGTGGGTGTCGAGATGGACCAGGCCGAGCGGACCGTGACGGCGGGCGCAGGCGCGGATGTCGGGCTCCGCGACGCCGTGGTCGCCGCCGAGGACGATCGGCACAGCGCCGGCGTTGAGAACCTCGCCCACCGTCTGCTCGATCGCATCGTGGCTGCGGGTGGGATCGGCGGGCAGGACCGGGGCGTCGCCGTAGTCGAGCACCCGCAGCTCCGCGAAGCCATCGACTTTCGCCTCCAGGTGGGGGCCGGGCGGACAGCTCGCGGCGCGGATCGCCCGCGGTGCGAAGCGGGCACCCGGGCGGTCTGAGACGAGGTCGTCGGTCGGAGCGCCGACGATGACCACGTCGGCTCCGGCCAACTCTGCCGGGTCCTCGGTGTAGGGCATCCCGGCGAAGCTCGGCAGGCCTGCATAGTCCGGCTTCTCGCCGTAACGCCGCCAGCGCTCGAGCGGATCGATCATTCCCCGAGTCTCACACGTCAGTCAGGGCTTGACCACTCCTTCCGGCCGGTAATCCGTCCCGTCGATCAGGACCGCGTTATTCGAGTAGCCGGTGAAGTTGGCGGCGATTCGGCGCCAGCCGAGTTGCCGCGGCCGCGGCGCCCGGTAGCGGATCAGGGTCATGCGGCCCAGCCGCTCGCGCTGGACCTCGTGGAAGGCGGGCGGCAGCGCGCTGTGGGCGCCCGGGGGCGGCGGACGACCGCTGACCACGTCGACCTCGCCGACAGGAATGGGCCGGCGCCGCCACTGCTTCCACTTGACGCGGGTCTCCCCCGCGCCGAGGTAGAAGGCGAGCGGTTCGTCTCCCTGCTCCCAGACGAGGATCGCGCGCGGGCCGCGGGGCGGCCCGATCGCCGCCGCGACGCTGCGGAAATTGTCGCGCTGGAGAGCGGGACGGAAGTCGGAATAGACACAGAAGGCAAGAAAGTAGGCGACGAGGGCGCCGCCGACCGCCGCGCCGAGCCAGCCGGCGCGCGGGGCTGCGATGCCGGCCGCTCCCACCAGGGCGAGCGGGACGAGCGCCGGAAGCAGATTGCGCTCGAGGACGAAGTCCTGGCCGGCGGCGGCGAAGGCGAGGGCGAGCAGGACAGAGCCCCCGCCGATCGCCAGGGCGACCGCGGCGCCGCGCTTCTCCCGTACCCCTCCTCGCAGCAGGAGGAGGGCGACCGCCGCGCCGAACAGCGCGATCGGCACCAGCGCGTGCTTGAGCAGCCCCGCCTCGCCGACGAAGAAGCTGATCCCGGTCTCGCGCAGGCGCCCGAGCATGCCGAAACTTGCGATCCAGTTGTTGTTCTTGCCCTGCGCCTGGTGGAGCGCGATCGGCATCAGTGCGATGCCCGCTAGGGCGACGCCGCCGACCGCCGGCAGCACCCGCCGCAGCGGCCGCATCGTCGCCAGTAGCCAGACCGCCTCGATCGCCAGCGGGAAGAAGGCGAAGTAGTGGGTGGCGAGGGCGAGGGCCGAGAGGACGGCCCACCAGAGGAGGTCGCGGGCCGCCCCGGTACGACGCGCGCGCAGGAAGAAGAGCAGGGCCGCGGTGCTGAGCAGGACGAGGAGGGCGTAGGCGCGGGCGTCCTGGGAGTACCAGACGAGCATCGGGTTGACGGCGACGATCGCCGCGGCGACGAGGCCGGACCGGCGGCCGATCAGCTCCCGCCCCACCAGGTAGGCGACGGGGATGGTCGCGGTGCCGAACAGCGCCGATAGCGAGCGAAGGCCCACCTCGTGCACGCCGAACGGCTGTGACCAGAGCCAGCCGACCAGGTAATAGAGCGGCGGGGTCGACTCTCCGGCCCAGACCTGGTGCATCGCCCCGGAGAGGCTCGCGCCGAGGACCCGGCCCGCGGTGACCGCCTCGTCGTGGCGGTAGCTCTGCAGGCCCAGGGTCGAGAAGCGAATCGCCGCCCCCAGCGCGGTGAGCCCGACGACCGCCCACAAGAACCATCGGGCTCTGGGAGTGTTGGGGGAGGGGAGGAGGGCCATCCAGTCGAAGGAACGCGAATGATCGTCGCCCGCGGGAAGGCAAAGGTACTCGGCACGCTGGCCGTCACGGCGCTGCTGGCGCTGACAGCGGCGGCGCCAGCCCGCGCAGGCGAGCTGGAGCCGCGCCCGGGCCACATCTTCTTCGGCGTCTCCGACACCGGCGTCACCGGCCAGTTCAGGGAATTCGGCGAACTGGTCGGCAAGCACCCGGCGGTGATCGAGTCATTTCGCGCCTGGGGCGCCGACCTGACGGGCTCGGTCAAACGCTGGCAGAGGGCCGTCTCCCGCCCGATCCTGCACATCTCAACCGCCGACCCCAACGACGGCCACGAGGTGATCAGCCCGCGGGCGATCGCCCTGGGCTACGGCGATGACTACCTGATGCAGCTCAACTACCTGTTCTGGTCGAAGGGGATCCGCGCCTACATCCGCCCGCTGGGGGAGCCGAACCGCTGCCTCAACGTCTATGCCGCCTACGACTGCGGCGGCAACCTGCGCGGCGCCGAACACCGGCCCTACTGGTACAAGCAGGCGTTCCGCCGCATGTACGTCCTCCTCCACGGGGGCGGAAAGGTCGAAAAGATCGACGCCCGCCTCGCCGATGCCGGGCTGCCGCCGCTGCGCAGCACCACCGGCACGCTGCCGACCGGCCTGCCGCGGGCGCCGATCGCGATGATCTGGAGCCCGCTGCCGTCGGGCTCCCCGGCGACCAAGGCGAGCAGGCCGGAACGCTTCTACCCGGGAGCCGCCTACACCGACTGGGCCGGCACCGACTTCTACTCCGCCTACCCCGAATGGAAGGCCCTCACCCACCTCTACAACCGCTATCGCCGCAAGCCCTTCGTGCTCACCGAGTGGGGGGTCGAGAACAGTGACAACCCGACTTTCGTCAAGCGGATCTTCACCTGGGTGCGGCGCCACCCGCGCTGCAAGATGCTCGTCTACTACCAGGACTTCGGCACCTACAACCCCTACCGGATCCAGAACTTCCCGGCCAGCCTCGGAGTGCTCCGCCGCCGGCTCGCCGCGCCCACCTTCCCGCCCTACGCGCCGGGGCCGCCGCAGCCGCCTCCCCCGCCGCAGGGAGGCGTGGCGCCGTAGCCACGCGGCTGAACGAGGCCCGGCGACGGGCCGGGCGGTCTCCGCACCTGGTGGCGCTCGCCGGGCTCGTCGTGCTGGGCGCGGCGCTGCGCTTCGCGACGCTCGACCTGCAGAGCTACCGTTATGACGAGGCGGTCACGGTGGCGCGAATCCTGCACCCGAGCCTCTTCGACACGCTCTCCGCCGTCCCCGGCAGCGAGTCGACCCCGCCCCTCTACTACCTGGCCGCGTGGCTTTGGTCGCGCCCCTTCGGGACCGGCGAGGTGGGGTTGCGCTCGTTCTCGGCGCTGGCGGGGACCGCCTCGATCGCGGTCGTCTACATGGGCGCGGTCGCGCTGCCGCTTCCGCGTCGGGCGGGGCTGATCGCGGCGGCGATGGTCGCCGTCAGCCCGGTGCTGATCTGGTTCTCGCAGGACGCCCGCGCCTACGCCCTCGTCTTCCTCCTCACCGCGCTCTCCTTTCTCTTCTTCGCCCGCGCCCTCCAAGCCTCCCGCCGATCGGCGGGAGGGGGATGGGACATTGGTTGGTGGGCGGTGTTCTCGGCGCTGGCTATCGCGACCCACTACTTCGCCGGGTTCGTCGTCGCGCCGGAGGCGGCCCTGCTGCTGCTCTGGACCGGTGAGCGACGGCGGGTCGCGGTCGCGGTCGGCGCGGTGCTCGCCGCCACCGCCCTGCTCCTCCCGATCGGGATCCGGCAAACCGAGAACGCCCACGCGGGGTGGATCGCCGCGCAGCCGCTCTCCGAACGGCTCGAACGGGCCGGGGCGAAGCTGGCCGGCGACGACAACGGGAACGAGCACGGGGAACGCCAGCCGGGGCCGATCCCGCTCGCGTTCCCGGCAGGGCTGGCGCTGGCCGGGCTGGCGATGCTGATCGCGCTCGCCGACCGCCGCGAGCGCCGCGCCGCGGGGGTCGCGGCGGCGGTCGGCCTGGCGGGGGTGGCCGCACCCCTCCTCCTCGGCGCCTTCGGCGCCGACTACTTCGACGGGCGCAACATGATCCCGGTCTTCGTGCCGCTGATCGTCGTCATCGCGGCGGGCTTCGGAGTGCGGAGAGCCGGCTGGGCGGGGCTTGCCCTCGCCGCGGCCTTCTGCCTCTGCTCGCTTGCCTTCACGATCGAGATCGACCGGCTGCCCCGGTTGCAGAGGGAGGACCTGCGCAACGCGGCGAGCGTGCTGGGGCCGGCGCGGCCCGACCGGGCGATCGTGACGATCCACTATTCCGGCAACATGCCGCTGGAGTACTACCTCGGCGCCCACCCCGCCCGCGCCCCGCTGCCGCCGCTGCGCGAGATCGACCTGGTCGGCTCCGGGATCGCCGCGGAGAAGAGCGCGCGGCGCCTGCTGCCGCCGGCCTTCCGCCGCGTCGAGTCGACGCCTGTCTCCTACAACTTCACCCTGACCCGCTTCCGCTCCCGCCGCCCCGTCCGGGTCCCCCTGCATCTGCTCGAACAGGGTGCCCTGGTCGGCGGGGGGCGCTACTCCTCGGTGCTGATCGGCGGCTCGCGCTAACCGCCGGCAGCCTTGGCCCGACCGGCCCTGTTGCCTCCTGGGAGGGCCTTCGCGCTGCGCGCCAGCCCGGCTCTGTACCGGTACGGCTGCAGCGCGTTGATGCTCGAGTAGCCGACCAGGTAGATGCGGCGGCCGTCGGAGATGACCGGGGTATAGGTGCCGGTCTTGTAGTGGAAGACCTGGCGGCCGGTCTTCATCGCGTAGCCGTTGGTCGAGCCGTTGCTGAACTCCGCCGCATAGACGATGTTGCCGACCGCCGAGAGCGAGCCGACCACCTGCCCCCCGGCCGAGCGCTCCCAGCGCGTTTCGCCGCTCTTCGCGTCGAGCGCGTAGATGTTGCCGTCGAAGGAACCGATGTAGACGGTGGGCGGCGTGCTCGGCGTGTTGGCCACGGTCGGCCCGGAGTAGACGTAGCCACCGGTCGAGTGGGACCAGGCGAGCGCCCCGGTCTTGAGGTCGAAGCTGTAGACGCGGTCGTCGTTGTTGCCGGCGTATACGCGGCCGAAGGCGACCGCCGGCGTCGAGTAGAACTCGCCCGAGGTGCCGAAGCCCTGCCCGAGCGAGCCACTCTGCCACTTCAGAGCGCCGGTCTTAGCGTCGACGGCGTTCATATAGCCGCCGTAGTCGCCGACGTAGAGCGTCCCCCCGTAATAGGCGGGGGCCGACTTGATCGGCCCGCCCAGCGTCGTCGCCCAGCGCTGATGGCCGTTGCGGGTGCTGAGCGCGAACAGCTGGCCGTCTTCGCAGCCGAAGTAGAGGGTGCCGTCAAGCACCAGCGGGGAGGACTCGGCACGCCCGGGCAGCTCGTGTTTCCAGAGGATCCTGCCGGTCCGCGCATCGAGCTTGAGGACGTGGCCGGGGACGAGGTTGACGATGTAGAGGCGGTGCTTGTAGTAGGCGGGGGAGGAGGCGTTGAGGCGGCCGATGCTGCGTTCCCACAGCACCTTGCCGGTGTCCGCATCGAGAGCGAAGGCAGTGCCGTTGTTGTTGACCGCGTAGAGCTTGCCGCCGGCGTAGACGGGTGGGAACTCGAGCAGCGGGTGCTCGGTGTAGTGCCAGATCAGACGGAAGGGTGGCTTGACGCCCTTCGCCGGGAGGTAGCGGGTGCGCGCCGGGTTGAGGCCGAACATCGGCCAGTTGAACGTCTTCGCCCTTGGCTTAGGCGGCTTTTCGGGCTTGAACGCGACCTTGGCGTTGTGGACGTCGGGGGGCCGCTTGAGCAGCTCGTAGCCGACGACGATGCCGGCCAGGATCGCGACGGCGCCCGCGGCGAGGGCGATCGTCAGCCGCCGGTGCTCACGCCAGAGGCGCCTCGGGGAGAGATGCTCAACGGTCATCGAGAGAGCCGGTCATGGTACGAGACCGACCTGAGGCGCCCCGAGGCCCGGGAGGGGTCAGGGCGCAGCGGCCGCGCGCCGCTCCGACTCCGCGACGACGCCGTTCAGGAGCTGCTTGATCGCCAGCCTCACCACCGCGACGACGGCAGCGCCGGCGAGCGGCACGGTTGGCGTGGTGCGAACGGCGTAGACGACCTTCGTGCCCTGGCCCAGCGGCGTCAGCTCCACCGTCCCCACATGATCGCGAACCGGCGCCCCGGAGAGCATCGTGTAGGAGAAGCGGCCCGGTCGCTCGTAGCCGATGACTTCCTCGCGCAACGGAGGCCCGACAGAGTGCAGGACGCGGATCGCACCGACTCCGTTGGGCGCCGGCTCCCCCTCCCGCTCCAGCTCGACCCTGCGGATCGGCGTGACCTCGGCGTAGCCGCGATGGTCGGTGAGGACGTCGAAGACGACCTCCGGCGGGGCCGCGACCTCGCGCTCGAGAGTGAAGCTGGCCATCGGCGGGAGGCTATACGGCCTTCCAGCGCCGCGGGTCGGCCCCCTCGACCATGGCGGCCTCGCCCTCGATCGCCAGGTGGTCGAGGCAGGAGAGGACGATCTGCAGCACCCAGGCGCTGACCGGCGTGTTGAGGTTCTCCGAGCCGACGATCTCGCCGACTATCTCGAACGCCGTCTTCTCGCCGGCGGCGAGCGACTCGCGGACCTTGACGAGCAGCTCGTCGACCTGGCGGCGGGCCTCGGCGATCTTGGCGCCGGGATCGCGGAAGGGGCGCCCGTGGCCGGGCAGGACGAGGTCGACCTCGAGCGGCTCGACCTCATCGAGGCTGCGCAGGAACTCGCCGACCGGGTCGGGGCTATGGCCGTGGTCGAAGAAGAGGACGGTGCGGCCGAGCAGGTGGTCGCCGGAGATCATCAGCCGGCGCTCGGGCTGGTGCAGGACGACGTGGGAGGGCGCATGCCCGGGCGTCTCATAGACCTGCCAGGCACCGAGGTCGGTCTCGACCTCGACCCCGCGGAGGAGATCGCGGTCGGGCTCGACGATCGCATCGATCCCCGTCTTCTCGTCGTCGTCGCGCGACTCGCGATAGCGCTCCAGCGCCGCGGGGGGCACGCCGCTCTGACGCGCCACCTCGAGCCGGTGCTCGAGCGCCGCGGCCGGGTCGTCGGCGAGCAGGCGGACGTGTTCCCAGGCGGGGTGCATCCAGAGCTCGCAGCCGGCACCCGCGACGATCGGGGCGGCGAGGCCGTAGTGGTCGGTGTGGGAGTGGGTGCAGACGAGCAGGCGCACGTCCTCGAGCCCGAAGCCGACCTGGGCGAGGGCGAGGTCGAGCTGGCGCAGGCGCCCGCTGCCACCGATCCCGGTGTCGAAGAGGACGATGCCGCCGTCGGCTGCGACCGCCCAGGCGTTGCCGTGCGGCACCCCCGGCCACGGCAGCGCCAGTCGCAGCCGCCAGACCCCGGGCAGCGCCCGCTCTCCCCGCGGCGCCTCGGGCTTTCGGTCTCCGCTCACGGAAGCGGCTAGCTGGTCGCCAGGCCGAGCGCCAGCAGCGGGAAGGCGGCCATGACGCCGAGATAGGCGCCCATCGCGGCGCCGGTCGCGAGGCTGGTGGTGCGCGATCTGGCACCGGCGATGACACCGACGAGGAAGATGAAGCCGGCGATTCCGAGGCCGATCCAGAAGACGGGAGGCATGAGGCCGCGAGATTATCGAACTGCCGGCCGACGCTGGCACGTTGGCCGGCGATGGCGCGACCGGGCCGCCTGCGGCATGCGCTGCGGCGACCGTTCAGCCGGCCGGCCGGCGCCGGGGCCTGACCCGGGGGAGCAGCCTTTCGACCCCGATCCAGACGAGGCCGAGGACCAGGACCGGGAGGCCGAAGAAGCCGACCACTCCCAGCCCCGCAGCGAGGCTCAGAGCGATCGCCGCGAGAACGATCGCCGCCACCGTGTCGAAGAGCAGCGCGCGCCGGGCGCGCGCCCCCGGGGAGACCCGCTGCGGCGCCCTCATCCCCCCCGCCCTTCGCCGCGCGAGTAGACCGCGAAGAAATCACGTTCGTCGGGGGTGAGGTAGCGGGTCGGCGGCCGGAACATTTCGGGCAGCAGGTTCGACGGTTCGACCGCCCCCGGATGCCGGTAGGTGATGAAGCTGGTCCAGTCTTCGTTGATGTCGAGCTCGAGGGCGCGCACGGCGCCCGCTCGCTTGAGGATTTCGGCCAGGGAGCCGACCGTCTGGTAGTTGGCGGCGGCGTAGATCAGGTTTCCGTAGCGGTCGATCCCGAGCCCCGAGCGCCAGACGCGAACCGCGTTGTTGACGGTGGCGCCCCATTCGGGGCCGTCGCTGAGGTTGGGGTTCAGCTTGCCTTCGTAGACGATCGGCGGCAGGTTCTGCTTGGCGAACCAGATGTGGGGATTCGGCCTTTCTCCGCTCTCCCAGCGGACGATGTCGATCCTGCCGTCGCGATACTCGACCAGGGTGGCGATGCCGTTGACCATCGCGGCCACGGTGCGGCCGCGATAGATCAGCCCCGCGTTGGAGGTTTCCAGCGGGAAGCCGCCGTTGAAGGTGGCGACGACGCGGCGGCGCAGGGAGGGCGGCACCTCGGCCGGGCCACGGTGGGAGATTTCCGGCGGCTCCGCCAGGCCGGGGACGTAGGCGAGGTGGGTCCGGCTCGAGTCGATCCAGGCGACCCCCGCTACGAACTGGGGGTATTCGGGGTCGCTGCGAAAGGTCGTCAGCAGCACCGGCGGCTGCGGGCCGGCGTGGGCGGCTGCCGCGTGCCACACGCCCTCCCCCTTCAGCGCGGGATGGATCACCGGCTTCACCCGGGGCGGCCGGTAGGGGCCGGCTTCGCCACCCAGCCCGGCGGCGGCGACGCCGACCTGGGGCAGGGACTTCAGCGGTGGGCCGCCCTTGGACGGCGCCGTCAGCGTGTAGTACCAATTCTCGATCTGGGAGACGACGCCGTTGCCGCCGTGTGAGCGCATCCACTCGACGCTGGCGACGCCGAGGCCGACGTTGCGGGGGCGGTTGAGCGTGTGGACATAGGAAATGACGGCCGGGACGAGGCAGATCGCCGCGGCGAGCAGGACCACCCGGCGCAGCCGGCGCCACGGCGCGATGCCGGGAACCGCGCGTTGAGGTCGCGCGGCTTCGGCGCTGCGGCGTGGCCGGGTCTGCGTCGCCATGGGTCGAACGTGGACAGGGGGGGTAAACGCCGTCTAAGGATCGCTTGAAAAAGCTCAAATGCAAGTTCTGTAGGTTTGGGGCGTGAGGCTGCTCGCCTTCAGCGACCTGCATCGCGACCTCGGGCAGGCCGGGACGCTGGTCGAGATGTCGGCCGGAGCGGACGTCGTGGTCGGGGCGGGCGATTTCGCCTCCGTCCACGAGGGGTTGGAGGAGACGATCGCGGCTCTGGCGGCGATCGAGAAGCCGACGGTGCTGGTGCCGGGCAACAACGAGACCGCCGACGCTCTGCGGGAGGCCGCGGCGGCCTGGCCCGCGGCGACGGTCCTGCACGGCGAGGGCGCGACAATCGAGGGTGTCGACTTCTTCGGCCTTGGGGCCGGGGTACCGGTGACCCCCTGGGAGTGGAGCTTCGACCTCGACGAGGAGGCCGCCGCCGAGATGCTCGCCGCCTGTCCGCCAGGCGCCGTCCTCGTCCTGCACTCCCCGCCGCAGGGCCACTGCGACAGCAACGGCGCCGGGATGCACTTCGGCAGCGCGGCGCTGCTGGGGGCGATCGAGGAGAAGCGTCCCCGCCTCGCGGTCTGCGGCCACATCCACGAGTCGTGGGGCTGCGAGAGCGCCGTCGGCGAGACCCCGATCCGCAACCTCGGCCCCTCCGGCCTCCTGATCGACGTCTGAGGCAACCCGTTGCACTCGGCCAGCCCCAAGCGCGCCGGACACGTCCTCGCCGCGCTGATCCTGGTCGCGGCGGTCGCCAACCTCAACCTGGCTGTGGCCAACGTCGCCCTGCCCGACATCGGCAAGGCGTTCAGCGCCGGCCAGACGACGCTCAACCTGGTCGCCGTCGGCTACTCGCTGGGGCTGGCCACCTCGGTCCTCTACCTCGGCGCGCTCGGCGACCGCTACGGGCGCAAGACGATGCTGCTGCTCGGCATGGGGCTCTCGGTTCCGGCCTCGCTGCTGGCCGGCCTCGCGCCCTCGATCGGGGTCCTCTTCGTCGCCCGCCTGCTCGGCGGCGTCGCCGCCGGGATGGCCTTCCCCACCACCCTGGCGCTGATAACTGCGCTTTGGTCGGGAGCCGCGCGGACCCGCTCGATCGCGCTCTGGTCTGCGATCGGCGGCGCGATCGCCTCGCTCGGCCCGCTGCTCTCGGGGGCCCTGCTCGAACACTTCGACTGGGGCTCGGTCTTCCTCGTCACCCTGCCGCTGGCCGCCCTGGCCTTCTTCCTGGCCTGGCGCTTCGTCCCGGCCCACGTCAACGAGACGACCGATCCGGTCGACAACCTCGGCGGCGTCCTCTCGATGCTGCTGGTCGCGGCCCTGGTGCTCGGGATCAACCTGGCCCCGGTGCCGGGGAAGGGCGCCGCCGCGATCGGGCTCGGCCTGATCGCGGTCGCCTCGACGGCAGCCTTCGTGATCCGCCAGCGCCGGGCGCGCTCGCCGCTGTATGACCTCGAGATTGCCTCGAGGCGGGTCTTCTGGGTGGCGGCCGTCGCCGGGATCATCGTCTTCGGCTCGTTGATGGGGGCGATGTTCATCGGCCAGCAGTTCCTCCAGAACGTGCTCTCCTACTCGACCCTGGACTCCGGGCTGGCGATCCTGCCGGCGGCGGCGCTGATGGTGGTGGTCGCGCCGCGCTCGGCGAAGCTGGTCGAGGCCCGTGGTGCCCGCTTCACCCTGCTGGTCGGCTACGTCTTCTGCGTGCTCGGCTTCCTCACCATGCTGCTGCTCTGGAAGGACAACATCCCCTACTGGAAGGTCGGCCTCGGCTACGCCTTCATCGGGATCGGCGTCGGCTTCGCCGGCACCCCGGCCTCACGCTCGCTGACCGGCTCGGTGCCGGTGACCCGGGCCGGGATGGCGTCGGGCACCGCCGACCTGCAGCGCGACCTCGGCGGCGCGATCATGCAGTCGATCCTCGGTGCCCTGCTGACCGCCGGATACGCCGCCGCGGCGAGCGCTGCAATCGCATCTTCGCCGAACGCGAGCAAGGTCTCCGAGAACGTCGAAGGCGAGCTGACCAAGTCATTCTCCAGCGCCGCCGACCTCGCCTCCCAGTACCCGGGCCACTCCGAACAGATCATCGCCGCCGCCAAGACCTCGTTCCTGCAGGGCGACCAGTGGGCCTACACCGCGGGCATCATCGCCGTCCTCGCCGGCGCCGTCCTGGTCTTCTTCGCCTTCCCGAAGGGGGACGAGGAGAAGCGCCTGCTGGAGCGCTACCACTCCGAAGACGTGACGGCGGAGCCGAGCGGCTAGGCGACAGTCCAGGTGTCGCCCGAGCGCAGCAGCTCGTCGACGTCGCTCAGGGACGCCGCGGCGTGGGCAGCGGCCAGCTCCTGCTGGCGGCCGGCGCCGTAGACCGGCCTCTCGATGTCTCGCAGGATGCCGATCGGGGTCGGGCCGGTCGGGCTCTCCGCCAGGCGAGCGAGGGCGGTTGCGTAACTGGGATCGGCGCGGTGGGCGTCGTGGATGAGGAGGGCCTCCTCGCCCACCTCCTCGACCTCGGCGAGGGCGAGGCTGCCGTCGCCGGAACGGACGACTCCCCGCTCGCCTTCGGCGCCGAACCGGATCGGCTCGCCGTGCTCGAGGCGAATCTGGTTCGGCGCGCCGGCCTTGCCGCGGACCGCGTCGAAAGCCCCGTCGTTGAAAACGTTGCAGTTCTGGTAGATCTCGACAAAGGCCGACCCCCGGTGTTCCGCGGCGGCGCGCAGGACGCCGGCAACGTGCTTCTTCTCGACGTCGATCGTGCGTGCCACGAACGAGGCCTCAGCCCCCAGCGCCAGCGCCGCCGGGTTGAACGGATGGTCCTCCGAGCCGAACGGGGTCGACTTGGTGATCTTCCCCTTCTCGCTCGTCGGCGAGTACTGGCCCTTGGTCAGCCCGTAGATCTGGTTGTTGAAGAGGAGCAGCTTGATCGGGACGTTGCGGCGCAGGGCGTGGATCAGATGGTTGCCGCCGATCGAGAGCGCGTCGCCGTCGCCACTCACGACCCAGACCGAGAGGTCCTCGCGGGCGGAGGCGATTCCGGTCGCCAGCGCCAGCGCCCGGCCGTGGATCCCGTGGATCCCGTAGGTGTCCATGTAGTAGACGAAGCGGCCGGCGCAGCCGATCCCCGAAACGAAGACCGTCTTCTCGGGCGGCACTCCGAGCTCGGGCATCAGCCCCTGGACGCTGGCGAGGATCGCGTAGTCGCCGCAGCCCGGGCACCAGCGTGTCTCCTGGTCGGACTGGAAGTCCTGCTTGACCAGCGTCGAAGCGCCGCCGTTCCCGTTGGAGCCGTTGGCGCTCATCTCAACAACGCCTCCAGGATCGCGTCCTCCAGCTCCTCGGCGAAGATCGGCAGCCCCTCGACTTTGTCGTAGCCGACGGCGTCGACGAGGAACTTGGCGCGGATCATCCCGAGCAGCTGGCCGGTGTTCATCTCCGGCACCAGCACCTTGGGAAAGGCGCGCACGACCTCACCGGTGTTGCGCGGCAGCGGTTCGAGATGGCGCAGGTGCGCGGTGGCGATCGGGATCTCGCGCTCGCGAACCCGCCGTGCCGCCGCCTGCACGACGCCGAAGGTCGAGCCCCAGCCGAGCACCAGCAGCTCGGCGCCCTCGTCGGCGTCGACCTCGAGCTCGGGCAGCTCCTCGGCCAGCTTCTCCAGCTTCTCGGCGCGCAGCTGGGTCATCAGCGCATGGTTGCCGGGGTCGTAGCTGATGTTGCCGCTGCCGTTCTCCTTCTCGAGACCGCCGATCCGGTGCTGGAGCCCGGGGGTGCCCGGTATCGCCCAGGGGCGGGCGCCGCGCTCGTCGCGAAGGTAGGGAAGGAACTCGTCGCCGGCGTTGGGGCCCTCGGCGAAGTCGGGGTCGATCTCGGGCAGCTCGGCCGTGTCGGGGATCCGCCAGGGCTCGGAGGAGTTGGCAAGGAAGGTGTCGCCGAGCAGGATGACCGGCGTCCGGTAGCGAACCGCGATCCGCACCGCCTCGACCGCAGAGTCGAAGCAGTCGGCGGGCGTGGCGGCGGCGATCACCGGCAACGGCGACTCGCCGTGGCGGCCGTGGATCGCCATCAGGAGGTCGGTCTGCTCGGTCTTGGTTGGCATCCCGGTGGAGGGGCCGGCCCTCTGCACGTCGACGATCACCAGTGGCAGCTCGAGCATCGCCGCCAACCCGATCGTCTCCGCCTTCAGGTCCATTCCGGGGCCGCTCGTCGCGGTGATCCCGAGGTGGCCGGCGAAGGAGGCGCCGAGCGCCATGTTGACGGCGGCGATCTCGTCCTCGGCCTGCACCGTGCGCACGCCGAAGCGGTCGTGGCGCGCCAGATGGTGCAGCAGCTCGGAGGCCGGGGTGATCGGGTAGGTGGCGAAGAAGGGCTGCAGGCCGCTCTTCACTCCGGCGGCGATCAGGCCCAGGGCCAGCGCCTGGGTGCCGTCGACGTTGCGGTACTCGCCGGGGGACAGCGGCGCCGGCGCGATCTCGATCGGAGTCGCCGCCAGCTCCGCCGTCTCGCCAAAGTTGTAGCCGGCTTTGAAGGCGGCGAGGTTGGCCTCGCGGATCGCCGGCAACTTGGCGAACTTCGTCTCCAGCCAGGAGAGCGTCGCCTCGATCGGCCGCCCGTACATCCAGGAGACGAGCCCGAGGGCAAAGATGTTCTTGGTGCGCTGGGCCTCGGCCGGTTTGAGGCCCTCGATCCCCTCGCTCGCGCGCGTCGTCATCGTCGTCATCGGCACGCGGAATACCTGGTAGCTGTCGAGGGTCCCATCGTCGAGCGGGTCGACCTCGTAACCGGCCTTGCGCAGGTTGCCGGCGGTGAAGGCGTCCTCGTTGACGATCACGGTGCCACCCGTCTCGACCGCGCCCAGGTTCGCTTTCAGCGCCGCCGGGTTCATCGCGACCAGCGTGTTCGGGTGGTCCCCCGGCGTGAGGATGTCGCGCGAGGCGAAGTGGATCTGGAAGGCGGAGACCCCGTGCGGCGTTCCGGCGGGGGCGCGAATCTCCGCCGGGAAGTCGGGAAGGGTCGAGAGGTCGTTGCCGATCTGAGCGGTGGCGGCTGTGAACCGGCCCCCCACGAGCTGCATGCCATCGCCAGAGTCGCCGGCGAACCGGACGATTACCCGCTCCTGCTTCTTCCCTGTCGTCGCCACTCAACGGCCCTGCATCTGGGCGGGCCGATATACGACGGTAGCACTCCGGCGGGACTCACCGGAGCACCGCCCTGCACCCGGGTCGGAACGCGCCGTAACTCGGCCCGCCGCGGGGTGTTCATTGTTCGTAACTATCCGCATTATCTCCGAGGAGGATTGAGATGGAGATGACCAAGCGGTTCGAGCCCGTCGCACTACTCATCATCGTGCTGGCGGCACTCAACTGGGGGATGGTCGGACTGTTCGGCACCAACGTGATCTCGAACGTGTTCGGCACCGGAACGCTGACCGACGTCGTCTACACGGTCGTCGGTGCCTGCGGTCTGCTCTACATCCCGAGGACGCTCGAGGGCCTGCACCTGAGCGACCACACGCCGCACCCGCGGGGCACCTGAAGAAGCACCGCGCCGACCGGGCCCCAACATGGGGCCCGGTCTCGCCATTACCCGCTGCACCCACTCGATTACCGCCTTCGGCTGTCAGACTGGACGGCACCGGTGAAGGCTCCGGCGGCCACGATCGTGTTCTTCCCCGAGGGGGCGTTCGGCCCGACCAACAATTGCGTCGGGATCGGGGACGTGCTGCGCCGGCGGGGACACCGCGTCATCTTCATCGTCGAGGAGTCCTTCGCGGGAACGCTCGAGGCGCAGGGGTTCGAGGAGCGGGTGATGCGGCTCACGCCAGAGCCCGAGACGGAGGAGGTCCCCGGCCAGTTCTGGAAGGACTACATTCGCGAAACGGCGCCGGTCTTTCGCCGCCCGACGATCGAGCAGCTCGACGGGTTCATCGCACCCACTTTCCAGGCGCTCGTCGACGGCGCCAAGTACGTCGACGAGCGGCTGAGCGAGATCATCGACGAGCTCCAGCCCGACATCGTCGTCGAGGACAACGTCGTCGCCTTCCCGGCGCTTCTCGCCTCGGGCCGGCCCTGGGCGCGGATCGTCTCCTGCAACCCGACCGAGATCAAGGACCCCCGGGTGCCGCCCCCCTTCTCCGGGCTGCCGCTGGACGATCGCTCCACCTGGGGCGCCTACTGGGGCGCGTACGGGGAGGCGCTGGAGGGAATCCACGGCGACTTCGACGCCTTCTGCCAGGCGCAGGGGACGCCGCCGCTTCCCGAGCGCGACTTCATCCACGCGAGCCCCTGGCTGAACCTTTACCTATATCCCACGGAGATCGACTATCCGCGAGATCGCCCGCTCGACTCACGCTGGCACAACTTGCAGGCCAGCGTGCGCAGCACGGACCCCGGCTGGCAGGTTCCCGAGTCGCTCGCCGGCGGGTCGGAGCCGATCGTCTACCTCAGCCTGGGCTCCCTGGGCTCTGCCGACGTGGACCTGATGCGAAACCTGATCGCCACCCTCTCAAACGGGAGCTACCGGGTGATCGTCTCGAAAGGGCCGCAGGCCGACGAAATCGAGCTCGCCGACAACATGGCCGGCGCCGAGTTCCTTCCCCAAACCTCGATCCTGCCGCAGGTCGACATCGTGATCTGCCACGGCGGCAACAACACGGTTACCGAGTCCCTCTACTTCGGCAAGCCGATGGTCGTTCTACCCCTGTTCTGGGACCAACACGACAACGCGCAGCGCCTCGACGAGGCGGGACTCGGCGTCCGCCTCGACACCTACGGTCACGCGCCCGAGGAGCTGAGGGGCGCGTTGGACCGCCTCCTCGGCGACCGGCCCCTTTGCGGCCGACTGAGTGCGATCTCCGTCGCCCTGCAGAAGGCGCGTGGGACCGAGCGAGCGGCAGAGCTCATCGAGGACGCGGCGAGGGCCGCACCCGCCTAGTCCGAACGCATCAGTCGAACAGGTCCCGCACGGCCCCGGCGAAAGCCTCGGTGTGGCCGTCGACGTCCTCCCTCCTGGTCGCTGGAGACATCAGCGCCATGTTGTGGAAGGGAGTCATCAGGATTCCCCGATTCAGCGCATGGAGGTGGAGATAGCGATCGAGGTCGCGGTCCTGCGCCGCCGCGGCCTCCGCTCCGTTGCGCGGCGGGTCCGGACTGAAGGCATACTCGACCCGACAGCCGAGCCGCGTGACGTGCCACGGCAACCGCTGGGAATCGATCACCTCTCGAACCCCAGCCTCGAAACGCTCGCCCAGAGCGATCATCCCCGCAAAGGCCCCGTCGGTGAGGACGCTCTCGAGAGTCGCCCGCATCGTGGCGAGTGACAGCGCGTTGCCCGACAAGGTGCCGCCGATACCGCCGACGTCGGAGGTCTCGAGGCCGAGATTTGCCCTCAGCACCCGGCCGGCAACCTCCTCGCTCATCCCGTAGGCCGCCGCCGGGACCCCGGCCGCCAGCGTCTTGCCAATCGTCACGAAGTCAGGCTCGAGACGGTGCGCGGCGGTGTAGCCGCCCGGCCCCGCGCAGATCGTGTGGGTCTCGTCGATCACCAGCAGGGAGCCGTGCTCGCGGGTGAGAGAGCGCAGAGCGTTGTGGTACTCGGGATCCGGCAGGACGATTCCGATGTTCGTCATCGCCGGCTCGGCAAGCACGCAGGCGATCTCGCCCCCGGCGAGCGCCCTCTCGAGGGCCTCGACGTCGTTCCACTCGATCGCGACCGTCGTCAACGCCGGATCCACCGGCGGGCCGATGTTGTCGGGCCGCGAGCGGGTCTCCCCCTCCACCTGGATCGCAAAGGTCTCGTCGACCGTGCCGTGGTAGCACCAGGAATAGACGAGGATCTTCGGCCGTTCTGTGATCGACCTCGCCAGGCGGATCGTGAATCGGTTGGCATCCGTCGCGGTCAGCGCGAACTGCCAGTAGGGCAGGCCGAAACGGCGAGCGAGCTCCTTCCCTACCCACGAAGAGTCCTCGGTCGGCAGCATCAGGGTGATTCCCTGCTTCGCCTGCTCGCAGGCTGCCTCAACCGCCGGCGGCGGCGAATGGCCCGTCATGGAGCCGGTGTCGCCAAGGCAAAAGTCGACGTATTCGTTGCCGTCGACGTCCGTGAGATGGGCGCCTCGCGCGCCGGCCGCGAAGACCGGGTGCGGCCCCGCCCACTCTGTCATCCACGGCATCGGCACGCCGGCGAGCAGAGAGTCCTTCGCCTTCTCGAAGAGCTCGCCCGAGCGTCGATGGGTCTCTTCGAACCGCTCTTCCTCAGCCTCGAGGGCGTGGTGCAGCCTGTTGCGATCGACCTCTTTCATTCTCGCCTGGCGAATCTACCGCGATGGGCGAGCACTTTCCGCCCTTTTCAATGGGCGGCACGAATCACGGTGGCGCCGTCCTTCCATCCTGGCACGCCCGTGAGTGCCTCCAGCCGGTGGGTGCGTATCGCCACTGCACTGATGCCATTGGCTCCGCGGGCTCCGAGCCGGGACCGACCGGAGCCAGGCCAGCTGGGAACCCCGAGAGTCTCAGAGCAGGAGCTCCACGCCGAACCCTGCCGCGACATCGACCACATTGGCTGGGGCGCGATGTCGGTGGGCGTGGGACAAGTTCCATGGTGGGCTCGCTCATCTCCGTGATCAGACCCTCGAGTCGCCGAGTGCGAAGAGGGTGGAGAAACCTCGCTCCGTCCCCCCGGTCACCCACTTGTGTGGTACGTGCTTCGGGCCAGCAGATATGCGCATGGGCCGGCCTCGACGGTTTCCTCACCGACCGTGAATCGCGTCTCTCAGAATGAAGGTTGATTGAAGGTTGGCAGCGCTCCGTGACGACCCCTGAAAACCCGAAGAGCCCCACGATTACCAGGGGATTCTCAGCGCGCCCGACAGGATTCGAACCTGTGACCTTCGGTTTCGTAGACCGACGCTCTATCCAACTGAGCTACGGGCGCTTGGCCTGCAAATCAACGCTTTCTGGAGTGTCTCCGAGCGGTGCCAAGGAGGCAGCGCCTCGATTCCGCCCTTCCGCGCCCTCGGCACAGCCGAATGCAGGGGACCGGATTCTAGGCGAGGAGGGCAGTGAAACGCGCTCGGCCGCGTGGCTCGGCCGCTCCGTTCGATCGGCATCAGCGCGTGTACGATCCCGCGTCTCGGCCAAGTCCCAACTGGCAACGGGCGCATCGAGGGGACAGGGGGTGGTGTGACACGGAGCTCACGAGGGACCGACGGCTCCGGCTCGGCGCGGCCTCGGGCCCACCGGTTCCTCCGTAGCCTCGACCCGCTCGCCGTGATCGCAGCGATTGTCATCGCCGTCGGCGTGGTCGGGCTATTCGCAGGAGCGCTGAAGGTCGGCGTCACCACGGACGAGCCGACCGAGGCCGAAGAGGCGCGATCGTGGATCGACTACGGCTGGTACCTCCCCCCCTGGTTCCTTTCGGAAGGGCGGCCGGACCCCGCCAATGACTACTCGAGTCCCTACGTCTACGGCCCGGCCTACGAGGCGACCGCACACGCGGCCAACGTCGTCCTGGGCAATGAGAGCTTCGGCGAAATCGGCAACTCGGCGGCGGTCTACGAGGTCCGCCACCTGGTGGTCGCGCTGCTGGCGGCGCTGACCGCCGTCGCCGTTGCTGCCGGGGTCTGGTGCCTGACCAGGTCGAGGCGCTTCGCACTGTGGGCGGCCGCGGCCCTGCTCATGCTCCCTCGCTGGACCGGACATGGCTTCTTCAACCCCAAGGACGTGCCCGTCGCCAGCGGCTATACCTTCCTGACCCTCGGCCTGCTCCTCGCCCTGCAGGTCGACGGCCGGCCGACGCCGCGCCGCCGCTGGGCGATCGGAGCGCTCCTCGCTGGAGGGTTCTTCATCGCCGCGGGCACCCGCCTCTCGATGCTGGTTCCCTTCCTACTCACCCTGACCCTGTACGCGGCGCTGCGGGCCGGGCAGCGTCGCTCGGGTGGGGTCGCAGTGGACTGGCGCAGCGACGGCTCGGCGGCGGCAGGAGCCCTCGTCGGGCTGGTGGCGATCGCCGTCGCCTACCCCAACGTCGCCGCGACGCCCCTCAAGGCCCTGTTCGACTCCGTCTCCAGCGCCGCCGGGTATCCCTACACGGGTTACACCCTCACCGCCGGTAGCCTGCTCTCGGAGCACCCCCCCTGGTACTACCTGCCGATCTGGATCGGCGCCTCGATGCCGCTGCTGCTGGGCGGGTTGGCGCTGTTGGGGGCGGCCTGCGCGGTGCGGGCGCTCTCGGCGACCATGCGCCGCGGCGGCCGCGGCCCTGCCTGGGCCACCGAGGATCTCGGCCTGGCGCTGGTCTTGGCCCAGCTTCTGCTGGTCCCGATTGGCGCCGTCCTCGCCGGGACAGTCCTATATAGCGGCATGCGCCATGTTCTCTTTGTCCTGCCCGCGCTGGCGATCCTGGCCGCAGTCGGAGCGCAGAGGCTCTGGAGCTGGTCCGCCCCCCGGACGCCGGGAAGGCGCTGGCGAGGGGCCGCGACCGCCGTGCTCAGCCTCGCCCTGATCGCGCCGTTGGTCGAGGGGGCGGCCCTGTTTCCCTACGACTACACCTACGTGAACCCGATCGCCGCGATCGGGGGAGTCAACGACAACTGGGAGACCGACTACTGGTGGGCGAGCGGACGCGAGGCCCTGTCACGTGTGCCGAGGGACGCGCGCCTTCTCTGTAGCACCTTTCTCGTCACACCCTGGGACGAAGACGGTCGTCCCGATCTCGAACCGTGCACCGATTCGCAGGTCACGCCGTTCGCCGCCGACCGCGGCACCAACGTCGCCAAGCAGTGGCAGGGAGACACGGAAGCCACCTGGGTGATTGCGCGCAAGCGCGCCGGCAACCGTCCACCCGCCTACTGCGAAGAGGCCGACGACGTGACCCGCTGGCTCTGGGGGGAAGAGGTGACGTTGTCCTACGTGCTGCGCTGCGATCCGGCGGACGCCCAGCGCGACGTAGTTCGCTAGGGCGCAACCCCCCAGAGCATTGGCGCCGGGTCAGGCGGCTTCGCGCGCGGCGGGCTGGTTGAGGCGGACGTGCCAGCGGATGGTGGCGGTGGCCACGCGCAGGCCCGAGTCGTCGGAGAGCTCGACCTCGCAGGGAAACTCGACCTTGCCCTCGGCGTCGAGGGTCGCGATCGCCTCGTCCTTGCCGATGCCGAGCCTGGCGGCCGCAGCGATCGGCCCCTTGGCGATCTTCTCGTAGTCGATCTCGGCGCTGCGGGCGAGCGGGGTCAGCTCCCCGAGGCGCTCGGCGAAGGCGCCGACGAAGGCCGCGCCGGAGGCGGTCTCGGCGAGAGTGAAGAGGGCGCCGGCGTGCTGGGAGCCGACGTGGTTGGTCAGCTCGCTGCGGTCGGGGAGGCGGACCAGAGCCTCGCCCTCGCCGATCGTCTCGATCACCAAGCCGAGGTGGCCGGCGAACGGCACCGCCTGGTTCATCCCAGCAGCGATCGCGTCGAAGTCGGTCACGACTGGAACCCTACCTAGGGCACGCGGTGGATCTCGAAGAGGTTCGTCCCCAGCTCCTGCTCCGGAAGGCCGGCGGTGATCGCGATCAGGTCGCCCGACGCCGCCACCCCGTGCCGGGCCGCCAGCGCAGCGCAGTCGTCGAGCAGGCCGCGCACCTCGGTCTCGTGCTCGCTCAGCGCCGCGGTCACCCCGAACAGGAGGTTGAGGCGGCGCACGGTCTCGATCCGGGGGGAGAGTGCCAGCACCGGCACGTCGGGCCGGTGGGCGGAGACGAGGCGGGCGGTGCGGCCGCTGGAGGTCGGCACGACCAGCGCCTTCAGCCCGAGCCGGTAGACCGCGCCGACGGCGCCCTGGGCGACCGAGTCGGCGATGTCCTGGGTCGCCTGGTCGGTGCGGGTGAACAGCCACTCGCCATAGCGAAGATCGGGCTCGGTGGCGAGGGCGATCTCGCCCATCACCCGGACCGCCTCGACCGGGTGGTTGCCGATCGCGGTCTCCTCGGAGAGCATCACCGCGTCGGTTCCGTCGTAGATCGCGTTGGCGACGTCGGTCACCTCGGCGCGGGTGGGGCGGCTGGCGGTGACCATCGAGGCCAGCATCTGGGTCGCCGTGATCGCCGGCTTGGAGCGCTTGCCGGCAGCCCGGATCAGGCGCTTCTGCACCACCGGCACCTGGGCCAGCGGCAACTGGTCCCCGAGGTCCCCGCGCGCGACCATGATCCCGCTGCCGGCCGCGCGGACGATCTCCTCGGCGGATTCCACCGCCTCCCGCTTCTCGATCTTCGCGATCAGCGGGATATCGGCGCCGAGCACGCGGAGACGGTCCTCGGCCCGTTCAACGTCGGCCGCCGTCGAGACGAAGGAGATGGCGAGCAGGTCGATCCCGTGCTCGGCGGCGAAATCGATCCAGCCGAGGTCGTGGGGGCCGTCCGTGTCGCCGAGGATCGCGACCTCCCGACCGGCACGGCCGGCCGCAGCGCGGATCGCCTCGATCGCGCCGGCGTGCCACTCGGCGTCGGAGTGGGAGAAGTTGAGGCGGAGGATGTCGGCGCCGGCCTCGATCAGCTGCTCGAGCACGGCGGGGTCGCGGCTCGCGGGGCCGACCGTGGCGATGATCTTCGTCCGCCTGCGCTGCCGCCCCTCCGCGCCTGGTGTCGCCTCTGGATCCACGCGCTACGACTGTAGAGCGTGCAGCCCCTCACCCCTGCGGATCTCCGTCCGCCTGAGAATCCAACGTTGACATCGATCTGTGTCACAATGGCCATTGGATGAGCCCGAGCGTCGTCAGGCCCCCCGTACAGGTCGACACCCCTCGCCAGGAGGGCCTCCTCGGAGAGGCGGCGGCTTCCCCCGCCGGGCCGATCGGCTCCGCCGAGGCAGAGCGGTTCCCCCAGCCGCCGAGCATCCGGCTGCCGCAGCTGCTGCAGGCGATCCGCTTCAACCAGCGCCAGATCGAGTTCGTCTTTCGCGGCCGGCGCGAGTTCGGCGACGTCTTCCGGATGCGAAGCACGCTCCCGGGCCGTCCG
The DNA here is from genome assembly GCA_963838035.1 of uncultured Solirubrobacterales bacterium. Classification (GTDB taxonomy): domain Bacteria; phylum Actinomycetota; class Thermoleophilia; order Solirubrobacterales; family 70-9; genus CAVVNN01. The sequence continues at coordinate 68,824 of CAWIPM010000003.1, forward strand.
GTCATCACCGGCCACCCCGACCACGTCCGCTCGCTGTTCACGGCGAAGCCCGAGCAGGCCCCCTCACTCACCGGCGAATCGCCGCTACTGCCGATCGTCGGGCCGAACTCCGTCCTCACCGCCACCGGCCCCCGCCACATGCGCCAGCGCAAGCTGCTGCTGCCGCCCTTCCACGGGGAGGCGATCGAGGCCTACGCGCAGCTGATCGCCGACGCCGCCGAACGCGAGATCGACAGCTGGCCGGTCGGCCGCCCATTCGCGCTGGCGCCTCGGATGCAGGCGATCACCCTGGACGTGATCATGGCCGGGATCTTCGGCGTCGACGGAAAGCCGGATCGCGGCACGGTCGAGCACCGGCTGCGCCAGACGGTGAAGGGCCTCGTCACCGCCTCCACCCGCCCCGGAGCGCAGCTGACCGAACTGCTCAACATCGGCAGGAAGGAGGCGGTCGGGCCGATGCGGCTCGGGCTCTCGATCCTCGACCGGGCCACCTACCCGGTGATCGAGCAGCGACGGCTGGCGAGCGACCTCGGAGAACGGCACGACATCCTCTCCCTCCTGCTGCAGGCCCGCACCGAGAGCGGCGAGGCGCTGAGCAACAAGGAGCTGCGCGACGAGCTGCTGACCCTCGTCCTCGCCGGCCACGAGACGACCGCCAACTCGCTGGCCTGGGCGTGGGAGCGCCTGGTCCGTACGCCGGACGCGCACGAGAGCCTGCTGGAGGCGGTGCGCTCCGGGCGGGGCGGCGCCGAGCAGATCGAGGCGACGATCGTCGAGGCGATGCGCTCGCGGCCGGTGATCCCGCTGATCGGGCGGCGGGTGGCGGTGCCGTGGCGGCTCGGCGAGTGGGCCGTCCCGGCCGGCACCCCGGTGATGATCAGCATCCTCCTCGTCCACCACCGCGACGACGTCTACCCCGAGCCGTTCGCCTTCAAGCCGGAGCGCTGGCTGGAGAACAAGCCCGGCACGTACGAGTGGATCCCGTTCGGAGGCGGCATCCGGCGCTGCCTCGGGGCGGCACTGGCGATGGCCGAGCAGCGCGTCGTGCTGGGGGCGATGGCGCGCCGCCTCGACCTCGAAGCCGAGGACCCGGCCCCCGAGCGGGCCCTGCACCGCAACGTGACGATGATCCCGGCGCGGGGCGCCCGCGTCGTCGTGCGGGCCCGGCACGCCTGAGCGCCGGGCAAGCGGAGAGGGAGGGATTCGAACCCTCGAGAGAGCTTGCGCCCCCTACTCGCTTAGCAGGCGAGTGCCTTCAGCCACTCGGCCACCTCTCCGTTACAGGGTCCCGATTGTAGGAGAGCGGCCGGGATAGGCTCGTCCCAGCATGACCCACGCCGAGTACGAGGAGATCTTCGCCGAGGTCGAGGCGCCGTTTGCCTTCGTCGACCTCGACGCGATGTGGGCCAACGCGGACTCGATGCTGGAGCGGGCGGCGGGCAAGCCTGATGCGGATCGCCAGCAAGTCGGTGCGCTGCCGGGCGCTGCTGGAGGCGATCCTGCGCCGCGACGAGCGCTTCGCCGGGCTGCTCACCTTCACCCTGCCGGAGACTCTGTGGCTGGCCGAGCAGGGTTTCGAGGACCTGCTGCTCGCCTACCCGACCGCCGACGCGACAGCATTGGCTGAGCTGGCGCTGCGCTCGGTGGCCAACCCAGCCGGAGCGCCGATCGTGATGGTCGACTGCGCCGAGCACCTCGACATGATCGAGTCGGTGCTCGGGGCCGGAGCGGCGCCGGTTCGCGTCTGCGCCGACATCGACGCCGGCTGGTGGGCGCTGGGCGGGAGGGTGAAGGTGGGGCCGAAGCGCTCCCCGATCCACACCGTCGAGCAGGCCATCGCGCTGGCAGGGGAGATCGAGCGGCGCCCGCAGATAGACCTGGTCGGCGTTGATGGCCTACGAGGGGCAGATCGCCGGAGTCGGCGACCTGCCGCCGGGAAGGCGCATGCGGGGCGCTGCGATCCGCTTCATGCAGCGACGCTCGGTGGCGGAGCTGGCGCAGCGGCGGGCGGCGATCGTCGCCGCCGTGGGAGAGATCGTCGAGCTGGAGATCGTCAACGGCGGCGGCACCGGCAGCCTCGAGCTGACCGCCGCCGAGGAGGCGGTGACCGAGGTGAGCGCCGGCTCGGGCTTCTACGCGCCCGCCCTCTTCGACCACTACAGCCGCTTCACCCTGACGCCGGCCGCAGGCTTCGCGCTGCCGGTCGTCCGCAAGCCCTCAGCCCGGGTCGCGACTGCGCTCGGCGGCGGTTACCTCGCCTCGGGCGGCGGCGACGCCGCCGGTCTCCCAACGCCCTGGCTGCCGCCGGGACTGAGGCTCGACTCCGAGGAGGGCGCCGGCGAGGTGCAGACCCCGCTGCTCGGCTCCGCCGCGGCGCAGCTGCAGCATCGGCGACCGGGCCTACCTCCGACACGCCAAGGCGGGAGAGCTGTGCGAGCGCTTCGCCTCCCTCCACCTGGTCGAGGGCGGCGCGATCGTCGACGAGGTCCCCACCTACAGGGGCGACGGCGAGACTTTCCTCTAGGCGCCGAGGACCCTCTTCGCGTACTCGTTTGTGAAGGCGCGGCCGGGGTCGAGCTCGTCGCGGGCGGCCTGGAACTCGGCCCAGGACGGGTAGCGGGGGGCGAGGGTCTCGGCCGTCTGGAAGTGGCGCTTGCCCCAGTGGGGGCGGCCGCCGTAGGCGTCCATGATCTCCTCGACCGCCTCGAAGTAGGGGCGCCACTGCATGCCCGCGGTACTGGTGCACGGCGATGTAGGCGGTGTCGCGCCCGTGCGAGGGGCTGAGCAGGGCATCGTCGCCGGCGGTCACCCGCATCTCGATCGGGAAGAAGACCGGGTAGCGGTTGGCCCGCACCCACTCGATCACCCGCGGGCCGCCTCGGGCCCATGCTCGCGCGGCACCCCGTACTCCATCTCGGTGAAGCGGACGCGGCGCTCGTTGGCGAAGATCCGGTCGCTGCGGTCGGTGGCGCTGGTGCCGGAGGCGAGGCGAGCGGCGAGGCGCGACAGCGCTGGGATCGAGCGGGGCAGCGAGCTTGCCGGTCGCCGAGAGCGCCTCCAGCGCCCAGTTCTCCAGCACGATGTCGTTGAGGTAGGCGGCAACCCGGCCCCGCGGCCGGGGCGGCGCCTCGGTGCGGTTGCGCTCGAGAACGAGGGCGCTGTCCGCGTAGGGAAAGGTGAAGAGCTCGTAGTGGTCGTTGGCGTCGGCGCGCTCCTGGAAGGTGTCGAGCACCTCGCTGGTCGGCCGCGGAGTGTCGACCCGGTCGCAGGATGAAGGCGGGGACGCAGCGCAACGTCACCGCCGAGATCGCGCCGAGCGCGCCGACCCCCACCCGCGCCGCCCGCAGCAGGCCGGGCTCGGCCTCGGCGGTCAGCTCGCGGACGCTGCCGTCGGCGAGGACCAGCTCGACCCCTCCACCTGGGAGGAGATGTTGCGCAGCCTGGCGCCGGTGCCGTGGGTGCCGGTGGAGATCGCGCCGGCGATCGTCTGGCGGTCGATGTCGCCGAGGTTCTCCATCGCCAGGCCGAGCCGGCTGAGCGCCTCGTTGAGATCGGCAAGCACCGTTCCCCCCCGATCTTGACCAGGCCCGAGGAGGGGTCGGCGTCGATCACACCGCTCAGCGCCTCGATCCCGACCAGCGTGCCGTCGGTCAGCGCCGCATCGGTGAACGAGTGCCCCGAGCCGGCGACGCTCACCTTCCTCCCTTCCGCCGCGGCGCTCGAGCACCGCCTCGGCCAGCTCCTCGCGGCTGCGCGGCTGGACGATCTCTGCCGGCTCGCAGGACTGATCCCCCGCCCAGTTGCGCCAGATGTCCCCCACGGCGCTAAACCTAACCGGCTGCGCCGCCGGCGGGGCCAACACGCGGCGGGCATAGGCGGCGGTGGCGAGGAGGAGGGCGGTGATGGCGAGGCTGGGAGCGGCGTTGCCGGTGACGCTGGCCACGCCCCCCCCCGCCACGCCTCCCACGACCTGGCCCGCCGCCCAGGCCATGTTCGAGAGGCCGGCGGCGAAACCCTGGTGCAGACGGCTCGACTCCGCCGCCTCGGAGAGCATCGTCAGCGCCGGGGCGAAACAGATCCCGGCACCCAGCGAGGTGAGGATCAGGCCGGCAAGAACGGCGCCGAGGGTCTGGGCGGCCGCGATCGCGATCATCGCCACCGCGCAGATGGTCAGCCCGACTGTGTACGGGGAGTGCGCCGGCCGACCCGATCGGAATAGCGCCCCGCGACCGGGGCCAGGCCCGCCTCCAGCGCGGCGCCGGCGATGAAGCCAGCCTGCGATCAGGGCGTGGCCACCACCCAGCGCATCGATCCGCAGCGGCACCAGGACCTCGATCGCCCCGAACATCATCGAGGGCACCGCAACGAATGCGGTCGCGTTCAGCACCGGACGGGTGAGGATCGTCGCGGCGACCTCTCGCAGGTCCTGCTCTTCGGGCGCGCTCGCCTCTGGCAGTGCGGGAGGCGAAGACGCGCGAGCACCACGGTGAGGAGGAACACCGAGCCGAAGACTGGCTCGGTGCCGATCGGGCCGCGATCGCTCCCAGGGCCGGGCCGAGCAGGGCGCCGGCGACCGCCGCACCCAGGGCCGTGCCGATCACCGAGCCGCGCTGCTCGTCGGGCGCCGCGGTGATCAGCCAGGTCAGCGCGCCGGACCAGATCAGCGCCCCCGCCATACCCTGGGCGAAGCGAGCCGCGTCGAGCAGGGCGATGCTGGCGCCGAAGCCGAAGGCGACGCTGGCGACCCCGCAGCATCAGCAGGCCCGCGATCACGGCGCGCCGGGGGCCGAAGCGCGATGCCAGCAGACCGGCCGGCAGCGAGGCGAGCAGCGTGCCCGCCGCGTAGGAGGCGGTGAGGACCCGGCTTCCGCCTTGCTGAGCCCGAATTCGGCGACGTAGTCGGGCAGCAGCGGTGCGATCGCCGAGTAGAAGGTGACGTCGAAGAAGACCATCGTCGAAGCCAGGATCAGCAACCGCCGCATCGCTCCATCCAATCAGGGCCGAGCGAACTCCGGTCCGCTCCACTCTGTCTAGCATCGGAGCGCGATCCACTCCCCGGAGGGGTGGCAGAGCGGTTGAATGCGCCGGTCTTGAAAACCGGTTGGCCGTCGCAAGGCGGCTCGTGGGTTCGAATCCCACCCCCTCCGCTTCACAGAGCGGAATGCGTGGATTTAGCCGGAATGCGCGCGATGCTCGAAGGGCGTCGGACCTCCCGTAGACACCGCCAAAGACCGCCTGGGCTGGGTGACGCCGATCGCACAATGATCGCTATCCCGGTGCTGGTCCTTCGCCGTGGCAAGGGCTAGCCTCACTCCGTGACCCTGATTCTGAGCTGCGTAACGCAGGACTTCGCCATTCAGGTATCCGACCGGTGCCTGAGCGACCTGAACACCGGCGAGGCAATTGAACAGGAGGCCAACAAGGCCGTTTTTTCTCTAACCGGGTTGCGTTCGCGTTCACCGGCCTGGCCACGATTGAGGGGAAGCCCGCCGATGTACTGGCCGTGCGGGTGTCCTCGGCTACGGCACGAGTCGATTGGTCATGCAGCGCAGCTCATTGTCAACGAAGCTACCCGGGCCTTTGCGGAAATGCCGGGGTCGGCCGCCGCCAAACGGCAAGCGTTCGTTGGCGCCGGTTGGGCACGGTTCCCACAGCACGGAGACGACCTCCGCCCTTTCGGAATAACGATCACCAACGCCCTGACGCAGGACGGTTGGCTGCCGGGGGCGCAACCCGAATTCGTCGGAGATGTCCGCATCCTGACTGACGACAGCCCCTACCTATGGACCGATGTAGGCGGCCTACCCGCGGGTCGACACGCGAAGCTGAACCGGGCGATCCGAAATCAGGTTGAGCGTGGCCTGAGCGCCAGGGCGCTGGCCGACTTGCTGATTCGTGAGACACGCCAAATGGCCGACCTCAACGAACGCATTGGCCGGGGCCTCATGGTCAGCTCCATACCGCGGTCAGTCACCGAGACGGGCGAGCTGATCGCCTTGGCGAGTCTGCCGACCGATACGAAGCTGACCTTCGCCCACCTGCGACACGACGACTCCCTCGCCGGCACGGAGGGGCCGCACGTCGTGCGACCCGGCGGGGTCGTGTTCAGCAACTTCCGACACGAACAGCACGGCCACTCCGAAACCGTGAGCGTCACGATCGTCTCGCCGGGCTAGGTTCAGTCTTTCGCCGGGTCGGGCTTGCTCCGGTCGAAAGCTTTGACTCCGGGTGTGGACGCGGGACGCGCTCCCGACAAGGACGGCTCATCCATGAACAGCCACCGAGTCGTTATGTCCTCATGGGCCGCGCCGAGCAAGACGTCAACTGCGGGGTTCAGGACTCGTTCCAAAATGATCGAGTCGTCGAGGTCGAGAATGAGGCTCTGAATTTGCTTGAGCGACAAAGCCGAGTCGAGGTGAGCGCATGCCTTATTGCGAACGGCCCGAACCTCGGCAACGGCCGCTAGGTCGACCGCTTTCAACGATTCGCGGAGCGATTGCTTCCCTCCAAAATCGCCTCTCCCCTGATAGCGCGGGTGGGCAACCGCCGTGTATTGCCGGTAGAGGATCGCGTACAGGCCGCGGAACGACTGAACTTCGCCGTGGTCGCCCATCCCAGGGAGTCGGTCGGCCCAATGCTCGTCGGCCTCCCTTGCAGGTCGGCCAAGACCAAGTCGGCGCCCTCTAGCTCAGCGACCTGGGCCTCCACCTCGGCTCGCTGCTCATCGGCGAACAGCTCGATTCCGCGTTCGCGGGCGTCGTTATCGGCTTTCAGACGTTGCCGTAGATCGTGCTTTCGCCATCGTTCGATCCGCGGCTGCCCTGGGTCGGCGGCGAGCCAGGCGACGTGTACCGCATGCTCATAGAGGCTGCGGGCAAGCGTCCCACCGTCCGTCTCACGGCCGAACGGCAGGAGGGCCAGGGTTGAGTCCAAGATCGTCGTCATTCGGCTGACAAGCGCCGCACCGATGAGCGGCCAAGCGTCGGAGTCATTCGTGGCCATGAATTCCTGTGGAAAATGGCGAGCCGCGAGGGCGACCAGCTCCCGGCCCCTTGCCTGAATATTTCGATCCCGCTCATCCATTCGAGTGACCGTACGCGATGGCCGTCACGGCCAACGCGAACTTGTCAGCTCCGCGCGACTAGCTCCGAAACGTCAGCGATCACGCCGCAATTTGGGAGATTCCAACGACGTTTTTCCGCCGGTATCGCGGCCTACGCTTCGCAGTTGCAGTTGATGCAAATGCGATAAGTGGAGGTAGTACTGTGTTTACTGAACCTAGCGTCGACGGCGGCGGAACGGCCGTTCTCGACTCCCCTGTTTCTGACGCCACCGCCGCGTTGAAGGGACTCGACATTTCGCTCGACTTGAGCAACGTCAAGATGAAGCTCGCTGACGCCGACGAGGGGCCGGGCCTTGGCGCCGACGAGATCGACCTGATGGAGGCCGAGTATCGAAAGTTCCTCGCCCTTCAGCTCATGCACCCGCTGGCCGACATCGTGCCCTGCGGGATCGTCGACGAGATGTGGCACCGCCACATTCTCGACACCGTGGCCTACAGGGAGGATTGCGATGCGATCTTCGGACAGTTTCTCGACCACTTCCCTTACTTCGGGATGCGTGGCGAGGCTGACGCGCAGGCGTTGAACGATGCCTACGCGGACACTCTCGACCGCTATCGCGCCGCCTTTGGCGAGCCGCCCGCGGAAACCTGGATTTCCAGCGACGCATCCAAATGCAGTCGGAAAGCCTGCAAACCCCAGAAGTGCAGGTAGGCACTCGCCCTGGGATGAAGCGGCCCCGTCTTGCAGGGGGGCGGGGCCGCCTTTCCTATGAACCTCCCCATTCCAGCCGCTTCGATTGGCGCAAGTGAAATCAGCCTGATCGTCTCTGGGGTCGCCGCCTTGGCGTCCCTCGCGGCCGTGACGATCACCTACCGGCTGGGAGTCCGTCGGCTTTGACCATGAGCGCGACCTGGCGGACCGCGATGCAGTGCGACGAGTCCTTGACGATGCCGCCTCCGCGCTGACCCACACGAACCGCGTCGTGTCGGACACTGGCTATGACGTCGCGGGACTGTCGGAGGCGTCCGACGACGACGAACGCGATGACGTGCTGGGTGAGGCGTTTGAGGCCGCGAGCGTCGCCCTACAAGAACTCGAATCGCTGGCTGGTCGCCTGAAAATCCGTTTTGGCTCCGAACATGACCTAGTCACGATTTATGAGTCGGCCGCCGAGCTGGCACTAAAGCTCGTCTACACGCTCGCCCTGGTTCGCCAGGCAGACGATGAACGCGACGCCGCCATCAAGAACCAGGAGAAAGTCGAGAAACTGATCCGCCAGTTCCGCCTTGCGAGCGAGTCATTCACGCTGACGGCCTACAGAGTCGCGGGGGTCAAGCTCCGGGCCGTAGAACTCAGCGACCTCTAGGACTCCCCCGGCTTACTCGCCGTATCGGGTCCGGCTTTCGCAGGTTGTAAGCCCGCCTCCGACGGAGCCCACCAGGTAAGCATCAAGCCGCCCCGCCGCCTCCGCCTCGCTCCCCGGCATCAGATGCCCGTAGCGATCCATCGTGATCGAGATCGAGGCGTGGCCGATGTAGGTGGAGAGCGCCTTGGGGTTGACCCCCGCGGCGATCATCAGCGAGGCGAAGGTGTGGCGGCACTCGTGCAGGCCGATCGGCTTGAGACCCGCCTTCTTCCAGCGCCGCTTCGCCTTCGTCGTCTGCGTCGCCGCCTGAGGAGTCGGTTCCTCTGATCGGCGAGCACCCTGTGCTCGGGGCGCCCACCGTTTCGGAGCTTCTGCTCCACCAGATAGCTGCGCAGCACGCTGGCGATCGGCACCCTGCGGGTCCCGGCGCCGCTCTTTGGCTCGATCTCCCCCTCGTGGGTATCCCAGGAGCGCCTCACATGGATCACTCCGGCTTCGAGGTCGACGTCTTCCCAGCGCAGCGCCCACAGCTCCCCGCGTCGCAGGCCCGAGTAGAGCGCCAACGCCCACAGCGCTCGTTCCTCGGGCCGCAGCGCCTCGATCAGCGCTGCCGCCTCGGCCGGGTCGGCGATCCGCTCGCGTTTGCCGCGGGCGGCGGGAAGCTCGAGACCGGTGGTCGGGTTGATCGCCACCTCGGAGCGGGCGAAGGCGCGGCGGTAGATCACCCGCAGGGGCATCAGGATGTTCTTCACGCATGAGGGATCAAGGCCAGTGGCGAGCAGGCGATCGGCGAAGTCCTGCACGCTCGACCCGCGAGAGCGAGGAGAGCCGCTTGGCGCCGAGCTCGGGGGTGATGTAGAGGCGGAGCGAGCGCTCGTAGTCGCGGATCACCGAGGGCTTGTAGGGATAGCCGGAGCGGTTTCTGATCGAGCCGTCCTTGATCCCCGCCACCAGCGCCTTGCCTGCCTCGGCGATCGTTGTGTCGCCCGGGCCGCGCAGGGTGCCGCGGCGGATCAGCGTCTGGGCTTCTGAGCGCCAGGCCTTGGCGGCGGCGAGGGTCGGGAAGGTCTTTCGCAGCGTCTTCTTGTCCCGCCGCGAGTAGGCCTGGGCCTGGTAGGTGGGGCGGCAGTTGCACTCTCCGCCGCTCCGCGCCCGCACAGCGGCTCTGAGTGGCGGATCGTGATCCCTTCCGGGCGCTTTCGCTTCGGCTTTTGGGCGGTCGCGGTGCTCATCTGCTCGGTGCCCGGTCTCGCCGGGTCGCGACCATAGCTCCGCTCGCCGCGAAGATCGAGCGCTTCAGGCTCCGGCAGGAGGCGCTCGCCGTGCTCGGCCAGCCAGCGCTCAAGCTCGGCGACGGGGATCAGGACGCGGCGCCCGACGCGGACGACGCGCAGCTCGGGCAGGACGTGGCGCTTCGAGGAAGTCGACGCTGATGCCGAGCGCCTGGGCCGCCTCGGCCTTGGAGAGGGCGAGGCGGGTCTTCGGCCGATTGGCGTTGTGCTGGTGCCCGGGCATAGCTGCCAGGGTGGGGCAAGGAGAGAGGAGTCTCCAGGTTTCCCACCGGGTGGATTGCCCGGGCTACTTGGACTGCGTACGGGCGCAAAAGCGCTGTTTTGCGGCTTCGCGCTCCGTCTCGTCGATTTCGTACCACCACTTCCGAACGGTCTCGTACTCGTATGGCCTATCGCTGCCGATCACCTCGCGGTAGGCGGCCGGATCGCGGGTACGCAGATGCACGAGGGCCAAGCAGGAGATCTTCGATATGGCCGATCTCCTCGTATTTGGCAAGCAGGTATGCCCAGGCTCCTTCACGGCGTTCCTTGGCTGCGGGCTGGGGCTTTGCGGTACGAAGGCGCCGGCGCTTTCGGTAGCGCTTGAGAAGCCCGGCCGCTTGCCCCTCCTCCTTGTAGGCGTCGGTGAGTTCTGTGCGCTCGGCCGCGGAGACTTCGGCGAGTCGGCTCTGCAGCCTCGGATCGAGGCGTGCGAGATAGCCGACCCGCTCCTCGCTTGACTCCGGCTCTGGGGCCAAGAGGAAGACCCTGCCCGGGCAAAGCGAGCACCAATAGCCCTCGGCACTGGCAGCGGAGGCGGGGCGATAGGTGAGGAGCGCATCGGGATTGGCGTTGCCCTCGTAGGAGACGTCGCGCTCAGGCTCAAACCCGCGCCCGTGCTCCTCTCGAGATGCACCCGCATGTCCTCGAAGGCCTCCGGCGAGGGAAGTAGAGGCTCCTCGGCGCTCATCGCCTTCGCAGGGTAGGTGGCGAGGCGGCGCTCCCTGCCGGGCTATGGGCCTTTGCCCGGGCAAAGGAGCGAACGCCCGGGCATAACGACCTATGCCCGCGTGTTTGCCCGGGCATGAGCCCGAGATGCACGGGCAAAGGAAGGGGGCACGCCCTTCGATCGAAGAATCCACCCGGGTGGAGCACCTTCAACCTCGAGAAGGGCGCTCCTACGGTCGCGCCAATGCCCCGGCAGCGGCCAAAGCGAAGGCAGGCGAGAAAGGCGCCGAAGGAGCGCTGCCCGATCTGCAAGCGGGCGCTTCACCATCCCGGGGTGGGACGGCGCAGGAGCTTCTGCTCTAACGCCTGCCGCCAGGTCGCCTACCGGCGCCGCAAGGGAGAGGGGCTGAAGCGAAATCTCGTCCGCCTCGTGCAGGCCGATGCCCGCGAGTTCCTGGCGAGCCTGCCCGATGAGAGCGTCGATCTGATCGTCACCGACCCGCCCTATGCCTTCGAGCGGGGCGGCACGCACTTCCGGGAGTGGTTCGCCGAGCTTCCCGATGAGGTCTGGCCCGAGATCCTCGCCGAGCTATATCGCGTGCTCGGACATGACCGCCACGCCTATCTCTTCTGCGACTGGCGCACGCAGCGGCTCTTCGAAGACGCGGCCGAGGACGCGGGCTTTCGCGTTCATAGGCCGCTCGTCTGGGACAAGCTCTCCCCGGCGCTTGGAGGGACCTGGCGCTCCCAATCGGAGCTGATCCTCTTCTTGGAGAAGGGCCATCGCCCCGGCAACTACAAGAACCGCGGCAACGTGCTCGGTGCCCCGCGGGTTGCCCGCGGCTACCCGACCGAGAAGCCGGTGCGGATCCTGCAGGCAGCTGATCAGCCAGTCGAGCCAGACGGGGGAGCTGGTTCTCGATCCGTTCTGCGGCTCGGGCAACGTCGGGAAGGCGGCCCGGTCGCTGGGGCGGCGGGCGGTGCTGTGTGATGTAGAGGCGGAGTTTGCGGCCGGGCGATTGCGTCTCGGTATTGAGCGTATGAAGGCTGCGAAAGCGTGACGAAATCAACTGCCAGCCTTGGCTCTCTGGCCGGATAGTCTTCCGACCGCTGGTGCCGAGGCGGCGATGGGGGAGTCTGAGCGAATGGCCGAGACGATCAAGAACCACGCCGCCTTCATCTGGTCCGTGGCCGACCTGCTCCGCGGCGACTACAAGCAGTCCGAGTACGGCAAGGTCATCCTCCCGCTGACCGTCATCCGCCGCCTCGACTGCGTCCTCGAGCCGACCAAGCAGGCCGTCCTCGGACAAGCACAAGCAGCTCGCCGGCAAGATCGAGAACGTCGAGCCCGTCCTCCAGGCCGTGGCCGGCCAGCAGTTCTACAACACCAGCCCGCTGACCTTCACCAAGCTCCTCGACGACCCGAACACGATCGCCGACTCCCTGCACCTCTACATCGGCGGCTTCTCCGAGGCGGCCAAGGACGTCATCGACAAGTTCGACTTCGGCATCCAGATCGACCGGCTGCGCAGGGCCAACCTCCTCTACCAGGTGATCGGCAAGTTCGCCGACATCGACCTTCACCCGGAGGCGGTCTCGAACATCGAGATGGGCTACCTCTACGAGGAGCTGATCCGCAGGTTCTCCGAGCTGTCCAACGAGACCGCCGGAGAGCACTTCACGCCGCGCGAGGTCATCCGGCTGATGGTGAACCTGCTGTTCATCGACGACGCCGACGACGTCCTCACCAAGCCGGGCATCGTCAAGACGCTGTGCGACCCGGCCTGCGGCACCGGCGGCATGCTGTCGGTCGCCGAGGACCACCTGCGCGCCCTCAACCCCCAGGCACGGCTTGAGGTCTTCGGGCAGGAGCTGAACGCCGAGACCTACGCGGTCTGCCGCTCGGACATGATGCTCAAGGGCCAGGACGCCTCCCACATCGCCTACGGCAACTCCTTCTCCGAGGATCACCACGAGGGCGAGCGCTTCGACTATCTGCTCGCCAATCCGCCGTTCGGCGTCGAGTGGAAGAAGGTCGAGGACGAGGTTCGCAAGGAGGCCGAGACCAAGGGGTTCAACGGCCGCTTCGGCGCCGGGCTGCCGCGCATCAACGACGGCTCGTTCCTCTTCCTGCAGCACATGATCTCCAAGATGAAGCGACCCGAGGAGGGCGGCTCGCGCGTGGCGATCGTCTTCAACGGCTCGCCGCTGTTCACCGGCGCTGCCGGCTCGGGCGAGTCGGAGATCCGCCGCTGGATCATCGAGAACGACTGGCTCGAGGCGGTCGTCGCGCTGCCGGACCAGCTCTTCTACAACACCGGCATCTCGACCTACTTCTGGGTCGTGACCAACCGCAAGGCGCCGGAGCGGCGCGGCAAGGTCCAGCTCGTCGACGCCCGCGAGTACTTCGTGAAGATGCGCAAGTCGCTGGGCGAGAAGCGCAAGGAGATCTCCGCGCGCGCAGATCGAGGAGATCACCCGGCTCTACGGCGACTTCGCGGAGGGGGAGAAGGTCAAGATCTTCCCCAACGAGGCGTTCGGCTTCCTGCGCATCACGGTCGAGCGGCCGCTGCGGTTGCGCTGGGAGGTCACCGAGGAGACGATCGCCGCGGTCCTCGCGGCCAAGCCGATCCAGAAGCTGCCCGAGGATGTGCAGCACGGCCGTCAGCGAGCTGCTCGACGACGCATCAGGGTGCCCGGTTCGCGACGCGAACGGGAGCTGGTCAAGGCTCTCGGGACCGGCGCTGACCGGCCTCGGTCTGGCCGGGCCTGCTCAGAAGGCCGTCTGGTCGGCGCTGGCCGTCCGCGATGAGGAGGCGCCGGTCATCACCGACCGCAAGGGCAATCCCGAGCCGGATCCCGAGCTGCGCGACAACGAGAACGTGCCGCTGCCCGCGGTGCCGGTGTCGTTCGACGAGGACCCGACAGAGCGGTTCGCGACGCTGGAGTATCGGACGGCCGTCGATGACTACATGCGGGACGAGGTGCTGCCGTACGTTCCGGATGCCTGGGTCGATCACGAGCGCACCAAGATCGGATACGAGATCCCGCTGACGCGGCATTTCTACAAGTACGTGCCGCCGCGGCCGCTGGAGGAGATCGACGCCGAGATCAAGGCGCTGGAGGACGAGATCCAGCGGCTGCTGGCCGAGGTCGCGGGATGAGCTGACCGACGCCGTCGAAGCCGTCGCTGGACTGCGCCGGTCTGAGGACGTGGACGAGCCGCGCGACGCCTGACGCGACCGTCGCGATCCGATCTGATACTCGACGCGACATTCGACTGACCGCAGATCGGTGCTCGAGTCGAGCTCAGCGACGGTGACCGTCAGCGTCCGGCGACGATCATCGCCGGCTACGGCGCGTTCGCGCCAGGCGACTCTGGTGTCAATCCGCTGTGCGCACATCGGCGGAGCGCGCTGGCGTGTCGAGCAGCTGAGTCGCGGGCTCGTTGACCACGGCGTATCGTCGTGTCTTCGCCCGCGACCGGCGATCTGAGCCGCGCTTTCTTGCACTACTGGCTCAATCGCAGCGTCATCGCGAGCAGATCGACGCCGGTCGCACGGTGCGAGCATCCGACAGTCGACCTCAGTCCGAGACGACTTCGCGGACCTGCCGATCCCAGTGCCGCCGCTCACCGACCAGCGAGCCATCGCCGACTACCTCGACCGCGAGACGGCGCGGATCGATGCCTCATTGCGGCGAAGCAGCGGATGGTCGAGTTGTTGGAGGAGCGGATCGCGTCGCGCGATCTGCGATGCGACTCGCGATCGACGCCAATGGCGCTTCGGCGAGTCGTCGTTCTTCGCACCACTGGCTCGCGACGATGGCTCGGCGTGCGATCCGTTGCTCAGACAGCGATGCGTCCTCAGCCGCGTCGGCGTACCGTACTGCGGCGACGATCCGACATTCGGACGGTGACGATGGCGTCAGATCGATCCCGGCGATGTTCGTCAGCAGACCGATCGACGAAGCCGTTCGCGCCCGGCGACGTCTTGTGATCGGCGTTACAGCGCGTCGAACTCGGTGGCAGGTCGGGCTCGGTCGCGATCGGCTATCGCACCGGCTATGTGGTCAGCGCGTCGCGATCTGCGTTCGACCGAGTCGGCCAGCTACTACCGCGCATCGCTGGTACTCGCTGTCTGAACTATGTGCAGGATCAGCGAGCATGTCAGGACGAGCGTCGAGTACGAGCAGCGACTCGAGCATCAGTCAGCGACGTGAGCAGATCCGTCGATCCGCTTCCCGACCTCGACCGAGCAAGCAGGCGCCTCGTCGCAGCAGCTCGATGCCAAGCGAGCGAGCCGCTAACGCAGCTCGACCGCGCTCATCGCAGCAGATCGCCCTCCTCCAGGAGCGTCGCCAAGCCCTCATCACCGCCGCCGTCACCGGCCAGCTCGACATCCCGGAGGCAGCATGAGTTCGGTCAGCGAGAAGCTGCTTGAGGACGAGATCAGCGCGCCATCTGGTCGCGGCACGGCGGCTATCGCGATGTGCAAGCTCGGGACCGATCCGGAGTGGCGGCCAGGACTTCGACGCCAAGGCTCGGCCTCGACACCGTCGAGCTCTTCGCGTTCATCGAGCTGACGCAGGGACCGGAGTGGGCGAAGCTGGTCAAGGCCCACGGCGGCGACGAAGAGCTTGCCCGCCAGAAGTTCGTCCAGCGACTGGCGCAGCAGATCGACGAGCGGGGGACGGTCGATGTCCTGCGCCACGGCGTCCGCGACCAGAACGTCGAGATCCGCCTCTCGTATCGCAAGCCCGCGTTCGGCGTCGCGCCCGAGCTGGTCGCTCACTACGACGCCAACCGGCTGACCGTCACGCGCCAGCTTCCCTTCGACCCCGACTCCAACAAGACGGTCGACCTCTGCCTGTTCCTCAACGGCATTCCGGTCGCGACGGCGGAGCTGAAGAACCACCTCACCGGCCAGAACATCGAGCACGCGATCGAGCAGTACCGCAACGACCGCGATCCGAAGAACGTCACGCTCGGGCGGCGCGCGCTCGTCCACTTCGCGGTCGACCCCGATGCGGTCGCGATGACCACCAAGCTGGAGGGCAAGTCGACGCGGTTCCTGCCCTTCAACCTCGGCCACAACCTCGGCAAGGGCAATCCGCCCAACCCCAACGGCCACAAGACCTCGTACCTCTGGGAGCGGGTCTGGGCCAAGGACGCCTGGCTCGACATCCTCCATCGCTTCATCCACGTCGAGCGCCCCGAGAAGGGATCGGTCGCGGCTCGGCGCGCAGCCGAGACGGTCATCTTCCCCCGCTACCACCAGTGGGACGCGGTGCTGAAGCTCGAGGCCGACGCCGCCGCCAACGGCGCCGGCCACTCCTACCTCATCCAGCACTCGGCCGGCTCGGGCAAGTCGAACACGATCGCCTGGGCGGCCCATCGGCTCTCGACGCTCCACACCGCCGAGGACCGCAAGGTCTTCGACAAGGTCGTGGTGATCACCGACCGCGTCATCCTCGACCGCCAGCTCCAGGACACGATCTACCAGTTCGAGCACGCCCGCGGCGTGGTCGTGAAGATCGACGAGGACTCCACGCCAGCTCGCCGAGGCGCTGGCCGGGGAGCAGGCCCGGATCATCATCACGACCCTGCAGAAGTTCCCGTTCGTGATCGACAAGATCGGCGAGGTTCCGGCCCGCAACTACGCGGTCGTCATCGACGAGGCGCACTCCTCCCAGACCGGCGAGGCCGCCAAGGACCTGCGGCTGGCGCTCGGCGCAGGCGAAGAGCAGGAGCTGACCGCCGCCGAGGCCGAGGACGCCGGGCTGCTCGCGACGGCGATCGATCCGGTCGAGGAGGCGCTCGCGCAGATCGGTCGGCGCGCGCAGCGGCCGCCAGTCGAACCTCTCCTACTTCGCCTTCACCGCCACGCCCAAGGGGCGGACGCTGGAGATGTTCGGCACGCCTCAACCCGCAGACGCAGCGTTCACGAGCCCTTCCACCTCTACTCGATGCGCCAGGCGATCGAGGAGGGCTTCATCATGGACGTGCTCGCCAACTACACGACCTACCAGACCTTCTGGAAGATCGAGAAGGCGACCGAGGAGGACCCCGAGTACGACGCCAAGAAGGCGCGGCGGGCGATCGCCCGCTTCGTCAGCCTGCATCCCCACCACCTCGCCCAGAAGGCCGAGATCATCGTCGAGCACTTCCGCGCAGCACACCGCCAAGGAGATGGGCGGACTGGCCAAGGCGATGGTCGTGACCTCCTCCCGCCTGCACGCCGTCCGCTACAAGCAGAACATCGACAAGTACATCCAGGCCAAGGGCTACACGGACATCAAGACCCTGGTCGCCTTCTCGGGCAAGATCGACGACGGCACCGGCAAGCCGCTGACCGAGACCAACATGAACGGCTTTCCCGAGAGCCGCACGGCCGAGGAGTTCGCGACCCCCGAGTACGGCGTGCTGATCGTCGCCGAGAAGTTCCAGACCGGCTTCGACCAGCCGCTGCTGCACACGATGTACGTCGACAAGCCGCTGGTCGGCCTGGCGGCGGTCCAGACCCTCTCGCGCCTCAACCGCATCCACCCGCTGAAGGAGAGCACCTTCGTCCTCGACTTCCGCAACGACACCGAGGACATCGTCGAGGCCTTCGAGCAGTTCCACGGCTGCACCGTCGCGCCGCCGACCGATCCCAACATCCTCTGGGACACCCGGCGTCGGCTCGATGACTTCGACGTGCTGCGGCCCGAGGAGATCGAGGCGGCGATGCCCGCGCTGCTCGGCGCCGGCGCCTCCGATGAGAAGCGCTCGGCCGAGACCTACGCCGCGCTCGGCCCGGCGAAGGCGCGCTTCGAGGCAGATGGGCGACGAGGAGCGCCTGGAGTTCCGCGACGCCCTGACCCGCTTCGTGCGGACCTACTCGTTCGTCTCCCAGATCGCCGCCTTCACCGATCCCGCGCTGGAGCGCGACTACGTCTACTGCCGCGCGCTCTCGCTCTACCTGCGCGACACCGGCACCGTCGAGCGGCTCGACCTGGGCACCGAGGTCGAGCTGACCCACCTGCGCCACCAGATGACCTTCAGCGGCACGCTGTCGCTGACCTCCGAGATCGGCGAGGTGCGCTCGTTCTTCGGCGAGGGGAAGGGCAGCCAGCAGGAGCTCGACCTGGAGCACCTCTCCAGCATCGTCGAGGTCCTCAACGATCGCTTCGGGACCGACCTGACCGACGTCGACAAGCTGCTGCTCGACCAGTTCGAGGAGAGCTGGGTCGCGGATGGCGAGCTATCGGATCAGGCCCAGAACAACAGCATCGACAACTTCCGCCTGGTCTTCGACCGCAAGTTCCTGCAGACCGATCGTCACCCGCGTCGACGCCAACGACGAGATCTACAAGAAGATCCTCGACGACGAGGACTTCCGCGCGACCATCGGGGAGTTCTACCTGCGCAAGGTCTACGAGCGGTTGCGCGAGGCGGCCTGACGGCCGCCGGCTTATGGACGGCGAAGGCTGAGCACCAGATCCCTCGCAGTGAGAAAGTTCATTTCAGCCAGAACCGGACCTGATCGGCCTTGCTCAAGACGGACGCGTCAGCCGCCGATTTCGTCTCGACATTGGCTGTGTCCGCCGAAGCCTCTTGGCCCCACGCTTTCTGGCTGACTCCCTGCAGTGATTAGGAGTTGTAGGGCGTGACTATTCTCCGATCGAGCATTCGCCGCCAGCGGGATCTACACAGCCCGATCTGTGAGGTCAACTGAGTGCTGTCGTCAGCCAGTTTCCCGCGTACGTGAATATCAAGCCTGTAGCTACCCCGGCCCGCTGCATTTCGGCGCCAAAGCGTTGCTTCGCTCGTGCTTATCGATTATGTTCCGCGTCGGGTGACCAGACTCGTCACACCGCTTGCGATTCTCGCCGCCGCTCTAGTGCTGATCTATGCGCCGGCCGCGGCGTCCGCTGCGAACTTCACCTGGACCGGGGCGGCGGACCTGAATCCCGAACAGGAAAACTGGTCCAACCCCGCCAACTGGGAAGGGACCGTGCCCGCGGGCAGTGTCGGCCGGCTTACATTCCCGGCCCGCCCTGAACCACCCTGCGGCGAACAGCACAATGAGTTCGAGGCCTGCTACCTGAGCAAGAACGACATCAGCGGCCTCGCCGTCAACGCGATCTCGATCGACGACGGCGTCCCTTACCTGCTCCGCGGAAACCCGATCAGGCTGGGCAAGGGAGGGGTGACGGCCTCCCCGACCGCGAATGATCCGCGAAGGGTCCTCGTTCCCCAGCTCGAAATGCCGATCGTCCTCACCGCCCCGCAGACTTGGTCGATCGTCGGCGGCCACGGCCAGCAGCTGGGTGTGGATGCGGGCGTCAGTGGCGAATCGGAGAGCCTCGGGATCCACTTCCGTGACTCCGGATTCCTCAACCTGAGCAGCGACGTCGAGGTTGGTCGCGTTTCGATCGGCGCCGCAGGTAGGCTCGCAGGTGGGTTGTCGCTGGCCGCCCCGCCGGGGAACAAACGCCCGCCGTCTCTGAACGGCGCCGACGGACGCCTCGTCGACGTCAAGGGAGCGAACCTCTCCGCTTTCGGCGCTGGCTCGACCATTGGACCTCTCACCATGAGCCGGGGACATCTCCAGGTCGGCCAGAGCTATCCTCCCAATGGGACGCTGACCGTCGCCGGCTCCCTCAACCTCGGTTCCAGCGCGAGCCTCTTCCTCTACATCGACAGCAGCGGCACCATCCCGGGAACCGACTTCTCCCAGCTCCGTGTCGCCGGCAAGGCGAGACTGCACGGCGCCCACCTCAGGCTCGGGGGCGGGAGCAGTCATCCAGGTGGGCAAAGCTGCACGGGACTCAGGACCGGAGCCACCTACCCGCTGATCAAGGCGGGCAGAGGGCTCAGCGGCAGATTCCACGGGATCCACGACGGAGCCACGATCCCGCTCCAATACTGCAGTGGTTCCGCCGCGCACAGCGTCAGGATCGATTATCGGCGCCATTCCGTGGTCGCCAGGGTGCAGCGGTAGGGCTGCAGTCCTTCGGAAGGCCAGGCCGTCAAGATCCCTTCAGGATTCGGCGTGAAAGAGAGCTGAAAACTAGTGGGGCGGGCTGGACTCGAACCAGCGACCAAGGGATTATGAGTCCCGTGCTCTGACCAACTGAGCTACCGCCCCAGGGCGCAGGCGCGAAGCCGAGACGAATTGGCGCTCTGGGATCAGCCGGAGCGTCCGAGATCCTCGTTTGCCCGACAGGCACCTCCGACTGCCTCCGCAAGGTCTCCGAAACCGACCGGATCGGCGCCGATCCGGTCGAAGAAGCCGAGGCTGGCGCTCGTCTGTCCGCTGCGCAGGAGCCGGCGATGGGGGACGACTCTGAAGTCCCATTGGCTGGCGTCCAGCGGGTCATAGACCTCGGCGTCCCGGCAGGTCTGAAGGGCAAAGACCCAGGCATCGACGCGGTCCTCGGGGTCGACATCGCGGTATGCGCCCAGCGCTGGGTCCCAGACCTTCGTTGCCCGAACGCTTCTGAAGCTGAACGAGGGGGCCGAAGACCGGGACTGGGTCCAGCTCTGCAGATAGCCGCTCGCCTTCACCTCGAGTCGCGCCCCGTCCTCGCTGTCGACGTCGTGGGCGGCCCACTCAACCCGGATCGGCGCCCTTGAGCCCACGGCCGAAGCGACCAGGAACTCCGCCAGGTATCCGCGCGCGGGTTCATCCGCAGATCGCCGAGAGCCCAGCGCCAGAACTCAAGCACCGTCGGGCCGAAAGAGAACCGCTCGTCGCCGCGGAGCGACGGCAGCGCGGCTGGGTGGCGAGTCTCGCGCTGGGTCATGGGCAAACGCTATCGACAGCCCGCGAGAGCGGCGCCGATCGCAGATTCGATCTCAGTCCTCGGGCAAGTTCTCCAGATCGGCCCGATCCTGCGTGCGGCCCTGTACCTGCTTCATCTGCCGCAGCCGGCCGAGTGAGCAGATTCCCACCGGAATGCCCAGCAGGTCGCTCTCGATCGCGTCCTCGGCCAGCTCGGCATAGCTCGGCACTCCTCGGAGATCCTGGACCACGTCGAGCGCCCCGAACCGGGTATCCGCAGTGACGTTGCCGCCGCGCAGAACGACCGCCCCGTCCCGGTCGGGGTCAAAGGGTCGCCCTTTCACAGTCGGCAGGGTCGAGTCCAGTGCGCCCAGGGCCGCCGTAAGCCGCCTGAGGTTCTCGGGATCGGGATCGGGCACGAGGTCGAGATCTTCGGTGGCTCTCACATACCCGTGGGCTCCAACCGCCACGCCGCCGATCACGACGAAGCGAACCTCGCGCTCGTGCAGGGCGGCGAGCAGGGCGCGCAGGTCGAAATCGCTCAACGCGCCGAGGCGGCGCCCTTGACGGCGCTCATCTGCTTGCAGAGCGCGTGCACACGCGCGAGGCGCTCGCTCATCGGCGCCTTGCGGGCGTCCTCCAGGCGAGCGGCTCGGGCACGCCCCAGATCGCCGATGTCGCTCTCGCGAGCCGTATCGGGTTCGTTCGTCGTCATTGGTGATCAGATCCTAGCTCCGCCCAAGCCCGGATCGCCACCCCTTTGGGGGTGGGCGGCATCGTGCCAGGACGTCATCGCGCTCGAGATAGGGATAGTCGCTGAGGACCTCCTCTACGCTGCCGCCCGCGGCCGCTGCCCCAGCACGGCGCTCCCCGTGACGCGCGTATCGCGGATGCAGGGCAGCCCGCGCATGCGGTTGGGTCGACCGTGATGCGGTTGAGCGCCATGCGTCAAGGGTAGATCGGCGGACGGATCCGCGCTGGGGATCGCAGATTCGATCGTCCGCTGCGCGGAAATCGGCGGAAGTCGGCTTGGACTGGCCCGACCCGGCGACCCGAAGGGAGCGCTTGAAAACCGGTAGCCGTCGCAAGGCGGCTCGTGGGTTCGAATCCCACCCCCTCCGCTTTGTTACGCCGGAGCGCGTGATGCCGAGACGTGTTGGGCTGCCTCCACGCGGGAGCAGGCGTCAGCTCAGTGCGCCACGCCGCGACTGCTCCTCGTCCGAAGCAGGCACCACGTCGGCGGCGGCGGACGCCGGCTCCCGGTCTGCAGCGCAAGCAGGCGTCGCTCGAACCAGTCGTCTACGCGCCTCCGCCGGAGGCCTCGGAGAGTGCCGGGGGGTGTGAGAGAGGCAGTCTGAGCCAGAGAGGCCTCATCGAGAATCCGCGTTGGACACGTTGGCGACCACAACCGTGCTGCGAATAATGGGAGACGGCCCTCGCCCCAATCCGGGGGCTGTCTACGTCCGTTCCAGAAGCCGCGCTGTCCATCGCGAGTGGCGTCGTCGAAGCTCCTGTCCGGTGAGGTCAGCGCGCCCGAGCGGCGCGTAGTTCGGAGCCCAGGTTTCGACCGCATCGTGCGAGCGCGCGACGGCCCAGCCATCCCAGAGAGCCATGTCGTCGATCTTGCGACCGATCCGATCCTCGTAGGCCGCCAGGCACACGTCGGCGATCCGCTCATCGAAGAGGAGGACAAGATCAAGACGGCACCAGCCCACGTCGAAGCCGCGTGGACCGCGGGCCGCGTCTGACCAGTCGACGATGCCCGTGAGCTTTCTGTCTCGCCAGACGACGTTGCCTGACCAGTAGTCGCAATGGGTGAGCACCTCCACCGAGGCGGTGATCTGCCTCCAGCCAGACCGGATCCTCGTCGCGAGCGGGCCCGCCAACACCTTCTGTGACCCGCCACTGCGGTCGAACACGCTCGGCAAAGCGGCGAGACGATCGCTGGGGACCGCGTCCACTGCGGCGAGTGCTTGACCGAGCTGAGCCGCCCATTTCTCGGGATCGGTCGGCGTGATGTCCGCTTGGCCGTCAAGCCAGCTGATCAGCGACGTCGGAAACTCCGTCCACCGACCATCCAGGTCGCCGCCCAGCAGCACCGGGGCCAGTCCCTCAAGCCCGTCAAGCGCGTGCAGCACCTGCTGCTCGCGCGCGCCGGCGGAATCACCAGCCGGAAACTGCCGGACAACGACGGTGAGCTCAGGGCCTGCCGTGTCGACCCTCCAGGTGTCGGCGTGCTGGCCACCCTCCAGTCTCATAACGGACTGGATTGCGGCCGAGGAGCCGGCCAGGCGTCGAATTTCCTCGAGCGCCCCAGCCGAAGGTGACAACTCCGAGTGGAACATCTGAGTAACCCTACGGTCACCTATCGCCACGCCGAACGAACTTGATTCTCCAGGGCAAGCGGGTGTCCGCGGCTCCCAGCTCCATCGGTCCGCTGTCTGACCTGGAGGAGGCAGTGTGCCGGCGCCGCTGGTGATGATCGCCGCGTCGACCCGGTCGTTAACCGCGGCCACCGAGCACATCGACCGCGATGCCGAGTGGGCGGCTGCCGAGCTCAGGTCGCCGGAGCGACCGGGCCTTCGTCCCGCGGCCGAGCGGGCTCGCCGCCGCGGCGGTAAAGCATGACGGCGACGATCACCGACCAGATCATCACCGCGAAGAAGCCGAAGAAGCCGACGGGGGTGACGCCGATGACGCCGATCACGATCATCACCCAGCCGAGCCACTTGGGCAGCGCCGCGGTGCGCAGGATCGCCAGGCCGATCGCGATCGAGAAGACCACAAGCCCGGCCTCAAACGGCCAGAAGAGGTTGTTGCTGAGGGTGTTGATCGCTTCGGCCGCGGCGGGGCTGATGCTGTTCCGAGTTTCGCTCAGGGCCCATTCGAGGCTGGAGAAGATCGCCCCGCCGGTTCCGAGCAGGACCGCGCCGCCGAGGGCGACGGCGGAGAGCCCCTCGCCGCCCTCCTTGCCGCGCAGGGAGCCGGCGAAGAAGATGAAGAAGAGGTGCCCGCAAAGGGCGGCAAGCGCGTGGCGGAGGGCCGCTGGCTCAGGTCAGCGTGCGGAATTGTCCCCTGACACGCTCCGATGGACGAGCCCGCCTCCGGGAGGGATGGATGGGCGCTACTCGCCGTGGGAGGCCCAGTAGGCCTCTGCCTCCGCCTCCATGGCCGCGAGGCGAGTGTAGTAGTCCCGGAACTCGTTGAGGTGGGCGCGAGCGATCTTCCCGGTCACGATTAGATCGTCGTCTGTGACGTTCGTCTCGGGACCCTGCGTGCCGTGCTCGAGCTCGACGTCCATCCCCATCCGAAACTGCTCGACGTCGAAGGAAGATGTCGCCCAATCGATGCCAATCCGCTCGCCGGTCGTACGGGCCTCGTCGGCAGTGAAGTGGGGCTTATCGCTCATGCGCCAGAGAATACGCTCAGCGCGCGAAAGCAGCTACTGGGAGAGGCCGTTGGGCAGGGGAGAGTTGGGGAATATCCCCTGGCCATCGCTGACCTGAGAACCGCTATTGCCTTCCATGACAGTCATCAACTGGGCGCTCGTGCTTTTCGTCCATAGGAGGAGCGCAAGTAGCGTCGCCCAGAGCTTGTGCTGTTCGGGGAGCGTGGTGGCGGAATGGTCGCTGCGGGCGGTGAGCTGCCCGAGGTCGATAACCCGGAGCAGGTTGACAAGCGCTTGACCGATCGAGAGGCTCCTTCTCGTCTCGTCCTGCCTATCACCCTCCCAGGAAGGAACCCATGAAGCGCCTGCGCGGCAAGCTCACCTATTCCAACGTGATGGTCACCATCCTGGCCTTGATCGTCCTCGGCGGTGGCACCGCCTACGCGGCGAGCGCCAACATCAAGCCGAATAGCGTCGGAGAGTCCGCTCTGCAAGCCAATTCGGTCGGCCCCGAAGAGATGAAGTCCGACGCGGTCGGCTTCCAAGAGCTCCAACCTGAATCCGTCCATAGCAGCAAAATCAAGAATGGGTCGGTGACGCCCGAAAAGCTGAGCCCTGGGGCGAAAAGCTTGCTTAAAGGACAGACGGGCGCGACCGGAGCCCAGGGTTCGCCCGGGCCGCCCGGTGCACCGGGAACGACTTCTCAGATGACGGGGCTCGAAACGGAAGTCGTGAACCAGGCGACAGCCACCGACACCACCTCGCCGAAGGAGCTTAGCGTCCACTGCCCAAGCGGCCCGGTGCTCGGCGGCGGCTACGTTCTCCACAGCGAAACCGCGACCGGATCGGCCAAGCTTCGGGCGATCCGCAGCTATCCGGTCGACGCCGATACCTGGCTCGTGCGCGCTGTTGACGACAGCAACGGGGCCGAAGGGGTCTGGGAGCTGACGGTGAGCGTCGTCTGCGAGAAATAGGCGTTCGACGCCGTCGGGGCAGGGATTGATGAAGACATTGCGACCGACGCGGATGTTGATGCCCGCGTCCGAGTACACCAGTGGGATCAGCCGAAACGTCGGATCGATCTCGGAGTCCGTCAACTCCCCTCAAGCGGCGCGAATTCGCCTTAATCTGAACTGACTCCAAGTTCCCCCGACACTTTCGGGGAGTCGATAGCCCTTCAAAGCGATACAGCCGCCGACCAGCTGGGTCGGGGGCTGTCCGCGCTGCGACTCAGGCTCCTGGCTTCACGCCAATGAAGTTCAGAAAGGGAGCGCATGACCAAGGATGACGTGCTGTTCGGCTACCGCCAAGCCCTCTTCGCGGAGGCTTCGCGCAGCAGCGCCGCGAGTGCCTGGTTGAGATGGCGCGTTCGGCAGGTCGCTCTCGTGATTTGGCCCCGTTGTCCTCAGCGCGAGACTAGCCGGACGGCAGACCTGCATCCGCGAGACGCACGGTGATCAGTTCTCGACAAGCGCCTTCGGTAGGGGCCGCTCGATGGAGAAGTGCAGAAAGCTCCTGGTCATCGTGTAGCCCTCGAGCTCGTCGGCAAGCTGGCCGAGGACCGAGCCGCTGTGAGAAGCCCTTGCCGCCAGGCAACTCCACCTGGGGCATATCGAGCTCGACTTCCTAGGGCAGCGCGCAGAGCCTGGCCGACGACGAGGAGGTCACCTCCGCGACCCAAGGTCGCTTCAGGTCGTCCTGGGGCAAGTGGAAGACCAGTGCCGTATGCGCCGGCACCGACCAGGACGTCTCCTCAGGCGCCGGCTTCCTGGCGAAGCGCCGCAACGCGACGGTCGCTTTGGCGGCGCCGGCGGCCGCCGCGAGGCCGTGGGGACCGATCGCCATCGAGAGCGGTTCCCCCGAGACCGGAGCGGAGATCGAGCAGAGGGACGGCTGCGTGCCGCGGAGCAGATCACGAGTCGTCGTCGTTCTGGGCGTCACCCCGATCGCGCGCGACTGGAGAACGTTGTGCAGCCCGAGCAGGAACAAACAGTCAGCCGCCGAAGCGGCCGACTGTTGTGGAGGGGCCTTACCGGCCGATTGTGGGAGGTGAAGATCCAGCCCGCTCAGACGACCTTCACGTCGCCCTTCATGAACCCGAGGTGTTCCATCGCCCACGGATCGCAGGGCATCGCGCAATACCATTCGTAGCTACCCGCCTTCTGCGGCGCGTGGAATGTGAAGGTGGTCTTGCTCGGACTACTTTCGGAGCCCGCTGGGATCGAGGCGTTCGCGCCCAGCTCTGGCGAGGTGAAGCTGTGGGGCCCTTCGTCGTAGTTGTAGACGGTAACGCGCACGGTGGCCCCGGCCTTGACCGTGAAATCGGCGGGCAGGAAGGCATCGTGCCAGGTGCCTTCGGGGCCCTTCTTGGCGTGCTCTTCGTCGGACTTGACCACCAGCTTCACGCCTTCGACTGCCGGCGCTGTGGCCGCGGTGGCGGCCTGCGTGCTGCCGCTGTTGTCCAGTTTGAACGCCACCGCCAGCAGCGCCGTCATCGAGAGCAGCACGGCGAAGGTGGCAGCCAGCATGGTGAAACCCGAATAGCTTCTGTTGTCGTCGTTGTTGGCTGGCATAAGGCCTCCTTTGGTCGCAGGAAGAATCGAGCCTCCCGGCGCGCGCCGGTAGACCCGGATCGGTTGTGGTCGCCATAACCGGCGGTTATGGCTTGGCCGGGGCCTACTTGTCGCGGCCGGCCGGCGTCCCGCCCGCCGCCTCGACCACGACGTGCGTGACGGGCAGGTCGACCTCTTCGCGCGCCCGCTGCACCACGCCGTGCTCCAGCCATGGCGAGCGGTCGGGCGTATGGGTCCAGATGACGATCTCGTCAGCCGCGAAGGTGCGCAGTGCGTCCTCGAGGGCGACGTTTGGATCGGGGTCCCCGACCTGGCCGCGGGCGAGGAGGCCGGCCTCCTCGGCTGCCCGAAGGGAAAGGTTCAGCAGCCGGCGCGCGTCCTCGATCGCCTCATCGAGGTCGGAGGTCCAGCGTCCGGCCCGCGAGGCGGTGAGGGCCGGGGCGACGATCAGGACTTCGCCGCGCCGGCCTTCGCAGCGATTCCGAATCTCGGTCAGGAGCGAGGGATTGCCGAGCTCCTGGTTTGCAAGCACGAGCACGCGGTGCTTGCCGTCTTCGCTGCGTGAGAGCTGTGCATGGTGCAGCCGGCTCTGGCTCGAGTTCCGCAGTGCGAACCCCGTCCCGAAGCCGAGCAGCATCGCGGCCCAGATCACCCCGATGGCGGGGCTCAGTACGGTGAGAACGCACACCAGGACGGCACCGATCACGACCATCGCGACCCACCAGGAGGCGTCGACTTGCCATCTCAGCGGGTTGCGCAAGGCCAGCCTGCCTCTCCCTCAGCGCAGCTGGCGCAGCGATCGGCGCTCGAACAGGATCTTGTCCCAGCGCCACCTCCTGGCAGGCCGTCGCAGTCGCACCCGGCCGCGCGGGTCCCGGTAGAAGAGCCCCTTCGCGCCGATGGCGCGCCCGGAGCCGACGTCCAGGTAGTAGTGGAGAGACCCGTCGAACTCGCGACGTGGACGGCGCCCTGTCGTGGCCGCTGTGAGGTTGTCCGCAACCACGGCGGCCTGGGCCTGGGCCAGCACCCCCGCCTTAGGCAGCTTGGACCCGCCCGCCAGCTCGATCTCGGTCACGTCGCCGATCGCGTGCACGTTTGAGTGGGCGCCGAGGCTGAACGGTTCGGCCTGGATCCAGCCGTCGGGCCCGGCCAGCGGGGACTCCGCGACGAAGCGGGGGGCACGGTGCGGGGGAACGGCGATCAGGAGGTCGAACGGCTCGCTCCCGTCACCGAAGCGGGCCTCGCCCGCGGCGGGATCGACCGACTCGAGGGAGCGATTCGCCTGCAGGCCGATGCCGCGGCGCTCCAGCATCTCGGCGACGCGCTCGCCGACCTTGCGATCGGCGACCGGGATCGGTCGCGGCTCGGCGGTGACGACATCGAGCCGCGCCGCCACGCCGGCCTTGCGCAGGAAGTCCTCGATCAGGAAGGCCGCCTCGTAGGGAGCGGCGAGCGAGCGGTAGGGCGTCGCCACGACGGCGATCAGCACGCGTCCGCCGCCGAACCTCGCCAGGGCGGCGCGCAGGCGCATCGCGTCGGGGAGGGTGTAGAAGCCGTGCGCCGTCTCGGCGAGTCCCTCCACCGACTCGGGGCTGAGCGTGGCGCCGGGGGCGAGCACCAGCCGGTCGTAGGGGATCTCTCCCGATATCGTCGAGATCGAGCAGCGATCGAGGTCGATCCCGGTCACCTCCGCCTGGGTGAATCCGACCCCCTGGCGAACGATGCTCGCCAGGGGTCGCGACACCTCCCCGGCCTCGCCCCGGCGCTTGCCGACGACGACCCAGGGGAAGGAGGGGGGGAAGCGATGCTCGGCGCTTCGGTCGACCAGCTGGACGTCGAGGCCGCCGCCGTGCTTGGCAAGGCGGTGAGCGCAGGCAAGCCCGCCGAGACCGCCGCCCACAATCACTACCCTCGTCTTAGCCACCAGTCGTCACCTCGGATGCGGCATGGATCTCCCGACAGCGTCGCACAGAGACCCGCGCCGCTTCAACGCGGAGTCGCAAGAGAGGCGAGAGCGCCCTGGGTGGCGCCGGTCAGCCGCTCAGCGCTCAGCGCCCATTTGGGGTCGAGCTGCCACTGGACCAGCAGGCCATCGAAGAGGGCGATGATCAGCGCCGCCAGTGCATCGGCATCGACGGTGGGCGCGCCCACCTCTGCGAACGCCTCGCGTGTCTTCGTCGCGATCACGCGGTGGAAGTCGTCGTAGCTTGCCGCCATCTCCACCCGCAGGTCCTCTGAGCGCGCCATCTGCGCCCATGCCTCCAGGCAGGCCGCGACCAGGGAGCGGTTCTCCTCGAGAGTGTCCATCACCCCGGCGAGGCTGCGTTGCAGGCGCTCCAGGGGCGTCGCCGGCCCCGGCTCCGCGGCCAGCGCGATCAAGGGCTTCAGCCAACGTTGGAACGCCTCGATGACGGCGACGTTGAGCAGACGCTCCTTGGAGCCGAAGTGATAGCCGATCGAGGCGAGGTTGGTGCCGGAAGCGGCGACGAGGTCGCGCGCGGTCGTCCTCGCGTAGCCCTTCTCCTGCAGACAGGAGATCGCCGCCTCCAACAGGCGCTCTCTGTGACCTCGCTCACCCTCTGCTGCCACCGCCGCGGCTACCTTACACCCGTAACCTTTATACGGACGTATGTATAGATAGGGATCGATTCGGATGAACCGTCGTCTCAGCACAACCAGGCAATCCTGGCTCGTGCTGGGCGGATGGATGCTGGCGGTCACGGCCCTGGGGCTACTCGGCACGGGGATCGCCGCGCGACTTTCGCCGACCTCGCTGCTCGTGCCCGGCACTCCGTCGGCCCGCGCCCACGCGATGCTCGACCGCCAGTTCGGCAACTCGGTGCCGGTGACGGTGCTGCTCCAGGGCCCGGCGGGCGCGATCGATCGCCAAGGGCCGCGCCTCGCGGCGGCGCTTCGCCGCGAGGGCAGGGTGCAGGTGATGTCGCCGTGGGACTCAGGCGGCGGGCTGGGCAGCCTGCGGCCGCGGCCGACGGCGGCGCTGATCGTGGCCGGCTTCGAGCGACCCCAGTCCGAAGCCATGAGCGAGGTCGTGCCGGCCGCCCAGCGGGTGGTCCGCGAGGACGTGCGGCCGCCGCTGCGCGCCCACGTGGGCGGCGTCGCCGCGATCGCCGCCGCGATCCAGCGGGATGCGCTCGCCGCCACGCGGCAGGCCGAGCTGCTGGTGACGCCGATCCTGGTGATCGTGCTGCTGCTCGTCTTCCGCAGCCCCGTGGCGGCCGCGGTGCCGCTGATGATGGGCGCCGCCACCGTACTGGCAGGGCGCGGCCTGCTGCTGCTCAGTAGCTACGCGATGTCGATCAACTCTCTCGCCGTCGCGATCGCCTCGATGATGGGACTGGCGCTGGGAGTGGACTACGCGCTGCTGATGGTCTCGCGCTTTCGTCAAGAGCGCGACGCTGGGGCCGATGTCGACGCCGCAACAGCGACGGCGGCACGGGCTGCGGGGCGAACCATCGTCTTCGCCGGCGGAACCCTGGCGCTGGCCATGCTCACGGCGGCCTTCGTCGCGCCCGGAGACCTTCTCGGCTCGGTCGCAGCCGGCGTCGTCGTCTCCGCCCTGCTCAGTGTCCTGCTGGCGATCTCCGTGCTGCCGACGCTGCTCCGCACGCTGTCGCCTTATCTCGAGCGCTGGCGCCTGCCCAGCACGGGGCGGGGCGAGCGCCTGCTCGGCCTGGCCGGAGGGCTGATCGCCCGGCCCTGGATCGCGATCCCTCTGATCGTGGCGCCGATGCTCGCCATCGCTGCGCCGGCGAACGCACTCAGGATGGGGCCTCCCGACCCGAGCCAGCTGCCACGGTCCGACCCCACCCGGCAGGGCTTCGAAGCGCTGCGGCGAGTCATCGGCCCCGGCTGGGCGGCGCCGATCGTGGTCGTCGCCACAGCCCGCCACGGGGTGATCTCCGAACCCGGCCGTCTGAGGGCGATCTCGCACTGGCAGGATCGGGTCGCCCGCGAGCCGGACGTGGCCGCGGTGATCGGCCCGGCATCGCTGCAGGAAGCCGAAGGCCCACTCCATACGACGCAGCGCACCTACGAATCGGCGCCGACGAAGCTGGCGAGTGCGCAGCGCGGCATCGCTTCGCTGCGCTCGGGCCTGCGCCGCGCCGACGACGGCGTGGCACAGCTCCGCGCCGGCCTGGGTACGGCGGCTGCGGGAGCCGCGGAGATCGCGACCGGGACACAGGACACGCAGGGCGGGGCGACGCGCCTCAGGGCCGGCCTGGGACGGGCCGGTGCGGGGGCGGGGCGGCTCTCGGCCGGGCTCGATCGCGCGGTGCGCGGCGCCGACCGCCTGATCGAGGGGCAGAGGCGCCTCAGCCGCGGAGCAGGACGGTTGGCGCGCGGCGTTCGCAGGCTCGACGAGACGCTGCGCGGCTCGCTCGCCCAGCTGCGCGCAGTCGCCGCCCAGCTGCGCACCTGGGCCACCTGGATCAGGTCGCTGCGGGTTCCCACCGAAGTGGCGGCGGAACGCCTCGAACTCGCGGTGCAGGAACTCAATGACATGACCGTGGGCCGCAGCGACCCGCGCTATGCCGAGCTGGTCAACGTCATCCGGGAAGCGTCGGCGCTCATCGGCGCACCGCCCGGAGCCGTCCCTGCTGAAGGAGATCCCCCGCTGCCTGCCGGCGTCGCCCGGTCACTGGCGGCGGCGATCGTCGAGATTCAGGAACAGCTGGCCAGCTCCATGGAATCGCTGGCATCTCTGCCCGATCGTCTCCAGCAGCTCGCAAACGGCGTCGGTCGGCTGCGGGCCGGCGCCAACCTGGTGGCGGCCGGCGCACGGAGCTCCGAACGCGGCGGCCGCGAGCTGCGCTCGGCCCTGCGGCGGCTGGCGCGCGGCGGCCACCGCCTCGATCATGGCGTCGAGAGCGCGCGCACCGGCAGCGGGCACCTCGCCGCCGGGCTCGGCGCGATCGCCTCCGGGGCCGACCGCCTTTCCGGCGAACTACGCGGCGGACGGGGGCGCAGCCGAGAGCTGGCAGCCGGGCTCGCCAAGCCACAGGGGCCGCTGAGCGAGTACGCGGTTGTCCTCCATGGCTACCAACGCGGCTACGACACGCTGCGGGCTCGCTCGCCGGGGGCGATCGACTCCGGCTACCTGATGCTCGCGGCGCTCGACGGGACCGTGCCGGCGACGCGCGAACAGATCGCGCAGGTCGTCAATGTCGACGGCGGCGGCCAGACGGTGCGGATGCTGGTCGTCCCGGCGACGGGACCGAGTACCCCCTCCACAGTCCGTCTCAGCCGGCACCTGCAAGGCCAGCTGCCGGCGCTAGCCGGCGCCAGCGGCACCAAGGTGGCGATCGGCGAAGGCGCGCAGAGCCTCGCCGACTACACCAACGCCACCATGTCCCGCCTCCCTTGGCTCGTCGTCGCGCTCTCGCTGGTTGCCATCGCGATGCTGATCATGGTGGTGCGCTCGCTGCTGCTGCCACTCGTCGCTGTCGCCCTGAACCTGCTCACGATCGCCGCCGCGTTCGGCGCCCTGAAGCTCTTCTTCGGTTTGGACCTGCTGGTCGGCCCTCGCTACGTCGACGCGATCTCGGCCGCCGGGGTGCTCACGATCATGTTCGTCCTCTCGATCGACTACGAGGTGTTCCTGCTCACCCGAATGCGGGAGGCCTGGCTCCAAACGCGGGACCACGCCTACGCGATCGAATACGGCCTGCGACACACCGCGGGCGTGATAACCGGAGCGGCGATGATCATGAGCTCGGTCTTCCTCGCCTTCGCGACCGCCGACATCGCCTCGCTGCAGCAGTTCGGCGCCGGGCTCACCTTCGCCGTCGCCCTCGACGCGACCGTGATTCGGCTCGTGCTGCTGCCGGCGATCATGCGCGCGCTGGGCCCGCGGGCATGGTGGCTCCCGGGCTGGCTCGATCGCAGGCTCCCCGAGTTCGACCACGGCGCGGCCGTCCCCTCCCCGGCTCTCGCCGAGCCGCCGGGGAGGCCCGCAATCCGCGAGCTGGAGATCGTCTCCCACGCGGAGCACAGCTGCATGCTTGAGCTACTCGACGAACTCGACGAGGCCGGAGCGGCTCGGGATGCCGGGCGGATCGCGCGACTGGCCCGCGAACTGCGCGCAATCGCCGAGCCCCACTTCCGCTACGAGCAGCGGGCGCTGTTCCCACGGCTCGCCGGCGCCCTCGGCCCCGATCGCGTCGAACGCCTCTACGCCGAGCAGGACGACTTGGTCGCGGCGCTGCGGCAGATCGAAGCGCTCGCTCGGCCGGGCCGGATCCACGAGTCGGTGGGCGCGGAGGCGCGGAGGCTGGTGCGGGCGGCGCGCGCGTCCGTTGAGAGCTGCGATGCGGCCTGCGAAGCGATCGAGTCCCAGCCCGAAGCGCTCGCCGAGCGGGTGCTGGCGGCGCGAGCTCTGGCCATGGCAGCCGTTGCATCGTGACCTGAAGTGGGAGGAGGGCCTCCGCCTACACGCCGGACAGGCTCTCGCCCTGCCCTCGAGCACCAGTGATCACGTCCCGCCGCTGCCACTGATGCTGGTCCTCGACGCGAGCGTCGCCGTGGCGGCATGCGCGGCGACGAGCGGCTCGGGTTTGTGGTGACGCCAGCCGAGCTGTGAAATTGGCGGGCTGATGCGCGGCGATCACGAAGTCGATCGCTCGCCCCAAGCCGATCGCCCACATTCGCCCACGGCAAGCGGAGCTCACCGGAACGAGGCGCCGGCATCCGGCATCCTTATCGGCGTGGCCGCCGCACAGGATTTGCCGGTTCTTGAGCTGCCCGACGGCACCGCGTGGGCCCGTTGGCTGGGCGCCAATCACGCCCAGTCGGCGGGTGTATGGCTGAAGATCGCCAAGAAGGGCTCCCTGAAGGCCACCGTTACGCAGGCGGAAGCGATCGACGAGGCGGTCTGCTTCGGGTGGATCGACGGGCAGCTTGGCCGCCTCAATGAGTACTTCTTCCTGCAACGCTTCACGCCTCGGCGACCGCGCAGCAGATGGTCGGCGGTCAACCGGGAGCGCGCTCGGCGGCTGATCGTCGAAGGCCGCATGAAGGGGGCAGGCCTCGCTGAGTATCAAGCCGCGGAGGCTGACGGACGACTCGATGATGCCTATGCGCCGCAAAGCAAGGCCACGGTTCCAGAGGACCTTCAGGCAGCACTCCACGAGCACCCTGAGGCCAACGAGTTCTTCCAGACGCTTGGGAGCGCCGAGCGTTACAAGTTCCTGTACCGGCTACATCACACCAATGACCCCAAGCGCCGTGCTGAGCGGATTGCGCACTACACCGAGTTGCTGAGCCAGCGCAAGACTCTTGCTCGCGATTAGACCGGTCGCCGCGACCTCGATGGGGCGTTGACCCTTACCGCTGTTGAGCGACGCGACCAGCACTGACGTCGCGGCCACGGGACGGCTGGATCTGCTCGACGATCCGAGAGTCCACGCTCGCTTCGGACGAGAAGCGCCGCTCCTCGTCTAAGGAGCCGTCTGGAGCGCGCTTCGAGGGGTCTTGCCCCACTCCTTGACATCAGGCCGAGGAACCCTCCTCGGTCGCGAGGAGGTCGATCTTCGGCGCCCGGTAGTGCATCGGCAGGACCCAGGGCGGCACCAGCCGCGCGACGATCGCCGCCGCAAGCGACTTCCCCGGCGTTGCGCCCGACTGCTTGGGAGCGCTACCCGGCTACCATGCCCCCGTCGGCCACGAGCGGGTGGCCGGTAACGAAGGATGCGGCGTCGGAGCAGAGCCAGATCGCGGCCTCGGCCATCTCCTCGGGAGCGCCCATCCGCCCGACCGGCTCCAGGGCGGTGAACTGCGCTTCGGCCTCTGGATCCCCGCCGGTGATGCGATCGACCATCGGGGTGCGAATGACCCCGGGACAGAGCGCATTGACCCGGATTCCCGACTGCGCATACTCGAGGGCTGCCGTGCGGGTCAGCTGCACGATGCCCCCTTTCGATGCGGTGTAAGCCGGCAGGTTGGGGAAGCCGACGAGACCCGCGATCGAGGCGCAGTTGACGATTGCGCCGCCGCCCTGCTCGAGCATCTGGGGGATCTCGTGCTTCATGCAGAGCCAGACGCCCTTGAGGTTGACTGCGATGGTTCGGTCCCAGTTCTCTTCGCTGCACTCGGCCGTGGCCGCCATCTCGCCCTCGATCCCGGCGTTGTTGAAAGCACAGTCCAGGCGGCCATAGGTCGCGACCGCTCGCTCGACCATCTCCCTCACCTCACCGCCAACCGCGACGTCAGCCTGGACGAAGAACGCCTCTCCGCCCTGCTCCTCAATCGCGCGCACCGTCTCCTGCGCGCCGTCGGCATCGACGTCGGCGACGACCACCCGCGCCCCCTCCCTGGCGAACGCCAGCGCGGAGGCCCGGCCGATCCCCGAGCCTGCGCCTGTCACGAGAGCCACCTTCTCCGCAAACATGCCAGGCATCGCTCAGCTCCTCGGCACCGGGCGCTCGGCCGCCGTGAATCGCCCTGTGACGCGTACGCTCATCGCAGCGAAGCTACCCGTTCAAACGCACTGAGCGCATCCGTGCAAGCTGCTTGTGGACCCTCCGTAACGATTACTGACTGGCATGCAGGAGAGGACTGCCGGCCGGTTCAAGCCGGGCCTCGCATTGCATACCGACGTCGCTTCGCTACGGTGGGGCCTTCCAACCTCAACGCGGAGGAACGGATGAAGGCACCGACGCAGATGGTTGCCGCGATCGCCACAGTCTCTTGCCTGGTCGCGGCAGGAACCGCGCTCGCCTCTCCTCAGGCCGGCTCCTACACCGGGGCCACCTCGCAGACGGGGGGAACCGTGACGTTCCGGGTCTCGAAAAGCGGCACCGATGTGAAGGGGTTCTCGGCCGAGATGTTCGTGACCTGCACACAGGGCACGGCGATCCAGGACATTCATCTGCACGTCAATCCGACACCGGACATGAAGATCCACAAAGGAGCATTCGGCTTCCACAGCAAATTCACGATCGACAATGGCACGACGGTCATAGCCAACGGCAACGGAGTCCTGAGCGGCAAGTTCACGTCGAAGAAGAAGGCAACCGGAAGCTTCCATTTCCCGTGGACCTTCGACAACCGCGCGGGCTCATTCAAGGGCTTCCGCTGCGACGCCGGCAAGGTGACATTCCAGGCTTCAGCCCGGTAGCGCCGCCCGCCGAGGCAGACCGCTGAGGGAGACGCCCTGATGAGGAGATTCCAGATCGCGATCAAGTGGCGACAGATTTCGGCGCTGGCAGTGGCCGCGACCCTGACGCTCGGTGCCGGGGCCGCCCAGGCCGAACCCGTCCTTCTCCCAGCGGGGCCGGGGCAATGCCTCCCCGGGGTCTTCGGCGTGGAAACGAACAGCGAGACCTGCGGCTCGGTCCTCAACAATGGAAGGGCCGTCGCTCCCCCAGGCGCGCCCGCGCCGGTGAAGGAGGTGATCGCCGCCGCAAACCGCATCCGCCACCGGCCATACGTCTGGGGAGGCGGGCACCTCGGCTGGCGCTCGCGCGGCTATGACTGCTCTGGGGCGGTCGGCTACGCGCTGCACGGCGGCGGGCTGCTCGACACCACCCTCGTCTCCGGCCAGCTCGCGGACTGGGGCGTGGACGGAGTCGGTCGCTGGATAACCATCTATGCGAATGCCGAGCACGTGTTCATGGTCGTCGCCGGCCTGCGCTACGACACCCGCGACGACCCTTCCGGCGCGTCCGGCCCCCGCTGGCACCCGCAGATGGCCGCCCCGGCCGGATTCGTCGCCCGCCACCCGCCTGGCCTGTAGGCGCCTGCGACCGAGCCGGCAGGAAACCGGCGGCGCCGGACGAACGAGCGAGGATGGACACGGCATCCCGCCGGGATCGCCGCCGCGAGCTGTGGCTGCGGCGCGCGCAGGAAGTCAGCGACGCGTTCGGGCTGGTGCTGCTGCTCGTCCTCCTCACCTACGTGCTCGCCTCGCTGTTGGAGAACCGCGGCTGGGCCTCGGTGCTGCTGACCGCCGTAACCGGCACCACTTCGGTGGTTGCCCTGACCAGCTCGCAGGCGCGCGCCGGCACCGTGCGGATGGCGATCTGGCTCTCGGCGCTGACCGTGGCGTTGGCGACCGTCGGCGCCGCCTCCGGCGAGCGCTCCTGGCTCAACCTCGCGTCCGCGATCCAGGTCGCGCTGCTGACCGTGGCGATGCTCGCCGTGCTTCGCCGGGTGGTCAGCGCGACCGAAGTCGGGTTCCGCACGATCCTCGGCGCGATCAGCGTCTACACCGTGCTGGGGCTTCTCTTCACCTTCCTCTACGGGCTCGTCGATCGCGTCCAGGGCGGCCCCTTCTTCGAAGGCGTCGCCCACCCGCAAAGCTCGGACTTCATCTTCTTCAGCTACACGACGCTGACCACCACCGGCTTCGGCAACCTGGTGCCCGGTGGCCAGCCAGGCCGGATGCTCTCGGGGCTGGAGATGATGATCGGCCAGATCTTCCTCGTCACCCTGGTCGCGGGCCTGGTCAGCCTCTGGCGACCCGGCGAGGGCCTCCGTCGCCGCCGCGCCCGGCCGGCGGGAACTCAGCCGGAGAGCACCGAGCCCAGCTCGGCGAGCTGAGTCTCGATCGCGGCGCAGACCCGGTCGCAGAGGTCCAACACGGCCGGGTCGGCGATCCGGTACAGCGAGCTGGTGCCCTGCTTGCGGCGCTCGACGAAGCCCTCGGCGCGCAGCGCGGCCAGGTGCTTGGAGACGTTCTGCTGGGAGGTGCCGAGCGCCTCGGTCAACTCGCCCACGGAGGCCTCCTCGTGGGCGCGCAGCAGGTCGAGGATGCGCAGCCTGGTCGGGTCGGCGAGGGCGCCGAAACGGCTGGCGATCAACTCGGCGGCGTCGTGATCAAGCGGACTCTTCATCGTTCTGGTACATTACCAATTCACAATTGTTAAGTTGTTAACTTGTGAACGGACGGATGAGAAGATAGCGATGCCGACCTACACACCTCAGCGCAGCACGTCGCCCGGGAACATCGTCGTCCCTCCCCGACCGGCGGGCGAAGGCTGGCCGCTGGAGCGCGTCCTCTTCCTGATGGCGGGGACGATGGCGGGCCTCAGCGCAGTGCTGAGCGCCCTCGTCAACCCGTGGTTCCTGCTGCTGACCGGCTTCGTCGCGCTCAACCAGCTCGCCTTCGTCGCCTTTGGCAACTGCCCCAGCTCCCTGGTGCTGCGCCGCCTCGGCGTCAAGCCGGCCTGCGAACGATGAGCGCGGTGGGAGAGCTGGGGCCGGTCGGGCGGCTGGGCCGCTTCGCAGCGCGGCGGCCGGGCCGAGTCTTCGTCGCCTGGGCGATAGTCGCCATCGGCCTCGGCGTGCTGGCCCCCCGGGTCGAGACCGCACTGTCGGGCGCCGGCTGGCAGGCCAACGGGTCGGAGTCCGTAAAGGTGCGCGAACAGATCGACCGCAGGTTCGCGGGCGCCGGCGCCTACGCGCTGCAGGTCGCGGTCCACTCGCCACGCCTGACCGCCGCTGACCCCGCCTTCCGCCGCACCCTCGCGCGGGCGGAGCGCACGCTGGCCACCAGCTCAGCGGTCACCACGGTGACGCCGCCCCGCCCCGGCGTGTCGATCTCCCGCGACGGCCATACCGCTGTGATCCGCGCCGGCGCGGCCAAGGACCCCAACGGAATGGTCACCGCCGCCGACTCGCTGAAGACGAAGCTTGCCGCCGAGGCCGCGCCGGGGGTCGAAGCCAACCTCACCGGCGCCGCCGGAATGTGGTCGGATTTCAACGAAGCCAACCGGGAAGCGATGCTCAAGTCGGAGCTGATCTCATGGCCGGTGACGCTGGCGATCCTGGTCCTCGCCTTCGGCTCGCTCGTCGCCGCCGGCCTGCCGTTGATGCTGACGATCGTCGGCCTGATCGCCTCAGCCGGCCTCCTCTACCTGGGGACCCTGCTCTCGCCGATCTCGATATGGGCGATGAACTTCGCCCTGATGTTCGCGCTTGCGCTGGGTATCGACTACGCGCTCTTCATCGTGATGCGCTTCCGCAACGCCCTGTTCGGACAGGGCCTCCCCGCCGAGGAGGCGGTCGGCACGACGATGGACACCGCCGGCAAGGCCGTCCTCTTCTCCGGCATCACGGTGCTGACCTCGCTCGCAGCGGTGCTGCTGGTGCCCAGCCCGGCCTTCCGCTCGGTGGCGCTCGGAATCATGGTCTCGGTGGTCTTCATGCTGGCGGCGACGCTGACGCTGCTGCCGGCGGTGCTGGCGAAGCTCGGGCCGCGTCTCGACAGGCTCGCCCTTCCCTGGGCGCACAGCGGCGAGCATCGCTCGGCCCGCTTCGCCCGCTGGGGCGAACTGCTCTGGCGCCGCCCGGTGGCGTTCGGCGGTCTCGCCCTGGTCGCGCTGGTCGTCCTGGCTCTGCCGATCCTCGGCCTGCGCACGGGCATGCCGTCGATCAAGGTCGTCCCCAACGGCGACAGCTCCCGCGTCGGCTACCAAGAGGTCAGCAAGGCCTTCGGCCCCGGGGCGCCTGGGACCCTGCAGATCGTCGTCCCCCGAGCGCAGGCCGCCCGCGTCAGCGCCGAGCTGAACGCCGACCCGGGCATCGCAGCGGCGACGCCACCCCTGCGCGGCGCGGGCGGCGTCGAGCTGATCGAAGCCGTTCCGACCGCGGACCCCTCCTCCACCGCTCTCGGATCCACGGTCGACCGCTTGCGCGGGACGCTTCCCCCAGCCGCCCTGGTCGGTGGGCCGGCGGTCGAAAACCACGACCTGGAAGCGGCGCTCACGGCGAAGACGCCGCTCGCGATCGGGGTCGTGCTCGGGCTCGGCTTCCTGCTGCTGCTCGTCGCCTTCCAGGCGCCGCTCGTCGCGGCGATCGGCGTGCTGGCCAACCTGCTCTCGACCGGGGCCGCCTTCGGCGTCGCGACGCTGATCTTCCAGCACGGCCATCTCTCCGGCCTGCTCGGATTCGAATCGCAGGGCTTCCTCGACGCCTGGGGGCCGATCTTCTTCTTCGCGATGATCTTCGCGATCGCGATGGATTACACGGTCTTCCTGCTCTCCGCGGCGCGCGAGCACTGGGAAGCGTCGGGCGACGCGCGGGAGGCGATGGTCGGCGGGCTGGCGCACTCCGGCCGGGTGATCCTCGCCGCCGGCGCGGTGATGGTCGCCGTCTTCTTCACCTTCGCCCTCTCGGGGCCGCTGCCGCCGAAGGAGATGGGCGTGATTCTCGGCGTCGCCGTCCTGCTCGACGCCTTCCTGGTGCGGCTGCTGCTGCTGCCGGTCTTCCTGCGCCTGGCGGGCAGGGCAGCCTGGTACCTGCCGAGCTGGCTCGACCGCATCCTCCCCGATGTCCACTTCGGACACGGGCATCCCGGCGAGACGCAACCCCCGTCCCCGGCAAGGGAGCCGGCCGGATCGACTGCGGGAAACTGAGCTACTCGGACAGCTCGACGCGCTCGATGACCTGAGGCTCCACCGGCCGGTCGGAGCCATCCGTCTCGGTCGCCTCGATCGCGTCGACCACGTCCATGCCGTCGGTAACCGCGCCGAACACCGTGTGCTTGCCGTCGAGCCACGGCGCCGCCTCGGTGGTGACGATGAAGAACTGCGAGCCGTTGGTGTCGGGCCCGGCGTTGGCCATCGCCAGCGCGCCGCGGGCGATCTTGTGGTCGTTGATCTCGTCCTCGAAGGTGTAGCCGGGACCGCCGCGGCCAGTCCCCTCCGGGCAGCCGCCCTGGATCATGAAGTCGGGGATCACCCGGTGGAAGACAAGGCTGTCGTAGAAGCCGTCGGCGGCGAGCTTGTTGAAGTTCTCCACCGTCTTCGGGGCGTCCTCGTCGTGCAGCTCGAGCACGATCTGCCCGGCGCTGGTGTGGAGGGTGGCTTTCGACATCGCCTCCACATTATCGCCCGGTGACTTGAACAGTCACCGGACGCGAGACCCCCGGGGCGTAGGGCCAGCGCTCCTCGGGGAGGAGGATCGCCCTCAACCTGATCCGCGCCGACCCCGTCACGTAGCGGAAGCGGTAGTGGGCCCGGAAGCGGCCGCTGCGTCGGCGCCGACGTACCAGCCGCACTGGGCGACTTCGTACTTGCCGGCCCGCGCCTCCCCGGCTGCGAGCAGCAACAGCGCCACCGCCAGCCCGATTCCAATCGCCACGATCCGCCCGAAGCCACCGCGCGTGCCCGACATCCGCCCTCCTTCGATTGCCTGCATCTGAAGGGCTAAGGGCTCGGCGCGCGATTCTCTCCCCCTGCGCCGAAGCTCCCCCGCTCGGCGCCTTTGCGAGAATGGCTGCGATGGCTCTACCGACCAAGGACCAGATCACCGAGAAGCTGCGCGCCGTGATCGACCCGGAGCTGCGCCGCTCGATTGTCGAGTTGGGCATGGTCCGCTCGATCGAGGTGCACGACGGCGGCCGGGTCGAGGTGGTCGTCTCGCTGACCACCGCGGGCTGCCCGATCCGCTCGCACTTCGAACAGGCGGTCGCCAAGCAGGTCGGCGAGCTGGACGGGGTGACCGAGGTCGCGGTCGGCTTCGACGTCCTCTCCGATGAGGAGAAAGGCAACCTCCAGCAGACGCTCGGACGCGGCAAGCTGCCCGAGGGCGCTCTGGCGCAGGTCAAAAACGTGATCTGCGTCGCCTCGGGCAAGGGCGGGGTAGGCAAGTCGACGATGACCGCCAACCTGGCCGCGGCGCTGACCGCCGAAGGCCACCCCTCCGGAGCGCTGGACTGCGACGTCTACGGCTACTCGATCCCGCGCATGCTCGGGGTCAACGGCAAACCCGAGGTGAACGCGGAGCGCAAGATCCTGCCGCTGGAGTCCGCGGGCGGGGTCATGGTGATGTCGATCGGCTTCTTCGTCGAGGAGAACGCCGCGGTGGTCTGGCGGGGCCCGATGCTGCACAAGGCGATCCAGCAGTTCCTCGAGGACGTCGCCTGGGGAGAGCTGGAGTACCTGCTGCTCGACCTGCCGCCGGGCACCGGGGACGTCTCGATGACGCTGGCGCAGCTGCTGCCCCAGGCGAAGTTCGCGATCGTCACCACGCCGCAGCCGGCGGCGCAATCGGTGGCGCGCCGCGGCGCCGAGATGGCGGCGAAATTCGACCTCGAGCTGCTCGGGGTGATCGAGAACATGTCCGGATTCACCACCCCCGAGGGGGAGCGCTTGACTATCTTCGGCGAGGGAGGCGGGCAGCTGCTCGCCGACGAGCTCGACGTTCCGCTGCTCGCCAAGGTTCCGCTGTCGGAGGCTCTGCGCGAGCACGCTGACGCCGGAACCCCGCTGGTCACCGCCGACCCCGACTCCCCCGCCTCACAGGCGATCCGCCAGGCGGCACGTGGCATAGTCGCGGCGACTCCCCAGGAGCTGCCGGTACTGCAGGCGGTCCCCGGCGCGGCCGAGGCGCCACCGGTCAGCGGCACCCCGCTGCCGGTGGTCCAGTAGGCAGGGATGGCACCGACTTCGTTCGCCGCCGTGGGCACATCCTGCGAGTTCGGCGCGTTTGAATAGACCGATCCAAAAGGGGAGCAACTAGCCCTTCGGCGTGCACGGCAGGATGTGGGTTCCCTGATGTCACGAACACCCGATCGAGGGAGAGTTCGCCGAGTGCTCGCAGCGCCTGCGTGGTCTCGATCGGGCGCCTGCCGCCGAGCCAGCAGGCCCAGACGGGCTCCTCCTCGCGGCGGACAGCGAGCAGGCGGCGGTCGAGCCTTCCCGCCAGCACGCGCATCACCTCTGGCGACCCCTCTCCTTTCCCATCCATCACCCATTGCTTGCCCGCAATCCGGTTGGGCAAGCCGGGAAGAATTACGCCGCGCTCTTGAGCTTGCAGCAATTGTTCGGCCCGATCAAGGCACGGTAATCGCGGAACTGGCAGGATCCAGCAACCCTTGGTGGGTGGGCCGCAGCCGATGCTCGCCCGCAAACCGCTCGAGCGAGCCTACGATCCTCAAGTGCGTCTGAAAGCCATGGTGACCGCGGCGGCACTCATGGGGCTTCTCGCTCTCGGTCGTGCCACAACAGCAGCCGGCGTCGAAGAACCGCCGATGTGTCACGGTCACCGGGCGACCATCGTCGGTACGGCCGGCAATGACGGTTTGCACGGCACCTCGCACCGCGAGGTGATCTGGGGTGGCCCCGGCAACGACACGATCTACGGCGATCTTGGCGACGACATCATCTGCGGCGGCGCCGGAAATGATGTCATTCACGGTGGCCGGGGCGACGACTGGATCGACGGTGGTCCCGGCACCGACCGGGTCTTCGGCGACCTTGGCGACGACAAGGTGCTTGGCGGGCCAGGCAACCGCGACGAAGTCAGCGGCGGCCTCGGTATCGACACCGTCAGCGGTGGCCCCGGCAACGAAGACGTCGTCCACGGCGACTACGGCTACGACCGCATGGACGGCGGGCCCGGCGGGGGCGACATCGCATCGTTCGCCACTGCCGTGGGCGGCGGCGGGCGCGACCGCGGCGTCTGGGCGTCGCTCAAGGCCCACCGCGCCTACGGCGACGGACACGACTGGCTCTACGGCTTCGAGAGCCTGGAAGGCTCGGCCTTCGCCGACACCTTGATCGGCGACAAGGGCTCAAACGTGATCGACGGCGGCTCGGGGAACGACCGCATCTTCGGAGGGGGCGGACGCGACACGCTCGACGGCGGCCAGGGCAGCGACAAGTGCAAGGGCGGGCCGATCCACATCTCCTGTGGTCCCGAAAAGCTGCCCGAGGCCTCGGCCTACGTCGAAGTCGTCCCAGCGTTCGGCGAAGGCGGCGGCTTGCAGGTCGTCGGGGGCCGCGGTCCGGACGACATCACGATCTCCTACGACGAACAAACCGAGACCTTCACCGTCAGCGCCAAAAAAGGGACTGGCAGCCGATGCCGGATGCGTCCATTCGCCCGACACTCTCAATCGGGTGAGCTGCGCGATGAACGGCCCTGCCCGCTGGTTGATGGCCGACATGGGCCCCGGCAACGACCGCCTGCGGGTCAAGGGCTCGCTGCGGGCGGTCGATTTCGTCCGCATGGCCGGGGGCGCAGGCAACGACGTGATCCACGGCGGCCCCGAGGACGATCTGATCGAGTCCGGGCCTGGAGTCGACCGCATCTACGGCGGGTCCGGAGACGACGGCCTGATCGGCAATCTGCCCGGCCCGACCTACCTCTACGGAGGCCCCGGCGGGGACCTGCTTGCGGCGGGGGGAGGCTGTGCCGGCGGCGCTCTGGTCGGCGGCCCCGGGCGGGACGACGCCTCCTTCGCCGAGACCCAGGCCCACCCCGGCACCCTCTACATCTCCCTTGCCGCCGGTTGGGCCTGGATCGACGCGATCAAGGGCTGCCACAAAGTCCGCCTTGACCCCTCTGACGAGGACATAGAGGGCTCTTTCGACAACGACGTGCTGATCGGCGACTCGGGCCCCAATCTCCTACATGGACAGCCCGGCGTCGACAGCTTCTACGGTCGCGGGGGCGACGACACGATCGTCGCCGCTG
The DNA here is from genome assembly GCA_963838035.1 of uncultured Solirubrobacterales bacterium. Taxonomy (GTDB): domain Bacteria; phylum Actinomycetota; class Thermoleophilia; order Solirubrobacterales; family 70-9; genus CAVVNN01. Next base: position 112,646 of record CAWIPM010000003.1, read on the forward strand.
ACGGCGTCAAGGACGCTGTGATCCACTGCGGCACCAAGGGCCATCCCGAGGGCATTGCGATCGTCGATTCGATCGACCCCGAGCCCGAATACTGCAAGACCGTGACCCGTGGCACACCCCTCGCCGGGCTGCACAAGTAGCGATGATCCGCCATTGGCGGTGGCGCGCAGGATGAGAGGAGGCATCGCGAAAGAAACGAGGCAGTCTTGTTCAGTGGACTAGAGAGCCCGACGCATCTCTTGATCATCTTGATCATCGCCGTGCTCGTCCTCGGACCGAAGAAACTCCCAGAGGTGGGACGCTCTCTTGGCTCCGGCATACGTCAGTTCAAATCCTCGATCGAGGGACACACCACCCCGACCGGCCTGCGGCGGCTGCCGAGAAGACGGCGCCAGACAAGGTCCAGTCGCACACCAGTTAAGGGTCTCCCCGGGGTTCAGCCCTCAAGGAATCCCATTTTCAATCTCACACCCCCGGGGCCTGTTGTGGCCCGGTCCGCCGACGCAGATGTCTTCGCCGGGCCCGCCCATCAGCTTGTCGTCGCCCGGCCCGCCGTAGAGCGCGTAGTTGCCGGCCCGGCCGATCAGGGTGTCGTTGCCAGCGCCGCCGATCAGCTTGTCGTTGCCGGCGCCCCCAACCAGAACGTCGTTGCCGGGCCCGCCGCGCAGTGTCACCGGCACCGGGACGTTGCGGGCGACGATGACTTCATCGTCGCCGGAGCCGCCGTTGTACCAGATGCCCAAAATGGCAGTTGCTTCGCAATCCAGCTCATCGGGATCACCGGTTGGGTTGGTGCACCGACCTCCACCGCCTTCAAGCGTCGTCGCCGAGGCGATCACGTAGGTGCGGCCGTCTGCGCTCAAGGAAATGTGGATTTCGTCGGGGCCGGCGCCTCCGGCAAGAACGAGACTGATCTGCCCAGCGCTGCTGGCGCTAGCGGTCCTGACGCTCACCGCGACGTGAACGGATGCAGCGGGAGCGGCTGACACCGCCGGAACGAGGACGTTCAGGGCGGCGAGAGGAATCAGTTTGCTCAGTGCAGGGGCCATCTGCTCCTGCCGCTGTTAAGGCGGCGGTCTCATAAACATCGCACGCCCGGTGACGTTGCGCTTTGCTCAGGGCCTCCGCCGGTGGCGATGGTGATGGCGTCGGTGGGAGCGCTTGTGGCGGGCGCCGGAATCGCCGTACTCGCAGTTGAAGATTTCGTTGTTGCCGGCACCGCCGACGCAGTTGTCAAAGCCGCCCTTGCCGTCGAGGCGATCGTTGCCGCCGCGTCCAAGCAGCGTGTTGGGTCCGTTGTCGCCCGTGAGGATGTCGGGGCCCGGGGAGCCCTCGATCTTCTCGGTGCTGGGGTCGATATGGCCGGCGTTGCAGCCCCGGACGTCGGGGTCGAGGACCGCCCCGCCGATCGTCGCCTCAACGAAGATGCCGCTGTTGTGGACGCGGGCAAAGGAGGCGCTGTCGTTTTCGCCGGGGCCACCGTCGAAGAGGTCGCCGTCGCAGGGCTGGCCACCGACCATGAGGTCATCGCCAGGGCCACCGAGCATCCGCGCAGCGCCGCTGTCCTTACGCGGGTGGAAGATGTTGACCCCGTAGAGCACGTCGTTGCCGGGACCACCTTCGAGGGTGTCCGGCACATGGTCATCGCCGGCATAGAGCGTGTCGTCGCCGCGACCACCCCGCAGGGAGTCTTCTCCGGGTCCGCCGTCGATCGTTGAAGAAACGCTGGCTGGCACGCTTTCGGTGACGGCAAAGGTGTCGTTGCCGCCACCAAGCGATGCCTGAATCGAAGAGATCGGTCCTTCACAAGCAACCGAATCAGCGGCTTCGTTGCGAACACAAGCAGTCGAGGTCGGGTCCCCGAGCAGGATCGGGTTGGCGCCCGGTGCCCCCTGGACTATGTAGGTGCCTTCGGCGTAGCTGACGGTCGCGTTGTCTGCCCCATCGTTTCCAGTGATGACAAGGGTCGTTTCTTCGTCGATGCTGCGGTAGAGCTCGACCGCGCTGCCACTCGCTCCTTTCATCGAGCCGCACGACGTTTCCTGGGAGAAGCCACCGCTGCAGAGGTCACTGCCCGGTCCGCCGAAGGCTTCGTCGCCGGGGCCGGCGGCGATCAGGTGATCGTTACCCGGTCCGCCGTCGAGCCGATTGGCCGTGCCTGAGGCATCGATCAGGGTGTCGTCGCCGGCGCCGCCGATCGCGTCCTCGATGCCGCTCAAGTGCTCAGACTCAGCCCCGGAGACGGTTTGGGAATCCAGGTTGATCGTCACCGCGCCGCCGGTGCCGGAGTAGGAGGCGATGTCGTGGGCGCCTGGCCCACCGTCGATCGAGTCGTTCCCGGGCCCTCCGATCAGCACGTCGAAGTCGCCGGGGCCGCCGTTCAGGGAATCGTCGCCGGGGCCGCCGTTTAGCCAGTCGTGATCCCCGGGCCCCCCTTCCAGTGTGTCATCGCCGCTTTCGCCGTAGATGCGGTCTTGGCCGGGTCCGCCGTCAAGGTTGTCGGAGCCCCGTTCCCCATCGAGCGTGTCTTCGCCTTCTTCGCCGTAGATCGTGTCGTTGCCACGGCCGCCGTAGATCGTGTCGTTGCCAGCGCCAGCGCAGATCACGTCGTTGCCACCTTCGCCGAAGATGACGTTGTTTCCCGGCCCAGCGACGATCACGTCAGGTGCCTTGGTGCCGACGATTTTGGGCGCGTTGGAGACGATGGTCGCCGCTCGACCCGCGCAAGTCGGCTGGGCGGCAGCGGTCGTCGAGTTACCGACGAGGAATCCGAACACACACAGTGCGCCGACCCACCGAAGGCGGTGAATCCCGGCCCCCGCGATCTTCTGGGCTTTTGGGTGCTTCCAGGACATTGGCATCTTTCGCAGCGGCGTGATCTGCCCGCAATGCCCCATATATCGGCACACAGACTCGCATGCCTGAGCATTCCCGGCACGCTGGACCAATATGCGTATTGGAACGGTCTAGCCGGGCCTGCTTCAGTTGCAAATGTAGGCAGAATCGCCCATCCTATCTAGCGATTTGTCACAGCCCGGGGATTGGGCACTCAGATAAAACCGTTTCTACGACACACCGTTCTCGTCAGGCGTTTCGCTGGATGCAGCGGAAGCCGATGTAGCTGGTCGAGCTGTCGAGCGCCTCGCCCTGACGGGCCGCCGGTCGGTAGCGCAGGCAGTAGCTCGGCGCGCAGAGATGGGAGCCCCCCTTGATTACCTTCCGGGGGATATGCGCGTCGGGCATGTTGGGGTCGTAGGTTTCGGCGTCGGATGTGACGCGCGGGTTGGTTGGCACGCAGCAGGGATGCAACGCCTCCCCGGGGTGGCGCGGGGTGAAGAAGTCCGCAGTCCATTCCCAGACGTTGCCGGCCATGTCGTGCAGGCCATAGCAGTTGGGGGGGAAGGCGCCCACCTTCGAGGTGCCGCGCCAGCCGGCCGCGCCCAGGTTCTCCCACGGGAAGCGCCCGTGCCAGGTGTTGGCCAACGGGCGCTCGCGCCCGTAGTGATCCTCATCACCCCAGGTGAAAAGCTGAGCGACGTCGAGCAGGCGGTCCTCGAACAGCTGGCCCGCATTCGGGCGGCGATCGGCGACGCGGTCAAGGATGCTGATGGTGTCGAGGCGGTGCGCTCGGCGCTGCTTCGCCTCATCGACGGCTTTGTCCTGCATAGGGGCTTCCCGAGGAAGCTCACGTCGAGCTGATCGGCGAGACGTGGATCGAGGCGATTGTCAGCCAGAAGGCCGTAGAGGGCTATGACGAGAAGCTGCGGCCTGTACTCGCCCGCAAACCGGTCGGGCAAGCCGGCAGAGAATTACGCCGCGCTCTTGCTCTTGTAGTAGTCGGCGTTGATCTCGGCGTATTTGGCCCACTCGGCCGGGAGCTGGTCCTCGGCGAAGCAGGCGTCCACCGGGCAGGCCTCGACGCAGGCGTCGCAGTCGATGCACTCGTCCGGATCGATGTAGAGCATCTCGACCGAGTCGTAGTCGGGCTCGTCCGGCGTCGGGTGGATGCAGTCGACAGGGCAGACCTCCACACACGAGTTGTCCTTCTGGCCGATGCACGGCTCGGCGATGACGTAAGTCATTCGAGGCTTTTCTCCTAAGTCGTCTTTTCGGTGCGGGCGGCGGGCCCAGGCCCCCGCCAAGCGCGAGCGACCATTTTAGGGATGATGTCCCCTTGCTGCTGCTGACAGGCGCAACGGGAAGCATCGGGTCGCGGCTGCTGCCGCTGTTGCTGGGGAGCGGCGAGGACGTGCGCTGCCTGGTGCGGGAGCCGCGACGGCTGGGGGAGCGCCGGGTCGACGTGCAGATCGCGCTTGGGGATCTGGGAGAGATGTCAGACCCATACCTGGTGCGCCAGGCCCTGCGCGGGGTCGACACGGTGATCCATTTGGCGGCGACGATCCGCGACCAGCCGCCGAAGCGAATCGAGGAGCTGAACGGGCTGGCGACTGTTCGGCTGCTGCGGGCGGCGGAGCGCAGCGACGTGCGGCGCTTCGTCTTCTTCAGCGCCCTCAACGCCTCCGCCGCGCAGCGCACCCGCTTCTTCCGTGCAAAGTGGCTGGCGGAGCGAGCGGTCGACTCCTCCCCCCTGCAGACGACGATCTTCGCTCCCTCGATCGTCTACGACCGCAGCGACCCATGGGTCACTCTGCTCAAGCGCTTCTCCTTCCTACCCGTCATGCCGGTCTCCGGCGACGGCCAGGCCCGGTTCCAGCCGATCTGGGCGGAGGACGCGGCCCTCTGCGTGGCCAGCGCCCTGGCTGCCGAGGGCCGGCCTCGCTATGAGCTTGCCGGCCCGGAGACGATGACCTATGACCAGATGTCCGACCTCGTGAGCCAGGTCGCGGGCCGGCCTCGCCCGCTGGTTCACCTTCCCCTCCCGATGGTCCGCACCGGCCTGATCGCCATGCGAAAGGTCATGGGCGAGGCGACGTTGGCGACCTGGGAGGAGGCCGAGCTGATGGAGGTGCCGATGCTAAGCGAGCGCGGCACCGCCGACGCCGAATCGCTGGGAGTTATGCCTCGCCGGATGGCCGACGTTCTCAGCAACGCGTAACCCAACCGCTTGGGTCATCAGGCCGCTGATCGTCTCGGCGAGCCGCCGAGGTTCATGTTCGATCTCGAACCAAGTGCAGTGGGAGACACGCCAGCCGGCAAGCTGCAATCGCTGCTCGCGGCGGCGATCGTTGAGGAAGGCCGAGCCCGTGTCGTGAAATTTGCGGCTGTCGGCTTCGACGATCAGGCCAACCTCGCGCCAAAGGAAATCTGCCTGGAGACGAAGACCTCCAACATCGAGCCAAACGTTGACCTCCGGTCGTGGCAGCCCAACTTGGGTGCACATGCGAAGGAACATCCGCTCCATGGTGCTGCGAGTCCGCTTCGTATCCGGATCGAGTTCGTCGAGGAGCATCCGAAGCCGAGCCACACCGCGCCGGCCGCAGCTGCGGCAGAGCAATGCACGCAGGGCGGCCAGATCGACGACCCGTAGAACCTCAGCCTCAGCGAGAGCCTTCCGCAGCTGCCAGACGGGGATCACCGCGGCGAGATCGAGCAACGTCCGCTCGACCGTGGTGCAGGGAATTCCGCGCACGGTTGTCCAATCGCCGGGCGAAAGGGAGCCGTGCCGATGGGCATCGATTCCCGACGGCTTGCGTCCACGGCGATTCGGCGCGGTCACATCGATCGCGGCGCGCCGATCGTCCCTTATGCCCCATAGGGCCGCCGCCGATCGGTGCGACAGCACCGCGCCGGGGCCGCAGGCGAGAGTGGCGGCCATCCAGCGTCCTTCCGGCGTGAGGAGGACGTGCCCCACGGAGTACACGCCCTCATGAACTCGGTGTAGGCGCCCGGCCCGGACCCGCTTGTACGCGAGATCCTTGGAAACACCCAGCTCGCGCAGCTGCTCGAGCGTCACCAGCCCGTTCTGGCCAGCTGCAACCAGCGCGATTTCCCAGTCAACACCCCGTCGACGGGTCCCAGAGCGGTCTATATCTCCGCTTTGGACTCCGTCGGCGGGGGTCTGAGATGCGAGTGTGGACAGGGGCACCACGCTGGCAAGCCGTGGCGCGCGCGTGGTGCGCGGAGGATCACGGTTGTGTGCCGACTTGCCACGCGAATCCCCCGCAAGCCCAAGAACGCGAGAGGCCCGGCGTTCGCCGGGCCTCTCGAAGCCACTCGCCTGTTGAGACGAGGATACGCCGGTCGACGGGTCCGAAAGCGACCTCTATAGCTGCTTTGGGGCCCGTCGGCGGGGGGTGGAGCGTTGTTACATCATCCCGCCCATGTCCGGCATGCCACCCGGCATGCCACCGCCGGCACCGGCTTCCTCGGGCGGCTCGGCGATCACCGCCTCGGTGACGAGGATGTTCTTGGCGATCGAGGCCGCGTTCTGCAGCGCCGAGCGGGTGACCATGGTCGGGTCGATGACACCGGCCTTGATCAGGTCGCCGTACTCGCCGGTGGCCGCGTTGAGGCCTTCGCCCGGCTTCAGGCCGCGGACCTCGTTGACCACGACCGAGCCCTCCAGGCCGGAGTTCTCGGCGATCTGGCGGACGGGCTCCTCCAGCGAGCGGTGGATGATCCGCGCGCCGGTCTGCTCGTCGGGGTCCTCCAGCGACTCGGGGTCGAGCCCGGCCTGAGCGTTGAGCAGCGCCACGCCGCCACCCGGCACGACGCCCTCCTCGAGGGCGGCGCGGGTCGCCTGCAGCGCGTCCTCGACGCGGTGCTTTTTCTCCTTCATCTCGGTCTCGGTGGCGGCGCCGACCTTGACCACGGCGACACCGCCGGCGAGCTTGGCGAGGCGCTCCTGGAGCTTCTCGCGATCGAAGTCGGAGTCGGTGTTCTCGATCTCCTGTTTGATCTGCTTGATCCGGCCCTTGATGTCATCGACGGCGCCGGCGCCGTCGATGATCGTCGTCGTGTCCTTGGAGACGACGACACGGCGGGCCCGACCGAGCTGGTCGATCTGGGTGTTCTCCAGTTTGAGGCCCATCTCCTCGGTGATCACCTCGCCGCCGCTGAGGATCGCGATGTCCTCGAGCATCCGCTTGCGGCGGTCGCCGAAGCCCGGCGCCTTGACGGCGACGCCGGTGAAGGTGCCCCGCAGCTTGTTGACGACAAGCGTCGCGAGGCACTCGCCCTCGACGTCCTCGGCGACGATCAGCAGCGGCTTGCCGCCCTGCATCACCTGCTCCAAGATCGGCAGGATGTCGCGCACCGAGCCGATTTTCTGGTTGGCGATGAGGATGTAGGGGTCCTCCAGCACAGCCTCCATGCGGTCCTGGTCGGTAACCATGTACGGGGAGATATAGCCCTTGTCGAACTGCATCCCCTCGGTGAACTCCAGCTCCATGCCGAAGGTCTGGCCCTCCTCGACGTTGACCACGCCGTCCTTGCCGACCTTCTCGATCGCGTCTGCGATCACGTTGCCGATCTCGTCGTCGGCGGCGGAGATGGCGGCGACACGGGCGATCTGCTCCTTGCCGGCGACCTCTTTGGACTGCTTCTCGCGAAGCTCGTCGACGACCTGGTCGACGGCCTTCTCGATACCGCGGCGCAGGGCCAGCGGGTTGGCGCCGGCGGCGACGTTCTTCAGCCCCTGGCGGACGATGATCTGCGCCAGCAGGGTCGCCGTTGTGGTGCCGTCCCCGGCGACGTCGTTGGTCGCCGTGGCGACCTCGCGGACGAGCTGGGCGCCTTGGTTCTCGAAGACGTCCTCGACCTCGACCTCGCGGGCGATGGTGACTCCGTCGTTGGTGATCGTCGGCGCGCCGAACTTTTTGTCGAGCACGACGTAGCGACCTTTGGGGCCGAGGGTGACCTTGACCGCGTCGGCGACGGCGTCGACGCCGGCCTGCAGGGCCCCCCTTGCCTCCTCGCTGAACTTCAGCTCCTTGTGAGCCATCTGTTTCGTTCCTCCTTGGTTCTTCTAAGTCCTGTTGGCGGTCAGCCGAGCTTGGCGAGGACGTCCGACTCGCGAAGCACGAGCAGGTCGTCTCCCTCGACGGTGACCTCGGTGCCGCCGTATTTGGAGTAGAGGACCTCGTCGCCATCCGCAATGTCGAGCGGGCGGCGGCTGCCGTCCTCCTGGATCGCGCCGTCGCCCACGGCGACGACCTTGCCCTTCTGCGGCTTCTCTTTGGCCGTGTCGGGGAGGACGATGCCGCTAGCGGTCGTCTCCTCCTCATCGATCGGCTTGACGATCAGCCGGTCCCCGAGGGGCTTCAGCTTCATCCGTATACCTCCGTTATGGGTAAGAAAGTTCAGAACTGGGCTTGGCACTCTCTCGGTGAGAGTGCCAACGGGCCGAAACCATAGCGTGCTGGGTCAGCCGCGGGCGAGCAGCCTGCAGCCGAGGAGCTTCGAGATTCCCTCGCCACCGCGGGCCATCACCCAGTCGTGGTTCCACTTGAAGGCCGGGCGCGCGAGGGGGGCGAGCAGGTTCATCCACGGCTTGGTGGTCGAAACGTTCCACTCGTAGAGGACGGCGGTGACGCCATCGCTCTCATACAGCCGCCAGCGGCCGACCCCGTCCAGCTCGCCGACCGCGTGGCCTTCGAGCAGGTGGGGGCGGGCGACGCGCTTCGTCGTCACCTCGAACTCGACCCGGTAGGGAAGCAGGCTCTTCCATACCAACCGCGAGACCGAGCCCAGACCGTCCTCGGCGCCGGGCTCCAGCTCCTCGGCCTGCTCCACCCCACGCCACCACTGAGGCCAGCGCTCCTGGTCGTTGATCGCCTCCCAGACAGGCTCGCGCGGGGACTCCAGCAGCCAGGTGGTGAGGAACGAGTACTGCGCCATCAGTTGTGGTGCGGCGTCTCTCCGTTGCCGAAGTGGGCGCCTGGAGGCTCGGTGATCTGGGAGAAGCGGATCACGGTGACCGTGTCCTCCATCGAGATCGAGCGGCCGTAGATCTGCTCGAGGAAGTTGGCGGTCTCCTCGAGGCGGCGGAACTCGGGGTTGTCGTGCTCGATGTCGCGCGGGGAGAGCTCGCCGACCTTCTTCACCTCGACGTCGTCGATGACGGCGGTGAAGATCTTCTCGCGCGGGCTGTGCCTAAAGCCGACCGTGACCCAGACCACCTGGCCACGCTCGTACTTGTTGCTCTTGTCGCCGAGGCGGATCGTTGCCGTCTTGCGACCGCGCTTGAGCTGGTCGATGAAGACGGCGGAATAGAAGTTGAGAACGTAGATACCGCCGCGCATGCGGGAGCGAGCGTATCTGACCGGCGGCGGCTCGGACTGGACAAGTGTCCGAATCGCCTCTAGCACTCGTGCCTGGGAGTCGAGAGAGGGAGTGGATGACTTCCGCCTGCCCAAACACCCGCCGCGCGCTTTGCGCCTGCCTCGCCGCTGCGTTTGCCACCTTCGCCCTGCTCGGGCCAGCCGCCGGTGACGCCGCGGCGATGACCTGCGACGGCAAGAAGGTGACGATCATGGGCACCGCGGGGAACGACGTGATCGTCGGCAAGAAGGCGAGCGACGTGATCTACGGCGGCGGCGGCAACGACAGGATCAGCGGCGGGCCGAACGGAAACGACACGATCTGCGGCGGACCGGGCAACGACACCCTGATCGGCGGACGCGGCTACGACAAGCTCTTCGGCGAAGGCGGCAACGACCGGCTGCTCGGTGGCACCGGGTCCGACTACCTCGACGGGGGCGAAGAAAACGACAGCCTCGACGGCGACAAGGGTGGGGACCACCTCATCGGCGGCGGCGGCAACGACTACCTGACCGGCGGCAAAGGGCCCGACTGGCTATACGGGGGCGAAGGCGAAGACACGCTCTACGCGGGGCGGGCGTCCGACAAGGCGATTGACGGCGGCGGCGGCAACGACCGCCTCTTCGGCGGGCGTGGCAACGACCCGATGGAAGGTGGCCCGGGCACCGACTACCTCGACGGCGGCCTCGGCGACGATACGCTCGAAGGCGGCGAAGGCGACGGCGACGTGGTGGTTGGGAACCTGGGAAGCGACCACGCCGACGGCGGGCCGGGAAATGGCGACATCGTCCGCGGCGACCTCGGCCACGACACGCTCGACGGCGGGCCCGGGAGCGAAGACATCGTCTCCTACTCGGACTCCCCCGAGGGGGTGGCCGTCGACCTCTCGGCCGGCACTGCAACGGGTGACGGGACCGACACTCTGAGTGGGTTCGAGGATGTGATCGGCTCGCCCTCGCCAGATGACATCGCCGGCGACAGCGAATCCAATCGCCTTGACGGCGGCGCCGGCTACGACATTCTGGAAGGGCGGGGCGGCGCCAACAAGCTCTACGGAGGCCCGGACGGGGCCGACTGCAGCAACGCGATGCTGGAGGAAGCCTGCGAACGACCGAAGACGCAGGCGAGCGGCGCGTCGGTCGTCCGCACCCAGAGCATCGACGGGTCCGCAACCCTGAGCATCAACGGGACTCCCGGCCCGGATGACATCACGGTCTCCTTCGACGGCTCCGGCTACGCGATCACCGACACCACGGCGCCGATCCCCGCCGGAAACGTACAGGGCTGCGACCCGCCCACCGGCCCCACGGTCCACTGCCCGGATGGCATCCAGTCCCTGCTCGTCGCCGGCGAAGCGGGCCCCGACACCGTCCACATCGACGCCAGCGTTCCCCCCAATGTGCAGGTTCGGCTTGATGGCGGGCCCGGTGCCGACGCGCTCTACGGCGGACGGGGCAACGACATCCTCGAAGCGGGCGACGACAGCGACCCCGACCTGCTCGATGGCGGGCCTGGCGACGACGGCCTGATCGGGGCCCGCACCGATCTCCCCACCCCCTACAACAGCGGCAAGAGCACGCTGATCGGCGGCGAAGGCTCCGACCTGCTGGTCGGCGGCGACCCCTGCGACGGCGACACCTTCGACGGCGGCCCCGGCAGCGATACCGCCTCCTTCATCCGCTTCAACCCCGGCGTGACCGCCCAGATCGGCGGGGCGGTCTCGCGAGCCGGAGCGGGCTGCACCCAGGGGCGCATCTACGGCTCGATCGAGGCGATGGAGGGGTCCAGCGGGCCCGACACCCTGATCGGCGACAACAAGGCCAATACGCTGATGGGCCACGGCGGCAGCGACCTCCTGATCGGCCGCGGCGGGCGCGACAGCCTGGTCGGCGGCAGTGGAAACGACCGCCTGGTCGGCGGCCCGGGCCGCGACGCCGAACACCAGTAGACCACGGTCCGCTTCAGTAGATGTAGTTGTTGAGCTTGGGGGGGTCGAGCACCGTCACCCGGCCTCGGCCGGAGCGGACGACGCCGGCTCGCTCGAGGTCGGCGAGGAAGCGGCTGACGCTCTCGCGGGAGGTGCCGGCGAGTTGGGCGAGGTCGGACTGGTTCATCCGGATCGTCACCTCGCCTCCCCCACCGCCGCGCGGGGTTTCGGCGACGAGCTGGGCGAGGACGCCGGCGACGCGGCCGGGGACGGTCTGGAAGGACTGGCGCGAGATCCGCTCGTTGGCGGCGCGAAGTCGGCGCACCAGCGCCGCCACCAGCTTCACGGAGATCTCGGGGTGGCGGGCGAGCAGCGCCTTCACGTCGACGGCCGGCAGCGCCAGCAGCTCGCCGTCGGTCAACGCCTCGGCGCTGGCCGAGCGCAGGTCGCCGTCGAGCATCGCCAGCTCGCCGAAAACCTCGCCGGGCCCGAGCGTGGCCAGCGTGATCGCCCGCCCGTCGGAGTGCTCACGGGTGACGCGGAAGCTGCCCGCGCTGACGATGTAGCAGGCGTCGGAGCGGTCGCCCTCGTGGAAGACCCTGGTGCCGGCCGGGAAAGCGCGCGGCACCGCGACCCGCGAGAAGCGCTCCAACTCCCCCTCCTCGAGATCGGAGAAGAGCGGCACGCTGCGCAGCAACTCGACCGGACTCTGCTCGATCGCCTCGACGTTCCCCATCGATCGATTATCCCACTGCCGCCGATGGGCCTAAAAGTGGCCCATGGCTCCACTTTTAGGCCCGTCGGCGGGGCTGGGGGCTAGGCGGACACGGTGAGCTTGCGGGGGCCGCGGCTGAAGCCGGCGCCGAGGAGGGCGTCCTCGTGGCCGGAGCCGATCACCGGGTCGCCGTCGAGCTTCTCCACCGAGAGCTTCGGCAGCCGGCCGGAGGCGACGGCCTTGGCGAGCGCCCGCATGGCGGCGGCGAGGGCGGCCTCGTCCAACTGGGCGAGCCGGAGGATGCCGCGGCCACCGCGCTCGACGAAGACGATCGGCTCGCCGTCGCGGAGGAGGAGGTGGGCGCCGGGGGTGCGGCTGGGGCGGCGGCCTCCCTCCAGCTTCGGCCAGGGGAGCGAGGCGCCGTAGGGGTTGGCGGGGTCGGTGGCGGCGAGGAGGAGGTGCTCGCCGCGGGCTTCGGGGAGCGAGCGGAGGCGCTCGATCGCTCCGGGGAGGGCGAACTGAGCGCCGCCGAGGCCCTCGACGAAGTAGCCACGGCGGGCGGCGCCGAGCAGCTCGAGGTTGCCCAGCTCGGCGTAGAGGGTGGCGAAGCCACCGGGGACGCCCTCGGCGAGGACGGTCTCGCGGGTGACGATGCCGTAGCGCTCCAGCATCAGCTCGGCCTGGGCACGGAGGCGAGGGCCGGTGGCGGGGGCGTCGGCGAAGAGCGGCGCGGTCAGCGACCAGCGGCCCTGGACGGCGGCGCCCGCGGTCGAGCGGCGGCGGGCGAAGCGGCGCCCCTGGCGGGCGGGCGTGGCAACCGCACGCAGGCGCGGCGCCCGCAGCGGCGCAAATGCATCGTTGGTCACCTCCCCGGCCCAGGCGAGATCCCAGAGGGCGGTGTGCAGCTCCTCGGCGGGGAAGTCGCCGAGCTGGGAGGCGAGGTCGAGCCAGAAGTCGGGCCCGGCGGCGAGCCGCTCGCGGATCGCATCGTGCGCCTCGCCCTGCGCCGGCTCCAGCTTCGCGTTGGCCGGCGGCGGGCCGGCGAGGCGGACGTCCTCGCGGAAGTAGAGGGCGACGCGGCCGTCGCTACGGCCCAATGCGCCGGCGCCGATCCAGACGACCTCGCCGCTGGTGCAGAGTTCGTCGAGCCAGGCGGGGGAGTAGGCGCCGAGCCGGCGCGACAGCACGTCTCCCTCCCAGACCTTGGGGGTGAGCGCCACCCCCTGCAGGGGGACGAGCGCTTCGCGCAGGCGGTCCGGGCCGGCGCCGGCGGGACGGTGGGCGTCGACGTTCTGCCAGCTCGGCAGGAAGCGGGCGAGCTGGGTGCGATCGGCCGCCTCGACCTCGCGGCGCAGGCGGGCGAGGCTGGCACGGCGCAGGCGGCGCAGCACCTCGGCGTCGCACCACTCGCGCTCGGTCCCGCCCGGCAGCAGCTCGCCGCGGACCAGGGCGCCTTCGCGCTCCAGCTCGCGCAACGCTGGGGTCGGGTCGACGCCGTAGCGGGACGCTAGGCGGGCGGTCGGGAACGGGCCGTGGGTGCGGGCGAAGCGGCGGACCAGGGCGCGCATCGCGTCCGGGTGGTCCTCGAGGAAGGCCTCGGGCAGGCCGGCCGGGGGCGGCACGCCGAGCGCGTCGCGGTAGAGGCCGGCATCCTCGGCGGCGATGAAGCGCTCCTCCCCGGCGATGCGGACCGCCACGGCGCGGCGCTCGGCGACGAGCTTGTCCAGCATCGAGGCGGCCGAGTAGCCCTCGGCGACCCGCTCGGCGCACTCCTGTCCGGAAAGGTCGCCGATGTTGCGGAGGATCTGCTGCAGCGCGTCGCGATCGCCGGCGCGACCCGCCTCCGTGCGGTGCTGGAGCTGCGCCTCGACCTCCTCCAGCGCCTCCGGGTCGATCAGCTCGCGCAGCTCCTCCTGGCCGAGCAGCTCGCGCAGCAGGTCGCGGTCGAGCGCCAACGCCGCCGCGCGGCGCTCCGCGTTTGGCGTGTCCCCCTCGTACATGTAGGTCGCGACGTAGTCGAAGAGCAGGGAGGAGGCGAACGGGGACGCGGTCGGCGTCTCGACCTCGACCAGGCTGAGCCGGCGGGAGTGGAGATCGCGGAGGATCTGTGCGAGCGAGGGGAGGTCCAGCACGTCCTTGAGGCACTCTCGGTAGGTCTCGAGGATGACCGGGAAACGGGGGTGCTCCCGCGCCACCTCGAGCAGGCTCTGCGCCTTCAGCCGCTGCTGCCAGAGCGGCGTGCGCTTGCCGGGGTAGGCGCGCGGGATCAGCAGCGAGCGCGCCGCGTTCTCGCGGAAGCGGGCGCCGAACAGGGCCGAGCCCGAGAGCTCGCGCACGACCAGGTCCTCGAGCTCGTCCGGCTCGACCATGACCAGGTCGGCGGGCGGCGGCTCGTCGGCATCGGGGAGGTGGATGACGATGCCGTCGTCGGACCAGATCGCGTCAGCCTCGAGGTCGCGCTCGGCGCGGATCTTGGCTGCAAGCGCAAGGCCCCAGGCGGCGTGGACGCGACCGCCGTAGGGGGAGAGGACGCAGAGGCGCCAGTCGCCGATCTCGTCGCGGAAGCGCTCGACCACGATCGTCTCGTCGGAGGGGACGACGCGGGTCGCGGACTGCTGCTCGCGCAGGTAGGCGACGAGGTTCTCGGCGGCGCGACGGTCGAGGTCGTACTCAGCGGCCAGCTCAGCGGGCTCGCGCGAGACCGCCTCGCGGGCGAAGGCGCCGATCGCCCGGCCCAGCTCGGCGGGGCGGCCGATCCCGTCGCCCTTCCAGAAGGGGACGGCGCCGGGGGCGCCGGGGGCGGGCGTGACGATGACCCGGTCGCGGGTGATCTCCTCGATCCGCCAGGTGGTCGCCCCGAGCAGGAAGGTCTGCCCGGGGCGGGCCTCATAGACCATCTCCTCGTCGAGCTCGCCGACCCGGCGCCCGTCGGGCAGGTGGACGCCGTAGAGGCCGCGGTCGGGAATCGTGCCGGCGTTGGTGACCACAAGCTGGCGGGCGCCTTTGCGGCCGTGCATGGTGCCGGCGGTGCGGTCCCAGACGATCCGCGGGCGCAGCTCGGCGAAGCGGTCGGAGGGGTAGCGCCCGTCGAGCATGTCGAGCACGTTCTCCAGCTGCTCGCGGGAGAGGTCGTGGAAGGGCTCGGTGGCGGTCAGAAGATGCTCGACCTCATCGATGTCCCACTCGTCGAGGGCGGCCATCGAGACAAGGTGCTGGGCGAGCACGTCGAGTGGGTTCTGGGGGATCACCGTCTCCTCGATCTCCCCTTCGCGCATGCGGCGGGCGACGACTGCGCACTCGAGCAGGTCGGCGCGGAACTTGGGGAAGATGCGCCCGCGGCTGACCTCGCCGAGGCTGTGGCCGGCGCGGCCGACCCGCTGCAGCCCGCGACTTACGGACTTGGGGGACTCGACCTGGATCACGAGGTCGACGGCGCCCATGTCGATGCCGAGCTCGAGGGAGGACGTTGCCACCAGGCAGGGCAGCTGCCCCGACTTGAGCATCTCCTCGACGACGGTGCGCTCCTCGTGGGAGAGGGACCCGTGGTGAGCCCTCGCGATCTCGACCGGGTGCTCGGGGGAGGGCTCTGACGAGCCTCCCCGCTGTTGCTCGTCAGATCCCTCCCCCGAGTGCCCGCCGTGCTCCGTTGCCGGGAGCTCTTGCTCGGGTTCGTCAGCGGCCAGCTCGTTGAGGCGTTTTGCGAGGCGCTCGGCCGCTCGACGGGCGTTTACGAAGATGATCGTGGAGTTGTGTTCGCGGACGAGCTCGAGGAGCCTCGGGTAGATCGCGGGCCAGATCGAGCGCTGGTGGACGAGGGGCTCTCCCTCGGCCGGCGTCCCGTCCTCGCTGGGAAAGGACGGGGCCCCGGGCTCGGCCATGTCGTCCACGGGAACGACGATCTGGAGGTCGAGCTCCTTGGTCCGCCCAGCGTCGACGATCCTGCACTCGCGCTTGGGCCCCACGAGGAACTTCGCGATCCGCTCCAACGGGCGTTGGGTGGCGGAGAGGCCGATCCGTTGGACGCCGCGGTCGGGGGAGGGCTCGGCGGAGCTTCCCCGCTGTTGCTCCGACGAGTCCTCCGCCGACCGCCTGACCAGGTGGTCGAGCCTCTCCAACGTCAGCGCCAGGTGGGAGCCCCTCTTGGACTGTGCGACCGCGTGGATCTCATCGACAATCACCGCCTCGGCGGTGGCGAGGATCTCGCGGGCGCCGGAGGAGAGCATCAGATAGAGGGACTCGGGCGTGGTGATGAGGATGTCGGGAGGGTGTTTGCGCATCGCGCGGCGCTCGGACTGGCTGGTGTCGCCGGTCCGCAGCCCAACGGAAATATCTGACCCGATCCCGCGCAGCGGCGCCCGCAGGTTGCGCTCGATGTCGTAGGAGAGGGCCTTCAGCGGCGAGACGTAGACGAGCCGCACTCCCGGCGTCATGTCCTCGCGCCGCGAGAGCCGGTCGATCCCCCAGAGGAAGGCGGCCAACGTCTTGCCGGAGCCTGTCGGAGCGCAGATCAGCGTGTTGGCGCCACCGGCGATCGCCTCCCAGCCCCCAACCTGCGCCGCCGTCGGCCCCTCGAAGGAGGCCTCGAACCAGCGCCTGACGGGGGCGGTGAACGGCGTCAGCGGGTCAGATCCCGGAGCCTGTTTCGCGTCGGTGGCCAACCCACGGATCTTACGCTCATAGACTGCCGCGACCGTGGCGACACCCGAGAGCACCAACTATCGGAAGTTCCAGACCGGCAATCCGGTCGTGAAGAGCCTGATCGGGCGTTTCTACGCCAACCTTCGCTCGGTGGTTGGGCCGCTGAATGCTGCCTCGCTCCTCGACGCCGGCTGCGGCGAGGGCGAGACTTTGGCTCGGTTGGGCGACCTGTTGCCTGAGCGCGTCGCGGCGGTCGATCTGAGCGACGAGGCGGTGCGCTTCACGGCGGCGCGATTCCCGAAGGCAGAGGTCCGCCGCCACAGCATCGACGCCCTCCCATTCGCAGATGGAAGCTTTGACCTGGTCCTCTGCCTGGAGGTCCTGGAGCATCTTGGCGACCCCGGTGCCGCTCTCGCCGAGCTTGCCCGCGTCAGCCGTGGCGACGTCGTGCTCTCAGTGCCCCAGGAGCCATGGTTCCGGCTCGGCAGCCTGCTACGCGGAAAATACGTTCTAGGCCTCGGCAACCACCCGGAGCATGTCAACCACTGGAACCGCCGCACTCTTCGGGAGCTCCTGGCGGCGCGGTTCGAGGAGGTCAGCCTGACGGGTTCGTTCCCCTGGCTGATTGCTCGATGCCACCGCGCTCGCCAGCTTGAGGCTCGGCGCTGAGGCCAACAAGCCGCTCGACCTGGAGGCCAGCTGGACGCGAGCTCTCCCGCTCACGGCGGGCAAGCACCACCATCTGGGCAAGCAGGCCGAAGGTGAACAGCTGCACGCCAACAACGATCAACAGAATCGCCAGGAAGAGGAGTGGCCGCTGCCCAATCGCCTCGCCTCCGATCTTGAGGATCGTCAAGTAGGCGGCGATGACGATCCCCACCGCAGTCAGCCCGACACCGATTCCACCGAACAGGTGGAGGGGCCGGTACTGATAGCGACCGACGAAAACGACTGCGAGGAGGTCGAGTGCACCGCGCAGATAGCGCTCGCTGCCAAACCGGGAGTTGCCGTGGCGGCGCGGACGATGGTTGACCGCCACCTCGGCGACCCGCCAGCCCTGCTGATCGGCCAGCGCGGGCAGGAAGCGATGAAGCTCGCCGTAGACCTCCAGGGAGCGTGCGCACTCGGCCTGGTATGCCTTGAAGCCGCAATTCATGTCGTGCATGGCGAGGCCGGTGAATCGCGCGGTCATCCAGTTGAAGACGCGGGACGCAAGCCGGCGCGTCCAGGGATCGCGGCGATCGCGCTTCCAGCCGCTGACCAGGTCGGCGCCGTCTTCGAGACCTGCGAGCAAGAGGTGGATGTCCGCCGGGTCGTCCTGCCCGTCGCCGTCGATGGTGACGACGACGTCGCCGCTGCTGCGCTCGAAGCCGGCGGCAAGCGCCGCCGACTTGCCGAAATTGCGGCGCAGCCTGATCCCACGCAGCTGCGGCTGGGTGGAAGCCAACTCCTCGATCAGCTCGGTGGTGCCGTCGGTCGATCCGTCGTCGACGACGATCGCCTCCCAGCTGGCGCCCAGGCCCCCGCAGGCCTGCCGAATCTCGTCGAGTAGGCCGGGCAGGGCCTCGCTCTCATTGAGAGCAGGGATGACGATCGACAGGTCGACGGCGCTCATCGCAGCCTGCAGACTCGCAGGGACGGGGTCGCCACCGAGACCCGCCAAGGGTCGGGTGCCCGGTCTCGCGGCAGGCGCAGGACGGCGGACCGTCCCGGCGCCAGCCTGCCGATTTCGACCCACGCTTCGCGGGAGAAGCGCTGCACCTGAACTGCAGCGCCGCCAGGGCTCCTCAGCGAAGCGCCTGGAGAGGTCAGCCTCATTTCGACGTCGCCATCGGCCTGAGCTCGGACGGTCCGGCAGCCCCCGCGCGCGGGGATTCCTCGCCCGGGGACGAGTCGCAGGCCGAGCGCGCTGACCAGCATCGCGTCCGCCTGCGCGCGCAATGAATCTTCGCTCGTGCGCAGTTGGGAAAGCGAGTACCCGAGGGGTCCGTATCTGCGGGCGGCCTCGATATACGCTTCTCCGGGCTGGTATCCAGCGTCTTCGACCGACCTGAACACGAATTTGAGCGGCGTTTCACCTTCCTGCCCAGCCGGCGAAGCCGGTTCATAATGCCTGCGCGCTTTGCCTCCGGCGACGTCAACGCCGGCAAAACCGGCCTTGACCTGCACCGCGTAGGCCCGCAAATTCGCCGACGCTTCATGGAGTTGGAAGAGGTTCACGGCGAATCCGCAGGCCGCGACGACGTAGAGAGCCACCAGCCCAGCCCTCGACCAACGCAGACCGGCTGCGCAACCCGCCATCACGAGCAGCGCCACCACGGCGCCGGGAAACAGGTAGCGAGAGCTATCCGGGGCACGGTTGGCCCCGCCGGTCAGAACGCCCAGGCCCCAGATGGCGACGAGAACGGCAAGCGCCGCCCACAGCGATGCCGGCACCCGTCCGCGCTTGAGGCGAAACCCGAGGCCGATCAGCGCCAGGAACGCCAGCGTCGGGCCGGCCTGGAAGGAACGTCCCGATTCCGGGAACGAGTATTCGAGGCCGGTAAGGGCGCCAAAGACCCTGCTGAGCGCCTGAAAGCCCCAGGACGGCAGAAGGACGAGGTGTGAGAATTGCGCCTGGTTTCCGGGGGCGCTGCCGAAGCGCCGCGCCCATACAAACCACGCGCCGTAAAGCACCAGGGGAATCGCCACCACCCAGATCCGCCGCCAGCGATTCCGATCGAGCACGAGCATCAGCGCGGCACCGGCGATGAAAGCGAGGGCGACGCTGTAGGTGAGAATTCCGAGGCAGAGCAGTGCCCCGGCGACCAGGTCGCCCCTGAAATCACGACGTTCGAGAGCAAGCAACGCCCCAATGCCGCAGGACACCGCCAGCAGCACGGTGAAGGCGTTGCCCACCAGGACGTGCAGCCAGTCGGAGCCAAAGAAAAGGAGGACGACGCAAGGGGCGAGAGCAACGAAGGCGGGCACGCGGCGCTTCAGGTAGACAAAGAAGAGAGCGACGGTGAGCAGGACGCTCGAGGCGGCAAGTAGGCGGAAGGGCAGATAGGAGGTGCCGAAGGCCTCAAGCATGGCCTTGTAGACAAGGCGGGAGATGAGGATCAGGTGGCCGTCGTGGGGGTGCAGGGCCCCTTCGAGAGTGAGGGCGGGGCTCTGTATGAGCCAGGAGAGCTCGTCGGCTCCGAAGGTCGTGCCCCGGCCCATCCAGAGGATCGTGGCCAAGGCGACGGCCATTGCCGCGGCGAGCCACGCCCAGGCGAACCGCTCATCGAACATCCTCCGCCAAGCCAAGAGAGGTCGGCAACCTACCTCACGATGCCATGGGAGGCTCGGTGGCGGGGTCTGCGCTAACCGGCGATGCCGCCTGCGAAGCGGGCATATGCGTACCAGGCGGGCTTCGGAGTGAAGCCTTCGCCGAAGAGGCCGCTGCCGTCGCAGAAGTTGCAGCTGGCGGGCTGGTCATCGACCGAGAACCAGTAGACGCGCTGAACGCGCCACTTGCGCTGCTTTGCGCGGAGCAGCCTGAATGCGCCTTCCAGCTGCTTCTTCTGGCCGCCAACTCCCTTGGCGAAGAGGTTGGAGTGGGTCGGCGGTTGGGAGCTCCAGCCGAGCTCAGTTATCCAGAGGCCCTTCCCGGAGTCGTGGTTGCGCTTCAGGATCGCCCGCATTTCTTCGATGTCTGGCGTCAGGTCCTGGTAGCTGTAGGAGTATGGATGCAGAGCGATTCCGTTGAACTTCCCCCTGATGCCCGGCGTCCGCTTGTACATCTGTTCGAGGAAGTCGGTGGCGAAGTAGGCCGCCGGCGGCTTCCGCTTCCAGCCGGCTTCCTTCGGCCTCGCGAAGAGGCCGCCGAGCACGATCCTCGCTCCCCGATCGATGCTCTTGATCGCCGAGTAGGAGACGCTGACCAGCTTCCCGTACTCGGCCGGGTTGGGCCGGGAGACGAAGTATTTGAAGTTCTCCTCGTTCCAGATCTGCCAGGTGCGGATCGGCCGTTTCGGCACCGCCGGGTTTTCGGCCCAGAAGCTACCGCTGGGGCCGTAGCGCGTGACCGCCTGCTCCAGGAAGGCGGCCCAGGCGGATCGCTGAGCGCCGGTCCTGACTGGCAGATTCCGCGGCGCCGAGAGCTGATTACGCCTGTCGACCACCGCACGTGGCACAGCCCACGCGGGCGCTTCGTACATGAAGGGCAGCACGTCGATCCCGGCGCTCGCCGCGCTTCGGATCACGGCATCGACGCCCGTCCAATCGATCCTGCCTCCCTTGACCGGTTGGACCACGCTCCACGCCACCGGGATCCGAAGGCTTTCGACGCCCCCCCGGTGAAGGCGTTGAAGCTCTTCGGGGGTGGGCGTGGATTGCGTGTCCACGCCCCAGAACGTTGCCGGCAGGGCTGTCGCGGCCGAGGTGACCACGGCGGAGAGCGCGAGCGCCAGGAGCAGCGCCGCGAGCCAGGCACGCAGACTCCACATCATTCGCTTCCGTGCTCTCGGCATCGGCTAGCGGGCCTTCGGAGCCAGCGAGGCACCGGAACCGCGGCGCTGGCGACGCTGCCTCAACATCACCGCGGCAGCAGAGATTGCGGCCAGCACAGCAACCGCGATCAGGATCGGGACCAACGGCGAGGAGCCGCCGCTTCCCTGCGAAGAAATGGGCTGAGTGGGCTGAGTGGTCCGCTGCACCGGAGGCGGCGGAGTGCCGGTTGTGCCCGTCTCTGGGCTACCCTGCGCTGTGCCGCCGTCGTTGCCCGTGGTTGCGGAGCCACCCGTCGTCGAGGATGGATTGCCACTTGCCCCCGAAGACCCCGAGTTTGCCGTCGTCGAGGTGTTCGAATTCGGCGCCGAGGCTCCGCCGCTCGCGCTGGACGACTTGGCCGGAGGTTCATGCTTGACCGTTGGGCCCCCGCCGGTTGCGGTCGGCGGCGCGTCTGAATATTGGATGCCGCTCGAATCACCCTGAGCAAACACAGGAAAGCAAGCGAATGCCAGCAGAGCAAGCACTGACAAAGGCCAGAGAGCTGATCGGCCCAACCTCCGGGCCCGGCGATGGCGCGTCCCTCGCATCCCTTCGAAGGTTAGACCAATTGGCGGCGCTGATCGCTCCCATCGCCCTGCTCGGTGGGTTGGCGCTCGCCGGAGGCGGCTTCGACGTGAGTGGGCGACATATTGCAGGCCTTGCGGTTTGGCTGGTGGTGGTTGCCCTGCTCGTCCTCGGCGCCGCTTCGAACGCGACGCTTGGTCGGCCGTTCTACTGGGCGAGTGGGCTGATCGGTGGACTGGCGCTCTTTTCTGCAATTTCTTCCCTCTGGTCGGGATCGATCGAGCTGAGCGTGATCGAGGCGGATCGTGTTCTCGTCTATCTCAGCTTCTTCCTTGCTGCCTTCCTTATCGCCCAAACCGAGGAAAGGCGCCAACGTTTCGCTGAAGGCCTGACGATTGCCGTCACCTTGGTTGCCTTTCTGGGCCTCGGCAGCCGCCTCCTGCCCCATGTCCTTCAGGTGAGCGACTCACTCGGCACCGGCGCCCGCCTGCGCTACCCGCTCGGCTACTGGAACGCCAACGGCGCCACCTGCGGGATCGCGGTGGCGATGCTTCTCTGGACCAGCCGGCAGGCGACCTGGAGCGTCCTGCGCTGGTTCTCCGTCGCCGCAATTCCAGCTGTGCTTCTCGCTCTCTATTTCACCTATTCGCGTGGAGGCCTGCTCGCCCTGCTCGTGGCCACGGGCTGCCTGATCGCCCTCTCCCACGACCGTCTCTGGATGCTTGCGACGCTGGCGATCGGCGCCCTCGGCGTGCTGCCGGCGATCCTGGTGGTGCAGGCGCGACGAAGCCTCGCGGACAACGTGGCCAACCAGGCGGCGGTCGACCAGGGGGTGACCGTGCTGCTGGTTCTGCTGGCCGGGATCGCCGCGGCCCTGCTCGCCTTCGCAGTGCTTCGACGCCTCGAGAGGAATGCGGGCCGGGATACCGGGAGGGTGCTTGCCCTGTCGAGGAGCCCGGGGTTCTTGAAGGGGGTGGCCCTGACCGCCGTCGTCGGGGCAGTCGCCGTGGCGATCGCCCTGGGCGGGCACGCATGGCGACAATTCTCCAACCCGGACCTCTACTTCCCCGCCAACCCCGAGCAGCACTTCGGCCAGCTCTCGGGCGCCGGGCGATACGACTTCTGGCGGGTCGCGATCGACGCCTTCGGCGAAAAGCCGGCCCTGGGCCACGGCGCAGGCACCTATGAGTTCTCCTGGGAGCAGCACCGCTCGATCAACCTTCCTGTCCATGACGCGCACTCGCTGTACCTGGAGGCGTTCGCGGAGCTCGGCGTGGTCGGCGGGCTGTTGGTCCTTGCGCTGGTCGGGATCCTGCTTTGGTGCGGCCTGTCTGCCTGGCGGGCCGCGCAGCATCCGGCAAGGGAACGCTACGCGGCGCTGTTCGCGGCGATGCTGGCCTTCGCGATCGGCGCCGCATTCGACTGGTTCTGGGAGATCGCCGCACTGGGAGCGGTCTTCTTCCTGGCCGGCGGTGTCGTGGTGAGCGCCAGGTGCAAGCAACTGAGCGCGTCGGGAAGCACACGCGGCGCGACGGTAGCGGGGCGACGCTACGGACTGGCGATCGGCGGGCTCGCGGTCGCATGGATCGCTGCGATCGCGTTGATCGGCCCCCTGCTGGTGGACCGCGAGATCAAGGAAAGCCAGAGTGAAGCGGCGGCGGGGAACATCGGGAGCGCGATCGAACACGCCGATACCGCCCGCTCGATCGAGCCCTGGGCTGCCTCCCCCTATGTGCAGCTGGGCCTGCTCGCCGCCGAACTCCAGGGCGAATACCCGACGGCGATCGCGCGGCTGACGCAGGCGATCCACCGTGAGGATCGAAATTGGCAGCTGTACTACCTTCGTGCGAGGTTCGAGCAGGAAGCCGGTGACACAGCCGCGTCCAATGCCGACCTCGAGCACGCACGTCAGCTGAATCCGAGAGCACCCGAGCTGCAGGTGAGCGAAGGATGACCCGCGACGTTCAGGAGGCCACCTCGAGAGCGACATCTCGGACGACGCCCCCGGCTCCGGAGCCGCCGCCGCGCAACGAGGTCGCCGCTCGGCTCGGCCTGACCGGGCCCAGCGGGCTGCGGCGCCGCGGCGCCCTGCTTCGTCGCCTGCTCGCCACCGGCGACTGGATCGCGCTGATCGCGGCGCTCTGCCTGGCGACGGCCGTAACCACGGCGACCGACATCGGCACCCTCTTCTGGGCAGTGCTGTTCAGCCCGATCTGGATTCTGGTGGTGAAGCTCCATGGGCTCTACGACAACGACCACCGGCGAATCCGCCACAGCACCTTCGACGAGCTGCCCAACCTGGTCTCGGCGGCGGCGCTGGGAACGCTCGCGCTGGACGGTCTGTTGGCGATCAGCCCGGTGGGACCGCTCTCGGCGTGGAGCGCGATCCTCGTCGGAGTCGCGGCACTGGCCGGCAGCCTCGCGGCGCGAGCGACGCTGCGCTTTCTCTGGCACAGGCTGGCGGGCTTTTCCATCGGCATCGTGGTCGGCCCGCCGACGGAGGCCGAGATCGTCTTTCGCCGCGTAGCCACCCACCCCGAGGCACGCCTGCAGCTGGTCGGCTATCTGTCATCGGGCAGCAGCGAGGCGGCCGGGCATACCAACCTCCCCAACCTTGGCTCGGTGGAGGACCTCTCGCGAATCGCGAAAGAGCACGCCGTCGAGCGCGTGGTCGTCGTCGAGCAGGTGATGCGCGAGGCGGCGGCGGAGCGGCTGATCGAGGAGTGCAAGGCGGCAGGCCTGGGATTGACCTTCCTGCCCCAGCACTACGGGCTGCTTGGGCCCGGAATCGAGCTGAACCGCCTGGCCGAGCTGCCGGTGCTGGATTTCCGCTTCTCCGACCCGCCGCGATCGACGATCGCGATGAAGCGAACGATGGACCTCCTGGTCTCGGGCACATTGCTGGCCCTGCTCTCCCCACTGCTACTGGCGATCGCCATCTTCATCCTCCTCGATTCGGGCCGGCCGGTCCTCTTCCGCCAGCGCCGCGCCGGCAAGGATGGTGAGCCTTTCCATGTCTTGAAGTTCCGCACGATGGTCACCGACGCCGAGGAGAGGCTGGGCGAGCTGGTCGACCTGGAGAAGCTCGACGAGCCGGCGTTCAAGATCCCCGACGACCCGCGGGTGACGCGCGCCGGTCGCCTGCTGCGGCGCACCAGCCTCGACGAGCTTCCGCAGTTCGTCAACGTGCTGCGGGGCGAGATGTCGTTGGTCGGGCCGCGACCTGAGGAGGAGGCGGTGGTCGCCCTCTACGACGAGCGCCAGCGGGCACGGCTCGCGGTCAAGCCCGGTGTGACAGGCCCGATGCAGGTCTACGGTCGCGGCGACCTCACCTTCGAGGAGCGGTTGGCGATGGAGCGCGACTACCTCGACAACCTCTCCGTGACCGGCGACCTGGCGATCCTGCTGCGCACGCCGGGGGCGATGATTCGCGGCGACGGCGCCTACTAGGGATCGTCGGGGCCATGTCGCACTCGCTCGACCTCGAGATCGTCATCGTCAGCCACGGGGCCGAAGAGCTGCTGCGACGCTGCCTGCGATCGCTGGAGGAGCATCCGGCGGCGGGCGAGATGCGGGTGACCGTGGTCGACAGCGGCAGCCCCGACGGGACGCCCGACATGGTGGAGCGGGAATTCCCAGGGGTGCGGCTGATGCGCCGGGAGAACATCGGCTTCTCGGCCGCCAACAACGTCGTGCTGCGCGAGCACAGCGCCAACGCTGTGCTGCTGCTCAACCCCGACACGGAGGTCTACGCGGGGACGCTGGACGCGGCCCTCGAGCGGCTGCGCTCCGATGAGCGGATCGGAATGGTGGGCGTGAAGCTGGTGACCGAGTCAGGCGAGCTGGACCACGCCTGCAAGCGCTCCTTCCCCACGCCGCTCAGCGCCCTCGCCCACTTCACCGGCATCGGGCGCGGCGACGGCGCCGCGAGCTCCCTCAGCCAGTACCGGGCGACCCACCTCGGCGACGACGAGCCGGGCGAGGTCGACGCGGTCAACGGCGCCTTCATGCTCTGTCGCGCCGAGGCGGTGCGGCAGGTCGGCCTTCTCGACGAGGGCTACTGGCTCTACATGGAGGACCTCGACTGGTGCGCCCGCTTCTGGCGGGCGGGCTGGAGGGTCTTCTACGAGCCCGCCGGCGTCGCCCTGCACGTCAAGGGCGGCTCCAGCGGCAGGAGGCGCGCGCCCAAGCAGGAGATCGCCTTCCATCGCGGCATGGGCCGCTTCTATCGGCACTTCGACGCCCCCGATCACAACCCGCTCGTCAATGCCGCCGTCTACGCCGGAATCGGCGCCAAGCTGACGGTCAGCCTGGCAATAACCGCGGGCCGGCGGTTGCGGACTTAAGCGACCTCGATCTCGGCGTCCCTCGAGCCGGAGCCGGCGCCCCGATGGGACTTGATCCGGGCGTCCTGCAGGCCCTCCGGCCCACCGGCCCACCATCTCTCCCAGAGGCCCTGGGGGTACCCGATCATCTTGGCCACGTCGCCGACGACAACGATGACCGGGACCAGCCCGTAGGAGGCGGCGGTGCCGGCAGACCCGGCCACCGGGCCCTCTTCCCGAACTCGGGAGAAGAACTTCGCCAAATGCATTCCGATGCCGAGAAGCAACAGAGCTCGGGCAGGGCGCGATCGACGCGAATGGACGGCAAGCGCCAAGCCGACCGAATATGCGCCGTACCGAATCGCATGCCGTCGGGAAAAGAGGTGGCCGTGCCCATCGCCTCGAGCGTAGTGCCGGTACTGAGCGAAGAACTCCCTCATTCCCGGACGGGGATACCAGGACACAATCGCGTCGGGGGCAAAGGCGAATCTGGCTCCCATCTCGCGGAGGCGGAAATCAAAGACGAGATCCTCACCGGCTCGCAGCCAGTTCGGATAGCCGCCGACCTTCTCCCACCACGACTTTCGAAATGCCACCGACCTGCTGGACGGAGGGAAACCATCGGCTGGAAGATCCCTGCGCCTCGGGGTGATGACGGTGGCGAGAATCCGCTCGAAAGCGTTGCGCCCGGCCGGACGGTAGAACCCGGCGCTGACGGCGAGCGTCGGATCTGCCTCCAGCGGCGCGACCAGCAGTTCCAGCCACTCGGGGTCGAGGATCGTGCCCGCGTCGGTTACGGCGATCGCCGGACCGGCGGCCTGCTCAATCGCGGCGTTGCGCCCCTCCGGCACGTTGGCGCCCGGCTCGACGATCAGGCGGATGCGCGGGTCCCCCGCGGCTCTTCGCTCAATCTGCTCGATCGTGCCATCGGTGGACCCGGCATCGCAGAGGACTATCTCGTCCGGGGGCCGGGTCTGGGCGAGGATGCTGTCCAGCCAAACCGCCACCGACTCGGCCTCGTTGAAGAGCGTCGCGCATAGGCTGACGCTCGTGGAGGGCGGCGCTGGGGCGCCG
Organism: uncultured Solirubrobacterales bacterium; assembly: GCA_963838035.1. Lineage (GTDB taxonomy): Bacteria > Actinomycetota > Thermoleophilia > Solirubrobacterales > 70-9 > CAVVNN01. The sequence goes on from CAWIPM010000003.1 coordinate 139,587, forward strand.
TCGGATCGGACCTTCTCTGCCATACATCCCTTATATCGTGCATCGTCCATGCCGAACGGGAACGAAAGCCCACGGCGCCTGCTTCGCGCCAGGGCTCCGTTGCGGGTCAGCTTTGCCGGCGGGGGAACCGACGTTCCTCCCTATCCCGCCGAGCAGGGCGGTTTGGTGCTCAGCGCGACGATCAACCGCTACGCGTACGGGACACTGCGGCCTCGGCAGGACCGGCAGATAGGCATCCAATCCTTGGACCTCGACGCCGTCGCCTCAATCGCCCTCGAAGACGCCCGCCCCGACGGCGATCGACTCGATCTGATCAAGGCCGCGATCCAAACGGTGGCCTCGGATTCACCGAACGGCTTCGATCTCTTCCTGCATAGCGCCGCCCCCCCGGGCTCGGGCCTCGGTTCCTCCTCAGCCGTGGTGGTGACCCTCGTCGGGCTCCTCTCGACCCACATGAAGATGCCCCTAACCGATTATGAGAAGGCCCGGCTGGCATACAAGGTCGAGCGCGAGGACCTCGGCCTCAAGGGAGGCACCCAGGACCAGTACGCGGCGGTGTTTGGAGGCTTCAACTTCATGGAGTTCCAGGAGGAGAACGTGATCGTCAACCCTTTGCGCATCCCCCCGGAGACGATCCACGAGCTGGAGTACAACCTGCTCCTCTGCTTCACCGGCGGGACCCGTGTCTCCGACCACATCATCGATGACCAGACAACCAGGTACAAATCCCAGGACTCCTCGACCATCGACGGCCTGCATATGCAGAAGCAGCTCGCTGTCGAGATGAAAAATGCCTTGCTGCAGGGCAAGCTCACCGAGTTCGGCGGCCTGCTCGACCGGGCCTGGTCCTTCAAGAAGCAGATGTCGCCGAAGATCACCAACCCGCACATCGACGAGCTCTACGAGGAGGCTCTGCGATGTGGGGCGCTCGGGGGCAAGGTGACGGGTGCCGGGGGCGGCGGCTACATGATGCTGTACTGCCACTACGACACCAAGCACAAGGTGCGCGCGGCACTCAGCGCGTTGGGCGCGGAGGCGATCGACTTCCAGTTCGACCACTCGGGCCTGACGACCTGGTCCTACCAAGATGGCTGAGAAGAGGGTCGACAGCCTGGTGCGAGCGGGGCTCTCCGCGAGCGTGACGTTGGCGGAATCGATGCGCGAGGGCGCGTGCGCCCGCGAGATCGCCGCGGTGGCCGAGGCGACGGCCGAGGCCTACCGGAATGGCAAGAAGGTCCTCCTCTTCGGCAACGGGGGCAGCGCCGCCGAGGCCGTGCACGTCGCCGCCGAGTTCGTCGGCAGGTACCTGCTCGACCGACGGCCGCTCCCTGCCATCGCGCTTGCCGAGAACCTTTCCTCGGTGACGGCGATCGGCAACGATTACGGATACGACGAGGTCTTCTCCCGCCAGGTGCGGGCCCTCGGGGTCGAGGGAGACATGGCGGTCGGGATGACGACCAGCGGGCGCTCCGCAAACGTGGTCAGGGGGTTGCAGGCCGCGCGGGAGCTGGGCCTGATCGCGGTTGGGATGACCGGCTCCGACGGCGGGCCCGTGGACGAGGCCTCCGACCACTGCATCCACATTCCCAGCATGGAGACGCCACGGATCCAGGAGGGCCATCTTCTTGCCGCTCACATCGTCTGCGAGTGGGTGGAGGCGAGGCTCGTCGCGGAGGACGCTTCCGGTTGAGCCGAGCGAGGCTCGAGCGCGGGCGCACCGTCTTCCTCGATCGCGACGGGACGATCAACGAGTCTCCCCCGCAGGGGGACTACCTCGCCTCGGCCGACTCGGTTCGGCTGATCCCGGGCGCCGCCGAGGCAATTCAGATGCTGAACCGGCATCCGGCCATGGTGGTGGTGGTCACCAACCAGCGTGGCATCGCTCTGGGGCGGATGACCGAGGCGGACCTGACCGAGGTCCACAGCCGCATCACCTCGGAGCTGGCTCTTGCAGGGGCGCGGCTGGACGGAATCCTCCACTGCCCCCATCACGCCGGAGAGTGCGACTGCCGCAAGCCCGGAACGGGGATGTTCGAGCGAGCCGCCGTCGAGATCGATGGCGTCGAGATCCCCGGGGGCGCGATGGTCGGGGACTCGCCGCTCGACGTCGAGGCGGGTCGCCGGCTTGGGATCACGACGGTTCGACTGGGCGAATCAGGCCCAGGCGACCCGGTCCCCGACCACGAATCCCCGGACCTCCTGACGGCTGTTCGCTGGCTGCTCGACGATCGGCAAGTCGACCCACCGGACGCATAGTCGGGCCACCTAGCCTGGGGCGCCTCGAGGAGTCAGCTTGGGGAAGAAGGGCCGGCGACGGCGGGGGCGCGTGCGGGGACCATTCAGGACGCGCCCGATCACTGTGTAACGAACGAAGAGCGGGTACGTGAGCAACGAGAAGGCGAGCGAGCCGGCCATCACCAGCAGGAACTGCGGTGCGGTGCCGAGCGCGGTGCCGCCGACCAGGGCGATGACCAGCACCATCGCCGGCATGTGCGAGAGGTAGATCCAGTACGAGGAGTCCGCCATGTAGCGGAGTGCAGGGCGGGGACGATTCAGGTATCGCTCGGCGAAGCCCACCAGCGCCATCAGGCTGGTCCAGGTCGCGATCGCGTAGGTCAACAGCGCCGCACCGTGGACCGCGGGCTGGGAGCTGTAGGCCCCCGAATTGTGGAGGGTGAACAGGATCGCGGCGAGCAACGTCGCGGCGAGAGCGCAGGCGCCCCAGCGCCAGGCGTTGCGTTCCGCCGCGACGACCAGCTCGCGGCGGGCGCAGAGGGTCGCCCCCAGGCCGAAGAAGAGCGCATAGTAGACAAGCGCGGGCAGCTCGGGAACGAAGGTGTTCCCCGCCGGCGATGCGGTCCATTCCGGTGCCGGCCAGAGCGCCAGCGCAGTCGGAATAGCCAGCAGGAAGATCCCCCCCAGCGGTCGCGCGATCAGAGCGCGGGAGAGCTCACCAACCAGGCGCAGGAACCTCGGAGCGAGCAGGTAGACGGCGACCGCGGCGCCATCGATGATCAACAGGTACCAGAGGAACCAGAGAAAGCTCGGCTCGAAGGTGAAGGGGCTCCCACCGGGAATCCTGTGATTCGGGGCGAGCGCGACACCCGTCTGCTGGGCGGAGAAGATGAGCAGGGGCACCAGAGTGACCAGCCCGACCAGCAGCGGAGTGACGATGCGGACGGTCCGGTTGCGGGCCGTGTCGCGCAGCCCCCTGCGAGAGAGCAGCAGGGTGAGGAAGAAACCCGACATCGCAAAGAAGAGGGGCAGGCGAAAGACGTGGACCAGCCAGTAGATCGCAGTGGCCCAAGCTCCCGGATGCCCGTTGAGCGCAAGCAGAGCCGCGGCATGGACGGGGACGATCAGCAACATCGTCGAAGCCCTCAGCGCATCCATCGAGTGGATTCGCGCATTGGAGCTGCTGCTCATCGGAGCAGCGTACATCCCACCCCCCGGAGGGTCCAATCTCTCCATATCGGCCCATCGACGAGCTAGAAAGGAAGGGTCTCGGCGATCTCGGCGAGGAGCGGGGCCTGCCTGTCACGCGCTGAGAGAAGCGGGTCGCCGATGGGCCACTCGACGCCGACGTCGGGGTCGTCCCAGGCGATGCCGGACTCGGTTGCGGGGTCATAGGTGCTGGAGAGCAGGTAGGTGACGTCGGCGACGTCGCTGAGGACGGCGAATCCGTGGCCGAAGCCCACCGGGACGAAGAGCTGGTGGTGCCTCTGGTCGTCGAGGACGTGGCCCTCCCACTGGCCGCGGGTGGGGGAACCGCGGCGCAGGTCGACGGCGACGTCGAAGATCGCGCCACGGGGGCAGCGGACCAACTTGGCCTGGCCAGGCTCGGTTTGGAAGTGGAGTCCCCGCAGGGTGCTCTTTGAGGAGCGGGAGTGGTTGTGCTGGACGAACTCGACCTCGACACCCAGCTCGGCCCAGGCGTCACGGCGATATGTCTCCACCATGAAGCCGCGCTCGTCTCCGTGCACCGCCGGCTCGAGCAGGACCACACCGTCGAGTTTCGTCTCCAGCCGCTCTGGCATCAGCCGAGCGCCCTGCCGTACTGCTTCTCGTAGTACTCGCGGTATTCGCCGGAGCGGATCGGGCCCCACCACTCCTCGTTGTCGCGGTACCACCGCACGGTCCGCTCCAGGCCCTCATCGAAGCGCACCTGCGCCTCCCAGCCCAGCTCGGAGCGGATCTTCTCGCTGCCGAGCGAGTAGCGGCGATCGTGGCCGGGGCGGTCCTGCACGTGCTCGATCAGCGACTCGTCGCCGCCGGTCAGCTCGATCACCCGCCTGACGACCTCGATGTTCTCGCACTCGTCGGGGCCGCCGACGTTGTAGGCCTCACCCGCGCGGCCGTTCATCAGCACCGTGTGGATGCCACGGCAGAAGTCCTCGACGTAGAGCCAGTTGCGGACCTGGCGGCCGTCACCGTAGACCGGCAGCGAGTCGCCGTGGATCGCGTTCAGGACCATCAGCGGGATCAGCTTCTCCGGGTACTGGCGCGGGCCGTAGTTGTTGGAGCCGCGGCAGATCACCGCCTCCAGGCCGTAGGTGTGGAAGTGGGCGGAGACGAGCAGGTCGCCGGCGGCCTTGGTCGCCGAGTAGGGCGAGGAGGGGTCGAGCGGCGAGGTCTCGGTGAAGGAGCCGGACTCGATCGAGCCGTAGACCTCGTCGGTCGAGACCTGGAGGTAGCGGTCGATGCCCAGCTCGCGGGCCGCGTCGAGCAGCGTGCCGGTGCCGATCAGATGGGTGCGGGCAAAGGCATCCTGGTCCTCGATCGAGCGGTCGACGTGGCTCTCGGCGGCGAAGTTGACGACCGCCTCGCAGCCCTCCATCGCCTCGCGGACGACCGCCGGGTCCTCGATCCCGCCGACCACCAGCTCAATCCCCTCGGGCAGGTTCTCCCGCCGCCCGGCATAGGTGAGCTTGTCGAGCACGACCACCTCGTGCTCGTCGCCGACGAGGCGCACATAGCTGGAGCCGATGAAACCGGCCGCGCCGGTGACGAGCACCTTCATGCCACACCTTTCGCGATCATGGTTCCCTCTCTGCCTGTCGTTGGGCCAGGTAGCCGGCGAGGCCATCCTGCCAGGAGGGCAGCCGGATCGCGTGCTCGCGCTGGCTGGCAAGGGCCGAAAAGGGCGGCCGCGGCGCCGGTCGGCCGAGCATCTCGGTCGTCGCCGAGAGCACTTTGCACTCGACCTTGGCCTGCTCGAAGATCTCCCGCGCGAACTCATACCACGAGCACTCGCCCGCGGCCGCCATGTGGTGGATGCCGAACTCGATCCCCTCGATCAGGCGGACGAGGCCGTAGGCGAGATGCCAGGTGTAGGTGGGCGAGCCGACCTGGTCGCGGACGACGAGGACCTCGCCATGGTCGGCAGCGAGTCGCAGCATCGTCTCGACGAAGTTGGAGCCGCCGATCCCGAACAGGCCGGCGGAGCGGACGATGAAGTGGCGGCTGTTGGCGGCGGCGGTCGCCTCCTCGCCGGCGAGCTTGGTTCGGCCGTAGGCGGAGAGCGGCGCCGGCTGGTCGGACTCGACGTAGGGAGCGCCCTTGGCGCCGTCGAAGACGTAATCGGTGGAAACGTAGACGACGGCGGCGCCGAGCGCAGCGGCTGCGGCGGCGATGCTCCCGGCGCCCGTGCCGTTGACGGCGAACGCCGCCTCCTCGGCCTCCTCGGCCCCGTCGACGTCGGTCCAGGCGGCGCAGTTGATGACGATGTCGGGGCGCTCGAGGTCGAGCTTGCGCTCGACGACGGTCGCGTCGGTGACGTCCAGCTCGGACCGGCCGAAGCCGACCACGTCGTGGCCGGCGTTGCCGGCGGCGAGCATCACGTCGCGGCCGAGCATTCCGGCTGCCCCTGTGACGAGGAGCTTCATAGCACAGCGTTTCGCCGTCGCTCGGCTCGTGAGGAATCAGATATGGACATTCGCCTCGCTCGGCTCACTAGACGATTTCGATGTCGCAGTTGTCGCCGACCAGCAGTCGCAGAGTCTTCGGCATCCCGTCGCTGCGGGTGAGCTTGACGTTGCGGCCGAGCAGGCTCGCCTCCATCCGGGTGCCGAGGTCCTCGACGACGGAGCCGCCGAGGACGATCGAGTGCTCGATCTCGGAGCGGCGGATGTGGACGTTCTCGCCGATCGATGTGTAGGGGCCGACGTAGGCGTCCTCGACGCGGGCGCCGGCGCCGATCACGACCGGTCCCCGGACGACCGAGCCGGCGACCGTGGCCCCCGCCTCGACGACGACGCGGCCCTCGATCCGCGAGTTGTCGGTGTCGCCGTCGATGCGCGTCTCCAGCTCCTCCAGCACCAGCCGGTTGGCCTCGAGCATGTCGGCGAGCTGGCCGGTGTCCTTCCACCAGCCGGTGACGACCTCCGACTGGACCCGGTGGCCATCGTCGATCAGGCCCTGGATCGCCTCGGTGATCTCCAGCTCGCCGCGCCAGGAGGGCTCCAGGGCGCGGGCCGCATCGAAGATCGAGGGACTGAAGAGGTAGACGCCGACGAGGGCGAGATTGGAGGGCGGGTCTTTCGGCTTCTCGATCAGACGGACGATCCGCTCGCCATCCAGCTCGGCGACGCCGTAGGACTGGGGGTCGTCGACAGGGGTGAGGAGGATCAGCGCGTCCGGCTTGTCGGCGCGAAAGGTGGAGACGAGGCCGCGCAGGCCGTCGCGCAGGAGGTTGTCGCCGAGGTACATGACGAAGGGCGAGCCGGCGATGAACTCCTCCGCGGTGAGCACCGCGTGGGCGAGGCCCGCGGGCCTGTCCTGCACGATGTAGGTGATCTTCGCGCCGAAGGCCGACCCGTCGCCGGCTGCCTCGCGAATCTCGTCCCCGGTCTCCGGGGCGATGATGATCCCGACATCCGTCACCCCGGCATCGACCAGCGCCTCGATCCCGTAGAAGAGCACGGGTTTGTTGGCGACGGGCACGAGCTGCTTCGCCGAGGTGTGGGTGATCGGCCGCAGGCGGGTGCCGGCGCCGCCGGAGAGGATCAGTCCCTTGAGGTCTTCCACGAGCGAGAAGGCTACCGTCGGCCAGGCAGGAGACGGGCCAGCGACCGGATCCGCCCGATCATCCCCCGTTCCGGCTTGAGCAGTGTGAGGGCCGACATCTCCAGCGCCCTCGAGGCGCGCCGGACCATGAAGGCGCTGCTGGCCGAGTAGGCGATCAGCGAGGTGACCCCCGCGCCCATGATCCCCATGATCGGGAGCAGCGCCGCGAGGCCGGCCGCGGTGACGGCCAATGCCACTCCCTCGCCGATGCTCGACTCGAGCGGCCGGCCGACCGCCTGCAGGACCGCCTCCAGCACCCTGTTTAGGCCGAAGACGACCCCGGCGACCAGCAGCACCCGTCCGACGCCGGCCGCGCCGACAAAGGCCTCACCGAATAAGAAGCGGATCAGGATCGGCTCGAGGACGAATATCGGGACCGAAACCAGGGTCGCGCAGAGCAGCGTCGCGCTGACGAAGAGCCGCCCCATGCGCCGTCGTTCCTCGATCGCCTCGAGTCGTGCGATCAGTGGCAGGGCGATCACGGCGAACGAGAAGCCGATCAGCGTTGTGAGCGAGGTCAACGTCACTGCGACCACGTAGAGGCCAAGGCTGGCGGCACTGAAGAAGACCGAGATGACGAGCTGGTCGGCCCGCTCGTTGAGCGACCACATGCTCTGACTCAGAGCGCTCTTGGAGCCGAATCCGAGCAGCCCCCTGACGCCCTCCCGGCTGAAGGCGATTTCGCCGTCCACGGAGCGGAGAGTCACGATCAGCGCCACGGCGGCGGTGATCGCGTAAGCCGCGATGTAGGCGCCCGCCGCGGAGGCGATTGTCATCCGTCCGGTTACGGCGAGAAGGACGATGCCGGCTGCGGTTGCGCCGATCAGAACGAGCCGGAGAGCCTGGAACCAGGCGAATCGGTGGCTGCCGTTGAGGATCGAGAGCATCGAGACGACGAGCAGGTTGAGTGGCACGAAGGCGGTGAGGAACAGCTGGCCGTCCCGGACGATGCTCGAGTCGTGTCCCCCGAGTGCGAGCGGGATGATCGCCCAGCCGATCGCCACAAGCAACACCGAGTCGACGGCGACGATTGCCAGCGTGTTGCCGACCACCACACCCAAGCGGGAGGTGCGAGCCGCGAAGTAGGTGGACGCCTGAGCCAGGCCCAGGCTGCCAATCACCGTGAGCAGGGTCGGCCAGAGGATCACGGCGGCGAGCTCTCCCCGGTCGGTTGGACCGAGGATGCGAGCCAGAAGGACCCCGATCACCGCCTGGATCAGCTGGATCGCGCCGGTCGCGGCAAAGGTGCCGACCATCGGCCCGGCGGCGCCCTCGCCAAGCTCAGCGTCGGGAATTTCGGCGGCGTCCAGATCCTCGGCGAGCAGGGTCGCAGCGCCCGGCTCTGGGGTTTCCTCGGAGGGGGGCTTCACAGATTGGGAACGATAGGTGCCCGCGCCGAGACCACGACTCAACGCGACGACCGACCAGCCTCCTCGGCCAAGCGGTGGAACAGCTCGGACAGCTCGTCGAGGAGGCGAGGGAGGTCGTAACGTCCCAGCGCCAGCTCACGACCTCTGGCTCCCATTTCGGCGCGGAGACCAGCGTCCCTGACCAGCATTTCGAGGCGCTCCCTCCATTGGTCGGCGCCGGTGGCGAAGAACGCCTCCCGGCCTTCTGTCACGACCCTGTGATTGTGCCCAACCGGGGAGAGGACCATGGGCAGCCCGGCCGCCATGTACTCCTTGATCTTGAACGGCTCCTTGGTCCGATGGAGCTCGGTGTCGGCGAGCGGCATGATCCCGATGTCGAAGTCGGCGATCCAGGAATGCTCGTCACCAGGGTCCCAGGGCCGCCAGTCGAGATAGGGGTCGAGCGTCCCGAGGCTCGGTCGCCGCAGGCCGCCGATGACCATCACCCGTGCGCCGGTTGCGTCACAGACGGCTCTGAGCGCCTCGGCGATCGGCGCAAGGTGTTCTTCGGGGTATATCCCGGCGTAGCCGATCGTCACCTGCCGGCGATCCTCATGATGTTTCACCGGATAGGCGTCGACGTCGACCGCGTATTCGATATGGGTGACCGGCGCCCCGGCATTCCTGGCAAACTCGGCGACAACCTCGTTCCCGGTCACCACTGTGGTTGCCAGTCGACAGCGGAGCTCCGACCAGCGCGGGGGCGCTTCGAGCCAGATCCCGTCGTCCAGGTGATAGGCGATCGGCAGCCCGGTCAGCTTGCGGGCGAGCCACTCGATCAGCGGCGGGGAGGACCAGCGGAACATCGAGCGCTGCACGAAGATGACGTCGTACCTGCGCGCCCTGAGGATTTGCAGGAACCGGCGAGGCAGCACGATCATGTACCAGTAGACCGCGGCGCGAAAGCGCCAGCCTCTCGTCTTGCGACGGTAGAAGAAGTCGTACAAACGCGGGCTCGACGGGGGGAAGACCGTCCCGACGACGCCGCGATCTGCCGAACGCGCGGCCGGCAGCACGCAGAAGGCGCCGGTGGCGCGGTCGTCGACCGCGTGCATGGGAAAGAAGGCGACCTTGACGGGCATCGCTAGGGAATGAGCAGCAAGTCGGTTTGGTCGGCGACCCCCGCGTACCTGTCGGCGAGAAGTGCGACGTCGGCAGCGGGCCGGGGGGCAGCGAGGTCGCCCTCGAGATCGAGGAGTTGGCTGAAATGGACGGAGACGGTCTCAGCCAACATCTCCAGCCCACCGGCGCGGCTCAGGGCGTAGGGCCAGAACTCGATCACCACCGGAACTCGACCGGCGAGAACCGCCTGGGCGCCGGCCAGGATGTGTCCCTCGTGGCCCTGGGCGTCAACCCAGAGCAGGCCCACCGACGCGACGTCTACCTCACCGCTCTGCACATAGGAGTCCAGGGTCGCCGTCGGCACCTCGATCGTCGACCAGCCCTCCTCGCCGAATGCCCCGCCACTCGACGCCCCGCCCGTAGCCCGAACTCGCCCGTCGCCTGGATTCATCGGGGCGACCTCGAACACGGCGGTACCGGCTCGATCGGAGAGGGCGACCTGGATGATCGCGGCGCGATCCGCAAGGCCGTTGTAGGAGAGATTCAGTCTGAGCAGCTCGAGATTGCGCGGGGCCGGCTCGAAGCAAATCGCACGCTCGAAGCCAAAGGCGCCGAGGGCGGTCACGCATGTGGTCCCGACGTTGGCTCCGACATCGATGAGGGTTCGTCCGACCGGGCTGGCCGCACCGGCGCTGTCGAGCGCGCCCAAGACGCGGTCGAGCGTACGACGATCGACATCGTCGCCCATGAACAGAGTCATCCCGGCACCGTGGTCCCTGGTGCTCATCAGGTAGCGCAGCCCCTCAGACTCGACCACGATCGCGGGGGTGAATCTCGCCGCAAGCCGGTAGAAGAGCTCACGGATGAACGCCGTCCGCTTGTCGGCATGTCGAAGCGCGGCAAACGCTCTGGACAGAGCCCGCCCCAGCCGCGCTGGGAGGGTGCGGCTGTAGGTCTTCATCGCCTAGGCGCTTGCCCCGGTCAGCTCGGCGTCGGCGACGCGCGGCGGATCGGCGGCAGCGTACTCGGCGCCGACCGCTCCGGGCCGGCTCTTTAGATACAGGGTCAGCAGCAGCCACCAGGTCAAGGCAAGAAGCTGCGTTTCCAGCGCCGGGTAGATGGCGTTGTAGAGGGAGAGGCCGAGGCCTGCGGCGGCCACGCTCGCCGCCCAGGGACTGGGGGGGCGCAGGGCCGCCAGGCCAAAGGCGATCGCCGCCCAGACCAGGAAGCCACCGACCATGATCAGGCCGATGACGCCGGTCTCGACCAGGAGCTTCAGGTAGTAGCTCTCGACCGTGACGTGGGGGCCGGCGTTCTTGACGAGCTGCTGTGCGTTGCCGGTCGAGGCCGCACCACGGCCGATCGCCTTCTGCGCAAGGGTCGCGTCCCCGTACACCTGAAGGCCCTTCTGAAAGGATTCGCTACGCAGCTTGTTGCCGGGATCGCTGCTCGGATTGAAGCCGGAGGTGACCCGGCCGCCGGCAGCGCCGGGGGCGACCCCGCCGATGGCACCGGCCGCGATCGAGATCGCGATCGCGGGCACGACAAGCACCGCGAAGCTGAAGCGTCGCCCCCGCATCGCAAAGAGAAAGAGCGCAACGGCGCCGATCATCGCGATGACGACGCCTGAGCGACTGAAGGTCAACACCTCTCCACTGAGGATCGTCGCGAGCACCGCGGTCCCGCCCAGTCGTGCCCGCCAGTTCCGCAGTGTCGCGAACTCTCCCATCGTCAGCACGGCGGTGGCGCCGAGAAAGGCCGAAGTGTGGAGATAGCTGCCGGTGATCCCGGCGTAACGGTTCGCGGCGAAGCCGTCGATCTGGGCACTCGCCGCCTGGATGAAGCCTTCGACCCCCATCGCCTGCACCAACCCCGTCACCGCGACCACCGCCCCCATCGCGATCAGCAGCCGGGTCAAGCGCCGCGTGTCGCCAGGCTCCAGCAGGGGCCAGATCGCCAGAGCGAGGGTGGGATAGACGAGGTACTGGGCGATCCCGATCCCAAACAGCTTCAGGCTGACGACCCTGGTAAAGAAGCTGAGCGCAACGGCGAAAGCGATCAGCGCCCAGCCGATCAGCAGTGGGCGGGGGAAGTCATCGAGCCGCGGCCGGCGCTGCACCGCGCAGCCGATGGCCAGTGCGGCGACGAGCACAGGCACCAGCGCGTTGACGGTGAGACCCGGATTGCTGAGTGAGACGTTGTCTGCGAGCTCGAGCAAGCCGCCGCGCAGGGGCGCAAGGACGATGGCAATCACGACCAAGGCTCGCAAACCGCGCCGACCGCCGCGTATCGCGACGGCAAGAGCAGCCAGAAAGAAGAGTGTGGCGAGCAACATGCGGGCCTGTCTCCGGTGAGTCGGAGCCCGTGCGAAGTTCTCAGCGAGCCGGTTTGCAGTGTTCCGGGCCAAATGCCAGCGCCACGGAGCCGAAGATCATACCCATGGATCCCCATCACTTTCCGGGTGTGAAGACCGCGCCGCGCTCCAGCCGGGAACCTGCCTCTATTATGCGCCCGTGTCGGCGCAGAATCTCTCCCGACCGCAGGCGCCGTACAGAGTCAAGGCAGCGCTGGCCCGTTTTCGCCCCGCATACCGTTGGGCGCGCCGGATCCGCGCACTCGGGAGATACGCGGCGCGACGTCCCCACGATCCCGACTTCGCCGCATTCCGCAGACTCAGCGGCGAGGGCATCTTCCTCGATATAGGCGCAAGCATCGGCCAGTCGGCGCTTTCGTTTCGCGTCTTCAACCGAAACGCGCCGATCTTGTCGCTGGAGCCCCTCCCCACACACCACAACGATCTGAGATTCGTGCGCATGGTGCTTCGGGGGCACCGATTCATGATCATCGGTGCAGGCGAGGAATCGCGGCGGGCGACGCTGTACGTGCCGATGCTCGGCTCATACGAGCTTCCGGCCGAGTCCTCCCTGAATCACGCCGATGCGGCCGCGGTCCTGAAGCGACTTGAAGCGAAGGGGGCTGACCCGAAACGGCTCCGGCTGAAGGAGGTCGAGGTCGACCTGCGTCGCCTTGACGAGCTCAACCTCACCCCCGCCTTCGTCAAGATCGACGTCGAGGGAGCTGAGCTTGGCGTTTTGAAGGGCCTGCGCGAAACCATCGAGAGGTGCCGACCGGTGCTGATGATCGAGCGGTCGGAGCGGATCGGACAGGTGATCGAGCTACTGAGTGCCGATGGCTACGAAGCGCTCGTCTATGACCGGGCTAGAGACGATTTCTGCAGATACCAGGAGCAGCCGGCGGTCAACGTCTTCTTCTTGCACGGGCGCGATGCAGGCGAGGCCATCGGACCGCTCGGCAGCTGAGCAACCTTCCTGGAAGCCGTGGCCGGGTGGATAACTGCAAGGATTCCCACGGATGAGCGTCGAGTCCTCGAAGCGAGCGCTGGTGACCGGCCTGACCGGGCAGGACGGCTCCTACCTGGCTGAGCTGCTGCTGTCCAAGGGCTATGAGGTCCACGGCATCATCCGCCGCTCCTCGAGCTTCAACACGGGCCGCATCGAGCACCTCTACAGGGATCCGCATGAGCCGGGCACGCGCCTCTTCTCCCACTATGGCGACCTCTCCGACCCGGTTTCGCTGACCCGGCTGATCTATGAGCTGCAGCCGCACGAGATCTACAACCTCGGCGCCCAGAGCCACGTCCGCGTCTCCTTCGACGTCCCCGAGTACACCTTCGATGTAACCGGCGCCGGCACGCTGCGGCTGCTCGACGCAATTCGCGAGTCGGAGGTGAAGACGCGCTTTTACCAGGCCTCCTCATCGGAGATCTTCGGTTCGACTCCTCCGCCGCAGAACGAGCAGACGCCGTTCCATCCGCGCAGCCCGTACGCCGTCGCAAAGCTCGCCGCCTACTGGTCCACCGTCAACTACCGCGAGGCCTACGACATGTTTGCCGTCAACGGCATCCTCTTCAACCACGAGTCCCCGCGCCGCGGCGAGACCTTCGTCACCCGCAAGATCACCCGGGCGGTCGCGCGGATCAAGGCCGGGCTCCAGGAGAAGCTGTACATGGGCAACCTCGAGGCGGAGCGCGATTGGGGCTACGCGCCGGATTTCGTCGAGGCGATGTGGCTGATGCTGCAGGCAGAGGAGCCGGACGACTACGTCGTGGCGACGGGAGAGGCGCACTCGGTCCGCGAGGCGCTCGAGCTTGCCTTCGCCCACGCCGGTCTTGACCCCGACGAGCACGTCGAGATCGACCCGCGTTACTTCCGGCCGTCTGAGGTGGACTCGCTGCTGGGCGACGCAACCAAGGCCCGCGAGAAGCTGGCCTGGGAGCCGAAAGTGCGATTTCGCGAGCTGATCGAGCTGATGGTCGACGCCGACATCGCCTCTCTCGACGAGCAACTCTCGGGAAAGGCCGCGCGGTGACCCTGGAGCGCACTCCCGATTCCTCCTTTTGGGACGGCAGGGACGTCGTCGTCACCGGCGGGGCCGGCTTCCTCGGCAAGCCGACGGTTCGGATGCTGACCGAGCTCGGCGCCGATGTCCGGGTGCCACGTTCGGCGGAGCACGACCTCACCGACGCGATCGCCTGCCGGGAGGCGCTCGACGGCGCGGAGGTAGTCCTTCATCTGGCCGCCAACGTCGGCGGCATCGGCTTCAATCGCCGCAATCCCGCGCCACTCGTCCGCGACAACATGGCGATGGGCCTCAACGTATTCGAGGCCTGCCGCGAGCTCGAGGTCGACAAGCTCGTCGCCGCGTGCTCGGTTTGCGCTTACCCGAAGCACACGCCGGTTCCGTTCAGCGAGGATGACCTCTGGAACGGCTACCCCGAGGAGTCGAACGCCCCATACGGGCTCGCCAAGAAGATGTTGATCGTGCTCTCCGACGCCTATCGGCGCCAGTACGGGCTCGACTCCTCCGTGCCGGTGATCGCGAACCTGTACGGCCCGGAGGACAACTTCGATCTCGAGGACTCGCACGTGATCGCAGCGATGGTCCACAAGTACGTCGCCGCCGTGGAGGCTGAGGCTCCGGAGGTCGTGCTCTGGGGAACCGGAGAGCCGTCTCGGGAGTTTCTCTACGTCGACGACGCCGCGCGGGCGATGATTCTCGCCGCCGAGCATGCGGACTCCTCTGAGCCGTTCAACGTGGGCAACGGCGTGGAGACGAAGATCCGCGATCTCGCCGATCTGGTCGCCGAGACAACAGGCTTCAACGGCAAGACCGTCTGGGACACCTCACGCCCCGACGGCCAGCCTGTCCGCTACCTCGACGTGACCAAGGCATCGGAAGACATCGGGTTCCGGGCTCAGATGCCCCTCGCCGAGGGCCTGAGGCGTACAGTGGATTCGTTCAAGGCCTCACTGGCGCGGACCTGAGTTCAGGACAGCACTCGCCGGGCAGCACCGGCATAGGTGAGGAGACACCGGTTCCCTCAATTCCGAGATGAGAGTCCTGATCACAGGCGGTTCCGGGTTCGTAGGTGGGAATCTCGCCGTCGCGCTCGGCGGGCGCCACCCCGACTGGGAGATCGTCGCTCTCGACAACCTGAGGCGCCGCGGCTCGGAGCTGAACCTTCCAAGGCTGCGCGAAGCGGGGGTCGATTTCGTGCGGGGCGACGTGAGGGAATCGACCGACCTCGCCGACATAGGCCACATCGACGCGATGATCGAGTGCTCCGCGGAGCCTTCGGTCCTGGCCGGCTACGAAGAACCCTCCTATCCGGTCGAGACCAATCTGCTCGGAGCCTTCAACTGTCTGGAGCTGGCGCGACGACATGAGGCGTTTTTGGTCTTCCTTTCGACCAGCCGTGTGTATCCGGTCGCGCCGCAGCTCTCACTGAGGTTGGAGGAGACGGACACCCGCTTCGAGCTGGCGGACGCCCAGTCCGTCGCGGGCGCCGGGCGGGCCGGGATCTCAGAGGACTTCCCGATGAGTGGGGCGCGAACCCTCTATGGAGCCACCAAGCTCGCGGCAGAGCTCCTGATCGAGGAGTACGCCGACGCATTTGGGCTGCGTTCCGTCGTGGATCGCTGCGGGGTCATCGCCGGCCCATGGCAGATGGGGCGGGTCGATCAGGGCGTATTTTCGTGGTGGCTGCTCAGTCACCATTTCAAGCGCCCACTTGCCTACGTCGGCTACGGAGGCTCCGGCAAGCAGGTTCGCGATCTGCTCCACGTCGACGACCTGGTCGACCTTGTCGATGAGCAGCTCGGTGACCCCGAGCACTGGGGCGGAGTGACCGCAAACGTGGGCGGTGGTCGCGAATTCAGCCTCTCGCTGCTGGAGGCGACGAAGCTTTGCCGGGAGCTGACCGGAAACGACGTTCAGATCGGTGCGGAGCCGGAGACTCGGCCGGGCGACGTTCCGGTCTACCTCAGCGACTGCTCCCGCCTACGTTCGCTGACTTCCTGGCGCCCCTCACGTGGGCCCCGAGTGGTACTGGCTGACCTTCTCACCTGGATTAGAGAACACGAGGATTCGCTTAAGGCTGCCTTGGGATTCGAGGAGTAACCACCACGAGAACCTGAAGCAATGCCCAAGGCAATAGTCACAGGATCGGGTGGTTTGATCGGATCGGAGTCGGTGGAACGACTGGTCGAGACCGGTTACGAGGTGCTCGGCGTCGACAACGACATGCGGGCGACCCTCTTCGGTACGGGCGCATCGACTTCGCATGTGACCGAGCGCCTCAGCCGCGAGCTTGCCGAGTTCCGCCCGGTGGACCTGGACGTTCGCGACGCCGCCGGCATCGAGCGAATCTTCGCCGAAGGCGGCAAGGAGATAGAGCTGGTGATCCACACCGCCGCTCAGCCCTCGCACGACTGGGCGGCAGGCGATCCCCAGACCGACTTCGGAATCAACGCCAACGGCACCCTCAATCTGCTGGAGGCCACCCACAACCACTGCCCCGATGCCACCTTTGTCTTCACCTCGACCAACAAGGTCTACGGCGACACCCCGAATCGCCTGCCGCTGGTCGACTCAGGCAGCAGGCTCGAGCTGCCGGAGGACCACGAGTACTTCGGTGGAATCGACACGACGATGTCGATCGACACCACGCTTCACTCGCTGTTCGGAGCCTCCAAGACAGCTGCCGACCTCCTCGTACAGGAGTACGGCCGCTACTTCGGGATGGCCACCGTCTGCTTCCGCGCCGGCTGCCTCACCGGGCCCAATCATGCCGGCGCCGAGCTGCACGGTTTTCTCGCATACCTGATGAAGTGCACTGTCACCGGTGACCCTTACACCGTGTTCGGGTACGAAGGCAAGCAGGTACGCGACAACCTTCACAGCGCCGACCTGGTCGATGCCTTTCTCCTCTTCCACGAGAGCCCGCAGCCGGCGGCGGTGTTCAACATCGGCGGCGGGCGGGAGAACGCCTGCTCGATGCTGGAGGCGATCGAGATCTGTCAGCAGATCGCCGGGCGCGAGCTGCGCTGGGACCTGAGCGCCGATCCTCGAATCGGCGACCACCGCTGGTGGATCAGCAACCTCGACGAGTTCGGCTCCCGGTACGGGGATTGGCGTCCCAAGCGAGGCCTCGAGGCGATCCTGCGGGAGATACACGAGGCCAACGCCGAGCGCTGGGCGTCGGCGCCGGCATGAAGCTCTCCGTCGTCATCCCGGCCTACAACGAGGTGGGTGCCGTCGGTTCAACGGTCGAAGGTGTGATCGCAACCCTCTCCCGAGAGGGAATCGACCACGAGGTGATCGTGATAGACGATTCGAGCACGGACGGCACCCTGGCCGCCGTTGATCGGGTTGCATCCGAGAACCCGCAGGTCCGCTGCCTTCCCTCTCCACATCGCCGCGGATTCGGCCTTGCGGTTCGCGCCGGCCTCGACGTCTTCGAGGGTGACGCGGTGGCGATCATGATGGCCGACGGTTCCGACAGCCCCGATGATCTCCTCGCGTACCAGCGCCTGCTCGAAGAAGGCTACGAGTGCGCGTTCGGCTCCCGCTTCATCCACGGCTCCAAGGTCGTCGACTACCCGCGCTCGAAGCTGATCATGAACCGGATCGTCAACTGGGGCATCCGCCTCCTCTTCCGCCACGGCTACAACGACACGACGAACGCCTTCAAGGCGTACCGGCGCGAGGTCGTGGAAAACCTGAGGCCTCTCCTCTCGAACCACTTCAACCTCACCGTGGAGCTGCCGCTGAAGGCGGTGGTGCGCGGCTACAGCTACGGGATCGTGCCGATCTCCTGGACCAACCGCAAGGCCGGCGTCTCGAAGCTCTCGCTGAACGAGATGGGCAGCCGCTACCTCTTCATCGTCCTCTACGTCTTCCTCGAGCATCACCTCAGCCGCGGCGACTATCGTCGTGATCGCACAGCGAGCGTCAGGACCGCTGGCAAGGGGTCCTGAATACACTGTGCTGCCCGACCCATCGCTATCGGGTTCGCAAGAGAGGAGGCGGAAGGCAGATGCTCCGATGGGCGACCGCAATCGCGATGCTGCTCTCACTGTCGGCAGCGAGCACCGCCCAAGCCGCCGCCCTGCAGACGATCGGCACCTTCAGCCAGCCGATCTACGTCACCTCTGACCCTGGCAATCCGGACCGGCTCTTCGTCGTCGAGCGGGGCGGCAAGGTCGACCTGGTCCAGGGCGGCAGCGTCAGCACGTTCGCCGATCTGAGCTCCCTCGTCGAATGCTGCGAAGGCGAGCGTGGGCTGTGGTCAATGGCTTTGGCGCCCGATTTCGACACCACGGGTCATTTCTATGTCGACTACGCGGGCAGGGAAACGCCGGGGGAGATCCATGTCGACGAGCTGACCGCCAGCGGCGACAGCACCAGCATCGCCACCCGCCGGCCGGTGCTGACGATCCCTCACCCGGAAGCCGCGGACCACAACGGCGGACAGCTCCAGTTCGGCCCCGACGGGTACCTCTATATCTCGACCGGAGATGGTGGCGGCCCCGACGACAGGTTTCACAATGCCCAGGACCTGACCAAGCCGCTTGGCAAGATCCTCCGAATCGACCCTTCTCCGAGTGGGCTGCTGCCGTACACGGTGCCGCCCGGCAATCCGTTCGCCGGGATCCCCGGCGACTACAAGCCGATATGGAGCTTCGGGCTGCGCAACCCGTTCCGCTTCTCCTTCGACCGCCTCACCGGCGACATGATCATCGGGGACGTCGGACAGGACGAACGAGAGGAGATCGACTTTGCGGCCAGCCCGGCTTCCGGCGCGGTCGGAGGCGCCGGCGCCAACTACGGCTGGAACTGCCGCGAGGGCTTCATCGCGGGGCCCGAAACCGATCTCGCGCCCGGAGAATGCGCCGCCGCCGCTCCCTACCTCACCGACCCCGTCTTCGACTATCCCCACGAAGACCCCGGCGGGGGCGCCGCCCACGGCTGCGCCGTCATCGGCGGCTACGTCGTCCGCGACCAGAGCCTCGGCGACCTCTACGGCCGCTACCTGTACGGGGACCTCTGCAGCGGGGATCTCCGTTCGCTGAATCTCCAGGAACCGCTCGCGAGCGACCGCTCCGAGGGGATCCACATCGACAACCTCAACTCCTTCGGCGAAGACTCCTGCGGGCGGCTCTACACCGTCTCGGGCGACGGCGAGGTCGACCGGCTCGTGGGCTCGGCGCCGGCCGTGTGCGCGGCGCCTCCGCCCGAGCGCCGCTTCTCGTTCATCGGCCTGCGCGCGGCGCATCGCCACGTCAGGCGCAACCGCAAGGCGACGATCACAGCCTGGGTGTCCCCCTGCGAGGGTCGCAAGGGCCAGCCGGTTCGTTTCTACCGCGGCCGCGCGCACGTCGCGACGAAGAGGCTCAGCCGGGCCTGCACCGCCTTCTTCCACCCCCGCATCACCCATCGCTCGGTCTTCCACGCAGCAATCGACGAAGACATCACCGACAGGGCCGCGACCTCCCGCCGCCTGAAGATCAAGGCCGAGCGGCGTCGGTAACGGCGGCGACCGCTCTACGGTCGCGCTCGCCCACCCGTCAGCGCGACAAACGCGTGCCAGGCGGGCTTGGGCCTGAAGCGGGCGCCGGCGCGGAAGAAGCCGACCGAGTCGCAGAAGTTGCAGGCCCCGGAGACGTCCTTCCAGGAGAACCAGTCGACCTGCGCGAGATCGAGCCGCCGCCGATTTTCGAGCAGGTAGCCATAGGCGCCGCGCAGTTGCTTGACCTGGCCGTGGATTCCCTGCTCGAAGGCGACCGTATTGAAATCGTTCTGGGAGCCCCAGCCCATCTCGGTGATGTAGAGGGGAACGCGATCGTGGTTTTCGACCGTCACCTCGTGGAGCGCTTCGACCAGTTCTTCCAGTTCATCCGTGAAGGCGGCGTAGGGGTGCAGGGCGATGCCGTCGAAGCGGCTCCTGATCCCCGGAACGCGGTAGAGGGCGCTGAGGAACTTGGCGGCCGGCATCCCGCGGGCGCCGTGCGCGGTCGGTTCGCCGAAGAGGCCGCTGAGAATGACCTTGGCGCCCGGGTCGACCGCTTTGATCGCCTGGCTGGAGGCAATTACCAGCTTCGCGTAGCGGCTGGGCGAGACCGGGAAGGCAAAGTAGAAGAAGTTGGCCTCGTTCCAGATCTGCCAGGTGCGGATCGGCGTCGGATGGGGGATCGCCGGTTCGTAGTTGACGCCTTCGTGCGCGTGTTCGGCCCAGAATGCCCCCCGTGGCCCGTAGCGCGCAACCGCAGCCTGCAGCAAAGCCCTCCATGCCGCTAGCTGCCGGCCGCTGTCGACCGGCAGGGTGGTCGGCTTGCGAGCGAGCCAGCCCGGGGTGCCATAGAGGAAGGGCAGAATCGTGAGCCCGTGGCGGGCGGCCACTTCGACCGTCTGATCCAGCCCCCCCACTGGTAGCCGCCCTTCGCCGTGGGCTGGACTGACGACCAGGGCACAGACACCCGCACGCTGCCGATCCCGCCCGCCTCCATGTAGCTGGCGTCGCTGTCGGTGAGCGCGGTCTGCGGGACGATGCCGAAAAAGCCGGCCGGAGCCGGCTTGACGGGCGCGCCGCTCGTCGCCGCGGGCAGCGCCGCCGCCAGGAAGGCGAGCAGGATCGCGGCTGTGAGTCGCCGTCTCATCGGGCAGGGAACGGTAGCGGGCGTATCACCCTGCAATACGGGGGCCGGCCGCATTTAGCGAGGTGATGACCCGTTTCTCGGAGTGGGGAGCGAGTGCCGATTGCAACTCGGGCTCGAACCCTCAGCAAGCGCTGGCGAAGATCCATGCGCCGTTCCGCGCGGCGGGGACGCCGTGGGCTCCGCGCTCGGACACACGCAGATCTTGGGTCGCCCCGGTCTGGTCGAGGATGAATATCGACGTTCCCGGCATCAGCTGGGGAGGATAGGCACCGGCGATCGAATCGGGGTCGCGCCCGAGGCGGTCGGCGACGATGACGCGAGCCATCATCGCCTGGAAGCTGTTGGGTCGCCCACTCGCGAGTAGGCGCGGACACCGTTCAAGCGCCTGCTCGACGCGTGGTTTCCGAACAAGTTCCGAAAGCTCACCTTCCTGATCGTGCTGCGTGACCGCCGTGCGGAAGTTGGCGCCGATTACGCCGACCTCGCCGGGAAGCTGGACAGCTACGAGCGCTGCCACTGCGGCGACCACGGTTGCCACCCCGAATGAGTGGCGGGCGAGCGGCAATGCAGAGGCGGCAAGCAGAACCAACGACAGCGCCACCGGGAGCATGTACCGAGGTTGGACCGGCAGGCCCGCGAAGCTCGGCACCAACTCGATCGCCAGGCCTGCGACCGCCACCGCTGTGAGCGACAGGGCAAAGGCGTCGCGGCTACCCGGGGCTGGCGGGCCTCTCCGCCGGAGGGCGCCCCGGGCGGCGCGGAGAAGCATCAATCCGCCGAGGACGAAGAGGGGGATGCCGATCAGAAACCGCATTGCGTCGAACACAGGCTCGATTCGCTCGCCCCCCGGCAGCCAGCCGAGCCGCCGGTGCTCGACACCGTGGGATCGGGTGGCCGCCGGGTAAAGCGATGTCAGCTCTTCGCCGGCCTGGGAGCCATGCTCCTGCTGGCGCAGAGTGTCGAGGGGATTTCCGGTGAGGGCGAGGTCCATCGCCATCCAGGAGAGCGGGGCGACCGCCGCGAGGGCGATCACGGTGACGGCGAGGCGCCGTTCAGGTCGGGTGAGAAGCAGGCCCAGCGCGTAGAGCGCGGCGAGGCCCCAGGCGTCCGGGCGCATCAGGCCGCCGACCGCGAGAAGGGCGAGGACAGCGACTGCGTTGCGACGCGGGCCCAGCGCGGCCAGCCAGGCGGCTCCCAGCACCAGAGCGGTGTAGGGGACGTCGATGATCGCGATCGTTCCGAGGAAGACGACCTGAGAGCTGAGCAGCGTGAGGATGACCGCCGCGACTGCGGTGACAAGCCCCCCGAGACGAAGGCCGATCGCGGCGATGAGGGCTAGCACCGTGAGACAGGCGAGCGCGGAGAGAGACAGGTACGCCTCGGTGGCGGAGACGGGGCCAAGAGGGGCGAGAGCTGTGCTCAGCAGCAGGTAATAGGGATGCTTGACCGCGGGCAGGGTTCCTGCGAAGTCGGGGATCTGACCACTCGCGAGGAGGCGCCCCCAGGCCAGGTGGAGCTTGGGGTCGAAGCCGGGGTAGGTGTGCTTGACGGCGAGCCAGACGAAAGCCGCCGTCGCGAGCGCGGCGAGGGCGATGAGCAGAGCCCGCTGGGCGCTCGATATGCGAGCCGGATCAACGACTCCGAGATTGTCGATCTCTGCGTCGCTCCTCGACAGGGGAGGCAGGGAGCCGCTCAGTAGGTCCCGCCCAGCTTGCGGTGGTCCCAGGTCGCGGTGCGGACCGGTTTGAAGCGGATCGTCACCCGCTTCGGGGCCTGCGCCTCCAGGGCGGCCTTGGCGTCGCCGTCGACCGAGGAGATGCCCTCGGCGTAGCGCAGCGTCAGCTCCTCGGCGAAGGCGATCACGGTCTCGAAGTCGCGGTGGATCTCCGCTTCTGCCTCGATCGACGCACCCCGCAGCTCGCCGTACTCGTGCCCGGCCTCGATCAGCACGGTCGCCCGCGGGTCGCGTTCCAGGTTGCGCACCTTCTGCGACTTGGCGTAGGTCCAGATCCAGACCTCGCCATCCCGCGGCACGAACCACATCGGCATCGAGTGGGGCCATCCGCGTGGCCCGAGGCTGGAGATGACGGCGACCCGCTCCCCCGCGAGCAGCTCCAGCAGCTCTCCCTCGCTCAGCTTGATCTGGTCGCGGCGGCTCACGGTCGGAGACTCTACGGGGACGCGTTTCGCATCCGGGGAACGGGGCTGGGCCCGCCGTCTCTCCCCCGTCGCAACTGGGAGCGACGATCGCCGGAGCTGCCTGCTAGGCAGCGGTGGGGACGGCCGGCCTGAACAAGCGACGGTAGGCGCTGGGAGAGGTCGAGGTGGCGCGGCGGAAGTGCTCACGGAGAGAGGCGGCTGTGCCGAAGCCCGCCCGCCAGGCGACCTCCTCGACCGGGAGGCCGGTCTCCTCGAGCAGGCGGCGTGCCTCGAGGACGCGCTGGGAGAGCAGCCACTGCAGCGGAGTCGTCCCGGTCTCCTCGCGAAAGCGGCGGGCGAACGTGCGGGGGCTGACGCCGGCGTGGGCAGCCATCGCAGCGACGTCGAGGGGGCGATCCAGGCGCTCCCCCGCCCAGCGGCGCGTGCCCTGCAGCGAGGCGCCCACGGAGCCCTCGGCGAACCCACCCGGTGGGCGGACGATGAACTGGGCCTGGCCGCCCTCGCGGTGGGGCGCGGCGACCATGTGGCGGGCTACTCGCTCCCCGACCGCGGCGCCGAAGTCCTTGCGAATGACGTGCAGGCTTAGGTCGATGCCTGCGCTGAGCCCGGCCGAGGTCAGCGCTTCGCCTTCGTCGACGTAGAGCGCAGCTGGATCGACCTCGATCGCGGGGAAGCGGGAGGCCAGCTCGCTCGCCCAGGCCCAGTGCGTGGTCGCGCGGCGCCCGTCGAGCAGGCCGGCATGGGCGAGGGCGAAGGCGCCGGTGCAGACGGAGAGGACGCGCGCGCCGCGCCGCGCCGCGCGCCGCAGCGCCGTCCTCGCCTCCTCGGGCGGCGGCGCAAGGATCGCCACGTAGCCCGGCACGACGACCGTGTCGGCCCGCTCCAGCGCGTCGAGGCCCGCCCCGGGGCCGATCGCGAAGCCGGTCGTCGTCCGCACCTCGGCGCCCCCCGGCGAACAGGTCGAGAACCGGTATAGCGGCTCGCCGCCCGGCATTGCCGCCAGCGTGAACGCCTGCGCGGGTGCGGTGAGGTCGAAGGCCACGAGGCCGTCGAAGCAGAGGGCCACCACTCTGTGCATTGGCAGAAATCTAGCGAACATTGGCAATCCTGCCTCTAGATTTGCCGCCGCCGGGCCGCCATGATCCCCCCATGCAAATCGCGATCCTCATCTTCGACAGGCTCACCGCTCTCGACGCGATCGGCCCCTACGAGGTTCTGCGCTCGGTACCCGGCTGGGAGGTCCGCTTCGTCGGCCCCGCCAAGGGAGAGGTGCGAGCCGACAGCGGCGCGCTCGGGCTCAGCGCCGACTTCGCGCTGGAGGAGGTGACCGCGCCCGACGTCGTCCTCGTCCCCGGTGGCGAGGGCAGCCGGGTGCTGATGGAGGACGAGCGCGTGCTCTCCTGGCTGCGTTCTGTAGACGAGCGCACCAGGTGGACGACCTCGGTCTGCACCGGCTCCCTCGTCCTCGCCGCAGCGGGGTTGCTGGAGGGCAGGCGGGCGACCTGCCACTGGCTCTTTCTGGAGCAGCTGCGCGAGCTCGGCGTCGACGCGGTCGGCGGGCGCTTCGTGCAGGATGGCAAGACGCTCACCGCGGCCGGGGTCTCGGCCGGGATCGACATGGCACTGCACCTGGTCGGCCAGGAGGCCGGCCCCGAGGTCGCCCAGGCCGTCCAGCTCGGGATCGAGTACGACCCGCAGCCGCCCTTCGGGGCCGGCTCTCCCGACAGCGCTCCCGCCCCGATAGTCGAGGCGGTCACAGCCGTCGCCGGCCAGGCCGACGAGTGGCTCGGCGCCAAGGGCGCGTCTAACGCCTGATTTCGACTGCGCGCACGGCACGGGCACCCGGGATCGCCACAAGCAGGCGGGTCTTGAGGGTCCCGCGTTCCCTCAGCAGCGGGCGGCCGCGAGTATTGAGGGTGACCAGGAAGGTGTGCGAACGGCCACCGGCGAGCCTGAAGGTACGGTGGGCGACGGCGACGCGGACGACCTTTGTCTTCACGGCCCTGGCACCGCGGCGGGCGCTGACCGCGACCTTGACGTAGGAGCGCAGGACGATCTGCCCGGGGCAGGTTTCGCCCACCGCCCACCCGCACCGGACCCGGACGCGCACCTTTCCCGCGGCGGGCTTCACCCGCGACACGGTCAGCGGCGGCAGGGCCGGGGGCGAGGAAGCCTTGTCGCCGACGGTCGCCCCTTCGACGTAATCGCCGTCGATGTTGATCGTCGCCCCTCCGTAGGTCTCGTTGTGGCCACCGCGGAACTGGTGGATGCGCTGGTGTTTGTCCCAGGCCGTGCTCGGCACGTAGGGGTCGATCGTGCTCTCCCGACCGTTCCAGTTGGCGATCCAAAGGTTGTCGGGGAGGAGGTAGCCGGTGCCGATTTCGTTCGCCAGGTCGGCGATCCCCGAGGCGCCGCTGCTGTAGACGCCGGAGGTGTAGCCGAGCACATGCAGGCGCAACGTCCAGGCGCCGAGGAAGGTGAGGGTCGCCCTGGTGGCGCTTGAGGTGCGCGTGTAGGCCTCCATGTCGAAGTAGATCGGGTTGCCGGCGCCGATCCCGACGCTCTGGGCATCGCCGACGGCGTCTTCGGCGGCGGCGGTGCCCTGCCCGCTCGCCTTGTTCGCGCTGAGCTTGGCGCAGCTGGTGCAGCTGCTCGTCGGCGCCTGCAGCCCGACGTAGGTGGGAATCAGGCGCCAACCGGCGCCGACCTCGGTTCCGACCCAGCTCGCCGTGAGGTTCGGCTGCGAGCAACCCCGGTTGGTGCCGCCGATGTAGACCCCGATCGCCTGATAGGGGGAGGAGGACCAGGCCGACATCGACCGCGGCGATGGCGCGGAGCAGGCGTCGAAGCCGAGGCCCGTGAAGGGGGAGCCGCCGGACGCGGAGGTCGAGCCGCCCGGGGTCGAAGCCCCCCCTGGAGTGGCCGAGGCCCGTGCCGAGACCGCGTCACCGACCAGGATCGCCCGCCGACGCCCGACGGCGTGCGCGGGGCAGCGCTGGTTCGGCGACGGCGTCCCGAGGTAGACGGCGCGGCGGTCGAGCCGGACGCACATCCGCGGATGCCGGGAGAGCCGGTAGACCGGCCAGGAGGTGGGAACTCTTACCTGGTGCCCACGGAAGCGCACCGTCTGGGTGCGGGCTTCGGCACCGGCGATGGCTGCGCCGGCGGCTCCCTGCAAAGAGATGACGAGAGCGAGCGCTGCAATGACGGCTCGCCGCGCCGGCTTGCGGGCGCACGCGACTGGTCGAGCGCGATCGGCCATAAGCATGGAACCCATTCTTGCCGCCGTTGTAGCGCTGCGCAGCGCTCCGAACAAGCCGGGAGAGGTCGTTCAGGCTGGGGCGGCCGGGCGCAGCTCGGGTCAGAAGGCCGCGAGGCCGAGCGGGGCGCCCATGCCGGTGGGGCCGTCATAGCCGACCTCGCCCGTGCACAGGCACGCGAGGCTTTGGTTGGCGGAACGGCCGCGTCCGGTGCAGGAGCCGTTGGAACCGCTGGTGACGTCTGTCAGGTTGGGATTGGGCGACCCAAATGGGATCGAGCCCGCAGCGTAGAGCGCGCCCGCATTGCTCGCCCCGTGGCCGGCCAGCCCGTAGACGCCGGCGAGGATCTGGGTGGAGGCGCTGGTGCCGCCGAAGACCATCCAGCCCTGCTCGTTGAAGGTGTCGTAGACCCTGATCCCCGTGTTGGGGTCGGCGTCGGCGGCGACATCGGCGACGGTGCGCCTGGAGCAACCCGGGTCGTTCTGCCAGCTCGGCTTGGTGACATAGGCCGAGCAGCCGCTGCCGCTGCCGCTCCAAACCGTCTGCTGCCAGGCGCCCCCGCTCTGCTGTCGTAGTGAGGTGCCGCCGACCGCTATGACGCTGGTGGCGGCGGCCGGGAACTCGACGCCGTAGCCGTTGTCCCCGGAGGCAGCCGTGACGGCGACCCCCGGTTGGGCATAGTGGGCCAGGCCGAAGCTCGCCTCGGAGCTGAACTCGGCCCCGCCGTAGGAGTTGCCGATCGCGACGGGGCCGAAGCCGGCGGCGGCGAAAAACAGCGCGGCGATCAGGCCGATGGCTCCCACGCCCCGGCCGAGAGCGGTAATCCAGCGAACCACCGACGCGGCGCTACGCGAAGCTGGAAGCGCAGTCAAGGCGGCACGGAATTCACTCGATTCTGGGTGGGCACCGTCGCTACCGTGCCGGTGCAAGCAGATCCAGCTCCCGCCACGGGCCCTCGCCCGCCATTGGTTGCGTCCGCCCCTCCAGCCAGTCGGGCTGGAGGTCGTCGTAGTGGGGGCTGGCCGGGTGGCCGGACTGGCCGGTGAACATCTGCCAGCGCGAGCGCTCGGGGGAGGTCGGGTCGGCGACCATGCGCCAGCTGGGCGCCCAGACCGCCCGGTAAGGGTCGTTTGGGTCGTAGGCGATCTGGCTCACGGTCTCCTGGGCGCCGCCTGCTTTCAGCCGCCGGTTGAGCAGCTTGCGCAGCAGCGGATTGGATTCGCCCAGCGGATGAGGAAACTCCATTTCGTGCACGTGGCCCCAGCTCCAACCCTCGGGGTCTGGGCCAAAGCGGTCACCGAGGTCGTCGAGGGCCCCGCCCAGAGCCTCCAGCGCCAGCTCATCCCAGGGGCGGCCGATCAGGTCGTCCTCCTCCTCCCAGAGCTTCATCAGGTGCGAGTGCCAGCGCCAGGGCGAGGTGACATGGCTTGTGAAGCCGTTGTCGGCGCGATCGAGCCAGCGCTCGCAGAGGTCGCGGTCGCCGATCGCCGATCGCGCCACCTCCCGCGCCAGGCGCAGCAGGAAGGCCTGATAGATGCTGCCCGCGATCGAGTCGGGGTCGAGTCTCCCGTCCCAGCTGCGCAGCCGCTCAAGCGCGCTGCGCTCGCGCTGGCCCGCCGGCGCAAGCCTGCCCAGCCGCCGCGCCGCCTCCAGGCCGAGGATCGAGAGATTGTCGGCCTGCATCCGCTCGAAGCTCTCGATGTCGTGCTCGTCTGTCTCCCGCAGCAGGTCCTCGATTCGCTGCGCCCGGAACCCGTCGTACCACTCGCTGGTGATGTGGTGGGGGTAGTCGTCGCCGACTATGCGGTTGTTGGCGGTGAGGAGGAAGCCGCTCTCGGGGTCGACCGTCTCCGGCAGCTCCTCGTAGGGGATCGTGCCGGTCCACTCGAACTCCCCCGTCCAACCCGGCTTCGGCAGGTCCGGGCAGTTGCCCCGGCGCAGTGGCAGGCGACCGATCAGCTTGTAGCCGATCGAGCCGTGGCGGTCAGCCCAGATGAGGTTGGAGGCAGGCGCAGTGTGGCCCTTCAACCGCCGCACAAGCTCCGGGCCGGAGCGGATCTCGTGCAGCTCGAACATGCCGCGGAAGGAGGTCGGCTCGTCGAGGGTGAGCCAGCGCAAGGCGAGCGGCTCGGTCTCGTCGGCGCCCAGCGCCTCGTTGACGATCGGCCCGTGGTGGGTGACCCGAACCTCGAGGACGTCGGGCTCGGGGCGGCCCTTGACGGCGATCTCCTCGCGGATGACCTCGAGCGGAAGCCACTCGCCCTCGAACAGGTAGCGCTCGTTCTCGATCCGCTCGACGAAGAGGTCCTGGACATCCGGCATCACGTTGGTGAAGGTCCAGCAGACGTCGTTGTTCTGACCCATGTAGACGCCGGGCATGCCGGGGAGGGAGGCGCCGCGCACGACGCGGTCGGCGTGGGCGAGACTGACCTGGTACCAGATGCCGGGCATGCTCGGCGGCAGGTGAGGGTCGCCGGCGATCAACGGCGTTCCGGTGGCGCTGAGGGCGCCGCTGACCGCCCAGTTGTTGGAGCCGCCCGCCTCGGTGGCGAGCCCCATCGCGCGGCGCACCGCGTCGATCTGCTCGGCGACCGCGAGGCCGTCGCCCGACCAGGGCTGTTGGGTGGCGATCGGGTTTCCGACCGGATAGGTGGGATCGAGCCTGGCGGTCAGCTCGGGGCCGAGCGCCCGCACCATGTCGGCACGCAGCAGCTCGCGCTCCCAGTTGGTGGCGAGACCGAAGGCAAGCAGCTTGCCGAGGCTGAGGATGTCGACCGGACGCCAGGGCTCGAAGCGGCGCAGGCGCAGCAGCTGCATCTCGAACGGCATCGCCCTGGCGCTCGCCGCCGCGGCGTTGACGCCCTCGCAGAAGCGCTCGAGCAGGGCGAGCAGCTCGGGATCGAGCGTCGCCGCCTCTCTCTCGGCGACGCGGTGGATGCCGAGCGTGCGCATCAGGCGGTCGATCGGAAGCCCCTCCGCGCCTGCCATCTCGGCGAGCCGGCCACTGACCACGCGGCGGTAGAAGTCCATCTGCCAGAGCCGATCCTGACCGTGGCAGAAGCCCTCCGCGAGCCAGAGGTCGGCGAGGCTGTCGGCCTCGATGTGGGGGACGCCCCAGCGGTCGCGACGGACCCGCACCCGCCCCTCCAGGCCCGCGACCTCGATCGTCCCCTCCTGCTTGGGGAGCGGGCGCCGCGCCAGCCAGTGCCAAGCGGCCGCCGCGCCTGCGGCGGCGAGTCCGGTGCCGGCCGCTCCCGCCAGCAGACCCGCTCGCGCTGCGCGCTTCCGCCTCACCCGGCCCACCCTACCGATCGATCGGGCTAGCTGGCCAGCCGACCAGGAAGCAGTCCCTCGCCCTCGAGCTTCTGCAGGTGGGCCTCCATCACCAGCGCCGCGGCGGGGAGCACTTGGTCGGGGACGTCGTCCCAGACCTCGGCGAGCAGCGCCGCGCGCGAGCGCTCACCGCGCTCGAGGGCGGCGAGGAGGCGGCGCTCCCGCATCTCGCGATGCTCCACATACTCGGCGAGCTTCGCCGCGGGGTCCTCGACCCAGGGCCCGTGGCCGGGGCAGATCAGCTCGATCCGCTCGCTCTGGAGCAGGCGCAGCGACTCCATATAGGAGGACAGCGAGCCGCCGTCGGGCGGGACGAAGGTCGAGCCCTCGCCCAGCACCAGGTCGCCGCTGAAGCAGACCTGGTCGGCGGTGAGGAAGCAGACGTGGTCGGCGGCGTGGCCGGGGGTCGCAAGGGCGCGCAGGCCGGCGTGCTCCTCCCCGTCCGCGGGCAGGACCACGCGCGGTGTCACGGTTCCGCTCGACGCCGCGACGGCGGCCGCGAGCCGATCCGCCCCCGCGGCATGGTCGGTGTGGGAGTGGGTGAGGAGGATGACGCCGACCCCTCCCCGCTCCTCCACCGCAGCACGCACCGCCTCTATGTGACTTGCGTCGTCGGGCCCCGGGTCGATCACCGCGCACGGCCCCGACCCGTAGAGGTAGGTGTTCGTCCCCTCGTGCGTCATCGGCCCGGGGTTGGGCGCGACGAGCCTCAGGATCTCTGGGCGCCCTGGGGCCTCGGTCACGCCAGGGACGATCCCGGTAGGGGTGGAACGCCTTGCGCTTTTTCGCCGCCGCGGATTGTCGGTAGCCACATAGGCGACTCGAAAAGGTTAAGTGGAACCCCTGCCGGGATCGTCCCCGTCACGCAGCACCAGAAGCGACCTCTTTGGCGATCGCCTCGCGCGCATCGTCTGGCTCGAGCACGACGAGGTCGCCGGCGCCACGCAGGATCTCGCGCACCAGCCATGACGTGCCCGCGTAAGGAAGCTCGACCACGACCGCCCCGTCGGCCAGCTCCTCGACCACGGTGCGCTCCTCACGCAGCCATCGCGCCCGCTCGGGCGAGACCCAGACGCGGGCGACGTGCG
Source organism: uncultured Solirubrobacterales bacterium (assembly GCA_963838035.1). GTDB lineage: Bacteria > Actinomycetota > Thermoleophilia > Solirubrobacterales > 70-9 > CAVVNN01. The sequence continues at coordinate 169,982 of CAWIPM010000003.1, forward strand.
CGGTCGGCACCTCGCCGTGGGTCATCCAGCCCTCCACGCCCGCCAGCTCCTCGACTTCCGGCCGCGGCTCGAAGGTGCGGTCCGAGGCGGTCGCCTCCTTGATCCGATCCAGCTTGAAGTGGCGCACCCCGTCTTTGGTCAGGTCGTAGCACTCCACGTACCAGCCCTCGCGCCCGTTCTCCAACCGGTAGGGCTCGACCGAGCGATCGGTGAACTGGTCCTCGTTCTCCTTGTAGTACCTGAGCTCGAGGACCCGGCTGGCGGCGATCGCGTCGTTGACCACACGAGCGACCGCGGCGTCACCACCCCCCGCGGAGGCGATCTCCAGCCCCTCCTCGGAGGGGTCGTGGCCGAGCGCGGCGACGATCTTGTCGCGGGCGCTCTGCAGGCCGCTCTGCGGCAGGTGGTCGCCGAAGAGGTCGATCGCCGCCACCAGCGCCTTCGCCTCCAGCGGCAGCAGCCGCGCCGGCCGGGCGAAGTTGTCGCCGTAGGGCTCGGAGTCGACCTCGATCTCATCGCCTAGGTATTCCGCGTAGAGCACATAGGTGCCGCCGCCGAAGTTGACGACGTTGAGCAGCTCGACGTCTTCGCGCAACTCCTCCTCGGTCAGCTCGAGACGCTGCCGCAGCTCGGCCACCTGCAGCCGCTCGCCCCTCTTCGCCGCCTCGATCAGGAGGCCGGCGAGGGTGACCAGGCGAGCGAAGCGCTCGGGCCGGATCGCCGCCTCGCCGCGGCCGTTGGAGCGGGCGCGCCGGGGAACGTCGCGCAGGGGGCGCTCGACGATCTCGGCCGGCTCGAAGCCGTTGTGGTGGCGGTCGTGGAGGAGGGAGAGGCGGCTCTCGACCTCCTCGCGCAGCTCACCGGGGGCGAGTACCTGCACGTTCTGGCGCCAGCGCAGCACCCAGGCGATCAGCTCGCGCGAGGAGGCGTAGTCGGTCTCGAAGATCAAGCCCTTGCCGGGCGCCCCGTCGGCCTTCCTTGCCGGGCGAAGCTCCCCGTAGCCGCCGAAGTCGCGCTCGATCAGCCAGGCGATCCGGTCGCGGACGAAGATCTTCGCCCTCCCCCGGTTCTCCCCCAGCTGCCAGTCGGCGCGGCTTCCGTAGTCGCGGCGGTCGAAGTCCTCGGGCGGGGAGAAGTCGTGCTCGGCCTTGGAGGCGTAGCCGACCTTGCCCTGGATCCGGGAGAGGCGGAAGACCCGCACCGCGTCGCGCTCGTGGGAGTGGCCGATCAGGTAGAACTGGCCGCCGCGGAAGACCAGGTGGTAGGGGTCGACCTTGCGCTTTGCCGTCTCCCCACGCTCCATCGTGAAATAGGTGAACTCGATCGTCTTGCGACGCGAGATCGCGGTCTCGATCTTGGAGAGGCGTTGGGAGAGGTCGCGGCCGCCGGCGGAGGCGGTCATCGCCATCTCGACGGGGGCGCGCTCGCCCTCGTTGAGCGGGTTCGGGTGTCCCCAGGCGACCTGCTGGAGGGCGAGACGAAGCGGCTCGGCGTAGGCAAAGCCGCCGTCTGTGAGCAGCAGCAGCGCCGTGCTCAGCGCAGCCAGCTCGTCACCCTCGAACTCGATCGCTTCGAGGTAGAAGTTCTCGGGTGGCAACGAGTAGAGCTCGGCCTCGAAGAAACCCTCGCCCGGCTTCTCGACCCCGAGCTCGATGCCGAGGCTTTCCAACTCGGCGCGGTCGGCGTAGAAGCGGCGCGCGAAGGCGTCGTCGTTCATGTCGCTGTAGCCCTCCACCTCCCGCTTGATCTCGAGCGCCGAAACCGGCCTCCCCTGGGCCATCAGGAACGAAATCAACGAGAGCTGGCGGATCAGCTTCTCGGTGTCCTTCGCCACGGGTCGCAGGATAGTCTGCGACGGCGGTACTACGCGGCTCGTCGGCCGAAGTAGGCCGAGCCGGAGAGAGCCCGATCGAACCGGGACCAGGACTCGCCCTCGGGCAGCTCGCGCTCCAGGCGGTCGAAGCTGCCGAGCCGGCCGCCGAGATTGTCGATCATGTGGACGAGGACAGCCTCGCGGGTGGCCGGGACGACCGGCGAGCCGTGCTCGAGCGAGCCGTGGTGGCTGAGGATGATGTGGAGAACGGCCTGCGCCAGTGCGGGATCGAAGCCGGAGATCTCCTCGATCTCCCGGCGCACCAGGTAGTAGCCGAGCGGAATCTCACCCTGGAGGCGACCGGCATCGGTGAGGTCGATCGCCAGCGGGTCGTCGTTGTAGGCGGCGGTCTTGCCGATGTCGTGCATCAACGCGCCGGTCACCGCGACATCGCGGTCGATGCCGGGGAAGAAGGCCGCGGCGGCGCTGACCGCCTGGGCGACGGAGAGCGTGTGCTCGAGCAGGCCGTGACGGTAGGCCTGGTGATAGACCTTCGCCGCCGGAGCCTCGCGGAAGCGCTCCCAGATCTGCGAGTCCTCGCCGAAGAAGCGGCCGAGCAGCTCGCGCAGCTGTGGGTCCTGCACCGTCGCCAGCAGCTCGCGCAGGTCGGTCTGCAGCCGCTCGAAGGGGATCTCCGACTCGGGGGTGAGGTCGGCGGCGCGGTACTCCTCCGGCGCCGCCTCGCGCAGGCCCGAGAGCTTGATCTTCGAGCCCCAGCGGTCGCTTGCCTCGAACTGGCCGGTGACGAAGACCGCCGAGCCTGAGCCGGCCAGCGCGAAACGCTCCTCAGCGTCCTCCCAGGAGACCGCCTCGACCGCGCCGCTGGCGTCGCCTAGGCTCAGCCGCAGCCAGGGATCGCCGTTGCGCTTGCGCCGCAGCTCCCGCTCGCGCACCGCGAACACGCCCTCGACCCGCTGCCCGTCCTCGAGCTCGCGCGCGGACACCCTGGTCGGGGCAGACGTGTCGGTAAGGGTCTGTTGAGTCATCTCGCCATCCAAGGTAGAGAGGAGGGCGGACGGCGATGTGCGCCGGAGGCGAGCCTTCAGGACGGCGGGTCGGCGAGGCGCAGGCCGCCCTCGAGATGCCCGCCGGGGCCGCTGATTCGCAGCGCCGGCACCGTCTCGCTGGTGAGCAGCCCGGTCTCCTCGGTCAGCTCGGCGGCGATCTCGAACCAGCGGGCGCAGCGGGAGGGCGTGTCGACGATGACGGTGACGATCGGGACGTGGCGGCGCAGGGCGAACAGGCGGTCTCCGTGCGGCGCGTGGTCGCCGTGGTAGCCCCAGACCCCGCGCAGCGCGGTCGCTCCGGCCGCGCCCTCGGCACGCAGGCGGCGGATCAGCTCGAGGTGCAGCGCATGGCCGCGGTGCTCGGAGCGCTCCGAGCAGTAGACCATCAGCTTCGTCCAGACGCTGAGCCCGGCCTCGTCGCCGTCCGGAAGCAGCAGCGGGCGAGTCAGCTCTCGACCATCCCGCCTGCAGACCCGAACCGCCTCCAGGGTGGCGAGGGGTCGGCCGAGGGGGCCCTCGAGCTCAGTGAGGGCGGCGGCGACCCGGCCACGCTCGCCGACCGCGATCGTCATCGCCGGGACTTCCGCGTTGCCGGAGAAGAAGCGGGCACGGAGGCGGCGGCCCTGCGCGGTGCCGTCGACGCCGAGCACGACGGTTGCGCCGGCGACGCCCCGGCGATGGAGCGCATCGACCACGGCGATGTGGGCGGGCACGCGGCCCAGGCGTTCCCGCCTGCCGGTGAAGACGGTCAGCTTCACCTCCTCGTGGGGCTCGTGCTCGGGGCGGTGGCCCTCGCCGGCAAAGCGGGCGCGCTCCAGGGTGAGCAGGCCGTCGCCGGTCATCTCGACCAGCTCGGGCACGGTCGCCTCGATCCGGTCGGGCCGGTCGACCGCGAGGGCGATGAGCGGCAGGTCCTCGGAGAGCGAGAGCAGGCGGTCGGTCTGCAGCCGCTGTCCGGCGCCGAAGCCCTCGGCGCCGCGCAGCAGGACGCCGGTCGCCAGCTCGCGCCGCTCGAACAGGTCGAGCACCGCCTCTGAGAGGAAGCGGCCGCGGTGGCGGTCGTGCTCGCCGAAGTAGAAGGCGAGCTTCAGCGCCTCGCTCAAAGCAGGCCTCCCAGCCAGTGCCCGACGGTGAGGGCGAGCAGGCCGGCGGCGAGCGAGAGGCCGATGTTGAGCCAGAGCAGGTGGGCGCGGCCGGCCTCGCCGAGCCGGTGGGACTCGAACATCCAGGTCGAGAACGTGGTGTAGGAGCCGAGGCCACCACCGGCGACGATCGTCAGAGCGGCGCCATGCAGAGCGGCGCCGGCGAGCAGGCCGAGCAGAGCGGCGCCGCTGAGGTTGACCGCGAGGGTCCCGGCCGGAAAGGGCCCGGCGGGGCGCTCGGCGAGGGCGGCGTCGAGGAGAAAGCGGGCGAGGGCGGCGGCTCCGCCGAGCAGGGCGACGGCGACCCAGGTGGAGGCGCTCAATGCAGGCCCCCGCTCTTCATGCCGTCCTCGTACGGCGAACCGCGGCGGTGGCGACGTGGACACAGGCGAAGCCACCTGCCAGGGTCGCGGCCGCGTAGCCTGCGGCGAGGCCGAGCCGGCCCGTTTCGAGCATCCCGAACAGCTCGAGCTGGAGGGTCGAGAAGGTGGTCAGCGCCCCGCAGAGGCCGGTGCCGAGAAATGGCCGCCGGTAGCTGGACGGTGGCAGCCGCTCCTGGAGGCGGGTGACGAAATAGCCGAGCGCCAGGGCGCCGACCATGTTGGCGGCGAACGTCGCCCACGGCCAGGAGCCGGCGCCGTGCGGATCGGCCTGGGCCAACCCGACCCGGGCGAGAGCGCCGACGACCCCGCCGGCATAGATCGCTGCAAGCTCACGGCGGTCGAGTCGCGGCAGTCGCATGTAACCGGTCTCCTATCAGCGTCGGTGGACATCGATAGGAGCCATCAGCGACCTCGGTCGCGGTCTGAGAGCGAGCCCCATCGCTCGAAGCAAGAAGGATAGGGCCGGTACCGCCGGCGCGGAGCTAGCCGCAGAGGACGCGCAGCTCGCGCTCGTAGGCGCGGGCCAGCGGTTCGGGGTCGGCGACGAGCGCGGTGTCGGTCATGAAGCCGACGGTGACCTCGCCCGCGTAGCTGAAGATGCTGACCGTCATCCCGAGGCTGCCTGAGCAGGGCGCCCAGACGAGGACGCCGGTTACCGGGGTGCCGGCGAAGCTGACCTGCTCGCGGGGGCCGGGAACGTTGGTGGCGACCAGGCTCGCCTTCTCGGTGAAGAAGCCGATCATCCGGTCCTCGACCCAGGGCGGGGTGAAGCCGAGCGCGCTGAGGATGCCGAAGGAGATCGGCGCCTCGTGGGAGCGCTTGATCGCGTCCATGCGGGCGGCGACCTCGCGCAGGCGCTCGGCGGGGCCGACGGGGCCGACGGGGAGCGCCAGCAGGATCAGCGCGAAGTCGTTGCCGAGGTCGGTCGGGACCGGCTCCTCGAGCGAGCGCAGGTTGACAGGGATCATCGCGTGGATCTCCTCGGGCGGGGAGGGCTCGGCGGCGAGGCGATCGTGCAGGGCCGCAGCCAGCGCCGCGACCAGCAGGTCGTTGACGGTGACCCGGCGGCGGCGTCCCGCCTCCTTGATGCGTTCGAGCGGGACCGGCTCAGACCAGGCGATGCGCCGGATTCCCGACAGCGGGCCGCGCAGCCCGGTGGGTGGGTCGGTGGGGGAGGCGAGGAGCTTGGCGCCGGTGGCGGCGTCGCGCAGCGCAGCGCCGGCCAGCCCGCGCAGGTGGTCGGGGTGGGCGAGCGACTCCGCCCCCTCGTGCAAAGCGCCGCCGCCGACCTTCCGGACCGCGCCCAGGGCGTCGCCGGGAGCGGCGGCGAGCCGGCTCAGCGCGCCGCGGCCGCCGCCGGCCGGATCGCCGGGCGCGCCCTCCCGCTCCGTCCCATCTCCATCCGCCCCGTCGGTGATCGAGAGCAGGACCCGCCCGAGCGCGATGCCGTCGGCAATGCAGTGATGGATGCGCCAGAGCATCGCGGCGCCGCCTTCGTAACCGTCGATCAGATAGGCGTGCCAGAGGGGTTGGCCGGGGAGCAGCGGCGGGGTGATCAGGTCGCCGACCATCGTCTGCAGGGCGTCCCGGTCGCCTGGAGGGGGCAGGGTACGGTCGTGGAGGTGGGCGTCGAGGTCGAAGTCGGGATCGTCCTCGAAGGCCGGGGCCCGTGCCGGCGGGTCGACCACCCGCTGGCGGAAGCGCGGAAAGCGGTCGACAAGCCGGCGTCGCAGCAGGTCGGCGACGCGCTCACGATCCGGCGAAGCGCCGAGCTGGAACAGCCCGTTGACGACCATCGGGTTGGTCGGCCGATCCATGTGGAGCCAAGCGGCGTCGGCCGCCGGCATGGCGTGGCGGGTGCTTGTGGTTCCGTTGCCGATCCCCGCCGATGATGCTCGTGGACCGGACGGGGCGCATCCGTATTTGTCCGCCCTCTTGACGACCGGACTGAGGCCGGCGGATCCGAAGGGACCGAGGGCGATCGGGGCGGTGCCGATCAGTCGGTCGAGGGGCTGAACGCGACCAGCGGCAGGATGCCAGCCAGCTTCCGTCGGGCCTGGGAAGACCCGTCGTAGCGGAACCCCGCGAGGCGGGATAGGACCGCGCGCACCACCGGGCTCGCGATCCGGTTGCGCCGCTCGTAGCCGGCGACGACGCGAACAGCCTCCTCGGCATCCAACCGGCGCACCTCGGGGCGAAAACGCGTGCGGGCGATCTGGATCTCCTCCGCACCCCCCGCGACCACGTTCAGGAACCAGTTCGACCGCGCGCCGAAACCCGCCATGACGATCGCCTCACCGCCGGCAGGATCCCAATCCACCACCTCCAGCATCGTGCGGTAGGAGCGGCCCGAGTGCCGCCCCCGGTGGGTGAGCAGCAGGAAGCGGTGCCCGAGCAGGCGCCCGGCGCCGACGTCGTAGAGAACGACCGGCGCCCGCAGCAGGCGCCTCAGCACAGGTCCTGGCCTCACCGTCAGAAGCCTACGCGCTCGCCTATGACGGCTAGGGAACCTTGCTCGGCGAGAGATCGTCGGTGCCGAGTTCAACCATCTGGGACGAGAGGGCCTCGGCGAGACGATCCCGGTCGACCCTGGCTGAAGCTTTCCGCGGCTCCCCCGTGCGGTGGTCGAGCAGGTTGAGCTGCTCATCCGGGTCGCGCTCGAGGTCATACATCTCGTATTCGGGAGCGGTCCGCCGTTGCGGGTCGAGATAGACCGCGTACTTCATCCGCGAGTCGCGAATGCAGCGAACTCGGTTTGGCTGGCCGGGGGCGTCGGCGCGAGCGGTCGCCGCCTGATGGTCATCGTAGGTGAAGTGGATCGAGTCGCGGACGCTGTCGGCGGGCCCGGGGTGCTCGAGCACCGGCCCGAAGTCGACCGCGGCGCGGGCGAACGCCTCCCGCTCGAGGGACGCGTGACGGGCGAGGAGCGGGCTGAGGTCCGCTCCCTGTGCCCCGGACGGAGCCTCCGCGCCTCCGAGGGTCGCCATGGTCGGCAGCACGTCGATTAGCGAAGCGAGCGCGTCGGTCTCGACCGGTTGCGGGAACAGCAGCGGGTTGGAGACCACGAGGGGGACGTTGATCGTCTCCTCGTAGGCGTTGAACGCCTTCTGGCGAAGGCCGCCGTGGGAGAGGCCCATCTCGCCGTGGTCGGAGCAGCGTATGACCACCGTCCGCGAGCGCAGAGAGCCAGGGTCGGCGGGGTCGCCGAGGGCCGCCAGGACACGGCCGATCTTGGCGTCGACCAAGCGGTGGAGATGGGCGTAGAAGTTGACGTAGTCGAGCTGCGCGCGGCGCCCGCGCAGCGGACCGAGGTAGGCGGTCATCCCCATCTGCATCAGCGTCTGCGCGCTGGGCTTGGAGGAGAGGTCCTCATCGATCGTCGGCGGCAGCTCGACCCCTGTCTGACGGAACTCGGAGACGTCGTAGCCCCCCTCGCGGTAGGAGGAGGCGTAACCGAGCACGTCGTGCGGGTTGACCAGGGAGAGGACAAGGCAGAACGGCTCGGGAAGATCTGAGCGGCCAAGCCAGGCCTCCGCCTGGCGAGTGTAGACCTCGTCCCAGCCCTCGCCCAACGGCCCTGCCGTGCCGCCGCCGAAGTTCTCGGCCTTGGCGTTCTCGCCCGCGTCGGGGGGCTCCCATCCGGCAAATCCGAACGAGTGCTCCAGCAGCTCAGCGTCGCGATCGCTCCAGCCGCCCACTTCGACCGGCTGGGTCAGATGCCACTTGCCCTTGTAGCCAACCGTGTAACCGGCGGCACGAAGCATCTGCGCCAGGTTCGGCGTGCTCGGCTTCAGCTCCGGCTCTCCCCACCCTTCGGCCCCAGTCCCAGCGCGCCGCTGGCGAACTGCCGAAGCGCCCGCCCCCGGGGCGCCCCGCGCCGGAGCATCACCCTGGCCAGGTCGGCGGCGACGGCCGGCCCGTTGCGCGGGTCGGGCTTGAGGTCGGCGGCAGTCAGGGTCAGGGTGACGCCGTGGTGAGCCGGGTAGAGGCCCGTGAAAAGGGAGGCTCGACTCGGCGAGCACATCGAGGCGTTGCAGAAGCCGTTGCGAAAGGTCAGGCCCGTCCTCGCCAGCTCGGCCTGGTTGGGCATCAGGTCTTTCAGCCAAGCCGAGTCGTCGGGCCAATGGCGCGGCCGGCGCTGCTGGTCGGTAATCAGCAGCAGCATGTTCGGCCGGCTCATCGGCGGCGACCCTATCGGAGCGCCGTCGGGCGTTCCCCCGAAACCAATGCGCCGCCTCGGAGGACGGCGCCTGGAACTGCAATCCGATGGCGAGGGCCGGAATCGAACCGGCGACACCACGATTTTCAGTCGTGTGCTCTACCAACTGAGCTACCTCGCCTCGACAGACGCGCCCGCTGATGGCCGCGCAGGGCCAAGGCTAGCGACAGCGGGCAGGAGGGGGCTGATTCCATTGGGGCGTGGCCGGAACGCGTGCAGAGCTGGCGATCGGCGCCGCGCTCGTGGCGACGATGCTGGCCGTCTCGGGCGGGTCCCGGGCCGACCCGCGGACGCCCCCCGCGCTGCCGGGCATGCCGGCGCCGTTCCTTGGCACGGCTGTGATCGGGAGCGGCGGGGTGACCGACGCCGTCGACGCATACGGGGACGTGGTCGACCGGCGGGCACCGGGGCCGGCGGGGCCGGCGTCGATCGCCGTCCCCGCCCTTCGACAGGCTGCCGGGAGCGTCCCCGCCGACGCCGGAATCGTGGCCAGGATGCAGGTCGGAGGAAGCTCAATCCCGCTCTGGCGCGCGGACTCCGTTTCGCAGCACTATCTGCCCGGGACCAACGTGCTGCGCACGGTGGCGCGCTTCGGCGACACAAGCGCCGTAATCGTCAGCTCGGCAGAAGGGCCGGGAGAGGCCCGCGCCGACCGGCGCTGGGTCGCGCGGGCGCGGGCGCTGGGGAAGGGAGCGCCGGGATGGGCAAGGCGGATGTACGTGCGGTCACTGCTGGTGCTGCGGGCGCTGACCGACCGGCGCACCGGGGCGGTCGCCGCCGGCGCCCGCGACGGCTGGGCCTACGTGTGGCCGCGGGACGCGAGCGCGGTGGCGATCGCTCTGGCCGCGGCGGGCTATCGCGGCGAGTCGCAACGCATCGTTCGCTTCCTCCTCGGCCTCGACCTCGGCTCGGCCGCGCGCTTCCGCGGCGACGGGACGCCTGTGGACGGGCGGGGGGCACAGGGCGACGCGAGGGGCTGGGTCGCAGCCGCGGCCAGGGCGGCGGGCCTCTCGGCGCGGCCCGCGACAGGTTCCGGCTGGAGGGGCAGAGCCGATTACCAGGAGCGCTCCGGCGACTCCGGCGACTACCTCGCCAACGCACTCGCCTCCTCCTGGGCCGATGGGCCGATAAGTGGAGCCATCTTCCACTTATCGGCCCATCGGCGGGGAGGAGGGGGATTGCGGCGGCATTTGGCACTCCGCTTGGGCTGGAGCGACAGGTGGGGGACCCGGGGTCGGGACTCGATGCGGCCGCAGCCTGGGCGGTGCGGCCGTTCCCCCAGCCCGCCCTCTTCCCGCTCGTCCGCAGAACGCTGCAGCGGCTTCTCCGACGGGCCGGGCCCTACGGGATCACGCCCGGCGAAGGCTGGCCGGGCAAGGACCCGTGGACCGCGCCGACCGCCTGGTCGGCCTGGAGCCTCGCCGCGCTCGCCGACGCTGAGCGGGGCGCCCGGTCGCGGACAGCCGCCCTGGGCGACAGGCGCCGGGCGCTCCGGCTGGTGGGTGACCTGCGACGCGCTGCGACCCCCCTCGGCCTCCTGCCAGAGCGCGTCGACGCAGACACCGGCCTCCCCCGCTCGACCACCCCGCTCGCCTGGTCGCACGCCTTCACGATCCTCGCCCTGCGCCAGCTCTGGCCCGGTCGGCGGGGAAGGTGAAACGCGTTTTCCACCCAGCATGGTGCAACCACGTTTCACCTCATCGATCGGCGCGAAGGGCAGCCGCGACGGCCTCCTCCGGCGTCGAGGCCGGGATCACGCCGGGGGTGGCCTCCATGTCCCCCTGACCCGAGAGGCTCCAGCTGCGCAGGGCGATCACCGTGCGGCCGAAGGTGCGGGCATGGCCGATCTCGGAGAGGGTTCCCCACTCTCCTCCAACCGCGATCACCGCGTCGCCGCTGGCGACCACCGCAAGGTTGCGGGCGTAGCCGATCGCGCTCGCGACCACGTGGGTGCAGTGCGGGTTCGCCTCCTCCACCGCCGCGCCGGGCACGATCCCGATCACGGTGCCGCCGGCCTGCGCTGCGCCGCGGGACGCCGCCTCCATAACCCCGCCAAGACCGCCGCAGACCACGGTCACCCCGGCCTCCCCGAGTCGCCTCCCCACCTCCTCGGCGAGCTGCGCGATCTCCGAGTCCTGGGGGCAGTCGCCCACCCCGATCACCGAGACCTGCCTCACGCGCCGGATCCTTGCATCGCTCGCATCAGCTGCAGGGCTCCTGCCTTGTGCAGCGGTTCGTTGAGGTTGCCGCACTTGGGGCTCTGCACGCAGGAGGGGCAGCCGGACTCGCAGGGACACTCCGCGATCAGCCGCTCGGCGTCGCCGAGCAGGCGATCGAACCGCTCGTAGCCGCGCAGGGTGATGCCGACTCCTCCGGGGTGCCCGTCATAGATGAAGATGGTCGCGCGGCCGGTCTGGAAATGGACGTTTGTGGAGAGGCCTCCGATATCCCAGCGGTCGCACATGGCGATCAGCGGCAGCACCGCGATCTGGCCATGCTCGGTTGCGTGCAGGGAGCCGAGCAAGGCGTCGGGTGGGAGCTCGGCGGTGAGCGACTGCGGCAGCACGTACCAGAGCGCCTGGGTGACGAAACTCTGCTCGGGCAGCTCCAGGGCGACGATACCGATCGCCTCCTGGTCGGAGATCGAGACGCGCTGGAAGGCGATCACCTGCTCGGTGACCGCGACCTCGCCGAAGTGCAGTTCCACGCCCGCGACCTGGCGCTGCTCGCGGGTGCGCTCGATGTAGATCTCGGTTTCCTTCTTCGGGCGCGTGTACCAGTCGCCGTCGAAGCGGGAGACGACCGCCCGGCGCCCCTCGAGGTCGAGCTGCTCCACCTCATAGGAGCGACCGAGGTGGAGGTAGACGGCACCCGGGTGGATCGTCGTGAAAGCGCGCTCGGCCTCGACCAGTCCGAGCATCTCTCCCGAGTCGCGCTCGACGACCGCGACCGAGTCTGCCGAGGCCGAGCGCAACGGGATCTTCGCGGCGACGAACTCGCTGCGGCGCGGCAGCAGCCGCCCGCCGGCTCGCCGCAGCTCCCCCGCGCCCAGCAGCCGCTCGGCGCGGTCGCGCCACTCCAGCCCGAAGAACTCGTCGTCTGACTCGCTCAGCGGCAGCTCGTACGCCGCCGCGACCAGGTGGCGCGCCGCTATCTGCTCGTTGGAGTGGTCGAGGATCGCCGCCTCGACCGGCCGCTCCAGAAACTCCTCGGGGTGGCGGCAGAAGAACTGGTCGAGCGCGTCCTGACCGGCCACGTAGACGGCGAGCCCGCGCCGTCGCCGGCCCGCCCGCCCCCACATCTGCCGCAGGCTGGCGACCGTTCCGGGGAAGGTGACGCAGATCGCCGCGTCGAGCTCGCCGACGTCGATCCCCAGCTCCAGCGCGTCGGTGGCGACCACAGCCAGCAGCTCGCCGGCGCTGAGCCGTGCCTCGATGTCGCGCCGCTGCTGGGGCGTGTAGCCGCCGCGGTAGGGGGCGATCCGCTGCGCCAGCTCCGGCTTCCCCCTCGCGGCGAGATTTTCCCGCGCAAAGCGCTGGATCAGCTCGATCCCCCGCCGGCTCTTGAGGAAGCAGATCGTCCGCACTCCGTGGCAGACCAGCTCCGCCAGCAGATCTGCCGCCTCAGAGAGGGCCGAGCGCCGCGTCCCGCTCGCCCGGTCGATCAAAGGTGGGTTCCACATCGCGATCTCCCGCCCCGCCCGCGGCGCGCCGTCGTCGTCGATCAGCTCGAACGTCTCGCCCACCAGCCGCTCGGCCAGCTCGACCGGGTTGGCGATCGTCGCCGAGGCGAGCAGGAAGCGCGGTTCGGCGCCGTAGGCGCGCGCCACCCGCCGCAGCCGTCGCAACACGTTGGCGACGTGGGAGCCGAATACCCCACGGTAGGTGTGGGCCTCGTCGACGACGACCCAGCCGAGGTTGGCGAGGAAGTCGCCCCAGCTCTTGTGGTTGGGGAGCAACCCGACATGGAGCATGTCCGGGTTGGTGAGGACCAGGTTGTTGCGGCGGCGTATCGCCGGGCGCTCCTCGCGCGGCGTGTCGCCGTCGTAGATCGCCTCGCGCAGACCCGGAGGGCGCAGCTCGGCCAGCTTGCGAGCCTGGTCCTGGGCGAGCGCCTTGGTCGGGTAGAGGTAGAGGGCACGGCGCTTGGAGTCGCGGGCGATGCCGTCCAGCACCGGCAGGTTGAAGGCGAGGCTCTTGCCCGAGGCGGTGCCGCTGGTGATCACCAGGTTCGAGGACACGGCGGCCTCGTAGGCCTCGCGCTGGTGGGCGTAGAGGCGCTCGACCCCGGCGCCGCGAAGCGACTCGACGAAGGCCGGGTCGAGCGATGCCGGGATCGCCACCGCACGCGCCTTTCGCTCGCCCTCTGCACTCTCGGCGACGATCCGGCCGTCGCGCCGGGCCGGGTCGATCGCGATCGCCCAAGGCGAACCGAGCAGACCGCCGCCGCCCATCAACCTCTCCGTCGATGGGCCGAAAAGTCGCCCCTGGGGCGACTTTTCGGCCCATCGGCCGCGGTTATGCGACCGGCGACCCTCACCGCCTGCAGCGAGGACCGGTCGTGGATGCGGAGGACGTCGGCCCCGGCTCGCACCGCCAGCGCGATGGCGGCGACCGTCCCCCACTCGCGCTCTGCAGCCGGCAGCCGCTCCTCCCACGACCCTGCAAGCACCGCGCCGATGAAGTCCTTGCGCGAGAGCGAGACGTAAAGCGGCAGCCCGATTGAACGCAGCTCGCCGAGCCGCCGCAGGACCTCGATGTCCTGGTCGGGGCTGAGGTCGAAGTCGAGTCCGGGGTCGATGGCGATCTGCTCCTCCGCAACCCCAAGGGTCCGGGCCGACTCGATTCTCCCCTCGAACCACGCCTTCATGTTGTCCACCACGTCGGCGTACTCCCGCCACGGACGGTCCTCCCGTGGCGGCCCCTCGATGTGCATCAGCACGTAGCCGCAGCCACTCTCCCCCACCAACCCGAACATCTCCTCGGAGCCTCCGGAGATGTCGTTGACGGCTGCCGCCCCCGCCGCCAGCGCCCGTCGCGCGACGTCTGCCGAGAAGGTGTCGGCCGATATCGGCACCCCAGACCCGGCCAGCCCCTCGACCGCCGGCACCAGCGCCGAAGCCTCGTCTTCGGGGTCGACGGGAGGCCCGCTTCGCGCCGCGACCGCCCCCACGTCGAGCATGTCGAACCCGGCCTCGACCAGCTCCGTCCCGTCCCGCACAGCCTGGCCCGGCGTACCACTCCGCGCCCCCTCGAACATCGAGTCGCTGGTCACGTTGACAATCCCTGCCGCCAGCGGCTGCTCCAGATTGAGGGTCCTGTCCGCAAGTCGCCAGGGCACGCGGCTACCGTAGCGACCACGCGATGGCACTGAAGTGCGTCTACACCGACCTCGATGGGACCCTGCTCGGCAAGGGCAGCTCCATGTTCCGCGACGCCGGCGGCGCCTTCTCCCTGGCCCAGGCCCGCGGGCTGGAGGCCTGTCACCGGGCCGGCGTCGAGGTGGTGATCATGTCCGGCCGCCGCGAGCCGCAGGTCCACGAGGCCGCCCGCCTGATGGGCCAGGCCTCCTACATATACGAGGCCGGCTGCGCCTTCGCGATCGACGGCGAGACGACGCTGATGACCGGCGACATGGTCCCCGACGAAAACGGCACCGTCTACGAGCAGATCGAGGAGCGAGGCATCCCGAAGCTGCTGTTCGGGCATTTCGAGGGGCGGCTGGAGTACCACTCGCCCTGGCACAGCGGCCGCATCCTCTCCCACCTCTTCCGCGGCAAGATCGACGTCGAGGAGGCCAACCGGTTGCTCGAAGAGAGCGGCGCCGGCGACCTGAGGCTGCTCGACAACGGCGCGATCGGCCGCGAGATGCCGACGATCGACGGGCCCACTCATGCCTACCACCTGGTCCCCCACATGGTCAGCAAGGCAGGGGCGGTCGCCGCGCACGCCCGTGCCCGCGGATACGACCCGGCGGACTGCATCGCCGTCGGCGACTCGGTCGAGGACCTCGAGGTTGCGGCGGCTGTCGGACGCTTCTTCGTCGTCGCCAACGGGCCCGAGCGCGACCCGGGCCTCCGCGCGTCTCTTTCCGCCTGGGACAACGCCACCGTCACCGAGGGCAGCATGGGGGACGGCTTCTATGAGGCGGTCGTCTCCACCCTGGTCGAGCGCCGCTGAGGACGGCGGCTAGTATCGAACCGGTGGAGACGGCGACCGTAGCCGAGCAGGAGTACCTGGAGATCATGTTCTGGCTGGAGGAGGCCGGACTGCCGATGAACGGCGCCAACATCGCCCGCGCGATGCAGCTCTCACCTCCGACGGTGCATGAGATGGTCGGCCGCCTGGTCGAGGACGGCTACGTCGAGCGCAACGCCGACAAATCACTTGGCTTCACCGAGTCCGGCCGCGACCACGCCAGCCACATCGTCCGCCGTCACCGGATGATCGAGCGCTTCCTCACCGACGTCCTCGGCATCCCCTGGGACGAGGTCCACGAGGAGGCGGAGAGGATCGAGCACGCGATGTCCCCGGTGCTGGAGGAGCGGATGCGCGCGGCGATCGGCGACGCCACCACCTGCCCCCACGGCCACCCGATCGTCGAGGGCGCCCGTGAGCAGGGCTCCTTGCTCGCCGACGTCGAGGTGGGCGCCGAGGTCACTGTCCTGCGCTTCGAGAACGAGGCCGAGGAGCTGCTCCACTACCTCAAGGACGCGGGGCTGCATCCCGGCCTGGAGGGCAAGGTCGAGATTTCCGACGAGGTGGGCGTCACGATCGCCTCCGGCGATGGCTCGCATCAGGTCAGCCGCAGCGTCGCCGAGACCGTCTCGGTCCGCGCCGACCCGGCCCCACCGCCGCGCGCGGCGATCCCCGAGCAGCTGGTGCTGTCCTCGGACCGCTACGGCCGTTAGACGGCGGCGCCGGCGCGGACGCGGTCCAGCGCGCGGGCGATGCGGACGACGCCCTCGCCGATCAGCTCCGGCGGCACCGGGGCGAAGGAGAGGCGGAGGCTGTTCCCGCCCCCCTCGAGCATGAAGTCGGGCCCGGCGACGAAGGTGGCGCCATCGCCCTTGGACTCGGCCAGCAGCGCCTCGGCATCGGTGCCCTCGGCGAGATCGAGCCAGAGGAAGTAGCCGCCCCCGGGAATGACGAACTCGGCCTCGGGAATGTGCGCGCTCAGAGCCTCCACCAGCGCGTCGCGGCGGTCGCGAAGGGCACCTCTGACGAACTCGATGTTGCGGTCCAGTGCCCCGCAGCGACACAGCTCCAGCACGACTGACTCGGCCAGCATGTTCGGCGAGATGTAGGTCTCGTTGGCCCGCTTGGCGAGCTTCGCGAGCTCCCCCGCCGGGCCGGCTAGGTAGCCGACCCGCACCCCGGGGCTGACCGTCTTGGAGAAGGAGGAGGCGTGGATGACCCGGTCGGCCCGATCCATGGAGAGCATCGTTTCCATGGACTCGTCCTCGAACGGCAGCTCCCGGTAGGGGTCGTCCTCGAATACCCAGAAGCCGTGCTCGGCGGCCAGCTCGACCAGCCGAGCCCGCTTCTCGGCCGAGAGCGTGCAGCCGGCGGGGTTGTGGAAGTTGGGGATGACGTGGGCGAGCTTGACCGGCCCGGCGGCGAGAGCCGCCTCGAGCGCATCGACGTCGAGCCCATCGGCTTCCAGCGGCACGGGAACCAGCTCCACCCCGGCCCGCTGCAGGAGCAGCAGTGTGCGGTCGTAGGTTGGCTGCTCGACCACGACGCGGTCGCCGGGCTCGAGCAGGTGAGCAAAGAGCATCGCCGCAGCCTCCATCGACCCGTTGGCGACCATCACCTGGGAAGGGTCAAGCCCTCCATGCCTCTCAGCGATCCACCGGCAGAGTCCCGGATGCCCGATCCCGGTCCCGTAGGAGAGCGCCGCCTCCCAGTCGCTCTCGAGCGCCCGGGCCGCCGCGTCCCGAACCGCGGCATGGGGAAGGATGTCGGCGCTGGGCGCGCCGCGGGCGAACGAAATCGTCTCAACGGCCATCGCCCTCGACCCTAGCAACGCCCCCGAGCCGCCGCTGCCGCGAAATCCCGCGCCGGCGGCGGGGGAGAGCTCGAGGGTGCTTGAGCTTGAGGGTCCATATGGCACCCAAAGCTCATGCAGGCACCATATGAGCGGCCTGACGCAGGCGCAGCGCCTCGAACGAGCGCTGGTAGAGCTGGCGACCCGGCAGCACGGGGTCGTCGCACGGCGCCAGCTGATCGCCCTGGGCCTGGGCAAAGATGCGATCAAGGGACGGCTGCGGGCCAGGCGCCTCCTTCCCCTGCACCGTGGCGTCTACGCGGTGGGCCACATGCGGCTGGGACTGCGAGGGCGCTGGATGGCCGCCGTGTCGCCTACGGGGAGACGGCAGAATTCAAGCGCCCTGCGGAGGGAGGAGCGCTGCTTAGCCATCACAGCGCCGCGGCGCTGTGGGGCCTGATCCGCCCCGCCGCCGGCCCGACTGACGTGACTTCTCCGCGGGGACGGCCCGGAAGAGAGGGAATCCGCCTGCATGTGGGTCGCATCCATGCCGAGGACCGGGAGACCCGGGACTGCATCCCGGTCACCTCCGTCGCCCGCACCCTCTTCGACTTTTCCGAAGTCGCGGACAGGCGCACTCTGGAGCGAGCGTTCGAGGAGGCCGAGCGGCTGCGCCTGCTTGACCCGCGCGCCCTGGAGCGCGTCTGCGAGCGGGGGCAGGGGCGTCGCGCCCTGCGGCCGATCCGCCGCCTCGCGGTCGCCGCGGCGGTGGCAGGGTGACACCGCAGCGAGGGGGCGCTATCGGCGACGGGGGAGGATCAGCCTGACGGTGCGCTTGCGCAAGGTCTTGCTGCCGGTCGAGTCGCTGGCGATCGCCACCACCTTCGCCTGCGCCGTGCCGCCGTGGCGCAGTGCGCGGACTGCCGCGCGCCGCGCCCCCCTTGGCAGCGGGAGGGCGAGCCTGCCCCAGACGCCGGCCGCGAGAGACGCCCTTGCCAGGCCGGTCCGGCGGCCGCCGCGGACGACCCTTCCGTGCTGTTCGAACGCCGTCACGATCCTGGCCCGAGCGCGAACCGCGCAGGGCTCCCGCGGGCAGATGGCGAAGAGGGGCAGCCGCCCTCGCAGGCGCTGCCGCAGACCGCCGGCCAGGCGCAGCACCGGCCCCTTGCCATCCGCCACGACGACCGTGCTCGTCGCGGTGGCGAGGGCCGAGCCGTTGCAGGACGCGGTCTGCCCGGTGAAGACGAATTCGGTCGAGCAGCCCTCGTCGTCGGTGACCACCAACGTCACCACGTAGGTCCCGGGCTTGCGGTAGGTGTGCGGGCGGGTCGCCGTCGTCCCCTGCGCGTGCTTCCCGTCGCCGAAGTCCCAGGCGTAGTTGACGATCCGGCCATCGGGGTCCGAGGAGGCGCCGGCATGGAAGGTGAGCTTCTTCTTGACCAGCCGGTGCTGCGGCGTGACAAGGAACGAGGCGCGCGGCGGCTGGTCGGGGACGACCGCGATGCCGTCCGGTTCGCTCCCGACTCCGATCGTGCCGGCCACGCCGCCGCTGGCCCGGTTGAGGATCGTCACCGAGGAGCCGGCGGCATCGGTCGCATAGCCGGCATTGCCGTCGGGCGTGAACGCGACCCCGGTCGCGCCGGGGAAGCCGGCGAGCGTGCCGACGGGCGAGTCGAGCGAAGTGTCGACCGCGGTCAGCGTGCCGTCGACGGGGCTGGCCGCATAGGCGAAGGAGCCACTCGGCTCGATCGCGATGCCCGCCGGCTGGGAGCCGACCGGGATCGGCGTGCCTACGACCGCCCCATTGGCGGGGTTGAAGGCGGTCACCGAGCCCGAGCCGGCATTTGTGACGAAGGCGCGTCCGCCTCGGGGCCCGATCGCGATCCGCGACGGAGCGAGGGCATCGGGAACCGAGCCGATCACCGCGTTGGTCGCGGTGTCGAGGATCGAGATGTCGTTGCCCCGCTGCGCGACGAAGGCGCGGGTGCCGTCAGGGGAGATCGCGACGCCATCGGGTTCGCTCCCCGGTGGAAGCATCGCCGTGCCGATCACCGCGTTGGTCGCGGTGTCGATCACCGAGACGGTGTCGTCGCCGGAGTTGGCCACGTAGACGAACTCCCCGTTCGGCGTGACTGCGACGGCGTCGGGCTTGCTCCCCACCGCAAGAAGGATCGGGGCGCCGACCGCGGTGTTCGTCGCGGTATCGATCACCGAGATGGTTCCGTCCGTTTCGTTCGCCACGTAGGCGAACCTCCCGTCGGGCCCGATCGCCACGTCGACCGGTTTGACGCCGACCGGAATCGTCGCGACCACGGCGTTCGTGCTCAGGTTCAGCACCGAGACGTTCCCGGAGCCCGAATTGGCCACATAGGCGTTACGCGCAGAGGCTCCCGGCGCCGCCACGGCAAGCGCCAGCACCGCGCAGCAAATCGCACCTCTGAATCGACTGGAAAGCACGGCCACCCCTTCTCATCGCTTACGGCCGTCTCTTACGCAGACACGCCAACCGCACCAGAGTTGCGTGGCCAGGGAGCTCCCGAGTCTCAGCCCCGCAGCATCTCGACCGCGATCCGCGCAGTCTCAGTCGGGCTTTCACCGACCCGCACGCCCTTGGCCTCGAGCGCTTCCTTCTTTGCCTGCGCGGTCCCCGAGGAGCCGGAGATGATGGCGCCGGCATGGCCCATCTGCTTGCCGGGAGGAGCGGTGAAGCCGGCGATGTAGGCGACCACCGGCTTGGAGACCTCGGCGGCGATGAACTCGGCTGCCCGCTCCTCGGCGTCACCGCCGATCTCGCCGACCATCACGATCAGCTCGGTGTCGGGGTCCCCCTCGTACATGGTGAGGATGTCGATGAAGTCGGAGCCGACGATCGGGTCGCCGCCGATCCCGACGATCGAGGAGTTGCCCTCGCCCGCCTGCTTCAGCTCGTTGCCGATCTGGTAGGTGAGCGTGCCCGACTTGGAGACGACGCCGATCTTGCCGGGGTCGAAGAACTGGGCCGGAATGATCCCGACGTTGGCCTTGCCCGGCGAGAGGACGCCGGGGCAGTTGGGGCCGATCAGTCGGACGCCGGCCTCCTTCGCCTTCCAGTAGGTGTTCAGCATGTCGAGCACCGGGATCCCCTCGGTGATCGCGATCACCGTCTCGACCCCGGACTCGATCGCCTCGTCGATTGCCGGTGCGGCGAAGCGAGCCGGAACGAAGATCATCGAGGTGTTGGCCCCCGCCTCCTCCACCGATTCGGAGATCGTGTCGAATACCGGCACCCCGTCGACGTCCTGGCCGCCCTTGCCCGGCGTCACCCCCGCGACCAGGTCGGTGCCGTAGTCGCGGTTGCGCAACCCGTGGAAGGATCCCTCGCGCCCGGTCAGCCCGGAGACGACGAGCTTGGTCTCCCCACCGACGATGATGCTCACGACGGTGCTCCCGCAAGCTCGACGACGCGGCGCGCCGCGTCGAGCATCGTCTTCTCCTGGTGCAGGTTGGGAAGGTCGGCCTCGGCGAGGATCCTCAGCCCCTCCTCGGAGTTGGTGCCGTCGAGCCGTACAACCAGGGGAACTTCGAGATCGAGTTGCCCCGATGCCTCGACGATCCCCTTGGCGATCTCATCGCAGCGGGTGATGCCGCCGAAGATGTTGAAGAGGATCGCGGTCACCTTCTCGTCCGAGACGATCACGGTGAGCGCGTTGACGATCGCCTCCGCTTTCGAGCCACCGCCCGCGTCGAGGAAGTTGGCCGGCGCGCCGCCCGCCTGGGCGACGACGTCCAGCGTCGACATGCAGAGCCCGGCGCCGTTGGCGAGGATGCCGACGTTGCCGTCGAGCTTGACGTAGGTGAGGCCCTTCTCCTTGGCCATCGCCTCCTGGGGGTCCTCGACCGTGTCGGCGATCTCGGCCAGGTCCTGGTGGCGGAAGAGCGCATTGCCGTCGATCGTCACCTTGGCGTCTAGCGCGACGACCTGGCGATCCTCGGTCACGATCAGCGGGTTGACCTCGATCAGGCTCGCGTCCTCGGTGGTCGCGACCTCGGCCAGCCTGACCAGCACCTCGGCGGCCGGGTCGCGGACGTCCTCGGCGAGGCCCGCCTCGTCGACGATCGATCGGGCGGCCGCGACGTCGAACTCCCGAGTCGGGTCGATATGGCGCTTGACCAGCGCCTCGGGGTCCTCCTCCGCGACCGCCTCGATATCCATTCCCCCCCTCGCAGAAACCATCGCGAGCAGCTTCTTCTCGCCACGATCGAGGATCACCGAGGCGTAGTACTCGGACGCGATGTCGGAGCCGCCCTCGATCCAGACCTGCTCGACCCGGAACGGCCCCTCGCCGTGGGGGCCGATGATGTCCATGCCGAGAATCTCCCCCGCGTAGCGCTCCGCCTCCTCGCGGTCGGCGGCGATCTTGATTCCCCCCGCCTTGCCCCGCCCGCCGATCAAGACCTGGGCCTTGATCGCGCAGGGGTAGCCGATGCGCCCGGCCGCTGCGACGGCCTCCTCCAC
This sequence comes from uncultured Solirubrobacterales bacterium, assembly GCA_963838035.1. Lineage (GTDB taxonomy): Bacteria > Actinomycetota > Thermoleophilia > Solirubrobacterales > 70-9 > CAVVNN01. Next base: position 191,090 of record CAWIPM010000003.1, read on the forward strand.
CGTCGAGGCGACCTCGCCACTCGGCACGGCGACACCGTGTTTGGCGAAGAGCTGCTTGCCCTGATACTCGAGGAGGTCCATAGAGCGGGCGGCAGCCTACCCGAATAGGGCATAATGCCGCGCTCGCCGATGGCCCTTCCCAGTCTGAAAACAATCAAATGGGTTACCACCGACTGTTACGGCACCCTGATCGATTGGGAGAAGGGCATCATCGAGGCCGTCAAGAGAGAGGCCGACAAAGACGGCTTCAGCTTCGAGGAGGGTCCCTTCCTGGCCCGCTTCATGGAGGTCCAGGCGGACATCATGGGAGGCTCCTACGAGCTCTACGCCGAGGTGCTGCGCCGCACCATCGTCAAGGTCGCCGGCGAGGTCGGGTGGGAAATCGAGCCCTCGCGCGCCCAGTTCCTGCCCAACAGCGTCGCCTACTGGATGCCCTTCCGCGAGGCGAACGCGGCGATGGACCGGCTCGGCAAACGCTACGAGATCGGGATCATCTCCAACGTCGACGACAAACTGCTCGGCATCTCGCGCCGCCACCTTCGCACCGAACTGGACCTCGTCGTCACCGCACAACAGGTTCGCAGCTACAAGCCCGACCCCGTGCACTTCAAAGAGTGCGCCCGTCGCATCGGCAGCAAGAAAGGCTGGCTGCACATCGGCTGCAACTACGCCACCGACGTCGCCCCGCTGCTGAAGATGAACGTGCCGGTGATCTGGGTCAACCGCCATGGCGAGAAACTCGATGGCCGCAAAGCTCCCAGCGCCACGGTGAAGACCTTCCGCGACGCGGCGAAAAAGCTGGGCGCGTCCTGAGCATCTTCTAGCGTTCAGCCGCAACTCGAACCGGAGGCGCCGGTTTCCAATCCTGGGCGCCCGAGCAATAGGTCATGAATCGACGGACACAAATCCGTGCTCTTCCGAGCGCATGCCTGCTGATCGCCGCAGGCGTGCTGGCGCTGCTGGTCGCGCTCGCCCTGGGAAGCGGGGTGGCCCGCGCCACGGCCTCCGGAGGCCCTCGACCGAGCTTCGTCGTGATCCAGACCGACGACCAGACGCTTGACCAGCTCTACGCCTCCTACACCCCACCCGGCGGCACGCCCATCGTGGCGATGCCCAACACACTGAACCTGATCGCCAAACGCGGCATCACCTTCAACCGCTACTACGTCTCCTACTCCCTCTGCTGCCCGTCGCGCGTCACCCTGATGACCGGGCGCTACGCGCACAACCACAACGTGCGTGGCAACGTGCCGCCCGAAGGGGGATACACCGGCTTCTCCGTACGCAACGCGTTCAACCACAACATCGCCACCTGGCTGCAGAGCGCCGGCTACCGCACCATCCACGTCGGCAAGTTCCTCAACGGCTACGGCGACGAACCCTTCGACAACGGCCTGACCGTCCCACCCGGATGGAGCGCCTGGCACTCCGTGATCAACGCCGACACCGACCACTACTACTACGGATACACGCTGAACGACAACGGCGTTCTCGACGGTCCCTTCGGCGACTCCGGGAGCTGGGAAACCCGCGAGTACGGGGAACGCGACGATTTCGGCTGCCCGTTCGCGTCACTCAACGGCAAACCGTGCTACTACGAGACCGACGTCCTCAACCGCATCGCGACTGAAGAGATCGCGGGCACTTCACCGAGCAGGCCTTTCTACCTCCAGCTCGACTACACCGCGCCGCACGGAGACTTCCGCCGCCCGGCCGGGCCCGAGCCGGCGACGCGCTACTACGACACCTTCCTCGGCGCACCCCTCCCGCACAATCGCTCCGAAGGGTTCGACGAGGGCAACGTCAACGACAAGCCGAGGTTCATCCGCGAAGCGCCCTACCTCTCACCGGACGACATCCACACCTACCGCGTCTACTACCAGAAGGCGCTGGAGTCGCTGCGCTCGATCGACGACGGAGTGAAGCAGATCGTCGACACGCTCGGCGCGCTGCACCGCCTGCGCAACACCTACATCATCTTCACCTCCGACAACGGCTTCTTCTACGGTGAGCACCGGCTCACCGGGGGCAAGTTCCTCGCCTACGAGCCCTCCACCCACCTGCCCTTCCTGATGCGCGGCCCGGGGATCAGGCCGGGCAGCCAAACCGGCGAGCTGGCGGCGAACATCGACATTGCCCCGACGATCCTCGAACTGGCACACGCCAAGGCCGACATGAGCATCGACGGCCGCTCGCTCGTCCCCTACATTCACGACACCAGCCTTCGCAGCCGGCGTCCGATCCTGTTCGAGTCCTTCGTCGAAACCAACGACGTCGAAGAGAACGGCGGTGGGCCGCCCGCCGCGCCGGCCAGGGTGGCCGCTGGGCGGGCCGGCGGAGGGGCGAGCGTCAACGCCCGCCCGCAGGGCGCGGGCGCCTCGATCGCCGCCCCCCCAAGAACTACTACGGGATCCGCCTCGGCCCCTACAAGTACATCGAGTGGCCCGATGGCGAGAAAGAGCTATACGACATCAGCAAGGACCCCAACGAGCTCAACAACAGAATCAGGGACCGCAACCTGGGTCCGATCCGCAACTTCCTCCACGAGCAGCTGCTGCGGCTGGAGACCTGCTCCGGCAAGACCTGCCAGGAACCGGCTCCGAAATTCCCCTTGACGCGCGATCAGCGGCGCAGGCTGCAGCGGGAAAAGGCAAAGCAGAGGCACGAACACCCGCACCCGTAGGGTCTGGCGGGCGAGGCGCCGCCGGCGCTACTCGATCACCGCCAGGACGTCGCCGCTGGAAACGGCGGCGCCCTCGGCGACGTTGAGGGCCGTGACCTTGCCGGGGCGGTGGGCGGTGATCTCGTTCTCCATCTTCATCGCCTCTATGACGCAGATCAGGTCGCCCTCGGAGACCGCGGCGCCCTGCTCCACCGCGACTTTGAGCACGGTGCCCTGGAGCGGCGAGGGAAGCGACTCGCTCGACGCGGCTGCGGCGCCACCCGACTTGCGCTCCCGCCTGGGGGGACGCATGCCGGCTGCGGCGGGAGCTGCGCCGCCGGCCGGCGGCTCGCCTATCACCTTGACGTCGAAGAGCTTGCCCGAGACCTCGACCTTATAGTCACGGGTGACGGTTGCGACCTCTTCCTCCTCGGCTGCGGGAGCGGGCGCCCCCTGCGGCGCGGTCGACTTCAGCCACTCGCGGTCCTCCATCAGATCGCGACAGGTCTCCCCCTTTGCCCACTGCTCGGTGGCGAGGATCGCGCTGTGGAAGGGGATCAGCGTGGTGAGGCCGCCGATCTCGTACTCGCCAAGAGCCCTCAACATCCGCCGCGTCGCGTGCTCGCGGTCGACATCCCAGACGATCAGCTTGGCCACCATCGGGTCATACATCGGCGTCACCTCGGAGCCGGCTTCGACGCCGGAGTCGACCCGCACCCCCGGGCCGGCAGGCTCGCGGTAGTCGGTGATCGCACCCGGCGCCGGAGCGAACTTCTTGTGGGCCGCCTCGGCGTTGATCCGGCACTCGATCGAGTGGCCTCGCAGGGCTACATCGGATTGAGCGACTGAGAGCGGCTCGCCGGATGCGATCAGGATCTGCTCGCGGACGATGTCGACGCCTGTGACCATCTCGGTCACGCAGTGCTCGACCTGTACCCGGGTGTTCATCTCGAGGAAGAAGTACTCGTCGCCCACCTGCAGGCCCTCGACCGTCCCGGCCGAGCGGTAGCCGACCGCGGCGGCGGCATCGGTGGCGATCTTGCCGATCCGCTCCCGCATCGCCTCATCGACGTGTGGGCCGGGCGCCTCCTCGATCACCTTCTGGTGGCGACGCTGGACCGAGCAGTCGCGCTCGCCGAGGTGGATCACGCTGCCGTGGGAGTCGGCCAGCACCTGGACCTCGACGTGGCGCGGGTCCTCGAGGTATCGCTCGACGTAGACGCGCGCGTCTGAAAAGAACTTCTCCCCCTCGCGAGCAGCGCCCTCGAAGGCCTCCTCGAGGTCGTCCGGAGTCATGGCGACGCGGAAACCCTTGCCGCCGCCGCCGCCCGCCGCCTTGCAGGCGACCGGGTAGCCGGCATCCTCGGCTTGGGCGCGTGCCTCGTCGATGTCCGCCGCGGGTTTCGTCGCCCCCGGCACGATCGGCACCTCCGCCTCGGCCATGATCTCCCGGGCGCGCGTCTTCGACCCCATTGCGTCGATCGCCTCTGCCGGAGGCCCGATGAAGACGATCCCGGCCTCACCGCAGGCTCGCGCGAAGTCGGCGTTCTCGGCCAGGAACCCGTAGCCGGGATGGATCGCCTCCGCGCCGGCCTCCCTGGCGGTGTCGACGATCTTGAGGACATCGAGATAGCTCTCGGCAGGCACGGCGGGCCCGATCAGGAAGGCCTCGTCGGCCTCCCGCACGTGCGGGGCGTCGCGGTCGATCTCCGAGTAGACGGCGACCGACCCGATCCCCATCTCCTTCAGCGTCCGCGCTACCCGGATCGCGATCTCGCCGCGATTGGCTATCAGGACCTTCCCGAACACGGCGGCGCAGTCTATTCGGGCGACGGACGGAGGGGTGTGCTGCGAGGCCCGCAGCACACCGAACCGCAGGCCGGCAATAGGCTGCGCGATCCGATGCTGATCGAGCTTCAGAGCCACTCGACCGTCTCCGACGGGCAGCTGGCTCCCGCGGGCGTCGTCGAGGAAGCGGCGCAGGCAGGTGTCACCACGCTGGCGCTGACCGACCACGATGCGATTGCCGGGGTGGCGGAGGCGGCGGAGGCGGCGGAGCGGTTGGGGATCGAGCTGGTACCGGCCATCGAGATGTCCTGCGTCCATGAGTACGCGGAAGACCTCCACATCTGCGGCTACTGGGTTGACCTCGGCAGGATCGCGCCGGCCTGCGAGCGGGCCCAGCACGAGCGGGTCACGCGGGCGGGAGAGATCGTCGAGCGACTGCGGGGGGAGGGCTTCGACCTCCACCTCGAGGACGCGGTGCGGGAGGCGGGCGACGCGCTCTCGATTGGGCGACCGCACATCGCCCGGGCCGCCGGGGCAACTGGAGATCTGGGCCCCTTCTTCGAGGAGTACCTCGTCCCCGGAGCAAAGGCCTTCGTGCCGCGCCGCTGGCCGACCGCCGAGCAGGCGATCGAGACGATCCACGCGGCGGGCGGCGTCGCGGTCATCGCCCACCCCTACTGGGATATCTCAGAGCCGACCGAGGTCGACGACCTGATCCGCTCGCTCGGCGCCGATGGAGTCGAGACCTTCTACCCGACCCACAGCCGCGAGCAGACCAAGCACCTGCTTGAGCTGTGCGAGGAGCTCGGCCTGGTCCCGACCGCCTCCTCCGACTACCACGGGCCCACCCACAAGACCTTCGCGAAGTTCGGGGCCTACGAGACCTACGGCTTCGCCGAGCCGCGGGTTCCGGCCGCACCCCACTGAGACGGCAGCGCCACCAAATACGCTCGGGTCAGCCAGACGTTGCCGGAGGCCCGCCCGAACGCCCCTCAGCGAAACCGTTTCGGCCGCGGTCTATGCAATCACCGCGGCGGCGGGGATCAGCTCGCGCTCCTCGAGGTAGGCCAGCAGCTTGTCAGCCGACTCCTCGGGGGCTTCGTTCTCGGTGTCGCAGACGACCTCGGCCTTGTCAGGCGCCTCGTAGGGGTCCGACACGCCGGTGAATTCCTTGATCTCGCCGGCGAAGGCTTTCTTGTAGAGACCCTTGACGTCGCGATCGGCGCAGGTGTCGACCGAGGCCTTGACGTAGACCTCGACGAAGCGCTCGCCCATCAGCTCCCGCGCCTCGCCGCGGATCGCCGCGTAGGGGGAGATCGCCGCGGTGATCACCGGCACGCCGTTGCGGCTGAGCAGGTCGGCGACGAAGGCGATCCGGCGGATGTTGGTGTCGCGGTCCTCTTTGGAGAAGCCGAGGCCCTTGGAGAGGTTTTCGCGGACGACATCGCCGTCGAGGATCTCCAGCTTCGAGCCGCGCTCGAGCAGGTGGCCCTCCAGCAGCCTGGAGATGGTCGTCTTCCCGGCACCGGAGAGCCCGGTGAACCAGAGGGTGAAGCCTTTCTCGCCTGCCATGCTGGTCAGTCCTCCTTGTAAGCGTCGATCAGGATCTCGGCGACCTCATCGCGCGAGAACTCGTGCGGCGGCTTTTCGCCGTTGCCGAGCATCTCGCGGACCTTGGTGCCGCTCAGGAACAGGTGCGCCTCGGCGTCGTGCGGGCAGGTCTTGCCGGAGGCAAGCCCCTCGCACTTGTTGCACCAGAAGGTGTGCTCGAACATCAGCGGCTCGATCCCGAGCTCGTCGATGTCGATCGTCTCGAAGATCTTCTGCGCGTCGTAGGTGCCGTAGTAGTCGCCGGCACCGGCGTGGTCGCGACCGACGATGAAGTGGGTGGCGCCGTAGTTGCGGCGGACGATCGCGTGCAGCACCGCCTCGCGCGGGCCGGCGTAATGCATCTTGGCCGGCTTCACGCCCAGCACCACCCGGTCGGTCGGGTAATAGTTCTCCATCAGCACCTCATAGCAGCGCATCCGCACGTCGGCGGGGATGTCGCCTGCCTTGGTCTTGCCGATCAGCGGGTGGATGAAGAGGCCGTCGCAGGTCTCCAGCGCGGCCTTGGTCAGATACTCGTGGGCGCGATGGATCGGGTTGCGGGTCTGAAAGGCGACGATCCGCTTCCAGCCGCGGTCGGCAAACTCCTGTCTCGTCTCGGCCGGCGTCTTGTAGCGCCGCATGAAGGCCTCGTCGTGGTCGGGCAGCGCGTCGACCTCGATCGGGCCCGCGATGCAGCGGTTGCCCTCCTCGTAAATTGCGGCGACGCCGGGGTGGGCCTCGTCTGTCGTCCCGTAGACCTGCTCGGCCTCGCGCCTGACGTCGCGCTCGAAGACCTCCTCGACGGTGATCCGACCGAGGTGCTTCCCCTCGTCACTGGAAAGGGAGACGACATCCCCCACCGCGCAGTCGAGGTCGGTGGCCAGGGTGATCGGGATCGGCCATATATGGTCGCCGGCGGCGGTCCGCATCTCGGCGCATACGCGCTCCCAGTCGGCGGAGCCCTGAAAGCCGGTCAGCGGCGCGAAGCCACCGTTGCCGATCATCTCGAAATCGGCCGTATGGCGCTCGGACAGGGTCAGGGAAAGCTCGGTCATCGTCTCGCTGCTACTCATAGGAAGTTCTCACCAATCTCGGGTCGGGGAAGGTCGGGAAGGAGGAGGTCGGGCGCGCCGCGGCTAGTTGATCCCGCACTCGGTCTTGGCGACGCCGGCCCAGCGGCCGTCACGCGGCGAACCACCCGGCCCGACCGGCTGGGTGCAGTGCGTGCAGCCGATCGACGGGTAGCCGTGATCGTGGAGCGGGTTGTACGGAAGATGGTGCTCACGGATGTAGTTCCAGACGTCGCGCTCGGACCAGTCCGCGAGCGGGTTCAGCTTCCACAGATCGAAGCGCTTGTCCCACCCGAACTTCGGGGTCTTGGCGCGACTGGCCGAGTCCTCGCGGCGAACGCCGGCGACCCAGCAGTCTACGGAAGACAACGCTCGGCGCATCGGCTCGACCTTTCGCAAACCGCAGCAGGAGTCGGGATCGCGTTTCCAGAGCTCGTCTCCGTGACGGGCTGCCTGCTCCTCCAGGGTGAGGTTGTGGAAGCGGTCGAACTCGACGCCGAGGTGCTCGGCGAGGCGGTCGCGCGTCTCATATGTCTCCGCGAAGAGCACGTCGGTGTCGAGATAGAAGAAGCGGGCCTCGGGATTGATCCGGCTCGCCAGATGCGCGGTGACCGAGCTGGTCTTCTGAAACGAGCAGGCGATGTAGTGCTCGGCGCCAAAGGTGTCAAACATCCACTCCAGCGCCTCTGCGGCGGAGCGGCCCTCGAGGTCGGCTGCGACTGCCTCATGGTCTATGTCGGTCGCGGTTGGCACAGGATCGGTAAGTGTGGCAGGCGGAGGCTTCATCTCTAAATCGCGCACTCGCCCTCGCCGCGCTCCACCTTGTACGGGCTGGAGCGGTTCCAGTCGATGAACTGCTGCATCGTCTCGAGGCTGAACTCGGCCGGCAGCGTCAGGTCCTTGACCTCCTCTTCGAAGCGCCCGGCGCCGACACGCTCGGCGAAGGCGTTGAACTCCTCGCCCTCGGCCCGCTCTGCTTCGTACGCCTCGATCCAGCGCTCGACCGCCTCGGGGACCCGCTTGGCGGGCAGGCGGGACTTCAGGCGCGTGCCGAAGACCACCTCGCCGCCCTCGTAATTGCCGCCGATGTGCGGGATATAGGCGGGCATCTGGCGACCGCCGACTTTCAGCGAGGCGCCGTAGAACCCGATGTTGGCGATGTGGTGCTGGCTGCACCCGTTCGGGCAGCCGCTCATCTTGATCTGGATCCGCTTCGTCAGCGAATCGGAGATCTCCATCGCCTCGACGCGCTCCTTGATCGCCCGGTTGAGGCCCATCGAGCTGGTGATCCCGAGTTTGCAGCTGTCGGTGCCGGGGCAGCTGACCACGTCGGTGACCTCGCGAGGGCCGGCCTCGCCGAGGCCGAGCTTCTCCAGCCGCTGCCAGACGTCGTAGAGCGCCTCGTCGCGCACCCAGCGCAGGACGAGGTTCTGCTGCACGGTGCTGCGCGCGTAGCCGCCGGTGAGCTCGCGCATGATCGCGGCCAGGCCGCGGAACTGCTCGGGGTTGAGGTCGCCGCGGGTGATCTTCACCTCGACCGTCGAAAAGCCCGGCTGGCGCTGCGGCTGCACGTTGCCCGCACGGAAGCGCTCGAACTCGGAGTGGTCGCCGTTGGGGGAGGCGGGCTCGACCGGGACGTCGGGGGCGCCTGCCTCCTCGTCGTCGTCATAGCGCAGTCGCTCGACGTCGAATTCGCGCTCTCCGACCCAGTCGCCATCAAGCTCATCCTCGACCTGCTCGCGGAACGCGTCGACACCGATCTTGTCGATCAGCACCTTGATCCTGGCGCGGGCGCGATTGACGCGCAGCCAGTCCTGGCGGTCGAAGATCCGCAGCGCCGCCTCGGTGACCTTGAGGTAATCGCCGTTCTCGGCCTCGACGAAGTCGAAGAGGGTGGGCGCGACGCGGGCCATGATCGAGGTGCCGCCGCCGACCCGCATCTCGAAGCCCTTGACTCCGTCGCGTTCGCGGCTGATGAAGGCGATGTCGTGGATGCCGGTGATGGCCCGGTCCTCGTCGGAGCCTGTGAAGGCGGTCTTGATCTTGCGCGGCATCAGCTGTGTCGTCGGGTGGCGGACGAAGTAGCGCACGTAGGCGCCGGCAAAGGGAGTCGGGTCGAAGACCTCGTCGCGGGCGACGCCGGCCCAGGGATCGCCGGTTACGTTGCGCACGGTGTTGCCGCAGCCCTCCCGCGAGGAGAGGCCGGCCTCGGAGATCTCGCGGATCAGCGACTCCATGTCGCGCAGCGGAACGTGGTGGATCTGGATGTTCTGGCGGGTCGTGATGTGACCCTTGACCAGCGGCGCATAGCGCTCGACCACGCTTGCGAAGGCCTCCATCTGCTCCGGGGTGATGCCGCCGAAGGGCAGCTTCACGCGGACCATCTGCACATCGGGCTGGCGCTGCCCATAGACGCCCTGCTTAAGGCGGAAGCCGATGAACTCGTCTTCGGGCCTCTCCCCGGCGAGGAACTGCTCGGCTTCGTTGTCGAAGTCGTCAAACTCGCGCTCGATGATCGGGATGATGTGCCCGGGGACGTTCTCGTAGGTCTCCGGGTTCTCGAGCGTGCCGACCCGGCCCTTGCCCCGCTGCTCCTTGCGCTGATCTACGACGACCTCCACGCGGAGGAAAATAGCAAAACCCGACTGGGATTCGGGTATTTACGCCTGAGACGTCCTCTTTCGTGCCTGCAGGATCGCCGCCGCCTCTCCCGAGTCGGCGACGTAGGCCTGATCTGAGTCCAGCGGCAGCCCCGCCTCGACCCATGCCTGGATGCCCCCGGCGAGCGCCGCCGCGTCGTAGCCGTCGGCGGCGAATGCGGCGGCGGCCATGTCCGAGCGGTTGTCACCCTGGCAGTAGAAGAGGACCGGGCGATCCCGATCGATCTCATCCGCCCTGGCGCTCAGCTCGCCCAACTCGATATGGGAGGCGCCCGCAATGCGCCCGGCCTCCCACTCGTGCGCGACCCGCACGTCGATCAGCTGGGCCCCGTCCTCGATCAGCCTCTTGGCCTCCTCCCGGGAGACCTCCCTCCCCGCCTCCGCCATCAGTCCACCTCGGTCCCCTCGATCAGGAACGCCACCCGCACGTGGGCGCGGTACTCGTCGAGGTTCTCGCCCCGAATCCCAGTCGAGACGATGTCGACGGCACGGATGTTGCGCAGGGTGCCCTGGGCCTGGCTCAGCGCCTGTTTCGCGGCGTCGTCGGTGGACGTCTTGGAGCTACCGACCAGCTCGATGATTTTCACTACCGCCATCTCAATCCTCCTTGTGGGTCGCCAACCATCACCTTCGCGCCGACCCCTTCCACCAGCGCAGCCCGCTGCCACGGGCCGATCGCCTCTCCTCCGGCCGCAACAGCCGGAGACCTCTCCGCGCGAAACCGCTCGATCGCCGCGGCGATCGCGGCCGCCTCGTCCGCGCTTGGGCTCCGAGCCATCGCCCACAAGCCTAGTGGTCAACGGTGGTTGAGGCCGGGTACCGGGTGGCCGTGCTTGGAGTCGCCGCAGAGGACGGGAGCGGGGTCGAAAGGGTCGGTGAGGGCGCGGCCGGCGGGCCTGCCGCGGATCGGCTTGCCCTTCTTCGGCGCTTTGCCGCGGCCGCACTGGATCGAGAGGTCGCGGACGCCGTCACGGGCGTCGATCACGTCTTCTCCGCCTTCGCCGTAGAAGCGGTCCTTGCCGGGCTGGCCGAGCATCGCGTTGGGGCCGCCGTCGCCGATCAGGACGTCGTTGTCGAAGGAGCCCTCGATGTCCTCGTCGGTGGGCGAGAGGCGGACGTGCCGACAGCCATGGACGACGTCGATCCAGGCGGCGTGGGCGGCGAGGGAGACGTAGAGAATGCCGGGATGGGCCTGCGTCTCGGCAAAGGAGGCGTCGTCGCGGCCCGACCCCCCGACCAGGGCGCCGCCGGCGCAGCCGCCCCCGGCGGCAAGCAGGTCGCCGCCTGCGCCGCCATAGAGGTAGGTCGGCCCCGGCAGCCCGCCGATCAGGCCGTCGGCCCCTGCGCCTCCGTAGATGTGGTCGCTGCCGCGGCCGGACTCGATCAGGTCATCCTCCGGGCCTCCGTGGATGGTGTCGTTGCCATCTCCGCCGGCGAGGCGGACGCTCTCGACCGCTGCCAGCGACCCGTCGACCCGGAGGCTGTCGTTGCCGGGGCCCAGGTCGGCCATCAGCCATAGCGCCTGGCCGCCAGTCCCACAGGTAACCCGATCGAGGGCGTGGGGCGCATGGGCGCACCCGTCTCCGACGGCGATTCCCTTTGCCGCGGTGACTTCGAAGGCGCCGGAGCTTTCGTCGTAGGCGACGACGATCCGGTCGCGGCCCGCCCCGCCGACCACCTGGAGGCCGGCGCCGCCGCCCGGCGCCCGGTCGAGCTGGACGTAGGCGGAGGCATTGGGCGCCTTTTCGCGCCCACAGGAGATGGTGCGGCCCTTGGCGCCCTTGCAGCGGTCGGAGCCCTGGCCTCCGATCAGGGTGTCGCGCCCGCCGCCGCCGAGCAGATGGTCGTCGCCGGCGCCACCGTAGATCGTGTTGTCGCCCTTGCTGCCGATCAGGGTGTCGGCAAAGGCCGAGCCTTCGAGGCTCTCGAACCCGAAGAGCCTGTCGTGGCCGTCGCCGTAGGCGCGATGTGCCCGCAACGACGCCCAGACTCCGCCCCCGCGCCCGGCCGCGATGTCGGTGGCAAAGGAGGCGATGTCGCCGCTGCCGGCGCCTCCGGACATCCGGTCGTAGCCGTAGTCGCCGTGGACGATGTCGTCGTTGCCGGGCCCGCCGTTGAGGACGTCGATGCCGAGGCCTCCGCCGACCTCATCGCCGCTGCCGGGCCCTCCCAGCAGCCTGTCGTCGCCGAGGTCGCCGAGCACCCTGTCGTCGTTGCCGGGCCCGCCGTCGACGGTGTCGTTGCCCCGCCCGCCGTGGAGCAGGTCCGAGCCCGGGCCACCGCAGATCAGGTCGTTGCCGAGGCCGCCGTAGATCGTGTCGTCCCCGCCGCCGCCCCAGATGACATCGCGACCAGGCGTCCCGTGCAGGACGTCGGCCCCTTCCGTGCCGACGATCGTCGCCCGCCGCCCATGGCAGCGGGGCGGTTCTTCTTCAGGCACCGGCGTCGGCGCGGCGAACACGACCGCGGCCAGCGCCGCCCCTGCGATGGCGGCCCTCATTCGAGGTTGATCATCACATGCTTGATCTCGGTGTAGTCCTCGAGCGCATACATGGACAGGTCCTTGCCGTAGCCGGACTCCTTGTAACCGCCGTGGGGCATCTCGGACACCAACGGAATGTGATCGTTGATCCAGACGCAGCCGAAGCGAAGCGCGTTGGCGACCCGCATCGCGCGGCCCACGTCCCGGGTCCAGACCGAGGAGGCGAGCCCGTAGCGGGTCCCGTTCGCCCACTCGATCGCCTTCTCCTCGTCGGAGAACGGCTGCACGGTTATCACCGGGCCGAAGATCTCGTTCTGGATCATCTCGTCTGACTGTTCCAACCCCGCGACCACCGCCGGCTCCAGGAAATAGCCGGGGAGGTCGGGCTCGGCGCCGCCGGTGACGACCTCGGCGTTGGCGGGCCTGCGCTCGAGGAAGCCCTCCACCCGCCCGCGCTGGCGCTCGGAGTTGAGCGGCCCCAGGGTCGTGTCGGCCGACATCGTGTCGCCGAGGACAAGCCCCCTGGCTTCGCCGACGAGGCCGTTGACGACGTCGTCGTAAACCCCCGCCGCGGCGAGCACGCGGGTCGCGGCGGTGCAGTCCTGACCTGCGTTGTAGTAGCCGGTGCCGGCGATCGTCTCCATCGCCGCCTCCATCTCGACATCGTCGAAGACGATGACCGGGGCCTTGCCGCCAAGCTCGAGGTGGACCCGCTTGAGCCGGTCCGCAGCCGCCTTGGCGATCCACTTGCCGGTCGGCGGCGAGCCGGTGAGGCTGACCATCTCGACATCGGGGTGGGTAACCAGCTCCGATCCCGCCGGCTCCCCGTGCCCGCCGATGGCGTTGAGGACGCCCGGGGGAAGGATGTCCGCGCACCACTCGGCGAACTTCAGCGTCGTCACCGGAGTCGTTTCCGCCGGCTTCAGCACCACCGTGTTGCCGGCGCCGAGAGCCGGGCCGATCTTCCAAACCGCCATCATCAGCGGGTAGTTCCAGGGTGTTATCTGTCCCACCACCCCGATCGGCTCACGGCGGATGAAAGAGGTGCGTCCCGCCATGTACTCGCCCGCGGCACGGCCCTCGAGACAGCGGGCGGCACCGGCGAAGAAGCGCAGGTTGTCGGCCATCACCGGGATTTCGTCCTCGACCACGGCGCCGCGCGGCTTGCCCGCGTCGGCCGCCTCGAGGTCGGCGATCTCATCGGCACGCTCCTCGATCAGATCCGCCATCCGCAGCAGCGCCCGGGCGCGTTCTCCGGGTGGCGTCGCCGCCCAGCCGTCGAACGCCTTCGCCGCCGCCGCCACCGCGCGGTCGACGTCGGGTTTGGTGGAGAGCGGCGCCTCGGCGATCGCCTCTCCCGTAGCCGGGTTGACGATCTCCTCGGTCCCACCCTCGACCGGGTCAACCGCCTCTCCTCCAATGAAGTTCCTCAGCTTCCTCACCGTCGCCATCGCCATCACTCAAGCCTCCTGGGTCGTTTCCTACTCGCCATAAATTTCGCCCTTCGCGCTCATGCCGCGTCCGCCGCGGGCCGGTTGGTCCCAATCCGTCACATCTCCGTTGCTCCGACCTTCGTCACCCCGAGGGCATCCTCGACCGGCACATACGCTGCTCCGACTCCAGCCGCCACCGCGGCATGGGTCACCTCGCCGCCGGCGACGTTGACGCCCGGGCGCAGGCCTGGGTCGCGCCGGATCGCCTCGGCGACGCCGTGGTCGGCGAGGGCGAGGGCGTAGGGCAGGGTCGCGTTGGTGAGGGCGTGGGTCGAGGTGATCGGGACCGCGCCGGGCATGTTGGAGACGCAGTAGTGGGTGATCCCGTCAATCTCGAAGGTCGGCTCGCGGTGGGTGGTGGGGCGCGAGGTCTCGAAGCAGCCGCCCTGGTCGATCGCAACGTCGACCAGCACCGCGCCGGGCTTCATCAGCGCCAGCTGCTCGCGGCGGACGACGAACGGGGCGCGGGCGCCGTGGACTAGCACGGCACCGATCACGAGGTCTGCCCGGGGCAGCATCTCCTCGACCGCCAGCGTCGTCGAGTAGACGGTCGAGCAGCCACCTGCGAAGACCATGTCCAGCTCGCGCAGCCGGTCGATCGCCTTGTCGAAGACGAAGACGTCGGCTCCCATCCCGATCGCGACGAAGGCGGCGTTCATACCCACCGCACCGCCGCCGATCACCATCACGTTCGCCGCGGCGACTCCCGGCACCCCGCCGAGCAGGATGCCGCGACCGCCGAGCGGCTTCTCCAGCATGAAGGCGCCGGCCTGGGTGGCGATCTTGCCGGCGATCTCGCTCATCGGGGCCAGCAGGGGGAGGCGACCCTGAGAGTCCTCGACCGTCTCGTAGGCGATGCAGGTCGCGCCGGAGCCGCAGAGCCCGCGCGTCTGCTCGGGGTCGGGCGCCAGGTGCAGGTAGGTGAAGAGGGTCTGTCCCGGACGCAGCATCTCGATCTCCGGCGCCTGCAGCTCCTTGACGTGGACGATCATCTCGCTCTCGTCGAAGACCGCCGCGGCGTCGGGGGCGATGTGGCCCCCCTGGGCCTCGAAGTCGGCGTCCGAGATGGCGCTGCCCTCGCCGGCGCCGGTCTCGATCGAGACCTGGTGGCCGTGTTCGACCATCTCGCGCACCCCCGCCGGGGTGATCGCGACCCGGTACTCGTCGGGCTTGATCTCCTTCGGAATCCCGATCTTCATCGGGATTCCTCAAATTCCGCCCGCGTGCTCTGCGCCCGCTCGCTCGCTCCCCTCACCACCGGCGATCTCGCTCGCTCGCCCCCGCGTCCGCCGCGGGCGGGTGGTGTGCAGCTTGAGATCACGTCACCAACTCCCTTGCTCTGAGTGCCAGCCAGAACTCGATCCGGTCGTGGGCGCGGGAGAGGTCGCGCCCGGTCAGCTCCTCGACCTTGCGCATCCGGTAGCGCAGGGTGTGGCGGTGGCAGTAGACCTCGCGCGCGGCGCGCTCCCACTGGCCGTTCTGCTCGATGAACGCCTCCAGCGAGCGCAGCAGCTCGCCGCCGTACTCCTCGTCGCCCTGCTCGATCGGCCCGAGGACGCTGTCGCAGTAGAGCTTCAGCGCCTCGTCGTCCTGGATCGAGAGCAGCAGCGTGAAGGCGCCGAGGTCGCGCCAGGAGGCCACCTCCGGGGTGTGGCCGTTGTTGAATCCGGTCGCCTCCAGGGCGCAGCGTGCTTCGTGGAAGGAGCGGCGCAGGTTCTCGCGCGGCGCGGTGCGGCTGGCGGCGGCGCGGACGGCGCCGCGGTCGGCGGTCAGCGCCTTGCGGGCGTCGGCGGCGACGTCGACCGGGTCGCGGTCGGAGGCGTCGATGACGGCGCAGAGCAGTTCGCGACCGCCGACGGTGTGGGGGGCGACGACGGCCGGGCAGGCGTCGGCCGCCAGGGCTCGCTCGAGGGCGCCCTCGGCGGCGGCCGGGTGATCGAGCGCGAAGACGAGGACGGCGGCCTCCTCGCCGATTCCGAACGGCTCGAGGCGGCGGCGCAGCTCGGCCGGCTCCATGCCCCCTCCAAGGGCGCCGGCGAGCACGTCGCCGGCGAGGCGGCGCTCGGTCTCGCGGGCGACGCGGCGGCGCATCAGCTCCAGCGCCACCACCGCCACCGCCTGCTGGAGGATCAGCCGCTCGAAGTCGCCGAGGCCGCCGGAGTCGCGGACGATCACCACCCAGGCCTGCGGTGGCCCGCCACCGGGGGAGATCACCGGGTGGGCGAGGGCGCGTCCGGCGACCGAGGGGTGGGCCGGCACGAAGGGGTGACCGTCGCCGGTGTGGGAGAGCGCCTCTTTGCGAATCGCGGCGATCGCGTCCGCGGAGAGCTCGCGGCGAAAGCCGCGGCCGGCGAGGCGGTCGCCGCGGCCGTCGAGGATCGCCACCGTGCCGCCAACGGCGGAGGCGATCGTGGCGGCGATTTCCTCCAGCCCGCGCTCCTCCAGCACCAGCCGCTCCAGGCGCCGCTGCACGGCGATGCCACGCTGCAGCACCTCGTACTGCTCGTTGACGAGGCGGGCGAACGCCTTCTCGGTAATCGCGATGAACGGGGTCGAGTAGGGGACCTCGAAGAGCGGGAAGTCACGCTTGGTCGCCTCGTCTACCAGCGCTTTCGGCAGCTTGCGGTGACTGAAGCCGGTGCCGAAGCCGAGACCGGCGAGGTTGCGGTCGGCAAGCAGGCGGACGAAGGCGCGCTGCTTGGCGGCGGTGTCGAGCGGGATGCCCGTGGTCAGCATCAGCTCGCCACCGGAGAGCCACGGGGTCGGGTCCTCAAGCTCGGAGATGTGCACCCACCGCACCGGCGCCGCGGCCTGCGAGCCGGCCGCCAGCTCGAGGCCGAGCTCGTCGAGCAGGCTCTGGACCGTGAGCACCGCGCCTCCTACCCGCGGGCCCTCTTCCAGGCCCGGGTGAGAACGTCGTGCAGCACGTCGTGGATCTCTTCGAACTGCTCGCTGTCGGCGATCAGCGGCGGGGCGAGCTGGATCACCGGGTCGCCGCGATCGTCGGCACGGCAGATCAACCCGCGCTTGTACAGCTCACCGGAGAGGAAGCCACGCAGCAGGTCCTCGGCCTCCTCGTCGCCGAAGCTTTCCTTCGTCTCCTTGTCCTTGACGAGCTCGATCGCCTGGAAGTAGCCGGCGCCGCGCACGTCTCCGACGATCGGGATCTCGTGCAGGCTCTCAAGCATCTGGCGGAACTCGGCCTCCTTGGCGAGCACGTGCCCGCAGAGGTCCTCGCTCTCGAAGACGTCGAGGTTGGCCATCGCGATCGCCGAGGCGACGGGGTGGCCGGCGAAGGTGAAACCGTGGGCGAAGGAGGCGTCGCCGCGCATGAACGGGTCGGCGACGCGGTCGGAGGCGATCACCGCGCCCATCGGGGCGTAGGCGGAGGTGAGAGCCTTCGCCACCGTGATGATGTCGGGGACATAGCCGAATCGGTCGCAGCCGAAGTAGTGGCCGAGCCGGCCCCAGGCGCAGATCACCTCGTCGGAGATCATCAGGACGTCGTAGCGGTCGCAGATCTCGCGAACGCGATCGAAGTAGCCCTCGGGCGGGACGAAGCAGCCGCCGGCGTTCTGCACCGGCTCGAGGATCACCGCGGCGACGGTCTCGGGGCCCTCGAACTGGATCCGCTCCTCGATCGCGGTTGCCGCCCAGAGCGGGTGGCGGTCCTCGGGCCAGCGGTAGAGGTTGGTGTTGGGAACGTGGCAGCCACCGGGGGCGAGCGGCTCGAACTGCGAGCGCAGCTCGGTGATTCCGGTGACCGAGAGGGCGCCGAGCGAGGTGCCGTGGTAGGCGACCTCGCGGGCGATCGTCTTGTGCTTCTGCCCGTTGCCGCGCATGCGGTGGTAGTTGCGGGCGAGCTTCAGCGCCGACTCGACCGCCTCCGAGCCGCCGGAGGTGAAGAAGACCCGATTGAGGTCGGCGGGGGCGAGCGAGGCGATTCGTGCCGCCAGCTCGATCGCGCGCGGGTGGGCGTAGCTCCAGAGCGTGTAGAAGTCGAGCTCCTCGATCTGGCGGGCAGCCGCCTCTCCGTACTCGGTGCGGCCGTGGCCGGCGTTGACGCAGAAGAGCCCGGAGAGGCCGTCGAGGTAGCGGTTGCCGCCCTCGTCGTAGACGTAGCAGCCATCGCCGCGGACGATGATCGGGATCTCATGGCCAGGCCCGTAGGAGCCCATCCGCGAGAAGTGCATCCAGAGGTGTCGTTTGGCCAGCTCCTGAAGGCTGGTGTCAATCGGGGCCTGGGACGCGGTGGCCATAAAGACTCTCCTCTCCTCTTTCGACGATCTGGATAAAGCTAGACCCAGTTTGGACCTTCTGCAAGGGATCTTTGGGTCAAGTCCAGGTTCCCGACCTATACAAAACGTACAAGACCCTGCTGTGCTTTTGGGACATTCGCCACTTGCGCGGTTCTGCGCGGAGGCATACCGTCGCTGCTGTGCGCGCTCCCAGCTCCGGCGAGAAGGGCCTGAAGAAGAACGCGACCCCGGCGCTGTTCGCCGATCTGGCTGAGCGCCCGGGTCCTGCTCGTGCCGGCCGCTCGCTAGCGCTACCGTGAATGAAGCACGGAGCTCCACACAAAGGGGTGAGGGAATGAACGGTGAGGTACCAGGCGTCGAGTTGAAGAGCGTCACCAAGCGCTTCGACGACCTGGTCGCCGTCAACGACCTCAGCCTGGCGCTGGCGGGGGGCGAGTTCTTCACCCTGCTCGGTCCGAGCGGCTGCGGGAAGACGACGACGCTGCGGATGGTCGCCGGGTTCGAGCAACCGACCACAGGCGAGATTCGAATCGAGGGAACAGACGTGGCGAATCTCCCGCCCCATCGCCGACCAACCAACACCGTTTTCCAGAGCTACGCCCTCTTCCCCCACCTCAGCGTCAAGGACAACGTCGGCTTCGGCCTCAGGCGAAAGGGTGTCGCGAAGGCGGAGATCGAGCAGCGAGTTGACGCGGAGCTTGGGCGAGTAGGGCTCGCCGCCGAGGCCAACCGGCGTCCGTCTCAGCTCTCCGGCGGCATGCAGCAGCGGGTGGCGCTGGCCAGGGCGCTTGTCAACCTGCCCAAGGTGCTGCTCCTCGACGAGCCGCTCGGCGCCCTCGACCTGAAGCTCCGCAAGGGCCTGCAGGTCGAGCTGAAGCGAATCCAGCGCGATGTCGGGATCACCTTCGTCTACGTCACTCACGACCAGGAGGAGGCGCTGACGATGAGCGACCGGATCGCCGTGATGAACCGCGGACAGGTCGAGCAGGTGGGGGGGCCCGAGGAGGTCTACGAGCGCCCCGCCACTACCTTCGTCGCAGGATTCATCGGTGTTTCCAACCTGATGCCGGCGAAGGTTTCCGGGCCGGATGAGGTGCGACTCGACCAAGGGCCCACGGTGGTGGCACGGGCGAACGGCTTCTCCATCGGCGAAGGCTGCCACGCGGTGGTGCGCCCGGAGAAGCTGCGCGTCGAGCGGGTTGACGGGGCAGATACAGCGTCTGCGAGCGGGATGCCACGGGTCGAGGGAGTCGTCGAGAGCTCGCTCTATCTCGGCACCTCGACGCAGATCGTCGTCGTGCTCGGCAAGGAGGTTCGGATGACGGTCCTCGTGCCCAACGCCGACGAGGAGGAGAGGCAGCGGCTTCCGGGGGGCGGAGCGCGAGTCGCACTGACGTGGGAGCCCGAGCACATGCACCTGGTGCGTGAGTCTCCGGCAGGGGGCGTTGCCTCACCTGCCGAGCCGGAGGAGGACCCGACGGAGCCGACTGGGCTTCCAACGACGTAGAAAGGACGATCAGAATGCGCGACCGAGGACCGAGGGTACGAGGAATGGCGCTAGCCGCACTGGCGCTGGCCCTGGCATTGGGATTGGCCGCCTGCGGAGGCGGAGGTGGGATCGAAAGCGGAAGCGGCAACGCGGGAACGGTGAAGCTGGAAGGGAAGCCCTCGGGCAGCCTTACCATCTCCAACTGGCCCCTCTACATCGACAAGGGCACCGTACCGGCCTTCGAAAAGGCGAGCGGCGTAAAGGTCAAATACATCGAAGACATCAACTCCAACGAAGAATTCTTCAACAAGGTCCAACCACTTCTCGCAGCAGGGTGAATCCGGGGGTCGCAGCATCTTCGTCCTCGCCGACTACATGGTCAGCAAAATGCACAAGCTCGGATATCTGCAGACACTTGACAAGTCGGCGCTGCCCAACGTGAAGAAGAACCTGTCGCCCAGCCTGCAACACCCCCCGTTCGATCCAGAACGGAGCTACACGGTTCCGTGGCAGAGCGGCATGACCGGGATCATCGTCAACACGGAAACCGCTCCCGACGTCCACTCCATCTGCGACCTCTTCAACTCGAAGTACAAGGGCAAGGTCGACATGCTGAACGAAGTGCGGGAAACGGTTCCCCTTGTAATGAAGTGCGAAGGGCTCGATCCGAACAAGGCGACCGAAGCCGACTGGATGAAGGCGATCAACAAAATCAAGGGTGCGGCCGAATCCGGCCAGATTCGCCGGTTCACCGGCAACGACTACGCCCGCGACCTGACCAGCGGCGATGCAGTCGCGGTGATCGGCTGGTCCGGCGATGCGGTGCAGCTGCAGGAAGACAACAAGAACCTCGAATGGCGGATGCCCACCGACGGCTGCATGCTCTGGTCTGAAGACATGGTGGTACCGATCGGAGCACCGAACCCCACCGCAGCGGAGGCGTGGATGAACTACGTCTATGAACCAGCGGTTCAGGCCAACATCGCCGAATACGTGAACTACGTGACTCCCGTTGAAGGGGTGAAACCGATACTCGAGAAGCGCAGTCCGGAACTCGGAAACAACCAGCTGATCTTCCCGAGCACATCGTTTACAAAGAAGTGCTCGGCGACGCCGACGATAGAAGGGCAGGAGGAACAGAATGTGATCAAGGCATTCGACTCCGTCCTCAACGGCTGAGAGCCGTGGGCGGCTCGGTGAAATACGGCGGCGTGGTGGTGACCTGATGGGCGCCATCCGCCGCCGTACCGCCCCCTACTTCCTGCTCGGGCCAGGGACGATCTGGCTGGTCCTATTCTTCGTCGTCCCGCTCTACTACATGGGCAAACTGTCGCTTGAGTCGGGCGTCGTCGGGAACCTCACATTCAACTGGCACTGGACCAACTACAGCGACGCACTCGAACTGTATGACTCGCAGTTCATTCGATCCTTTGTCTACGCCGGGGCAGCGACGCTGATCGCACTGGCGCTCGCCTACCCGCTCGCCTACACGATCGCCTTCAAGGCCGGGCGCTGGCGCAACGCTCTGCTGTTCGCGGTCGTCGCACCGTTCTTCACCACTTACCTGATTCGAACCATCGCCTGGGAGACGATCCTCTCCGACGAAAGCCCGGTGACCGAAATTCTCCACGCGATCGGGCTCGCTCCCAGCGGTCACATCCTCGCCACGGGGCCCGCGGTGATCGCCGGACTGACATACAACTTCCTGCCCTTCATGATCCTGCCCATCTACGCCAGTCTGGAGCGGATCGACGTGGGATTGATCGAGGCAGCCAAGGACCTGTACAGCTCCGCCACGCAGAGCTTCCTGCGGGTTACCTTGCCGCTCTCGGCGCCGGGTATCGTCGCCGGCACCTTATTGACGTTCATCCCCGCTGCCGGCGACTACGTCAACGCCCAGTTCTTGGGCGGGGTGGGCAACAGGATGATCGGCAACGTGATCCAGTCGCTCTACCTGACCCAGGCCGACTATCCGTCGGCGGCGGCGCTCTCCTTCGTGCTGATGGCGTTGATCATGGTCGCCGTCGTGATCTACATCCGCTTCGCCGGCTCGGAGGCGCTGATGGGCGAGGAGGCACGATGAAGCGGAGGGATGGGCGATGAGCGGGGCCTGGCGATGGCTGCGCGAGCACGCGGTCAACATCGTCGCCGGCTTGGTTGTCGTCTACCTGCTGATCCCGATCGCGGTCATCTTCCTTTTCTCCTTCAACAATCCCCAGGGCCGCTACAACTACACCTGGGTCGGCTTCACCTTCTACCACTGGGCACACGCCTTCAGCCGCCCCGAACTGACCGAAGCGCTCCTGACCAGCCTCAAGCTGGCGGTCCTTGCGACGGTGATCTCGACAATCGTGGGAACGATGATGGCCCTTGCGCTGGTCCGCCACCAGTTCTTCGGTCGGCGAATGGCGAACTTCCTGATCGTGATTCCGATGGCGACCCCGGAGGTCGTGATCGGCGCGGCACTGCTCTCCTTCTTCCTCATCCTCGGCACTCCCTCGCTCGGCTTCCAGACCCTGCTGATCGCTCACGTGATGTTCTGCATCAGCTTTGTCGTCGTGGTCGTGCGATCGCGGTTGATCGGATTCGACCGCAGCCTCGAGGAGGCGGCTCGGGATCTCGGGGCGAGCTCGCTCCAGACCTTTCGCCTTGTCACCCTGCCCCTGATCGTGCCCGGCATCTTCGGCGCAGCGATGCTCGCCTTCGCACTCTCCATCGACGACTTCGTAATCTCCAACTTCAACTCGGGAACGACCGTCACCTTCCCCCTCTACATCTTCGGCGCGGCCCAGCGCGGAATCCCCGTCGAAGTCAACGTGATCGCGATGATCCTGTTCGGGGTGACGGTCACCGCGATGGGCTTCACCGTCTGGCAACAGCGCCGTGCCGAGAAGATGGCTGCGGTCCGCCCGGAACAGGAGGCCCTGCCGCCTCAGCCCCGTCCCGCCGGCGCCGCCGCATGACCGCCGATGGGCCGATAAGTCGCCCTCACGGCGACTTATCGGCCCATCGGCGGGGAGGCGAGCCGGTGCGGCTGCCCAACTATGTGGACGGGATGTGGCGGGCGATCGACGGGGTCGAGACGCTCGACGACATCGACCCGGTGAGCGGGGAGGTGACGGCTCTGGTGCCGCTCTCCGGCGCGGCGCAGGTGAGCGAGGCAGTGAAGGCAGCCCGGGCGGCGCAGCCCGGCTGGCGCGAGGTTCCGCCACAGCGGCGGGCGCGGGCGGTGCTGGCGCTGCGCAGAGAGCTGTTGCGCCGGCGCGAGGAGCTGGCCGCGCTGGTCACGGCCGACATGGGCAAGACGCTGGCCGACGCCGACGGCGAGGTCGGGCGCGGGCTCGAGTCGGTCGAGTCGGCGGCGGCGATCCCCCACCTGCTCAAGGGCGAGACGCTGGAGGGGGTCGCGGCCGGGGTCGACGTCGAAATGGTGCGCCAGCCCGTCGGGGTCGTCGCCGCGATCACCCCCTTCAACTTCCCGGCGATGATCCCGCTCTGGTTCCTGCCCTATGCGATCGCATGCGGCAACTCGTTCATCCTCAAGCCCTCCGAGAGCGACCCGCGACCGGCGGCGCTGATCGCCGAAGCGGTCGACGCGGTCGAGGAGATCCCGGCCGGCGTGGTCAACCTGGTGCACGGCGGGCGCGAGGCGGTGACGGCGCTGCTGGAGGACACCGGAGTTGACGCGATCTCCTTCGTCGGCCGGGCAGAGACGGCGCGGATCGTCGCCCAGGGAGCGGCGGCCACGGGCAAGCGGGTACAGGCGCTCGGCGGGGCCAAGAACTCGCTGGTGGTGATGCCGGACGCCGACCTCGCCCAGGCGGTGCCGGCGATCATGGGATCGGCGTTCGGCGCCGCGGGGCAGCGCTGCCTGGCGGGCTCGGTCTGCGTCGTCGTCGGCGAGGAGGCGAGGAGGACCGAGGTGCGAGAGGCGCTGGTCTCGGCCGCGGCGGGGCTGGTGGTCGGCCCCGGCGGGGACCCCGCCACCGACGTCTGCCCGATGGTCTCGGCCGCTTCCCGGGAAAAGGTTGCCGAGGCGATCGGGCGCGCGGCGGCCGCAGGCGCCGAGCTGCTGCTCGACGGGCGCGGGGAGGAAGGGCCGGCGGGAACGCTGCTGGGCCCGACGATCGCCACGGCCCCCGACCGCGAGTCGGAGCTGGCCCGGGAGGAGCTGTTCGGCCCGCTGCTCGCGCTGGTCGATGCCCCCGACCTCGACTCGGCCCTCGACTTCCTCAACGGCTCCCGCTACGGCAATGCCGGCGCGATCTTCACCAGATCGGGCGAGGCGGCTCGCAGATACCGCTACAGCGCCGAGGCGGGGATGCTCGGCGTCAACGTCGGCGTCCCCGCTCCCGTCGCCTGGTTCCCCTTCGCAGGCTGGAAGGACTCATGCGACGGCGATCTCCACGCCAACGGGACCGACGCAGTTGACTTCTACACCCACAAGAAGGTCATTACGAGCCGCTGGTATTAGCGGCCGATGTGGAAGCCGATCAGGTCGGGCACGCGAGCTATTGCTGAGGCGATTCTGCCGGGAGAGCGGCCGTCCAGCTCGGCCTCCTCCTTGCGGAGGATGCCCTGGCGGATCGTTTCGCCGCCGAGCCAGTGGAAGGGCTCGGGAGGGACGCGCGGGGGCGAGGGGTCGACGAAGGGGAGGCGGGAGGGCGCGTCGCGGCGATCGAGGGCGAGGGAGGCGAGCGCGCGGCCGACCATGTTGGAGGGCCCGACGCCGTTCCCGGTGTAGCCCGCGGCGGCGAACGCGCGGCCGCCATGGAGCGGCACGACCATCGGGAGATGTGTCGGCGAGGCGTCGATCGGGCCGCCCCAGGCGTGGGTGAGCCGGCGGCCGGCGACGCCGGGGAAGTAGTTCTCCAAATGAGCCGCGGTGAGGGCGATCACCTCGGCGTCGATCTCGGTCCTGCCGGCGAGGCGCGCGCCCATTGCGATCCTGCCCCCGCCCCAGCCAAAGGCAATCCTGCCGTCGGGAGTGGTGCGGAAGTAGTCGATCAGGGCGCGACTGTCGGTGATGCACTCGCCGCCGGTCCAGCCGATCTCCTCGAGCAGGTCAGGGACCGGCTCGGTGAGGACGATGTGGGAGGAGGCGACGGTGAGGCTGCTGCGCAGCGGGCCCCGCGGCGCCTTCGCCGCCGCTCCCACAGCGAGCACGGCGGCGGTCGCCCGGACCGTTCCGCCCGGCGCCCGGGCCTCGACGCCTCGCGGCGAGGAGGCCAGGTGGGTCACCGGCGAGAACTCGCACACCTCGACCCCGCGGGCGCGCAGCCGCTCACGCAGGCCACGCGCAAGCCGCGCCGGCTGCACGGTCGCAGCGTCGGGGTAGAAGGCGGCGCCGCGGAAGGCGGGAGAGGCGCAGCGCTCGGCCACCTCCGCCGGGGAGAGCTCATGGATCGCGTCGAGGGCTCCCAACTCGCGGCAGGCAGCGAGGGCCTCGGCCCACGCGCCATCGTGGGCGGGCGCCGTGGAGACCTGGAGGTAGCCGGCGTGGCGGAACCAGGCGTCGACCTCCTCCTCCGCGCAGAACTCGCCGATTCCGGCGACCGCCGCCTCGGCGGCGCGGGCAACGGCAAGCGCCCCGGCGTCGCCCCAGCGCCCGCGCATGTTCGGCAGCGAGAACCACATCACGTTGCAGAAGCCGCCGTTGCGCCCGCTCGGCCCTTCCCCGCAGCCGCCCGCCTCAAGCAGCATCACCCGTGCCTCCGGCTCCAGCGCCTTCAAGTGCCAGGCCGCCCACATCCCGGTGAACCCGCCGCCGACCACGACCACGTCGGCGGTGCGCTCGCCCTCCAGCGCCGGGGCGGGAAACCCCGCCCCCGCCTCCTCCAGCCAGTAGCCGTGGCGGGTGTGCTTCATCGATGCGAGTGTGGCAGGACGCTAGGCTCACCGCGATGGCCACCTTCGACCGCATTGCCGCGCTGCCATTGGCGGTGGAGGAGTGCGAGTTCGAGGGGCTCTCGTTCACCTCTGGAAGCTTCGAACGCCTGACCACGGTGGTCAAGCTGCGCGGGGGCGGTCACGAGGGGGTGGGTGAGGACGTCACCTACGACGCTCTCGACCACATCGCCCAGCAGGGTGCCGGGGCGCCGGCGGGTCTGGCGGGGAGCTTCGGCGGCTTCGCCGAGTTCTCCGAGCTCCTCGACGGCATCGACCTCTTCCCCGCCTCGCCGCCCGAGCGCGACGTCTCACGCGAGTACCGGCGCTGGGCTTTCGAGTCTGCCGGCCTCGACCTGGCGCTGCGCCAGGCGGGCACCAGCCTTGCCGCCGCCCTCGACCGCGAGCCGCGGCCGCTCAACTTCGTCTCCTCGATGCGCCTCGCCTCCGCTGAGGAGGAGCGCTCCTCGGTCGATCCCCTGCTCGCCCGCCTCGCCGCCTACCCCACCCTGCGCTTCAAGCTCGACCCGACCAACGACTGGGACGACGAGCTGATCGCCGCCCTGGCTCAGACCGGCGCGGTCGACTCGCTCGACCTGAAGGGCTTCTACAGTGGGACCCCAGTCGACGTCGAGACCGACCCGGAGCTATACGCAAAGCTGATCGAGGCTTTCCCCCACGCCTGGCTCGAGGATCCCGACGTCAACGAGGAGACCAGGCCTCTGCTCGACCCGGTCGCCGCGCGGGTCACCTGGGACGCGCCGATCCACTCGGTCGCCGACATCGAGTCGATGCCCTGGGTGCCGCAGATGGTCAACATCAAGCCGTCGCGCTTCGGCGCCGTCAGCACCCTGCTGAAGGCCTATGACTACTGCGACGCGCACGGGATCGGCGCCTACGGAGGTGGCCAGACCGAGCTTGGCCCTGGCCGCGGCCAGATCCAGTACCTCGCCTCGATCTTCCACCCCGATACTCCCAACGACGTCGCCCCGAGCGGCTACAACGACCCGGAGCAGGCGACCAGGGCCGGCCTTCCCTCCAGCCCTCTGGAGCCACGGCTTGCGGCAACCGGCTTTCGCTGGGCTGGGTAAGGTGGGGAAATGAGCAACTTCGCCACGACCCTCAACGAGCAGGTCGCCTCCGAGTTCTCCGCGCAGCAGCAGTACATCGCGATCGCCGTCCACTACGACGCCGAGACGCTGCCGCAACTGGCCACCTTCTTCTACCGCCAGGCGGTTGAGGAGCGCAACCACGCGATGATGATCACCCAGTACCTGCTCGACGCCGGACACCCGATCGAGGTGCCGGGTGTCGAGGCGCCGCAGAGCAGCTTCTCCGACACAGTCGCCCCCGTGCAGCTCGCGCTCGAACAGGAGAGGCGGGTCAGCGAGCAGATTGCCAACCTGGCACGGCTGGCGCGCGAGGAGGGCGACTACCAGGGCGAGCAGTTCATGGGCTGGTTCATCAAGGAGCAGGTCGAGGAGGTCTCCAGCATGTCGGCGCTGCTGAAGATCGTCGAGCGGGCGAAGGACAACCCGCTGCTGGCCGAGGAGTACCTGGCCCGCGAGAAGGTCGGCGAAGAGGGTGTCGACCCCACCGCCCCGGCGGCCGCCGGCGGCGCGCTTTAGGGCGAGGCCTCCTCTCCTACCCCAGCCAGCCTGCCCGTTTGCGCATGCCGGTGATCCGACGGTACTCGGCGATGTCCTCGCGCAGGGTGGCGGGCGCAGGAGCGGGCAGGAACCGGGTCGGCAGCGGCGACTCCGTGACCGCCCCATCGCGGCAGACGACCCGGTAGGCGCGCGCCCCGCGGCGGGCGGTGATCGCCGAGGGCGCACGGTCGCCTTCCCAGATCAGGCCGGCGTAGTCGTCGAGCCCGTAGCCACCCGGCATGCCGTCGCCGACCGCGTCGAGGTAGGCGGTGCGGCGCTCGGGCTCGTTGTTGTAGTGGACGCAGAGGCTGCCGCCGACCAAGCCGAGGCCGGCGGCGGGGCGGGGACGCCCGGATGATTTGGTGATCCCGGCCTCGAACCAGCACATCGCCCCGGCGCTCTGGCCGGCGAGGACAACCCCCTGGCGCCAGGCGAGACTGAGGATCGCGCCGATGTCGTGCGCCTCCCACACCGCGAGCAGGTTGACCATGCTGCCCCCGCCGACATAGACCAGGTCCTGGGCGAGGAGGTGGTCGCGCAGTGCCATCGGGCGGCGGCCGAGTCGAAACAGCGAGAGGTCGGAGGGCTCGCAGGGGCGCTCCCCGAAGGCTGCGTAGAAGCGCCCGATCTGCTCGGAGGTGTCGCCGCTGGCCGTGGGGAGGAGGCAGATGCGCGGCCGGCCCCCCGCCCTCTCGGTCGCCATCCGCAGCATCAGCTCGCAGACGGCCCGGTCGGGTGGGCGCGCGGTGAAGTCGTGGCCCCCGAGGGCGAGGATCCGCGAGACCATCAGGCCGCTACCGCGCCCGATGGCGCCGGCGCAACCGCGACCGCGCCGGTCTCGCCGAGAAAGCTGGTTGCGATCCTCGTCTCCACCACCCGCTTCCCCCTGGCGCAGACCCGGTAGCCGCGGGCCTTGCGGCGGGAGGCGACCACCCGTGCCAGCTCGGTGCCGGTGAAGTGCAACGCGGCGCCATCCTCGGCCGCGTAGCCGGCGAGCATCCCGTCCGCGAGGAAGCCGTGGTAGGCGTGGCGGCGGCTCGAGCCGCGCTCGTAATGGACACAGTTGCTGAACGGGAGCAGGCCAAGCCCCTCCACCCGCCGTGGCTCGCCGTGGAACCCGCTCACCCCCTCCGAGAACCAGCAGAGCGAGCCGGCCGAGAGGCCGCAGAGGATCACTCCGGCCTCCCAGGCGTCACGCAGGATCACGTCGATCCCGTGCGCGCGCCAGACACCGAGCAGGCTGACCACGCTGCCGCCGCCTACGTAGATCAGGTCCTGAGAGAGCAGGTGATGGCGCAGGTCGGTCGGCCCCTGCTCGCGACGGAAGAGGGAGATGTGGCTGGCCTCGCAGCGGTCGGCGGAGAAGGCCCGGTAGAAGCGGACGATGTAGTGGTCGGCGTCGCCGCTGGCCGAGGGCAGGAAGCAGACGCGCGGCCGCTGCGCGCCGGCGAGGCCGAGGACGTAGTCGTCGAGGAGCGGGTTGCCGGACTCCATCGAGAACCCGCCGCCGCCGAAAGCGACGATCTGACGGGGTGCGGTCTCCATCTGCAAATGGTGGCCGCGAGGGATCGAAGCGCGCTTATCCAGCGGTCCGAAGTTCGGTCGGGTCCGCTCGCCCGCATGTACAGTGCCCGGCCGTCGAGAGGGCCCCTACCTGCGCGAGTAGGCGCGACGCAGCTTGTTGCGGGCCCGGTGAAGCCTCACCTTGACCGTGCCCTCCGGCATGTCCAGCCTGCGCGCGATCGCCGCCTGGGTCAGGTCCTCGCCGTAGCGCAGCCGCAGCAGCAGGCGCTCCCTCTCGCTGAGCCGGGCGAGGGCGGCGTGGAGATCGGCGACCTCGACCATGGCGGCCACCCGCTCATCGTCTGCGCCCTGCCCCAGCTCGACTGTCTCCGTCGGGACCGGCCGCACGCGAGCGTGCTGGCGGAAGGCCTCGTTGCGGACGATCGCAGCCAGCCACTCGTTGCGGCGAGCAGGGTCCTTGAGCGTGCAGCGCCGTCGCCAGGCACGGAGCAGCGCGTCCTGAGCGATGTCCTCTGCCTCACCCGGATTGCTCGCGTAGCGATAGGCCAGACGAAGGCAAACTCTGCGCGCCTCGCCCCACTCCCAGCCGTCCTCGGATGAACCCTGGGCTGCCGGAGCGTCCATCGTTCGACAGTACTCAGTTGCCTGTTGACCAGGTTATCTTTATTGCCGAAACTATTTTGAGTATTTGCACGGTCTCATTCCCGTGGAGACCGCGCTGCGAACCGACCCAAAGCCGCGTTGGGCCGAGCTCGCCTACGAGGCGATCGCGCCGGTCTACGACGAGTTCACCGCCCACCACGACTACGAGCTGTGGCTTGGCAAGCTGCTGCCGGAGCTGCGCCGCCACGGGTTGAGCGGCAACCATCTGCTCGACGTCGGCTGCGGCACCGGCAAGAGCTTCATCCCGATGCTGGAGCGGGGCTGGGAGGTGACCGCGTGCGACATCTCCGCGGCGATGGTCGAGCTGGCGGGGTCCAAGGTCGGCGACGCCGCCGACCTCTCGGTGGCCGACATGCGCGAGCTGCCCCGGATGGGGCAGTTCGACCTCGTCTGGGCGCTCGACGACGCGGTCAACTACCTGCTGGACACCGACGAGCTGGTGGCCGCGATGAGCTGCATGGCCCGCAACCTTGCCCCCGGCGGGCTCCTGCTGTTCGACCTCAACACGCTGCAGGCCTACCGCACCTTCTTCGCCGGGTCGATGACCGTCGAGGCCGGAGGCCGCCGCCTGATCTGGCGCGGCCGCGCCACCCCTCGGCAGCCACCGGGCTCGATCTCGGAGGCGAGCTTCGAGGCCGAGCTGCTCGACTCCGCCGCCGAGGCCCCCGCGGTGGTCGCCCGGCTGCACCGCCAGCGCCACTTCCCCGAAAGGGAGGTGCTGGACGCGCTCGCCGCCGCCGGCCTCGAGTGCCTCGACGTCTTCGGCCACGGCTACGACGTCGTCCTCGAGCAGCCGCTCGAGGACCTGCGCCACACCAAGGGGATCTACATCGCCCGAGGCGTCTGAGACGCGGGCGGCTCATCTGCCGCGATAATCGTCTCGTGCTCACCGTCGCCGTCACCGGACCAACCGGAGAGATCGGCAGGCCGTTCATCGCGGCGCTGGAGCGGATGCCTGAGATCGAACGGGTCATCGGGATGGCTCGGAGGCGCTTCGACCCCGCCGAGCACCACTGGGGTGACAAGGTCGAATACCGCCGAGGAGACGTCCTGGACCGCGACTCGGTCGACGATCTGGTCGCGGAGGCCGACGTCGTCGTCCACCTCGCCTTCGTCATCGTCGCCGGCGGCAGCGAGAGCCGTGAGATCAACCTGACCGGCTCCCGCAACGTCTTCGAGGCGGCCGCCGACGCGAGCGTGCGGCGGCTCGTCTACACCTCCTCCGTCGCCGCATACGGCTTCGGCCGCGGGATGCCGGAGCTGCTCACCGAGGACCTGCCGGTGCAGGGCAGCTCGCGCCATCCCTATGCCGCCCACAAGGCGGAGGTCGAGGCCGAGCTGGCCGAGGCGCTGGACGGCACCGGGACCGACGCATACGTCTTCCGCCCCTGCATAGTCGCTGGGCCGGAAGCGACGCTGCTGCTCGACCTGATCCCCATGCTGGCGATCGGGCAGAGGATCCCCGGGCCGCTGCGCTGGGCGCTCGGCAAGGTGCCGGAGCTGCGCCCGATCCTGCCCGACCCGGGCGTGGCGTTCCAGCTGGTCCACCACGACGACGTGGCGGCGGCGCTGTGCGCGGCGGTGATAGGCGAGGGCGAGCCGGGCGTCTACAACCTCGCCGGGCCGGGCCGGCTGACGATCTCCGACCTGGCCCACGCGCTGGGCTGGCACGCCGTTCCGGCGCCCCACCTGGCCGTCGCCACCACCGCCGAGGCGGTGGCGCTGCTGCCCTTCCTGCCCGACGAGGCGACCTGGATCGAGACCGTTCGCCGCCCGGTCCTGATGGACACGACCCGCGCCCGCAGGCAGCTGCACTGGATGCCTCACCACGACGCCGCCAAGACTCTGCGCGAAACCGTCGCCGCTGTCAGGGCGAGGTGATGGAGCTCCCACCCACGCGCGTGACGGAGCGGGATCTGCCCAATTAAGGCCCCCTCAGCGTGCCCGGCAGCTGCGCGCGGCCTGGGGGTGGAGGTGGCGGCCGTCGGCGAAGGTGTAGTTGGCGCGGGCGAAGGAGAGAAAGCCGGCGGTCAAGTTGGAGGGGATCGGGCAGGAGGCGGTGAGGTAGCTGTGCCGCCTGCCTTTGTAGGTGAAATCGCGCGCGATATCGATGTGGAAGTTGGCGACGTGGGGCCAGGGGCCGACCGAGCGGCGGATCGTCGTGACCAGAACGGTGCGGAAAGAGCCCGGCTGATGGTGGACCGTGAAGGGCAGCACGAACGAGACCGGGGGGTTCGTCGAGTAAGCATGCACCCAGACCGCAGGCCGGCCGCTGCTCGTCCTGCCGTTGAAGGCAAGCAGCCTGGTGTGGATCCCGAACGGCGCCTGGCCGGGAACGAAGATCTCCGCGAAGAGTCCGCCTTCGCCGACCAGAGCCGCGCCGCAGGATTCCAGCGCGTGTCGGTCGTCGGTGAAGGCCAGCTTCCGGCGCGCGCACGACCCCAGCCCCCGCCTGTCCAGCCGTCCCCGCCAGGCGAGTTCGAGCTTGATCCAGTTGACCCGCGGCAAGGGCGAGTCGTCGGTGGTGGAGACCGTGCCGGAAAGGTGGACGGTGACCGGCGCACGCCGGTGGCGCGGCAGGGTCAGCGGGCTGATCCCCCCGTTCAGCGAGACGATCAGGTTTCCGTTCTGGGCGCGTTCGCCGCGGGCGAGCCCCGCGCCGAAGACGGCCGTCGTCACCAGCAGGGCGATCGCCAGGCGGATCGGTATCCCCCGGCTCATCCGCCGAACCTCGAGAACCTGAAACTGCAGTAGTTGAAGCCGAAGGCCAGCACCACGTTGTTGGCCAGGTTGCCATTGTGTATGAAGCGCGCCGTGGCGCGCTGGGCGCGGATCGTCTGGCCGGTACGGAGGCGGGTGGTGATCTGGCCCAGAAACGTCTCCTGCCTCTGCAGGTAGACAAACCACTTGCGCAACCGCCCGGTGTCAGCGACCGGGCGCGCTACACGGGCGATCTTCTCGATCGTGCCGCCGAAGATCTTCGCCCCCCTCCCGAACTTTCCGGCCGCGCGGCTGTCGAGTTCGGCGCGGATGTCGTCGCGCGCCCCCTTCATCACCCGCTGGGTCGCCAGGACGTCCGGCCTGCAGATCGCCTCCAGGCGAGAGACGTATTCCTGCCTGGTCGGCGCTTCGGCGGCGCTCGCCAGACAGGCGGAGGCAGCCGCGAGCAGCGAGATCACGAGCGCCACGCTGACGATTCGTCCTGTCATTCCCTGTTCTCGGTCATCGTTTCCCGAACGACACCGCCCGCAGGTAGCTTAGCCTCATCCCGCAGCCT
Organism: uncultured Solirubrobacterales bacterium; assembly: GCA_963838035.1. Lineage (GTDB taxonomy): Bacteria > Actinomycetota > Thermoleophilia > Solirubrobacterales > 70-9 > CAVVNN01. Next base: position 223,582 of record CAWIPM010000003.1, read on the forward strand.
CCCCGGTATGCGGGGCCTCCGCGACATCGGGCCCGTGGACGTTGAGATCGGGCAACAACCGCCCCAGCCATGCCGGCGTGTGCCAGACCCGGTCCCCGAGCAGAAGCATCAGGGCCGGCAGCAGGACGATCCGCACCACCGTCGCGTCGAGCAGGATCGCGACCGTGAGGCCGACCCCCATCTGGCTGACGGTGGCGATCGGGGCGACCGCGAAGGTGACGAAGACCGCGGCCATGATTGCCGCTGCGCCGGTGATCACGCCGGCTGTTCTCTCGAGACCGAAGGAGATCGCCGCCCTGTTGTCGCCGTCGCGCTCGTAGCGTTCCCGCATCCGCGCGATCAGGAAAACCGCGTAGTCGATCGAGAGCCCGAAGGTGATCCCGAAGATCCCGGCGGCGCCGACCGTGTCGACGTAGGGGTGGCCACCGAGCGGGTAGCCGGCGGGGATCCGGCTGACCAGCGCCATCACGCCCACCGCGGCGCCCACCGAGGCGAGGTTGAGGACGACGGCAAGGGCCGCCAGCAGCGGCGTCCGCAGGATCGCGACCAGCATCAGGAAGGTGACCAGGATCACGACCGCGATCACCAGCGGGATCCGCCGCTTGGTCACGGACCCGTAGTCGTTCAGTGTCGCGGCGCCGCCGCTGAGACCGGTCTGCAGGTTCCCCTCCAGGCCGATCCGCCCCGCGTCGGCGCTGAGCCTGCGGCCGACCGATTCGGAGCCGGCGGTGTTGAAGGCGTGGGTGGGGATCACCAGCATCCGCGCCGCCTGGCCGCCCCCTTCGACGTCGATCGCCTCGCTTGCCAGGTCCCGTCTTCCCGCCGGCGCCCCATCGAGCGCCGAGAGGACGAAGTAGCCGGAATCGAACAGGCCCGGGGAATCGCGTTCCAACAGGCGGGCGCCTCGGGCCAGCGGCGCAACCTTCGAGGTGACCCGGACGCCGGCCCGGCGCAGCCCCACCTCGAGCGGGCGGGAGCGACGGAAGCCGTCGGCGAGGTGTTGTTCAAGCGTTCCGGCACCATCGCGAAGTTCTCCGAGGCCCGCGACAAGCCGGTCCGCGCCGGAGCCGAGGCGGCCGAGACCGGCGTTGAGTCCTTCGGCAGCATGATCCAGCTGTGCCACGCCACCCTTCAACCGTGCGCCTCCGGCGACGATGCGGTTGAGTCCGTTGTTGACCCGGTCGGCGATGCCGCGCAGTCGCCGCACTTCGTCGCGCTGGGAGGCGATCGAGCGAGCCAGCGTCCGCGCCCGCCGCGCCTGCGGCCGCAGGGAGGGATCGCTGCCGGCGGCATGGGATAGGGCGGTGGCGAGTTCCCGGGCCCGGGCCAGGCTGTTGCCGCGCAGCGCGGGGAGCAGCGAGTGCAGGCCGAGCTGGAGGGTCAGGCTGCCGACGGCGGCGTGGCGCTGGGCTTCGTCGAGCTCGTCGGTGCCCGCGGACAGGCGGCCGAGCGCTTCGCCGGCGCTGCGGCTGCCGGTGGCGGCGTGTTCGAGGCCGCCGGCGATCAGCCCGGCGCCCTGCTGGGCCCGCCCCGCTCCCTCGCCGAGCAGGCCGCTGCCGGAGGCGGCGCGGGCGAGGCCGTTCCGCAGCCGCGAGACCGAGGCCGCGGCGCGATGCAGGCCGGGCCCGACCTTGGCGAGCTGCCCGGGCCCCTCACCGCCACCGGCGCCGCCGAGCTGCCGGCCCAGCCGCCGTAGAGGCGCCGCCCCCCGCGCCAGCGCCGCCGGACCGATTACCGCCCGAATGCCCGGCTGCGCGGCGATCCTCCGCTGCCAGCTACTGAGCAGGGCGAGGCGCTTCCGGGTGGTGATCGGCCCCGATTCGGTCGCCGCGACCAGCACGAAGGGCGCCTCCCAACCCGGCCCGACCGCGCGGTCGATCACCTCGGCGCCTTCCCGCACCGGATTCGATGCCGGTAGCTCGTCGATGCCCGGCGGGCCGGTCCTGAAGGCGAGCGCCGGAACAGCCAGGAGGGCCAGCGGCACCGCGATCAGGACCGCGGCGAGGCCCGGGCGGCGAAGCGCCGAGGCGGCGAGGGCGGCGATCCGCCAGCGCCGTTCGCCGCCGCCTCCGATCGCCAGCGCATTGACCCGCCCGCCGAGCAACGCCAGCAATCCCGGCAGGGCGGCGACGGCGATTACGACGCTGATCGCGGTGACGACCGCGGCCGCGGTCGCGATCGAGCGCAGCAGCGAGCCGGGCTGCAGGAAGACCGAGACGACGATCGCGGTGAGGAAGGTGCACCCGGCGAAGACGGTGGTGCGGCCGGCGCTCCGGCGGGTGCGGGAGGCGGCCGCGAGAGGGCTCTGCCCCGCCTCAAGCTCCTCGCGAAAGCGGGAGACGATCAGCAGGGAGTAATCGACCCCCAGCGCCAGCCCCATCATCGTGCAAACCACCAGGGCCAACGAATCGATCGTCATTGCCGAGCCGAGCAGGCTCAACACGCCGCGGCCGGCGAGCACCGTGAGAGTGCCGAAGAGGAGCGGGATCGCCGCGGCGACCACCGAGCGGAAGACGAAGAGCAGGATGAGGATCAGCAGCGGCGCCGCGAGCAGCTCGGCCCGCTCGGTGGTGTGTAGCGATTCCTGCTGCAGGGCCCGCGCGACGTCAGCGTAACCCGACTGGGTGGCCCTGAGCGGCGCGCGGATCGTTTCGGCGATGGCGCCTTCGAGGGCCGGAATCGTGTCGCGGATAGCGGTCGCCAGCGGGACATGGAAGTCGAGCAGAATCAGAGCCCGCCGCCGGCTGGGCCGCAGCGCGACCACCGAGCCGCGGTCCCACGGGGAGACCACCGTCGCGCCGGACTGGTGGCGCAGGGCGCGAACCAGCCGCGGGCCCTGGCGGTCGATCGCCCCCGCCGGGCCCTGGAGCAGAACGGCAAAGGGGGACGAGTCGCCGAAGTGGGCTTCGGCGAGCGCTTCGCCCCGCTGCGCCGCCGTGCCGGGAACCTGCAGCGAGAGCGGGTCGAGCTGGTCTTCGACGCTGAGCCCGACGGCTCCGAGGACGGCGCAGACCGCTACGACCGCGGCGCTGGCAGTCAGGGAACGGCGCAGGCTCACTCTGCGCCCGCGATCCAGCGCGGCCGGGTGCTCCTTGTGGCAGAGGTGCGTGGTCGCGGCTGCATTCCCTCTTTACCCGAATCCAGATCCCCCTCCGAAACCCGCCTTCGCAATCAAGACGGGGACGTACCTTAGCCGTTTCGGGTCCCCCGCTACACGTCCTGCTCGATCAATGCCGTTTGTGGCTGCGCCGGCGTTGTGGTGGCTTTTGATGCCGCTTGCAGGTGTTGCCGACCCGCGGTTCGAATTCCGTGGACTTGCCGTTCTGGCCGGCGAAGAGGGCGGTTGCCTTCAGTTCGGCATGCTTGCCACAGAGGTTTTCCTGGTTGACCACGAGCCCCTTCTTGCCGCCCTGCATCTGCAGGACGAACTTGGAGACCGGGGCGTCGGGGACAGCTTCGAAGCTGGTGCGCAGTCGTTCGTGCACGGCGTCGACGCGGCCGGCCAAGACAACCTGGATCTGGCCGTTCAGGTCGGCAACGAGATCGGGCAGTTTGTGGCTTGAGGAGCGCAGGTAGACCGGGCCTTCCAGGGGCTGGTCGAGCAGCGGGCTGAAGGCCCTGGCCTGCCCGTAGACCGATTTCGCCGGGCAGGCGTTGGCGGCGAACTGCACTTTGGTGCAGATCGTGCCGATGTGGCTCTGGTCGAGCAGCTCGGAGTGGGGAAGGGTGACCTGGGCGGAGGCGATGTTGGCATCGCCTGGGGGCATCTTCAGGACCGCGGTGAGGGCGGGGTGCTTGGTGCGCTTGGTGCCCCCCTTCAGGTGCAGGGAGAGCTTCGGCTTGAAGGCCAGCGCATCGCAGCCACCCAGCTGGAAGCGCTGGGCCAGCGGTACGACCTCGCCCAGGATCGAGGTCGTCGAGCCGCTGAAGCCCGATTCGGTGCAGTCGGTCGGGTTGAGGGTGAAGTCGGACCTCGACATCTTCAGGGTGATGAAACGCAGATCGAGCGGGATCCCTTCGAGGATCGTCGGGATCGGGTCTGAGACGGCGTGGATCTGGGTCGTTTCGGGGTCGACGTGCAGGGCGGCCCGAACCACCACCGTGCCGAGGTCAAAGGGCCCCGCCACCGCCGGGGTGATGACCGCTATGGAGAGCGGGGCGCCCTTGTAGGGGCCGGCGAGGTAGGCACGCCCGTGCACGTAGAGCGGGGTCGGCCCGGCGCCGGCGCCGACATCGACGGTGCCGACTTCGGAGGCCGCCGGGCAGGAGGGAGTGGCCTGCTCAGCGTGCCCCGTGTTGGCGGCGGCGGCGGCGATGTCTGCATCGGGGCAGTAGGGGATTCCCGCGAGCCGTCCCAGGAGGCCCGGCGGCAGTGCGACATCAAAGCCAGTCAGTTCCTGGGTCCCGTCTTCTCTCACGAGTTTGAGCGAAAGCGGCGAGTAGGTCCCCGCCTGGGGGGTTTCGGTGCCGGCGTGAAAGCGTGGCGCGTCTGGCAGGTCGGATTCGCCGAATGGGCATTCGCCGCCGGTCGGTCCGCTGGTCGTTTCGAATTCGGCGCTCGGCGTCGCCGCTGGGCCCGATTCGGGCGCCGAGAAGGGGGTCAGCGAGCTGGTCGTTTCATAGGCACCGCAGACCGCGGGGGTCCGCAGGGTCCCGCGCGCGCCCCCGAAAAGGTGCAGCTGGAGGTCTTCGAAGGGAAGCTGTGGGTCTTCGGTGAACTTGGCGGTGATCTGGCCTGTCTGCTGATCGGTTTCGAAGCTTCCCGGAATCTTCAATTCGATGCCCTGGCCTGCCAGCACGAGGTAGCCGGCGAGCAGCGAGCCGGCCGGATTCTGATGCGGAGTGGCGAGGAAGACGGAGCCCTTGAGCTCTTCGTTGAGGAGCGCCGATTTGGCTTCCGCCGTGCCGAGCTTTGAATCATCCGGGCATGCGGCGGGGGTTTCTGTGTGCAGCGCGATCTGGGCTGGAGCACAACCGGTCAGACCGTCGGCGGCTCCGGGATTGACGTCGAGTCCGCGCGGAAGCGTGACGATCGCTTCCTTGAGAGTGGGCGTCGCCACTCCTTCTGGATCGTTGTTCTGCGGTATGTGGAGGGTGAAATTCAGTCCCGCAGGAGAGTCGGCGAGATTGGTTGTCGGCTGGGCTTCGATGCGCGGATTGAACTGGAGCGCATTGCAGTTCTCGACCGGTGGCAGGTCGACGCTTCGAGAAGCGTACTGCCCTGGGAAATCCCAGCTGTCGTAGCGGCCGACGATCGTCGTCGGCGACCCGTCACACGATGTGGGCATCGTGATGAACGGCGTCGGCGGCACTTCGGCCGGGCCGCCACCGCGGCTGCCGCCTTCTTCGCATTCCTTTTCGAGTTCAGCTCGCGTTCCGAATTCTCCCGAGACCCAGCCACACCCCTTGCCCCGCAGGGCATCGTGCGATTCGTCGGCCGGCACGCCCCAGAGGGTGAGCCTGATCCGGCTGACCCCCACCTGTGCGGCAGTGCTGGTCGCGGTCACGCCGTAGTCCGAACCACGCAGCCCGGTTGTCAGGACGACGAACGGGGCCCCCCCGATCGTGATGCCGAGCAGGCCCGGGTAGGATCCCTGCGGCTGGAGGTTGAGGACCGGTTCCATGATTCGAAAGGCGCCCTCGGTCCAGCTGAACAGCCGGATGCCCGCCTCTCCAACGGCGACTTCGGTTTCCGCGCATTCCTCGGCGAAGTAGTCGGCCAGCGCACAGTGCGGCACTGCCTGGGGGTTCGCCACGAGGCCCGGCGGGAGGTCCGCGACGATGTCCTTGGGATCGTGGAGCGGCACCGTCCCCGATCGCTCGAAGGATCCGGGGTGGGCTTCTGAGTAGGTCGCGAAGTCGTATTCCGTCGTGAACTGGTAGGGATGGCCGCCGGCCTGCGTGTAGTCACCGCCGGAGGAGTTGGTGATCGCGGTCTCGAAGCCGAGCTTGCCAAACGGCGGTTCGGGATTCGCTTCGTTGGACGCGGCGGCTTCGACCGTCGCCGCTCCCCCACCGGACACCCTCGCGACGTCTTCGAGGGTTCCTTCCAGGCCTTCGGGCGCCAGCGCGCTGACGACCATTATCACCCGTTCGCCGGGTTCGAGTCCCGAGATTCCGAAGAACCCAAGGATGCCGGGAAAGGTGCATTCGGAGGTGCTGGGGCAGTTGTATTCCGCCACATTCGCATGGCCGAGTTTCTTGTCGTAGAACTGGACTTCCTGCGCAACGAGACCGGCGGGCAGCGAGTTTTCGATCGTCGCCGTTCCCGTCGTCGGAGCGTCTCCGATGTTTTCGGCTTCGATTTTGTAGGCGCCGACGCTCGGCGACCCGGGGATGAGGTAATCCGCGTTCGGCGTCACCCGCACCGACCAGACCGGTTCGCCGCTGGCGAGGGCCGCCGGCGCGAGGCTGCAGCTGAGAGCCGCCGAGAGCAGCCAGACGCCAAGGATGCCTGAGAGAGCGAGTCGCCGGCGCATCAGTGATTACCTCCCGGATAGGCCTTGGCGGCTCGTCGGGACCGGCCGGCAGGAGCCGCCCTCCCTGAGCGCTTGCCGGTGTGGCGATGGAACTTGCGATGGTGATGCTTGTGGCTGTGGTGATGCCGGCGCTTGCGCACGCAGCGCACCTGGCCGTGGCGCTTGACCCGCACCCGGCCCTTGCCGCATTCCAGGTGGTGCGCGGAGTTGCCGCCGGTGACGATGACTTCGGATCCGAAGGGCGGCGTGACCGGTTCGGGCGCGTGTGAGGCCCGGCACGCTTCCGGACTCCCGCAGGGCGACGGCTCGATCGGCGTCGGGAAGCCCCCGTCGACGCGGGCGTCATAGATGTCACCGACCCCATCGGTATCTGCCGGGATCACGTTGCGCAGCGTCTGGAACGTGATGTCCTGCCCGGAGGAGCTGATCACCGCCGTGGTCGATCCGTGAGGTGAGACGCCGTCGGAGATCAGCTGGATGCAGCCGCCGGCTTCTTCGCAGGTGCCGTGGCCGTCTTCCTCCCACTCATAGACATCGCAGCCCGTGCCTTCATTGCCGCCGCTGCATTCCGGTTTGGCGCCGGCGTTGGTGTCGTGGGAGACGAGTGGCGCCGCCGTCATGAAGATCACCCGCGACCCGTCGGCCGAGATCGACCGCCCGGCGTTTTCATTCAGCGAGCCGCCGATGAAACCGCCCTCTTCGCTGATCTCCGCAGGGTAGGCATTGTCGTTGCCGTTCCCATCGTTGCCGCGGTGACCGACCGATAGGCGGATCAGCTGGCCGGTCTGGAAGTCATAGCGATAGAGGTCGACCGCATTGTCGGTGTCACCCGGGGTCAGCCTCGCCCAGCTCTCGAAGATCAGGTACCTGCCATCCGGCGTGAACTTGGCGTACTGCGTGTGATCGCCCGGCTTCAGCCACAGTTCATCGTCGGTTTCCGAATTGACGAAACCAGTGGAAAGGTAACGACTGAGGTTGGCAGGGCACTGGGAATCGTGCTTGGCGAAGCTGGGCAGGATTTCGTAGGTATTGTCGCCGCGAGACCCGTTCCGTTCCGTGCCCGACAGTTCCGGCCCCGAGCACAGCTCGGCGACGAACTTCGTTTCGCCCGTGTTCGCGTCATGGATGTAGAGGTTGTTCGCGCCTTTCACCGCAGACTCATGCGCCGAGTTTTCGCCGGTGGTGAGCACGTTTCCGGACTCAAACGCAGCGTGGGAGCCATCGGCAGAGACCTTGACCACGCCCTGGTTGACGTTGTTGTTGACACCCTCTTGCCCGACGTCGGCTCCCGCTCCCGGCGTCGCATCGGTTGCGTCTCCCTTCGAGGCCTGGGTCAGATCGGTCAGCTGTCCCCCTTCCAGCCTCGCCACGTAGAGGTCGTTCGTCGTGTCGGTGTCTGAGCTGACCAGCGGCTGCGTCGTCGTGAACCAGATCAGCGAGCCGTCTTCGGACGTACCGTCAATATACGGCGGCGCAAGCGCCCCCGTGTGGCAGGGTGCTGACGGTTCGCAGAAGCTCGCAGAGGGGACGTTGAGCTGGATCGGAGAACCGCCTTCGATCCTCGCGAAGAGCCCGATCGGGTTGGGGAAGCCCGGTCCACATTTCGCCCCGGCCGATACTTCGATCGGCGCCGTGTAGAAGAGGTGGGAGCCATCGGTCGAGACGGTTCTGCCGTCCAGCACGTTCGTCGATTCGACAGGATTGACCTTGCCGATCGAACATCGATCATTGGTAAGGCCGAGCGGCACCTCGGCGACGAGCTGCATCGTCGGGCTGGCTCCGCCGGCTCCCGAGATTTCATAGATCCGTGTCGGCTGGAAGTAGCTATCTTCATCGGGACGGGGATCGCCGGCGAGGTCCTTGGCGGATGTGGTGAGGAAGAGCGTGGAGAGGTCATTGGATGCCTGGGTTATCCCCGCGAAGCGATACACCTGCCGCGCCGGCGCGCCTTCTTCGGCGAGGCTGATCGTCGGCGTTGCATGGACCGTGGTCGTCCCGTTCTCATAGGCCATCGAGTAAAAGGCCGAGCTCTTCGCGTAGGACGCTTCTTCGACATTCAGACCCGAGGACTCGAGGAGCAGCCATTTGTCGAGTTCCGGCGAGTAGTTCAGGTTGGGGTCGATCAGCGGCTGGGTCGGGGGCGGCAGCGGTCGCCTCACCTGCGCCTGCGTCACCCAACCTTCATTCGTGCGGTGGCTGAGATAGGGGACTGCCAGCTGGTTCCCCGTGGCCCCCGCAAAGACGCCGCTGGAGTAGTAGATCACCCGACCGCCCCCCTGCGCGAGACCGAGCGTGGGGAAGGCCTCACCGCCCTGCTTGTCGCGCTCCGTCGTCTGCTCGTAGGCCCGGCAGTCCGGGAGCTTCAGGGAGTTGTTTTCTTCTCGCAGATTCGTGTTCGGACAGCTTTCCCGTTCATGTTCTTCGGCCTCCGAGAGTTCCGTGGTGAAGGTCTGATCGGCGCTTTCGCCAAGGCCGTATCCGTTTTCCCCGACGAACTGGTAGTGGTAGGTCGTGTTCGGCTTCAGGCCGGTGAACGTCACCGCGACGGGTTCGAACTGGTTGCCGATCGGCAGCGATCCCGTTTCTTCTCCCCCGGAGTAGCTGGTGGATTCCCCGTAGCGAATCGCGTAGGTGCTCGCTGAGCCGTTCGGGTTCAGTTCGGCTTTGATCGTGACGAGTTCGGGCCCGACCGTCTCCGTGGTCAGATTTCGGAACGCCACCGGGGTCAGCGTTTCGAACTCCGCGCTTTCGATGGTCGTGCCTTCTGAGTTTTCCGCCTTCACCCTGAAGTCATAGGCCGTGCCGGGGCTCAGACCCGAGATCGCCGCCTGGACGGGGTCGTCCTCGTTGACGAGACCGAGGTCTTCAGTCGGTGTGCTTGCCGTGTGTGGGCTGCTGAAGCCGCCTTCTGTTTCGAAGGAATGGCGATCCACGTATTCGAATCGGAAGTGGGTGTCATAGCCACGCGGATTGACGACTCCGTGAAGAGTCGCCGTCGTCGGCTCGATGTCTTTCACTTCGAGTTCGCTCACCGAGGGCGGGCCGTTGGTCGGAATCGGCACGACGGCGACGTGATTGCCTTCCGGGGCGCTGGTCGTGGCGTATAGATCGTTGCTGGCGTTGCCGACGGCGATGCCACCGACTCCGCACGTGCGGAAAGTCGTTACTGAACTGCGTCACCTGGTCTGATGCGAAGACGGCAAACAGCGTTCCCGCTGGATCGAACGCCTTGAACCTGAAGTCCTTGCCGATGTTCCCATTGAGGTCGCTGACGTAGAGGTTGCCGCTTGCGTCGAGCGCTATGTGGGTGGGTTCGCCCGATCCATCGAGCGTCTGCAGAACTTCGTTTCCAGGGCCGAGCTCGACCAGTTTGGCGGCGCCCCTTCGCAAGTCGTTTCAACCGTCGCGTTGGTGGCGGTCATCTGGGTGACGTCTTGCTCTGCCAAGCGCAGCTTCGAACGCCACGTGCTGAGCGTTTGCTGTATTCCTGGACAATCACGTTGCCGGCCCCAATTGTCGGCAGCGCTTCAATGCGCCGGCCTTATGGTGGCTGACAGGCGTTGAATGCCAATGCGGAGATGTGGTCTGTCCTTCAAAGGTCAGGGTGAACGTGCCGCTTGACGGCGGAACCACCTTCTGTCGCTCGTTGACAGCCCTTGCGTTGGCATAGAGCGTCGCCGGCGGGAGTCACCGCTACGGACCTGATGAAGGCAGCTTCCGGCATCGTAAGTTCGCCGATGAAAGAACCGTCGGGTTCGAAGTGTTGGATTCTGCCGATAGTCGCCGACGTAGACTGTGCCGTCGGGTCCGACTGTGATGGAGCTATTTTCGTCGCCGCTCCACGACTGTGCAGCTTCCCCTGTGGGCGATTGGTAGAAGCGACCGCCAGCCGTGCCGGGGACTCCCGCGCCGCACACGTCTCCACCTGCTATATCGGAGGCGGTGCAGATGTCGGTGCCGGTCGTCTTATCGACTTCGCCGCCGAACATGAGCAGAAATTCGCCTTCGGACGTGAATTTCTCGACCCTGAAGTTACGTCTGGTCGACGACGTAGACATCCCCGTATGACGAAGAGCTGGAATCGTTATCGATCGCCAGCGCGTCCGGCCACCGAAGCTGCCCAGGAATCTCTGCTTCGGATTCGTCACCATATGCACAGACTGTCGTGCAGGTCTCGACGGCTTCCGTACCTTGCTCTGTGTTCGAAACGGTTGCCGTACCACCGGACAGCGCCGGGGAGCCCGCTTCCGAGACGAGCCGCGCCACGTTGGTGTCGGGATAGCGGGTGCCGCCGAATTCGATCGTGTATGGGCCGCCAGGCACACCTGCTTCACCGCCGGGCGTGGCGGAGGTGACCGAGACGCCGCCGGCTCCGATGTTGGTCAGCGCTTCCAGAGCCGCCTGGACTTCTCCGGCGCTCGCGTTGTAGGGGATGTTGGCCGTGGTTTTGGTCGTGCTCGAGGGCTTCGGAGACGTGAACTTGAGGGTGAAGTTCCCGCCTGTGGCCGTGACGACGACTTTTTGGATCTCGTTGGTGGGAACGTTGCCCGGACCCGCGGCCACGGTCAGCGCAACCCCGGTCCCGGATGCTTCGGCGGCGTTCGAGAGCCGCAGTTCGTCGGCCGGCAGCCCTTCCGTCCCTTCTTCTCCGCCGACTCCGATGATCGTCGTGTTGGCGGGAATGCCGGGCCCGGTGATGATCTCCCCCCGCAGAAACGCACCGCTGGTGGCGACGACATTTCCGATCGTGTTCCCCCCGACCGCGACGTTGCCGGTGCCCGACGCCGCCCCTGGGACGACCCCCACGCCAAAGCCGCGGACGAAGGATCCGTCGGAGTGGTACTCATCGGTCCTGTGGGTAAGGAGCGTGTAGATGTCGCCGCTCTGTTCGCTCACCGCAACCCCGGTATCGGATCCGATGCCGATGCGCGCGTCCGCCAGAGCTGAACCGGCCCAAAGGAGGCCGACGCCGATGCAGAGCGCGAGCACGGCGCAGATGCGAGCAGCGAGGCGAGTTCGTATCTGCGCAGGCGCACCGCTCCTCGCAGAGCCATCGGACACACCAGGAGCGGCGATGGCACTGCGAATCGAGCCGAGGCGGCCACCCTGTCCTAAATTCGATGCCGCAATGGATGCCTTCGCGTCTCTCATTTGCGGGTCCCTTTCCTTTGCGGGCCCAGCTCTGCCTTGGCCATCAGACTGCCGGCTGCCGTCTGCCATTCCAATGCGACTGCTCTCCTCTGTCCCTGTGCCCGCCTTGTCCCTACCCTGACCCCTGCACCTCCTGGGATCCCCTGATCGGGCTCGGTCGGCCGATTCCCTTTCCGCCTTTTGAAACGATGCCGCTTCCCAAGGTTGCGGTCATCGATCTCGAAAGCAGGCGCTATCAGAACATAAACGCACCGCGCTGTCAAGCACACTGGTGGGCGCGGCGCCGAAAATGGCTTGCGAACAGGGTCTTGGCGCCTTACAACCCTCGGCTAGACCGGGTTAGCGGCGTACCTCGCGTCCCTCATGATTGCGCAGTTAGATCGGCTACACGGAGTTGGCCGCGTACCGCGAAGGGAGCGAGCGAGCCGGCGCAGATTCGCCGCAGCAAAGCGACCCACTGGGAGGCTCCGGCCTGAATTCAACGCCGTTTGTGCCTGCGGTGGTGGTGGCTGGTGCCGCTTGCAGGTGTTGCCGACCCGCGGTTCGAATTCCGTGGACTTGCCGTTCTGGCCGCTGAAGAGGGCGGTCGCCTTCAGTTCGGCATGCTTGCCACAGAGGTTTTCCTGGTTGACCACGAGCCCCTTCTTGCCGCCCTGCATCTGCAGGACGAACTTGGAGACCGGGGCGTCGGGGACGGCTTCGAAGCTGGTGCGCAGGCGTTCGTGGACGGCGTCGACGCGGCCGGCCAAGACGACCTGGATCTGGCCGTTCAGGTCGGCAACGAGATCGGGCAGTTTGTGGCTCGAGGAGCGCAGGTAGACCGGGCCTTCCAGGGGCTGGTCGAGCAGCGGGCTGAAGGCCCTGGCCTGCCCGTAGACCGATTTCGCCGGGCAGGCGTTGGCGGCGAACTGCACTTTGGTGCAGATCGTGCCGATGTGGCCCTGGTCGAGCAGCTCGGAGTGCGGCAGGGTGACCTGGGCGGCGGCGATGTTGGCATCGCCTGGGGGCATCTTCAAGACCGCGGTGAGGGCGGGGTGCTTGGTGCGCTTGGTGCCTCCCTTGAGCTGCAGGGAGAGCTTCGGCTTGAAGGCCAGCGCCGGGCAGCCGCCGACCTGGAAGCGCTGTGAGAGCGGGGCGGCAACGTTCAGGATCGACAGCGCCGAGCCGGTGAAGAACGATTCCTCGCAGCTGGTCGGGTTGAGGGTGAAGTCGGGCTTGGAGAGCTTCAGGGTGATCGAGCGCACGTCGAGCGGGATCCCTTCGAGGATCGTCGGGATCGGGTCTGAGACGGCGTGGATCTGGGTCGTTTCGGGGTCGACGTGAAGGGCGGCTCGGACGACCACCGTGCCGAGGTCAAAGGGCCCGGCCACGGCGGGGGTGATGATCGCCAGGGAGAGCGGGGCGCCCTTGTAGGGGCCGGCGAGGTAGGCACGCCCGTGCACGTAGAGCGGGGTCGGCCCGGCGCCGGCGCCGACATCGACCGTGCCGACTTCAGATCCCGTGGGGCATGACGGGCTGGCCTGCTCTTCGGCGCCGCCTCCTTCATGTTCGCGGGATTTGGCTTGGGCTATCCCGGCGTCCGAGCAGTAGGAGGTCCCGGCGAGGCGGCCGACCAGGCCCTTGGGCAGGGTGGTGTCGACCTTGGTCACTTCCTGCGTGCCGTCATCGCGGACCAGCTTCAGTGCGAAGGGCGAGTAGATCCCCGCCTGCGAGCTTTCGGTGCCGGCGTGAAAGCGCGGGGAGTTGGGCAGGTCGGTTTCGCTGTAGGGGCATTCGCCGCCGGTCGGGCCATGTTCGGTTTCGAATTCGGCGCTCGGCGTCGCCGGCGGGCCCGATTCCGGCGCCGAGAAGGGGGTCAGTTCGCTGGTCGTTTCATAGGCGCCGCAGACGGCCGGGGTGCGCAGAGCCCCGCGGGCGCCGCCGAAGACGTTGAGCTTCAGGTCTTCGAAGGGCAGCTGCGGGTTTTCCAGGAACTTTGCCGTGATCTGGCCGGTCGCCGGGTCGGTTTCGAACTTACCGGCGAGCTTGATCAGTACTCCCTGACCTTCAAAGGACATGTAGCCGGCCAGCAAGCTCCCCGCGGGGTTCTGCCGGGGTGTGGCGAGATAGAGAAAGCCAAGCAGAGGTTCGTGCAGCAGCGGGGTGTTGACTTCAACCGAACCGAGCTCGGATGAGTTGGGACAGCTCGCTGGGGCATCACTGTGCAGACCTATCTGGGCTTCGCTGCAGGTACCCAGCCCGTCGCCCGAGGCAGGATTGATGCTCAGCCCCTTAGGGAACCTCACTGCCGCTTCTTTCAGCTCCGGCGTGGCAACGCCTTCGGGATCTTCGTGTTGCGGAACATGTAGGTGGAACTCGAACCCCGATGGTGCGTCAGCCAGATTGGTAGTGGGCCCGGCTTCAATCGTTGGTTGGAAGCTGAGTACATTGCACCGTTCTACAGCAGACACTTCGTCCGTGCGCTTCGTATATTCGCCAGGGACCTGCCAGGAGTCGTAACGTCCCACTATCGGAAGTGGATTCCCTGAACATTCTGTCGGCATGGTGAGATAGGGCATTTCTTCAACTTCGGCCGACCCCCCACCGCTACCTACACCTTCTTCGCCTTCACATTGGCGTTCTAGTTCTACAACCGACTGGAATGTCGCCCCCACATGCTGGCATTCCTTGCCGCGCAACGCATCATGTCCTGGATCAGCCGGAACGCCCCAGAAGGTCGTCTTTATCCGACTCACATTCGCCTCTCCCGCGACATTGACGGCCGTGGCGCCATAATCGCCGCCCGTTCGGATCTGCGTAGTCACCAGAATGAACGGAGCGCCGCCGATCAATATGCCGAACTCGGCCGGAAATGCATGTTCGGGCTGCAGGTTTAGAATCGGAGAGATGATCCTGCATCCTCCCTCGGTCCAGCCGAAGAATCGGATGCAGGCGTCTCCGATTGCAACTTTGGGGCGAGCACATTCCTCAGAGAAATAATCGGCCAGCGTGCAGTGCGGAACAGCCTGCGGGTTCGCAACCAGGCCGGGCGGAAGATCGACCGCGATATCCCTCGGATCGCGCATTGGCACGGTGCCCGAACTCGCATAACCGCTAAGTTCGGCGGTAGAGTATGTCTCGAAGTTAAATTCGGTGGACAGCTCGTAGGGATGTCCCCCCGCTTGGATGTACGGTTCACCGCCCGAGCTGGTGATTGACGCGTCAAAATGCAGGGTACCGAATGGTGGTTCGGCGTTGGCCGTGTTGACACCACTGGTTTCGACGGGGGGCAAACCGCCTCCTGAGATCTTAGCCACGTCTTCCAGGGTCCCTTCGACCCCCGGAGGAACAGTCACTGCGACGACCATGACGAGTCTCTGGCCCGGGCTCAAGCTCTGAGGGACGAACGATTTGAAGGGTCCTTCAGGGTACACGCATCGGTTGATGGTGGGGCACATTTCGTACTGACTGAGGTCGAATTCGCCCAATCCGAGATTATCGAATTGGGACCGTTCTATCGTCGTCCCGACGGGCGGAACGTCTTCGACGACAATCGGTTCGGATTCGCTCGTTGGTTCTTCGCCGACGTTTTCTGCTTCGATTTTGTAAGAAGCGACGTATTCCGAACCCGGAAGAATATAGTCGGCGTTGGGGGTAACCGTAACCTTCCAGGCCGGGCCGGCCGAGCCAGAGGCAAGCGCCGGCGTCGTCGCGATGCCGAGCGAGACAATTATCGCGACAATACTGAGCGGAAACAGTGCTGATGGACGCCGAAGGGGGGCGCGGTCCGCCGCATCACCGAAATCACGAAGCCTTGAGAATCTACGGATACGCCGGGTCATATCGATACTCTCCTTGTGCCCATCTGAATGGCCTGTATGGATGCTTCGGCGAATCACTTGCCACTCCCACTATTGCCGGTCGCAGCAAATGCTCGCGCTTGCGCCCGGTTGTGGTTGGATTTGCGGTGATGCTTGCCTTTGTGGTGGCTCTGGCGGTGACGGTGCTTCGCTACACACCGCACCTGGCCGTGGCGGGTGACCCGTCGCTTGCCTTTCGCGCATTGAAGATGCGGTGCCCCGTTGCCTCCGCTGACGTTGCTTTCCGTAGTGAAGTTCGGAGATGTCGGCGGCGAGGTTGCGGGCGGACGACACGCTTCAGGGGAGAGGCATTTCGATGGCGGATGGTAAGCATGGAAGCCTCCGTCGACCCGTGCGTCATAGATGTCCCCGATTCCATCGGTATCTTCGGGAACCAGGCTCGAGCTGGTGCCAAAGGCGATATCGCGGCCGGAGGCGCTTATAACCGCGCTACCAGGGCCGTGCGGTTCCACTCCATCTGAGATCAAGCTGATGCAGCCACCAGCTTCCGTGCATGTACCGTAGCCATCTTCCTCCCACTCATACACATCGCACCCTCGCGATTCTCCGTGTTCGCAAGCCGGTTCGGCACCTTCATTGGTGTCGTGGGACACCAGAGGAGCGGCGGTGTTGAAGATGACGACGGCGCCATCCGCCGCCATCGAGCGGCTTTCGTCTTCCGCTAGTACGTTGCCTCCGAGTGTGCCTCCTTGGGCGAATAGCGCCGGGAAGGTGTCGTCATTACCATTTCCATCGTTACCGTTGCGGCCAAACGAGACGCGCTTGAGCTGACCTGAAGGGAAGTCGTAGCGATAGACGTCCTTGACATTGTCGGTGTCTCCAGGTTCAAGGCGGCCGTAGCTGCTGAATAGGAGGTCTTTACCGTTCGGCGTAAAAGCCGATTCCCCACCCCGTCCGCCAAGCCACAGATTGTCATCGTTTTCGGCCCCTGAGGCAAACGTTCCGATAAACCCTTCGAGGTTGGCGGGACAGGCCTGGTCAGCGACGGCGAGGGCTTTGGTCACCTGGTGATTGCCTTCCGGTTTCGGCGGTTTGTTGCTGCCAGAAAGACCGGGAGCGGAACAGAGCTCGGTGACAAATTTGGTATCTCCGCTCAGGGTGTCATATACATATACGTTGTTGGCACCAGCAACGGCCCTCTGGCTCAGGCTGTTTTCTTCCATCGTCAGAACCGCCGGAGACTCGAATGCGACATGGGAACCATCGGCGGATACTCGGATAACGCCCTGATTCTGACTTCCACCTTCGGTTTCGACACCCTCCTCTCCTAGGTCAGCCCCTTCGCCCGCGGTGTGGTCGGTGTTCGTTTCGCCGGCCGACGCCTGAACGAGTTCGACCAACTGGCCACCTTCATCGAGCTTTGCCATATAGAGGTCATTGGTGTTGTCGGTGTCAGAGTTGACCAGCGGCTGAGTAGTGGTAAACCAAACGCGGCGCCCGTCTTCTGAAATGCCGTCGAAGAGCGGCGTAGTCGGAAGCGCCGTGGCGCATGGATGTCCCGATGTGCACTCGGAAGACAACGGTACGTTGAGCTGAACGGGGGCAGCTTCCCCTGTGCGTGCGAAGAGCGCGAATGGATTTGGCGTTCCTTCGCCGCAGTTTGCCCCGGCAGCATTTTCAATCGGATCCCAGTAGACGATCGTGGCGCCGTCAGCCGAGACGTTCCTTGCAGGATTCCGGCCCTGCCCGTCTTCGACGTCCATCTGACAGCCACCACCAACGCCGCCGCCGTTGGTGAGCCCCAATGGAACCTCAGAGACAAGTCGCATAGTTGGACTTGGGCCATCGGCGCCGGCCACTTCATAAATCCGGGTGTAGTTGGAGCTGAAGCCATTTCCGTGCTCGGGACGCGGGTCTTCTGCGAACGGCAAGTCGCGCGAGGCTGTGAGAATAAAGAGCCGGGACAGATCGGTGGATTCCGCGTACACGTTCATGAAATAATAGAAAGTGCGCGGTGTACCTTCTTCGAGAGTGATCGTGGGGCTAGCGTGGAAGTTGTAACTGTCTTCCGGCAGTCCTAGGCCATTGGCAAAACCCATGGAGAGGAATCCGCTTTTCTGTCCGACTCGACCTTCTTCGTTGTTGAAGCCGGGCATCTCCGCAAAGAGCCAGCGATCCAATTCTGGCCCATAATTCTCCATCAGCACCGGCTGCAAACTGGGGGGGCCGAGACGTTTCGATATGACCGCCTGCGTCGACCATCCCGATCCGGAACGATGCGCAAGATACGGTATGGCGAGTTCGTTCTGCACCGCGTTCGCGAACGCACCCTCAGAGAAATAGAGCACACGTTCGCCTCCTGGAGCAAATGACATCGCTTGGAAGGCCTCGCCTCCGTCCTTTTCGTTCGGAGTCATCTTCTCGTACGCGCGACAATCGGGAAGAGAGGTCGAATGGTTTTCTTCGCGGAGCGTGCTGCCGGGGGGGCCGTTGGGACAATCTTCAGCTGCGCGTTCTTCGGCGGCTGATCGTTCCGTGGTGAATGTCTGATCGGCGGTCTTCGTTTCGCCATACGCGTTCGACGCTTCCAGCTGATAGTGGTAGGTCGTATTCGGCTGAAGGCCAGTGAAGGTGCCGCTCACCGATTCGAAGGTGTTACTGACCGAGAGCGTGCCTGCGGCTGCTCCACCGGCGTAATTGGAATCTTCGCCAAACTTTATGGTGTAGTTGCTGAACTGGCCGTTCGGGTTGAGTTCCGCTTTAAGAGTAACAACCGATCGGACCAACCGTTTGTGTGGTGAAGTTGCGAACCGACACAGGTTGGAGCGAGTCGAAGGTTTCATTGCCGCCGTAAGTCACACAGACTTCAGATGGTTGGGCTTCGTTGCAGTGACTTTCACCAACCGCGCGGAAGTGATACGTGGTTCCCGGCGTCAGAGAGGAGATCGACGCTATCACTGCATCATCTTCGGCGACAAGACCGAGGTCCGTGGAATTCGTGGCAATGGTATGGGGACTGGAAAACCCACCTTCATGTTCAAAGGAATTCTGATCCACATATTCGAAGTGGTATCCGGTATCGAAGCCCTCAGGGTTGACGACGGCGTGAAGGGTAGCGGTGGCGGGCTCGATATTGGTGACTTCCTCTTCCTTCACCACAGAGGGGCCTGGTTCCGGCAGGGAACTAACCGCTATGTGACTGCCTTCCGGGGCAGACGCTGTCGAGTACAGTTTTCCAGCTGCCGAATCGATGGCGATCCCCTGAGGGCTGCTGACCTGGTCGGAGTTGAACGCGGCATAGAGGATGCCGGTCGGTTTGAATGCCCGGAACGTCTTTCCGTTTGAGTTGCTGGTGAACAGATCGCCGCTGGAGTCGACTGCAATATGTCGTGGTGCTCCGGAGGTGCTATAGGACTGGAGCACTTCGCCAAGTGGGCCAAGGCGCTCCAGCAGCGCGGCACCGCCTTCGACGATAGTGGCGGTCGAGCCAGCGGAGGCCGTCATCTGTGGAAGGTTCGCGCTGGCGAGGGACCCGAGGAAGTCAACTTCCGCGGTCGGCCACCAACGTTCGGTCACAGGTCCGTTTTGGACTTCCCGCGCGTACTCGTGCACGCTGACGCCCCCTGCGCCGATCGTTGACAGCGCTTCCAGGGCTGTCTGAATCTCGCTTGCTCGCGCGTCCGATTCAAGCGGTGCGGTCGTTTGGCCTTTGAAGGTCAGGGTATAGGTACCATGGCCTTCTTTGCCTTCGCCGGGTTTGACTACTTCCTGAACCTCGTTGATGGGGGTTGCATTGGCATAGACGTGGCCCGATGGATCCACAGCCAAGGAACTGACGAACTGGGCTCCAGGGACTTCGAGTTCGCCCTTATAGCTGCCGTCGGGTTCGAATTCCTGAATCCGTTCGAAGTCACCAACGTAGACAGTCCCATCGGGACCAATGGCGATCGAACCCTGCCCATCTTGGAACCAGCTCTGCCGATTGGAGATTTGGCGAAAGAAACCCGGGCCGCTACCGGGCACCCCGGCCCCGCAAGTGTCCCCTGCAGAGATGTCTGCTGTCGTACACAGGTTGGCGTGAGTTGTCTTGTCGACTTCCCCACCGAACATCAGCTCGAATTCGCCGTCGGGACCGTATTTTTGGATGCGGCCGTTGCGCTGGTCGACGACGTATACATCGCCATAGGAGCCAGAGCTCGAATCATTGTTAACGGCTATTTCGTCGCTGTAGTTGAGCTGTCCCGGTGCTGGGCCGCCTACAGACTCACCCGATTGGCCAGTCCCTTCTTCGGCTTCTGCGCCCAGGCAGAAGGTGGTGCAGGTCTCGACCACTCCGGCTCCTTCCTGAGGGGTCGTGATCGAGGCTTCTGATGGAGTACCACCGCTGAGGCTGACGTTGGTAGTCGAAATCTTGCGGACGTTGGTATCGGCGTACCTACCTTCGAAGGTGATGAGATATTCGCCGGCGCCGGACCCGTCTTCCACCGAAACATTGCCGGAACCGATATTGGGTAGGTTTTCGAGCGCTTCTTGGACGCTTCCGCTGCCCGAGGCTGGGGCGTTAAAGGGTATGTCGACCGTTTTAGCGCTGCTCCGCCCAGGCTCGGCGCTTTCGAAGCTCAGCGTGAAATCGCCGCCGGTGGCTTGGACGGTCAGCCTCTGTCGCTCGTTGGTAGGGACGTTTCCGGGACCGGCGGCGACAGCCAGCGCCGCACCGGCTACGGAGGAGAATGCCGGATGGCTGAGTTTGATTTCTGTGTGATTGATGCTTCGAATCTCGTCATTGGCGGGGATCCCAGGCCCGGTGATGATTTTCCCTCCACCGAAATATCCGGTGTTGAAAGAGCCGTTTGTGGTGGTGACATTGGTGATCGAGTTGGAGCCAGCGGTAACATCGCCGGTGCCGGATGCGGCTCCGGGGACGATGCCCCAGCCGAAGGCTTGAACGAATGCCCCAGCCGGAGTGAACTGGGTGACGCGGTCCAGGTTCGCTCCCTCAAGTGCATAGAGATCGCTGTTTTCCTTCGTACTGATCGCCAGACCGTTGAGGTTTGCCATCCCGGCGGGGAGAAGGTATTCGGGATATTCGTTGGCTCCTCCGATACGGGTGTCTGCCGAGGCAGTGGCGGCAAGGAAGACGAGTGTGGCGAGTATCGCTAGCAGGCTCCCCGCGTAGGCGGGTCCTCGCCCGGGCGAGCGCGCACCACTCCTGTCGGCGTCCACAGTTGCACCACGGATGGCGAAAGCACGGCGGACGGAGCCGAGGCGGCTGTCTTGGCCCGAAGTCGATCCCGCGGACGATGCCCGTGCGTCTCTCACTTAAATGTTCCTTTCATTTGCGGGCGCGGTGGTGCTGCAGGGACGCCGGCAACCTCCGTCGACCGGATATGAGGCCGGGTTGCGAGAGGTCGAAGATTGGACAGGGGTCGACCTATGGCACTCAGTTCTGCTTTGGCCATCAGGGTGCCGGCTGCCACTGGCAATTCCAATGCGACTGCTCTCCTCTGTCCCTTGGCCGCCTTGCTTCCGCCCTGACCCCTGCATTCTGTGGGATCTCCTGACCGGGCTCGGTCAGCCGATTAATCTCTCCGCCTTTTGGAACGACGCCGCTTCCCAAAGTTGCGGCAATCTGACTCTCAAAGGCAAGTCAAATAAGAACATAAACGCACCTCGCTGTCAAGTTATCAATTACAGGCACTGGCAGAACTGGCTTGTATAAAGGGTTTCAGGGGTCTACAAAGAGGGGGAAATGGCCTTATCGGCGTACCGCGACAAGGTTGGCCCCCTGGAGGAGGAGAATTCACAGTCGTACCCCTCTGGCTCTCCCACCGAGAAGAAACGGCCCGGAAGAGGCGGGAAGACCTCTCCGGGCCGTAACGCTTGTGTCGAATGGGATCCCCGCAGCACAGGGACGCACTGGGAGGAATCCGGACTGGCGTATTGGAACACAATCCTACCGATTCGTCAAGTCTGAAGCAGATCTTGGCTCTGCAGCTGACGAACGGGACCATTTTCGCGTACCGCGAGCAGGTCGGCCTCAGTCGGGTTTGGAAGGAGAGCTCAAGGCCTTCTCTCGGCGATGCAATCGAAACATTGGCGGATTCGGTAGCTACGCCCGACATCCGGCGCGGCTATGGTCGTGCGGCAATGGGCCGAGAGCGGAGGCGCGAGGGGGAGCGGACATCGAGACTCGCGGTGGCGCGGCTGATCCCCGCCCTGGCCACCTACCGGCTCAGTGTCCTGCCGAAAGCGCGAGCCGAGCTGCGGCACTGGGAGGCACGTGCTGAGGCGATCCCCGACCTGGCTCTGCGCGAGGCGGCGCTGGCGGGGGTGCGAGACAAGGGCAGCAACACCGAGGCCGTCGCCGTCTTCGCGCTCTGCGCGCCGCGGGCACGGCGCCGGGGCGCGCTGCGGGCGATCGCCGCGCTGCAGACGGCGGTCGACTACCTGGACGGGCTGGAAGAGCGGGCGGGGGCGGAGCCGCTGGCGGGCGCGCCGGCGCTGCAGGAGGCGCTGATCGACGCCCTCGGGCCAGAGGGCGCCGCAACGGCCGACCGGTACCGGCTCCATCCCCAGGGCGAGGACGGCGGCTACCTGGCCGAGCTGGTCGCCACCTGCCGGCGGGAGCTGGCAACGCTGCCGGGACTGGAAGCGGTGCGGGCGGTGGCCGAATGCGCCGCGCGGCGCTGCGGCGAGGGACAGGCCCACACTCACGCCGCCGCGGCCGGCGAGGCCGGCCCGCTGCGCGCCTGGGCCGAGCGGCTCGAGCGGCCGTCAGGCTACGAATGGTGGGAGGCGGCGGCGGGCGCCAGCTCCTCCGTCGCGCTCCACGCTCTGATCGCCGCGGCGGCCGATCCTCGCACCACCGCAGCGGAGGCCGAACGGATCGACGCCGCCTACTTTCCGCCGATCGGGGCGCTGACGGTGCTGCTCGACGACCTCGTCGACCGGGCGGAGGACGCCGGCAGAGGCGAGCACAACTACATGTCCTGCTACGCAGGCGGCGAGGAGGCGGGCGAGCGCCTCGCCCTGATCGCCGCGCGCGCCGAAGCGGCGATCGCCCTGCTCCGCCACCGCGGGCTTCACGCCGCAATCCTCGCCGGCGTCGCCGGCTTCTACCTGGCCTCGATCGACGACGCCGACGTCTACGCGGCCCCGATCCACCGCAGCCTGACGACGGCGCTCGGCCCCGCGACGCGCCTGGTGGTCGCTACCAGGAGGCTCTGGGGCGAAAGATGAGGATGGCGCCGCCCATGGCGGCAGTCCCCCGGCCTGCCGCCTGAGCCTGGTGCGGGCTATCGCGCCTTGGCGCCGTCGGTCGCCAGGGCGAAGGCCTCCTCGGCCCCGAGGAACGGGGAGAGGGTCATGTAGACCGCGTAGGGGACCATCTCGCCCAACCGGTCCGGGCCGCGCTGCTTGACGAAGTCGTAGAAGAGCGCGTAGAGAGCCCCGCCGATCGCCTCGGCGGTGATCTTCGGGGTCTCTGGGCGCAGCTCGTAGCCAGGCGCCAGCAGGCCCTCCATGCCTTCGGTCACCACCTCGCGCTGCTCGAGCGCCCTTTTCCCTGCCGCGTACATCTCGACTGCCCCGAGCCGAGCGTACTCGGGCTCCTGCGCGCCGAAGGTGAACATCGCCTCCTGGGTCGCCTGCACCGCGTGCTGCCAGTCTGGGGCCCGCCTGAAGGCGGGCAGCGCTGCCGCCAGCATCTGCGAGGAGCCGCTGTCCAGGGCAGCCACCATCGCGTCCTCCTTGTTGGCGAAGTGCTCGTAGAAGGTCCGCTGTGAGGTCTTGGCCCGGTCGACGACGTCGGCGACCGTGGTCTCCGGGTAGCCCTTCTCGGCGACCACGGCGGCGAGCGCCCGCAGGATCCGCTCGGGGGGGTTGGAGGCCGCCTGGCGCTCCTCGAAGCCCCGCGGCTGGGGGAGGCGGCGACGGGGCGGGCGCAGCGGCCCCGGGGGCGGCTCGTAACCCATCAGCCACTCCCAAAGCTGTGGCGCCAGATCCAGCAGCTCGCTCTCCTGGCCACGGTAGAGGCGCTTGTGGATCACCTTCTGGATCCCGCCGACGATCGCCCGCACGATCTCCGGCGGCATCCCCTCGTAGCCCGGGAGGGAGTCCATCAGCTGCTTGACAAGGAGCTCGAAGGCGTGCAGCGTGCGGTCGACCAGCTCGACGCCCTCGGGGCCGGCCGCATAGATCTCCACGAAGCACATTTTCGAGGCCGCCGACTGGGTGACGATCTGCCCCAGCAGGGTCTCGAAGGCCCCCCTTGCGAGTTCTTCATCCCCCGGCAGGCGGAGGCCGCCTTCGATCGTTTGCAGGGCCGGTTTGACCATCGCTTCGGCAGCCGCCAGGAAGCATTTCTGCTTGTCCTCGAAGTGCCGGTAGAAGGCGCTCCTCGAGACTCCGGAGAGCTCCACCAGGTCGGCGACCGTGGTCGCCTCGTAGCCCTTCTCAGCGACCGTCGCGACCATCGCCGCGAATAGTCGTTCGCGCTGGTTGCGCTCGGCCTCGCGCCGCGGAGTCCCCCTGCCCGGAGGCAGCATCTTCTCCCGCAACTGGCTCGAATCCCCCCAAGGAGTCCGCATTGAGCCGCCACCATAACCAGGCTTGTAGGCGCTTTTCTGCACGGTCACGGACGTCCCTTCGGCCGGTACGCGAGCGGCCCAAAAGGACGACGTCGCGCACGCTTTACCGCCTCCCAATTTCCCATCGTAGCTGGCTTTGCCCCCGATGACCAGCCCCGATTTTCGAGCTTTCCGGCTGGCGGACGTAGGCCTTGCGAGATCAAGGTCCGCCTCCGTCTCAGAACGGAGCAGACCATGAGCCGTGCTCAGCGGTGCTGTCCTCTCTTGCGCTTGTGCTTCTTGTGGTGCTTGCCGCAGCGCACCTTCAGAGCCGGGTTGGTTTCCTGGCTCTTGGCGTTGTGGGCGGTGAAGGTGACCGTGGCTCGCTGGGGGGAGCGGCAGATGTCGGTCTTGTTTTGCAGCAGCCCCTTCTTGCCGCCCTGCATCTGCAGGACGAACTTGGAGACGGGGGCATCAGGGACGGCTTCGAAGGTGGTGCGCAGGCGTTCGTGGACGGCGTCGACGCGGCCGGCCAAGACGACCTGGATCTGGCCGTTCAGGTCGGCGACGAGGTCGGGGAGCTCGTGGCTTGAGGAGCGCAGGTAGACCGGGCCTTCCAGGGGCTGGTCGAGCAGCGGGCTGAAGGCCCTGGCCCGCCCGTAGACCGATTTCGCCGGGCAGGCATTGGCGGCGAACTGCACTTTGGTGCAGATCGTGCCGATGTGGCCCTGGTCGAGGATGTCGGAGTGCGGCAGGGTGACCTGGGCGGCGGCGATGTTGGCATCGCCTGGGGGCATCTTCAAGACCGCGGTGAGGGCGGGGTGCTTGGTGCGCTTGGTGCCTCCCTTGAGCTGCAGGGAGAGCTTCGGCTTGAAGGCAAGCGCCGGGCAGCCGCCGACCTGGAAGCGCTGGGTCAGCGGTGCGGCGAGGTCTAGGATCGAGGTCGTCGAGCCGCTGAAGGCCGATTCGGAGCAATCGGTCGGGTTGAGGGTGAAGTCGGGCTTGGAGAGCTTCATGGTGATCGAGCGCAGATCGAGCGGGATCCCTTCGAGGATCGTCGGGATCGGGTCTGAGACGGCGTGGATCTGGGTCGTTTCGGGGTCGACGTGCAGGGCGGCGCGAACGACCACCGTGCCGAGGTCAAAGGGGCCGGCCACGGCGGGGGTGATGATCGCCAGGGAGAGCGGGGCGCCCTTGTAGGGGCCGGCGAGGTAGACGTGGCCGGGGACGTTTAGCGGGGTCGGGCCGGCGCCGGCGCCGACATCGACGGTGCCCACTTCGCTCGAGGCCGGGCAGGAGGGGGAGCTCTTCTCTTCTTTGCCCGTCTTCGCTTCCGCCGCGGCGATCGAGGCCTCCGGGCAGTAGGAGGTGCCGGCGAGGCGGCCGACCAAGCCCTTGGGCAGGGTCGTCTCCACGCTCTTCACTTCCTGCGTGCCGTCATCGCGGACCAGGCTTCAGCGCGAAGGGCGAGTAGATCCCCGCCTGCGGGGTTTCGGTGCCGGCGTGAAAGCGCGGCGCGTCGGGCAGGTCGGCTTCGCTGAAGGCGCATTCGCCGCCGGTCGGGCCGGCAGTCGTTTCGAATTCCGCGCTCGGCGTCGCCGGCGGCCCCGATTCGGGGGCCGAGAAGGGGGTCAGTTCGCTGGTCGTTTCATAAGTGCCGCAGACCGCCGGGGTGCGCAGGGCGCCGCGGGCGCCCCCGAAGATGTTCAGCTTCAGGTCTTCGAAGGGCAGCTGCGGGTTTTCCAGGAACCGGGCCGTGATCTGGCCCGTCACCGGATCGGTTTCGAATTCGCCTGGCAGCTTGATCTTGATCCCCTGGCCTTCGAGGACGAGATAGCCGGCGAGCAGCGAGCCCGAGGGGTTCTGGTGCGGGGTGGCCAGGTAGAGGAACCCGTCGAGCGGTTCGATCAACAGCGGCGTCTTCACTTCGACCGTGCCGAGAGTGGAGGCATCGGGGCAGGCGGCGGGGGCTTCGGTGTGCAGCCCGACCTGCGCTTCGCTGCACCCGGCGAGGCCGTCGCCGGAGGCGGGATTGAGCTTGAGGCCGGCCGGCAGCTTGACCACGGCGTCCTTGACCTCAGGCGTTGCGACGCCTTCGGGGTCCCCGTTCTGCGGGACGTGCAGGTTGAATTCCAGGCCCGAGGGGGCGTCGGCGAGATTGGTCGTCGGCCGCGCTTCGATCGACGCCGGGAAGCTGAGGATGTTGCAGCCGTCGACAGGGGGAAGGTCGACGCTGCGCGTGGCGAAGTTGGCCGTTTCCTGCCAGCTGTTGTAGCGCCCCGCACGGTAAGCGGTTCGCCGGAGCATTCTGTCGGCATGGTCAGGAACGGGCGTCGGAGGCACGGATGAGGGGCCCCGGGAACTCCCCCGGCGTGCGTGTCTTCGGCACACAACTGTTCCCTTTCTTCAACCGATCGAAAGAGACCCGACGGCGCGGAGTCAGCGGCGACGCTTTCCCGCGCAGAGCGTCGTGAGAGGGATCGGCCGGGACTCCCCAGAGCGTGACGCGAACCCGGCTGACGCCTGCCTCGGCGGCCACGGCGGTTGCCGTCGCGCCATAGTCCGAGGCGCTCTTGATCCCCGCGGTGATCACGATCAAGGGAATATTCGCCACGGTTATTCCGAGCTGGCCGGGGTAGGCGCCCTCCGGCTGCAGATTGAAGACCGGAACGACGTAGTGAAAGCCGTCCTCGGTCCGGCAAAGAGCCTTAGGCAGCTGGGAGCCGACGTCGACCTTGCTCATATCGCATTCCTGAGTGAAGTAGTCGGAAAGCGCACAGGTCGGGACGCCCTGAGGATTGGCGAGCAGGCCCGGGGGGCAGGTCGACCACCGTTTCTTTGACGTCTTGGACGGGAGTAGTGCCGACCCTCCCACCGTTCTGCGGTCCGGACTCGCTACGGACACGGTCCGAAATTGAATTCGGTGATGAACTGGAAGGGATGGCCGCCGGCCTGCGTGTAGGGATTGCCGGCGGTATCGGTGATCGAGGCGTCGAAGTGGAACGATGCCGAAGGCCGGGTTGGCGCTGGCGCTGGCCGTGTTTTCCGCGCTGCCTTCGCCGACGCGGCGAGCCTTCTTCATAGACCTTGGCGACGTCTTCGAGCGGCCCTTCCAGCCCATCAGGGACTTCGGCGAGAACGGCCATGACCAACTTCTGCCCGGGTTCGACGGAGTGGATGCCGAGCCCGGAAAGGATCCCCGGGAAGGTGCATTCGGCAAAGCTCGGGCAGCAGCCGAATTCGGCGAGATCGACCTTGCCCAAGGACGAGAAGAAGAATCTTCACGTTCTCGGCATTCAGTTCGGGTGGCAAGATTCCACGTTCACGGCATTCACTTCGGGTGGCAAGCACGTTTTCGACCATGAGTTCGCCAGAGCTCGGCCCGTCGCCGACATTTTCGACTTCGATTTTGTAGACGCCCGCCGAATTCTTCGGCGCCGGAGAGGAAGTAGTCGGCGTTCGGGGGTGACCGTGACGGCCAGGCTCGGGGCCGCTGCGCCGAGGCGAGCGGACGCGGAGACAGAGGAGGGCACCGCGCATCAGACCGGAGCCGACAAGGGAGCGCTGTGACAAGACGGCGGATCACGATTTGAACCTCCCCTGTTGGGCGCCGGCTCGGCGATGGACACGTTTGTGATGCCGCTTCTTGTGGTGATGCTTTCTGTGGTGGTTGGGAACACAGCGGAACTGGCCGTGGCGTTTGGCCCGGTGGCGGCCCTTCGCGCACTGCAGCTGTTCCGACGAGTTCCCGGGACCGACGAACTGTTCCGTTCCCAGAACCGGTGCCGCCACTTCGCCACTCGGCGCGCTTCGGCAGGCTTCCGGGCTGCCGCAGTGGACGGGCGGGTGCGGTGTATGGAAGCCTCCTTCGACCTGAGCGACGTAGACATCCCCCACTCCGTCGGTGTCGCCGGGGGAGAGACCGCGCTGGGTCTGGAAGGCGATCGACCGGCCGGAGGCGCTGATGATCCCGTATTCGGTTCCGTGGGGATCGACGCCGTCCGAGACGAGGCTGATGCAGCCATCGCTTTCTTCGCAGGTGCCGTGGCCGTCTTCCTCCCACATGTAGACGTCTGTGGCTCCGTTCGTGTCGTGCGAGACGAGAGGCGCTTTGGTGGAGAAGATGACCACCGAGCCGTCCGCGGACACGGTGCGCGCATCATTTTCCGTCAGTGCGCTGCCGGCGAAGCCACCACCTCCACCGTGAATGAATGCGTCGTACCGATCATCATTTCCATTTCCGTCGTTTCCATTGCGACCGAACGACAGGCGAACAATCTGGCCGGTCTGGAAGTCGTAGCGGAACATGTCGTCCGCGGTGTCGGTGTCGTCGGGCGTGCAGTGGCCGCCCGAGACAAAGACAAGATACCGCCCATTCGGCGTGAACTTACTCCCTCCTCCACTACCGGCGACGCCGCAGTTACTGACGAACTTGGTTTCGCCGGTCGCGCCATCGAATACGTATACATTGTTCTTGCCCTGTTCGGCTTCCTGGCCGAGCCCGTTCGGTTCGGTCGTGAGCACCCCGGACGCATGCGAACGCGATGTGGTCGCCATTGGGCGAGACCACGGTCGCATGAGCGAATCCGGAGCCGCTGCCGCGCGTGGGATCCGTTGCGTTGCCTTCCGATGCCATGACGAGTTCCTTGAGGGATCCATTTTCCAACTTGGCCAAGTACAGGTCCGCTGTCGTGTCGGTATCGCCGTTGACGAGCGGCTGGGTGGTGCTGAACCAGGCCATCGAGCCATCGGCGGAGGCACCGATGTAACTGGGGGTCGAGATCGTCCCGGTCGCACAGGGATTGGGAGAACTGCACTGACCCGGCGGCGCGACGTTGAGCTGAACCGGTGCACCGCCTTCAGTCACTGCGAAAATCCCGATCGGGTTCGGGGTTCCTTCGCCGCAGAATGCGCCGGCAAGATTTTCGATTGGAGCGGTGAAGAAGAGCACCGAGCCGTCGCTGGACAGTCGTCGCTCATTGCTAAAAGCCGGCCGTGCCGAATCCGTTCACGTTGTCATCAGTGCTGTTGATCGCGCATGCGGTCGCCTGGCCACCTCCGTAGGGTCCACCGTCACAAAGCTCACCAACCCGTCAGGGAGCTCGGTCACCAGCCTCAGCGTCGGATTTGGGCCACCGATACCCGGAGAATTCGTAGATCCGATCGCTCGAGTACGCCACACTACTGGTGTATTTGGTCAGAGGCCGAGGATCGCTCGCAAGGAGACGCTGGTTGGTGGTCATATAGGCCCGACTGAGATCGTTTGAAAAGTCGAGGCCGGGGCCGCTGTTTGGCATGAACTGGTAGGCCGGAAGCGGCGGCCCTTCCACCAGATTGATCGTAGGGCTGGCGTGGAGGAGATAGCTTCCATCGGCAAATCCCATCGAGTAATAGGCGGTCGATCTGCGCGACCCTTGCTTTTTCGGCGTTGATCCCCGGCGACTCGAGCAAAAGCCAACGATCCATTTCGGGCGACATCACCACACCCGCCACCGGTTCCTCACCCGGCGGCGTCAACCGCTTGGCGATCATCGGATGGGTCTTCCAGCCCGATTCGAAGCGTTCGCCGATGTACTGGATGGCCAATTCGTTCTGGGCAGCACCGTCAAAGGCACCGGAGGAGAAGTAGTAAACGCGGTTGCCGCCGGCGGTAAAGGCGAACTCTCCTGGGTAGGCCTCGAAGCCTTCCTTGTTGCGCTCGCTCGCCTGCTCGTAGGCGCGACAGTCGGGGAGAGCCAGCGACTGGTTTTCTTCGCGGAGGTTAGTGTTGGGGCAGCTTTCGGCCGCGCGTTCTTCAACAGAGGAACGTTCC
This sequence comes from uncultured Solirubrobacterales bacterium, assembly GCA_963838035.1. Taxonomy (GTDB): domain Bacteria; phylum Actinomycetota; class Thermoleophilia; order Solirubrobacterales; family 70-9; genus CAVVNN01. The sequence continues at coordinate 253,391 of CAWIPM010000003.1, forward strand.
GTCGTGAAGGTCCGATCTGCGGTTTCGACTTCTCCGTAGACGTTTTCTGCGACGAGCTGGTAGTGGTAGAGCGTGTTCGGTTTAAGTCCGCTGAAAGTGGTTTCAATCGGTTCGAATTCGCCCCCGATCGAGATAGTTCCCGACGTCGAGCAGACATGGCCCGTTTCGCAGGTGTATCCCGGGCCTAGCCCGTAGCGGAGCGTGTAGGTGCTTTCGGATCCGTTGGGATTCAGTTCGGCTTTGAAGGTGACGAGTTCGGGGCCGACGGTCTGCGTCGTGAAGTCCCTGATCGAGACCGGCGGAAGGGACTCGAATTCTTCGGCGCCGTAGGTGGTGCAGACTTCCGAGGGGACAGCTTCGTTGCAGTGGTTTTCGGCGACGACCCGCCAGTGGTAGCTGGTCCCCGGGGTGAGGCCGGAGATCCCGGAGAGCACCGGATCGGCCTGGATGACCCGGCCGAGATCGAAGGAGGTGGTGGCCTGGGTCTGGGGACTGGCGAAGCCGCCTTCGGTTTCGAAGGCATGCTGGTCGACGTATTCGAAGTGGTAGTTCGGTATCGAAGCCCTGAGGGTTAACCGTGGCGTGCAGGGTTGCGGTGGTCGGCTGGACGTCGGTCAGGTGCTCTTCGGAAACCGTCGGCGCGCCTTTGACCGGCTCCGCGATCACCGCGACGTGGGCGCTTTCGGGTTTGAGCGACGATGCGTAGATCTTTTCCGCCTCGTCGCCGACCGCGAGGCCCCTCGGGTCGTAGCCGGAAGTTGGAGACCTGGTCGGAATGAAAGACTGCGTAGAGGGACGCCGTCGGGTTCGAATCCGCGGAACTCGAAGTTGCCGCCGCCGCCGTTGCGGTCGCTGACGAACAGGTCCCCTTCTTCGTTGAGGGCGATATGGGTGGGTTCGCTCCCTGCCTGAGTGTCGAAGCTCCGCACGAACGAGTGCGAGCTGTCGTACTCGCGTATCCCGGGGGCCTCCTGGACCACCGAACCGTTGCTACCTGAGAGATTCGCGCTGCGCTCGTAGATGTTGCCGGCCGGGTCGACGGCAAGGGCGATTACGAAGAGAGGTTCGCCGTCGGGCAGGACGAATTCGCCGGCGAATGCCCCGTCGGGTTCGAATTCCTGAATGCGGCCATAATCACCTACGTAGACCGTGCCGGTCGGGCCGACGGCAATCGAGTTGTTTTGTTGGTTACCCCAGTTCTTTCCGGCTTCGTTGTGGAAGTGGCCGGGGCCATTGCCGGGGACTCCTACGCCGCAGATGTCGCCACCGGCGAGGTCGGCCGCAGTGCAGACGTCGGCCCCGGTGGTCTTGTCGACTTCGCCGCCGAACATCAGCAGGAACTGGCCGGACGGGCTGTATTTCTGGATGCGGTAGTTGCCTTCGTCGACGACGTAGACATCTCCATAGGAAGGGGAGGCCGGGTCGTTGTCGACGGCGATTTCGCCGTTGTTACGAAACTGACCAGGCGCGGAACCCGCGACCCCTTGGCCAGTTTCGAACGAGTTTTCTTCCCCGATCGCCAGCCCGCACGCGGTTGTGCAGGTCTCCACCACACCACCCCCTTCCTGTGGGGTGGCCACAGTCACTGATGTGGACGGGCTCCCGCCGCTGAGGCTGACATTCGTCGGCGACAGCCTCCTCACGTTGACGTCGGCGTAGCGACCCTTGAATTCGATCAGGTAGGGAGTTGAACCGGTTTCGTCGCCGGGACCTTCACTGACCGCGACGTTGCCAGCGCCGATCGTGGTGATTCCCTCAAGTGCGGACTGGACTTCAGCGGCGCTCGCCCCGAAGTTGAGGTTTGGCGTGCTGATCGTCGTCGACCCCGGTTTTGGGCTGCTGAAGGCGAGTTTGAACTGGCCGGCATTGGCCCTGACCGTAACCTGCTGGGTCTCGTTGGTCGGGATGTTCCCCGGGCCGGCCGCGACCGTGAGGGGCACGCCGGTGCCGGAGGCGAAGGCGGACTTGGTGAGCTGGATTTCGTTCTGGGTGACAAGGCGCTATGCGCGTTCCGGCCGGGATGCCCGGGCCGGTGATGATCTTGCCGCCGACGGGGCCGTGGCTGAACTGGCCGCTGGTGGTGGTGACGTTGAGGATCGAGCTCGAACCGACCGTGACATCACCGGTGCCGGCCGCTGCGCCAGGGACGATCCCGAATCCGAATCCCCTGACGAAGGTCCCGTCGGGGGCAAACTGGCTGATGCGCTGATTCTGAGGGTCCGAGACGTAGAGGTCGCCGCCTTCCTTAGTACTGACGTCGACTCCCTCGGGAAACTCGAAGCCACCCGGCTGGAGCCATTCGAACAGGCTGCTGGCATCGGTCTTGCCGAAACCGATCCGGCCGTCGGCCGAGGCGGCCGCCGCGGTGAGAAGCGCCAGGAACACAACCGCGGCGATGGGGAGAAGTCGCGCAGCCAGGCGGGACCCCTCACGCCTGTGTGAGGGCGTACCACTCCCGCTGCGGCTGCCCAGACTCGCGAGCACAGCGAGGACTCCGGTCCGGTTGGACGGGGCCTTCTCCCTGCGCTCGGTGGATCTCACTGTTCTCCCTTGCTCTTGATGTTGTAGAGGCACTGCATCCCTTGGCCCGGCGTCGGTCGTAGTGGAGGGCTCCCGGGGCGAGCAGCTGCCCCGGGAGCCTTGCATCAGGGTTGGGCTACGGAGCCTTCAGCACCCAAACGCCGGTGGCGTATACCGCTGAGGGTTGGGACGGCGGTGAGTTGAAATGAGCTTCTGTGTAGAGGATTACCCCCGAGCGGCCGATCTTGGATTCACCGAATTGTTCGGCTTCAGGGTTGCCGAGTCCGGACACGGGGTTGATACCGCCCCTGCCGAGCAGTGTGCCGTTGAACTCCTGGTAGACGCAGAGGTTGCCGGGCGCGGCTTTCGGGTTCTTGTAGGTGCCTTCTTCGCATTCCGCCGGTCCTTTGGGGGCTTTGCCTTCGCCAATTTCGGCGATGGTCGGGGGGTCGACGAAGTGCAGCGCCGTTTCTTCCAGGGGCGCGGAAAGCGGGATCGGGAAGGAGATCGGCAGGTAGTAGGTCTGTTCTTCTTCGAAGAGGCCGCTGACCGCCCAGGTGCCGTGCTCGGCCTGTCCGTGGGGCAGCGTGCCGCCGGCGGTCCAGGGCGAGCCTTCTTTGCCGTTGCAGGCGTAGGTGGTGGCGGCGCCGATTATCTTGGTGCCGCCTTCGGCGCAGTTCGCGCCTTTGGGCTCGGCTTCGCTGGTCACGCTGGTGCCGTTTTTGCCGGGGGCGCCGGCGCTGCCGTTCTTACCGTCGGCGCCGGCGGGCCCTGGGGGCCCTTCGGGGCCGGTCAGGCCGCGGGGGCCGCGGGGGCCGCGGGGGCCCTTGACGACCTTGGTCTTCTTCTTGTGCGAGCTGCCGGCGGTCGCCGCGTAGGCGCCGCCGAGCATGGCGAAGACCAGCGCGACGATCGCGACGATCAGCCCTGCGGTGCCGAACGGTTCGCGGATCGCGCGAATCGTGCTGTGAATGCGTGACATCAGATCTCTTCTCCTTGTGTGGTGCCCACCGGATCAATTCCGGCCGGTCGAGGTGACAAGGGCCGAACGGGAACCCATTCCCCGTTTGGCCGGGACTGCTTGATGAGACGAAGCTCTGGCGGGCAGCCGCGGACGGCCGCGGTCAGGGAGGCCGAAAGTGGCCACCGCTTAGGCATGGTGCTGACCGCCCTTGCGCTTGTGCTTCTTGTGATGCCCGCCGCAGCGCACCTTCAGAGCCGGGTTGGTTTCCTGGCTCTTGGCGTTGTGGGCGGTGAAGGTGACCGTGGCTCGCTGGGGGGAGCGGCAGATGTCGGTCTTGTTTTGCAGCAGGCCCTTCTTGCCGCCCTGCATCTGCAGGACGAACTTGGAGACGGGGGCATCGGGGACGGCTTCGAAGGTGGTGCGCAGGCGTTCGTGGACGGCGTCGACGCGGCCGGCCAAGACGACCTGGATCTGGCCGTTCAGGTCGGCGACGAGGTCGGGCAGCTCGTGGCTTGAGGAGCGCAGGTAGACCGGGCCTTCCAGGGGCTGGTCGAGCAGCGGGCTGAAGGCCCTGGCCTGCCCGTAGACCGATTTCGCCGGGCAGGCGTTGGCGGCGAACTGCACTTTGGTGCAGATCGTGCCGATGTGGCCCTGGTCGAGGATGTCGGAGTGGGGCAGGGTGACCTGGGCGGCGGCGACGTTGGCATCGCCTGCGGGCATCTTCAAGACCGCGGTGAGGGCGGGGTGCTTGGTGCGCTTGGTGCCTCCCTTGAGCTGCAGGGAGAGCTTCGGCTTGAAGGCCAGCGCCGGGCAGCCGCCGACCTGGAAGCGCTGGGTCAGCGGTGCGGCGACGTCTAGGATCGAGGTCGTCGAGCCGGTGAAGGCCGATTCGGAGCAATCGGTCGGGTTGAGGGTGAAGTCGGGCTTGGAGAGCTGCATGGTGATCGAGCGCACGTCGAGCGGGATCCCTTCGAGGATCGTCGGGATCGGGTCTGAGACGGCGTGGATCTGGGTCGTTTCGGGATCGACGTGAAGGGCAGCTCGGACGACCACCGTGCCGAGGTCAAAGGGGCCGGCCACGGCGGGGGTGATGATCGCCATGGAGAGCGGGGCGCCCTTGTAGGGGCCGGCGAGGTAGACGTGGCCGGGGACGTTTAGCGGGGTCGGCCCCGCACCGGCGCCGACATCGACGGTGCCGACTTCGCTCGAGGCCGGGCAGGAGGGCGAGCTCTGCTCTTCTTTGCCCGTCTTCGCTTCGGCCGCGGCGATCGAGGCCTCCGGGCAGTAGGAGGTGCCGGCGAGGCGGCCGACCAGACCCTTGGGCAGGGTCGTCTCGACGCTCTTCACTTCCTGGCTGCCGTCGTCGCGGACCAGGCGCAACGAGAAGGGCGAGTAGATCCCCGCCTGGGGGGTTTCGGTGCCGGCGTGAAAGCGCGGCGCGTCGGGCAGGTCGGCTTCGCTGAAGGCGCATTCGCCGCCGGTCGGGCCGCTGGTCGTTTCGAATTCTGCGCTCGGCGTCGCCGCCGGGCCCGATTCGGGCGCCGAGAAGGGTGTCAGCTCGCTGGTCGTTTCATAGGCGCCGCAGACCGCGGGGGTGCGCAGGGCGCCGCGGGCGCCGCCGAACATGTTGAGCTTCAAGTCTTCGAAGGGCAACTGTGGGTTTTCCAGGAACCGGGCCGTGATCTGGCCGGTTTGCAGATCGGTTTCGAATTCGCCGGGCAGCTTGATCTTGATCCCCTGGCCTTCGAGGACGAGATAGCCGGCGAGCAGCGAGCCCGAGGGGTTCTGGTGCGGGGTTGCGAGGTAGAGGGCGCCGTCCAGCGATTCGTGCAGCAGCGGCGTATTCACTTCGACCGTGCCCAGCTTCGAAGCGTCTGGGCAAGTGGCGGGCGAGGCCGAATGCAGTCCCACCTGGGCTTCGCTGCACCCCTTCAAGCCTTCGCCGGAAGCCGGGTTGATGTTGAGCCCTGCCGGCAGCCTGACCACAGCTTCCTTCAGCTCCGGGGTAGCAACACCTTCGGGGTCTTCGTTCTGTGGTATGTGCAACGCTAAATCGAGTCCCGTCGGGGAATCGGCCAGGTTCGTGGTGGGCAGCGCTTCGATCTTCGGCACGAAGCTGAGGTTGTTGCATCCGTCGACCGGCGGCAGATCGACCGATCGCCGCGCGTACGTCTGCGGGTCGTCCCAGGTGTTGTAGCTGCCGTGGATCGCTATCGGAGCGCCGGAGCATTCTGTCGGCATGGTCAGGAACGGGGTGGGTGCGACTTCGGCGGGGCCGCCGCCGCCATAGCCCGCTTCTTCTTCACATTCGTGTTCGAGTTGGGCGACGCTGCGGAAGACAGCAAGGTACTGACATTCTTTCCCGCGCAAGTTGTCGTGTGCTTCTTCGGCGGGAACACCCCATAGCGTCAGCCGCACCCTGTTCAGATCAGACACGATCGCGATGGCGGTAGCGTTGACTCCATAGTCGCTTGCGGTGCGAATTCCCGTGGTGACAACGATGAACGGCGCGCCACCGATCGTGATCCCGAGCTGGCCGGGATATTCCCCCTGCGGTTCCAGGTTCAGAACCGGCGACACCTCCCTGCATCCACCGGCGTTCGAGCTGAACGGACGGAGGCACGCCTCGCCGACGGCGGCTTTGATTTCGCAGGCCTCCGAGAAGTAATCGGCAAGGCTGCAGCGAGGAACCCCCTGGGGATTGGCGACGAGACCAGGTGGCAGTTCCACTCCCACTTCTTTCGGATCGCGGAGCGGTGCCGTTCCTTCCTTAGCCCAGGCTTCTGGCGCACCCGATGTAACTTCGGTCGGTAGGGAGGAATACGTGCCGAAGTTGAATTCGGTTACCTGCTGATATGGATGGCCACCCGCCTGTGCGTATTCACCGCCCGCCGAATCATTCAAGGAAGCATCGAAGCCAAATCTGCCAAATGGCGGTTCAGTTGTTGCAGGAGTTATGACGTGCCCTTCGGCCGGAGCAGCTGCGCCGCCACCCGAAACCGTGGCGGTATCTTCGAGATCCCCTTCGACCCCCGGGGGAAGTTCCACCAGGACCTCCATGGTGAGCTTTTCTCCAGGCTGGAGGGGCGCCATAATGAACGACAGAGGGCCTTCGGGATAGGTGCACTTCACCGGACTGGCGCAGGTGTCGGCAGCCGCCAGGTTGCTTTCCGAGAGGCCGAAGTTGTAGAAGGTGACGGCTTTGGCCGCCGTTCCGGCCGGCGGCAGGTCTTCGATCACGATCTTTTCGGCGCTGTGGGTTGCTTCACCGCCGACGTTTTCAGCTTCGATCCGATAAGACCCGTCGTACCTGCCAGGGATGAAGAAGTCGGCGTTCGCTTTGACGCTGATGCTCCATTCGGGGGGTCCCGTTACAGCACTTGCGACGTCAGTGCCCACGGCCAGACCGGCCGCGGCGACGACGGTCAACGATGCGCCTAACAGCATTGCGGCTCGCAGCACCCCAGCCAACGGCGGCATCTTCGAGGACCTGCGCCGGCGGATCATCGACGGCCTCCTGCCCTGTGATGTCGCGGTCTGCCTGAGGTCCGGCGGTGGTGCCTCTTGTGACGTCCTTGCTTGCGAACGCAGCGCACCTGGCCATGCTTCTTGACGCGGTGCTTGCCCTTGGCGCACCTCAGCTGCGTAAGCCCGTTTCCGCTGCCGACAAACGTTTCGCTGGCGATCGTCGGGGCGCCGGGTTCGCTCTTCGGCGTGGCCCGGCAGGATTCCGGGCTTCCACATGGCGGCGGCGGACGTGTAGCGTGGAAGCCGCCGTCGGTCCGGGCGTCGTAGATATCTCCAACGCCGTCGGTGTCATTGGGCGCCAGTCCACGCTGCGTCTGGAAGGCGACATCCCGACCGCTCGTGCTGATTATCGCGAATTCGACTCCGTGCGGATCCAGCCCCGATGAGATCAGACTGATGCATCCGGCAGGTTCTGAGCAGGTTCCGTGGCCGTCTTCCTCCCACTCGTAGTAATCGAGCGCTTCGTTCGTGTCGTGAGAAACCAGAGGCGCGGCTGTCTCGAAGATCACAATGGCACCATCTGAGGACATGCTGCGCCCTTCGTCTTCGGCCAGCCGGAACGGCTTCGGACCCACCGCACCGGTCCTTTCAATCATCGCAGGGTAGGTATCGTCATTGCCGTTTGCGTCATTGCCGTTGCGCCCCGACGAGACCCGGGTCAGTTCGCCTGAGTCAACGGTGAACCTGTAGACATCGGCAGCGTTGTCGGTGTCGTTGTTGGTCAAACGACCCCAACTACCGATTAGCAGATGCTGGCCATCTGGAGTGAATGCGATGTCACCGCCGCCCGCGTCCGGATTCCAGATCGCGGCGTCGTTATGGCCGGACCCCGAGCCTTCACCTTTCCCGAGATCATCAGGACAGGCGGTGTCCAGGCTCAAGCCGGACGCTTCAGGGGCTGAGCATAGCCGTGACACGAAGGTGGTGACCCCCGTGGTGGCGTCGTAGACATAGAGGTTATCGGCCCCCTGGACCGCAGATTCGCCCTCCGAATTCGGACTCGCCGTCAGGACACCGGTCGCGACATAGGCAACATGCGTGCCATCCGCCGATATCCTCGCCACGCCTTTCACGCCCGCACCTTCTCCTGGTGTCGGATGGGATGCCGTGACGCCGCCGGCCGATGCCTGAACGAGTTCGCTGAGACCGCCGTTATCCAACTTCGCTACATACAGGTCACTAGTCGTGTCCGTATCAGCGTTGATCAACGGCTGAGCGGTGGTGAACCAGGCGTACTTTCCATCAGGAGACACCCCATAGAAGCGCGGCATGTCGGCTCCACCCGTCTTGCAGGGCGCCGAGCCGGTGCACTGAGATGGTGGTGGAACGTTGAGCTGTATCGGGACTCCTCTGTCTATCCGCGCGTAGAGGCCGTAGGAGTTCGGCGTTCCGTTGCCGCATCCCGACAAAGGATTCACTTCAATTGGATTCGTGTAAAGCAGCGTGCCGCCGTCGCTTGACGTCAGGCGAGTCCGGCGCGGAATCGTGTTTTCTTCATCCAACGTGCATGAACCCCGATCTTTCGTGAAACCGAGCGGAACCTCCGCGGCAAGGCGCATCGTTGGACTTCCGCTCCCCGCGCCTTCTATTTCGTATATCCGGGTGTGATTAAGGAAGCCGCTGTCCGGATTGTCGGGGCGTTCGTCCTGGGGAGATGGAAGCAAGCGCGCACCCGTGGTGATGAACAGGCGGGAGAGGTCTTCCGATTGTCCGTTGATTTCCGTGAACACAAAGTGCGACCGTGGTGGACCTTCGACGAGTTCCAGAGTCGGCGTCCAGTGGTCGACATAGGGACCTTCATCCGAGCCCAGCGCGTAATAGGCGCTGGTCGCCGACACCCGACTCTGTTCGCCTGAATATGCTGGAATCTCCAGGAACAGCCACTTCGAGAGCGATGCAGAATAGAATCCGGTTTCAAAGTCTTCCGGCGCCGGATCAAAGCCAACAGGGGCAAGGCGGCCCAACGCTGCTCGGCTAGACCAGCCGCCCGACCCACGATGGGCAACATATTCCGTTGCCAATTCGTTCGCTTCCGCACCCGCGAACGCGCCCTCCGAGTAGAATTGCACCCGTTCACCGTCCGGGGCAAGGGAAAACTTCGGGAACGCCTCGCTCCCTTCCTTCGCAAGCGGCGTGATCTGCTCGTAAGCTCGACAGTCCGGAAGCGACAGTGACGCGTTTTCTTCGCGGAGATTCGTATTGGGGCAACTTTCTGCAGCCCTTTCTTCGGCACTCGAGTGTTCCGTGGTGAACGTCTGATCAGCTGTCACATCTTCGCCAGCCGGGTCATTCGAATTGCTCGCCACCAGCTGATAGTGATAAGTCGTGTTCGGCTCTAGGCCGGTGAGCGTAGCCGTGACTCCTTCGAATTCGTTGCCGATGGGCAAACCTCCCTGCGAAGAGCCTTCCGAGTATTCCCCCGCCACTCTGCCGTAATGGATCGTGTAGACCGTGGACTGCCCTCCGTTGGGGTTAAGTTCCGCTTTGAGCACCACCACTTCGGGGCCCACTGTCTGAGTTGTGAAATTCCGCACGGACACGGCGGGCAGAGACTCAAACGATTCAGCCGGTCCCTGCGTTACACATATGTGACCGGGATGCAGTGTCGGTTCGCATTCGCTTTCGGCAACGAGGCGGTAACGGTACGCAGTTCCCAGAGAGAGGCCGGAGATCGCGCTCTGAATGTCATATTTATGATAGATCGATCCCTGATCCACTTCCACCGTGTGCTGTGTGTTCGGGCTAGAGAACCCGCCGTCGTTCGCGAAGGATTCCTGATCGACATATTCAAATCTGTAGTGCGTATCGAATCCCGCTGGATTGAGTACGGCATGAAGGGTAGTCGTCGTCGGCTGGATGTCACCGACGCGCTCTTCGCCGATCACAGGAGCACCGAGCACGATTGGCGAGACCACAGCGACGTATGCAAACGGTTCAGAGCCGAATTCGAAGGGGGTCGCATAGATGGACCCCGTCGCCTGATCGACGGCAATTCCGCCCGGGCGGGCTGTGCTGATTATCGCTTTCAACTGGTCGGATGTGAAGAAGGCGAACAGCGTGCCGTCGGCCTTGAACGCTCGAAACTCGAAATTGCCGCCGTTGTAGTCGCTGACAATCAGATTGTCCGACCCATCGACGGCGATGTGGGTCGGGTCGCTTTCTGCTTCAGTGTCGTCTGTGCGGAGAAGAATGTGCGCGGGGCTGTACTCGCGGACACCCGGGACCTGATGTTTCAACGGACTGCCAAGGGATCCGTAGATGGCGCTGCGCTCGTAGATGTTTCCGGCTGAGTCTATGGCGAGAGCTGTGACGAATTGCGGTTCGGAGTCGGCGAGGGTCAGTTCGCCCACGAAGGAGCCGTCGGGTTCGAATTCCTGTACCCGACCGTAATCTCCAACGAAGACCCGCCCGCTTGGACCGACGGCTACCGAGCTGGACCCTTCATTCGCCCAGTCGAGCGAGCCGGATTTGTAGAAGTGGCTATCTCCGGTGCCGGCGACCCCCGATCCGCAGATGTCGCCGCCGGCGATCTCGGCGGCCGTACATACGTCTTCTTCTTCCGCGGTGATTGTGATGGGTTCGGCGTTCGCTTCCTCTTCTTTCCTTTCGCCAACCTTCGTCTTGTTCACTTCGCCGCCGAAGGTCAGCAGGAATTCTCCGGAGGGACCGAACTTCTCCACCCGATAATGCGACGAGTCGAGGACATACAGGTCTCCATAGGATCCCGATGTCGAGTCGTTGTCGATCGCGATTTCGCGCAGAACATTGCCGAACTGCAGCGGATCTGGCCCGAGCGAACCAACCCAACAGGCATTCGTACATGTCTCGAGGCCGTCGCTTCCTTGCTGCAGAGTGGTCAAGGTCGCTGTGGATGAGGGAGACAGCCGGCTGACATTTGCAAACATTTCGGGGAACGTTTCCGTCGGTTCGCCGACTTTCGTATCCGCGTATTTGCCGGTGAATTCAATGGTCCATGGTCCGCCCGCAGCGCCGGTCACTGCCACGTTCCCTGCTCCGACGTTGGGGAGCGCTTCCAGGCTCGACTGCATTTCGGTGGCCGAGGCGTTGTACGGAATGCCGGCTGTTAGACCCGGCGCCCGTAGTGGACGCGGTTGCGTTGTCCGAGAGGGTGATGTCGCCGTTACCGGCAATCGATTCGATCGTCGTTCCAGGGGGAATTCCGGGACCCGCCACCGCCTGACCGGCTGCCAGGAATGGGTGCACCGAGAGTGGGACGCCCGTCGCGGTGGCAGTCGCCTTTGCGGACATAGTGAAGAAGCCGACCCCCGCTTTGACGATGACCGCTCCGGCGGGGATTCCCGGACCACTCACCATCTGTCCGACTTCGAAGGCGCCGGTGGTCGCGGTCGGCGATTCCACGACGGTTGATCCTTCCTGGGTATCCCCATGGCCGCTCGTAGCGGTCACCTCGGTCAGCACCGACGATCCGGAAGAGGTCGTCGCAGCGAAAGCATCACCAACCGTGTTGCCGGTCGAAAACGGGTTGGGAGTGCGAAATGTAAGGGTGAATGTGCCTTGGGTTGGAGATCCGGCAATTGCGAGAAGCTTGCGCTCGTTGGTCGGCACGTTTTCCGGCGGTTCTGCCACGGTGAGCGTGGCTCCGGTCACGGTGGCGTTGGCTGGCTTGGAGAGCTTGAGTTCAGTGTCGGTGACATTTTCGATTCGCGTGTCCGCAGAGATCCCAGGTCCGGTAACGATCTTGCCGCTGCCGAAGAGCCGAGCCGCCAAACGACCCGCTGGTCGTCGTAACGGATGTGACTGAGGTGGAACCGGCCACCAGGTCTCCGGTGCCGGTGGCGGCCCCGGGGACGACCCCCCAGCCGAAGGCGCGAATGAACTGCCCCGAGGAGGTGAACTGATCAATTCGATGGTTCGAAGAATCGGCAACGTAAACGTCACCTCCTTCCTTAGCGCTAACTGCAAGCCCTTTCGATTGACGAATCTGGCCGGAGGCGCTGCCGTATTCGCTAATGCTCGTGTCTGCCAGTGCCGTTGCGGCAGACAAAGCGTAGGCTGCTAGAAGCGCGAGGACGCAGAACACCACATGGACAGACAGCCGCCGGGGGTCGGGATCGCCGTGAAGCAACGCCCTGTCGCGCTGATCCATTCGGCATGCCCCGGCCTTGGCTGTCATCTGCTTGTCGCGGCGACATCGTATCTGCTCATCCGAGTCGGTCGGAGCTCTGCGCGAGCGGCCCCGGCTGTCTGGACATGGATTTGCCCAGAGCGTTCAGGGCCGCTCGCGCGCTGCTCATGGAGAGGACCCGAGGGAGACGGGCCGCTCAGAGGACCCGAGGGAAACGGGTCGCTCGGCGTCGTCAACCGGTGAGGAAGGACGACGGCCGCTTTTGAGAAGTCGGACGTGCACGCTCGGAGCCGAGCGTGGTGAACGGAGCAAAATCCGGCCACTGAGCGTGGCTTTCCCTGCAACTTGTATCTCCTAGTTCCCTGTTGCCGCCGAGGCGGCCTCTATTCCCTGTCTCCGCCTAAGCGGTTCCTTGCCGCCAGCGCCGGTTTGGATCGATAGACCCCTGCGTCTCAATTTATTTGAGAACGCCCCTTTACTGGTGACCGAAAGAATGAGAACATAGTCCTACGCAAATGTCAAGCCTTGATCTCATTACAACCCTCGGCACGTGGCTTGACGTTCATATAGCCCAGCAGATATCAGGCGGTCGGGCGAGATGACGGCAATCGAGCGAGGACGACTGCCTACTTGGTGCCCACGTCGCAGAGGACCACCGTCTCCTACCCCTGCCTTTTGGCTCTGCGTCGGGGCCGCAGTGGCCGCCTGAGGCTGGTTATTGTCGGCTCGAATGGTCGCGACGCCGTGGGGGGACTCTGAGAAGTTGCGGGCGCGGATGCTGCGCCCAGGCGTCAGCGTCGATCGAGCGGAGGTCGAGCGGAACCAGCGGGAGCGCCTCTACGGAGCGATGATCGCGGTCGCCGCCGAAAAGGGCTACGAGGCCACAACCGTCGCCGACCTGGTTCGGATATCCGGCGTGTCACGGAGCGACTTCTACGAGCATTTTGAGAACAAGGAGGCCTGCCTGCTGGCCGCCCTGGAGACGATCATGGGGGCAGTGACCGAGGCCGTCTCGAGAGACTTCGGCGGCAGCGCACCCGCCGCAAGCAGCCTGCGGGCGCTGATGAGCCTCATCGCCGAACAGCGGGCAGCCGCCCAGGTGTGCCTGGTCGAGGCCTACGCGGCGGGACCGGCAGCGATAGAGATGGTGGACCGCACGACCAAGCTGTTCGAGGAGCTCGTACAGCGGGCCTTTGAATCGCGCCCGGAGACACGGGGAATGCCGCCGGCGATCGTCCGGGCGATCGTGGGCGGTGTGCGCAAGGTGCTCCACACTCGCCTCTACCGAGACAGCGGACTGGAGATCGCTGGTCTCGTTGGTGAGCTGCGAGCATGGAGCCTCACCTACCGCCCGCCGCCGGAACCGCTGCGGTCTCCACGCGGGGCGGGCGGCAGACAACCTCAGTTCGAGGGCTACACCGTGGCGCAGCGGATTGCTCGCTCGGTGGCGGCGGTGATCGCCGAGAAAGGGTACGTCGCGATGCGGACCGGCGACATTGCCGAGCGAGCCTCGATCTCGCTCTCGACCTTCTACGCGAACTACGACAACAAGGAAGAGGCAATGCTGGCCGCGGTCGAGTTGAGCGGGACGCTGATGCTGGCCACGGTCGGCCCGGCGGTACGGCGGGCACCGGATTGGCGAACCGGGGTGAGGGCGTTGTACGAGTCGATGTGCGCATTCCTGGCTGCGGAGCCGGACTTCGCACGGCTGGCCGTCTCCGAGGTCTACGCCGCAGGGCCTCGGGCACTGGCCCAGCGCGACAGGGTGATCGACTCGCTGCTGGAATTGCTCGCACCCGGATATGCCGAGCGCCCCGAGACTCCATCGGTTGCCGCGGAGGCAATCGGAGGGGCGGTCTTCGCGCTGCTCAACGACCAGATGCACTCCGGTGGCCCCGACAGCATGTTGGAGGTCGCTCCGCTGCTGACCTACATGACCCTGGCACCCTTTGTCGGCCCCGAGGACGCATGCGCGGTGGCTAACGGGGGGGTGTGATCCGCAGCTCCTCGGCGGCCGCCTCGGCCCCCAGGTAGGGCAGCACCGCGCCGTACATCAGTTCGGGTATTGCCTCCTCGCCGAGGTCGAGGCAGCCGTGCTCGACGGCCGAGAAGATCTGGGTGGAGATCCGTGCGCTGATTCCCTCCGCGGTTGCGCGAGTGAGCAAGTCGGCCTCGGGGCGTTCGGCACGGCCCTCGTCGACCAGGTCCAGGAGGGAGTCGGAGACCTCGGCGAGCAACTGCTGGGAGCGCTCGCCGGCCGTCCGCATCTCGATGACGCCCAGCTTGGTTACCCGCTCGTCCTCGCGGAGGAAGTGCAGGAAAGCGTATGCGGCGGCGCGGGTGCGATCGCTCCATGTGTATTTGCCGGCCACCGCCGCCTCGATCCGGGCAAAGAGGTCGTCGGAGTACTCCGAGAAGACCGCGCATAAGCAGTCTTCGAGGTCGGCGTAGTGGCGGTGAAACGCGGTCTCGTCGAGTTCGGCGCGTTGGAGCAGATCGCCCAGCTCGAGGTTGCGGTAGCCGCGCTCGAAGCAGAGGTCGAGCAGGGCCTCGCGGATCAGCTCACGCTCCGGGCGCTGCGGATTCACCGGCGGAGTGCGGTAGAAAGGCTGGCCATTCAGCCATTCAAGGTAGCGCGTGGAACGAAAGTCAAGGGTCCTTGTTCCGATTCGTCCTTCTTCCAACGCGACGCTCTAATCGCACTGCTCGACGAAAGAAGAAGCTTTCACAGGCACTTCAACGAGCGGGAGCGACGGGGCAGGAGTCCGGCAAGGACACCGGATCGAGGTCCGAAGCGCGATCGCGCGCGCCGAGGCAAGAGCCATCTGAGTTCGTTTCATACTCGTCTTCTATGCGTATCAAATCGGTCAGGAGCTCCCTCCCGCACCGGATTGAGATTCGAGTCCGAGGAGCGGCAGCCGGATTCAGAACCCGCGACCGCCGGACCTGCGCGTCGGCCAGGCTCCATCGCGAGTCTGGTAAGAACGGGGCGCGTGAATGCCGACGAGGAGAACAGGCGGGAGCGAAGGCCGCGCTCTCGGCTTCTCGGTTGCCTGATCGCGCTCGTCGCGGTCCTCGCCGTGCCGGCCGGCTCGGTCGCGGCATCGCCGTGGACCCTGCGCCGGCTGCCGCCGAAACCGCTCGAAGCAGGCTCCGACCCGGTGCCGTTGAACGGCGTCTCTTGTCCGAGCGAATCCCTCTGCGTCGCGGTCGGCGCCCTGGACACGATCGCTTTCTCCCAGTCGCCGACCGGGGGAGTCGGTCGCTGGCACGTCGGCTATCCCACCTACGCCGAACCGAAACAGAGCTGCCTCCTGTCTTCGTAGGCGACGCCGGCGATCACCTCGATCACCCTCCTCCGGCGGTTGCGTGCAGGCGTGAAGCTTCTGGGCGATCAGGTAAGGCAGGCCAACGACGGGCACGCTCTCGGGCGCCGGCAGGCCGAACTGGCCGATATCGAAGGGTTCCACCGCGTCGATGTCGATCACCTCGGCCGCCTCGGCCGGCGCAACCTCCAACACCACCTGGCCCCACCTCCTGCCTTTCAGGTCGATCGCAACGCTCACCCGGAAGGTGTGCGTCTCGCGGATCTCCGCCGGCTCGGTGCGCGAGAAGCTGAAGCCCTCCACACTGGCGCTGAGCACATCGTCGAGGGCGTCCAGCCACTCCTCGAAGCGGCCGCGGAAGACGGTGTCGAGGTCCTTGGTAGTGCGGGCTTGAGGCGAAGGCGCAGCTCCATCGAGACGCCGCCCTTGACTAGGAACAGCGGCTCTCCCTCCTTGGTCCTCGCTCGCTCCAAGACCAGCGCGATCAGCATGAAGGAGATCGCGCGCGTCACTCGACCGACCGCTTGGTCGGTCGAGTCCGCGTAGGTGCGGACCCAGTTCCGCAAGACCCTCACGTTGTGGGGCGCCTTCTTTTTCGGGAAGCTCATCGCCGCGCCGCGCCGGCCAGCTCATCGAGCCTCTCGAGCTCGCCGCGCTTGACCAAACCGCGTTTCCGGGCCGTCTCGATCGCCTGGACCAGCAGGTCGCCGCGCAGATGCGTCTCTGCCCCGTCGAGGATCGCGCGCAGCGGCGTCACCACCGGGATGCCTTCGTATCTCGTCACGTCACCGGCGTCGAGGTCGCGGCGATGAATCTCGTAGAGCGGCGGCACTGCACGGTTGAGGCGATAGGCGAGCGGCACGGTGATGTGGATCTTCGCCGGGTTGACGTCGCACAGGTCGTGCAGGTCCAACGCAGTCTCATGGGAGAGCACTCCCCGGCGGTGGGGCCACAGCGTCGCCTCCACGAGCTGCTCCAGGCCGGTCGGGGCCACGACCGCCATCCGATAGACGCCGTGGGCAACGCGCTCGATGCTGCCGCGCCTGGCCATCTCGACCAGGCGGTGGGGATCGACGCCATGCTCCTCGGCGTCCTGCGTAGTCACGTAGCCGTGCTGGTCGACAGCGATCTCGGCGAGGATGTTGTAGATGCGGCCCGGCATTGGTGGTTCCGCAAACGTGGCGTTTTGCCACGTTTCGTGATCCGAAGAATAGCATGCAGGTTCGCACAAAACGTGGCGTTTTGCCACGTTTCTCGCAAGTCGGCTGATCAGCGGGGCGATGGATACCCGCCCGACTCGCGCAGCAGCTCCAAGGTCGCCTCCACGTCGGCGCGCACGAAGCGCCGGAACCGTCCGAGCTTGAAGCTCGGGATGATCCCCCGCCGCGCATAGTCCTGAACCGTCGATCGACGCAGCTGTAACAGCTCCGCCACCTCCTCGGCCGTGAGCAACTCTGAGCGGCTAAGGCCTACGCCAAGGTCGCTGTCGCGCGCGGAAAGCTCGGAATCGCGACCTACGGCTGGGCGCCGCTACGCCTGAGGCTGATGCAGCCGCGCCGTGTCTGCGGGCATACCGTCTACACCAAGGCGCACCTGGCATTCAAGGTCAAAAGCGCCGGACACACGCGCCGCTTCCACCCGACGATCAAGCTAGACGACTGCCTCGCCTAGCGGCCCAGTTCGAGCAACCTCTCAGCGCTACCCGACAGGGAGAACCCATCTCAGGCCCCCTGCACCCGTCTCGTCTACCCTAGCCAGGCAGCATCCCGAGCCCCCTTCAGACGCCCGGCTCGCCAGCGCATCGTCTCAGGATCGGCCGTGCCGCTGGCCTCCCAGCCGCTCCCCGACGCCACCGCCTCACCCGCTCACACACTTGCACTTGCAAGTGCGAGTGACCCGGAACCGCCGCTGAAACGACAGCCCAGATGTGCTCACCCTGGCTGGATCTCCCAGATCGCCTTCTCTTCCGCCTATCTCGCGGGCTTCCAGCGACGTCATCCCCCGGAAGCGTGATCGGCCGACCGGTGCTGACAGTGCCACGAATGAGCCGGGCAGCGCAGGACGACTACTTCCGGTGAGGGACGATTCGAATGAGGGATTACAATGTCTGGTGCATGGGGAGCAGGGCTTTCGTCGGGGGCGGTCTTTTCATCTGCGCTGCGGTGGCACTCTTCGTGACACCAGCCGGCGCGGGCGCAAAGCCAGGCTATGAAGTGAGCCCGCCCGCCGACGTTGCCTCGCTGACGCTGAAGGGCACCCATGGCTACGAAGTCACAATCTCTGAGCGCAACCACAGGACCTTGGTGGTCGGCGTCGCTGACCTCGGCAAGTCTGTCTTCGATCCATGGAGCTTTGCGTATTACCAAATGCACCAACACCGGGCGAGGGCCAACCAGATCCTCGGCCGGCTCCCCGGGTTAGGTCGGGTCTTGGCCCGGTTCCATCCCGTTGGACACCGTCAACGGGAATCGGGCTTTGGCTTACCTGGATGTCAGGGGGGTGGGATCGTCAAACAGCTGGGCTACTTCACAGGCAGGATTCGCTTTCGTGGCGAGCGGGGATACACGGAGGTTCATGGAACACGGGCTCATGGCGAACTCACCACGCGGGAAAAGGAAGTTTGCAAGCGCAGCCCTGAACATCCGCCTAACCACCATGTGCCGAGCCTCCTCACGACACACCTGAGCGCCACCTCGAAGTCTGGCCGACGGCTGATTCGCTTCTCGGTTGGCACCTTCGAACCGCTCACCCCAAAGGGCAGAAGCGCGGATATCAACGCATCCATCAACGAACGGCGCAAGGGGATGAAAATCGAAAGGTTCATACTTGCCTCTGGGCGGAAAGACGATGTTCTCCAGGTAGGAGATGGCAGCGACTTTCCAGCGTCAGCCACCGTCTCGCCGCCGGATCCATTTCGTGGCTCGGCCGTCTTCCAGCGCGGCTCTGGGTCTGGGGGCGAGACCTCATGGTCCGGTTCCCTGAGCGTGCCGCTGCCCGGCGCTGGCCTGGTGCCGCTAACCGGACCGAGCTTCTCCGTCAGCCTCTGCCAGGAAGAAGGTTGTAGCCGCTAGGCACAGCAGCCTGGGGCAGTTCCCCGGCCAGCATCGCCTCTGCAGCCACAGGTCCTCAGCCGCCCAGCCCGCCAAGCACTGCGAACGGGTTCGGCGGACGCTCGGCGTAGGCGGCGGCCCAAGTGCCCTCGACGTTGACCTGGCTGCCGGGTGGAGCCTCGCCTCGAATCCGCTCGGCGAGTTCCTTCGCCATGTCTTCGTTGGCGGCGCCGACCAGCAGGAACTTCCAGCAATGTACTGCCGGCAGGCCCTCCTGTCGCAGTTGCTCGGAGAAGCGCACCGCCTCATGGCGAAAGGGAAGGTCGACGCGGACCTCGAATTCGGGATGGCCACTCCAAGCCGTTTCTTCGAGCTCACGCGACATCAGGGCTTGGTGCTCGGCCAGTTTGGCGGCGTCGTCTTCGGGCAGCGGCTTGTCGGGGTCCTCCCAATCCTCTGCCGTGGGATGCCAGTGGCGGAAATCGATGTCGACCGTCCACCCGTGCTTCTGCGCATCGGCTTCAACGGCGTCCCGGGCAAGTTCGGTCTGCTCGCGAGTTCCGCTGTAGAGGAACACTCGCGCTCCGTCTCGACTGACGACGACGCGGTCGTGGAACGCGTCACTCAGGTCGTGTTCGAGCTGCTCGGTGTCGAGGCGCTCGGTCAGCGCATGTGCGCGGCCCTCCTCGTGCACGTCGATCTGAAGGCGCCAGTCGTCGTTCATCGAGACACTCCGCTCGCCAGGGTCCCCTCGCCTCCCAGCCCCAAGATCGTCACAGGCGGATTGTTCCATCAATTCGGAATGTCGTTGACGCCACCCGGGTCTCTCCTGGCTTCGCCGCCGCCGACCTGGAAGAACCGTTCCGCCGCCGCGGCGATGACTCAACGGACCAGGTCACCTCGGGCCCGACAGCGTGAGATTTAACTGTTCTACTCGCCGCTCCGCACGGCAGCCCGCCTCTTGACATAGGTGACAACGGCGAGCACCAGCCCACAGCCCCACAGGATCGCTGCCCAAAGGCCCACGGCCTGACCGAGAAATCCAGCCACCACAACCGCGGCGAGGACGGCAGCGTAGGTGACGAACAGCCATATCGCACGTGAGCCAAAGTGTCGGATGTCGCCGATTCTAGCCAGGGTTCGCCGAGGCGGGTCCTCTGTGCCGGCGGGTCATGTCGGGGACGATGACTGGCATCCCGCTCGACCGCCCATCGCCGGCCGGCGCGGAGATTGCTCACGCCTGAGTCGCGACCTCGACCGTGCCGCTGGTCGTGGTGATTCGTAGGACGCGGGCTGCGGCAGGCACTGCGGGAGCGAAGGTGAAGTAGGAATGGGAGGCACCTGGGCCACCGCCATAGCTCGCCCGTTCGCCCTCGTAATAGTCGGTGCCGATGTCGTCCTCGACGCGCATCGGTGGCCGCGGCGGATAGAACATGCTCTCCAACTTCTCCTCAGAGAGGGGCTCGGTGTCGTAGGTGAATTCGACGATCAGGCCGTCGTCGTAGAGCTCGATCGCGAGGATTCGCTCCTCAGCGCCCGGCTGCGGAGAGGGGACGAGGGTGCGCAGATATCGCTTGCCACGGAACTTGGGCTTGCCGCGAGCCGCCTTGCGGGCGAGGTCTTCCCGCTCCTGCGCCTCTTTCTCCCAGGGCTCCATGTCCTCCGTTTTCCGGGTCCACGTGCGGGACGGGCCCTCCGTACCGCCTCCGAGCACGACGCCGTCCTCGCGCAGCTCGGCCCACTCGCGGAATTCCCCGTCGAAGGGCACCGAGAGCTCTATCCGCCCGCCCGAGCGCAGCTCCAGTTCGACCGGATCCCGCTCAGGCTCCGCGCCGGTGTCACCGGCGAGCTTCGCGGCCAACTGGACAGCGTGGGACCTCAGGGCCGCCTCGTCCTCGCCGAAGCCGCCGTGGCTCCGCGCGTCTTGGATCAGGCCCAACGCAACCCGGTTCAGCAGCAGGCTCGCGGCCGCCCTGCGGTGCTCATGCTCGGGAGTTCGCTTCGACCGCAGCCTCACGCCGGCCTCAGATCGATCTCGACGCTCGTCTCATCCAGCTTGACCAGCAACCGCGAGGCCTCGACGAGCACCGCCGGGGTGAACTCGCGCCTGCAGCGGAGAGATCCCTCGCCGTTCGGGTCAACGCTCCCGGCCGAGGATGCGAACTCGGTCCCGAGTTCGTCATCGAGTTGGAGCGTGTGCTCCGCCGCCTTATCGAGCGCCCACGGATCGTCGGGGTCGAGATCCTTCTCGTCCGGTCGCGGCAACAGATAGTTGACGATCAACCCTGTGTTGTAGAGGACGACGTTGCTGACGAGCGGGCCGCTCGGATCCTGGTCCGCTGGGCCGGCGATCACGGCCACCAGGTGATCAACCCGGTAGCGATTCTGGCGCTCTTCATTGCGGCGTTCGAACTCCGGCTTTTGGGCGATCGCCTTGCGGCGCCGACGCTCGAGCTCCTCGAGCTCTGCCCTAGCCCTCTCCGGTAGCTCAGCGTCAGGAACGCCGTAGCCCTCGATCGTGTCGGGATCGCTGAGGCTGCCGTCAGGCCCGAGAACCCAGACATGCGAGGCCAGCCGATCGACATCGTGGGCGACCATCCGCAGCCGCAACCGTCCCTCGCCCGCCGGCGCAACCCAGGTCCCGTGGCCGCCGATGTAGGTGGGCAAGTCGTCGGGTGCCTCGTAGGTTGCCCAGACTTCCTCGCCGTCGGGTCCCTTCGCGATGCCGGCGATCAGTGCGTCGATCCCGGCCTGATCCTGTGGGAACTCCTCCTTGTCGCCGAGCGCCCCCAGAAGCCCGGCCGCTGCGATGAGCAGCGGGTCGCCAGACCGAATCTGGACGATGCCTGCAGTCGGCTTACCCTGCACGGGACAGCTTACGGCGCGATGGGACATTTCCTCGCCGATTTCCGATCGTTGGAGCCTTCAGTTGTGAGATCTGTGCCTTGGCACTCTGAACCGCACAACAAGTGGCGACGGATCGAATTCGTCCAGCGCATTGATGGCTTTGGCCTCGAAGACATGGGGACCTGGATATAGCCTTCTAAATCGCACAATCCGATGGCAAGGTCGGAATGGTCGCGAGTCAACCCGGCAAATGAAGCGCGACCCAACCTCGGTCGAGCGCAGATCGAAGACGACGCGCCCGCTTCTCCGCACAGACCTCCAGCGGAGCATGGTGTCGGGGGGTGAGATGTCCGCAGAAGATCCGGAAGAGGGTCCCGAGGGTTCTTCCGGAATCCGCTCGTCGCTGTACTCGACGCCAAGGTCAAACCTGCCGGTTGCGCCGCCCGCACCGTCGACTGCAACCCGATAGGTCACTCCGGATTCGATATTGAACGCGAAGGCCTTGCCAGAGGACGCTCCGCACGGTTCCGCCAGGGGAGCTTCACGCGCTTGAACCGGAGCGAGGTTGCTCAGACTGAATCCGGTGTAGGCAGCCGCGAGAATCGGGAATGTCGCGTCGCAGGCGCTGATGGTCACTGAGCCTGACCCTGGAGCGAGCCAGTTGAACCAGACAGAGGCGCCTCCAGGAATTCCTCCATGCTCGGGCTCGCCTGGCTGCTCGGTGGCTCCGATCGTCGACTCTCCGACGTATAGGACCTTGGGGCCGCCATCCAGAGGCGTCGCGTTTTCGAAGTCGTCGTTGAGCGGCACCATTACCAGGGAGAGATGCCCTTCGCCCATGGACGCCGGTCCAGTCGATTGGTTCCATTTGCCGTCCAGAGCGATCCTGTAGGTCACACCGGCTGTAGCCATGAATGTCAGATCGCAGGGTGCGTTCGGTTCCAGTGGCGCCACCGAGGTGAGGCTTTCTACGCTGGCCCCGGTGTAGGCGGCTAACAGCACTTCCTGGGGGCTGTTGCAGGCCTGCAGGAACACCCCGCCGCTGCGCGGCGCGGTCCAGTTGAACCACACGGATGCGCCACCGGGATCGCCTCGATGATTGGGCTCTCCGGATTGCTTGGTCGCGGCCCAGTTCTCAAATGGAGTCGACGCACTTGTGCCTTCCAGTAGTCCTGCGTGCGCGAAGTCGTCGTTGGGTGGCGGAGAGGGGACGGAGATCTCTAGTTCAATCGAACCTTCGGTGACGTTGCTGAAGGCGTTGCCGTCCAGGGCGATCTGGTAGGTCGTTCCGGAGATCGCCTTGAAGGTGACCTCGCTGCGAGCTCCATTGCAGTTAGGACCGAAGCTGTAGCGATTGCTGGCGATCAGTGTGAGGGTGGCTAATTCGCTGCCGGTGTAGACACCGAGCACCGTGTCGATCTGACTGCCGCAGGTTCCGATGGTCACGAAGCCGGTGCTGGCCGCTTGCCAGCTGAACCAGATCGAATGCCCAGCGAAGGCTGCTGGATCCGGGTGGGGCTCTTGTGGCTCGCTTGTAGCCCCCACATTGCTCCCCGACGCGTGAATCGGCAGGCTCCCGACGAGAGTTTCGCGGTTTGCGAAGCTGTCATTCGTTGGCGCGGCCGCAGCGTTCAGGGGTGCTCCAAGCGCCAAGGCTGCCAGTACGACGATCGTCACTCCAGTCCCCCACCTTCGACCGGCCCGCATGAGTCACAGGCTACAAGCCCCGTCTACGTCGGAATGCCATCACCCTTAACGCCGTGGGCGGCTGATCGGGAGTTGGCTCCGCCTCGCGCGACACGCAGGACTCGCCCGCGACGCCGACCATCCCGTTGAGCTCTACCTCGCGAAGCGGCGTGTTGCTACTCCCGAGTGCTACTCCCGCCGATTTCGGCCGCTACGATGGATGTCGAAAACCAGCAGAAAGCGGCTGATTTGCAGGTGATTCGATGAGCGGGAGCGACGGGACTCGAACCCGCGGCCTCCGGCGTGACAGGAGCGACCCGGAGGACGGCTCAGATGGTCAGACTTCGCTGTTTGATGAGGAATGAGGGCGATGCCGTCTGCGCGACCGCGGCCCTCCGAATAGCCGTAAATTGCGTTCGATTCATCGCCGTTTGGGCACTGGTGCCCAATGGAAGCTCGCGGCGGAGCCGGCAAGGTTTCGCGCCGGACGCTGCGGCAGGATGGCCGCCGTGCCAGAAGACCCGACTGCCATCAAAGAGCTGGATCTACTGCTCCAAACCGCGACGATCGCCCACGAGTCCATCTTCGAGATTCGGCGTGAGCTGATCGCAAGCGATCAAGGCAATCTCGAGCAGGCCCAGCTTCTCGAGGAGTCGGCTCGCATCGTGACGGTCGAGCTGCCCGGTCTTTCCACCACTGCTCGCCGGCTCTCGGCCAAATGGCGGGATCAGGTCTTGCTCGACGCCGAGGGTGCGGCGAAGACGCTCGCTGAGCTGAAATCCGAGCTGATGCGCATCAAGGGCGACGCCGAGTCCCTGCTCGACCGGCAGTTGGAGATCGCCGCCCGAATGGACTCGATGGGGAGACGGTAGGGCTACGCCGAAGCGAGGCGCGAAGCCGCCGCCTGCTCATAACGGTCGGCCAGCACTAGGGCCGCATCGCGGTAACCATCGATGTTGGTCTGCGCCGCCTGGGCGCGAAGCTCCTCGGCGCGCGCGGAAAGCTCCCTCGCGGGCTGAGTGGTGTTCTCCAAGCGCTTTTCCATCAACTCCAGCGCCCAGCGGTGCTTGTCAGGGAGGTTCGGCCACACGCGCGGTTCCATGCTGAAAAGTGTAGCCCGCCCGCAAGACCCCGCAAGATGGGCGTCCATGTTTGCCATTGCGGCGGGATCGCCCATCGACGACTGCAAAAGACAACGCTCGTAGCCGATCGACGCTACGCCCGCGAGGCGATGTTCGCCTACCACGACGTGGATGACACATCGACGGGTCCCGACCGGCGAGTCCAGCGACGTCGTCAGCGAGCAGGTGCCAGGTGGCCTCCACGATACGACCGCACCAGTCACAAGCTCGTCGCGGTCGAGGTCAGGGACGCGAGCACCCGCCTGCCCGCGAGCATTCTCGAAGCTCTGCCGGCACCGAGCACCGCCCACGAGGCCGCTGCCTGAAGCAGCTTCGCGCGCCACCGGCGACAACCCGGCAGCACCTACTTTGAGAGCCGCGGCGGGAGGACTGTGAATGGAAGCGCAACCGGAGCCGAGTTCTGCCTGCGGTCGTGCGCTGAGACCACAGCCTCGTAGTTGCCGGGCTTCAGGTACCGGCCTTTGGGGCCGGTACTGAACCGGATTTGACCGGTGCCGCGCAGCTCCTCGCGATTCGCGAGAACCCCGACGGAGACTTTGCGAATACATCTGCGGAAGTTCTTCTTTCTGGGGTGCGCGAGGAGCGGCACGCAACGCCAGTTCCGTCGCGCTCCGTGTGTCAGGCGCACAATTGCCACTCGAAGCTTGGCGGCCGCGGTCAGAGTGAACCGAAGAGAGGTTCCCGAGCGCGGCCGGGCCGATCCGTGGCCCCCCGGCCCGGTTGCGGGAAAGCTGGATCTGGACAGGCGGGCGTCGCTCAGCGGTCTCTGGTCGGCCAGGACATTGGCCCAAACGGCGTCCCTACCGCCCATCACCGCAATCCCATCGCCGCGCGCGTCGAGCGCGACCCCGCGCAGATAGACGGGCGGCCCGTAGGTGTCGATCGCTGCGGTGAGGCCAACGGCCGGCCCCCACGCATCGCTTCCCTGCGGCATAAGTGCAGCGTCGACTCCAGCTTCGGGTTGGTTCCAGACGATGACCGCGTTGCCTCTCGCGCCAACCGCGACCTGTGGAAGAGCTTGCGGGCGACCAGGACAGATATCCCTGCAAGGCCTCACCTGGTAACGAGTGACAGTCACAAGTTGAGTCGGCTTCTGCCAGGTGCCGGCTTTTGTCGAGCCGACCGCAGCCTGCAAGGTTCGCGAGGGCGTAGTGTCCGATTCCCAAGCGGCCACGGCTCTGCCAGCGGCATTGAGCGCAAGCCGTGGATCGAGCACACAGACACCGGATGTCGAGAGCTGGGCCGGCGCTCGCCAAGCCCCGCCCCCCACCCGCGTAACCGCCATCAGGCTCGATTCGCAGGTCTCCCCCTGAGCCGGTCGGGCCCAAAGGAGCGCGGCGTCGCCGCCCGCACCAAGCGCAACCTGAAAATCTTCCCTTACAGGTTCAGCAACCACGACTTCGGGTGCCTGCCAGGCACCGCCGGGCACGGTAGCCGACCCTCTCACGGCCTGCAGCGAGGGACCAGCACTCATGTCGCTGGAGCGCCAGACCGCGATGACTTCACCATTGGGGGCGATCGCAGCCCTAGGGAAGCCGCCGTTGGCGGAGAGCTGCACGGGAGGGCTCCAGACGCCACTTGCATGCGCCATCACCGAGGCCACGACAACGGACCGCGCGGGCGCGGGTTCCCAGAGGTTTTCGCTCCAGACGACTATCGCATCGCCGTTGTGGTCCACGGCGAGACTTGCGTCGCCTTCGGCGCCCGGGCCTTCACCGAGCGGCCCGCCGAGCTGCACCGGCGACTGCCAGCCGCGGCTGGCCGGCTTCACCGCTGCTTGGACGCCCCAGCCGACGTGGTAGCCGAGCGAGCTCTCCCACGTTGCGATGACATCGCCCTTGGCGTCCACTGCCAGCTCGGGAAAGGAGCCGGAAGGCAGAGAGGACCTTGCCATGTTCCACGATCCGCTCGGTCCTTTCCTAAACGCCGCGTGCAATCCGTTTGCACTGCGCCACATGACCGCCGCGTCCCCGGAAGCATTCACCGCGACATCGGGTTCGCTGAGTTCATGTCGCGAAGCGGTGATGGCCGTTGGCCCTAACCAAAGTGGAGTCGCCGTGGCGTCCGCGGCCATCGACATTGCCAGAAATGCAGATACCGACACGGCAACCCCTGCGACTACCCGCGACAGAGGCCACCTGTCGCCGACCTTCGCAACCGATACTGCGTGTAAGCACCAATGGCCCACATCACCGAGTGTATTTGCCCTGGACTTGCGGAGTCAACGCAAGTACCGCAGGGGGGACGTCGCAGCAACGCGATCAATTGCTACTCGACACTCGTCGAAGCGGCTTCATCGACCCGACTCCACCCCTTCACTGCCCTCTTCAGTCCAAGAGCCCCGAGCCCCCACCCCAAACCGACCCAGACGATCGCCTCATGGTCAGCCCTTCCGCGACCCTCCCAGCCGCCATCTCGCGCCACTGCCTCCCCCGCTCACACACTTGCACTTGCAAGTGCGCGCTCGCCCACAGTGGTGCGATCGTGGCGCAGCCCAACGGCGACACCGACATTCAGGGTGAGATGGCACAGCGCCCAGCCCAAATTCGAAGTCAAAGAACAAACCAGTCAGCCAGACGACCACCGAAGCGCCCAGACCGCGAGGAACGGAGTCAACCGCGTCAAGGTC
Organism: uncultured Solirubrobacterales bacterium; assembly: GCA_963838035.1. Classification (GTDB taxonomy): domain Bacteria; phylum Actinomycetota; class Thermoleophilia; order Solirubrobacterales; family 70-9; genus CAVVNN01. The sequence continues at coordinate 280,190 of CAWIPM010000003.1, forward strand.
CATCTGCTGTTCTCAGAGCGTCTCAGCCACCCCAACCCCCACCCCGACACACTACGAACTGGGTTCTGATGCCCTCTCCAAGAGGCATCCATTGACAGCCATAGCGTCCTCGGCGCGACGGGCTGACCCGACACTACGACGTCGCCCGCGGGCTGACCGAGGGGTCTTGTCGCCCGCCGCGTTTGAGGATCGCCGGCGTGACCTGATAGGAGCGTGCTTTTGCCCCACCCAGTTCTGTCCGCCGTCGATCTGTGACCTGCAAGCCAGCCCGAGGAGAGGCCCGCAATTGATCACGATCGGCATCGACCCCCACAAGCGCACCCACACCGCCGTCGCCGTCTCAGGCGTCGGCCAGTTGCTCTCTGAAATCACGATCGCCTCCGACGAGGAGGGCCAGCGCAGCCTGCTCTCGTGGGCGCAGGAGCTCGGCGAGGGCGAGGAGCACCGCTTCGCCCTGGAGGACTGCCGCCACGTCAACGGGCGCCTGGAGCGCTTCCTGTTGGCCAGCGGCGAGTTGGTCCTGCGGGTGCCCCCGGCGCTCACTGCCGGGGCCAGGACGAGCGTGCGCGCCCGCGGCAAGTCCGACCCGATCGACGCCCTCGCGGTCGCCAGGGCGGCGCTGCGCGAGGGAGCAAAGCTCCACCGCGCGAGCCACGACCCCAGGGCCCGGGAGCTGAAGCTCCTGGTCGACCACCGCGAGGGCCTGGTCCGCGAGCGCAGCGTCCTCGCCTCGCGCCTGCGCTGGCACCTGCACGATCTCGAGCAGGGCCTTGAGCCCTCGGGCCGCACGCTTTGCCAGGCCTCGGTGCGCCGCGGCCTCTCCCAGCGCCTCGCTCGCCGCGAGCAGTCAGCCCAGGTGCGGATCTGCCGCGACCTGCTCGGGCGGATCGGCGATCTCACCCGCCGCGAGCGCGAGCTGGCCGCCGAGATCGGCCGCCTCGCCAGCGCCTACGCCCCCGAGCTACTTGCGGTGCCGGGGGTCGCACGGCTGACGGCGGGCAAGCTGATCGGCGAGATCGCCGGCACCGATCGCTTCAAGACCGATGCACAACTGGCCCGCTTCGCCGGTTGCGCGCCGATCCCCGCCTCCTCGGGCAACACGCAGCGAGTGCGCTTCGATCGCCACGGGAACCGCCAGCTGAACGCGGCCTTTTACCGGATCGCGCTGACTCAGGCCCGGGTTCACCCCGGCGCCCGCGCCTACCTGGCCAAGAAGCGGGCCGAGGGAAAGTCGGGCGCCGAAGCGTTGCGTTGCCTGAAGCGCCTCCTCGTCCGGGTCATCTGGAACACCCTTCGAGGCTCCGGTGAGCAGGGGGTGGCAGTTGTTCAGTCTTAATTTTTTAGAGGGATCTGTTGACAACCGGGCTCACATAGGAGAGACCCCCTTCTCGGGGGTCCGGCCGATGCATTTCGGCCGGTCAGTGGACATAGGGGCTGAGATGGAATCCGCTCGCATCAAGCTCGATCCGCAGACAATCGAAGCGATCGCTCGCCGGGTGGTCGAGCTGCTGGAGCGCCGCGGCCTCGCCGGCGAGCCGGAGCTGGTCGACGCCGCTGAGCTGGCGCGGCGGCTTGGGATCGAGCGGTCCTGGGTCTACACGCACGCGATCGAGCTGGGGGCGGTCAAGCTCGGCTCGGGGCGCAAGCCGCGACTCCGCTTCGATCCGCAGGTCTCGGCTCGGGTGCTGCACAAGATCGGCGAGGGACCGGCGGCCGACCCGCCCGCCCGCTCGGGTGAGCGGGCGCATCGGCCGCGGAGGTCCGAGGGGCAGGCGCGGCTGCTTCCGATCAAGGGCGGCGGGGCGAGTTGACCTCCGGCGTAGTCTCATCCCGGGAGGCGAGATGGCACGGAGATCGACAGGGCAGGTGGTCGAATTGGAGCGGCAGGGAGGTCGCACCTTCGCCCTCCGCTTCCGCGCCTACGGCAAGCGGCGCTACCTGACGCTCGGCACGCGCGCCGAGGGCTGGACCCGCGACAAAGCCGAGGAGGAGCTGGCCAACGTCCTCGCTGACGTACGGAGGGGCATCTGGAAGCCGAACGATCCGCAGGAGACGGCGGAGCCCGCCCCCGAGCCGACCTTCCACGAGTTCGCCTCCGAGTGGCTCGAGACGCGGCGTCACGAGTTCGCGGCGCGGACCGTCGAGGACTACGAGCTGACGCTGACCCACCATCTGCTGCCGTTCTTCAAGGATCACAGGCCCTCGGAGATCACCGCGCAGGAGGTCGATCGCTACAAGGCGGCCAAGGTCCGCGAACGCGAGCTGGGTCAGGTCGAGCGGCCGTTGTCGAACCGGACGATCAACAAGACGCTGACACGGCTCGGGCAGATCCTCGACGCCGCGGTCCGCTACGAGCTGATCGAGCACAACCCGGTCAAGGGGCGCGTCGAGAAGCTGAAGGAGGCCGAGCCGAAGCGGGCGCGGCTGACGGGCGAGCAGGTGCAAGTACTCCTGCGCGCATCCGGCTCCAACCGCACGCTGCTCGCCACCGCGATCATGGCCGGCGGCCTGCGCGTCTCGGAGCTGACGCACCTACGATGGCGTGATGTCGAGCTACGAGACGGCGTGCTCAACGTCGCCGTCTCGAAGACCGCCGCCGGCGTGCGCCAGGTCGTCCTCGATCCCGAGCTGGTCCAGTTGCTCCGCGAGCACAAGATCGCGTCGAAGTGGAGCCAGCCCGACGACTTCGTCTTCGCCGGCCGCCTTCGCGACAAGCCGCGCGAGCGCAACAGCGTCCGCACCCGCGTCCTCTACGGCGCGATCGAGAAGGCGAACAATCAACTGGCGAAGGAAGACCGCCCGCCGCTACCGGATGGCATCACGTTCCATGCGCTGCGCCGCACCTATGCCGCGCTGCGCGCCGAGCTTGGCGAGCATCCGGCGATTACCGCTGCACAGATGGGCCACCGCGATCCTCGCATGACCCTTCGCGTCTACACCGACGTGACCGGTCTGCGTCCGCAGACCCGCATGGGAGGGCTGCTGGGAGACGCCGATTGGGCACTATCGGGCACTGAGGGCAATTTGGCCGGAGGTCAGGGGGACAAGACAACGGCTCCGAACCAACCTGAAACCCGCCAGCCTGCAGGCACTTCACCGAACGGGAGCGACGGGACTCGAACCCGCGACCTCCGGCGTGACAGCGAAGCCGCCGAAGGACAGAGATGATCGAGGTGAACGACGACTATCGCCCGTGGCCGACCTCACGGAGCTCGGCAAGCGTGACCATCGGGATCCACGACGCCGCGCTGAAACTCCGGGAACCGAGCGCTCGTCGAAGCCCGCCGCGGCATCTTCGATCACATGCATTAGCACCGCTCGCACGGCTACTCCTGCGCGGCTCGGCACACCCGTTCATGCGCGTCCTGGGAAGTCTGGCCGAGCCCCTTCCTTTGGCTGGGGACGTCGACGGCGAGGCGAGGCCGGGTGCGTGTAATAGCTGCGCTGACCTGGCCGTCCTTGCCTTGCGGATCAGCGCGTCGGGTTGCGCAGCTTGCCGTTGTGGTCGGTGAAGTCAGCGATCACCCCCGCACTTTGCAGCTGGAGGGCAGGGTCGAGGTCAGGGTCTTGCCACCGGCGAACGCGAAGCTGGTCCGCGCCAGCGAGAAGCCGACGCCTGGGAAGCCCTTGGGGGCCGGGCAGCCCGCGGAGAGGAAGCTGTGGCGGGTTCCCCGGTGAGTGAAGGTGCGCTTAAGGGTCAATTCTGTCATCTCTGGTACAAGATCGAGGCCTGCTAGCGACTATTGTGAGTGGGACAATGGCCGTCAGCGATGCCGCAGCGATGCCGATGGAGCCACTGTTTCCGCGATTGCGCGGCGGTCTCCGCCAGATGACCCCGGATCAGGTCGCCGGAGACCAGCGAATCCGGCTGATGGGGGCGATGATTGAGACGGTGGCACGGCGCGGCTACTCCGGAGTGACGTTAAGGGAGCTGGTGGCGCTGGCGGGCATCTCCAAGAGCACTTTCTACGAGCACTTCGAGAGCAAGGAAGCCTGTTTCCTGGCGACCTACGACATGATCGTCGAGCTGGCAACCGAGCAGGTGCAGACAGTGCACGGCGAGCGAGCGGCGAGCGATCCGCGGGACCGCCTGCTGGCGGCGCTCAAGACCTATGCCGACCTGCTGGTGGCGCAGCCCGCCGCCGCCTCGCTGGTGGTTGTCGACTCGCTTAGCCTCGGCGCTCCGGTGGCGGCGCGCCGAGAGCAGGCAACGGAGACGTTTGAGCGGGTGCTGCAGCCTGGATTAGAGCAGGGGGGCGAGGTGTCCGAGGTGACGCGCTGGGGCATCGTCGGCGGGGTGCGTCGGGTGGTGTACCGGTGTCTGCGCAGCGGACACCCCGAGCGCTTCGCCGAGCACGCCGAAGACATCGCCGATTGGGCGCTCAGCTATCGGTGCCGGGGCGCCACTCGTGTGCTGCCGCACTCCTTCTTCGCGCGGCGCCCTGAGCTTCCCACGCCCGACGATGAAGGCGTGGGCGTGGTCGGTTGGGAGGAGTCGCCCAGCAGCCCCCGCAGCCGGGCGACTTTGACCCAGCGCGAACGGATCGTGCGGGCCGTGGCCAAGCTGGTGGCGGAGAGGAGCTATGCGGCGCTGAGCGTGCCGGGGATCTCCGCCACAGCGGGGGTTTCTAACCAGACCTTCTACCAGGAGTTCGGCAGCAAGCAGGAAGCGTTCCTAGCGGCGTTCGACGCGCTCGCCGGGAGGGTGTTGAGACTGGCAGGGGCGTCTTATCGAGAGCAACACGAGTGGCCGGAGGCGGTGGGCGCCGCGTTGTGGCAGTCACTCTCCTTCCTAGCCACCGAGCCCGTCTTTGCGCAGCTCGCCTTCTTCGAGCTAGCCGCAGCCGGTCCCGATGGGTTGGACCACTCCGATCGCGTGACGCAGCAGTTCATGGCCTTCCTCTCGCCCGCCGCCCTCCCGGACGGGGTCGGGCCGATGCCCGAGATCGTCGTGGAGGCGATCGGCGGCGGCATCTGGACCGTGATCAGCCACGAGATCGCCCACGGGCGGGCGGAGTCGCTGCCGGCGCTGGCTCCGGAGATCGCTGACTTCGCGCTGGCGCCATTCGGGGTATTGGGGTAGACGGCGAGCGCGAAGCAGCAGTGCGGATGGGACTTTCAGAATGGCGAGACAGCGCCGACAGTCTCTCCCCGCGATCCCGGAGGCAGGCCGCCGCCAGCGAGGTGGCGCCTCTGCCGCGCATTCACTCCTAGATTGTGCCGCGACCGCCTTGACTTCGATCCCTCCGGCCCTTTCCGCTCACATTCACGCCCCGCCCGAACTTCATCTACCTCTCCTCAGCCAGGCCTTCAACCGCACCGCCAGTCTCCCCACCCTCACTGCTTCCACCACATCCGGCACATAATTCCGCTGCCGACGCCTCAAACAGATTCCGTAACTCAGCCCCACTTCCCTTGCCTCAACACCTCGCGCTAACCGATTTCCATCGAGGTCCGCGCTCCGCTTCGCCGCAACACCGTGCCCACGACAACCCAACCGTCAGTCATCGCCAGCACATCGTGTTGTGGTGGTCAGGGGGCGGGTGAGGCAGTCAAGTTGGACTGCCCCCGGTTTCGACGACACCTTGATCTACCCCCGCTTTTCTGGAGTCGCGGTTCTGGAGTCAGGCGGCCTGTTGGGTCGTGTTGTGTAGATCCTCGTATTCGATGGGGGTGAGCATCCCCAGCGCCGAGTGTCGGCGCCGGGTGTTGTGGAAGAGCTCAATGTAGTCGTGGATCGCGGTGGCGAGCTCGATGCGTGTGGTCCAGCGCTTGCGGTTGAAGAGCTCGACCTGCATCCGCCCCCAGCGG